>CAZKBS010000001.1:0-544587 GCA_964551435.1 uncultured Micavibrio sp.
TCTGTCTGCCTCGTCGCCGCTCTCATATAGTGGATTTAATGAGTCTTGGCCCTAAACATTTCTTCCCCCGAAGAAGAGCAGCCCGCCGCAAGGACGCCTTCCCTTGCGGCGGGTTTTTCTTGCGCGGGCTCGAGCGGCGATTAGGCCGCTTTCTCCTGCAGAGCGTCGAGGCCGTAGAAAATATTGCAATAGGCCATGTAATCCCCCGCAAGATCAGGGCGCACGCCGAGCGAATTGACAAGGCGCGCGAGCCGGCGGGCATTTTCTTCGACCTTTGCCATCGTCATATTTTTGGCAGCCGCGACATTGGCGCGGGTTTTCGCGTTCTCTTCTGCGCTGATTTGCGACGTCATTTCAACGAAGGCTGCGATGATACCGCCAGAATTGGCGATGACATCGGGAACAAGCTTGACACCTTTTTTTGAAAAGAATTTCATGCGCCTCATCCGTCGTCGGGTTGTTCGCCCCCTCGGCAACAAAAGCGGCTTTGACCTTATCGGCGTTATCTTTGCGCAGCACGTCTTCCATCGCGCAGGGGAAAACAACATCGACGGCGGCGTAAAGCGCATCGTCACTGGCAGCGGATATTTTATCGGCCTCCGCCTCCAGCAGCTTCTGCGCCTCTTCACGCTTTTGATGCGACAGGGCATCTATCAGCGCGGTCGATGGCGCCGCACGCAGCAACCACGTGCCGCCGAATTTCGGGTCAGACACGCAGGCGAGCTTGCCGCCGAATTCGCTGAAATAGCGGATAACCGCCGCGCCCATCGCCCCTGTGCCCTGCACGGAAAAAGTTTTGCCCGCAGCGGCGCCGCCATTCTCGGCAATCAGCGTGCGCGCCGCAACGGCAACGCCTAGCCCCGCGATGCCTTCCTTATCGTAATCGGTGCCGCCCATATCGACCGGTTTGCCGGTGAAGCTGCGGCGGCTGCCCAGCTGTTCGCAGGCCCATATCGCGTTTTTGGGCGGGATGCAGCCGACGTCATAGCCAAAGCCGCCGAAGACGCCGCCATTTTCATGCAGCACGGGGCGGCACAGTTCGACAAATCTTTTGTATTTCCGTTCATAGGCGGGGTCAGCGCTGTCGATTTTCAGGCCGGATTTCGCACCGCCCAGCGGCAGGCCCGCCGCCGCATTTTTTTCGGCCATCGCGCGGGCCAGCCGCTTGACGTCATCCAGCGTCAGGGTTTTCAGCACGCGCGTACCGCCCTTGCCGCAGGCGTGCAGCGGGCCGCCATTGCTGATGCCCGTATTCCAGACAACGACATATCCCTCGACGCCTTCGGCGGGGTCGCGCACGGTCAGCTCCAGCTCCGGCTCCATGGCGCGGAAACGGGCGCGCAGTGCCTCAAGTTCTTTGTGAAATTCCACGGCTGTGGTCGGGACGGAAAAAGCAGCAGTCGCAGTCATGGCAAGGGCTCCCTGGATAATACGCCTGAATAAAACTATTCAAAAATCTAGCATGCAGTCCCTGCATCCGCAGTAAAAAACCCCTGCCCGCAGCGCAGCAAAAGAGGATTTCCATGCAAAAACGCCGCCCAGACAAAGGCGGCGTTTTTGGCAAAATTCTTTTGGTAAAGAACTGCGGATTACATCTGACCGATCAAATCCTGCATGGTGGCCATAGGGTCTATGGTCGGCACCGCCGGCCAGCTGGGCATGGCCCCGGGGCCGGAAAGCACGCCAGTGGTCAAGTCATCCAGCGCATCCTGAATGATTGTCGAGTTCGCCTCGGAGAAAATCTCGGTCAACAGGCGCGGACCCGGCTCTCCGAAGGTATAGGGGATGGTACCACTGAGCATTTCGAACATCGAGAAATAGGGCGTGCCGCGCTCGACGGCGCTGCCGATCAGGCTGCGGAAATCCTCGGGAAAATCGTTACCCCAAAGCTGGGAGATGCGCGAGCATTCGCCCTCCGGCGTTGCGGCGGAGACCAGACTGGTTATAGCGCTGCTGATAGCATCGGTAATCGACTGGACGATGCTGTTGATGGCGTTGGTGATCGCGGATACGGCGGAGCTGATGAAGTTGTTGATGGTCTGCCAGGCCGAATTGATCGCGGTTACCGCAGCCTGAATAACCGCCGGCGTTGAAACCCCCAGCAGCGTCAATGCCGTGTTCAGGATACTGTAGTAGCTGTTAAGGTCGGCGACATACCCGTTGAGCGTGGCCAGCGGCCCTGCGATACTGTCGAGGATCGGCTGGATAGTATCATTTACAAACGCGTTGACGTAGCCCATGACAGTCGCACCCAGCGCCTGCGAAAGGGAGTCTGTAAAGTTGTTGGCATGTTCCTGAACTGTCGGCGTGACAACAGCATCAAGACCTTTGATCAGTTTGGTGCTGGCGCCGAAATCAGGGAAAGAGCTGGTGCCGAAAACGGATTCAACCGCGGCAGGCACGTTCGTGGGGGTAACGTCGGAAAAAATCCCGCCGAGGCGCGCAGTCAAAGCCATGGCATGGTCAAAACACGTCATACCGGGCGCGTTATCATTCTGGGGCGTGTTCTGCTTTGTATGCGCGTTGCCTTCAATACGCTTGGCTTCGGCGTGGTTTTCAGCGGCCTGTTCGGCTTCCGGCGGGCAGCCGGGATTGCTTTGCGCATGCGCAAAATTGGCGGTGAACCCGAGCCCGAGCCCGATGAACAACACCACCGCAAAAGACAGAAGATTGTTTTTTGTCATTGGACCGACCCACATAAACAGCACGGGAGCTTATACCCGACTCACCCGCGCAAGCGCAGTTTTGAAGCCTATTTTATTAGTTTACCAAAAATTTGAATAAAATGTAATCTAATTCACCTTTTTAAATGTTATGTATCTGATTTTAAATGATTTATATGTCCACCCCGCCAAAATGTTCCGCCACCGCCAGCGGTGACCGTTCGCGCACCCCTTTATTATGACCGAAAATATGAAAATTATGGGATTAGTTAAAATTCTGCGGGTTCTTTTGCAGGTTGCTGCGGATACTCTCGACGGTACCCGGCGACATATCTTTCATCTGCTCCGCCAGTGCCTTCAGCCGCTTGAAGGATGTCGGCAGGCAGTTGTCGGGGACGTCAGCCGCCTGCTCCACAATCAGCGCCGCCAGCTCGCCGAACATCAATACCGGCAAATGGGTTTTACGCATCATGTCGTCGTGCAGCGCGCCGGTAATCAGGGCCTCTCCTTTATGTGTGACGATTTCTGCGCCGATTTTTTCGAACAATCCGCAAACGGCTGCCGTCTCTTCGCAACGCTGCGTAACAATGCAGGTGCGGTTGGTGCGCGGGCTTTGCGGACCGAACATCGGGTGAATGCCCGTCACGCGGGGGCTGTAGCGTAGGCAATCTTCATTCGGCTGCGCCTGAACGGAACACAGATTGACCAGATGCTTGCCCGCATGCGCCGCCGCAACAACCGGCACGGCAGACACCGGCACAGCCAGCAAAACGGTATCGGCGTCTTCGCTGATTTCCGCATAGGGCGCCAGCTCGGTCATAAGGAACGCGCCGAATACGCCACGGCCAATAATATTGATTTTCATGATGTCCTCTTGATACCCGCCCGGCCGCAGGGATGAAGTATAAATATTATATCGAGCCGCTTCGATACTGATACGTTTCCGCCAAAGGCAAAGTCAACGCCTATAAGGCGACACAGGAACACGCCAAAGACAAAGAAATTTGTTTATTATTTCAGTGGAAAAATGGCGCGCCCGAAGAGATTCGAACTCCTAACCTTCTGATCCGTAGTCAGATGCTCTATCCAGTTGAGCTACGGGCGCATGCCTGCGGTAAACCGCATTTGGAGCGGCGCGGGGCAGAGCCGCTCACGCCGGTTTCTGGTTTCTATAAGATTCTGCCGCGAAGGGCAAGTGTCTTTTGAAGGATTCTTGCCGATCGCGTCCACCGCGGTCGGACAGGCGGCCCGTTCACCCCCGCCCGCCGCAGGAGAGGCAGGCAGGATTTTTGGGCTTTTTCATTATGTTAACCGCAAAGAGCTGCCGGAGCGTGTCCAATCGGCACTGTTTGACTAAAAAAGCAGACATCAGCCCCATTCTGCGGATTCAATATTGAATAGATTCAAGAATCTGGTTTAAAAAGGACAGTAATCCCGCGCCCCTCCGGCCTTCCGGATACGCCCCATTTTTAAAACGAGGTGACAACCTTGCCGACCGTGACATTCCGCACCCTTCTTCCCGCCTGCGCGCTTGCGATGATGCTGAGCGCCTGCCACGCCGATGGCCACAGCAGCACCCAGACCTCGTCCGGCAATCGCATGCCCGGTCTTGTTGTCAGCAACGAACCGCCGCCGGAAGTCATCTACCGCCGCGGCTCACGCGATACGGTGTTGGCAGGACAAGAATCCTCCGCACTGCGCGGCTACAGCTCGCAGAACATCGAAACGCTGGTCACGCGCAAAGTCGGCGAACTGCGCCGCGATCTGGACAATTTGGCGCGTAACACGAACGGCTATGGCGAGCGTCTCAAAACCCTGCAAGTAAAAAGCGACGCTGCGGCGGCGCAATACTACGAGCAGGTCGCAACCATCAATACCGAACTGCAGGCAGGTTCCACCCCCGGCAACCCGATTCTGGTCGAACGCTGGAACACCGCGCAGGAACGTCTGGAAGCTCTGTCGCAAAACGCCGCACACCTGAACGGTCTTGCCAATGACCTTGCCAACGAAGCGTCCAAGGCATCGTATCTGCAGGAAAACGTCCGCGCGGCCTATGGCCTGTCGGGCGCGGTGAAAGAAGACCACGTCAAGCTGCGCGCGCTTGAAGACGAAGTGAACCAGACCATCGTCACGCTCAACCGCCTGCTGACATCGACCAGCGACGAAATCAACCGCCGCCAAGCATATCTGCGCACGGAAAAGCTGAACCTGCAAACGCTATCGCTGGCTGTCGCCAACGGCGAACTGTATGGTCAGAACCTGTCGAACAGCCTGTTCAAACGCGCAACGCAGGAAGCGACCACGTTCTCCGCCCCCGCCGCGCAGAACCCTGCCACGCGCCGCCCGCTGGTCATTATCCGCTTTGACCGCAGCAACGTGAACTATGAGCAGGCGCTCTATACCGCCGTCAGCCAAGCACTGGAAAAATATCCGGCTGCCAAATTCGACCTCGTCGCGGTCAGCCCCGCACAGGGCAACGCCGCCGAACTCGCGCTGGCATCTACCGAAGCGCGCAAGAACGGTGAAGCCGTTCTGCGTTCGCTGACCCAAATGGGCTTGCCGCTGGAGCGTGTGCGCCTGAACGCCGCCAACAGCAGCAGCGTGCGCAACAGCGAAGTGCATCTGTACCTGCAATAACCCGCACGGCGGCTGTTACAGACGGAAATTTATTTCTACACAAGGACAGGCGCCTGACTATATGATGGTCGGGCGCCTGTTTTTTTTACTGCTACTGAAGGATCTACATGGAACATTATCTCGACCAGCTGACCGCCATCGCCATGGTAACCACCGTGGCACTGATGTGCGGGCTGGCCCTGATACGTATCCGTCAGCCGGCGATTGTCGGTTATATTCTGGCTGGTCTGGTTCTTGGCCCCACGGGGCTCGGGTTTGTTTCCAACACGGAAACCGTCAAGCTGCTCGCGGAACTGGGCGTCATCATGCTGCTGTTCATCATCGGCATGGAGCTGAACATGCGCAGTTTCCGCGCCGTATATAAAACGGCGCTGGCCACTGTCGCGATGCAGGTCACCGCCGCGGTTGGCATTTTCGCGCTGCTGGGTTTCTTCCTCGACTGGTCGATACAGAAAATCCTGCTGTTCAGCTTTGCAACGGCGCTGTCCTCGACGGCGGTCTCGATTAAGATCCTCGAAGAGACAGACGACCTGAAAACCCCCGTCGGACGCACGACGATTTCCGTACTGATCGCGCAGGACCTTGCCGTCATCCCGATGATGCTGATCGTTGGCGCCTTCGCCGCGACGGGCGATGCGGAATCGGCAGGGCGCGCCATTCTGGTCAAACTTGGCATGGCCGTCGGCCTGATGCTGGTGGTGATGTGGTTTCTTTCACGCCGCGAACAGATAGAAATGCCCGGATCCAAATGGGTTATTTCGCGCCCTGAAATCGTGCCGCTGGCGGCGATGGCCTTTTGCTTCAGCTGGGCGACGCTGTCGGGCGCAGCGGGGCTATCCGCTGCTTACGGCGCGTTTATCGCGGGTATGATTATTGGCAACTCCAGCATCCGCGAGGTGATGCACCACGCGGCAGAGCCGATACAAACCATTCTGCTGATGGTATTTTTCCTCTCGGTCGGCCTGCTCATCGACCTCAACTTCATCCGTGAAAACTGGGTGCATGTGCTGATCGTGCTAACCATCGTGACGGTTTTGAAAACCGCCGCGAACATCCTCATCCTGCATTGGCTGGGCGAGCCGTGGGAGCGTTCGTTCCACAGCGGCGTGGTCATGGGGCAGGTCGGCGAGTTTTCGTTCATCCTCGCCGCGATGGGGCTTTCGGTACATGTTATTACCGCCGACGGCTACCGCCTGATGATTGCCGTTATCGCGCTGAGCCTGCTGATCAGCCCGATGTGGCTGATGATCGCGCGCCGTCTGCATGACATGGCCATCCATCGCCTGACCGGCCACCTGCCGCAGCCCGCGCCGGACGACCTTTAAGCCGAGCCGCTGGCGGCCACTAAGCTGTTATTTTTCGCTGAAGAATTTCCCGACCGCATGGGCGATGACCTGCGGTTCGACTTCCTCGACCGCGCCGACGGGCATCTTGCCCAGATGGAACGGGCCGTAGGATTCACGGATAAGGCGGTTCACCTCCACCCCGAAATGCGACAGCACGCGGCGGATTTCGCGGTTCTTGCCTTCGTGCAGTGTCATGTGCAGCCAGACGTTGGCGCCCTGCTGTTTATCCAGCTCCACCTTGATGGGGCCGTAATGCACGCCATCGACAGTGACGCCTTTGGCCAGCGCACGGATCATCCCCTCGCCCACGCGTCCAAACGCGCGCACGCGGTATTGCCGCGACCAACCCGTGGCCGGCAGCTCCAGATGCCGCGAGAGGGCGCCGTCATTGGTCAGCAGCAAAAGCCCTTCGCTGTTCAAATCGAGCCGCCCGACGGAAATCACCCGCGGCATGTCGGCGGGCAAATGCTGGAAAATCGTATCGCGCCCCTGCTCGTCACGGTGGCTGGTCACCAGCCCCGCGGGCTTATGGTAACGCCAGAGGCGCGTGGCAGGCGCATCACCAATGCGGCGGCCATCGACCACAATCGTATCGGCAGCAGTGACCAGTACGGCGGGGGTTTCAAGGATTTTGCCGTTCAGCATCACGCGGCCCTCGGCAATCCAGCGTTCCGCATCGCGGCGCGAACATACGCCCGCACGCGCCAGACGCTTGGCGATGCGCTCGCCCTTGCTGCCGGTATCTTCGATTTCGCTGTTTTGCTCTTCGCCGTTCATTCTGCTAATTTATAGGAATGCAGGCAGAAAACAAATACATGATGCGCGCGCAGGCGCTGGCGGCACAGGCCGCGGCACAGGGCGAAATCCCCGTCGGCGCCGTGCTGGTCGATAGCACCAGCGGCGAGATTATTGCCGAAGCCCATAACCTGACCGAACGCGACAGCGATGCGACCGCCCATGCCGAAATGATTGTGCTGCGCGGCGGCGGCGCCCAAAAAGGCAGCCCCAGACTGGCCGATTGCGACCTTTATGTGACGCTGGAGCCCTGCGCGATGTGCGCGGCGGCGATTTCCTTCGCCCGCATCCGCCGGCTTTATTTCGGCGCCTATGACCCCAAGGGGGGCGGCGTCGAGCATGGCGGCGCGTTTTACAGCCAGCCCACCTGCCACCACCGCCCCGAAGTCTATGGCGGCATCCACGAGCAGGACTGCGCGCAGCTGCTGAAAGATTTTTTCAAGGATAAACGCACATGAGCACGAGCGGACTTTTCGACAGCGACGACCCGTTCGGCCTGCCGCCCGCACCGGACGATGCCGCGCCGCTCAAGAACGCGCCGCCGGAATATAGCGTCAGCGAAATCAGCCACAAACTGAAACGCATGGTGGAGGATGAATTTTCATTCGTGCGCGTGCGCGGTGAAATATCCAAAGTCACCATCGCCAAATCCGGCCACCTGTATACGGCGCTGAAAGACGACAGCTCGGTGCTGGATGCGGTGTGCTGGAAGGCAACCGTCGCACGTCTCGGCATCCGCCCCGAAGAGGGGATGGAAGTTGTGGTCACGGGGCGCCTCACCACCTACCCCGGACGTTCGAACTATCAGATTATCATCGAAACGATGGAGCTGGCGGGGCAAGGCGCACTTTTGAAAATGCTGGAGGAGCGCAAAAAGAAACTCGCCGCCGAAGGCCTGTTCGACCCTGCGCGCAAACAGCTTATTCCGTTTTTGCCCGAAGTCATCGGCGTTGTCACATCACCGACGGGCGCGGTCATTCGCGATATCATGCACCGGTTGAGCGAACGTTTCCCGCGCCGCGTGCTGCTGTGGCCGGTCATGGTGCAGGGCGCGGGCGCGGCGCAGCAGGTTGCCGCGGCCATTCGCGGGTTTAATGCGATTTCACCGGATTCCCCCCTGCGCCCAGATGTGCTGATTGTCGCGCGCGGCGGCGGTTCGTTCGAAGACCTGATGCCGTTCAACGACGAAGCCGTGGTGCGCGCCGCGGCGGAGAGCGATATTCCGCTGATTTCCGCCGTCGGCCATGAAACCGACACCACCCTTATCGACTTCGCCGCCGATTTGCGCGCCCCCACACCGACCGCCGCCGCGGAAAAAGCCGTGCCCGTGCGCGCGGAGCTGCTGGCCGCTGTGCTGGATGATGAAAAACGCCTGCACCTGACGATGCAGCGGCGGTTGCAACATTACCGCACGCACCTGACGGGACTGGGACGCGGACTGGGCGATCCGAAACGGTTGCTGGAAAACACCATGCAACGCCTCGATTATCTGGGCGGAAAACTGGATAGCGGCCTTTCGGCCTGGCTGCAAAAACGCCGCGCGGTGCTGGGCGAGCTTGGCGCGCGCGTATCCGACAGGCCGCTGCGCCAGCGCATCGATGCCGGCGCGCGACTTTTGGCGCAGCAAGGCGAGCGGCTGAAAAACAGCGAGCGGAAAATCATGGAGGAGCGTCAGCGGAAATTACAAAACCTCGACGCCCTTTTGCAAAGCCTGTCGTTCGAGCGGGTGCTGGAGCGCGGCTATAGCGTGACTTTTGACGCCAAAGGCAACATCGTTTCCTCCGCCAAAGACATCCAAAGCGGGGACGAACTACGCCTGCGCCTGCGCGATGGCGAAGCCGCGGTCAAAGCGAAATAAACAGGATTATTTTTCATCCGCCGGCGCGGATGCGCCAGCCTCGGGCGCCTGCGCTGCCGCGGGCATTTCTTCAGGTTTGATGAACAGCTTTTCGTACAGCGCCTGCAGCGCGACCATGCAACCAAGCGCCAGCGCATAAAAGCGCAGTACCATATACGGCTCGATGGCGTAGTGCATGGCCAGCGGGAACAGCACCACCGCCACCGCCGTCGCCATGTAGACAAGCCCGGTGAAAAAAACGCTGTCGCGGTCGCGCGTGGCGAAAAAGCCCCACGGCGTTAGTGCCGCCGATATCGCCCAGGCAATACCGGGGTAAAGAATTTCCGCGTCTTCTTTGATGTACGGCAGCACCACCGAAAAAGACCACGTGGTATAGGCCGCCAGCAGCAGCACGAACCACGCGAAACTGAGCACCGTAAATGCACGTGCGGCGAGTGGATATTTCTTTTCCGTCGCCATCATCGCGCCCGCAAAAAAACCGGCCGGAATCATCAGCAGCGGGAACAGTACGGCAGAGAAAACAAACGCCATAGCGGTCGGCCACAGGGCATACCAATGACCCGCACCGACCATCCAGAAACCGCTGCACAGCATCACGGCGACACCGGCGGCGATAAAGGGATTGAGGCTTTTTTTAACCAGCTGCTTGATACGTCCCGACATGCGGCATTATCCCGCGACAGATTTAGAACGGGATTTCGTCATCCATGTCGTTTTTGGAAGAAGACGCGAAGGAGCCGCCGCCCGAAGAGGGCGCGCCGCCGCCGAAATCATCGCCGCCGCCCATAGAGTCGGAACCGCCGCCGCTGCGGCCGTCGAGCATCGTCAGCTCGCCGCGGTAGGGGCGCAGCACGACTTCGGTCGTATAAACTTCGCGGCCATCTTTTTCGTACTTGCGGGTTTCCAGCTGGCCTTCGATATAAACCTTGGAGCCTTTTTTAAGAAAGCGTTCGACCACGCCGACCAGCGCGTCGTTGGTCACGGAAATGCGGTGCCATTCGGTGCGCTCTTTGCGCTCGCCGCTCGCCTTGTCTTTCCAGCTTTCGGAGGTAGCGATAGAGAAGTTGGCCACGCGGCCGCCGTTCGGGAAAGAGCGGATTTCAGGGTCACGACCCAGATTACCGACGAGAATGACCTTGTTAACGCTACCTGCCACGACTGCACCTTTCGAATAATTCTGAAACCTTGCCTTTGACAATTACCCTAGGAAAAAGCCGGCGGCTGGATTAAGATAAATCCACACCGCGAGAATCTGCCCGAATGCGCAAAAGCCTTGATAGGCTTATGTTTATCATGTGCATGGGAGCGAAACAAGCGGCTTCAAAACCGCCCGAAAGGCACAATATTTACAGGCTGATACGGCACCCGCCGCACAGCCGGCAGACGGAAGGAGATACGGATATGCGCGCATGGCAAAGAATGCTCAGCGGCCGCCGCCTTGACCTGATTAATCCTTCCGCCATGGATATCGAGATTGAAGATATCGCCCATGGACTTTCCAGAGTCGCCCGCTGGAACGGCCAGACGACCGGCGACCACGCCTTTTCCGTGGCGCAACATTCGGTGATTGTCGAGAAAATCTGCCGCACGCTGGAACCTGACGCCGACCGTGTCTGGCTCATGGCTGCCCTTTTGCACGATGCGTCCGAATATGTCGTCGGCGATATGATTTCGCCGTTTAAAAACGCACTCGGCGTCGATTACCGCGCGTTTGAAGACAAGCTGATGCAGGCCATCCACATCCGTTTCGGCCTGCCCGCCGTCATCCCCCCGCAGCTGAAAAAATTCGTGAAACGCGCGGATAAAATTTCCGCCTATCTTGAAGCGACACAAATCGCAGGCTTCAGCGATCTTGAAAGCCGTAAATTCTTCGGCCCACCGCCGCTGACCCTTCAGGACTGGAAAATCGAACCCCTCTCCGCCAACGAAGCCAAAGCGCAGTACATCGCCCGCTTCAGCGAACTTCTGGCCGAGATGCAGGAACAAAACGCGGCGTGATCCGATGCGCGCTGTAAAAGCTTTTATTCTGGCAGCCTGCCTATTGCTGACCGCGCCCGCTTTGGCTGAATACACCTATTCGGACGGGGAGCCGTATAACGGCACGCTGTTTTTTTCCAGCGCGCGTTTTTCCAAACCTGTTGTTTTCAACAACCTGCCCCGTTTCGAAAACTACCCCGCCGCCGCAGAAACAGAAACCGCCAAAGACATCGACTGGAAAAGCCACCCGCGCGCCTGGGAATATCGCACACGCTTGCGGAACGGCCTCTATGCACCAGTAAACTTTGGCGGCGCTTATTCTGTTGTCATGCATGGCTGCGGCAGCGGTTGCCAGTCCGCGTGGGTCATTGAACGTCAAAACGGACGCGTCATCGGACAGTTTTCCACCACCGCAGGCGCGGTTTTTGACAATAACAGCCGTCTCATCATTGCGAACCTGCCGGACCGCCGTGCGGATTTAAGTGAGAACTGGGGCCTGCTCGACGAGGTCGTTTTTTACGTCGCAGACGGTTCCGAACTGAAAATAATAAAACACATCCGCATCCAAGATATGCTCAGCGGCAAAGAAAACGGCGATTAAGCCGCACGCCGCGCCGCACGCTTCACGGCGGAAAACGGTTTGATGGTGTTTTCATTGGCTGCTTCGTCCTGAAGGCCTTCCTGATGATAGGCTTCCATATGCATGCAGCCTTCGTATTTGCCGGTAAAAAACGCGGCGACCATTTTGCGCGTACGGCTTTCGGCACCTTTGGTATCAACCTCGGGGTCGCGCAGCGTGGCAAAGGTAATCATATCGTCACGGGTATACAGCACATCGTGTTCGATTTTGTGGTCACGCAGATAGGCGGCAAAAGCAGCCACAATCCCCTTGGGCGCATCCGCCGTAAAGGCGATTGTAGCGACCAGCGCGTCGCGGGCATATTCCTTGCCGAGGGCGACGGCGCGGTTGAAATCGTTTTGTTCTTTTTTCATGTCCCTGTCCTTGGGTTGCACCCGCATCTTTGCGGGGTTTGTGCTTGGCCTCCGCCGCACCGTCAATGCGGCACAGCGGGAGCATGAAAAACGTCAGCCTGTGATAAGGCTCAAGACTACTATGTGAAATGCAGAAGGTTGGGGCACTTAAGCACCCCCTTTGCTTTTTTTGGCGGCGGCCCATTTTATCATAGTATTTTGGCGAATATGTTCTATATTTGTTCCAAATAAATGTCTTAAAACGGCGGGCACCATGACCAAGACGGGTAAAACAGGCAAAAGCGGCGGCGAGAAACTCAGCGACGCCCTCCACGGCAAATACAACGATTCCATCCGCGTGCGTGGCGCGCGCGAACATAACCTCAAAAACGTGGACATCAATATTCCGCGCGACCAGCTGGTGGTCATCACGGGACTGTCGGGGTCGGGCAAATCATCCCTCGCCTTCGATACGATTTATGCGGAAGGCCAGCGCCGCTATGTCGAAAGCCTGTCCGCCTATGCCCGCCAGTTTCTGGAGCTGATGCAAAAACCCGACGTCGACAGCATCGAAGGCCTGTCGCCCGCGATTTCGATTGAACAAAAAACCACATCAAAAAACCCGCGCTCCACCGTCGGCACCGTCACGGAAATTCACGACTACATGCGTCTTTTGTGGGCACGCGTGGGCGTGCCCTATTCCCCCGCGACGGGCAAGCCCATCACCAGCCAGACCGTATCGCAAATGGCCGACCAGATACTGGCGATGCCGGAGGGCACGAAGCTTTACCTCCTCGCCCCCATCGTGCGCGGACGCAAGGGCGAATACCGCAAGGAAATGCAGGAGCTGAAAAAGAAAGGCTTCCAGCGCATCAAAATCGACGGCATTTTCTACGAACTGGACGATGTGCCGACGCTGGACAAGCAGCTGAAACACGACCTTGCCGTTGTGGTCGACCGTATCGTGGTTAAAAAGGACATCGGCAACCGTCTGGCCGATTCCATTGAAACGGCGCTGAAACTCGCCGACGGACTGCTGATTGCCGAAGACGCCACCACGCAGGAAGAGCATATTTTTTCGGCCAAATTTGCCTGCCCCGTTTCGGGCTTTACGATCGAGGAAATCGAACCGCGGCTGTTTTCCTTTAACAACCCCTTTGGCGCGTGCCCGTCCTGCGACGGCATTGGCAGCAAAATGCATTTCGACCCCGACATGGTCGTGCCCGATCCGACGCTGACACTGGCCGAAGGCGCCGTCGCCCCCTGGGCGAATTCGTCGTCGGGGTATTACGAGCAAACGCTGGAAAGCCTCGCCGCCCACTTCAAAGTCGCCATGAATACGCGCTGGGACAAGCTGCCGCAAAAGCTGCGCGATGTCATTCTGCATGGCGGCGGCAAGGAAAAATTCGCTTTCAAATACTGGGACGGCAACAAGCATTTTACCAGCACCAACACTTTCGAAGGCGTCATTCCCAATATGCACCGCCGGTATCTGGAAACGGAAAGCTTTCACATCCGCGAAGACCTTGACCAGTACAAGACCGAACAAATCTGCACCGCCTGCAACGGTTTCCGCCTGAAGCCCGAAGCGCTCGCCGTCAAAATCGCCGGCCAGCACATCGGCGAAGCATCGGCGCTGTCGATTGAAAAAGCGCAAAGCTGGTTCGCGGGACTTGATAAAACGCTTGGCAAAAAAGACATGGAAATCGCCGCGCGTATTCTCAAGGAAATCAACGAGCGTTTAAGCTTCCTGATGAACGTCGGCCTTGATTATCTGTCGCTCAACCGGATGTCCGGCACACTGTCGGGCGGGGAAAGCCAGCGCATCCGTCTGGCTTCGCAAATCGGCTCGGGCCTCACGGGGGTTCTTTATGTACTGGACGAGCCGTCCATCGGCCTGCACCAGCGCGATAACAACCGCCTGCTCGATACACTGAAACGTCTACGCGATCTTGGCAATACGGTTCTGGTCGTGGAGCATGACGAAGACGCCATCCGCACCGCCGACTACCTGATTGATATGGGCCCCGGCGCAGGACTGCATGGTGGCACGGTCGTTGCCGAAGGCACGCCCGATGCCGTGATGAAAAACAAACAAAGCCTGACCGCGCAGTATCTGTCGGGCGCCAAAACCATCGCCGTACCTGCCCTGCGCCGCAGCGGCAAAACGGTGGAGGGTAAAAAAGGCACGCAAACCCAGTATATCGAGGTTATCGGCGCGCGCGAAAACAACCTGAAAAACGTGGATGCCAAAATTCCTGTCGGCACCTTTACCTGCGTGACAGGCGTTTCGGGTTCGGGCAAATCGTCGCTGGTGATTGATACGCTCTATGCGGGCGCGGCGCGGCGCCTGATGAAGGCGCGCACGCAGCCGGGCGCGCATGACGATATCCGCGGGCTTGAATATATCGACAAAATCATCGACATCGACCAATCGCCCATCGGCCGCACACCGCGCTCAAACCCCGCCACCTATACGGGTGCCTTCACCCCCATCCGTGATTGGTTCGCCGGATTGCCCGAGGCCAAGGCGCGCGGCTACGGCCCCGGACGTTTTTCATTCAACGTCAAGGGCGGGCGCTGCGAAGCCTGCGAAGGCGATGGGGTCATTAAAATCGAAATGCACTTCCTGCCCGATGTGCATGTCACCTGCGATGCCTGCAAGGGCGCGCGCTATAACCGCGAAACGCTGGAAATCAAATACAAAGACAAATCCATCGCCGAAGTGCTGGACATGACCGTCGAGGAAGGGGCGGAGTTTTTCAAAGCCGTTCCCTCCATCCGCGATAAAATGGAAACGCTGAAGGAAGTCGGCCTTGGCTATATCCATATCGGCCAGCGCGCCACGACCCTGTCGGGCGGGGAAGCGCAGCGCGTGAAACTCGCCAAGGAACTCGCCAAGCGCTCTACCGGCCGCACGCTCTACATCCTTGACGAGCCGACCACCGGCCTGCATTTCGAAGACGTGCGCAAATTGCTGGAAGTTCTGCACCGCCTTGTCGATCAGGGCAATACCGTTGTGGTTATCGAACATAACCTCGAGGTAATCAAAACTGCCGACTGGTTGATCGATATCGGACCGGAGGGCGGCACCAAGGGCGGCGAGATCATTATTCAGGACACGCCCGAAAAGGTCGCACGCGAAAAACGCAGCCATACCGGACATTTCCTGCGCCCGCTTTTGGACAAGAAAACCCGCGCCGCCTGATATTTTCAGACGCAAATGCAAAAGCCGCCGTATTTAAAACGGCGGCTTTTTGTCGGTCTGCATGTTTCTAAAACGATGGCGGCGCTGGCGGGGGCGGTGGTGTGTTATCGGGGTCGCGGCGCCGTGTCCATTCGCGGATATCCAGTTTTTCGTAGCCGTTCATTTTGGCCAGATTATACAGCTCCATAAACTTTGGGCGCGGCATGTCGAACATCACTTCCTTACCGCCGAAGGGACCCTGCCCGTAAAGCAGGCTGAATTTTGTATAGGCGCCGTTCTTGCCGTCGGTATGACCCTCGACACTCTTCCAGTCGATATCGCCTTCCTTGACAACGCACATTTTAAAATTCTGCTGCTGCGGCTGGCGCGCGAAAAAAGCAATCTGCAGCGGCACATCGGCAAAATCCCTCTCGGGGGATGCGGACTGTTGCGCGGCAAAATCCTGCCGCATCTGCGGGAACAGCACATCAGCCGCCACAGACCCCGTGATGCTGCGCAAATCCAGCACAGGGGTTTCCTGCGCGTCGGTCAGGAAAACCGCCTGCTCCAGCGCCTCATATGCCATTTTGACGGCGATTTTCGCGCCGGTTTTAAGAACGATGCCCGATACCTCCGGCCCCAGTTCGACCAGATAATCAATCCGCTCGCGCATAAAACTTGCCGCGACAAAACCGCCGCTCTCTTGCGGCACCTGCGCGCGGATGAGCATATCCGCCGCATCATGGCGGGTAAGCGTCTTTTTGAATTTGCCGGACAGGGGTTCTGCCATGATCAGGGGTTTTTCTGTTCATGACGGCGGCGCGCTTCGGCGGGCGTCATGTCTTTGAACTTTTTCATCGAATAATCGGTCATATCCACAAAATTCTCGCCCCGCGCGACGGCTTCGCGGCACAGACGGCGGAATTCGCTGACCTTACCTTCGATAATCACTTCGTCGCTGCCAAAGGGCGATTTCTGCGGCGCATAGAGAGAGATGTTGATGGTCGGGCCGCCGTGGATACTGCTGCCTTCCTTGATATCGGACAGCTTGATGTCGCCGCCTGCGAAAGTGAACGGCTCGAAGGTGCTTTTTTGCGATGCACGCACAAACGCCTTGATGGTTACGGCGGCGATGTCGGGTTCGTCCTCGCGCTCTTTGGCGCGGCGGAATTCTTCACGCAGCTTTTTGACCAGCGCCTCTTTTCCCTCAATCATGGTTTCCGCCGTAAGGTCGATTTTATTGCCGTTCGGCTGATCGAGGCGCTCCGCCAGCGTTTGCAGCGGCAAGGCGATCAGAACCTCCTGACCGTCCTGATGCTTGATCAGGCTATGGCCGGTGCCGAAGCTGCGCAGGCTTTTGATCTGGCTGGCGCGAAAAGCCTGCACGTCTTCCTTGGACACGTTTTCCGTTCCCGCGACGCGGACATAAATCCACGGGTCGTCGGAAAGGGAAGTGAGGTTTTTCTTGAAAGCACTCATCGCGCCGCCGCCAAGCTTCGGGTTTAAAAGGAATGAAGCCACAATCTAGCAACCGCGCGCGATTATGTCAACCGTGGATTGGGGCATTTTATCTATTGAAATCAATAACTAGCCGGCTTTATGCCACCGTTTGTGCAGCCACAGCCATTCGGCGGGACGGGCGCGAATCCATGTCTCAAGGTAATGATTTACCTCGGTCAGGATACGACGGATATCCGCATCGCGGTCGCCCGTCGGCGCGATATCCAGCGGCGGGAAAAACGTGACGCGAAACCGCGCGCCCGGCAGGCGCTGTGCCACCGCTGGCACGACAGGGCAATTAAATTTGAGCGCGAACTGCGCAATCGCCGTTGCGGTCAGGGCATCATGCCCGAAGAACGGCATGGGAATACCTTCGGTCAATTTCTGGTCCATCAATATCCCGATGGATTCACCGCGGCGCAGCAAGGTAAAAATTTCGCGCGCACCTTTATCACTTTTCGTGATATGGCCGAGGCTATCGCCGCCGCGGGCATGACGCAGCAAGTTATCAACCCACGGATTATTCGGCTTGCGGTACAAAAGACTGATCCGCAGCCCGCGGCGGAGCGCCATCAGACCGTAAATTTCCCAGTTCGCAATATGCCCGCCAAAAAAAATGCCGCCTTTTTCTTTCACCAGATTGAAATGTTCGATGCCTTCAATCTCGATACGGTCTTCCATATGCCGCAAATGCGGATATTCTGCAATCACGCGACCCAGATTGTCCCACATACCGCGCACGATATCCTTGCGCTCTGCTTCTGTTTTTTCAGGGAAGGCCAACTGCAGGTTTGCATAGGCGGTACGCGATGCCCCCATGTTCGGGCCGATGCGGGATAAAACAAATCCACCAACAGCAGATGCCGTTGCCACCGGCAAAGCCGCAAAAATACCGTAAACCAGATAAGTCAGCGGCGTTTCCAGCGCATAACGCAAGCGCCGTTTCCAATCCAGCGGACGCGGCCCGCGTTTGGGCCCCGTACGCCCCGCCTGTTGCGTTGTCTGGCTATCGCCGCTCATAGCAGGTTGCCGTGCGTCTGGTAAACGGCTTCGTCGATCAGCGCGACCAGCTGCGACGCATCTTCCCATTCGACGTGAATGCCGAAAATTTGTACTTTGTCGCGCAGCGCAGGCGGCAGGCGCACGTGGTCTTTTGCGGTTGTCACCACCACGGCGTCCTGCGCGGCGGCAGCCGTCATGAGTTCGCGCAAATCTTCTTCGGTATAGGCGCAGTGGTCGGGATAGCTGCCCCAGCCTTCCAGCACCGCACCGGCAGCGGCGAGGCTGGCGCGGAATTTTTCCGGCCGGCCGATACCTGCAAAGGCAAACACCTTTTTGCCAAACAAATCGGGGTTGGTCTCGTCCGGCACCAGACGCGCATTCAGCACAGGCGTATCCGGCGCATGGGTGCGCAGCGCATCCATCACTCCGGCCTTGTCGTCGCCCAGAAGCACCACCGCATGCGCACGCGACAGACTGAAATCCAGCGGCTCGCGCAGCGGCCCTGCCGGCAGCATGCGGCCATTGCCAAACCCCGACGTGCCGTCAATGACCAGCAAGGAGAAATCTTTGTAGATGGAGGGGTTTTGATAGCCGTCATCCATAATGATGATATTCGCGCCCGTATCAATCGCCGCCTGCGCGCCGAGGGGGCGGTTTTTGGATACCCACGTCGGTGCCTTGGTGACCAGCAGCAAAGCTTCGTCACCGACATCGTCGGCAGTATCGCGGTCAGGGCTGACCTGAATGGGACCAATCTCGCTGCCGCCGTAGCCGCGCGTCAGCAGGTGCGGGTTATAACCGCGCGCCTGCAACAAATCGACCAGCGAAAGAACAACGGGCGTTTTACCCGCACCGCCCGCCACCAGATTACCCACGCAGACCACGGGCCGCGCCATCGGCACGGGATAATAAAGATCAAAACGCTGACGCACGGCAAGACCGTAAAGCGCCGCGAACGGGGATAGCAGCGCTGCTTTCTGCTTTGCGAACGGCGCGGCGGAGTCATACCAGAACGCCGGCGTTTTCCATGTGCCCATCATGACGCTTTCCTTTCGGGCGTCTTGCTGCCTGCTGCCATCGCCACTTCCAGCACGGGCGTGATATCCTGCATGATGCCGCCGAGAACGCCGGCCTTTTCCGCCGTCATCCGCGCGGCATTGTCGCCGAATATCTTATATTCCTGCGGTGCTGCCAGTGCGGCAGAAACCTTTGCGGCCAGCGCGGCTTCGTCTGCGACCTCGACAATCGCCGCAGCGCTGCGGAAATCTTCAAGCACGGTCAGGAAATTGTAACCGACAGGCCCCCAGAAAATCGTGCAGCCGTATTGCCCCGGCTCGATCGGGTTATGTCCGCCGATATCGGCAAAAGTACCCCCCATCACCACCAGCGGGCACAGACGGTAGAACAGCCCCAGTTCGCCCATGGTATCGGCAAGATAGATGCCTTTGTCGGGCAAGGCGTCGCCATGACTGCGGCGCGCCAGCGGAATGCCTGCCGCCGCCGCTGCTGCTGCGATATCAGCGGCGCGCGCCGGATGGCGCGGCACCACAACTGTCAGCAAATCCGTATGATCAACGGCAAGTTTCTGATGCAGGGCGAAAGCACGCTCTTCCTCCCCCGCATGTGTGCTGGCCCAAAGCAGCAAGGGCCGCCCGTCCGCCGCCGCGCGCAGTGCGGCGAGCGCGGCCTCATCACACGGCAGCGGCTGCGCCGCATATTTCAGGTTCGCCGATACGCGCACCGATGCCGCGCCAAGCGCCGTCAGGCGGGCCGCTTCGGCCGCGTTCTGCGCAAGACACAAACGGAAAGCCGACAGCATGCGGCCAATCGTGCCGCGCGCATAGCGCCAGCGCTGAAAAGATTCCTGCGACATCCGCGCATTCAGCAAAACGGCCGGAATATTCCGTGCGCGCAGCGCCATCAGCATATTCGGCCACAATTCGGATTCCGCCCAGAAGACAGCATCAGGCCGCCAATGGTCGAGGAACGACGCCACCCACCGCGGATGATCCACGGGGATATATTGGTGAAACGCCCCTTCGGGCAGGCGGTCGGCCATGAGCGCGGCGGAGGTCACCGTGCCCGTCGTGACCATCACCGATGCCTGCGGATAGTCACGGCGTACACGCACGACAAGCGCCAGCAGCGACAAAGATTCCCCGACACTGGCCGCATGAAACCACAGCAGCGTGCCAGCAGGCCGCGGACGTGCGGGATTGCCGCGGCGTTCATGCGTACGCGCGGGGTCTTCCTTGCCGGCACGCAGGCGCTTTTGCAAATAAGCGCCCAGAAGCGGCGTGGATGCCTGCATCATCAGCCTGTAAAGCGTGAGCAACATGCGACCTTTCGTTTCCTGCGGCACACGGTTCGGACAAGACATCAAACCGCTGGCCAAGCCCCTGTAAGATTGGGTTTTTTAGCCATAAATGCAAGCATTTCTTGCAGTTTTTACCCGCCGCGCCCTAGAATGGCCTAAGCCCGCTGCCCAAAGGAGCCGCCGCGTGACCCAACCGCCGACCGACAGCCGGAACGCCGCCATCGCCGCGCTGAAAAAACAAATCGCCGAGCAGCGTGCGCGGCTGGACCCCGATGTTCTGAAGCGCGCCGCGAAGGCCGCCGAACTGTCGCAAAAAACGCCGGAAGAGCGCGCGGCGGGGCTTGTCCCCTATGACCGCGCCGCAGCGGCGGAAGCTATCCGGCTTTTCCTGCAAAACCACCCTGACGCTGCACATTTCGAAGAAGAACTCATCAGTCTGCTGCGCCAGCAACAGCAATAAAAAACCGGCCTTCTGGCCGGTTTTTTATCAGCGGTATTCATACACTACATCTGGCCAATCACGTCATCCACCGACGAGCTTACTGGAAGGACATCGAAGTCTTTCCAGCTGGGCATAGAGCCCGGCGCATTCAAGCCACCGCTTGTCAGGTCGTTCATGGCCTGAGAAAGAATGCCGCTGTTATTTGACAATTCCTGCAGCAAATCAGTGCCGCCACCCGAAACGGCGTTATTCAAAAGGTCATAAAGCGTGAAATACGGCATACCTCTTTCAACGGCAGCCCCCATAAGGCTCTGGAATTCTGCAACAGGTGAATAACCGTTACCCCAGAGCTGGGCAATACGCGAACATTCACCATCGGGCGTTGCCGCCGCGACAAGACTGCTGATCGCGCTGTTGATCATGGTCACAATAGAATTCACGAGGCTGTTGATGGCACTGGTAACAGCTGCAACAGCACCGCTGATCATGGAGTTGATCATCGACCACGCCGCGTTGATAGTCGCAACGGCGGTAATCACCGCCGTCGGCATGGCAAGGCCCAAAAGGTCCATCGCCGCAACGAGGGTGTTATAATAACCGTTGATATCAGAAACATAGCCGGCAAGGTCGCCCATCGGGCCGGAAATAGCCGACAGGAAGCTGTTGATTGCACTATTGACGAAGCTGTTGAGGTAACCGGCAACAGTGGCACCCAGCATATGCGAGAGGGAGTCTGTAAAGTTGGGCACGTGCCCCGCCATAATCGGGGAGACAACGGCATCAAGACCGCGCACAAGTTTTGTCGAGGCGCCGAAATCGGGGAAAGAACTCGTTCCGAAAACGGACGTGTTTGAAATCGGCAGCGAGGCCATGGCGCTGACGTCCGAGAAAATACCGCCAAGACGCGACGTCAGCATCAGCGCATGGTCAAAGCATGTCATGCCGACAGAGTTGTCGTTTTGCTTGACCAGTTCGCGGGCTTCGGATTTTGCTTCGGCACGCTTTGCTTCGGCGCGGCGCTCAAACAGCGGCAGGACGTTGTCGCAATCGCAGCCCGGCTGACATGCATTAGCCGCCGTGACCGAAAGGCCCATCATGAGCGCGAGGAAAAGCGCTAAAAATCCGTATTTTCTCATGCGTCAGACCTCGACCCCATCAATAACAACCGCGCTGAGACTGACCCGATCAGGGGCAGGTCGCGGAGCCACCCGCCGCGTTCACAACCTCGCAAAAGCTGTTCGCTGTGGAAAAATCCGGAATAGCAGGAACAGGCAACTGAGTCATAGCTGTTTGCAAGTCAGCAAAAATACCGTCTGTGTCGCCCGCTTCCCAGTTTTTGGTGAAACGATCGCCCGCCGCAGCCGGAATAGCGCCGGAAATAAGTTCGGCAAAGCTCAGGTAAGGTACGCCCCCCGCGATACCTTTTGTCTTGATCCGTTCCCACAGATCTTCGATACCGGTGCAATCGACGTTGTTATCGGGTGTGGTCTGGTCGTATACAACTGTCGTCGAATCGTTACCTTCAGCATCCGCAAACTGGCCGAAAAACGCCGTCAGGGCGTCGGTAATCACGGAGGCGAAGTTGGTATTGCCGATGAAACTGCCCGAAAACAGGTTACCGCCGCGTTCTGCAGAAACGCCGGCTGCCTGGTTGAAACAGGTCATGGCCAGAACACTGTCCGGCTTGACCACGATTTGTTCGGTGACAGCAACGTCATACAAAACACGCGCCTGCGCTTTTTTCTGGGCGGCATCAAGAACGGCAGGACTGCATCCCTCGACGGCCTGCGCCTGCACACCCGTGCTGATAAGCACCACACAAGCAACTGACAAAAATGACAAAAATAGCTTTTTTGTCGGGAATGTGGCAAAAACGGGAAGAATCTTCTTCATGGCGATACCCTGATCTGCAGATGGATGACGCATATATCTTTAATTTTAGCAAAATTCTCGGCATGTGTCTGCATCAAAGTAGGGAGATGCGGATTAACCAATTAAAATAAAAAGGAAAATCGGCAATTTATGCGTATCGTCAGCGGCCAGTTCAGGGGTAAAAAGCTCGAAAGCCCGCAGGGACTCACCACTCGCCCCACCAGCGACCGCGCCAGACAGGCCGTGTTCAATATATTGGAACATGCCAGCTGGCGCCCCTTCATTTTACCAGAAAACGCCTTTGTTTTGGATGTTTTTGCAGGCACGGGAGCGCTGGGCCTTGAGGCGCTGTCACGTGGCACCGCCGATGCCGTCTTTATCGAACAAGCGCCCGAAACGCTGAAAGCGCTGCGCGCCAATATCGATTCGATGCGTGTCGGGGGGCAAAGCCACATCCTGCGCGCCGATGCCCTGCACCCGCCCGCCCGCCCGCCCGCGCTGGCGCCGCGTACACTGGTTTTCCTAGACCCCCCCTATGGCAAGAATTTCGGCTATGCGGCGCTGAACGCCCTTGCGGCCAAAGACTGGCTGGCGACCGATTGCGTCTGCGTCATGGAAATGGCCAAAAAACAGCCCGAGCCCCTGCCCGCCGGCTTCACCCTCGCCGATACCCGTCATTATGGCGTGGCCGAAGTGCGGTTTTTACTGCGCGGCCAGCATCCGTAAAAAAGCAGGGCGCCGTTATGCGGCGCCCTGTTTCTGATTAGATACCTGCGCCGGTCAGAACGACAACTCGGCAATCAGCTTATTCAAATCGCTTTCCAGCTTCTGACGCTTCGCGGCCATATCGTCGCGCTGGGCATCGATTTTGGAGATCAGGTCTTCCTGTTCGTTCAGCTTGTTCAGATAACGCTGCTGCACATCCGACGTCCCCGTCAGGCTGCGCAGGTTTTCACGCACGCGCAGCTGGTCTTCGAAAATGACGCTGCGCTGGCGCTGCAACTCTGCCGACTTGCGGTCGATATCGTCCATGTTGCGGCGAACTTCCGCCATACGGGCGAAGGCTTTGCGCGTCGATGCGTCAAGCTGCCCGCGGTCGGTCGCATAGGCGGCCAGCTGCGGCGTCGAAAAGCTGGCAATGGTATAGGACTGCCAACCCTGATGTTCCAGCACCACATTCAGCGTTTTTTTCTCGCCAGCCTTCACGGGGACGCGAATGCGGTAATGGGTATCGGTGACCTCGACCTCTTTCGGGTCGGGGGAGACGATTTGGTAATCACCCATGCGCGGATGTTCGATAACAACAGTGCGCTCTTCCTTCTCCGGCGCCTTGATGGTGTAGATGGTTTCATAGCGCGTCGTCATGGCGGTGCGCATCACGCCTTGCGATACGCTGATGCGGCCCTCTGTCGATTGGCTTTTTTGTTCGCGGTCGATGGCGGTTTTGGAATCAAGCGCATAAGACACCATGCGCTTGTTCCCGCGCGCCACCACCGGCATGTTGGCATCACCGACAAAGCTGGTGCCTTTCAGCAGCGCGCTTTCTTCGTACAGCGTCAAAACACCGGGGGGCAGGCCGGTATCGCCATCGTTTTTCAGCTCCACCGCCGCCAGCGGATGGCGCGGATGGGTATCGGGCTGATAAAGCGCGACGCGTTCCATCGGCACCTCGCGGCTGACAAACGGCAGCATCATCGATTGGCCGGATTTCAGGCTGAAGCGGTCGGGAAAGCGGAACAGAACCTGCGTCGTCGCCTCCGCGCTTTGCGCCGCACTCGCCGCCTGCGCGACGTTGCGCATGCCGCCATAGCCGCCGGACGACATCGCCGCGCCGCCTTCGTAAGCAACGGCGCTATCTGCCGACATTTCCATTGCCTGTAGCTGCATGGATTCACCGCGCGCGCGCATTGCCTTCATCATCGGCGCGCTGGCAGGAGCGGGCGGCGCACCACCGACCACATTACCGTAGTCGCGGCGCTCCATATCGCTGGCGGTGCTGACGGCGCCGCTATCGGTACGCGGCATCACGCGGCCGAAAACCTGCACCGGAATTTCGGGACGCTGCACGTAATAGGATTCATACAAAGACTGGCGGAAGGTGACAGGATTGCCCGACACCAGTGTCATATCGACATTGTTCCAGTCGCTGGCCGTCATATTTTCAACCACGGCCCAGCCTTGCAGCAGGCCTTTTTTGTCCTTGCCCTCGCCTTCAGGCAACACAAGGCGATACGCGGTTTTCCACAGCGGCGCATCCACGACATAGGACAGCGTCACCGGACGCGCCCCTTCGCCGGGCAGCGACACGGTGAGCATCCGGCGCTCCGACGTGCCGTTTTCGCGGATACTGTCGAGGGCGCGGGCAATCTCGCCGCGGATTTTCGCATCGTCAAAGCGCATGGATTGCAAATCTTCCAGCAGCGCCTGGCGCATCCCCTCCGCCGTCATCACGCTGATGCGGTGTTTGGTGACGGTTTTGCCGTCTTCAAGCTCCACCTGCTCGGGCGTGACCTGAATGACTTTGCCGGAGATCTCCGCATTGCCGCCGCCCTTGAGGGTAATCGCCGCCCCCTGATAGGCGTTGATGAGCAGCATGGGGTTCGACAGCTGTTCCTGCGTGAAGGGAAGATCTTTGAAAACCTGTTCCAGCGGCTGTTTACCCGGCAGCGTCACACCGCCCAGACGTCCCTGACGGTCAAAGATGACAAGGCTTTTGAGGATGTCGTCCACCTGTTCGAAGCGCACGGGGAATTCGACCGTGGCGTTATCTTTCACCTGCATCTTGTGCACGAAATTCGCAAGGCCGCTGGTGGAGAGGATGACGCGGTCAACGGGGATTTCACCGCTTGGCCCTTCGGCACGGGCGAAGCTGAGGGCGGTTGACGACAAAAGCGCGGCGGCAAAAAGCGTGACGGCAAATTTTTTCATGTTCAAACTCCTGAAGGTGTGCGGCCTGAAGGTGGGACGATGCGACCGCCGCTTTCCTTGGCGTGGAAAGCAAAAATTTAATAACCCCTTCGCATTCAAGCAAAAAAGGGTGAATAAAGCCTAAACCGGAGCACCGGCAAAAAGCTAGATGACAAAATAAACCAGCAGGAAACCGCCCAGGAACAGGCGATAAAAAACAAACGGCAGCAATCCGGCCCGTTTCAGCCAGACCATCATGAAGTGGATGGCGCAAAGCCCCGCCAGAAACGACATACCCACGGCCAGCCCAGCCTGATGCCAAAGACCGGGATTATCCATCTGCATCAGCTCGCGCAGACCCATCGCCCCCGCGCCCATCGTCGCAGGGATGCCCAGCAGGAACGACAGCCGCGCCGCATCCACCCGCTCATACCCCAGAAAACGCGCTGCCGTCATGGTCACGCCGCTGCGGCTGGTGCCGGGTATGAGAGCCAGTGCCTGCGCAAAGCCGATAATCAATACACGCTTGAGGGTACAGTCGGTGACTTTCAGCTCGCGTTTGCCGAACATATCGGCAAGGCCCATTAAAAGACCAAAAAACAGCGTCGTCGCGGTAATCACCGCCACGCTGCGGATACCGCCCGGGAAGGCGACGTGAATATAGGCGCCAAAGGCAAAAGCAGGAAGGCTGCCCAGCGCGATATACCAGCCGAGATTACGCGCCTGTTTATCCTTCGCCTTGGGACCGCACAGCACGTTCCAGCCGATGTTCCAGATATCGCGGCGGTAATAAAGCAAAACCGCCAGCAACGTGCCGACATGCAGCGCCACGTCGATGAGGATGCCCTGATCCACTTCGCCCAAAAGACGCGGTGCAAGCACCAGATGCCCGCTGGAGCTGACCGGCAGGAATTCTGTAAGCCCCTGAAGGGCGGCAAGGACAAAAAGCTGAAAAAATGTCATAGTATGAGTGATTTAGCACTATAATCGCCGGAGTGTCATGTACTTTCTTTGTAAAGCTTCGGTTAAAACTTTATTGCGAATTTATTAACCATAATACTTTTTGCTTAGCTTTTTGGCGAGAATCCTGTATGTTCTTAGTCCAAGGGGGATGCCTCGGGCATCTAGGGGAGCGGCAGTTGAACACCATGTCTTTCATAAAAAACATCGATCATAGTCTGGCCGAATTCAAGGCCGCGATGATGCCGCTGCTGACGGCCCTTTATAAAGAAGCCGTCGACGGGTACATCAACCTGCAAAAACGCGGCGCCATCCTGTTCAAGGCGTTTTGCCACAATGCCATCAACCTGTGCCTGAATTTGAGTGTTAAAAGCTTCGCCATCATGACGATTATTCCGGCCGTTCTGCTGCTGGCTTCGCTGGACCTGTCTTCGCGCGCGGAAAAAGAAGCGCAGCAAATGAAAGCCGCCATGGCCGAGCAACGCCAGAATACCCGTATCAATACCCAGACGATGCATGCAGGCGTCGATATGCAGCAGCAGACGACTGTGACGCCCGCAGCGGCGGCCGCCGCGCAGCATCTGGCCGCCACACAAAAAATCGTTCCGCCGCTGATTTCCAGCGACGCGTTCATGACATTCACGCAGCAGCCCACTCCGCGCGATGCGGAAGAATATCTGAAAGAAGGCCTCAAGGCCGCGAAGAAAATCGAACCCGCGGCGGGCCCCTGATATAGCCTGTGCCACAGCGCAAATCGCAGCACGGCCTCTTGACGCCGGTTATTCATTGAAAATTCAAGCACAAAGCCCCGCGTAATCCGGGGTGTTTTTTCATGCAAACTGTGCTATAACTCTGGCGGGATCAACCATTCAGAGACACATCATGTCCTTCTTGAAAAAGATCTACCAAAGCCTCGCGCTTAAATGCTTCGGTGCTTTGGCTTTGGGAATTGTCGCTGTTACCTTGATTACACTTGAACTTGCACAAATCGGCCTTGAAGAAGAAATCACGACAGAAGTGTCGGATGCCGATATCCTGCGTTTCCCCGAAAACGAAGATTCCCTGCGCGCCATGAGCGCGCGGCTGATGCAGGATCTCGACGCGCCGAATATCGAACCCGCCGCCGGCGAATAATGCCCGCATCAAACAAAAACGCCCGCTTGTGATAGCGGGCGTTTTTGTTTGATGCGGCAAAGTGGCTTAAAGATATTTTTCGGCCAGCACTTCCGCAATTTGGACTGCATTTGTTGCCGCGCCCTTGCGCAGGTTGTCCGCGACCACCCACATGGCAAGGCCGTTTTTCAAAGAAGGATCTTTGCGGATACGGCCGACGTAAACCGGATCTTCGCCCGCGATTTCCGCCGGCGTGACGAAGCCGTCTTCAGGATCGGGACGGTCAACAACAACGATACCCGGCGCTTTTTGCAGCGCTTTGCGCGCGGCAGCAACCGTCACGGGCTTTTTGAATTCAACATGCACAGCTTCGCTATGCCCGACGAAAACAGGTACGCGCACGCAGGACGCGACCACTTCGATATCCTTGCCGAGAATTTTTTTGGTCTCGACGCGCATTTTCCATTCTTCCTTCGTCTGCCCGTCGTCGAGGAATTTATCGATTTGCGGAATGACGTTGAAAGAAATCTGCTTGGCAAAAACTTCGCGCGAGGGCACGTCGTTGGAATAAAGGCCGCGCGTCTGGTGGAACAGCTCGTCCATCGCTTCCTTGCCCGCGCCCGATACGGACTGGTAGGTTGCCACCACCACACGCTGGATAACGCCGAGGTCATGCAGCGGTTTCAGCGCCACCACCATCTGGATGGTCGAGCAGTTGGGGTTTGCGATGATGCCCTTCTTTTTATATTTCTTGATGTCTTCGGGGTTTACTTCCGGCACAACCAGCGGCACGTCCTTGTCCATGCGGAAAAAG
Organism: uncultured Micavibrio sp.; assembly: GCA_964551435.1. Classification (GTDB taxonomy): domain Bacteria; phylum Pseudomonadota; class Alphaproteobacteria; order Micavibrionales; family UBA2020; genus UBA2020. The sequence continues at coordinate 28,363 of CAZKBS010000001.1, forward strand.
GATGAGTTGTCGATCACAACCGCGCCAGCCTTCGCCGCTTTGGGCGCGAATTTTTCAGACACGTCAGAGCCGGCCGAGGCAAGTACGATGTCGATACCCTTAAAATTGAATTTGTCGAGCGCCTCGACCTTCAGCACATTGTCTTCGCCAAAGGACACTTCCTTGCCCGCGCTGCGGGCGGACGCCACGGCATGCACTTCAGCCACCGGAAAATTGCGTTCCGCCAGTACGTTCAGCATTTCGCGCCCGACATTACCGGTGGCGCCGACGACGGCGATTTTATAAGCCATTTTTATACCCTCTTATTTTTCTAGCGCCCCGACAGCGGGGCAGGCCGATTATAAGGGGATTCCGGTAAAAAGGGGAAGGGTGTTATTGCGCCGCCAGCAAGTGATAAAACACATAGCTGCCGCCATTCCCGTTTTGGACGCAAGCAGCGGAAGGTGTTGCATTTTCTTCGCCCGGCAGCGCGGGACGGCCATGCGCGGCAAAGGTCCAGGCATTCAGCCCCGCCGTGCCGTTGACCGGCCCCGGGCTGGCAAGGTCGATAGCCACAGATTCGACCTTCGGCGCAGCCGGCAACCCGAGCGCGAGGTTCAACCTTTCGCAAAACTCCCGCGGCAGGCCCTGCAGATAGGCGAAAACGTCCTTGCCCTTTTCCTCGTCACTGCCAAGTCCGGCTATAAACCAGCCCTCGCCCGCCGCGCTGACGGTTTTGAAACGCCAGCGGCCCTGATCGGACAAGAGCCCGTCGGGCGGCGTCTGGTAGCGCACGCCGCCGCCGTTTGAATGAAAAACCGCTTTGGGTCCTTTGGATTCAGGGGAGAAGTCAATTTTCTCCAGCGCTACGCCGGAGGCTTGCAGGCGCGCAACGCCCGTACGCACAACCGCGGGAAATTGCAAAACCTGCGTGACCAGCAGACGCTGATTTTCCTGATACAGCGCCTTCGTTTTCGAATGATCGTAAAAGTAATAAAGACCGCCCGTCACCATCGCAAAAAGCAGCAGCGAAAGCGCGACGGTTGCGCCCGACTGGTTGCCTGTTTCATCCGCGATGTCATGCGTGACAGGCGGCATGGCTATTCGCCCTTCGGTTTATCGCTGCCGGCGGGGGGTTTATCATCTCCTGCAGGTGTTTTGCTATCCGCGGGTACAGCGGGGCGGCGCATATTTTCGTGCGGGTTCTGTTCTTCCAGATATTCCGGTGCGGCAGCGGGCGCATCCATGCCGTCTTCGCCCTGCGCGTCGCCCGACCAGCCGTCTTCGTCTGCGGCGATATTTTCCATCAGGCGGCGCTCGGCTTCGCCGCTTTCGGCTGCCTGTACACACGGACTCGCCGCGAGCCAGACACATGCCGCCGCGAAAAGAACATAACGTTTCATGAAAATCCGGGTCAAAGACCCGCCCCTCTGACAGGACAATACATTTAAATTAACTATCGCTACCAAGCTTAGCGCGAAGCGCGCGCGCTGCACAATGCCGATTAAAATTACATAAAATACACATATCCGTCCGTATTTATTTTCAAACGCGTCTTGGGCAGCGCAGCAAAGGCCGCTATAGTGGCTGTCGCCGATTTAACCGGAATCGCAAAGACCGAGATTCCCAAGCAGGCGGGGCGCATGACGACGCAAGGCAGTCAGAAACCAGGGGCACTCGAGGGCGTACGCGTCCTAGACCTCACCCGTATTCTGGCAGGGCCCAGCGCCACACAAATCCTCGGCGATTACGGTGCCGACATCATCAAAATCGAAAAGCCCGGACAGGGCGACGACACGCGCAGCTGGGGCCCGCCGTTTGTGCAGGATGCCGCGGGGCACGATACGTCCGAAAGCTCCTACTATCTTTCGGCCAACCGCAACAAACGCTCCCTCGCGCTTGATTTCACCAAGCCGGAGGGGCTGGCGGTTTTGAAAAAACTGCTCGCCTCCTGCGATGTGCTGTTTGAAAACTTCAAGGCGGGCACGCTGGAAAAATATGGCCTTGGCTACGAACAGCTGCGCGCGGAATTTCCGCGCCTGATTTACTGCTCGCTCACCGGCTTTGGCCATACAGGCCCGTACCGCGACCGCGCCGGATACGATTTCCTGATACAGGGCATGGGCGGCATCATGAGCCTGACTGGCCCCATCGACGGCCCGCCGTATAAAATCGGCGTCGCCAAATCCGACCTGATATGCGGGCTTTATGCGCTGTCGGCCATTCTTGCCGCGCTTTACAGCCGCGAAAAAACCGGCCAGGGGCAATTCATCGATGTTGCGCTTCTGGATACGCAAATCGCCGCGCTGTCGAATGCGGGGCAATATTATCTGACATCCGGCAAGGTGACGCCGCGGATGGGCAATGCGCACCCGACCATCGTGCCGTATGAAGTATTCGCGGCGGCGGACGGGTATATCATCCTCGCCGTCGGCAACGACCGTCAGTTCCGCGATTTTTGCGATGCCGCCGGACGGATTGACCTTGCCGATGACCCGCGCTTTAGCGCGAATAAATTACGCGTGAAAAACCGCGACATTCTGCTGCCGGTGATCCGCGACATCATCGCGCAAAAACCGCAGGCCTTTTGGATGGACACGCTGGAAAAACGCGCCGTGCCCTGCGGCCCCGTCAATACGCTGGATCAGGTTTTCGCAGACCCGCAAGCGCAGGCGCGCGGCATGGTAACCGATATGACACATGCCCTGTCGCCGGAACCGGTGCGGCTGATTGCAAACCCCGTGAAATTTTCGGAAACGCCCGTCAGCTACCGGCGTGCGCCGCCGCCCCTTGGCGCGGATACGGATGATGTACTGAAGGCCGAACTGGGCCTCAGCGACGATGAAATTTCAACCCTGCGTCAACAAGGAGTAGTGTCATGACGATCCTGCAAGCCGGACTGAACAGCGAGAAGAAACCCGTATCCAAGCTGCGCATTCCGCAGCATGACCTTCTGGGTATTGACGCGCTGGATGCCAGCGACATTACCTCTATCCTCGATCTGGCCGAATATTATGTGGTGCAAAACCGCCGCCGCTCACTCACCGGCGCGCTTTTGAAGGGGATGGTCATCGTCAACCTGTTCCTTGAAAACTCCACGCGCACGCGCCTGTCGTTTGACATGGCGGCGAAGCGTCTGGGCGCGGATGTTATCAATATGACGGCGGATGGGTCGTCCATCCTCAAAGGCGAAAGCCTGACCGATACGCTCAAGACCATCAACGCGATGCGCCCCGATGTTGTGATTATCCGCGCCCGCGCCGAAGGTTCCGCAGAAGACGCGGCAAAACTGATTGACGCCCCCGTCATCAACGCGGGCGACGGCACGCGGGAACACCCGACGCAGGCGCTTTTGGATGCGCTGACGCTGCGCCGCCATTTCGGCCGCCTTGAGGGCCTGCACGTATCCATCGTCGGCGACATTCTGCACAGCCGCGTGGCACATTCGAACCTGCACCTGTTTAAAAAAATGGGCGTCAGCCACAGCTGCGTGGGACCGAAGGAGCTGCTGCCCCTCGGCGTGGATGGTACGCAAGACCTGAGCGCGGGTATCAAGAACGCCGATGCCGTCATGGTGCTGCGCATCCAGAAAGAGCGCCTGACGGAAAAACTTTCCTTCACCGAAGAAGATTACTTTAAAACCTACGGCCTGACGGCGGAGCGCCTTGCGCTGGCCAAACCCAATGCCGTCGTGCTGCACCCGGGCCCCATGAACCGCGGCGTTGAAATCGACGCCGCGCTGGCGGACGACCCCGCACGCAGCCTGATTACCACACAGGTGGAAATGGGCGTCGCCGTGCGCATGGCCTGCCTCGATCTGCTCACCCGCGGCCTGCGCAACGCCTGCTGATGCCACGCGCGCAGCTGGAAGAACGCTTTTTTGCCCTGTGGCAACGCCTTGGCGCCGATGATGGCGCAGGCGTTGCCGCGGCGGCGACGCGTTTGCTGGATCTCTATGCAGAGCCGCACCGCGCGTATCACAACCTCACGCACCTTGAAGACGTGCTTGCGAAGCTTGATTGGGCGCAAAGCACGATGATGATGAATGGCGAGATATCCGGACTGGACGGCACCGAACGCCGCTGGCTGTTCGATACCATCGAGCTGGCGCTTTTTTACCACGACGCCGTTTACAACGCACAGGCAAAGGACAACGAAGCGCAAAGCCGCGAGCTGATGAAACGCGATGCCGCCACCTTCGGTATCGACGCCGGATATATAGAAGATGCCGCACGGTTGATTGACACAACCGCCCATCACGCCCGCGCCGCACGGTTTGACGAAAAAATCATGAGCGATTGCGATCTGGCCATTCTGGGCGCGGACGAGGCATCGTTCAAAAAGTACGATGACGGCATTCGCGCCGAATATGCGCATGTCCCCGCCCCGCTTTATGCAGTGGGGCGCGCAAAAGTGCTGCAAGGGTTTCTGGACATGCCGCATATTTTTAAAACCCGCGCCTTTGCCGATGTCTTTGATGCGCCCGCCCGCCGGAACCTCGGCGGTGCCCTCGCGCCGCAAAGCCCCCTGCCGATACTGGGGCGGCTTAAAAAACTGATTTTCAAAAACTGAGCGTTCCGGATTTTTTATATCCCGCGCAGGGTAATCCCTTGGCGCGCGGTAGAAGGTTTATCAAGACCTTCCCGCATAACCGCCACCAAAGGATAAAAGCCATGAAAAACCTTGCGAAAATAGGGGCGATTGCCCTGATGTTCTGCCTGACCGCCGCCCCTGCCCACGCGCAGGACAACACCGGAGATGCCGCCGCCTACGCAGCGCCCGCGCCCATCAGCGCCGCAGAAAAACTTGAAGCGCTCAAGCACATGTCGCCCGAAGAGCGCAAAGCCGCCATTGCCGAGCGCCGCGAGGCCCTGAAAAATATGAGCCCCGAAGAGCGCGAAGCCGCAAAGGCGGAACGCAAGGCCGCCTTTCAAAACCTCAGCGAGGAGCAAAAGCAGCAGATCAAGGCCGCGATGAAAGAGCGCGGCGGTGCGCATGGTTTCAAAGGCCGCGCGCGCGAATAAAACGCGCCGCTGCTGCCCTTCCCTGCGGCAATGCGGCATAAACAGCGCATGCCGCAGGGGGTTTTGAATACACCTGCCCGCCAGTCCAGTTGAAATCAGCGGAGGAATAGGCGATAGTGGCGCATCCTGAAAGGAATGCACCATGTCGTTTTTATTGACCCAGACATCCGCCGCCCTCGACTATAGCCTTGTTCTTGTCGCCCTCATCGGCGGCTATCTGTCGGGCAGCGTGCCTTATGGTCTTATTCTTGGCAAACTGGCCGGACTGGGCGATATCCGCGCGGCCGGTTCGGGCAATATCGGCGCGACCAACGTCTTGCGCCTCGGCGGAAAAAAGCTGGGTGCGGCAACGCTGCTGCTGGATGCGCTGAAGGGCGCCATTCCGGTTCTGGTCGCCAAGCAGTTCCATATGGATTACGCCGTGCTGACCGCCCTTGCGGCCTTTGCAGGTCATCTTTTTCCTGTGTGGCTGAAATTCAAAGGCGGCAAGGGCGTTGCGACCGCCCTTGGTATTTGCTGGGCCTTGATGCCGCTGCTGGGGCTGTGCCTGTGCCTGCTATGGCTGGGCACTGCGATGATGTTCCGCTATTCATCCCTTGCGGCGCTGGCCGCTTTTGGCATGGCGCCGGTGGTTACGCTGTTGATTGGCGGTGATTACCAGATGACGCTGACCGTTCTTATTCTGGCCGTCGTGGTCTGGATACGCCACCACCAGAATATCTGCCGTCTGTGGCGCGGCGAGGAAAGCAAAATCAACCTCGGCGGCAGCAAGAAAAAAGAGGCTGCGTGAGCAGCGGCGGCATCACCCCCGCCGAAAAACTGGCCCGTCTGCGTTTGATACGCAGCGAAAACGTCGGCCCCATTACCTATGCACGGCTGATGCAGCGTTTTGGCAGCGCGATCAAGGCTATTGACGCCCTGCCCGAACTGGCCCGCCGCGGCGGTAGCCAGAAAGAGCTTAAAATCTGCAGCGCTGCCAGCGCCGAAGACGAAATCGCCAAAATCGAAAAATTCGGCGCGCGGCTGGTTATCGCGGGAGAGGCGGAGTATCCGCAGCTTCTTGCGGAAACCGAGGACGCGCCGCCCGTACTGACGGTGCTGGGCAATCCGGCATTGCTGTCGCGCCCCGCGCTGGGGGTTGTCGGCGCGCGTAACGCATCGCTGAGCGGCCGCAAAATTGCCGAAAGTTTTAGCGCACGTGTGGCCGCGGCGGGCTATGTGATTATCTCGGGCCTTGCGCGCGGCATTGATGGCGCGGCACATGCGGCAGCGCTGCAAAGCGGTACCGTCGCCGTCGTCGCAGGCGGCATTGATGTGATTTATCCGCGCGAGAATGAAGCCCTTTACCGCGACATCGCCACGCGCGGCGCGATTGTCGCCGAAAGCCCGTTTGGTACAGAACCGCTGGCGCGCCACTTTCCGCGCCGCAACCGGATTATATCCGGCCTGTCGCTGGGTGTATTGGTCGTGGAGGCGGCGGAGAAATCAGGGTCCCTGATTACCGCGCGCATGGCGCTTGAACAAAACCGCGAAGTTTTCGCCGTGCCCGGCTCCCCGCTGGATCCGCGCGCAGGCGGCACCAATAGTCTTTTGAAAGACGGCGCCCATGTCACGACCAGCGCCGACGACATCCTGAATGTGCTGGGCAGCCTGCGCCTGCGCCCGCTGCGCGAGCCACCGCAAAAGCCGTTTGACGGTGCGCCGGCAGATGATTCGCAAGGTCACGCCACCATACCCGATGCGCTGCGCGTGCAAATTCTGGAAAATCTGAGTTCGGCGCCGATTTCCATAGACGAACTCATTCGTGAACTAAATGCGCCGGTTAGCTATATTCTGACAATTCTTCTGGAGCTGGAGCTTGCAGGACGTATTGAACGGCAGGCAGGAAATAAGGTAAACCTGATTTAAGGTGCCTTAAGCGACACTATTTATAATGTGTCGCCACCCCATAGCCGCCACCCTGCCAAACGGCCACCGGCGCGGCTCTATTGAACGACCGGACACAGGAACGCATGTCTGCACAAAATCTCGTTATCGTCGAATCCCCCGCCAAGGCCAAGACCATCAACAAATACCTTGGCCCTGATTACACCGTCGTGGCCAGCTTTGGCCATGTGCGCGACTTGCCCGCGAAAAACGGTTCGGTCGACCCTGACAAAGATTTCGCCATGCAATGGGAAATCGGCGAGCGTTCGCACAAGCCGCTCGGCGAAATCATTTCGCGCGCGAAAAAAGTGCAGAACGTTTTCCTCGCGACTGACCCGGACAGGGAAGGCGAAGCGATTTCCTGGCACGTCAGTGAATGCCTGAAAGAAAAATATCTGGCGGATAAAGTCAAAATTCGCCGCGTCACCTTCAACGAGATTACCAAAAGCGCAGTGCAGGAAGCGTTCAAACATGCACGTGATATCGATCACCATCTGGTGGACGCCTATATGGCGCGCCGCGCGCTCGACTATCTGGTCGGCTTTACGCTGTCGCCTGTTTTGTGGCGTAAGCTGCCGGGTTCACGCTCGGCAGGCCGCGTACAATCCGTCGCCCTGCGTCTGATTTGCGAGCGCGAAGCCGAAATCGAAATTTTCAAGCCCGAAGAATACTGGTCTATCGAAGCGCTTCTCACCACCAAAGACGGCAAAGGCTTTACCGCCCGCCTGTCGCAGCTGGATGGCGAGAAGATCGAAAAAATGACCCTCGGCAACCAAGGCAGCGCCGATGCCGCCGTTGCACGTATCAACGGACAGAATTTCAGCGTCGCCGCGATAGAGCGGAAACAGGTGCGCCGCAACCCCTATCCGCCTTTCATCACTTCGACGTTGCAGCAGGAAGCGTCGCGCAAGCTGCGTTTTTCCGCCACCAAAACCATGCGCACCGCGCAGAAGCTTTACGAAGGCGTGGACATCGGCGGGGAAACTGTCGGGCTTATCACCTATATGCGTACCGACGGCGTGACCCTGAGCGGCGAAGCAGTCGCCGCCGCACGCAAGCTGATTAAAAACAAATTCGGCGACAATTACCTGCCCGACAGCCCACGCGCCTATAAATCCAAAGTCAAAAACGCGCAGGAAGCGCACGAAGCCATCCGCCCGACCGATATCCACCGCACGCCCGACAGCGTGTCGGAATATCTGGGCGAGGACGAGGCGAAACTCTATGACCTCATCTGGAAACGCACCGTTGCCTGCCAGATGGAAAGCGCCGTGCTCGATCAGGTATCCGTCGATATCGCAAACCCCGATGGCAAGGTCGTGCTGCGCGCAACCGGTTCCATCGTCGCATTTGACGGTTTCCTGAAAGTCTACCGCGAAGAACAGGAAGACGAGGACAAGGACGCCAGCGAAGAAGAACGCCGCCTGCCACCGCTGAAAGAAGGCGACGCGCTGAAGCTGGGCGAAGTCACGCCGAGCCAGCATTTCACGCAGCCCCCGCCGCGTTATACCGAGGCGAGCCTTGTGAAGAAAATGGAAGAATTGGGCATCGGCCGTCCCTCGACCTATGCCTCTATCCTGCAGGTGCTGCAAGACCGCGACTACGTGAAGCTTGATCAGCGCCGTTTCATCCCCGAAAGCCGTGGCCGGATTGTGACCGCGTTTTTGATGAACTTCTTCGGCCAGTATGTGGAGTATAACTTCACCGCCGAGCTCGAAGAGCAGCTGGATGAAATTTCCGCGGGCGACATCGAATGGAAACGCGTGCTGCGCGATTTCTGGAAGGCGTTTTCGGAAGCGATCGAAAAAACATCCGACCTCAAAATCACCGATGTCATCAATGCGCTTGAACATGACCTTTCCCCCATCCTGTTCCCTGACCAGGGGCCGGAGGGCCGCGTCTGCCCGACCTGCAAAACCGGCACGCTGAGCCTCAAGCTCGGCAAATACGGCGCCTTTGTTGGCTGCTCCAACTATCCGGATTGCCGCTATACGCGCCCCGTACTCTCGGGCGGCGGCGGCGATGCCGACGGCAACGCAGGCGAAAGCGGCAACATCGCACCGAAGCTGCTGGGCAAACACCCGAAAACCGGCACCGACGTCTCACTGCGTTTTGGCCCTTATGGCCCTTATGTGCAGATGGACGCGCCCGAAGGCACCGCCGCCGAAGCCGTGGCGGAGGAGCCCGCCGACGACGGCAAGAAAAAGAAAAAGGCCAAAAAACCCGCCGCGCCCAAACCCAAACGCGCGCCCGTGCCGAAAAACATGGATGCGCATGATATGGATCTGGACCGCGCCGTGGCGCTTCTGGCCCTGCCGCGCGATGTCGGACTGCACCCCGAAAGCGGGGAGATGATCAAGGCGGGCATTGGCCGCTTTGGCCCCTTCCTTGTACATCAGGGTAAATTCAAATCCATCCCCGCCGACGATCCCGACGGCGTATTGACCATCGGCCTGAACCGCGCTGTCGACTTGCTCGCACAGCAGGGCAAGGGCCGCGGCGGCTTTGGCGCTCTCAAAGAGCTGGGGCCGCACCCCGAAGACGGCAAACCCGTCACTATCAACCGCGGCCGTTACGGCCCCTACGTCAAACATGGCAGCGTCAACGCCACCATCCCCAAGGATGTGGAGGCCGAGGCCGTTACCATGGCACAAGCCGTAGAGTGGCTGAACGCCCGCAAATCCGCCGCGCCCAAATCGGGCGGCACGAAAGCGCCCGCCCGCAAAACCGCGCAAAAAAAACCCGCCGCCAAGAAAACGGCCGCGAAAAAATCTGCCGGATCGCGGAAAACCTAAAATCAGAAAGAAGCCTATCTCTTGAAAAATTCAAAACCACCGTCCCGCAACAAACATTCCAAAGCAGGACGCGCCGCTTCCGGCCCCAAGGGCCGCGAAGGCGGCTTTGCGCACCCGCACCGCTCCCCCAAAGCCCGCCGCCGCGATGAACAGGCCGAAAGCACCCTGCCCACGCGCGAAGAGCTGAAAGAATTCCTGCTCAGCCATCCGGATGCGCTCGACAAGCGCGAAATCGCCCGCGCTTTCGGCATCACAGGGCAAGACCGCACGCACCTGCGCCGTCTTTTGCGCGAAATGACCGAAGAAGGCATGCTGGAGAAGAACGAGCGCCGCGGCTATCAGGCGCCTGACAGCCTGCCGGAACGTGCACTGCTTGAAATCACCGGCCTTAGCGAGGATGGCGAACTGCTGGCACGCCCGTTGGACTGGCACGGACGCGGCAAGCCGCCCGTGATCTACGTCATGCCCGACCGCAAACGCGGCGCGGCGCTGAAAGACGGTGACCGCGTTCTGGCCCGCCTGCGCAAGGTATCCGCAAGCGAATACGAAGCGCAAATGCTCAAGCCGCTGGAAGAAAACGGCGAGACGCGCACTGTCGGCTTTTTCAAATCCTATCGCGGCGGCGGCTTTGTCACGCCGACGGACAAGAAAAACAAGCTGGAGTATATGATTCCCGCCGAATTCATCAACGGCGCGCAGGACGGCGATCTGGTATCCGCCGAAACCCTGCCGCCATCGCGCCAATACCCGCGCAGCAAAAACGCCGCGCGCGTGGCGGAGGTGATCGGCCAGAAGGACGACCCCAAACTCATCAGCCTGATTGCCATTCACACGCAGGGTATTCCCGTTGAATTTCCGCCTGCCGTGATTGAAGAGTCCGAAAAGCTGAAAGAGCCGGACCTGTCGGGCGGGCGCATCGATATGCGCGATATCCCGCTGGTGACCATCGATGGCGCCGATGCGCGCGATTTCGACGACGCGGTTTTCGCCATGCCCGACGACGACCCCAAGAACCCCGGCGGCTGGAAATTAATCGTCGCAATTGCGGATGTGTCTTACTACGTGCGCTCCGCGACGCCGTTGGATGTCGAGGCGTTCAAACGCGGCAACTCGACCTATTTCGCCGACCGCGTAGTGCCGATGCTGCCGGAGCGTTTATCAAACGACCTGTGTTCGCTGCGCCCGCATGTGCCGCGCGCCTGCCTGGCCGCCCTGATGACCATCGACAAGAACGCACGGCTGATAGATTACCGCTTTCAGCGCGGCCTGATGCGCTCCGCCGCGCGTCTGACCTATGAACAGGTGGAAGAAGCCCACCGCGGCAACCCCGATGATACCACGGGGCCGCTGATGGATGCCGTTATCCGTCCGCTCTATAAAGCCTACAGCCTGTTGAAACATGCACGGCAAAAACGCGGCGCACTGGAAATTGACCTGCCGGAGCGCAAGGCGATTATCAACGACAAAGGGCAAGTGACCGCCATCGTGCCGCGCGCGCGCCTCGACAGCCACCAGATGATCGAAGAATTCATGATTTTGGCCAACGTCGCCGCCGCGCATGTGCTGGAAGATAAAAACGCCCCCTGCGTTTACCGCGTACACGACCAGCCGTCGGCGGATCGCATCGAGGCTGCGCGCAGCCTTTTGAAGGATATGGGCTATTCCCTGCCGGAAAGCGACAATATCCACCCGCGCAATATCAACCAGCTTTTGAAAATATCCAGCGAGCGCGGCGATGCCGACCTTGTGCATACGCTTTTGCTGCGCACACAGTCGCAGGCGATTTATCACCCTGACAATATCGGCCACTTTGGCCTCGCGCTTGAAAAATACGCGCATTTCACTTCGCCCATCCGCCGGTATGCGGATTTGATTGTGCACCGCTCGCTTGTGCGTGCGTGCAAACTGGGCGATGGCGGACTGACGCCGTATGAAGAAGACAATATTTTCGACATCTCCGAACATATTTCACAGACCGAGCGCCGTTCCATGCTGGCGGAGCGCGATGTGATGGACCGCTTTACCGCGCAGTATCTGCAATCGCAGATCGGACAGGTCTTCAAGGGTAAAATCTCCAGCGTGGCCTCCTTCGGACTTTTCGTGACGCTGGATGAATCTGGCGCCGATGGCATCGTGCCCATGCGCCAGCTGCCGCGTGATTACTATATACACGATGAAAAACGCCATATGCTGGTCGGCAAGGAGACGCGCCGCACCTTCCGCATGGCGGATGCCGTTTATGTGCGGCTGCTCGAAGCGGACCCGCAGCGCGGCAGCACGGTGTTTGAAATGGTCGAGGGTACGGACGACGGCGACGGTTTCACCGAACGCCCCAAACGCCCGCACCGCGAACAAAACGACCGCCGCAACAAAAAGCAGGGCCGCCCGCAGGAAAACGGCCGCGGCGGCAAGAACAAACGCTTTTCAAAGGATAAGAAGCGCAGACGCTAAATCAAAGGCGCTTATGCCTTGCGCACAGCCGGCGCGGCTTCAACCACGCGGTTGCGGCCGGTACGTTTTGCCTCGTAAAGCGCCTTGTCGGCCCGTTCGATAAGCGCTGCGATTTCCTCGCCGGGTGTGTATTCCGCGATGCCGATGGACAGCGTGATGCGGCCCATATTTTCGTTGCTGGCTTTGTTGATGACTTCCTTGCTTTCGACGGATTTGCGCAGCACTTCGGCAACGCGCAGCCCCGCCGACATCGGCGTGTCGGGCAGGATAATCGCAAATTCCTCGCCGCCGTAACGCGCGGCAAAGTCGCGGCCCTTGACGTTATCGGTCAGGGTGCGGGCAACAAGGCGCAGCACCTGATCACCGACTTGGTGGCCGTAGGTATCGTTGAATTTTTTGAAAAAGTCGATATCGAGCAGCATCAGCACCAGTGGCGTGTTGCTGGCCTCACACTCGCCGATGCAATTCAGCATCTGCTTGTCAAAAGCCTTGCGGTTGAGAAGGCCGGTCAGGCCGTCGGTCATCGCCTCTTTTTTGACGGTATCGAGGTTATTGCGCAGCTCCGTCACCTGTTTGGAGGAATTGACCAGCTGCACTTCGAGTTCCTGGTTTTTCTCGACCATCTTGCGCGTATCGGCCACGATAGCGGTGACGATTTTACCAAGGTCTTCGATAGTATTCACATGCGTCAGCTGAGTCGACACATCGCTGAGGTTTTCGCCGTATTCGGTGGCCGCGGATTTCGCGCCGCTGACCATCGATGCCAGTTCGGCAATCGCGCTTTGCATCTGGTCGCTGATTCTCTTGACGGCTTCGTCGCGCACCGCTTCGTTCATGTAGCGGCGGTAAATCTGGTGGCAGGCGACCTCATCAATCTTGCCCTGATAGGCTTCGATCGCACGCACGATTTCAACATCACCGAGGAAATAGCGATACCACAGTTCGTACATTTCCGGCACGGCACGCAGACCCAGCACGTCAATCCGCTCCAGCGCATTGACGGCGATTTCCTGAACCTTCTCCAGCGACTCGCTATACATGAACGGCGTCGAAATTTCGGTCGCCGCCGTCTTGGCATTGGGGTCTTTTTTATCGGTCGGTTTATTCATGAAGGAATGGCGCCTGCGTGAAAGCTTTGGTCATCTGTAATATTAATAAATTAAAGAAAAAGGCGCGGGATTTCCAGCGCTACGCGCATTTTCAGAACATTACAAATGCTTAATATCCGGACGCATGTGTTCTGTCTGGGAAGAAAGCGCCACGATCGCGTCTTCGGGCGTTTCGACAACCTGATACAGGTTGCGATGCCAGAACGGCGTAAAGCCCACATCGACCATATGGTCGACCATTTTGAGCAGCGGGTCATAAAACCCCTCCACATTCAGCAGAACGATAGGCTTATCATGCAGGCCGAGGTATTTCCATGTCAGGATTTCGAACGTCTCGTCGAGGGTGCCGAACCCGCCGGGCAGTACAATGAAGCCTTCGGATTTATCCACCATCATTTTCTTGCGCGTGTGCATGCTGTCGACGATATGCAATTCGGTGACGTCGTCGTTCATGACCTCTTTGTCCTGAATATGTTCAGGAATAATCCCCACGACTTCGCCGCCAGCCGCGAAGCAGGCCTGCGAGACGATACCCATCAGACCGACGCGGCCGCCGCCATAGACCAGACGCACCTTGGCTTCCGCCATTACCTGCCCAAGGCGCGCTGCCGCGTCTTTATATACCTGGCTGACTTTATGGCCTGTGCCGCAATAGACACAGGCGGATGCGATTTTGGACATGGTGCTGAATTTCTCCTTTATATCCGCGGTCTTTGCCGCGAACGGTGGCTAATCTGTATAGGGAAATTAGCTCCCTGTGTCCAGTTTTTTAGATTTTTATGTAAAATATTTCCTGTTGAAGCCTGTTTTTGCTTGTCTTGCGCCGCAATAAGCGACAAAACTACTGTCTGATTTACAGCAAACGCAGGGATCCCCGCCATGGACGACATTATCAATCTTATCCGCAAAACTCTTTTCGTACCGGTTCATCCGGCGGGCTGGCCGTTCATTGCCGGTTTTGCGGTGCTGGCGCTTGTGCTCGCGATGGTCGCTGATGCGCTGGGCTTTGCGGGTCTGGTGCTGACGCTGTGGTGCGTTTATTTCTTCCGCAATCCGGCGCGCATCACCCCCGTACGCGAAGGCCTTATCATCAGCCCCGCCGATGGCATGGTTTCGCTGATCGCAGAAGTACCGCTGCCGCCCGAGCTGGACGATTGCCGCGGCAAAGATGACGACACCCTGTGCAACGCCGCGACCGTGACGCGTGTGAGCATTTTCCTCAACGTTTTCGACGTGCACGTCAACCGCGTGCCGGTCGATGGCGATATCACCAAAGTTGTTTACCATCCGGGTAAATTCCTGAGCGCCAACCTCGACAAGGCCAGCCTTGAAAACGAACGCTCGACCGTTTTGATGAAAGTCAAAGGCCAGAATACCAGCGTTGCCTTTGTACAGATCGCCGGTCTGGTCGCGCGCCGCATCATTTGCAAACTGAGCGCCGGCCAGCAGGTGAAAGCGGGCGAACTGTACGGTCTTATCCGCTTTGGCAGCCGCGTCGATATTTACCTGCCGCCGGGCGTAGAACCGCTGGTTTGCGTCGGCCAGCGCGCGATTGGCGGCGAAACTGTGATTGCGGACATGCAATCGAAAGAAGCCCGCCGCAGCGGCGAAAACCGCAATCCGGCTTAAGCGCAGACAGGGTCATCCGCAAGGATTAAAGCCATGCAAAAACAAGTTCAGCCAAAACCGCCGCGCAAACTGCCGCTGCACAAAATGATCCCGAATATGATCACGCTGACGGCCATGGCCGCCGGCATGACATCGATTAAATTTGCCATCGCGGGCAAATGGGAACATGCGGTCATCGCAATCGTTGTCGCCGCCTTTATGGACGCGTTCGACGGTGCGGCGGCGCGCCTGCTGAAAGCGCAAAGCAAGCTGGGCGCCGAGCTGGACAGTTTTTCCGACTTCGTTTGCTTTGGCGTGGCGCCTGCGCTGGTGGTTTATCTCTGGGCCCTCGAAGGGGCGGGTCGCTGGGCCTGGCCCGTGGCGCTGGTCTTTGCGATGGCAGTGACACTGCGTCTGGCGCGCTTCAACATCGCCACCGAAGAAAACGACCCGAACGACCCGCTGAGCAAATATTTCACCGGCGTTCCCTCGCCCATCGGCGCGGGCCTTTGCCTGCTGCCCATGATTGTCAGTTTCCAGACCGAAGGCGATACGGCGGCACTGGTCAGTTCCCCCGCCGTGGTCGGCATCTGGGCCATGGTGGTTGCGGCGATGATGGTCAGCAACATCCCGACATTTTCCAGCAAGCAGCTGCGCATCCCCTACAAGCTGAAGGTACCCGTGCTCGGCTTTTTCGCCATTGTGCTGGCGGGGCTTATCAACGACACGTGGCCAACGCTGACGCTGATGGGGGTTGTTTACCTGCTGGCGATGCCGTTTGGCGTGCGCCACTATCAAAAACGCGCCGCCGCCTATGCCACCGGACAAAAAGACCCGGAAGCAGAAGAAACCGAAGAGTAATTCCGGCTCCGCCGGTCTAAACAAAAACGCCGCCTTCTAAAAAGGCGGCGTTTTTGTTTAGAGCGGTGGCCTAATTATTTCATCTCGCCAGGCGGCTTGGGCGCGCTCGGCCCGCGCGAAGCCGCGAAGTCGTGCTGTTCTTCCGCCACCATCGTACGGTAAGACTGCGAAGACTGGCCAAGACGCATCCGCTGCTGTTCGGGGGTTTCCTGGTTGACCAGTTGTTCCATGTTGGCATGCCCCT
Source organism: uncultured Micavibrio sp. (assembly GCA_964551435.1). GTDB lineage: Bacteria > Pseudomonadota > Alphaproteobacteria > Micavibrionales > UBA2020 > UBA2020. The sequence continues at coordinate 44,360 of CAZKBS010000001.1, forward strand.
GTGCGAGACCTTCATTGATACGCGCCCAGCTGGGGGAATTGAGGTTGTTTTTCGCCGTAACGATGTTGTCCTGAAATTTCTTGAGAACAGGGTCCGCCAAAATCGCCGGCGCCGCGCTCAGCGCTGCGATGCTGGCACCCGAAATCTTAGCCCCGCCCGCAATCACCGCGCTGTTGCCATGCGCGTAGGAATGGCCAGCCACCGTCGATGTCGTGCCGTTGATTTGCGCGGCCAGTTTACGCTCCGCCAGTTCTTCCTTGCTCGGACGGCGCATGTCTTTGGCCATCGCTTTGCGGTCGGAATAGCTGTTCGGCATAAAACCATCCGAACCCGCGTATTTGCTTTGAATGGCGCGGTCACGCTTGTTGCCGCCGCTGAACATCATGTCACTGCCGCCACCGCGTTTGGCGCTGTCGGAAATATCCGTCATCGCCGACATAAAAATGCTGCCCGCAGGGCCAGCCTTCGCCGTCACGCTTTTCATCGCGGTGCTTTCGAGTATTTCCGCCACATCGGCCTTTTGGCCGCCGGATACACCCGCGCTGCCACCACCACCCTGCACACCCATTTGCGACAGGGTCTGCGCCATGGCGAGGGCGTTTTGCTGGATTGCCTGCTGGTTGTCGATCAGCTGACCACTTGACTGCTCGTTCTGAACGGTATCGACCATAGGGCACTCCTCGTTATGTTTGCCGCGCAACTTGCGGCCCGTGTGTTTGCACACCGGTATTTACGGTACTAACCCATGTTAACACGGAAACCGTATTATCGACAATCAAAACCGCGCCAGCGCGCACTATCTATTTGAAAAACATACATAATCGAAAAAGTGATGCTACGAATCTGGCAAGCCCTTTCAAAACTCATGCCGCCAGCGCCAACGGCCCGCGCAGCCGCCGGTAAGACAGCGCCTCGGCGACATCCGGCACGTCTATCACCTCGCGCTCCGCAAGATCTGCGATGGTGCGCGCCACGCGCAGCACGCGGTGCCAGCCGCGGGCAGACAGTTTCATTTTTTCCGCCGCATCGGTCAGCAGCTTCAGCGCGGCCGGCTGCAAGGGGGCGATCTGCGTCAAGAGGTCGCCGTCCGCCTCCGCATTTGTCAGCAGATGGCCCGCGCCCTGTGCGGCGAAGCGCTCCTGCTGGCGTGCACGCGCCGCCTCCACACGCAGGGCGACATGGGCGGAGCTTTCCCGCGCGGGCGGCAGCGCCAGATCCGCCGCACTGACGGCGGGCACGTCGATATGAATATCGATACGGTCGAAAACAGGGCCGGAGATTTTTGCCTGATAATCCGCCATGCATTTCGGCACGCGCCCGCAGGCCAGCGCCGCATCGCCCGCATGGCCGCAGCGGCAGGGGTTCATGGCCGCGACCAGCTGGAAATGCGCCGGAAAGGTCACATGATAATTCGCGCGGCTGACCAGCGCGCGGCGGGTTTCGAGCGGCTGGCGCAACGCCTCCAGCGTCTGGCGGTTAAATTCCGGCAACTCGTCCAGAAACAGCACGCCATGGTGCGCCAGCGATATTTCGCCCGGCTTGGCGCGCAGGCCGCCACCAATAATCGCGGGCGTGGATGCCGAATGATGCGGATCACGGAAGGGACGCGTCATCACCAGCTTGCCGCCTTCGAGCGCGCCGGCAATCGAGTGTATCATCGACAGCTCCAGCGCCTCGCGCGGGCTGAGCGGCGGCAGAATACCCGGCAGCCGTGCCGCCAGCATCGATTTGCCGGAGCCGGGCGGGCCGACCATCAGCATGTTATGTCCACCCGCGGCGGCGACTTCCAGCGCACGCTTGGCGCTTTCCTGTCCCTTCACATCGGCAAGGTCGAGGCGGATAGGATTTTGCTCCGCCATTACCGCCTGCGGCCTTGTCAGCACCTGCGTGCCTTTCATGTGATTGAGCAGCGCGACCAGATTGTCCGGCGCCAGCACATCCAGATCCCCCGCCCAGACGGCTTCGCCGCCGCAATCCTTGGGGCAGATAATCCCGCGCCCCTGCGCGGAGGCGGAAATCGCGGCGGGCAGCACGCCCGATACACCGCGCAAACTGCCATCGAGCGACAATTCACCCAGTACGCTGTAATGCGATAATTCTTCGCCCGGAAAAACCCCCATCGCCGCAAGAACACCAAGTGCGATAGGCAAATCAAAATGACTGCCTTCTTTCACCACGTCTGCGGGGGCAAGGTTCACAGTAACGCGCTTTGCCGGCAGCGCCAGACCGATGGCATGCAGCGCCGCGCGCACCCGCTCGCGGCTTTCGCCGACAGCTTTGTCGGGCAGACCGACGATGCCAAAGGCGGGCAGGCCCTGCGTGATTTGCACCTCGACATCGATATCGAGAACATCGACACCCTGAAACGCAACGGTTTTGACGCGGTGGACCATGTTATTTCTCCTTGCGGCTTATCTTTACAGCCTGATATCGACCACGGTGCCGTCGGGCACCGCGCGCCACAGCTGTGCGATTTCGGGATTTGTTAAGGCGATACATCCCTGCGTCCAATCCGCATAGCGATGTAAAATGCCCAGCCAGCCAAAACCGTTTCGAATACCGTGAATCATGATATCGCTGCCGGGGTTAACGCCTGCCGCTGCTGCGCGTTTTTTGTCGGCCTCGTCGGGATAGCTGATGCGCAAGGAAAGGTGATAGGCACTTTGTGGATTGCGTCCGGAAATTTTATAAACCCCCTCCGGCGTCAGTCTGTCACCTTCGCGGGTTTTGGGCCCTGCGCCGCCGCGTCCCAGCGATACAGGGTAAACAGCCAGCACCTGCCCCGCTGCATACAGCGTGAGCCTGTGCGCCGATTTTTCAATCAGCACCCGGTCGGCTTGCACATCTTTTGGCAGTTGCGGCAGAACAGGCCGCGCCAGCATTGATACAGAGCCGCAGGCCAAAACGACGACGATTATCCCCGCACAAACAACCCGCCGCGCCCTGACAAAAAACTTGGTCCGCCGTGCGGCGGGAGTATCAAACGGCACAGACATAAAAATTTCCGTGATTATAAAAAGGTATTCAAAAGCTTGTACCCCAAATGTTCTCTCGCGTAAAGTAATATTATTACAATATAGCCTTATAACTTGACAGAAAGCAGGCAAAATGTAGGCTGTTTGCGCAATGTCCAAACCTGAGCACACAGAATCAACCGCATGGAAAAAGCTGCGCGGCGGCCTTGGCAAGGCTATGTCGCGCAAGGCGCCCGTGTGGGTCAAAGCCTGCCGCACGCTGGTACTCAGCGCTGCGGCGCTTTTGGGGATTGATCAGGCACTGCTGCCCAACCTGCCGGGCCGCAGCCTGACCGATGGCGAGACGACGATGCTGCGGGAGGTTTTCAAGGACTCCGTCGATTACAGCAAAATCCGGGTGCATCAGTCCGGCACCGCGCATCGCTGGCTAAATATGCAGGGGGCGGAGGGCGTCACGCATAAAAACGTGATCATCATCCGCGACAATCCCTGCAAAAACGATTATAGCGCCTGCAATGATGACTATTACAAATACGTCTTCATGCATGAATCCGCGCATGTCTGGCAAAGCCAGAACAACCTGATGCCGGGGACGCTGACGCTGGCGTTTGAAAACTACCGCCGTCTTTTGCCCGGGGACAAATACCACACGCATTACGAATACAAACTGTCGCCGGATAAACCGCTGACGGCCTATAACGTCGAACAGCAGGCCAGCATCATCACCGATTACCACATGCATATCAAAACCGGCGCCAGCAACCGCGCGTTTCTCAATCTGGATACACATGACAGCCTCTTGGCAGAAAGAGCCGCCTACGAGCGCACACTCGCCCCGTTTCATCAAAACCCGTCTTATCCGCGCCACCGTTAAGCGCATGAAAACAAACGGCATTTCCGGCGATTTTGCGCCCTGTTCGCCCCGCCGCTTCTGTGGTACATAAAAGCATGGCAAACAAAGAAAAACCGCAAACCTACGTGGCCTTTATTGTGCCCGACAGCAGCGAACCGCAAAAAGGCATTGCGGTGCCCTTTGCCGTGGAAAGCCGGAACCTTGGCGATCTCGACATTCCACGTACCGCATGCGCGTTTTATTTTTATGACGCACCGGCAGGATTGTCCCCGCAGGAAAGCCTGCTGCATAAACGCAGCACGTCCAAAGAATATTTGCTGGCGCATGAAACCCTGACGCGCCATGACGTCAAAACCCTGCTGGCCGGCCCCGATTACAAAAGCCTTGAAGGCCGCATGCAGTGGGACCCGCGCGTCGAAGAGCATGACCTGTTCATCGTCACGCGCAACAACAGCATCCAGCCTGTGACGGAAAACCATGTCGTCATCAACGCGCGGATGGAGCAGATACATCCGAAAACTCCGCAGCATGGCCGCACTATCGCGCCGGAAAAACTGGCCGGGCTTTATAACCCTGTTTTGCAAAAAGATATCCTTGTACCGCAAATGCCGAGTCCGCGCCGCCGCGGCCCGCGGCCCGATGCGCCGCCCGCCCGTTAACGCAGGCGCCCTGTCATGACCAGAATGCGCACCTTCGTCGAATATATCGTGCCGAATAAAAAAATCCCCGCCGGCAGCGCGATTGTGTATGAAGTGCAGGACCGCGATATCAAAAAACTCGATATCCCGCCGAACGCGAGTGAGTTTTATTTTTTCGACAGCCCCACCGATAGCGCCAATCCTTACGATGCGCAGAACGACCAGCATAACTGCTCGGCTTTTTATCTGGTGGGCGTGCGGGTGGTAAGCGCGGCGGAAGCCAAACGCCTGCGCCGCAGACCGCGCCCCGCGCGCGGCAAGAACGCCCATAAACCCGTCGCGCTCGGCATGACGCAATCACAGCTGCGCGAAGCGTTTTGGCAAACCGATCTGAAACTGCACAGCCATTTCGCCGTCATGCGCAGCGGCAAACTGCGCGGCATCCGCGATAACAACATTGTGGTGAATGAACGCGGCGAACAGCTTTATCCAAAGCCGCCCGCGCAGGCGACGGAGCAGGATATCACCCTGCTCACCCTGCCCGCCGTGCGGCGCAGACCCAAAAACGGCTAGGGCCAGAGAACACGGCGCAAAACGTCATAAAGCGCATACAGCGCCGCCGCCGCAAAAGCGGAAAACACACAAAACAAAAACCAGAAAAACAGCGGTTGCTTGCGCCGGTCGGCAAAACGGCGGCTGTCGCTGTGGGGCATTTTGCCTGACGTCAGGCCCTTGAGGATATTCGCGATCATAAAAAAGGCAAACCCGCCGCAAATAGCCACCGCGAACAGCACGCGCAGTCATTCGCCCATGCGATTTAGGCCGCCTTGCGCAGTGACAGACCCGCCCAGACATCCAGCATCGCATCGCGCAGGACATACATGTCCTGATCGCTGTGAAAGGGTGTCGGCGTCAAACGCAGGCGTTCGGTGCCGCGCGGCACGGTCGGATAATTGATGGGCTGCACGTAAATGTTGTGACGGACCATCAGCTCGTCGCTGGCTTTTTTGCACAGGCGCGCATCGCCCACCATCACGGGCACGATATGGCTGACAGACGGCAGCACGGGCAGCCCCGCCTCGGTCAGAATGGTCTTAAAGGTTGCGGCGCGTTCCTGATGGCGCGCGCGTTCGGCCTTGGACGATTTCAGGTGACGCACGCTGGCCAGCGCGCCAGCCAGCAATGCGGGCGGCAACGCCGTCGTGAAAATGAAGCTGGAGGCATAGGAACGCACGCAATCCACAATCGCACGGCTGGCGGCGATATAACCGCCCATGACGCCGAAGGCCTTGCCAAGCGTGCCCTCGATAATATCCACGCGCGACATGACGCCGTCACGCTCCGCCACGCCCGCACCGCGATCGCCGTACATGCCGACGGCATGCACTTCGTCAAGATACGTCAGCGCGCCGTATTTTTCAGCCAGATCGCAAATCGCACCGATAGGGGCGATATCGCCATCCATCGAATAGACGGATTCAAAGGCGATGATTTTCGGGCGGCAACGCTCCACCGATTGCAACAGCTGTTCAAGGTGCGCAAGATCGTTGTGGCGGAAAATGTATTTTTCACAGCCCGCGCCGCGGATGCCCTGAATCATCGACGCATGGTTGAGCGCGTCGGAGAAAATCACGCAATCCGGCAAAAGCTTGGCGATGGTCGACAGCGCCGCCTCGTTCGAAATATAACCGGAGGTAAACAGAAGCCCCGCTTCCTTGCCATGCAGATCGGCAAGCTCGCTTTCCAGCAAAACGTGGTAATGCGTGTTGCCGGAAATATTGCGCGTACCGCCCGCACCGGCGCCGGCCGTTTTCGCGGCGTCGCACATGGCGGCGATAACATCGGGATGTTGCCCCATGCCCAGATAATCGTTGCTGCACCAGATGGTGATTTCACGCTCGCCGCCCGCTTCGTCGCGGTAGATGGCCTTGGGGAAGCGGCCGACCTGACGTTCCAGATCCGCAAACACGCGGTAACGGCCTTCCTTGTGCAGGTCGTCGAGACGGTGCTGGAAAAAGCTGTTATAGAATTCCAGCGCGGTCGTGCGGGGGCGGTTTTTAAGGTCCGGAAGTTTCGTGAGCGTCATGGCGGCCCTGCCTTGTTGTTTTTACGTTTTCAGGCTTCCATAGATGTACACGTCACACCCGCCGCATGCAATATAATTACATAAGGGACTTGTTTAGTACCTGTTTACATTCATAAGTCTCGTTTATCACCGGACGCCGCACAGCACCGCCGTCCAACCGGCAAGCCCCATGATAAACGGAATTTGTATAGACCGCACGGGCACTTAGGCATAAGCTGGCATGGAGGATATTTCAGGGCCGTCCGGCCCGCGGGAGTTATTGAGAATGATTATTGTTTTCGGTTCATTGAACGTCGATATCGTCATGCCCGTTGGCCATTTCCCGCAGCCCGGCGAAACCGTGCTGTGCAGCGCCGATTACATGAGCCGCGCGGGCGGCAAAGGCTCCAATCAGGCCGTCGCCGCCGCGCAGGCCGGCGCCAAAGTCGCCTTCGTCGGCAAGGTCGGGGATGATTCCTTTGGCCGCCGCAGCATCAACAACCTCAAAAATCACGGCATCTGGGCCGCGGGTATCGGCGTGTCGGAACGCCCGACGGGCTGCGCGACCATTGCGGTCGATGCACAGGGCGCAAATATTGTCATGGTCGCCCCCGGCGCCAATCTGGATGCCACCGCCGATCAGGTGCCCGACGAGGTGCTGGGCGAAAAGAACATCATCCTTGCCCAAATGGAAGTCCCCCCCGCAGAAACACTGAGCGTACTGGCACGCGCGCAGAAACTGGGCGCAACCACGATTTTGAATGCATCTCCCGCCGCGCACCTGCCGGAAGATGCCCTCATGCATATCGATTATCTCATCGTCAACGAAATCGAAGCGCTGCAACTGGCGCAAGGCTTCGGCAGCAGCGAAACCGACCCGCATAAAATTGCCGCGCTGGTTGCGGACAAGGGCAAAATGACCTGCATCGTGACGCTGGAGGCCAAAGGCTCCGTCGCCGCGCGCGAAGGCGCGCTTTATACAGTGGAAGCCCTGCGCGTCGACGCCATCGACACCACCGGCGCAGGCGATACCTTCTGCGGCGTATTTGCAGCATGTTTGCAAAAAAATATGACGTGGCTGCAAGCCCTGCACCGCGCCAGCATCGGCGCCAGCCTGTCGTGCCTGGCCATGGGCGCACAAACCCAGCCGCCCACACTGGAAGATATCGAGGCGCAAATCGACAACCTGTCCGCGCCGCAGAAAATCAGCTGATATCTATTTTTTCATGTAAATCAGATTCATGCGTGTCGTGGTCTGCAGCGTATAACCCGCAGCCGCGAAAGCAGCTGGCAAATCCTGCTGCCAGTCTTTTTGCGAATTTTCAATGACGATAAGGCGCGGATGCAGCGATGCAGGCGCATGCCGCAGGAAGGGGATAAGCGCGCGGTCTTCCGCGCCTTCGATATCGATTTTAAGCGCGTCAATACGCGTAATGCCCTGCGCGGCCAAAATGTTTTGCAAAAGATCGCAGCGTACCTGGATAGATTTTTCGGAACGGTGGAGCGCAAGGCTGGCGCCGCCAAGATTGCTTTCGTCCAGCACCAAATCGAAATGCCCGGCACTATCGGATACGCCCGCCTGCTCGATATGGGTGCGCCCCTCGAACCCGTTCAGTGACAGATTAAACCGCAAACGCGCCGCAACGGCGAGGTTCGGCTCGATACTGACAACGCGCCCCCCGTCACCTACGGCAGACGCGCCGCACAGCGAATAGATACCCGCATTCGCGCCAATATCCACGAAAACGCCGCCCCCCTGCAAAACTTCACGCAGCAGGGCACGTTCTTGCGTGTCAAAAAATTGCGGCAAAAAAAGATATTTACGCTCGGATACGTTATCGCGCATGTAAAAGCGGAAACGCAGCCCTTCGACTTCCGCGTCAATAATATCCGGCCCGCCCTTCAAGACGGTCTTGCGCATGACAAGTGCAGCGCGGCGACCCCACCAGTTTGCGGGCATCGCCTGCGCCATGCGCAGCGCCTTTTGACGCCAGCCGCGCAGCGCATAGGTGCCAAAGGGGGAGGTGATGTCAGCCTGTGCCATGCCCCTATTTCCTTGCGCTATCAGACGTCGTTTTTTTGTTGTCTGTATCGGCAGGCGGCGGCATGTCAGCGCGCCAGCGGACGGCTTCGGGCAGCGCCACGCCGCGCGGCAGCAACAGCCAGGCATAACCGCGGCTTTTCATCAGCCCCGCCTGATGCGCGGCATCATCGCCCGCGCCCCAGAAAAAATCACCCCGCACGGCGCCGCGGATGGCGCCGCCCGTATCCTGCGCAATCATCAGCTGCGTGATGCGCGGCGGCGGCGCGGTTTGCGCAGCGGCATCGGCGGCAGGTTCCTGCGGCGCTTCGGCATCGATAAATACAGGTGCGCCATAGGGGATACGGCGGCGGTCAACCGCAAGGCTGCGACGCGGCGTCAGCACCACCCCCTCCGCCCCCAGCGGGCCCTCGGCACCCAGACGCTGGAAGAAAATATAAGACGGGTTCTGGTTCATCAAATCCTGCGCCTCGGCGGGGTTTTGCTCCAGCCAGCTGCGTATCGATTGCATGGATACGTTTTCTTTGGTCATGATGCCGCGCGCAATCAGCTCGCGTCCAATGGCCACATATTTATGCCCGTTCTGCGCGGCATAGCCGATACGCTCGATGCTGCCGTCCTGTCGCACAACCTGACCGGAGCCCTGAATATGCAGGAAAAACGCGTCAATCGCGCTATCGACTTTCGCCAGAATTTCCGCGCGCCCTGTCAGCGCGCCCGCTTCGATTTCCGCGCGCGTCAGATAGGGCACCAGCTGCGCGCCCTTGACGCGGCCTGTGATGCTCTCGCCTTTCCATTCGGGACGGAAATCGCCGAGGTTGACGGTAATCATGTCATCCGGCCTGCCGTAAAGCGGCACGGCGTTTTCATCCTCCGCTGCCGCTTCGCGCAGCTGCGGTTCGTAATATCCCGTGAACAGACCTTCGCGGGTTTGCGGATGGCGCGGATCGGCCCATATTTCGTAAGGAGTGAACTGGCTTTCAAAAAACGCGCGGGCATCTTCGGGCGCCTCAGGCAGGGTCTGGCATACGGCTTGCCAATCCGACATGCGTCCCGCGTAATCCATCAGTGCGAAAAACGGCGCATCGGCAGGCCTTTTTTCGATGCGGGCGCAGGATATGCGCAGCGCCGCCAAAGCGGCCGCATGATCGTCGTCAGCAAAACCGGGTAGCGCGTCAAAGCTTGTCGCGCGCAGATAAAAACCGTCTTCGGGCGGCGGCAATTCGGCCGGTTTTTTTTCACCCTCGCAAGCGGCAAGCATCAACAGCGCCAGCATCGGCGCGGCCCAGAAACAGCGGCGCGGTTGATACGGCATGGATTATTTTTCGGCGGCGCGGGTTTCGATGAGCGTCCAGTTCGGATCGGACGCGCGGGTATCGCGGGTGAAGGTCCAGATATCCTCGACGCTGAAAACGCGATCTGGGTTGCCATCAATCACGTTACCGCTGGCATCACGGGTGACCGAGGTTTCCTCCACATCGAAATCAACCGTCACATAGGCCATGGTGCCGCCCAGATGCGCTTCGACAATGCGGGCGGATTTGATGCGGTGGATGGTCAGCTCGTGCGTCTGTCCCAGTGCTTCGCGGTTTTTGACGCCCGCAGCGAAATCGGCAAACAATTTGGGGCTGAGCAGTGGACGCAGCGTATCCAGATCGCCGCGGCTATAGGCCATCACAATCATTTCAAATGCCGCGCGCGCGCCCTGCATGAAGCTGTTGATTTCGAAATATCCGTCAGCCGCGGCAATTTCGCGCAGGCCCGTTTCGATACGGCCATCCGTATTGGCGCCGACGTCGATATGCCCCTCCGCGCCCGCGAGGGCGACCACGTTATCTTGCATCGGGCGGGCATCCAGCGTAATGCCTTCACGCTCCACCGGCGATTCAGGCTGCGCGGCAGGGTCATAGGGGTTGCGGCGTTCACGCTCTCCGCCGTGGCGGGTGCCCAGAACGGCATTCAGGCGGTAAATCAAAAAGGCCGCAATCAGCGCGAAAATAAGAATGTCGATATACACGTCGGCAATGTCCTGTCTGGTCGAGGTTTCCGGCGGCAGGCCCGCGGGGCTTGCATGGGTGCAGTCTATATTATAAGAATACGGCTATCCAGCGTCAGAGGCTAGAAATCCACCGGTTTAGACATAGTCCGGCCCCGCGCGATGCGCAAGCCCTGTCACCGTCATAACAAAAACAAAGCGCTGAAATGAATATCTTTTTTAAACTTTTCCTGCTGCTGCCGCTCATCGAAATCATCGGCTTTATCGCCATTGGCGGCAAAATTGGTCTTGGCTGGTCGCTGCTGTGGCTTATCGGCGCGGCGGTTTTGGGCACCTACGTGTTGCGCGGACAGGGCGGCGTGTGGTCGCGGGTGCAAACAGCCGACGACGATCTTTTCGTGGTCGAGGGCATGTTTGACGCGGTTTGCCTGCTCCTGGCGGGGCTTTTGCTGATTTTTCCCGGCTTTATCAGCGATTTTATGGCGTTCGGCTTGCTGGCGCCGCAGCTGCGGCGCCTGTTTTTCCAGCGCCTGCAAAAAAATCCCGACGGCTTCATCCGCCGTCATGCCCGTTTCAACCAGAAAACCCGCCACGGGGGCATGACGCAGGAAACCACCATTATCGAAGCGGAATATACCGAAATCGATCCCGCCCGCCGCCCGACCGAACCGCCACAAAGCTTACCGCCGCAAAACGGCAACCAATGACCTTATGTAAAGGGATTCGCGCTTGCGCCCATAGCGGCAGGGTGCTAACCCTGAAACATATATTTTAATAAATCGACATGCGGCGCCGCTCGCCGCGATGATGACGCCCTTACAAGGATTCACAGCATGACCAACACACCGCAAGCCCCGCAAGCGAACGACGCCGCCCCCGGCATTCAGATCGTCGCGCAATACATCAAGGACCTGTCGTTCGAAAACCCGAACGCGCCCGAAAGCCTGGTGAGCGGCTGGCCGCAACCCGATACGAATGTGCAAATCTCGCTGCGTCACCAGCAGGTGCGTGAAGATGCTTATGAATGCAACGTGCATTTCCGCATCGAAGCGAAGAAAAAAGACGACGGTAAGGTCTGCTTTATCATCGACCTCGCCTATGGCGCGCTTGCGATCCTCAAAAACATCCCCAAAGAAAACCACCAGCCCGTGGTCATGGTTGAAGTGCCCAAACTGCTGTTCCCCTTCGTGCGCGAAATCGTGGCCAGCATGACATCGAAGGGCGGCTACCCGCCGCTGTACCTGACGCCGATCAGCTTCGAGACCATCTACGTCAACGAAGTCAAACGCCTGCAGGCTGAAAAAGACAAAAAATCCGCCGCAAACTAATCTATGCCGGATACAAATAAAAAGCCGCCCGTCAACGGGCGGCTTTTTTGTGAGAGAAAGACCCCTAGCCTTCCGCTTTTTTTGCGGCGGACCAAAGGTTGTCTTTCACCTTTTCGATGAATTTTTCGTGGGTGGCGATTTCGGCCTCCGTGGGCGGAAAGCTGCGCTGCGGACGGTCCTGACGTTTGATGCTGGCGTTCAGCTGCGCCGACGTTGCGGCAGCCTCCGCCGTAAGACCAAGGCCATGCTGGCGGCCGCCAAGAAGTTCCAGATACACCTCTGCCAGCAGCTGCGCATCAAGAAGCGCGCCGTGCAGTTTGCGCTCCGTATTATCAATTTTAAAGCGGCGGCACAGCGCATCGAGGTTGGCGGGCTGACCCGGGAATTTTTTTCGCGCCATCAACAACGTATCCACCACGCGCGTCATGGGCAGCGGCTTGGGAAAGCCCGCCATCTTCAATTCCGCGTTGATGAATTTCATATCGAATTCGGCGTTGTGAATAACCAGCGTCGCATCACCGATGAAATCAAGAAAGTCGCCGACCTTTTCCGTGAACAGCGGCTTGTCTTGCAGAAATTCCGTTGTCAGACCGTGAATACGCACGGCATCCAACGGTACATCGCGCTGCGGGTTCAGATACACGTGAAAATGATTGCCCGTCGGCAGGTGGTTCAAAAGCTCGACGCAGCCGATTTCAATCAGTCGGTGGCCTTCCGACGGCTCGAAGCCGGTGGTTTCGGTATCGAATACGATTTCGCGGATATCGGCCATGGTTAATGCCTCCCGTTCGTCGGGGGAGCGGCGCGCGGCTTTTGCGGCGGCACAATCGTATCCACGATTTTTTTCAACTGTTCGCGCGTATCGTCCAGACTGATATCCGTTGTCACGATATAATCGGCACGGGCACGTTTTTCGGCATCCGGTATCTGCTGCGCAAGGACATGCGCGAAGCGCTCTTCTGTCATGCCGGGGCGCGCCATCACGCGCGCTTTTTGCACATCGGCAGGGGCGGTCACGACCAGCACGGCATCCACCCGCTTCTCCCCGCCTGTTTCGAAAAGCAGGGGGATATCGAAAACGACGAGTTTATGGCCTTTTTGTTCCATCTCCGCGCGGAAGGCGGTGCTGTCCTGTTGCACCATCGGGTGCAAGATCTGCTCCAGCGCTTTTTTCTTCGCCGCATCGCCAAATACAATCTGGCCCAGCGTTTTGCGGTCGATAAAATCCCGCCCCTGCGCATCCTGCAGCACGCTTTCGGGGAACAGCTTCCCAACGGGGCCTACGCCCGCGCCGCCAGCGGCCAGCAATTTATGCACCGTCGCATCGGCGTCATGCACGGGAATGCCCATATCCTTGAGCATATTCGACACCGTCGATTTGCCCATGCCGATGGAACCTGTGACGCCGAGGACAATCATGCCGCGGCCTTTCGCATATCTTCATAAAGCTCCAGCGTGACCTCGGGGTCTTGTCCGAACCATTCGCGGAACCCAAGGCGCGCCTGATTGAGCAGCATGCCCAGCCCCTCGACCGTCGGATTGCCGCGCGCGCGCGCCGACATCAACAGCGGCGTCATCAGCGGGCGATAAACAAGGTCACATACCGCCGCATCGACCGGCAGCGTCGAGAGATCCAGCTCCAGCGGCGGCTGGCCGATCATGCCGAGCGAAGAGCCGTTTACCAGCATCGTCGCGCCCGTGAGCGCCTGCTGGCGGTCTTCCCATTTATAAACTTCTGCGTTGAGTTCAAGGCCGCTGACGATTTTCTCCGCGCGCTCCGGCGTGCGGTTGACGAGCGCGAAGTGTTTGGCGCCCGCATCTTTCAGGGCGGAGATGACGCCGCGCGCGGCGCCGCCAGTGCCCACAACGACGACTTTGTCGCCGCGCCATTCGGGGAATTGCGCCTTGAGGCTTTCCATGAAGCCAAATCCGTCGCTGTTATAGCCTTTGAGTTTGCCGTCTTTGACCACGACAGTATTGATGGCGCCGGAAACCAGCGCGCTATCATCATGGCTGTCCATCAGCGCCATCGCCTCTTCTTTGAGGGGGATGGTCAGATTGCAGCCGGCATAGTCGTTATCAATGAGCATTTGCATCGCGTCTTTGAGCTGGTCCAGCGTGACCGGCATGGCGTTATACGTCGCGTTGACGCCGTGACGCGCAATCCAGTACCCCATGATACGGGGGGAGAGCGAATGTTCTATCGGCCAGCCCATGACGCAGGCCTGTTTCAGTTTCGCTTCTGGCATTGGGTTTCCTTTTCTTGTTGTTTGCCGTCGTTACGGCCGGCAAGGCTTTCACGGTGAAGGTCGAGCAGCGAGAGTATTTCGGCTGCCGTTTCCTCGACCGAACGGCGGGTGACGTCAATCACCGGCCAGCCCATGCGGTTATAAAATTTGCGCGCCTCGGCTACTTCGGCCTCGACATGCGCGGGCTCCAGATAATCGGTTTCGCGCCGCTCGCCCAGCTGTTTCAGACGGTTGCGGCGGATATCGATGAGCCTGTCGGGCGATGCCGTCAGCGCGACGAACAGCGGGGTTTTCAAATTCAGCACGCGTTCAGGGAACGGCACACCCGGCACATAAGGCACGTTCGCCGCCTTGACGCCGCGGTTGGCCAGATAAATGCAAGTCGGCGTTTTCGATGTGCGCGACACACCGACCAGAATGACATCGGCCTTACCGAGGTCACGGTCGCTTTTCTGCCCGTCATCGTGATGCAGCGCATAATCGACGGCATCCATGCGCGCGAAATATTCCTCGTTAAGCTGGTGTTGCAGCCCCGGCTCCGCGCGGCTTTGCATGCCGAAAGAAACGCTCATCAAATCCAGCACCGGATGCAGGATCGACAGCGTGCGCACGCCCAGTGCCTGACAATGTTTTTCAAGCGTCTTGGCGAGCCCTTCGTCCACCAGCGTATAGAGCACCAGCCCCGGATTTTGCCGGATGCCCTCCAGCACGGCGGGCAGCTGGCGCTGCGCGCGGATCAGCGGCCAGAAATGCTGTTCGGTTTCCACGCCTTCAAACTGGGCAAGGCAGGCCTTCACCACGCTGTTCAGCGTGCCGCCGGTCGAATCCGAAATCAGATGCAGATGGAATTTGGTCATGCCTTCCGCGGGCGTTTTGAAGTGGATACCTGTTGTGCCAATCCCCGCAGTTTATTGCAAGGCGTCGCCCGCGCAAAGCCATGAAGTTGTTTACATAACCATATTGACAAAAGCCAGCCCTGCCTTTAGGCTCGGGGCATCCCTTATGATATGAATAATGCACATTTCACGCGCAGGAACAGACGCCATGACGGATCCGCTTTCAGACCTTTTTTCCTACTACGGCCGCCACCCCAACCAGTTCTTTTTGCACGAGCTGCAGGAAATGCTCTGCCCCGCGCCGGACAGCACATCGCAAGCCCGCTCCAGCACGCTGGATTTCAACACATCGCGCGGCGTGACCAGCAGCGACGGCACCCGCCGCGCGAGCTATAGCCTGCAAAAAAGCAAGGATGGCAACAGCATCAGTTTGCAGGTCAGCATCCGCAGCGACGGGCGCGTATATGAAACCAGCCTCAGCGCCGTGCGCGTGCGCAAAGACAATCTTTTCGAAATTCAAAGCCTGACGTTCGACAACAAAAAAGAAAAGCTCGGCCACCGCTGGGAAATCACCTCGGTGCTTGCCTTCATCGGCAAAAACCATTTGCAAAAAATCTGCGAAGGCCGCGTGCCGCCGCCGCATGAAGAGCGCGGGGAATTCGGCAAACTCGGCCGGTTCTGGAGCCGCTGCCTTTTCGACAACCCGCACCAGATGATGATGCCGCCATATTAATAAATACGCCTATTTTTAAAGGATATTTTGCATGTCACGCCCTGTCGTCGCGCTGTTTGCCGGCTCTTCCACGCCCAAAGATCCCGCCATCATGGCGGCGGCGGAAAAACTTGGCACCACGCTCGGCCAGCTGGGGTTTGATTTGATTTACGGCGCCGGCACGCAGGGCGTGATGGGTGCCGTCGCCAAAGCCGCCGCCGCGGCAGGCAGCCACGTCACCGCCGTGGTGCTGGAAAAATACGCGCACGAAGAACAAATCACAGGCGCCACCCTGATACAGGTCAAAACCGAACAGGAACGCTTCGCGCTGCTCTCGTCGCATGGCAGCCCTGTAGCCAGTCTGGTCATGCCGGGCGGCCCCGGCGCGCTGCGCGAGGCGCTACAGGGACTTGAAAAAGCCATCTACGACAACGGGGCGCCCGTGGTGCTGATCGAGGCTGGCCCCTATCTGGACGGCATTCGCCAGTATTTTTCGCTGGCGGTTGCGGGCGGGTTGATACGTGAAGACCGCGTGGGCAAGCTGCTGTCCATGCCGCCCGACGGGGATTTGAAAGCCCTGCTGTCGCCGCAGCAGAATCTTTCGCCGCGCCCTGCGCCGCCGCAACAAAAATTCTGACCTTACCTACATCGATAAGATGACGAAGAACCCTTGAATTTCATAAGATTTTCTCTTATTTCAGGGGCATGGAAACGACGCATCACACAGACGCCATTATCATCGGCGCAGGCCCTGTCGGCCTTTTCGCGGTGTTCGAGCTGGGACTGCTCGACATCAAGGCGCATCTTATTGACATCCTCGACCGCCCGGGCGGCCAGTGTGCGGAGCTGTATCCCGAAAAACCTATCTATGACATTCCCGCGCTGCCCATCGTCACCGGCCAGCAGCTGACCGACCAGTTGATGGAACAAATCAAACCGTTTGGCCCGACCTTTCACCTCGGCCAGATGGCGACGCAGATTGAAAAAACCGATACCGGCTGGCGCGTCACCACCGACGCCGATACCGTCATCGAAGGCAAAGTTGTGATTATCGCCGCGGGCGGCGGCAGCTTTACGCCCAAAAAACCGCCGATTGCCGGTATCGAACATTTCGAAGGCACGTCGGTTTTTTATGCCGTGCGCAAACGCGAACAGTTTCAGGGAAAGCATCTGGTGATTGCAGGCGGCGGCGATTCCGCACTCGACTGGACGCTGAATTTGCAGCCGATTGCAGCCTCCGTCACGCTTCTGCACCGCCGCGACGATTTCCGCGCCGCGCCCCACAGCGTCGCCAAAATGCGCGAACTGGTCGCGAACGGCAACATGAAGCTGGTGATTGCAAACCTGACGGGTCTGAACGGCACGGACGGTAAAATCGACAGCCTCGCCCTCACCTATGCCGATAAATCGGTGGGCAGCCTGCCCTGCGACACGCTGCTGGCATTTTATGGTTTGACCATGAAACTGGGTCCCGTGGGGGCGCTGTGCGAAAAGCTGGGCATCGTGCTCAAAGACGGCCTCATCCCCGTCGATACCGAAAAATTCGAAACCAGCGTCAGCGGTATTTTCTCGATTGGCGACATCAACTGGTACCCGGGCAAGCTGAAGCTCATCCTCTCGGGCTTCCACGAAGGGGCGCTGATGGCGCAGCAGGCTTTCCGTTATGTCCATCCGGAGCGCAAGCTGCGGTTTGAATACACGACTTCAAGCTCGAATTTGCAGGAAAAACTTGGCGTTAAGTGATTCCGGTGGTGTAATATGCCGCAACTTTCGCGGCAAGACAGACAACCAGAATATGAATAATCAGCGTTTTGACATCCTTGGCTGCGCCCTGCAGGGCATCCGCTCGGTTTTTGCCGAGTGGCGCTATTTGTCATCGATCGCGCTGGTTCCCGTCGGGCTCACCGCGCTGATTACACTTTTCAAAGCCTACGGCATCGAGAACAAGACCCTGACCACAAACGTGCTTGCGACCTTGCCGACCTCAGCTCTGGCGGCGTGGTTCATGTTTCTGCAAACACGCCTTCTGGTATTCGGGGAGCGTGGCGGACAAAATTCCGCCGTCAGCGGCGATGAACGCCGCCGCGCGTTCGAGGCATCGATGATTTTGTGGCTTCTGACCAGCCTCGCCAGTCTTGGGTTTACCACTTTCGTCGCCTATTGGGGCGAACAAATGCAGCAGGGCGGCAGCACTGGCCTGACGGCTGTGGGCTATCTGATGCTGGGCGCGGCCTTTTGGGCTCTGCGATTTTCGCTGGTGCATATTCTGGGCGCGATTGGCTATTCCATTCGCAGCTACATTTACCGCGTCAATGGCGTCATGGTATCGCTGCGCATTTTTGCGATGATGATGATTGTTTTCTTTCCGGTCAGCTTGGTCAGCGGCCCCGTCGCGCAGGCGCTTCTGGATGCGGCGCAGCGCGAGGCGCCGATGCTGCAGATATTTGGCCTTCAGCTCATTCTTTGCGCGCTGACTTTTATATTTCTGGCCTTTTTCAACGCCGCCGGCGTTTTCGCGCTGCGCGAGATGCTGAAGCTGGATGTTGCGGCGGCGCAAGGAGACAAACGGTGAAAATCATCGTCAACGACCGCGAAGGCACCCGCCATGAACTGGACGCCATCGAAGGCTGGCGCGTGATGGAAATCATCCGTGATTACGGCATGAACGATGCGCGGCTTGGCATCAAGGCCGAATGTGGCGGCGCGCTTGCCTGTGGCACTTGCCACGTCTATGTCGCCAAACAATGGCAAGACAAAATCCCCCCCGCGAGCGAGGACGAGATTTATATGCTCGATGAAGCCTTCGAAGTGACCGAAGATTCCCGCCTCTGCTGCCAGATTATCATGAACGATGATATCGACGGCATCGAGGTCACGCTGGCCCCCGGCTCCGAACCCTGAGAAAATTGACGCAACCGAAAGTACATGGATATGAGCAATCTGGAAGCCCTGAAAAAGGAAATTGTCGAAACGGTCAAGGCCGCGAACGATATCCAATCCCTTGAAGAAGTCCGCGTGACCGCGCTTGGTAAAAAAGGCCGCGTGACTGACCTCATGAAGACTCTTGGCACCCTCTCGCCGGACGAGCGTAAGGAAATGGGGCAGGCCCTCAACCGCCTGAAAGACGAAATCAGCGCGGAAATTGACGCGCGCGCCAGCATCCTCAAGGCCGCTGCGCTGAATGCGCGGCTTGCGGCTGAAAAAATCGATGTTACCCTGACGCCCCGCCCCGAAAGCAAAGGCAGCATCCATCCCATCAGCCAAACCATCGAGGAGATGATCACCATCTTCGCGGATATGGGTTTCAGCGTTGCGGAGGGGCCGGAAATTGAAGACGATTTCCACAACTTCACCGCGCTCAACTTCCCGCCCGAACACCCCGCGCGCCAGATGCACGATACTTTCTATCTGCCCGATGTCGCCGGCAAGACAGGCGATGCGGCAAAGCGTCTGTTGCGTACGCATACATCGACCGTGCAGGTACATGTGATGCAAACCCAAAAACCGCCCATTCGCGTGATTATTCCGGGCCGCACCTTCCGCTCCGACTACGATATGACCCACACGCCGATGTTCCACCAGATGGAAGGCCTTCTTATCGACAAGGCGGCGCATATGGGCCACCTGAAGGGCTGCCTGATCGAATTCTGCAAACGCTTTTTCGAGGTCGACGACCTGCCGACGCGTTTCCGTCCGAGTTTCTTCCCCTTCACCGAGCCGTCGGCCGAAATGGATATCGGCTGCAGCCGCGACAAGGGCGAGCTGAAAATCGGCGCCGGTTCCAGCTGGCTGGAAATTCTCGGCTGCGGCATGGTGCACCCGAATGTGCTGAAAAACTGCGGCATTGACCCCGATGAATATCAGGGCTTTGCCTTCGGCATGGGGATCGAACGCGTAGCGATGCTGAAATACGGCATTCCCGACCTGCGCACCTTTTTCGAATCCGATCTGCGCTGGCTCAAACATTACGGCTTCGGCCCGCTGGAACAGCCCAACAAGGCGCTTGGCTAAGAACACAGAACAGACGACAAGAGTTCACACACATGAAATTCACGCTCTCCTGGCTCAAAGATTTTCTTGATACGCCCGCGACGCTGTCGGAAATCACCGACAAGCTGACCGCCATCGGCCTTGAAGTCGAAGGCATCGATAACCCCGCCGAAACGCTGAAAGGCTTTGTCGTCGGGCATGTCGTCTCCGCCGCCAAACACCCCGATGCCGACAAGCTGCAATGTCTTGTGGTCGACACCGGCAAGGAAAAGCTGAACGTCGTCTGCGGCGCGCCCAATGCGCGCGTGGGCCTAAAAGGCGTTTTCGCCCCTGTCGGCAGCTATATCCCCGGCAGCGGCCTGACGCTGAAAAAAGGCATGATCCGCGGGCAGGAATCGAACGGCATGATGTGTTCGGAGCGTGAACTGCTGCTATCCGAAGAACATAACGGCATCATCGAGCTGCCCGAAACCGCCGTGGCCGGCAGCGATGCTGCCGCCGCGCTGGGCCTTGACGACCCTGTGATTGAAATCAACCTGACGCCGAACCGCGGCGATTGCGCAGGGATTTACGGCATCGCGCGTGACCTTGCCGCCGCAGGTCTTGGCACCCTGCGCCCGCTGGCGCTGCCCAAACTGACGCCGACGTTCGAAAGCCCCGTCAAAGTATCCATTGCCGATACCAAAGCCTGCCCGCTGTTCATCGGGCGTTATATCCGCGGCGTGAAAAACGGCCCGTCGCCGGAATGGCTGCAAAAACGTCTGAAGTCCATCGGTCAAAATCCGATTTCAGCGCTGGTCGATATCACCAATTACCTGACCATCGCCATGAACCGCCCGCTGCACGTATTCGATGCGGACAAGCTGAAGGGCAATATTCACGTCCGCGCCGCAAAATCCGGCGAAACGCTGACGGCGCTGAACGATAAAACCTATACCCTCGAAGACGGCATGACCGCCGTTTGCGACGACAGCGGCGTTCTGGGCCTTGGCGGCATCATCGGCGGTGTCCCGTCGTCGGTCACCGAAGCGACCGTGAACGTGTATCTGGAAGTTGCGTTGTTTGATACCACCCGCACCGCCATGACCGGACAAAAACTGCAAATCGACAGCGATGCGCGATATCGTTTTGAACGCGGTATCGATCCCGCCTTCGCCCATGACGGCGCGGCGATTGCCACGCAAATGATTTTGGATATCTGCGGCGGCGAGATCAGCGATATCGCGGTGGCCGGCAGCGCCCCGGATGCGCGCCGCGTGATTGCCTATGCCCCCGAACGCCTTAAACTGCTGGGCGGTATGGATCTGCCGGAGAGCCGGCAGAAGGCCATCCTCGCCGCCCTCGGCTTCGAGGTGGCGGATGCCGGCAAAGTCTGGAACATCAAAACGCCCAGCTGGCGCAGCGATGTCGAAGGCGCCGCTGATATCGTCGAGGAGATTCTGCGTATCGAAGGCTACGACAATATCCCCGCAACCACCGTGCGCCCTGGCGCAGATGAAAAAATCGAACCGCTGTCGCCGCTGGCAAAGCGCGGCACGGTAGCGCGCCGCGTACTGGCAACGCGAGGCCTTTGCGAGACGATTACATGGTCATTTCTTGACGAAGCTTCCGCCGACCTCTTCGGCGCCAACCGCCGCCAGAACAAAGCGGCCCTGACCTTGACCAACCCCATCAGCGTTGATTTGTCGGTCATGCGCCCGTCTATCCTGCCGAACCTGATTGCCGCCGCCGGCCGCAATGCGGACCGCGGCATCGGCAGCGCCGCGCTGTTCGAAATCGGCAACTGCTATTGGTCGGTCGAAGCCGAAGGACAAGTCCTGAGCGCAACCGGACTTCGCAGCGGCGATGCACGCCCCCGTCACTGGTCGGGCCCCGCACGTAGCGTGGATGTCTATGACGCAAAAGCCGACGCACTGGCCGTGCTGGAGGCCTGCGGCGTCAATACCGCCAACCTGCAAATCACCACGGATGCGCCGGAATGGTACCATCCGGGGCGTTCGGGCGCGCTGCGTCTCGGCCCCACGGTTCTGGCGTGGTTCGGGGAAATTCATCCCGCCGTACTGGCCGCCATGAAGCGCGACGAGGCCTATGCCGGTTTCGAGATTTTCCTGCCAAGCCTGCCCCAGCCGAAGAAAAAGGGCCCGCAAAAAGAACTGCTGCGCCCCTCCCCCTTCCAGCCGGTTGGCCGTGATTTTGCCTTCATCCTTGATGAAACCGTCGAGGGCGACAAGCTGCTGCGCGCCATTCGCGGGGCGGAGAAAAAACTGATCAGCCATGCCGAAATTTTCGACGTGTATCAGGGCAAGGGTGTCGAGCCGGGGAAAAAATCCGTCGCCGTCGCCGTAAGCCTGCAGCCCGCCGAAAAAACCCTGACCGACGAGGAAATCACCGCCGTCTGCCAGAAAATTGTCGAAGCCGTCACGGCACAGAC
This sequence comes from uncultured Micavibrio sp., assembly GCA_964551435.1. Lineage (GTDB taxonomy): Bacteria > Pseudomonadota > Alphaproteobacteria > Micavibrionales > UBA2020 > UBA2020. Next base: position 66,474 of record CAZKBS010000001.1, read on the forward strand.
AGGCGGCACGCTGCGCGGATAATTTCGCAGAAGCATCAAAAAAAAGGGCGGCCTTGCGGGGCCGCCCTTTTTTTGTTCCCCGCCATATACGGCGGGCAGAATTTACCGCGACTTCGTATGGTCGTCGATTTCATCCTTGATCTCTTCGGCGGCTTCTTCTGCCGCGTCCTTGACGTCATCCGCTGTACGCTCGATGGTGGCCTGCATGCGCTCCATCGGGGTTTGCGGTTTTTGCATACGCTCGTAGGTCAGCATGCCGACGACAACCGACAGCACCAGAATAACCACATAAAGAATCGCGTTCTTTTTCATTTTTATCCCCTTTTTACAAGAACCTGAACGTCAACGCAGTAGCGTCGCGAAAGGTTCCTCAGCCGCGCACGATGCCTTCTTCGGCCAGCAAATCCTTTTTCGACAGTTTGCCGACCGCCGTTTTGGGCAGCGGCAAATCGCGGATCACGATTTTCTTGGGCATTTCGGTCGGCGAAAGCTTGTCCTTGAGGAAGGCCTTCAGCGTATCAACGCTGACAGATTCGCCCGTGCGCAGTTTCACCCATGCCTGCACCGCTTCGCCGCGCAGTTTGTCGGGCACGCCTGCGACGATACACTCCTCGACGGCGGGATGCGTGTATATAACCTCCTCGATATGCCGCGGATAAACGTTATACCCGCCCACCAGCACGAGATCTTTGACGCGGTCGACCAGATACACAAAACCGTCGGCATCCATATACCCGACATCGCCCGTATGCAGGCGGCCGTTTTTAATGACGGCGGCGGTTTCGGTATCGCGTTTGTAATAGCCCTTCATCATTTGCGGACCGCTGACGACCACTTCGCCCTTTTCCTTGGGCGGCAATACGGTTTTTCCGTCTTCGAGGCTGACAATCTCCACCACCGTTCCCGGAATGGGCAGGCCGATGGAGCCTGCGCGCGCTTTCTTGCTGTGCGGGTTGCACGTGGCGACAGGCGAAAATTCGGTAAGGCCGTAACCTTCGGCAATCAAGCGCACGCGCGTACGTTCTTCGAATACGCGCTTGACATCGGCCGGCAGCGGCGCGCCGCCGGAGAGGCAGAATTTAAAACAGCTGAAATCATGCTCAGCCACACGGCTGTCGTTGGCAAGGGCGATATACATCGTCGGCACGCCCGCCATATAAGCCGGACGGTGGTCGCGCATAAGTCCCAGCACTTCGGCAACGCCGAATTGCGGTTGCAGCAGCATTTGCATGCCCTTCATCAGCGGCATATTCATTGCGACCGTCATCGCAAATACATGAAACAGTGGCAGCACGACGACCATGCTGTCTTCGCCCTCGGTGGCGGTATGATACCAATGGCTCATTTGAAGGGCGTTGGCGTAGAGGTTTTTATGCGTCAGCATCGCGCCCTTGGGCACGCCGGTGGTGCCGCCGGTATATTGCAAAACCGCGATATCCTCGTCGGCATCGATACTGACAGATTTCGGACGGTCACCCACCTGCAAAAGATTGGCAAAGCAGGTGATGCCCGCGGCCTCTTCAGTAATTGTCGGGGTGCGCAGGTCTTCGGCGGCGGGGCAGACAATAAGGCGTTTAAGGCGGGTTTTTTGCATGATGCCCGCCGCCTTGTCTTTTAGCGCGTGAATATCCAGCGTCACCATGAAATCGGTTTCGCTGTCTTCGACCTGCGCCATCAAATCGCGCTCGACGTAGACGGGGTTATAATTCACCACCGTCGCGCCCGCTTTGAGGATGGCGAAGTACATCACCACGCCCGCCGCGCTGTTGGGCATGAAAAGCCCGACCTTGATGCCCTTGCCCACCCCGAGCGCCTGCAACCCCGCCGCGGCGCGGTTGGCAAGCGCGGCCAGCGATGCGTAATCATACACAGCCGACGGCGTGCGCAGTGCGGGACGCGCAGGCCATTTGGCGGCACTGTCATCCAGCAAGCTGAACAGCGGCACCGCAGGCACATCCAGCGCGGCAGAAACACCCTCGGCATAATTGCGGACCCAGGGAAAATCCTGACTTTGTTCAGATAGGCTGGCGGCAGCATCCATACGCAGGGCGTTCGACATGTTTTCGTCCTTCGTGTTGTCTATAGGTTGGCGTGTTCTCTGTAGTTCGGGTTTATTTCCGCTCGATACCTTCTTCGGCAAGAAGGTCCTTGCGCGAAAGCTTGCCCACCGCCGTTTTCGGCAGCGGCTTGTCCCGCACAATGATTTTGCGCGGCATTTCGATGGGAGAAATCTTGTCGTGCAGGAACTGAAGCAGTATCTCTTCACTCACCTGCGCACCTGCAGCGGGTTTGACCCAGGCCCAGACGGTTTCTCCGCGTTCGGGGTCGGGTACGCCCGCGACGATGCACTCCTCGACGTCTTTGTGCAGATAGATGGCTTCTTCAACGATGCGCGGATAGACGTTATAACCGCGCACGATAATCAAATCCTTGATGCGATCGACAAGGAACAGATATCCTTCGTGATCCAGATAACCGACGTCGCCGGTATGCAGGCGGCCGTTTTTAATGACCTCCGCCGTCGCTTCGGGTTTTTTATAGTAGCCCTTCATCACCTGCGGACCGCTGATGCAGACCTCGCCCTTCTCGCCGACGGGCAGAACGGCGCCGGTGTCGCGGCAAATGATTTCAATCACGGTGCCCGGCACCGGCATACCGACGGAGCCCGCTTTGCGCTTGCCAATCGCGGGGTTAAAGCTGGCACCCGGCGACGTTTCGGTAAGGCCGTAGCCTTCGGCCAGCGCCTGCGAATGGGTTTTTTCTTCGAACAGGCGTTTGACATCCATCGGCAGCGGGGCGCCGCCGGAGATGCAGAACTTCAGGCACGAAAAATCATATTTACCGACATCCGGCGAATTGGCGATGGCGTTGAAAATCGCCGGCACGGCAGGGAACATCGTCGGGCGGTGCTTTTTGATTGTTTTCAGCACCTCTTCCAGCTCGAATTTCGGGTGCAGAATAATCTTGGTGCCCGCCTGTACGGAGCAGTTCATGACCACCGTCATCGCAAAAACATGGAACAGCGGCAAAACGCCGACAATCGTTTCCTTGCCGGGTTCAATGGTTTTCACCCATTTCAAAATCTGTTCCATGTTGGCATAGAGATTGGCATGGGTCAGCATCGCGCCCTTGGGCACGCCGGTGGTGCCGCCGGTATATTGCAGCACGGCGACATCTTCTTCGGGGTCGATGACGGGCATGTCGACTTTGCCGTCGTTATTGATGATATCGCTATAGGCGATGCGGCGGTCATCCCAGGCGATCTTGGCGATGTCTTTGCGCTTGGCAAGCGGGAACAGGAAGTTTTTCGGGAAGGGCAGCGCCGCGCCAAAGGGGCAGATGATGACTTTTTTCAGCTTGGAGTAATGCAGCGCGTGATTCATTTTATCGCAGAGCATTTTCAGATCGACCGTCACCATGATGTCGGTGTCGCTGTCATCAATCTGGTTGACCAGTTCGCGGTCTACATATAGCGGGTTATAATTCACCACCGTGCCGCCAGCCTTGAGAACGCCGTAGTAGAACATAATCGAATACGGGGTATTGGGCAGGAAAAGTCCAACCTTCACCCCCTTGCCGACACCGATTTTTTGCAAGCCCGCGGCAACGCGGTCCACCATCGCGCCCATTTCGGCATAGGTCCAGCTGCGGCCCAGAAAATCGCACAAGGGTTTATCGGCAAAAGTTTTCGCCGCCTGATCCATGACATGGAACAGCGGTTTTTTATTCAGCGGCGCTTTCCACGAAATGCCCTGCGGATAGAATTTTTCCCAAATCCATTGCTGACCGTCGAACAGCGGCACCGGCGCGGGAGAGGAAGAAACAGGAGAAGAAGGAGTCTGGGTCATTGCTTGTGCTGCCTTGGCCATGGGGAGAAGCTCCGGTAAAACATCAATGAATAAATTTGTGCATATAGCAAAATACTATAAAGACTTTCGCCGCCAAGCTAAAGCACCGATAGGACTAATATTCTTTTGGGGTTATGGCATGATGCGGCGCAGAACAAAAACCGCGTGCATCGGGCGATGTTCAGCGGCGCGGCGCGGGCGATTTTTGTTTTTTTTGAAACGCCGCGATATTCGCGCGGCGGTAATTGGCCAGCGTTTGCGCACCCAACGCCGCCGTCACGCGGTCGATGACAATTTGCGCACGTTTGGATGGTTTTTGTTGGGGCTGCATGAAACCGGTGTTGTGGCCGTTTTGATAGGGGAAGGGAAAGTCATACTGCGCTGCCGTCACATCGAATACAGCGCCTGCGCCGCGTTTGCCCTCTTTGGGCCCGCGTATCCACCAGTGCGTCTCACGCGCAAAAAGAGACCCCGCGTCGCACTCCGCCTTTGCGCGGTCGGCACCGAAGTGCATACGGCCATCAGACGTGACGGTATAGCCGCAGACAACAGGTATGAAGCCCGCCGCCTTGCCGCCTGCGATATAATAGAAAGCTTCGGAGGCCACGGCGCAATGCCCCGTTTCGACCGGATCGCCGGGTTTCAATCCGGCGCGGTACTGTGCGCTCAAGAGGTCAGGCGTCAGCGCAGCGATAATCGCACGCTTGATCTCGGCAAATCCGGTCATATCCGGTCACGGGCCTTTGCGTTTTTTATTTAAAAATATGGATGCCTTATCCATAACGGCGCAGGATGCGCGAGTCAAGGCCGGACGGACGCAGCCAGCGCAGGCTTGAAAACAAACATTTTTTGGCACCTAATCCGGCGCCGGCAAAGCGGCATCAGCTGTCGATACGCAAAATATCTTGCGGGTAGCGGCCTTCGGCAATATCCACGATATGCTTTGGCAAGATGACCGGAAAAATGAAATCCGGCGTGACCGCCGCATCGGCCGGTTTCCACCAGCGCATGTCGGATACGAATTTGCGTTCGATCTGCGTGTGCCCCGCCGTTGAAATATCGCTGCGCGCTGTATGCACCACAAAATATTTTTCATCGATATGCAGAATGTCGCCATAGAACATCAAATCAACCTTGCGGTGCCAGACCTGCGGACCGGTTGTGATATCGGTATGTCCGGTTTCTTCGAAAATTTCGCGGCGCAGGGCGTCCATGATATCTTCGCCCTCGTCGATACCGCCGCCGACTGTGCCCCAGTAATCACCCGCGAGCGGCTGGCCGCCGACAGGATGAATATTCGGATCGTTTTTGTATTTGAACAACAAAAACTCACCCGCCGGATTGAACAGCAGCGCACGCACGCTCTGGCGCGTTTTTTTGGTCATGGTGTTAGCCTTTCTGCCGTGATTATATCAGACAACCGCCCGCAACAAATAAGAAAGAAGGCTGGCAGCGGATTTCTTCCGGATGCCAGCCTTGGAGTTGGGTTAGTACAGGTTAAGAGTAGGGTGGTCAAGCGTAAGGCGTGGAGGAAAATACCATCCGGCGGGCCCTTTCGAACAAAGCCGTAAAGGCAGAGTTAGAAAGGAAAGACGGCATCGATGAATTGCTGTCCGTAGCGCGGCTGCTGGATTTCGCTAATCTGACCACGGCCCCCGTAGGAAATGCGCGCTTCGGCGATTTTTTCATACGAGATGGAGTTGTTGTTGATGATATCTTCGGGGCGGATAACACCATCCAGCGTCAGTTCGCGCAATTCATAGTTCACGCGCACTTCCTGCTGGCCGCGAATGATGAAATTGCCGTTCGGCAGCACCTGCGTAATCATAGCGGCGATTTTGAGGCGGATTTCCTCCTCGCGCTTGATTTTACCATCGCCCGTGCTGGTCGAATTCGTGTTCATGCCGACGAGGTTGCTGGGATCGACCCCGCCCGGCAGGACTTTACCCAGATACCCTTCGAAACCGGCCAGATTGGGCAGACCTGTTTTTTCAGTCCCGTTGCGCTGGCGCTCGGTTTTGTTTTTCAAGTCGGCTTCGTCCGCGATATCGATGTTGACTGTCAGGATATCGCCGACTTTATGCGCGCGCTGGTCCTTGAAAAACGTCTGGCGGCTGGGCTGCCACAGGGAATTGGCGTTGGTATTGGCGGCAGGCTCGCTGGGCATTGGCAGCTTGATAAGTTCGGGGTTGTTGGCGGTGTTCTGTGCGGTCTGGATGCCGCTCATGGCCGGTGCTTTGCCGATATTGGAAACACGGTCGGGAATGCCGCAGGCGGAGAGCATCAGTACCGAAGCCAGCGACATCGCAAGCGTGAGGGATCGTGCGGGTTTAGAAACCTTTTTCATGGGAATTACTCCTAATTAACCTGTACTTTTTTTGTTTTTGTAGTGCCGACAAGAGCCTTGCAAGAGCCGTGCCTGTTTTCAGGTTTCCGGCATTTTGCGGCGATTTAGCTGCCCGCAACGCGGACGGAAACCGCCTGCATACCCGTCACGACAGCATCCAGCACCTGACGGGATGACATATTCATAACCTTGACCAGCGCACCGGAGGCGCCATTTTCCAGAGCGCGCGCCTGCGTGGTCAGATGGATAGGCCCGCTTTGCAGGGTCACGGTCACGATATCGCCTTTTTTGACCAGCGTGGGCTGGACGATATCACCTGCGGCAACCGCGCGCAGGGCGGGTAAGTTACGGCGCGGCGAGAGGCCGATCAGCTGCGCCTCGTCAATCACGGTATTGGCGGAGACCTCGGCGGCACGCACATCCACGCGGGTGATATCGGATGCCGTGATGATATCGCCCATACGCTTGGGCTGGCTCAAAACCGGCAGCGACGTCAGCAGATACAGCTGCCCGCTGACATCGCGGCGCACGCCTGCCGCCGACAGGGTGGCACGGAACATCCCGCGCGCGAGGTCATAGCGCAGATCTTCGATTTCAAGCGCGGCAACCGCTTGCGGGGGAATGTAGAAAACACTGCCGCGGCTGTCGAAAACCGTTTCGAAACGCTGGCCCGGCAGCGCTTCGGCCAGTTTGGCCTGCAGCGCGGCTTCGATCTGGAAGCGGTCGATTTCCTGCGCATCGCGGCGGATAACCGTTTTTTCCATGCCGTTTTGCGAGCGCCAGCCGAAACCGAAAGCGTTGGAAATGCGCGTCAGATCATGCGCCGACAGCACCATTTCCGAACCCAGCGCCGGCGACGGCGCCAGTTCATGCCCCGCATAGCGGCCGGCGCCGTCAAAGACATCGCCCACGGTGATGACATCGGCGGCAACGATGACTTCGCTGCGCGGCGTGGCGACATCGCCCGCCCAGGCCTTGCCGATCACGATGACCGTCATGATCAGCGCCATGAACATATTCTTGCCGGTATCGGCGGTGGCGGCGACAAGCGTTTTTGCAGTGTTTTCTGTGTGTTTCATATCCGGTCTCCCAACCCTTATGACTATTCCCCATCAAGCGCTGCGGCGGCCCTTCCCGGGGCAGCCGCACGCGCCGCCGTTATCTCAGGTTCGAAATCGTGGACAGCATTTCATCGCCCGTCTGGATGATTTTCGAGTTCATTTCATACGCGCGCTGCGCCTGAATGAGCGAGGTGATTTCCTGCACGATGTTCACGTTCGACGTTTCAAGCGCGCCCTGTTCCAGCTGGCCATATCCGGGTTCGCCTGGGTTGCTAACGACGGCGGTGCCCGACGCTTCGGTTTCCATCAGGATGTTGTTACCGATAGCTTCAAGGCCCGCATCGTTGGCGAAGGTCGCCAGCTGGATCTGGCCGACGTTGGTCAGCGCCGTCTGGTTTTGCAGCTTGACCAGCACCTCGCCCGACGCGTTGACGGTCACGTCAACCGCATCCGGCGGAATGGTGATACCGGGCTGCACGTCATAACCTTCGGAGGTCACCAGCTGACCATCCTGATCCAGCTGGAAGGAGCCATCACGGGTATATCCCGTCTCGCCGCTCGGCAAGGTGATCATGAAATAGCCTTCGCCCTTGATAGCGACGTCGAAGGGGTTGCCTGTCATTTGCAGCGCGCCCTGTTCGTTGATGCGGTAGACCGAACCCGCTTTAACACCCAGACCCTGCTGGATACCTGCGGGAACCGTCGTGCCCTGGTCGGAAGACGACGCACCCGGGCGCACTTTGGTCTGATAAAGCAGATCCTGAAATTCCGCGCGCTGGCGTTTATAGCCCGTGGTGGTCATGTTCGCGATGTTATTGGAAATCACGTCGACGTTCAGCTGTTGTGCGAGCATCCCGGTGGCGCCGATATCAAGGGTCAATGACATGTGGTTTCTCCTTGTCTTTGGTCAGACGTTAAACTTGGGTCAATTTCTGGATGGCGCTGCGAATACGTTCGTGGTCGTTTTGCAGCATGCGCTGTGCGGACTGGTACGACCGCAGGATTTCGATCATGCGGTTCATTTCAATAACGGGGTTGACGTTCGCATTCTCGGTAAAGCCTTGTACGATGCGTATATTTTCAACCGGCTGTTCGGCCTGTCCGGCGGCGTCAAAAAGGTTTTCACCCGTGCGGGTCATCGCCTGTTCGTTTTCGACGGTGGCAACCTTGATGCGGCCGATGGTGCCGAATTCGCTGGTGATCTCGCCGTCTTCGGTGATGCGGATCTGCGTGGCGTCAGCCTGCACAAGAATAGGTTCGTTGTTTTCGTTCATAACGGCATAGCCGCTTTTATTGACCAGCTGGCCGTTGGCATCGAGCGTGAAGCCGCCGTCGCGGGTGTAGCGCAGGCCGCCCGGCGTTTGCAGAACAAAATAGCCGCGGCCTTGCAGTGCGACGTCGAAGGGGTTGTGCGTTTGCGTGAGCGAGCCGACAGAAAGATCGCGGTAGCTGCCGCTGTTGGTTGACTGACGAATAACATCGCCGCCGCGCGGCTGGGTGATGTATTCACTGAACAGCGTTTGCTGCGCGCGGTAGCCCGGCGTGCTCATGTTGGCCAGGTTGTTGGCCGTGATATTCATCTGCTGCTGCAGCGAGAGCTGTTGTGATAGTCCGATGTAGGATACGTTCTCCATAGCCATCCACCTTTACTTGCTGTGCCTGTCCGCATTTTTATGTTTATCGGTGTGCTGAACAGACGTCTTAACCTGCGGAAGACTTTGCAGAAACTGTGCCAGTTTTGTTTATTTAATAAAATCAATGTCTTAAATAAACGCCCACCCGCCGCTGCCCCGCACCACCACGCGCAGCGCCGTCCCGCGCAGAACCAAGCGGGCATTTTTTGCCGCGCGGCGCAAAGCCGGCGGATTTTCTGCAATTTTAGAAAAACTGATTATTTAGGAAGCCTTTTGTTTTGCTGATAAAATGAACTGACAGGCACCTTCAATCTGTGGCACGATATGTGCAGGGTTTTGAGGAGTTTATGCGCGGTCTTTCGCTTTGAAAGCGGCGCTTTTCATAAAAGCAGGGGATCATGGCAAGCGACAGCAAAGAAGAAGTCCCGCTTTCCGCCGATGGCGCGGAGGCTTTGGGCGCGGCAGAGGAAAGCCGCTTCAGCGCGAAAAAAATCGTGCTTTTTGTTCTGGTGCCTTTGATGGTCATCGGCGGCGCGCTCGGCGGCGCTTATAAAATGGGCTACCTCGACAAAGTCCTGCCCGGCCACGAAGTCGATTGCGCCACCGTCAAGGAAGGCGACGATGCCTATGCGGGCTGCATCGAAAAACTCGCCAAGGCGTCCGAAGGACCAGGCACGTTCATCGACGTCCCGCCGATTGTGGTTAACCTCAGCACCACCGGCCGTCAGCCGCGCTTTTTGCAAATCAAATTAAAGGTGGAGCTGGAAAGTCCCGCCGACCAGAAACCGTTTGAAGCCGTCATGCCCCGTGTCGTCGACCAGTTCCAGACTTTTTTGCGTGAGCTGCGGGTCGATGATCTCAACGGCTCTGCCGGTCTTTACCGTATGAAAATCGAACTGCTGAACCGCGTGCGCGCCGCCACCCCCGATGTGAAGGTGCGCGACGTTCTTTTTCAGGAGATGCTGGTACAATGACGGAAACAACCGAAAAAACCCGCACAATCAACCCCGAGGATATGGTCGAACAGGAAGGCCGCATTCTCGATCAGGATGAAATCGACAGCCTGCTGGGCTTTGGCGATGATACCGGCAATACAAGCAAGACTGGCATCATGGAGCTTATCAACTCCGCGCTCGTCAACTACGAGCGCCTGCCGATGCTTGACGTCGTGTTCGACCGTCTGGTGCGCCTGATGTCGACCAGTCTGCGCAACCTGACATCCGATAACGTCGAGATTAGCCTCGACCATATCTCCTCCGTCCGCTTCGGTGATTATCTCAATTCCATTCCCCTGCCCGCGATGCTGAGCATTTTCAAGGCGGAGGAATGGGACGACCGCGGCATGATGGTCGTCGACAGCGCGCTGATTTATTCGATTGTCGACGTTCTGCTGGGCGGACGGCGCGGCACATCGGCGCTGCGCGTCGAAGGCCGCCCCTATACCACCATTGAAACCAAGCTGATCGAACGCCTGGTGCAGGTCGTGCTCAACGACCTCTCCGCAGCTTTCGACCCGCTGTCGCCGGTGTCGTTCCGCATGGAGCGCATCGAAACCAACCCCCGCTTCGCCACCATCACCCAAAGCAACAACGCGGGCGTGCTCGCGCGTTTGCGTATCGACATGGGCGACCGCAGCGGACGTATCGAAATCATGATCCCCTATGCGACGCTGGAGCCTGTCCGCGAAATCCTTCTCCAGATGTTCATGGGCGAAAAATTTGGCCGTGACAGTATTTGGGAAAGCCACCTGACGCGCGAACTGTTCCAGACCGATATACATCTTTCGGCCATTCTGGGTGAAACCAGCGTATCGCTGAACGATATCCTGAACTGGAAAGTCGGCTCGACCGTTGTTCTCAACACGCGTCCCGATGACCTGATTGAAATGCGTGTCGGGCAGCACCCGATGTTCATGGCGAAAATCGGCCAGAAACAGGGGCAGATCGCCGCCAGCATCGAGGAATACATCGAACCCAAGCAAGAAGAGGAATAAGCCATGCCCTCTCTCGGCCTTGTGCTTGACATCGTGCTTCTGGGTGCCATCGGCGCGGCCATGCACCGCGCATGGATTTTATCGCGCCAGTTCGAACAGGCCAGAGCCGACCGCGCCGCCTTCGAACAGCTGATATCCGCGCTGAATATCGCCGCAGGGCGCGCCGAAGAGGCTATCGACGGTCTGAAAGCCGCCGTCAGCGATGCGGGCGACAGCCTGCAATCGAAGGTCAACGCCGCCCGCGCGCTTGAAAGCGAGCTTGAAATCATGCTGCAGGCCGGCGACAGTCTGGCCGAACGCCTGCAAAGCGCCGCCGAAAAATCACGCGCGGCGGTGCAGACCGAACCCGCTGTCAAAGCCGAAAGCGCACGCCCCGTACCGCCAAAAGCGGCAGAGCCCCGCACACGCGCGGAAAAAGAGCTGCTGGACGCCCTGCGCGCCAAGCAGGAAGGATAAAGGCCGCGCATGAAAAACTTTCTTAAAAAACTTCCGCTGAATATTTTTACCTTGCTGGTCGGCGCACTGGCGCTGGCTTTTGTTTTCCGGGTGGTCGATGTCGTGGTCTATGACGGCAAGGCGCCGGCGGCTGTTTCAAGCGCGCAGGCACAAAAGCAGGTGAACGAAGAACCCCCGCCGATTTCTGTCGAGGATATTCAAAAAGCCGTGCGCGACACCGCCAAGGCTGCCGAAGAACTACCGGATTTGCCCCAGCAGCCGCCCGCCGATAAAACCCCCGCACCCAGTCTGGCCGCGGACCCGTCGCTTGACCCCGAACAGCGCATTTTCAGCGCCGCGGAAATCGAGGTGCTGCAATCCCTTGCCCGCCGCCGCGAAGAAATTGAAAAGCGGGAACAAAAACTGACCGAGCAGGAAGCCCTGCTGAAAGCCGCCGAACAGGAAGTCGACCGCAAAATCGCCGAGCTGAACAAGCTGCGCGCCGATATCGAAGGTCTTTTGGGCAAACAGGCGGAGATGGAGGACGAACGTATCCTCTCCCTCGTCAAAATCTACGAAAACATGAAACCCAAAGAAGCCGCCGCGATTTTCAACACGCTGGATATGGATGTACTGCTCGCCGTTATCAGCCGCATGGCCGAACGCCGCAGTTCGCCCATCATCGCGAATATGGAGCCGGAGCGCGCGCGCCTTGTCACCATCCGTCTCGCCGAGCAGCGCAAGCTGCCCGAAGCGAAACCCGCCAAACCCGCAGGCACACGCTAAATGACGCAGCGCCCGCCGCATAGCCGCCGTCAAATCAGCCGCCGCCTGATGTCGGGCGCGGCGCTGGCTGCCTTGCTGTGGCTGGCGATCCCTGTGCAGGCGCTGGCGGAGAAAGTCGGTGTGCGGCTGGGCGCGCATGACAGCTATACCCGTGTGGTCGTCGATTTCGACCGCCTTGTCGGTTATGACGTCAAATCGGCGGATGGCAAAGTCAGCGTGATCTTCGATGCGAATGCGGATCTTGCCGCGCCGGATGTGCAGGCCGGACTGGTCAAAAACCTCTCGACCGGGAAATCGGGGCAAAGCGCGACGATGGATATCGCCATCCCCGCTGGCGCGACGGTTAAGCATTACCGTCTGATGCGCAAGGTAGTGATTGACGTCTACCCGCCCGCCGCCGCGAAGGAAACCGCCAAAAAACCTGCGGCGGAAAAAACACCCCCCGCACAGGTTACTAAAGCCGCCACACCGCCAGATACCAAAGCTACACCCCCTGCTTTGGAAAAAACAGCCGAGAACGCGGCAGAAAAAATTGCAGACACATCCGCGCAACCTGCCGCGCCGAAGGATACCCCGCCCGCCGCAGCGAACGCGGCGGTAACCACCCCTGCCGTTGACACAGCGCCAACCGCCGCCCCGCCCGCTGGCGCAGCACAGGCAGAGGGCGCACAGGCCGCTGAAATTTCCGTGCAGCTGCCCAAGGAAATTTTAGTTGATCAGGCCCCCAATCCGCAGCCGCTGGTGGCCACACCGCAGGAAGAGCAGCAGCCCACCGTCCTTCGCTTTTCCAGCATCGCGCCCTTGCAAATGGCCGTGTTCACACGCGGGGATTATTTGTGGATCGTGACAGAAGGCAGCACCGGCAGTGCGCAAAATCCGGAAGCCGACGGGCCGCTCAGTAAATTAATCGGCACACCGCAAATCATGCGCTTTACAGGTGGGGTTGCCTATCGCTATCGCCTGCCGCCGCAAACCTTTGTGTCCGTTGAAAAAAGCAACATGGTTTGGGAAATCAGCCTGACCAGCCTGCCGCTGCAGGCGCCCGGACAGGAAATCGTGCATGTCGAATTTGACAATACCAGCGGCAAAGCGAAGCTCCTTGCTACGCTTAAGGGCAACAGCAAGCCGCTGTCGATCGAAGACCCCGACGCGGGCGATACGCTGCAGATTATTCCCGTCGCACTCCCTGAACAGCGCATCGACAAGGGCCGCCGCTTCAGCGATGTCGAGGTCATGCCCGCGCTGGCCGGCATGGTGGTGCGTACGCTGGCCGATGGCGTGAATGTCACGCGCATCAACGACTACGTCATTATCAGCGCCCCGCGCGGCGTGATGGCCACACCGGATGCCGGCCCCGTTCTGCTGACAGACGATCCCTCGCGCGCGATGGGAACGCATCCGCGTCTATTCGATTTCCCCAACTGGCGACAGGGGGGCATGCCTTATTTGTCGCGCAACCGCCGCGCGCTTGAACAGCGTGCCGCCACCGCCCCGAATGACGAGCTGCGCAACGAAGCGCTCATGAATATGGCGCTGCTGTTTTTTGCGAACAACTTCGGCCATGAAACGCTGGGCGTGCTGCGCCTTTTGGAGTCACGCAATCCGGCGCTGGTGCGCAATCCGAATTTCATCGCGCTGCGCGGCGCGGCAGCCGCCATGGCGGGGCATTATCAGGACGCGCTGCAGGATTTGTCGAACCCCGCCATCCAGCAGCACCCCGAGGTGAACCTCTGGATCGGCTACGCCGCCGCCGCAACGGAACAATGGCGCATGGCCAACCGCGCCTTTCCCGCCGATAACGCGCTTTTGCTTGAATATCCGCCCAATATCGCGACACCGTTTACGATTTACATGGCCGAAAGCGCGCTGCGTCTTGGCCGCACCGATACGGCGGTCAAGCTGCTCAATACCCTCGATACATGGGCCAGCTCGACAGACAACCATCACCGCGCCGCCATCGCCTATCTGAAAGGCGAAGCCGCGCGGCAGGAAGGACGCAAATCCGAAGCGATACGCATCTGGCGTCCTGTGGCCAACGGCCTTGACAGGCTTTATCACACCAAGGCAAGTCTCGCACTCACCAACCTTGAACTGGCGGAGGGGAATATTCCGATCAAGGAAGCCATCGACCGTCTGGACAGTCTGCGCTTCGCCTGGCGCGGCGACGGGCTGGAGGTGCAGATCCTGCATAACCTCGGCCAGCTGAAAGTACAGAACGGGCAATATCTGGACGGCCTCAGCGATATGCGCAAGGCCATGACTCTGGCCGATACGCTGCTGGGCGACACCGACGTTATCCGCGCGGATATGACTCGCGTGATTGCCGATATTTTCATCGGCGGACAGGCGAAGAATATCGCCCCGCTTGAAGCCATCGCCATTTTTTCGGCCTACGGCAATCTGCTGCCGACGGGGACGGAGGGTTCTGTCGCAACGCTCAATTTCGCGGATTTCCTGATCCGCGTTGACCTGCTTGAAAAAGCGGCGGAGCTGATCGACAGCCAGCTGCGCACGGGCGCTGCCGCACCGGAAAAAGTCCCCGCGCTCGGCGCGAAACTCGCGGCGGTCTATTTGCTCGACGGTCGCCCGTCAGAGGCGATTTCCGCCCTGCAGCGCAGCCAGCGCAGCGATACGCCCGCCGCGCTTGAACAGGAACGCCAGATGCTGCGCGCGCGGGCGCTGTCGCAGCTGAACCGCACCAGCGATGCTATCGCCGCGCTGGGTGCATTCAGCACACCGGAAACCAAACGTCTGCGCGCCGATATTTTGTGGCGCGCGCGCCAGTGGGTCCCCGCCGCACAGGCGATCGAAAGCCTGCTGCCTGCGGAAGTGCCCGCTGCACTGGATGCCGAAACCGCCGATATGGTGGTGAACGCAGCCGTTGCCTATAAACTCGGCGGCAACAGCGACGGGATTGAAAACCTGCGCCGCCGTTTCGGCGCGGCCATCAGCCAGACGCCGAAGGCCAATGCCTTTGGCGTTGTCACGCGCGGCGGCGGCAGCGCGGCGCTGGGCGATCGCGACACCATCCTGAAAATCGCGGGTGAAGTCGATATGTTCAAAGACTTCCTCAAAGGCTATCAATCGCCGCAGGGTTCAGGCGGCTAAGCCTTGCTGCAGGCCGGCATCTTTCGCAATAAAATCAAATCCTGACCCCGTTTTCTTGACATAATTTGAAAGCGGGCGTAGACTTTTCGGATATTTTACGAGTCTGACCCGCCCCGCCGTGCAGCGCCGCCTTTGACCAGCCGGCAGCGGCTTTTGCAAACGGGAAGACATCCAGATGCCGCCCGTGCCCAGCGCGCCTGCTGCATCCGTTTCACTGACAACCGAAAAAAGAATAAGAGGGTATACCAGATGTCCAGCACCGATTCCGCTATCCAGCCGCCGTCCGACCAACTGCGTCAGGGTTTTGACACCGCCGCCGCACCGTCACTGGCGCAGGTGAAGGCCGCACTGGAATCAAACCCGCCCTTCAACGAACGCTGGCGTTTATACCGCACCGCTGCGCAGGTCGGCGGCAATGACGCGGCTGATTTGCTGGCCGCCGCCCTGCCCGCCGAAAAAGATGCCGGTATCCGCTACATGACCGCAAGCCTGCTGCGTGATATCGCCAAGGCGACGCCTGACGCATCGGCCACCGCCGCGCAGGCCGTCGCAAAAGCCGCAACGCAGGAAACCGATACCTATGCCCGCCGCAGCATGGAGCTGTCACTGGCCGATATTGCCGCCACAGCGCCCGCCACCACCCCTATCGCCGCGCAGGCGCTGGCTGTGAACCTGTCAAAGCCGTCCGATGCACTGACGCGCAGCCTGCAGGCCGGACAGCTCAGCGATTTCGTCGCCGCAGCTCCGCAAACGGGTGCGCAGATTTTACCCGCTGTTATCACTGCCTTCGCGCAGGAAAAAGACAAACTGGTCGCGCATCATCTGGCACGCACCCTCACAACCATCGCACATGCCGATGCTACCCAGCGCCCTGCTGTTATCGCCGCGGTGATGACAGCGCTGACCACGCCGCCATCGCAAGCACACCCGCTTGAAAAAACCTTCGCCGCCGCCAGCGCGCTGAACAGCATCGGCAGTCACGCCCCCGCGGACGTGACACAAGCCCTCGCGCAACATCTCACGCAAGGCGCTGCGGGTGACAATGCGCGCCGCCTGTGCATTCTTGGCCTCGGCGCATTTGCCGAAGCAGACAAGGATTGTGCGAAAACGGCCGCGAAAGCACTTTTGAAAGCGCTGACATCGGAAAGCGATGCACTGCACCGCCGTCACATCGTCGATGGCGTCATGAAAGCGGTTTATAACGGATTCAGCAGCCAGTCGGCCGGCGGGGCATTTTATGCGCATCTGAATGCGCGTGAACGTGACCGTGAAACCCGCGAGAAAATCAGCCGCAGCCTGCGTCAGCTGGGCCACAAAACGCCCGCCACGCCGATGAGTATTCCGGCGCCCAAGGCCTGATCGCGTTTATACAGGAAAAGAAGGCGGCAAAAGCCCTAGCCCTGCGCGGTAATTTGCGCGGCGGGCGGCAGAGCCGCTGAAGCGTCGGCATTTGCCGTGCGGGCCGCAGCAGCGGCGCTGTCTTTGCGCGCGGTTTCTTCGGCATGGAGTTTTTCCAGCTCTTTTTCAAGCCGTGCGGCTTTGCGGCTTTCCTGCCAATAACGGAAACGCGCTTTTTGGTGCAAGACCCAGACGAACAGCGCCCCCAGAAAAAACCCGCCGCCCAAAAGACCGAGCGCGAGCTGCCACAGCGGCAGCGTCGCGGAGAACACCTTGTCATCCGGCAGAAGATAAAACGTTACATCCGCGCCGTTCGACAAAACGACCAGCACGGCAAAAACCGTCAGCGGCAGGGTGATGAGAAGCGTGAGATATTGCATGGAGAAAACTCCCCGCGCCGAAGCGCGCATCGGCAGGCCCGCGGCAAGAGCGCATCTGCGTCTGCGGCTTAAGCAGCCCGCGCCGCAGATGAATTAGTTGAGATCGTCGTCGCCTGAGCCGTCGGATTCAATACCGTTCAGGCGTTCGTGCATTTTCTTGCCGATTTTGAAGAAGGGCACGCGCTTGTTGTCAACCTGTACGGTTTCACCCGTGCGCGGGTTGCGGCCCACGCGGGCTTTGCGCTGCTTGACGGAGAAAGCACCGAAGCCGCGCAGTTCAACGCGCGCACCGGAGGCCAGCGCCTTGGTGATTTCTTCGAAAATCGTATCCACGATTTGCTCCGCATGGCTTTGGTACAGATGCGGATTCAATTCGGCGAGTTTGAGAATCAATTCTGACTTTGTCATGGCGGCTTTAAATTCCCTACAGGCGGCCGGGCAAGGTTTTCCGGGTTGTTTTAGGTTTTTCAGTATTTCAATAGCTTACAGTTTCAGGTTGCCAAGTTTCCTCCGCAGCGTCAAGGAAAAAACCTTTGAAATCAAATGAATAAAAGGTTAACGCCCGCGCCGCGCCCGAAAGCACGTCAAAAAGCCTTTAAAACCGCCATTTTTTGATTTTTGAACGCGTGATGAAAAGATGCTAAATCCCGAAAAAACAACCCCTTGCCACCCGTGAGCGCAACTATATTTATACATAAAATAACGGCCTGTTCGAGAAAAGCGCGCGAATCTCCCCCGCACCGGTAAAAATCAGAGACCAAAGCGGCGGTGATTCTTGGGGATAGCGCGCGCATCGGCGGCAGGTTCTGGGGAGGGCTGTTGATGCCGTGCCTGCATGGCTTTTTCGATGAAATGCAAACGAAGATCCGGATATTGGCGGAAAAGTTCGTGCCGCGCCGGCGCATCGGCCATCACGGCAGCATATTTTTCCGCAACCTCGCGGCATCTGTCGTTGAGACGTGTGCGCGCGATGTGAAGAGTCTCGATATCCATCGCGACGGATTTCAGCGCCGCCTTATCACCAAGCCGCGCATCATCCAGCATGCGTTTAATCAGCACCGTTGGCGCATATCCCGTGAGCACAGAGGCCAGCAGCGCCGTTGTTCCGGTGAACGGCTCTAATAGCAAAAGCCCGGCAACCAGCGGGGTATTGATACCGAAGGCCGTCCAGAACCTTTTTTCATCCGCGCCGCGGCGTGCGACGCCATAAATATCTGCCGCCAGCTGCGCGATGTCTTTATCCAGATCCTTGAGCGCAAGATAATCATCTGCCGCGGTTTTTGCAGACGGTACCGCCATCAGCGCATCATCGATACGCGCCAGCAGATCCTGCCGCCGCGCCGCGAATATCTGTTGTGGTGTCGGTTTTTTAGGTTTGCCGCCGGGCATGCTGCGTTTCCGGTTGGAGAATAAACGAGGGTTTATACCTTGTAAGGAGGCATTTTTGTTATGTCAATGTTTCTGCGGAAATGCTGCAACGCGGGAAATATAAAAACACAAAGCGGATTGATAGAGATATTTTATTTCTATAGAGTGAATAAAATTCTTATTTTATGCACGCGAAGGGATTCAGCCATGACTGTCCTCGCACTCGCCCGCCAAATATCAGATGTGCCGCAAGCTGCGGCGCAGGTGCCGAAGGCGGGCCCGCGTACAGCGGGGCCGCTGCGCGGTTACCTCATCAAACGTTTTGCCAAAGCCGCCACGCGGATTGTCGTCACCGCCCTCGCCGCCGCCGCGCTGGTCTATGGCGGGTATCTGGCCACGCATTACGCAGGCAAAGGCGTGCCGCTGACTGCGGGCGAGGCCGCGATGGTCGAAAGCGTGTTTGGCGAGGAAATCGACGCATCAAAAATGCGCAAGCACTTCCGCGAAACCTCTTTCGCTTACCGCCTTGCGCCCAAGACGGTTACGGGTATGGTTCTGCCGCCGCTCAGCCATATCGATTTTTATGGCGATGCAGGCCGCAGCGATGATTTTTCCAAAGACAATCCGCGCATGGCAAGCCTGTTCATGCACGAGGCCACGCACGTCTGGCAAAACCAGAACTGGCGATGGAGTTTGCATCACCTCGACAAGGTACGTCTCTATGACTACACGCTGGTTGAGGGGGCGCGTTTTGATTCCTTCGCGCTTGAACAGAAAGCCGAGATGGTCGGCGATTACATGCGCATCTGGCTGCACCCCAAAGGCAAAATACAAAGCGGGCATACGGCCAGCGCCGAAGATATCCTTCTGCGCGATGTGATCGAGGCGCGTTTTCCGCGCGCAAAAGAATCCCGCCTTGCCCTGCCGCCGCCCGCGAAGCTGGCGCCCGCAAAACCGAAAATGCCCAACAGCTGACAGGTCTTCGTTTTACCTGCACAAAAAAACCGCCGCCTGCATCGTGTCAGGCGGCGGTTTTGATTTATAGGGCGATTAGTAGTTCGGCTTGATTTTCTTGACGGGCAGATCGGCCGCGATGGGTTCATCGTCGATCATTTCGATCATGCCGTTTTCGGTCATGGAAAAACGCGCGGCGAAAAGCGCGTTGCCGTAGAGAACCATGGCGCTTGCTTCAAGCGCGCCTTCGGAGGTACGGCCTTCGAACGCGGCCGGGCGCACAGCGTCCTGAATGACTTTACGCATGCCCTCTTCAAGGCGGCTCTGGTCGATGGCGGGATGGTTGATATCCTCGACAATCAGGAAGGGGCCTTCGTCGCCATGCACGAAATAGCAGAAGAAGCGCAGGTAATCGAGCACGTTAGCTTCGGTGACCTTGATCGGATCGGCTTCGTTGGCGTCATGAATGGGCGCGGAAGAACCATCGAGCAGGAACATACGGCCCTGTTTCGCCAGAAACCAGAACGGCCCCGTACCCGGCGCCCAGGCGGTATCGTCGACGCGCACAAGACCGATGGTCGTATAAAACGGCAGCTGGCACCAGCCGACAGAAGCGGTCGCGACAGACGCGTTATGCGTGCCCTGAATAGGGTTTACAAGCTTGAGAAAGGGCTCAAGCGGCGCACCTTCGACTTTTTGCCAGTTGTACTCTTCGAACATGTTCTTCCGCCTTTCCAGAAACAATCCTTCAGAATCCGACCCGATGTTGTCACGTCTCGGCGCGGAATGCAAGTATCTAAGATTCCAAGGCTTTGATAACAAAGCCGGATATAGAGGGCGGCGATAGCGTCAAGCCGCCGCCTTGAGCCCGCCGAACAGACGGTCGAGGAAGTGTTCGCATTTCAGCAGCTGTTCCTGCGCGATAAACTCGTTCGGCTTGTGCGCCTGTGCGATAGAACCCGGCCCGCAGACCACGGTCGGCACGCCCTTGTGCTGGAAAATGCCCGCTTCGGTCGCGAAGCTGACCTTGGCCGCCTCGTTCGCGCCGGTCAGCTGCAGCACCAGATCGACCATCGGGTGGTCGTTGGCGATATCGAATGCCTGCACCTTGGCGGCGGCGCGGAATTCAAAACCGGTTTTGGGGTCGATGTCCTTCATGCGCGGCTCCAGCGTCTTGAAGGCGTACTGGCGGATTTCTTCGGCCAGCGCTTCGGGGTCGACCTCGGGAATATTGCGGATCTCGAAAGAAAAATCACAGCGGTTCGGCACGATGTTCAGCGCCGTGCCGCCGTGCATGATGCCGGTATGCAACGTCGTGAACGGCGGGTCGAAAGCTTTGTTAAACGGCCCCTCGCTTTGCATGCGGCGGGCGATGGATTTGACATGCGCAATCAGCTCGGCCGCAGCCTCGACGGCGTTGACGGCATAGGGCGCCAGCGATGAATGCGCTTCTTTGCCATGTACGGTGCAATCGTAGTCGCAGATGCCTTTGTGGCCTGTAATCGGCTTCATCAGCGTGGGTTCACCGACAATGCACAGCTGCGGCTTGACCGGCAGCGCGGCAATCGTATCGGCAAGACTATGTGCCCCGAGGCAGCCAAGTTCTTCATCATACGAAAACGCGAAATGCACGGGTGCGGAAAGCTTGCCCGCTTTGTGCCGCGCAACGATATCCGGCAGTTTGGCCAGCGCGACGGCAATGAAGCCTTTCATGTCGCAAGTGCCGCGCGCATACAAAAGTCCGTCATGTTCGCGCAGCGCAAAGGGGTCGCTGTCCCATGCCTGCCCTTCAACGGGGACAACGTCGGTATGCCCCGACAGCACCACGCCCGGTTTGTCTTCTGGCCCGATGACGGCATGCAGATTGGCTTTGTTTTTGGTGTCGTCGTGAATAAGCGTGGAGGCGATGCCGTAGCTGTCCAGATAATCGCACACCCAGTGGATCAGCTCGAGATTGGATTTGCTGCTGATGGTGTCAAAACCGACCAGCCGTGCGAGCATTTGCTGGCTGGTGAAGGTGGTTTTCGTCATGACGGCGGCCCCTTTCGGATAAACGGTGAGAGGACTCTAGCACAGTTAAGGCATTAACACATTGTTTTTATACGCGTTTTGCTTCCGGCCGATTGGATATGAGTTCACATAACGCGATTGACATAGAGCAGCAGGGATGCTACAAAGAATTCCAATAAAAACTTTTAAAAACAAAGTATAAGATTCCCCGCGACGAGGAGCTGTGACACCATGACCGAATTCCGCGATTCCGGCCTGCCGAACAACCCCGAAATGTTCAAGGCCTATCTGACCTATCGCCAGAATATCGAAAACCTGCCCGAAGAAATCCGGCAGGAAGAAGCGCCGCTGAAAGTCGCGCGCGTGCTCAGCGAACATACCAACGACAACAAGCCCGTGATCCTCGCGCTGCTCGGCCTGATGCCGGAAAGCACATGGGGCCTGATGGGCAAACGATTTGGCACCGATATCGCCGAAAGCCTGCAGGAAAGCCGCCTGCATGTCGCAACCGGCTATGCCTATCTGCGTGACGCCAGCCCGCTGGTCAAGCAGATCACCCTTGCCGGCGCGATCAAGGCGTTTGAAAAAGTCGAGCAGGGCGCCCAAGAAATGGCCGAAAACCTGAGCGTCATCCGCATGTCCGGACAGGCGCCGATGAATTTCAAAACCCCGACGGTACTGCTCACCGATACCTATGCGAAAATCCGTAACGCCTGCGACGGTACGTCCGGCCTGCCCGCGCTCGAGGCGACCTACGCCGAAAAATTCGAACGCATGAAATACGCGCAGAGCGAGATGATCGCGCAAATGGCCGAGGTTGGCATTTTCATCGCCGGCATGCCGCCGGGCGCCGCGCCTGCGGAAATCCGCTATCCGACGTTTGAAGAAACCGGTTTGATGGATACACCGAAAGTACGCGCCGCCTATGACCTTTTGACCACGCATACGCGTGTGCGTCCCGAAGATTTCGAAGGCGCGATTTACGCAGCGCAGCTGCTCAGCACCGTCTCGACGACCAAAAACCCGACGGCTATCGCAGCCGCGCTGGTCGATATCGGCATCCGCGACATCAATCCCTATGACGGTATGTTCCTGCAAAAGAAATTGGACTGGGACGTGCTGGAGGTTCTGAACACCGCGACGGTTTACCAAATCAGCCATCCGCAGCAGGTGCTGGGCGCCCCCATTGAATTCCGTCAGGTAGCCATCGCTAATGCCATCGCGGTGATGGACGATGCGCGCGAAGGCGGCAAGGAATTCATGCGCGTGGTCGCGGAAAATCCGGAATATCCCAAAAATTCCGTGCTGCAAAACATGCTGGCGCTGAAGCGCGTCAGCGTCATGTCGCAGCAATGCTTCGCCCCCGCCCTCGGCCGTACCGACATGCCGGAGCTGGACCGCCTGTTCGTCGACAAGCTGAAAGCGCTGAACGAATTTATTTCGCAGAACATGCCCGAGCAAAAAGCCCCCGCACCAAAGCCGAGCGAGCGCAAGCCGAAGCCCGAAAATGACGGTCCCGCCGGCCCCTGAGGCCGCGGCGTCATGCACGTGTATGCGGCAAATTAGATATACCTAAATTTTCGGCATTTTTGCGCGGTCAAATGCGCAACTGATGGTCGCACCGCGCACCGCATCGGGAATGTCAAAGGTACGCTTCACGCCAGCCTGCAAATCATCTTCGAGCATATAAAGGCTGGCGCAGACAATACGCTGGGTCGGCGGGCCGCTGCGGATGGGACAAAACAGCATTTTTTGTCCCGCCGTATCGAAAACAGCCTGAAACGCCATGCTGTCCTGCGCGCCGCGGCGGCGCAGCGTCACATTCACGCGCTGGCTATCGCGCAGCGGGAAATAGGCTTCGTCAAAATCATACCAGCCGCGCGCGAAACGCGCGGCGCCCTTGCCCACGATGCAGTTGACCGCACCGGCAGCGGCTTGCGCTGCGGGCGCTGCCTGCGCGGCAACAGGCTCGTCAACCATGTGATAATCCGGCGCGCGCGATGCCCCGCCCCATGACGGCAAGGACAAACCCGTTGTATTGCAGCCCGTGAGCAGCAGGCATACAAGAAAAGGCGCCGCCCAAAGCCGCGACAAACCAAGGCCGAAATCGAAAACGGAAGGTTTCATATTGTCATTTTCCCCCGGCCTGTATTTTAATAGTATAGAAGTTGCGATGCCAAGACCTTATGCGGCGCCTGCGGTCAAATCCGGCCTTTCGTAAAAAGGGGCGTTGTTTGCCGTGCGGCAACGTAGGGCGGAAAAACAAAAATAAAACAAAGAAAGACAGCGCGTGTTTTTTAAACGGGCCACACTTTTCACCTGCTTCGGCTTCAAGGTCCGGGCGGATCTCAGCTGGGTATTTTTGTCCATCCTGATTTACTGGATGCTGGCGACCAATACTTTTCCGCGCCTGATGCCGGGACATCATGCCGATGTATACCAGTTGATGTCGCTGTCGGCGCTGGGGCTTTTGATGGTGTCGATTATCGCGCATGAAGTCGCGCACGCGATTATCGCGGAGCACTACCAGATGCCGATTGAAAGCATCACGCTTTTCATCTTCGGCGGCGTTGCTGAAATGAAGGGCGAACCCAGCCACCCCAAAGGCGAATTCCTGATGGCGCTGGCAGGCCCCGCAATGAGCGCGCTGCTCGGCGGTATTTTCTATGGCGCCTATCAAACCTATCTGATTTACATGACCTACGATCCCGCCGCCGAAGTGCTGCGGTTTCTGGGCATCCTCAATCTTTTGATTGCAGGTTTCAACGTTATCCCCGCCTTTCCGCTCGATGGGGGGCGTGCGCTACGGGCTGTTATCTGGCAGGTGAAGGGCAATCTTGTTCTGGCGACGCGTATTGCCTCCAGCCTCGGCGCGGCTTTTGCCTATGCGCTTCTGGGCTATGCCGTCTGGCTGATTCTGAAATACAGCGACGTCATGTCGGGCATGTGGACAGGTATCATGGGGCTGTTTCTGCATGCGGCTGGCGGATACAACGTGCGCCAGACCGAGAACCGCACCCTGCTGGCGGCGGAAAAAGTCGCGCGGTTCATGCACAACAGTATCGTCACCGTCACGCCTGACCTGACCATCAACGAAATGGTCGACCAGTATGTTTACAAACACTATCAAAAAGCCTTTCCGGTGCTGGAAAAAGGCAAGCTGGTCGGCGTTGTCACGCTGCAGGCGCTGCTGTCGCTTGACCGTCACAAATGGCACTGGCTGCATGTCGGCAGCGTGATGGAAAGACCGTCCGCCGATAACACGATCGCCATGGACGCCGGCGCTTATGACGCACTGGACCTGATGCAATCGCACGGGCGGGAATTGTTGATGGTCACGGGGGAAAACAACCAGTTTATGGGCGTTATCAGCTTCCGCGATCTGGCTACATTTTTGTCGATCACCATGAAAATCGACCACGACAAACCTGTCGCGGAAAGCCGCAAGGCCTAATAGCGCGATAACCGCACCTAACTTTTTTTGGAACTACGCATCGCGCCGGGACGCTTCAGTCCCGGCTTGGGCGCCGTGTCATTCGGATACATTTCGGCACGCATCTGCTGCACTTCCCGCGCCATGCGGTTGAAGGCATCCAAAAGCTGGCGGTTGACTTGCAACAGCTGGCGCTGTTCATCGCGCAAGGATTTCACCTCATCGCGCAGCGCCTTGATGTCGCGCTGGTTGTCAGCCACCCCTTTGGCAGAGGTTTTGGCGTTATCGATGATCTCGCGCTTGTCGTAGTAGCTCCACTCGCTCATGGCAGGCTCCTGCGACGCGGCGGCTTTTGCGGGCGCAGGCTGGCCGGTTTTTGCATGGACGGCTTCAGGTCTTCGCGCAGCCCGCGAATTTCGCGCGTCATCCCCTCGAGAGCATCCGCGACGCGGTTGAAAGCACGCGCCATCTCGGCATCGTTTTTTATACCCTGATCGGATTGTTCCTTGAGCAGGCGGAGAAGTTTATGCGTGACCTCGTCGCCACTGCGCACCGCCGCGAGAATCTCGCGCACAACCTTCAGGTCTGTACTATCCATCGGCATGACGAATCTGCTTTCGGCGGTGAAAATGAAACGGTCTATTTACCTAACAAGTCGCCATTAATATGTCAATAAACGATGGCGCTGCAAATCTGTCTGATTTTAAAGGGAAAGCACCCGAAAACCTTCACGTACGGCTGTCGCGCCGCCATGCCGCGCCTGCCGCACATAGCCAGCCGAGCATCAAACTGACGCCGCCGTAGGGGACAGCTGCGCGCAGGCCCTCCGTCACGCCCAGCGTGCGCATATATATAAATCCCGAAAACACGAGAATACCGAGCGTGAAAAAAATGCCGGAGAGCATCAGAAACATATTGCGTCCCGCAGCACGCGCCCAGATGCCCAGCGCCAGCAAGGCGAGGGCATGCAGCATCTGGTATTGCACGGCCATTTGCATGCTGGCGCGCGCGGCATCATCGGCAAAGACCTGACCATGGCTGGCATAGGCGCCGAGCGCGACACCCGATGCCCCCAAAACGCCCGCCAGTGTGATGAAGATCTTGTCCATGCAAACCGTAGCAGACGTCAGGCCGAGGCGCTGCGCGTCGATGCGCCGCCGTGCGCCGCAGACCAACCCGCGGGATCGCCCAGAAACTTTTCAACCTCTGCCAGCACATCGGGGGCGAAGCTGCCGCGGCGGCGCGCTTCGGCCAATACGTCACGCCAGGTGCAGAGCGCATGCAGCGCGAGGCCGGCATCGCCGAGGATTTTCGCACTCTCCGGATAGATGCCGTAGAAAAAGACCGAGAAAACATCGCTAACCACCGCGCCCGCTTCGCGCAGGGCATCGGCGAAAGATACCTTGCTGGCGCCATCGGTGGCGAGGTCTTCGACCAAGAGAACCCGCGCCCCTTCGGGAAACTGCCCCTCGATACGCGCATTGCGGCCAAAGCCCTTGGGCTTTTTGCGCACATACAGCATCGGCTTGCCCAGCGTTTCGGACAGCCACGCGGCGTAGGAAATGCCCGCCGTCTCGCCGCCCGCAATATAGTCAACCTGCGCCATATCCAGCGCCGACGCGAGCTGCTCAGCGCCGAGGGAAATAATCTCCCGCCGCGCCTCCAGAAAGGAAATCACTTTGCGGCAATCGATATACACAGGGCTGGCCCACCCGGAGGTGAAGATATATGGCGTCGCCGCATTGAAATGCACCGCACCGATATCCAGCAAAAGAGAAGCGACCCGTGCGGCGGCGGCATCACGGTTGAACGAAGAGGATGTCATGGAAAGCTCCCTGTATCAGTCGAAGAACCCGCGGCCGCGGCGGCTGGGCGGGGCGAAAATCCAGAAATTCCGGAGAAGAAGGCCGATGCTGAAAAAAATGATTTCTGCGCCAAGGCAACCGCCGAGCGCGAACAGCAGAAAATATTCACGGCGATTTTCGGGGGACATGTCGCTGTAGATATAGGCGCAGAGCCCGACGCAGAACATCGCGAACATGCCGACGACCGTCCAGTTGAAGGCCTTGAGCAGACGTTCGTTCACATAGCGCGGCTGAAACGAGAAAAAGGCCCACAAAACCCCAAGGGCGATAATACCGAGCAGAAAAATGAAAGTACCGATCATGCCGGCGGCTCCTGTACACATCAGGCGCGGCAAGCATGTCCGCGCCTGATTGTTTTAACCTTTTTAGCTCTATGTGGCAACCGCCTGCGGCAAAGGCAGGCGCGTACCTGTGTCAGGCAACCTGGGATTCGACAAACTGCATGGCATGGATGCCATCCAATACTTTCCGGAAACGGCGCTGCATATCCGGCGTGGTTTGCACGAATTCGGTCGCAATGCGCTTTTTCATGGCGCGGACGACCCGGCCCGTCTGGCGGATGGTGATGGTTTCATGCGGCAGGCGGAAACGGATATTCATATCAATATCCTGACCGGGGGCCGGGTTGCCGTCCGCTTCAAAGCAAAGGCCGCCCATGCTCCAGTCCCGCAGGTTGTAGGTACGGCCGTTCACTTCCACTTCCGCTTCTACACCTGATTGACGGATATCGTGCCGGACGTGCCGGCGGCGCCATTCGGAGGCTCCGTTCAGGGAGCCATCGCCGAGGCCGAGTATGTTAAGGAGACGATCGATCATCGGGCTCCTCCTTTCTCTCTTGTTTCATTTTCTAGGCCGCAACGGCAGAAAGTCAAGCTTTTCAATGTCATAATCTTGAACAATCGTTAAAAACTTAGAATGTTTTATAATTATGTAATTATAAATTGTCAAGCCCTGCCTTGTTGCCATATTTTTGATGACGGAATATGGCTTTTCCTTGACTCAAGACAAGGCTTTCCCCTATAAAAACCCACCAAAAGCAGCCTTTACGGAGGTTGCGGCGGTACGCTGGCTCGTATTTGGCTGCCTCGCGTGCCGCTGAACGTTTAATTGAAAGGAAAAGAAAATGCCAAAGATGAAGACCCACTCGGGCGCTAAAAAGCGTTTTAGTGTGACCCGCCGCGGTAAAGTACAAGCCCGCGCTGCACACAAACGCCACCGCCTGGTCAGCAAATCCAAGAAAATGAAACGTGACAGCCGTGCGACGCTGATTATGGCGGACATGGATGCGAAGATCATTCTCGACAACTTCCTGCCCTACGAGCGCAGCAAAAAGCGCAAAACGCGCCAGCAGCTGAAAAAGCAAATGCAGCTCAATGCAAAAAATAAAGCGAAGAAGGAGGCTGCATAATGGCCCGCGTTAAAGGTGGTACCGCCTCGATCAATCGTCACAAAAAAGTCCTGCGTCTGGCAAAAGGCTATCGTGGCCGCAGCAGCAAATGCTTCCGCATTGCGCTCGAGCGTCTCGAAAAAGCCCTGCGCTATGCATACCGCGACCGCCGCGCCAAGAAAGCGGAATTCCGCGGTCTGTGGATCCAGCGTATCAACGCCGGCGCACGCCTGAACGGCCTGACCTACTCCAAACTGATGGGCGGCCTGAAACTAGCCGGCATCACGCTGGACCGCAAAGTCCTGTCGGACATCGCCCTGCGCGATCCCGCCGGCTTTGCCAGCATCGCCGAACAGGCGAAAGCTGCTCTGGCTAAAAAAGCCGCTTAACCGCGCTTTGAGGCAAAGAACAAAAACCGCGAATGGCCCCGCCATTCGCGGTTTTCTTTTGCGGCCGGAAAATGCTAAACAGGGAACAGCTAAAACAACCGGTTTTGCTGCACCCATAATGGAATAGCCCATGGCCAAAGCCCAACGCCTATACGTCTGCCAGACCTGCGGCGCGACCCATAACAAATGGGCCGGCAAGTGCGAGGCCTGCGGCGAGTGGAACAGCATCGTCGAGGAAATTTCCGAATCCCGTCCGCCGCAAGGCCTCAGCCGCGGCCGCGGCAAGGTGATTGAATTCGCCGCGCTGTCCGGCGCGTCCGAAGCATCGCCGCGCCGCAAAAGCGGCATCGAGGAATTCGATCGCGTCACGGGCGGCGGGCTTGTGCCCGGCTCCGCGGTGCTGATCGGCGGCGATCCCGGTATCGGCAAATCGACCCTGCTGCTGCAGGTCATGGCGAAACTTTCCGCGCAGGGCCGCTGCGCCTATGTCTCGGGCGAGGAAGCGATTGACCAGGTGCGCATGCGCGCGCGCCGCCTTGACTGCGACAAAACGCCCGTCGCGCTCGCCGCGGCGACCAACGTGCGCGACATCATCGAAACGCTGGAGCGTGAAAAAATCGACGTTATCGTCATCGATTCCATCCAGACCATGTATCTCGACAATCTGGATTCCGCCCCCGGCACCGTGGCGCAGGTCCGCGCAAGCGCGCAGGAACTGATCCGCACCGCCAAAAAGCACGGCACTTCGGTTCTTCTGGTCGGCCATGTCACCAAGGAAGGCCAGATCGCCGGCCCGCGCGTACTGGAACACATGGTCGATACCGTTCTTTATTTCGAAGGCGACCGTGGTCACACTTTCCGCATTCTGCGCGCGGTCAAAAACCGTTTTGGCGCGACGGATGAAATCGGCGTCTTCGAAATGGCCGAACAGGGATTGGCGGAAGTTGAAAATCCTTCCGCCCTGTTCCTTGCACAAAGGCAGGAGCAGATTTCCGGCAGCGCCGTTTTCGCCGGCATGGAAGGCACGCGCCCCGTGCTGGTCGAGGCGCAGGCGCTGGTCGCCCCCTCGCCGCTCGGCACGCCGCGCCGCGCCGTCATCGGCTGGGACAGCAGCCGCCTGTCGATGGTGCTGGCGGTGCTGGAGGCACGCTGCGGCGTGCAAATCGGCCCGAATGACGTATACCTGAACATCGCGGGCGGCCTGCGCGTGACGGAGCCTGCCGCCGACCTTGCGGTTGCGGTCGCGCTTGTCAGCTCGATGTCCGGCGTGCCCGTGCCCGCCGATATGGTGATTTTCGGCGAGATCGGCCTGTCGGGTGAAGTGCGTAACGTCGGCCAGGCCGACCACAGATTGAAAGAAGCGGCGAAGCTCGGCTTTCGCCACGCCCTCATTCCCGCCACAGGCGGCAAGCCGCCGCTGAAGCCCGAGGGCATGAAACTGACACAAATCCGGCACCTGAAAGACATGCTGCCGCTGTTTACGGAGGAGTAAGACCCCATGACCCCCATCATTCTCGATACCGCGGTCATTATCGTCATTCTGCTTTCGGTCATTGTCGCGTTTTTCCGCGGCTTTGTGAAAGAAGTGCTGACCATCGTCAACCTCATCGGTGCGGCAGCCGCATCGTGGTATCTGGGCGGACAGTTCAGCCCTGCCTTCCAGAAATGGATGGGCGCCGGGCAGCCGCTGGCCGCAGGGGAAAAACCGCATAAAGTCCTCGGCCTTGTACCGCCGGAAGTTGCAGGCACGTTCCTGTCTTACTTTGCCGTGTTTTTCGTGACGCTGATTATCCTCGCCCTTGCCGGGATGGCGATTTCGGGCAGCGTGAAGGCGATGGGTCTTGGCCCGCTCGATAAATTCCTCGGCATGGTGTTTGGCGCGCTGCGCGGATTTTTGCTGGTGCTACTGGTGTACGCACCCTTCGCGCATTTCATGCCGCCGGATAAAGAAAAATATCCGCAGTGGGCGGAAGAATCGCTCAGCTTCGGCATTCTCGATTCCAGCTACCGCTGGGTAAAAGATACCTTCGGCGATAAAGAACCCGCCGCAGGCGAACCGCAGGAAGAAGAAGGCCCGCTTGGCCGCCGTCTCAAGAAAATGGGTGATGACATTCTGCGCGAGCAGGAAAAGAAATCCACCGCCCCGCAGGAAGGCGCGATCGAGACCTATCATGACGTCACCGAAGATATCCGCGGCGAGATTCTGTCCGACGAAGAAAGCCACGCCCGTCCATGAGCCAGAAAAAGAACAAAAAGCACGCCAAATCGTCCGGTGGCGGCCTGCGCCGCTTCGCACTTTGCGTTTTGCTGGTTTGCGCCGCACTGGTCGCGGCGCTGAGCTTCAGCGAGCGCAAGCACTGGCCGGAAAAACTGCGCAACGAAGACGCCGTGATTGCCCTTTATAAAACGCGTGACGAGATTATCGAGCGTATCTGGTCGCGCGGCGATGTCACCATCGACGTGCTGCCCGCGCAAAGCAAAGCGAAAGAGCCCATCAACATCCGTCCGGCCAAGGCCAAGCCAGAACACGGCTATGCCCCCAAAGACCGCGCCAAGCTGGACGCGCTGATCGAGAAAGAAGGAGAGCTGAAATGACGACCGCAGCCGCACAGGGAAACACCGGCGGGCGCCTCGAAGGCCGCCTTGCCCTCGTCACCGGCGCATCGCGCGGACTGGGCGCGGCTGTCGCCGAAGCCTATGCCCGCGAAGGCGCGCATGTCATCCTGCTCGCCCGCACGCAAGGTGCGCTTGAAGAAGTGGACGACCGTATTCAGGCCGCGGGCGGCACGGCGACGCTGCTGCCGTTTGACCTGATGGAGCATAAAAAAATCCCCGCCCTCGGCGCCGCGATTGCGGAGCGTTTTGGCAAGCTGGATATTCTGGCCGCCTGCGCCGCCACGTTGGGCGCGCTGTCGCCCGTGGCCCTGTCCGACGCCAAAGTTTATGACGAGGTTATGCGCGTCAATTTCATGGCCAATGTGCATTTGCTGCGGAGCCTCGACGGGCTTTTGCGCGGCAGCATCGCGGGCCGCGCGATTTTCGTGACCGATCACACGCTGGGCGAGACAAGCCCATTCTGGAGCGCCTACCGCGCGAGCAAGGCAGCGCTTGAGGTCATGGCCGCAACCTATGCGCAGGAAGTATCGTTCAGCCCGCTGCGCGTCAATGTGGTCAATCCGGGCCGCCTGCGCACCGAACTGCGCGCCGCGGCTTTCCCCGGCGAAAACGCCGCCCTGCTGACGCCACCTGAAAAGGTGACAGATATTTTCGTGCGCCTTGCCGCGGAAGAATGCAGCGATACAGGCCGTATCGTCGCCGCCGCATGAATACGCCGAACCCCCATCTGCACGGGTCGAACCCGAAGCTGCAGCTGGAACTGAAGCTGAAGCGCATGGCGACCACCGCCAGCATCACGGTCGCCACGATTTTGATCATCACCAAGGTCACCGCCTTTCTGATGACCAATTCGGTGAGCCTGCTGTCGTCGCTGATGGATTCGTTTTTCGATTTGCTGGCATCGCTCGTGACCATGCTCGGCGTCATGCATGCGGCGACGCCCGCCGACGAAGACCACCGCTTCGGTCACGGCAAGCTGGAGGCGCTGGCGGCGCTGGCGCAGTCGATTTTCGTTTTCGGCTCGTCGATGTTCCTGATGGTCGAATCGGCACGCCGCATCCTGAACCCCGAACCTTTGAAAGACGCCGATATCGGCATTCTGGTCATGCTGCTGTCGATTATTCTGACGGCGAGCCTGATCAGCTTCCAGCGCTATGTGGTCAAGAAAACCAAATCCGTCGCGATATCGGCCGACCGCCTGCACTATACGGGCGATTTGATGATGAACACGACGGTCATCGCCGCGCTGCTGCTGGCCAAATACACCGAATGGCCGTATTTCGATCCGCTGTTCGCGGTCATCATCGCCGTTTTGCTGCTGCGCGGCGCCTGGGGCATCCTGATATCGTCGGCGGATATTCTGATGGACAAGGAACTGCCCGACGAAGATCGGCGCAAAATCGAAGACATCGCAACGTCCCACCCGCATGTCGTGTCCATCCACGACTTGCGCACCCGCAGCACGGGCAACCACGTATTCATCGAGTTCCATGTGGAGATGGACGGCGAGATGTCGCTGAACCGCGCGCATGACATCACGGAGGAGCTGGAGAAAAAACTCTACGCCGCCTTCCCCAAAGCGGAAATCCTGATGCATCAGGAACCGGCGGGCATTGACGACCACCGCCTCGACCACCGCATTCAATCGGCGCCCGCAGGCGGCAAATAGGCCGCAAACAAGAAATCAATCGGCGTAGGGGTTGCGGCTGGTCTTGATAATTAGACGCACCGGTGTTGCGGGCATATTGAAATCGCGGCGCAGGCCGTTGATGAGATAACGCTGGTGCGTCTCCGGATAATCGTCGGGGCGCGATACCCATATCGCGAATGTCGGCGGGCGGGCCTTGATCTGCGTCATGTAGCGCAGCCGGTTCTGGCGGCCATTGACCAGCGGTGCGGGGTTTTGCGATTCCATCATGCGCAGCCAACGGTTGAGCTTGCCGGTGCCGATGCGGTGGTTCCACAGGTTATAAACATCCAGTACGGCCTGCATGACCTTTTCGACGCGCTGGCCCTTGATGGCCGACACGGTCACGATGGGAATATCCCGCACTTGCGCCAGCTGGGTCGACAGCTGGTGTTTCAGCTCTTCCAGTGTCGCTTCTTTTTCCTTGACCAGATCCCACTTGTTGACGACGACGACCATAGCGCGTCCCTCGTCCACGATGTGGCCGGCAATGGTCAAATCCTGTTTTTCAAACAGGGTTTCACCGTCAATCACCATCACCACAACCTGCGCCAGACGAATGGCGCGCAGCGTGTCTTCGACCGCCATGCGCTCGATGTAGTTCACAACCTTCGCCTTGCGGCGCAGACCTGCCGTATCGACAAGGCGCAGCTGACGTCCGCCAAATTCCCAATCCACATGGATGGCGTCGCGGGTGATGCCCGCTTCGGGGCCGGTCATGGCGCGCTCTTCGCCCAAAATGGCGTTGAGCAGCGTCGATTTGCCGACGTTGGGGCGCCCTGCAATCGCGATTTTAATCGGCTTGCTGAGATCCTCGGCCGGAACCTCTTCGTCACCAAAACCGGTTTCGTCGCCTTCGTGATATTTCTGGAACAGAACCTCGATGTCTTCTTCGGGCTCTTCGGCGTTCAGTGCGGCAAAGCGCGCGGCTTTGGCTTCGGCTTCTTCGACTTTGGGCTTCAAAATCTCGTAAAGCTCTTCCATGCCAAGGCCGTGTTCGGCGGAAATGGCAATCGGCTCGCCAAGGCCGAGTTCGTAGGCCTCATACAAACCCTCCGCGCCGCTGCGGCTTTCGCATTTATTGACGACAAGGGCGCTCGGAATATTCTGACGGCGCAGCCAGTCGGCAAAGTGCCTGTCCATCGGCGTGATGCCGGTACGTGCATCGACCACCAGCAGCGCCATGTCAGCCCGCGCAAGCGCGCGTTCGGTCTGTTGGCGCATGCGCCCCTGGATGGAGCTGTCAAAACTTTCTTCGAGACCCGCCGTATCGATGACGCGGAAACTGAGACCCATCAGATGGGCATCCGCTTCGCGCCAGTCACGTGTCAGGCCGGGGGTGTCGTGCACCAGCGCCAGCTTTTTACCCGCCAGCCGGTTGAACAGCGTCGATTTGCCGACGTTGGGGCGGCCGATGATGGCGAGGGAAAAAGTCATGGTGCAGGTATATCCGTTTCTATTGTTATCAGCGCGGCGCGCTTTTTATTGTCAGCGCCACGCGCTGAGGGTGCCGTTTTGCGACAACACGATCATCGTGCCACCCGCCACCACCGGCGCCATCAGCGTTTCGCCGGGCAAACGGTGGGTTGCCAGCACGCTGCCGTCCAGCGGGCTCAGCACCAGCATGTCGCGGTTGCTGCCTGTCACAATCAGATGATCGCTCGCAAGGATCGGGCCGGCCCAGACCACGGGCTCGCTGTGTTTTTTGTCGGCCCAGCGCGGCAAATCGGCAACCCAGCGCACTTCGCCGGTCGCACGTTTGAGCGCGACGACCTGCTGTTCGGTACTGATGCTGAAAACCGTATCGCCCGCCACCCACGGCATTTCGGAGCTGCCCAGTTCACGCTGCCAGCGGCGCTGGCCCGTGACCTGATCCAGCGCCACCATGCGGCCGCTGTAGCTGACGGCGAAAACCATACCGCGGTCGATGACCGGCAGGCCGCGCACATCGGCAATCGCCGACAGCGCGCCGCCACGGCGCACCGCAGACAGGTTATCCTGCCACACGACCTGTCCGTTTTCAGGACGCAGGCCAAATAATTCACCCGAAGAAAGCGGCAGCACGACCAGCGTTTCATCCGCCGCGACAGACGCGGAACCGAGCAGGTTCGTCGCCTCGCTGACGCCGGCGTATTGCCAAATCAGCTTGCCATCGGCGGCGCCATAAACCATCAGACGGTTATCGAGGGTCACCAGATACACGCGGCCATCCATGACCGTCGGGGCGCTGCGCGCAGGCGCGGGCAGAACCGCGCGCCAGATATCGCCGCCCGTTGCGGGGTCAACCGCCATCAGGTGTTTGTATCCCGCCGTCACATAAAGCTTGCCTTCATGCCACGCAAGACCGCCGCCGACAGCGCCGCTTTTCCCCTCGCCGCGCGGCACCACGGACTGGCGCCACTGGCGTTTGCCGTTTTCAAGCGCGAAGGCGCTGAGGTTGCCTTCGGTATCCAGCGTATAAACGCGGTCTTCCGCGACGACCGGAATGGCCGTCAGGGGCGTGCGTTTATCGCCGCCGGCACCGATTGACTCGCTCCAGACTTTTTTGAAGGTCGGCGAAAGCGCGACATGTGTCATCGCATGGTTGGGATATCCGCCCACCTGCGGCCAGAATTTATTTTCCCAGATTTCGGGCAGGGCGATATCTTCCGCCTCCAGCGCCGGATTGGGCACAAGGTCTTTTTGCAGTTGCAAAATCGACAGGCGTTCGCCGGGCAGCGGCGGGTCTTTGTCGCTGCCGAAGATTTTTTCCGCGTTTTCGCAGCCGCTCAGCAGCAGCGCGCAGGCGAGCACACAGGCCAGCCCCGCAGGGGAAGAAGCGCCGCGCCGTTTCATCCGCGCCCCGCTTCACCGGTGGATTGCATGTAAAGGCCGCGCAGCGTGGTCGCGCGCGCGCGCACTTCGTCGGGCGCATCGGTGCTGCCGGTAATAACGCCGAGGGTATCGACGGCTTCTTTCATTTTGTTTTCACGCGCAAACAGCAGCGCCTCCATTTCCAGCGCAGAATAACGCCAAACGCTTTTGGGGCCCGTCAGCGGTTTCAGCGCCGCATGCAGTTTTAGCGCATCGCCCGTGTCAAGACGGTGGCTGACCGCCAGCAGCGCCGCCAGATCACGGTAAACGCCATCAAGGCCGCGCGTCGCGGCGATGCCGTCGTAAACCGCAGCGGCCTGTTCGCCTTCGCCTTTTTGCGCGTGAATGGCCGCCGTCACAAAACCTGCGAGGGCGCTATGCGTGCCGCGGCCTTCGCCCGCCAGTTTTTTGAGCGCCGCTTCGTCCGCTGCATCCATGGCGTTGAACAGTTCGTACGTCGCCTGCGCATCGCGGTTAAGCGTATGCTGGCGCCAGTAGCTGAGCGCGGCGGTCATCACAATCGCCAGAATGATGCCGCCGACGATCCAGGCGCGGTTTTCAATCCATAACGCCTTGAGACGTTCTTCGCGCATATCATCCTGAATTTGCCTCATTACATCGTCGGACATCGGGGCTTCCTGTCTGTTTGTTCTCATATCTTTGAAATGCCGCCCTAAAATTGGCCCAAAGACCCCGCCGGGTCAAGGAAAACCCCGCCCCGGCCGCGCTTAAAACCACCTTTAAAATTGACATAACGCGGGGTTGACGCCCCCAAAGACGGATGATATGACGGAAAGCATTCTTTCAACAGCTTTGAACACCCCACGCGGCGCCCGAAGGCGGCGCGTCCCGTACAGGAGCGATATTCATGCCCTCTTTCCGCGACATTTTCCGCCGCGCCAGCGAATCCGAAAAAGCGCAAAAGCGTATGGAAGCCGCCAATAAAACAAACCTGCGCGGCACCAACGAGCTTTTCCGCGCGATTGAACGCGGCGCGCACAGCGACGTGGTTAAACTGATCGAGGACGGCGCCGATATCCACGCACGCAGCAAATCGCAAAGCATCTTGTCCAACATGATGTTCCGCGTGCCCTATGCCGCGGGCTCGACGCCGCTGCATGCGGCGGCGCTGCTGGGGCATTTCAATATTGCCGATACGCTGTTGCGCCACGGCGCCGACCCGAATGTCCGCAACAACGAAGGCCACACCGCGCTTGATTACGCGCTGATGAGCCACGCGTGGTTCGAGGATAACCTTGCCAAAAAGCAACAATCCAGCATCACGCTGGCGCGCTTTGTCAGCGCGGCCGCCGATAAGGTCAATATCTATCAGCGGACCATCACCCTGCTGCTCGCGCGCAACGGCAAACCCGGCCTGCTGGAGCTGCCGGAGCGGTTCAAAGAAATGATCCCCGCCAAACGCCGCAAAGCCCCACAGGAAGACGGCCCCGGGCTTTAAGCCTTTTCAAAAAATATCAGGAACAGCCCGGCCCGCGTGGCGGACGGGGACGCAGGCGAAATGCATCTGCACCGCCAGCGGCATCTATGTGCGCCTCGAGCGCCGCGCGCGCAACTGCATCAAAAGCGGACTGCGCGGTGGTTGTTTCCTCGCCGGTCTCTTCTGCGGCGGTGCCGGATATCGGGGCTTCGGGCGTCAGGTCGTCTTCATCATGGCGACGCGCGCCGCAGCTGCGCAAGTATTCGGCAATTTGCGGATGGTCTTCGGCAATCGCGGTATCCAGCGGAAAATCACCCACGCGGTCGGCGACGTTGAGCTTCGCCCCGCCGCCCACCAGCACCTTGACCATCAAAAGATCGCCCTGAATGACCGCTTCGTGCAGCGGGGTGATATCGGGGCGGTCTGCCGCGACGTTCGGGCTTTCACCCGCTGACAACCGCGCCCGCACGGCGCTGACGCTGCCCGATTGCACGGACTTGAGAAAGGCCTGTTCCTGTGCGCTGAGTCGTGACATGGCGGTTACGGCTGCGGCGGTTTTTTGCCGCCGGTTTTGGGCGGACGTGTGCCAAGACGGAAATCCGGCTGCACATAGGATTCAAGCTGCGCGCGATGCGCGGCGGCCATGAAGGCATCCACATCATGCGCGGCGGCATAATCTTTGGGCAGGGCATCCCACAGTTTGCGGAACTCATCGGGTGCGTCTTTCCAGACATCGACATCCATCAAAAGCGGCAGCTGGCCCTGCTGGCAAATCTTCAAAATCGTGCTGTCACCATCGGCACCGCGCGCAGTCAGATCGCCTGCGGTAAGTTTATCGGGCGTGCCGGCCGCCGCGCGTGCCAGCGTCATGACAGCGGCAAGCCCGCCGCGACTGACCGCATGGTGAAACTGGTCACTGAGGTTTTCAAAACTGGCCCGGCGCATATCGGCAAGAGAGCCAAACGGCAGCGCGGTTTCCGCACGCACCGCAGAGACCGCCAGCGCGGCAAGGCGATAGGCGGCGGCATCATGGCCCATCGCGCGGGCCAGCTGTTCGGGCGTACGGCCATCGGCGTCATAGGATACGGCAGGCACGCCGCGCGCCACAAAGGCGGTAATCGTTTCCGTCTCGCCCCACAGCGCCGCAAAATGCGTCAGGCTGCGGCCCGCTTCATCCGTCCAGCGCGGGTCAAGACCGGCATCCAGCGCCGCCAGCAAATCTGCGCCGCGGCGCGCATCGATCATATCGGCGATATTTTCGTCGCTAAAACGCGGCGCGGGTGGCGTTGTTTTCGGGGGCTGTTTGCGGGCCATGTTATTTCATCCTGCTGCGCGCGCGTTTTACAGCGCACCGGTTGTTTTTTAAGTCGTGCCCGGACCGCGCGGTTTGCGCGGGCGGGGCTTGAGGCGGATATCGTCCGCCTGTTCGTCGGCACGGCGGTTCAGCTCTTCGCGCTGGTATTTATAAATATCGCGCACGGCCGCGTCGAAATCGACCTGCACCT
The DNA here is from genome assembly GCA_964551435.1 of uncultured Micavibrio sp. Lineage (GTDB taxonomy): Bacteria > Pseudomonadota > Alphaproteobacteria > Micavibrionales > UBA2020 > UBA2020. The sequence goes on from CAZKBS010000001.1 coordinate 104,969, forward strand.
TGGCGCGCGGGTCCGCATCGATATAGGGGCGCAGCGCCAACATTTCATCCAGCCGGTCGCGCCAGACCACTGCGGTAAACAGCGACGACAGCCGGCGGCTGGCGATGAAGGCTTCAAGCAGCGTTTCACCGCCATAATAATCGCTGCGTTTCAGCAAATCCGCGCGGGTCAAACCGCCCTTGCTGCGCGCTATCGCATCCATCACGAAATCTATCTTGCCCATGCGCACAAGGAAATGCAGCGCCGTCGTTTTGCCATCGAGGCCGATGGGCACATAGGCGCGCAGATCGGTAATCGTGAGCTCTTCGGGGCGGCGGCTGAACAGCGTGCGCGCGCCCTTGGCATCCAGCGTTTTATAAATCTCGTGCCAGGCGGTGCCGAGCAAATCCTTGGCCCCTACCCACCACAGCATATCAAGCGACGTTTCGCCGCGTCCGCTTACGGCATGCACATCCGCGCCCGCCGCCAGAAGCGCGTTGACCTTGCCGGTATCGCAGCGTGCAATCGCCAGATGCAAGGCGGAGTAGCGCGCGCGCCCTTCGGTATTTTCAATCGCATTGGCATCCGCGCCAAGGCGCAGGGCGCGCTCCACCTCTTCGGTCGTGCCTTTATGGATGGCGCGCATCAGGACCTTGTCGATGCGCGTCTGGTAATTGCTGACCAGCACTTCGTCGGGCAGGTAGCGCGGGTCGTTGCCGATCAGCTGGAAATTCGCTCCCGCATCGGACAGCAGCCGGATACCCAGCGTGAAATGGTTGCGATAAGCAGCATCGAGCGCGCTGGCGCCGTCGTTGTCGGTATCCGACAGTTCGGCGTCATATTCGATCAGCAGCTTCAAAAGCGCGGCATCGCCCCGCTCCACCGCTGCATGCACGGGCGGCAAACCGCCCGGCAGGACGCGGTCAGGGCAGGCGCCCGCTTTCAGCGCCGCTTCAATTTCCGCATGGTCGATGACGCCGCGTTTCATCGCGGCAAGAAAACGGTTATCCGCCGCTTCCTGCGCCGCCGTTTTCACAGCATCAGCCACCGTACTGCAAAGAAGCTTTTGCAGCGGCTGGTCGTCGTCGATGTCACGCGGCTGGCGGGGGGACACGCGGCCTATCCTTTCGCGGAATTATGTATTCATGGAAGGTAGTTTTTTACCATAGGCGCAGGGGGCGGGTAAACCCGAAATCACCCGAAAAACAGCATTGAAACCCCCGCAGCGCAGCATCAGCAGCTTCGCTTTGCGATGGCGGTTTTGCTTGACGAATCTTGAATTTCCGTATTATTTTCATTTATACTCAAAAAGAGCACAAATGAAAAGGAGGCGCCCCATGTCCAAACCCGCCCGCGATTTCAGCAAAACCGCCTGCGTTCGGGAAACCCGCGCGCTTTGCAAAGTCATGGAGGCGCTCGCGGCCCTCGATGCCGACGGCCGCGCTTTCGTCCTTGGGACGGCAGCGGCGCGGCTAGGCGTACGGATCACCGCACCCGGCCCCGAAAAGCCTGCGAAAAAAGCCGTTGATAAAACCCACTGGTTCAGCGACACGCAGCCCTTCGGCCCGCGCAACGTTGATTGCTGAAGCTGCGCGGGAATAAGGCCGCAATTTGCTTTATTTCCGCGCCGCCGCGCCCTAAAATGCCCCCGAGTTCAAAGAGACGCGCCAAATACGGGGGATGCTCCGCGCCGATATGCTGCTTTACTTCAGGAACAAATTCGCGGGCAAGCCGACATTCAGCCAAGGGGAGCTTAGTCTCATCCTCGGCGTCTACGGCGAGCGCGTGAAGCGGGGCGAGTGGCGCGATTACGCCATTGACTGCCTGCCGAATATGGCGGTGTTTTCGATTTTCCGGTCGTCGCGCGAAAACCCTATTTACTCCATCGCCAAAATTCCACCGCGCAGTTTTCTGAAACAGGCGGAATATGTGGTCTATGAAGGGGGCAAGACCCTTCGTCAAAGCGCATCTCTGCGCGAAGTTCTGGAAGTGTTCGAGGATAAAAAGGCATGACGTTTTTTTCTTTGCGCCGCACATACCCGTTTCTGGCCGTATCGGTACTGGCGCTAGGTTTAACCCTCCCCGCCGCCGCGCAGGCTGCGGAGCAGATCAAATACCTGTCCGACCCCGTCTACGAAAAAATGGCGCCGGAAGATCCGCACCCTATGGAAGATCTGGTGCTGATGGGCGAGGAAGGCGATGCGCGCGCGCAGTTCATCCTTGGCGATTTGTATGGCAAGGGCAAGGGCGGGCTGCCGCGTAATATCAAAAAATCCCGCGAATGGTTTGAAAAAAGCGCGCGCCGAGGGTATGCGCAAAGCTTCATTCGTCTGGCGGCTCTCGAAAAGCGGGTCAAAAAGCCGGAAGATGCGTATAAATGGTACACGCTGGCCATCGATGCCTTGCCATCGGGCGAGCGTAAATGGGCGCAAACCGCGCGCGATGCGCTGGTCAAGGAACACAGCCTGACAGCTGCGCAAATCAAATCGGCGAAAGCCGCCGCGAGCGCATGGAAAAAGGCCGCCGCCGATGCCGCGGAAGCCGCCAAGAAAAAAGCCGCCGAAGAAAAAAAGCAGGACAAGAAAACCGACGCAAACATCATGACCGACGCGCTGCTGGTTGAACCCGCCGCCGGCGAAAGCAGCGAAGCGCCAGCCCCTGCCGCCATGCGCGCCGATGCAACACCCGCGGCAGAAACACTCCCCGCAGCCGATATTGCAGCCGCCCCCGATGCCGCCAGCACGCCGGCAGCCGAAGCCGCGCCCGCCGCAGCGCCCGCCACTGCTGCGGAAACGCCGGCCCCCTGATTTTACCGCTTCAATTCCACCAAGACACCATCTGCAAACCCAAGGAGAGATGACATGAGCAAGATTAAAGTCAAAACCCCCGTCGTCGAGATGAACGGCGATGAAATGACCCGCATCATCTGGGACATGATTATCGACCGTATGATTAAGCCGTATCTCGATATCGATCTCAAATCCTATGACCTGTCGATTCAATCGCGTGACGCCACCAACGACCAGATCACGGTTGACGCCGCCAACGCCATCAAACAATACGGCGTCGGCATCAAATGCGCGACCATCACCCCCGACGAAGCGCGCGTCGAGGAATTCAAGCTCAAGAAAATGTGGAAATCGCCGAACGGCACCATCCGCAATATCCTGAACGGCACCGTGTTCCGCGAGCCGATCATTTGCAAAAACATTCCGCGTCTGGTCACCACATGGACGAAGCCGATTGTTGTGGGCCGTCATGCGTTCGGCGACCAGTACAAGGCGACCGACGTCAAAATTCTCGGCCGCGGCAAGCTGACCATGACCTTCACGCCCGATAACGACGGCACGCCCGAAACATGGGAAGTGTATGATTTCGCCAAAGGCGGCGGTGTCGCCATGGGCATGTATAACACCGATGAATCCATCGCGGGTTTCGCGCGCAGCTGCTTCAACTACGGCCTTGCCCGCGGCTATCCGGTGTACCTGTCGACCAAGAACACCATCCTCAAAGCCTATGACGGCCGCTTCAAGGATATTTTCCAGGAAATTTTCGATGCGGAATTCAAGGCGAAATTCGATGCCGCAGGACTTGTCTACGAACATCGCCTGATCGACGACATGGTCGCCTCCGCCCTGAAATGGGAAGGCGGTTTCCTCTGGGCTTGCAAAAACTACGACGGCGACGTGCAGTCCGACAGCGTCGCGCAGGGTTTCGGCTCGCTCGGCCTTATGACGTCGGTGCTGCTGACGCCCGACGGCAAAACGGTTGAAACCGAAGCCGCGCACGGCACCGTCACGCGCCACTACCGCCTGCACCAGCAGGGCAAGCCGACATCGACCAACCCCATCGCGTCTATTTTCGCATGGACGCAGGGCCTGAAATACCGCGGCCAGTTTGACGGCACGCCGGATGTCATCGCCTTCGCCGAAACGCTGGAGCGTGTGTGCATCGACACCGTCGAAAGCGGCGACATGACCAAGGACCTCGCGCTGCTGGTCGGGCCGGAGCAAAAACACCTGACGACGGAGCAATTCCTCGACAAGCTCATCGCCAACCTTGATCGCGCCATGCAGAAAAAAGCGGCATAAAAAAACGCATAAAGCCAAAAGCCGCACAGGTTGATTGCTTTATTGCCTGTATAAAAACCCGATGCTACGCTGGCATCGGGTTTTTTATTGGATTTGAATGGGGGTTACGTCATGCGTCTGCCGGTTCTTTTTATGTGCTTTGCGTTTCTGCTGCCCACTGTACCCGCCGTTTTTGCAGGCGAGGCGCCGGCAAAAGCAGCTGTCGACATGACCGCGTTTTACAAACCGGGCATGGGGCCCTATAAAGACATTTCCAAGTTCGACGGCCAGCTGAGCATGCCCGGACGCCGCACGGCGCTGCAATACCGCGCAACCTTCAGCCGCAGTGCGCAGAACATGCCCGTGATTGTCTGGTCCCACGGCGCGTTTGGCAGCCATACCGCCTATGTGCCGCTGGCGGAATATTGGGCCAGCCATGGCTATCTGGTCTTGCAGCCAACCCACAGCGATTCCATGCGCGAAGGCACAAAGCCGAATGTCAAAAACCCGCTGGTGTTCAAGGATTGGGACGACCGCCCGCGCGAAGTGTCTTATTTGATTGACCAGCTGCAAAACCTGCAAACGCTGATCCCCGCCATCAAGGGACGCGTGGATGCCGGTAAAATCGGTATCGGCGGCCATTCATTCGGCGCGCATACAACCCAGCTGCTGGCGGGCATGCAAGTCAAACGCTTCATGGGCGGCGGGGAGCGCTATGATTTCCTTGAAAAACGCGCACAGGCTTTTGTCATCGTTTCGCCGCAAGGCACCAGCAACCAAATTGATGCCGCCGCACTGTCCAAAATGGACGCGCCGTTTTTGATGATTACCGGCACCAACGACAACGCCGCCAATAACGGCAAGGATTATATATGGCGTCTGGAAGCGTGGAACCACGCACCCGCAGGGCCGAACCGCTATCTGCTGCTGATGCAGGGGGCGCATCATGGCTTTGGCGGCATTTCGGGCGCGGTACGTTTTTCGGGCGCAGGCCCCGCCGACGCGGCGGAGGTGGAGGCTGTCCGCAGCAGCGCCCTTGCGCTGTTCGATGCGAAAGTGCGCGGCGATGCGGCCGCTGAAATGTGGCTGCTGGATGGCGAGATCAGCCGCGCCACAAAAGACGGCACGCGATTTACATGGCTAAGCAAGCAATAGCCGTCCGCAAAGATATTCTAAAGTGGCTGCATCCTTTTATATATCTGGGCGCGGCAGCGGCGCTGCTGGGCAGTTTAATGCCGCATGCGCCGTTTTCTGTTTTGATCACTGATCTGCCCAGTCATTTTGTTGTTTATTACCTGCTGGGCAGCCTTGTGCTGGCGGTCTGCGCGGCGGCATTCCGGATGCACAGGCTTGTCTGGTTGCCGCTGGTCGCCGTGATGGCCCTGAATATCGCTGCCCTGATGCCCTATCTGCCTGCAGGAAAAATCCCCGCCGCCGCTGCGGAGATTAAAATCCTGCAGGCGAATCTACTGTATCTGAATGGAAAGGCCGCATTGCTGCATCAGCTCATCGCGGCAGAAAATCCCGACATCATCGCACTGTCCGAAGTTAACGCGGATATGGCGCAAAGCCTTGAGAAAATCAAAAACGCTTATCCCTATCATTTGATAGAGCCGATGCAAAACGATGCACGCGGACTGGCGCTGCTATCGCGCATCCGGGCGGCATCGATGACGCGCGTCACTTTCGGGGATAGTACCGTGCCCGCACATCTTGCGCGGCTGGAAACGGCGCAAGGGCCGCTGACGATTGTTTCCATCCATCCGCGCACACCGCTGCACGGACTGGCGCTGCGCGATGCCGATTTTGCGGCGCTGGCTGAAAAATTCCGTGACCGCGCCGATATGCCGCTGGTTATCACGGGCGATTTCAACGCAACGCCATGGTGCCCCGCGCTCAAGGGTCTGAAACGCAGTCTCGCCCTGCGCGATACGCGCGAGGGCCATGGCCTCAACGGCACATGGCCGGTCTGGCTGCCCGCACCGCTGCGCTTGCCGATCGACCATACGCTGGTGAGCGGCCACGTACAGGCGACCAGCCACCGTCTGGGTCCCGGCATAGGTTCTGACCACCTTCCCAGCCTGATAAGCATTACCTTGCGCCCAGCAAACCGTTGATTTTGAAATGAATTCACGCTTTTTCTTTTGCGCGTGACTTTATGGCAAAAATGGATATGGTAATCGGATATTCAAAATTCCGATTCAGCTTGCAAGGAAGTCACCATGGCCAGCAGCTACCCTTACGGTAAGAAACCCGAAAAAAAGCCCAGCAAATTCAGAAGCGCTTTTCTGAAAGTCACGCTGGCGGGGGTTTTGCTGAACGGCAGCTATCAATACTACGTGCCCGAATCCGCCAAGGAAACACTGAGCGGCGCTGTCAACAGCGTCCTGCATGTGGATCAGGCGAAGGCCGCGATGGGCGGCGCGCCCGAAGCGGGCAAAATGAATTTCGTATTCGAAAACCAGAACCAGCCCGCCATTCTGGGCGAGGCGACGAAGGGGGTTTTCTTTTCCCACACCAACATCATGGATGAATGGTACGCCGCGCAGGGCCGCCATAACCAGCTTTTGCAAAACAGCGATAACCGCGCATCGCTGCAGCTGTGGCTGATGCAGCTTGACAGCCTGAAAGGAAAATCGCTGGAAGAAAAGGCGCGCGGTGTCGATGCGCTGATCGACAGGCAAATCAAATACAGCCTCGATCCGCAAACCTACGGCAAGGAAGAATACTGGGCATCGCCGATGGAAACGCTGCAGGCGGGCCGCGGCGATTGCGAAGATTTCGCCATTTTGAAATACCATGCCCTACGTTATCTGGGCGTGCCAGCTGATAAAATGTTCGTCGTCGCCGTCAGCAACAAGGGCGCAGGCCAGCTGGACCACGCGACGCTGATGGTCGATGTGCGCGAACCCGGCATTCTGACCCAAGCCTGGGAAGCCGCGAAAAGCAAAGTCACCGGAAAGCCGGCCGCCGCGCAATTCGTCATTCTGGACAACGACGGCAGCGAAGCGGGCAAGCTTGTGGAATCGCGCAGCAGCGATTACAAACCCTATTACGCCATGAATGAAAAAGGCATCTGGGCGGTGCCCAGCAACAGCGGCCTGCACTGGTAAAACCTAGGGCGCGGACGGCGCGTCGGGCTTTTTTTCCATCGACGGCCAGCGCACATAGGCAAAAGCCCATATCATAACCGGCGCCAGAAACGGCACGATGACAAACAGCGCCCAATAAGGGTTGCGGCCCGCGCGCGCGGCAATCACTGCTGCGCTGGCCATCATCACAAAAATCGTCAGCCCGCCGACGAGATACGACAGCCATTCGGGAATAGCGGGGAACAGCGCGCTCATGCCGCACCGCCCGTTTCGTGCCGCGCGCGCTTGACGCGCGCCGGCTGCGGCGGCAGATGCGGCCATTTACGCAGCGCCATCAGCAGCATCATAAACGCAAACCCCATCAACGGCACGAACAGCAGCAGCGCACACAGCGCAGGCAGCCCCATGCGTTTCAGTACCCGCAGCACCGGCCAGACGCACAAAACAGCGGCTAGGTAGTATTGCGCCAGCGCCGATTGCTGCAAAAGCGCGATGAATTCTGTCATGAACGGCTCCGGATATCGGGGATTTCAAACAACAGCCAGATCAGCACGCTGAGCACCACCAGCGCCCCGCCCTGATGAATAGCGCCCAGCGCGACAGGCACCGCATGCAAAAGCGTGGCGATGCCCAGCCCCGCCTGTGCCAGCAGCACCCACGGCAAAGCCTTGAACAGCGTACCCGCGCGGCCCTGCACGTTGAAACCGCGCGCGCGTTTGTAAAGCCAAAGGCCCGAAAGCACCGTCAGCACCGCCAGTACGCGGTGCGTGAACTGCACGGTTGCAGGCTCTTCGATAAAGGCTTTCCAAAGCGGCTTATGCGCCCATAGCTCGGGCGGCAGCCAATGCGCATCCATCATCGGAAAGGTGTTATAAAGAAGCCCCGCGCGCAGACCCGCGACAAACGCGCCCCAGATCATGGTCAGCACCGCAAGTCCCAGCACGATTTTGATGCCGCCGCGCAAGGCCGTCGCGCGTCCCGCATCGGGATCGGGCCGGCAGCTGAACGCCAGCGCCATGCGCAGCATGCAGGCGTAAATCAGAAAAGCCAGCATCAAATGCGCCGCCAGACGGTAATGGCTGACTGCGGGCTGGTCGACCAGACCGCTTTTGACCATCAGCCAGCCCATCAGCCCTTGCGCAAAACCCAGCGCGAGAATACCCAGCAGCGCCGGTTTCGCCTCCGCCGGAATGCGTCCGCGCAGCCAGAAAAACGCCAGCGGCACGGCGTAGATAAGACCGATCATACGGCCCCACAGACGGTGCAGCCATTCCCAGAAATAAATGTCCTTAAATTCCGAAAGGCTCATGCCGCGATTGACCTTCAGGTACTGCGGCGTTTGTTTATAAAGATCAAACTCGCGCTGCCAGTCGGCGGCATTCAGCGGCGGCAGCGCCCCTTTGATCGGCGCCCACTCCACAATCGACAGGCCGGATTCGGTCAGGCGCGTCACGGCCCCGATCAGCGCCATCAAAAATACCGATGCCGCACAGATAAAAAGCCATGTGGCAATCGCACGGCTGGAATCTTTCTGGAGAGAGGAAGCGGCGGCTGTCATATCAAAGGCTCATAAACATACGGACGGAAACAATCACCAATACCACCGCAAACACGCGGCGCAGCATCGCGCGCGGCATGTTGTGCGACAGGCGGACACCCACCGGCGCCAGCAACATGGAAGATGGGATGATCATGCCCACGGTCAAGAGGTTGACATAGCCAATCGACCACGGCGGCAGGGTATCGCTGACCAGCATGCCCGATACCATATAGCTGATAACTCCCGGCACGGCCACAGCCACGCCCAGCGCCGCCCCCGTCCCCACCGCGCGCGGCATGGGAAGGCCGATGCAGGTCATCAGCGGCACCGTCAAAATCGCCCCACCGACGCCCAGCATGGCCGAAATCACGCCAATCACCGCCGCCACGCCCTTTTGCACCTTTTCGGTCAAAAAACGCAGCGGCTTGGGCTCCGCCTTGTCCTTGGAAAACGCCATATAGGCGGCAATCAGCAAGGTCATGCAGGCGAAGATTTCTTTCAGAACGATGCTTTTGACGCTGGAGGCGAGCATCGCGCCCAGAATAACCCCGACCACAATCGCCGGACCCCAGCCGCGCACGATGGCGATATCCACCCCGCCGCGTTTGTAGTGGCTGAATGCGGACATGCTGCCCGTGGCCATAACCACCGCAAGCGAGGAGCCGATGGCAATATGCATCGCATGGTCTTCGCTAAAACCAAGGGAGGAGAGGGAGAAAAACAGGGCAGGCACAAAAATAATGCCCCCGCCCACGCCCAAAAGCCCCGACAAAAAACCGCCCACGCAACCGATTGCCAAGAGCAGCATAATCAGTTCAGCGGGGATCATCGAAGTGTCGGCCATGATGCTTTCTGCAGCGGGAAGGTTAGTTTTCGTAACTCGGATATGAGTCGTTTAAACTATACGCTTTCCGCGCCGGCGAAACAACACGCGAAGCCTGTTTATTTTTGCCGTTCAGGTCAATTATGCCGCCGCTTTGTAATCCAGCCCGACATCGAAATTGGGGGCGCTGTGGGTGATCGCGCCGGAGGAAATCAAATCCACGCCCGTCGCGGCAATTTCGGGGATGCGGGCAAGAGTAACGCCGCCCGATGCCTCCACAACCGCGCGGCCGCCGACCATGGCCACGGCCTGTTTCATCTGCTCGCTTGTCATGTTGTCGAGCATGACGATATCCACGCCTTCGTCCAGCACTTCGGCCAGCTGGTCGAGCGTATCGACTTCAACCTCGATTTTGACGGTATGGCCGATATGCGCCTTGGCGTTGCGGATGGCATTGCGCACACCGCCCGACATGGCGATGTGGTTGTCCTTGATCAGCACGGCATCATCAAGGCCGTAGCGGTGCGGGATACCGCCGCCAATCATCACGGCATATTTCTGCACGGCGCGCAGCCCCGGCAGGGTTTTGCGCGTCGCGGCGATTTTTGCCTTGTGATTGCCGACGGCACGTACCATTTTCAGCGTGAGTGTCGCGATGCCCGACATGTGGCCCATGAAATTGAGCGCCACACGCTCCGCCGTCAGAATAGACCGCGCGCGGCCTTCGACTTTCATCACCTCGTCGCCTTTCTTGACGTCCGCGCCTTCGCGGATCAGACGGGTGATTCTAAGGTTGTCATCGACCATGCGAAACGCTGCCTCGGCGATATCAAGGCCGGCGATGCGGCCCTCTTCACGCGCCGCAATCACCACGCAGGCACGCGCCGATTCAGGCACCGTGCTGTCGGATGTGATATCGCCCGCGCGGCCCAGATCTTCGGCCAGCGCCATGCGCACAAGGGGGTCGATGATGAAGGGGGACAGGGGGGCGACGCCGGTCATGCGACTTTCTCCGTTTGGGTGTTTTGCAGCGCGGCAGGCACAGCGACAAGGCTGGCGGCAACCGCTTCGGTTTCCTTGAGCGTGACAAAGCTGCGTTTTTGCAGGGCGCGCACGGCTTGCGGATAATCGCTGCGGCAATGGCCGCCGCGGCTTTCGCGGCGCATCAGCGCCGATACCGCAATCATACGGCAGAGAAGCGCCATATCGGCCGTGCGGGCATCGCGTGTTTCGGCAGCAGCGCCAAGGCGCATGAAATCACGGATAGCCGCCGTCAGGCCCGCTTCGCTGCGGATGACGCCGACCAGCTCGCTCATGATATGGCGCAGGATATCACGCTCGACCACCGGTTCTTTGGCGACAGGCAGCAGACGCACGTCGGTCAAATCGGCTTTGGGCGCAGCGGTTTTGCCTGCAATCGCCACAGCGATATCTTCGGCGGCACGCGCGCCCATCACAACGGCTTCCATCAGCGAGTTGCTGGCAAGGCGGTTCGCGCCGTGCAGTCCGGTGGCCGCGCATTCACCCGCCGCCCACAGGCCCGTAAGACTGCTGCGGCCGTTCAGATCAGTGGCGATACCGCCCATGTGGTAATGCACCGCCGGCATGACGGGGATAAGGTCGCGCTGCGGGTTCAGACCTGCACGGCCCGCAGCGGAAATCAGCGCGGGGAAATGTGCGGTATCGATGTGGCGGCAATCCAGATACACTTTCTGGCCTTTTTGCATTTGCGCGAAAATACCGCGGCTGACCACGTCGCGCGGCGCCAGCTCGCCCGCCTCGTGGTAATCCAGCATGAAACGCTCGCCGCGGCTATTCAGCAAATAAGCGCCTTCGCCGCGCAGCGCTTCGGTCGCGAGCGGCGCGGGGTCTTCGCCGATATCCAGCGCCGTCGGGTGGAATTGCACGAATTCAAGGTCAGACAGCACAGCACCCGCGCGCGCCGCCATGGCGACACCACGGCCAATCGCATGCAGCGGGTTGGTGGTCGCGGCAAACAAACCGCCGACCCCGCCCGTGGCCAGCAAAACAGCCTTGCTCAGAAAAACAACCGGTGCGTTATCGTCCAGACGGCGGGTCAGCACACCGCTGACGGCGCCCGTGCGCTCGCCGCCTTCGCGCAGCAAACGCTCTGCCGATACGCCGGCAACGAATTCGATATCCGGCGTCTGGCGCACGGCTTCGCTGAGCGCGCGCATCAATTCTGCCCCGAAGCCATCGGCCGCAGCGGCTTTGAGCACGCGGCGGCAGGCATGGCAGGCTTCGCGGTTGAGGCGGTAGGCGCCTTCTTCATCACGCTCGAAGCGCACGCCGTATCTGGCCAAGATTTCGATATATTGCGGCGCGGCCTCGACCAGCGTTTTAACCGCCATGATATCCGCCGTGCCCGCCGCCGCTTTCAGCGTATCGGCAATGTGGTTGTCGGTGGTATCTTCGGGTGCCACAACCGCGGCGATGCCGCCCTGCGCCCAGGCGCTGGCGCATACGCCGCCCAGCTGTTTTTCACTAAGAACGATGATGCGCGTTTTCTTGCCGTCCGCCTGTTTATCCGCGGCTAGGGTCAGCGCCGCGAAAAGCCCCGCCGCGCCGGAGCCAACGATGACAACATCGGCCGTTCTGGTTTCAATACTTGCGGTTTTCTGGGTGGTCATGGTTCACATCCTCCGGCCTTTACCGGTTTTTCAGTGGTTAGATTTTCACGGCCAGCATGCGTTCAACTGCTGCGCGGGCGCGATCGGCGACGGCAGCATCAACGTGCACTTCGGTGGTGCGCGTTTGCAGGCTTTTCAAAATTGCCGGCAGGGTGATGCGCTGCATGTGCGGGCAGAGATTGCAGGGTCGCACGAATTTCACATCGGGGTTCGCGGCCTGCAGGTTGTCGGACATGGAGCATTCGGTAATCAGCACCACGCGGCTCGGACGTTTATCGGTAACGTAATCGGCCATGGCTTTGGTCGAACCTGCAAAATCGCATTCGGCGACAACTTCGGGCGGGCATTCGGGGTGACCCAGAACCACTGCATCCGGCCATGCCTTGCGCATTTTTTTGATGTCGGCGGAGGTGAATTTTTCATGCACCTCGCAGGCGCCTTCCCAGGTCAGGATTTTCTTTTTGGTTTGTTTGGCGATGTTGCGCGCCAGATATTTGTCGGGGATCATCAAAACCTGATCTTGCGGCAGGCTTTCGACGATTTTCAGCGCATTGGACGACGTGCAGCAGATATCCGACTCTGCCTTCACATCGGCCGACGTATTGACGTAGGTCACAATCGGCGTATTCGGATATTTTTCACGCAGCAGGCGTACATCCGCCCCCGTGATGGAGGAGGCGAGCGAGCAGCCCGCGCGCATATCGGGGATAAGCACGGTTTTTTGCGGGCTCAGGATTTTCGAGGTTTCGGCCATGAAGTGAACACCCGCCTGTACAATCAGGTCGGCTTCGGTCTTGGCCGCTTGCTGCGCCAGTTGCAAGCTGTCGCCTGCGAAGTCCGACACGCAATGGAAAATTTCCGGCGTCATATAGTTATGCGCCAGAATGACCGCGCCCATGTCACGCTTCAGGCGGTTGATTTCGAGGATGTAGGGGGCGTGCACGCTCCAGTCCAGTTCGTTCACCACGTTCTTCACGCGTTCGTACAGCGGCGCGGTTTCGCGCGCGACGGCGGGCGTGAATTTCAAATCGGCTTCGGGACGGATGACGGTATCGAACATTCTTTTTCTCCTTGGCACCGCGGTGTGTTGTTTGACGGCGTTTTGCTCTCTATGAGCATTTTATATACTCTATTAGAGCATAAGTAAAGGTATTTATCAATAAAATGAGTATAAGTATTTTATTGTTATATTACAGATAGATAAATCATGGCCGCGCCTGCAAAACCAGCGCCAAAACATGTCCCCTGCCCCCAACAGGTGCGAATCATAGAGAAAGCGCGCGGGCGCCCCGCCTTTGACCTATGAAAAACGCTTTGCTAGAGTGCGCGCATGCGTTTCACTGACCATTTCAAAAAAGCCGTCGGCCTGTGGCCGCCGAAGGGCCCTTATACCGCGCTGAGACAGATGCTGTCCGGCGGCGGTGATGTCACGCATATGCCCGCGCTGCTGCGTGAATACCCCGATGCCGCGCGCTGGGAGAAAAAAGGCGACATGCAGCCGCTGCATTACGCGCTGTGGCAACGCAACTATGCCGCCGCCGAAATTTTGCTGGAACATGACCATAGCCTCCTCCGCGATGCGGGCGACGATGGCGTGACGATTGTGCACCGCTATGCCGCGCACGGCGAAACCCATGCGCTGCAATTTCTGGTTCATCAGGGCGCCGATTTGAATTTGCAAGACCGCAACGGCCGCACCGCGCTGCATCACGCGGCGATGAACCGTTACAACGGGGGGAATATCGGGCTGCTGCTGCGCTATGGCGCGCAAGCGGACATACGCGATTCAGACCGCCGCACCCCCCTGATGATAGCGCTGATGACGGGTAACAAGGCGGGCGCGGAGGCGCTGATTAAAAAACCGTTCGATGCGCGGCAAACCGATGCCTTTCGCCGCACGCTGCTGATGGCGGCGGCGGAAACCGGCATGGATCATTTAATGCCGCAGCTGCTGCGTGCGGGCGCGGATATCCATGCGGTCAATCCGCTGGGCGAAACCGCGCTTGGTCTGGCCATCAAGAAAAAACACGCGCGCGCCGCGCTTTTGCTGGTCGAGGCCGGCATGCCCGCGACCTTTGACTATAAATGGCGCAAGAAACTCGGCAATCTCATCCGCCCGCTGGAGGGCAGCGAGCCTGCGCTGCGCCGCCTTGGCCTGCGCCCGTCGCCAAAGAAAAAGGCGAGCTTTGCGCAAGGACCCAAACCTTATTAACCCTGATAGCGCAGGCGGCGTTTAGCGCTGCGGCCCCTTGCTGTCTTTTTTCGGCGCGGCGGCGGGCGGCGTATAGGCCGTGCGCTGTTCATGAATGGTCTGACCGGGGATGCCGTATTTATCACGGAACGAGCGCGACAGACCGCCCGCCGGATCCCAGCCGCCATGCGTGAGCGCGCTATCCAGTTCACGCGTCAACTGCGCGAAGGCTTCGGGTATTTTATGGCGGTGATCGGCCAGCTGGTTCATGCTCGCCTGCACGCTGATGCTGCAGCGGTAACCGGCCAGACCCGCCTGATTGAACATCGACGACAGCTGCTGCTGGCTGAGGACCAGTGCGGTGATATCGGTTTTTTGTTCGTTCATGAACTTCATATAGTCCATGAACTTGAAATAATGCTGATGTCCTTCCAGCACGAATTCACGCGCGATATCGACCTTGAGCGCATCGACCTTGCCGTCGGCGCCGAAACTGCAGGCGGGTACGTATTGCTTGCCGTTGAATTCGATCAGCAAAGCTTCACCGCGGTCGGCCATGGCGATGAACTCTTGCGCGCTCACGCCTTGTTTTTTCGCGGCTTCCTCCACGCTCAGGGTCGGCTGGGTTTGCAAAAATGCTTCGGCATCGGCATAGAGCCTGCGGTAGGTATCCGGCCCTGCCATGACGCGCGCTTCGATGCCTGTATATTTCGGCAAGGCAGCGATCAGGTCATCAAGCGGGCGGGCGGTTTTAAAAATGCGCGTACCGTCGTAGGGGTTTTTGTCGGTCATGGTGCGGCTCCTGCTGCAGGCTGTCCGCGTTTTGCACGCGGGACTTTTTGTAAATCACGATGTATTATGACATGCCTGTTATGGCATGTTTTCAAAAGACCTTCAATACCTTGGAAAATATATCAACCGCCGAGGCTGGCCGACAGCTTCACGCCGGGGGCCGGACGCTCCAAAAGCACCTCGCGGCGGAAACGGAACAGCGCGGCCGGGCGGCCGCCCGCTTCGGCGGATTTTTTACCCGCGACTTCCTCGACCATGCCGGAGCCTTCGACAAGGCGGCGGAAATTTTGTTTGTGCAGGCGATGGCCGACAATCGCTTCGACCGTTTTTTGCAAATTCAACAGCGTGAATTCGGCGGGCATCAGTTCGAACACAACGGGGCGGTATTTGAGCTTACCGCGCAGGCGGCCCATTGCCGTCGCCAGAATCCGGCGGTGGTCATAGAGCATGGAGCGACCGGGCACCAGCACGTAATCGACTTTCATGCCTTTGTCGCGGATGGCTTCGTACACAAGGTTCGCGCCATAAAGAAGCTCGTAGCGCTCCAGGACTTTTTCTTCATCCCACGCGGCAGCGCCTTTGGTATCGGAAAGGCCGAAGCAGACCTGCGCGCGCACGCGGCGGTGTTCTTTTTCTTCGGCGGTATCGGCGGCGGAAATCCAGCGCTTGAGACCCGGTTCAATCGCATCCTGTAAAATACGCGGTTTGCCGTCGCGCCAGTCTTCCCACGGGAAATAGTCGTACCAGCTGCCGAAGAAAACACGCTCGGACTTTTCCGCGCTCTCTCTTTCATGCGTCAGCGCCAGATATCCCACCGACACCACGCGCTTTGTTTCATCACGCTGCCCCGCGTAACGTCCGCGGTTGCCGAAGGTGTAAAGCTGTTCGAAATAACCGGGGCTGAGCGGCGTCTGGTCGCGCACCCAGGTGCGCAGACCTTCTTCAAGCGTTTTATGCTGCAGCGGATCGAAAGGGCCGAATGGCAGCGCATCACCGTCTTCGTTAGGCGATGTCACGCCTGCCGCCAGCGCATGTTCGGCGCCACGCACGATGAAGACTTTGGGCTCATGCCCCTGCACCGCCACCACCACGGCAGACAGGCCAATCACAACGGCTGGCATCTGTTTCTGGAGATCGGCTTCGGCTGTCATCGGATAGAACTCGCTTGATCGCGCAGGCGCAGGCGAAAGACGCTGCGGCTTATTCGTATTTGAAAGCCGGCGCAGGCGGTTTATTCATGCCCGGTACGTTGGTGCCGCGCATGCTTTGACGCGCCAGCCAGGTTTCGATTTCACGCTCCGCTTTCGCGCGCTCGTCGTTGGTCATGCTCTTGGCCAGCTCCGTCAGGCTGCGCACGGCGGTGGCGCGCAGTTCGTTTTCGCTGTCGGCCAGCTTTTCAACGGCGATCTTGTACCATTTATAGGCACTCACGATATCCTTGTCGCCACCGACGCCATAGCGGTTGGCGCGGGCAAATTCAAGGAAACCCAAACCGTAATCGGCTGCCATCGCTTTTTGATACCATTCGCGCGCCGCGACGGGATCTTTGCGAACACCAACGCCGCCTTCGTACATCTGGCCCAGCGCGACCATCGACGGCGGAAATCCGCCTTCTTCTGCCGCCTTGCGGTACCAGCTGGCTGCTGATGCCGCATCCGCGGGCAGGCCGCGGCCCGTTTCATACATCAGACCCAGACGGTGCTGCGCCTGCGTGTTGCCGGTTTTCGCGGCGTGCATGTACCAGATCGCGGCATCTTCGATGCCTTTTTCGCCGCCAGCTTCACCGGTTTCATACATATGCGCGATAATCAGCTGCGAGGGCATGTGACCCTGCTCTGCGGCGCGGCGGTACCAGTCGATGGCCACCTGAATATTTTTATCAACGCCGACGCCGTTGCGATACATATAACCCAGCGCGTTTTGGGAATAGACATCTCCCTGATTGGCAGCAAAGGTGTACCAGCGCAGCGCTTCGGCGTAATTCGTTTTCACGCCTTCGCCAAGGCGGTACATGGTGGCAAGATTATATTGCGCGCGCATGTTGCCCTGCGTGG
This sequence comes from uncultured Micavibrio sp., assembly GCA_964551435.1. Classification (GTDB taxonomy): domain Bacteria; phylum Pseudomonadota; class Alphaproteobacteria; order Micavibrionales; family UBA2020; genus UBA2020. The sequence goes on from CAZKBS010000001.1 coordinate 122,161, forward strand.
CGGATTGCAAAAACCATTGCGCCGCCAGCGGCAGGTTCTTTTTGTAAGGACGGCCCATGCGCAGCATGGTCGCAAGGTTGTTTTGCGCGACCGCATCACCCAGTTGCGCCGCGCGGGCGTACCATTTGAAAGCCTGTTCGTCGTCGCGGCGAAGGCCATGACCGGTCGAATAGATATAGCCCATGTAGGAAACCGCGGGCAGGTAATCCTGCTCCGCCGATTTGCGGTACCAGTTGGCCGCCTGCGCGATGTCCTTGTTCATACCAAGGCCGGTATCCAGCATATAGGCCAGATAATATTGCGCGACCGGATCGTTGGCATTCGCCAGACGCCAGAAATGGCGCTGCGCCAGTTCGTTGTCGCCGTAGTTGAATGCGGAAAGGCCTTCCTCCAGCGAGGGCTGGAATGCCTGCGCCATGGCGCGTTCGGCCGGCAAGCCGCTCAGCATCATGGCGATCACAAATGCCGGAACATAACGGGGCAGGGTCATCGGAAGGAATATCCTGAACGAGGCATGGGAACTTTTTTGCAAGCTCCAAGATAATACGTCCGCGCAAAAGTTAAAAGCCTTTGCGTATCAGGCAAAGGCTTTTAAGGGCTGTTTTTTGTGTTATTTCAATATCCTGCCGCGTTTCGTAAATGCCGCGGGGCGCGAAAGGCCTATTCGGCCATGCCGATGGCGGCCATATAAAGCTCGAGCAGTTCCTGCTCTTCGCGGCGTTTTTCCAGATTCGCTTTGCGCAGGGAAACGATTTTGCGCATGATTTTGGGCTCGAAGCCTGTCGCCTTCGCTTCGCTGTAAACGTCGCGGATATCTTCGGCGAGGGCTTTTTTCTCCTCCTCCAGACGCTCCACGCGCTCGATGAAGGATTTCAGGCGGGCGCCGGAAACTTCGCCGCTGTTATCGGGGGTTTCTTTGGTTTTGAGATTTGCACTTGTCATAAAAATTCTCCCGATAAGCCGTGCCTGCGCTAAAATAGCCCAAACACGATAAAGTGATTCATGGTGACCAGAGGGGCGCATGATACCCCCTTCCCGCCCAAGGTCAATATGGAGAATCAGCGCCAAAGCCGCATCAGGCGGGCGGCGGCAGGATGGTGATATGGCTGTCGGGTGTGAGATGTTTCAGCACCGCCAGCAGATCGTCATGCTTGAGCCCGACACAGCCCGCCGTCGGCGTCCATTCCTCGCGCGCAAGATGCATGAAAATCGCACTGCCCTTGCCGGGCGTCACGGGGTCGTCGTTATAACCGATCACCACCGTCATGTCATAGAGATGGTCATCGCGCGTCATGCGGTCGCAGACGGCCGGATGCGGCAGCACGACTTTTTTGTTATAATCCGCATGCGACGCATCTTCGCACCAGCCGGTATCCGGCGTCAGGATTTCAACCGGCAGCGCGGTTTCGGGCTGCGCCATGCGGTCGGCGCGGTAAATCAGCTGACGCAGCGGATAAGTGCCCACCGGCGTTTTGCCGTCGCCTTCGGTTTTATCCAGCGTCACACCCGTGCGGCCCAGCGTGCAGTCATAGCGCGCGCCGCCGATAAACAGCACGCCCGTCGTCGCATCCCAGGATGATGTCTGTACGATAATATTCATGGCCAAATGATGACAGATTGCGCATGGGCGTCAAGCGTGATGACGCCAGCGATGTATTCTGAAGGCGCGTTAATGCAGCGTGGGTGTCAGGCGGTCCGTGGCAGCCGCTGCATTCTGCGATTTTTTCAGCGCTGCGTATTTATCGAGCGCCGCCATCATCTGCTGCGGCACGGCGGCGCGGCCCGCCATGGGGGATACCAGTCCCGCGCTGTCGCCCTGCGCCTCAAGCGCGGCGGACATGAAAGAAGATGCAATTTGCTCCGGCGAGGATGCCCTTCTGGCCGCCTCGGCCGGAGCATTTTGCGATTGAAGAACAGGGGTGGCCTTCGCCTGATGCGTGGCAGGATTTCTATCGCCCACATCTGGTGCCGTTGATCGCCCGGCACCCGACGTCTGGCCGGTGTGCGTCCGGTCAGCCGTTTGCGTGGGCGCGAGCATCCCTCTCTTCGCTTGGATAGCCGGCGACACGGAGGGTAGGGAGCCTCCGTCCGGCCCGATATTCCCGCCCGTCTGCGTGCGTAGGGTTGTAGGAGTGACAGACGGTGGGAAGCTTTTGGAATCAAGCGCGGCCAGTTGCGCGGCGCGCGATTCACGAATTTGTTTTTCAATTTCGCCGCCGGATTTATGCGCGGCGGGGGTCATGGCAGTATTGGCCTGCGCCAGCTGCGTCGATACGGTGGCGTTCTGCGCCGGGGCATTTTGCGCGGGGGTGTCGTTCCAAATAATATCGGCGGCGGCCAGCATGGTGGCAGGCGCTTCCTTGGCGGGTTTATGCGGCGAGGTCTTGTCATCGCCCGTGACCATCGCCAGCATCGTCTCGCCGATATCTTTGCCTGTCGCATCTTCGACGGCGGCATTGGCAACGCCCGCGGCCAGACCGATAGGCCCGCCATAAAGCGCGCCGCCCGCAATACGTGCCACGGGGCTGATCTCGTCGCCCGTCATATGACGGTATATGGTGCTGATCACCGGAATATGCTGCAGCGGGTTGATGATATCGATGACCGTTTTGATAAAACCGATAAAGCCGCCGCCGTCGTTATCTCCGCTGGAGGCAACATCGGATGCGGCGGAAGATTGGCGCACCATCTGGCTGAAGCTCTCGCTTTTGGCCGCTGCGCCGGATATATTCGTTTTGGCCGCTGCGCCGGCCGTGCGCCCGTCACCGCGCAGCTCCGCACGAAAAGCGTTTTGATAGACGCCTTGCGTTTGTGCTGTTGTGCTGGTCTGCGGCGTGGCCATACGAATCCCTCTCCCTCTCGGAAAATCAGCCTTGCAAGCGTCATGCCATTTTTGATCGGCCGCATCACATCGCTCTGCGCACATATATGAAGTGCGCATGAAATGCACCGCCCCCGTCACCAGCGCTTATTATGGTGAATAATTGGGTTTGGCACGGGGCTTGCTTATATATCAGCGGGAAGTCTTGTCCGCCTTGGGTGGGCAGGATCTAGGGAAAAAGACAAGATATTGTAAAACAAGGCAAAAACGATGACGACTGTATCCTTAAATTCGGCCCTGAGTGGCCTGAAGGCAGCGCAGCAGGCGCTGAATACCGTCTCGACCAACATCGCCAACGCCAGTACCCCGGGCTACACCCGGAAAATTTTGCCGCAGCAGACCCTGATTGTCGGCGGCACGGGCGCAGGCGTGACCACGGGCGCGCTGGTGCGCAACGTCGACAAGACCTTGATGAAAAGCCTGTTCGGGCAAGTCAGCGCGACACAATCGGCGCTGGTCAAAAGCACCTATCTTGGCCGTGTGCAGGATTTCCACGGCGCAACCGAAGCGGAAGCCGCCCTGTCGAACCGCATCGGCAAGCTGTCGGATGCCTTCTCCGCGCTTTCAAGCGCGCCGGAAAATACCATTTACCTAAACCAGACCGTACAGGCGGCACAAACTCTGGCGAAATCGTTCAATGATTATACGACGCTGATTACCGACCTACGCCGCCAGACGGAATCGGAAATTTCCGCCTATGTGGGCGAAGTCAACAACAGCCTGAAGCAGATTGCCGAACTGAACGTGCAAATCGCGCAGCTGACCGCGGGCGGTCAAGCAAGCGCCGATCTGGAAGACCAGCGCGATACCGCCATCCGCAACGTATCGCAATATATCCAGATTTCGACCTTCACCGACCAGAACAACGTCGTCGTCGTATCGACCAAACAAGGTCAGGCGCTGGCGGATACCAAGGCACAGAAACTGGTTTTCAATGCATCGGAAACACTGTCGACGACGTCCTATTACCCGGGCGGCGGGCTGGGCGGGCTTTATATCAACTCGACGGGCGGCATCGAAGTTGCGCAAAGCTCCATCGGCGGTGCGATTGGCGGTTTGTTCGAACTGCGCGATCAGGTACTGCCGCAATATCAGGCGCAGGTTGACGAACTGGCGCAAAAAATGGCGGAGCGTTTCGATAAGCTGGGCCTGCGCCTTTTTACCGATGCCAGCGGCAACGTACCCGCCAGCGTCGCGCCCCCCGCGCCTGTCACCTATAGCGGCTTTGCCGGTGAAATCCGCGTCAATACCAATATCGTGAACGACCCGACGCTGCTGCGCAAAGGCACCAACGGCGGCGCGGTGCAGGCTGGATCCAACAGTGTTATAAACCGCATCACCGCCTTCGCCTTCGGCAACGTCGCCGCGCAGAACGCGAACGGTACGGTTGATATCACGGGCAATATTTTCACCGCTGCCAGCCTGACGCAGACGAACAAACTCTCGGGTAACGTCAACCTCAACAACTACAATCCCGACCTGTCGGATGCAACCAACCTGACGCTGCCTGCCGCGTTCGACCTGACCATCGGCAGCACGACGCAAACCATCAACATCGGCGCAACCGATACGCCGATTGACCTTGTGAATACCATCAACGCGGCCTTCGGCCCCGGCACAGCGGCGCTGAACGGCCTTGGCCAGCTGTCGTTCACCACGACCGAGGATATCACCCTGGCCGATAACACTATCGGCGCTGCGGGTATGGCCGATCTGGGCTTCACTTTCGGCACGTATCCCGCCAGCAATCCGGCCTTTACCGTCAGCGTGAACGGCCAGCCTGCCGTGACCATCACCATTTTGCCGACGGATACCGAAACGGATCTTTTGAACAAGCTCAACGCCGTCCCCGGCCTGACCGCGACACAGGGCACGGGCGGCGTGTTGCAGCTTGTTCCCGACGAAGGCGGCAGCCTGAACCTGCAAAACACCAGCGGCAATCCGCTGGGCGGACTGGGACTGTCGATTACCAATGTCAACCATACCTCGTTCCGCCAGAACAACCTTGGCCCCGCGGGCAATCTGTCGACGGGCCTTGCGGCGAACAGCAGCATCGGCGATTACGCCAAGAACCTCGTCAGCCAGCAATCGGCCACCTATAACGCGGCGGAAAGCACCTATAACAGTGAACAAAGCTATCTGGAGACCCTCGACAGCCGCAACAGCAGCATCAGCGGCGTTGACCTCGATCAGGAAATTGCGGAGCTGATCCGCGTACAGACCGCCTATACCGCCGCCGCGCGCATGATTACCGCGACCGAAGAGTTGTTCGACACGCTTTTCGCGGCGATACGCTAATTGAATAAGGAGACCACGTCATGGTTTACACACCCGGCATTTCCTTCCTCGGCACGACGAATACGCAGATTTCGCGCCTGAAGCAGCTCAATACCACGCTGACCGATTTGCAGCGCCAGCTGACCACGCAAAAAAAATACGACAACGTCAGCGGTTTTGGCGCGCAGGCCTACAGCGTGCAGAAGCTGCGCACCGACAAGGCGCAGCTGGATACCTTTCTGACCAATATCTCGACGGTCGAAACGCGACTGCAGGTCATGTCAAGCGCTCTGCAGCAGGCATCGGACGCAGGGCGGATGATGACCGACGCTGTGAGCAATTTTTACAAATACGGCGCCACCGATATCGAAACCGTCAGCCTTGTCGCCCGCCAGCAGCTGGATTTGATGCGCGACGTCGCCAATCTTGAAATCGACGGGCGGTATATGTTCGCCGGAAGCGCAACGGATGCGGAGCCGTTTTCGAACTACGGCCAGCTTGACCTCAACATGCAAAACCTTGTCACCGACTGGCAAGCGGGCACCATCACCACAGCGCAGCTGATTACCGCGGTCAACAACCTGTCGGATACCGATGTCGGATTCAACCCCGCCCTGTCATCGACGGGCAAGGTTACCACGCAAATCGATAAAAACCTGAACATTGATTACACCTCCGTCGCCACGGATAACGGCATGAAAGAGCTGATGCGCATGATGGCGCTGGCGGCAAACCTGCGGCCGCTCGACCTGTCGGCATCCCCGCCGGGCCCGACGCAGGCGGATATGGACCAGCTGGTCAAACATATCGTCGACAGCATCAATACCGCGACCCAGAAAACCGACCAAGGCAACGGCCAGATCGGCGTGCATCTGGCAACCATCGAATCCGTGCAGAACCAGCACCTGACCGACAGTTCGGTTTTCGACAGGATTTTGATCGAAAAAGAAAACGCCGATACGACAGAGGTTGTGGCGAAAATACAGTCGCTGCAAACGCAAATCACGTCGTCTTATGAAATCACCAGCCTTGTCAGCCAGCTGTCACTGGTGAACTATCTGCGCTAAACCGCGCGGGCGCGATTTCGCCGCGAAGACTATTTCGGATTGATGTTGAAGATTTTGGGGCGGCGGCGGTTGATGTTGGCAGCATCCTGCGTTTGTTCGGGCGGTTTGGGCTGCGGCGCGGTTTTCATCAAATAATGACGGTCAGACCATGTCGCGCCTTGCAGGGTTTTGAAGCCGACCAGTTTCGGCGCGCCCTTGGTTTCAGGGTCGACCGAGCGGCAACCGTCGCGCGTGACGCGAATGGCATCGCCGTTGTCGGCCTTAATCACGCGCTGGCCCATTTTTTCCATCGCCTCGGCGCAGGATTCGCGCAGCTTGCTGTCGCCGTGGATGGGCATGACGGTTTTGGGCTTGGCCATTTTCGCCATTTCAATCAGCTCTGGCAGGCGGGCATGCGCCTGCGCATACAGCGGCGCATCGGCGCGGGTCAAAACCTTGATACCCTTGTTTTTCAGCGTCGCCATCAGGCGCGCATGCTGGCCTTCCTGACCCGGAATCACGGGTGCGCAAAACAAAACGATATCGCGCTGCGGGTCCAGCGTCAGACCCGGATGATGCCCGTCTGCCGCGCGCGTCAGCGCCGCGCCGGGCGAACCTTGTGCGCCAGTCACGATGACCACGCTGTCGCGCGGGCGGCTTTCTTCAAAATCGCGGATGGAGCGCGGGGTCGAAAGCACGCGCACATCGACTTTTTCGCCAATCGAATCCGAGAGCGTCAAACCCGTTTGCTGAAGCGCGGAGAGCGATTGTTCATGCGACCAGCCCGATACCCAGACCGTGCGCCCCTTTTCCGCCGCAACCTTGGCGACAGAGGCGACGTTTTCCTCAAACCCGCTCATGACCGCAATCACGAAACGCTTGCCCGGATATTTTTCCATGAGATCGCGCAGCGCATCGCGCACGTCTTCTTCGGTTGTCGGCACCACGTCGCGGTCGGCGCCGGTGGAATCGAGCAAAAGAAGGTCCACCGGTTTATTGACGATACGCTGGAATTGCTGTTCATCAAACGCAGGACCCCAAACCACCGACTGGTCGAGCTTGAAGTCGCCGGGGTTGAGCATGTTGCCTTCGGGTGTTTCGATGAAAAATCCGACCGATTGCGGCGTCGAGTGGCTGACCCAGAAAGCGGACACTTTCACGGGGCCTTCCTGCACAGGCTTGCCGGGGGCGATGGTGATAATTTGCGGCCATTCCGACGGATCAAGGCCGGCGTTGGACAGTTCCTGTTCCAGCCGCTTCGCCGTGTAGGGCGTGGCGTAGATTTTCGGCAGCTCATACCCCATCAACAGCAGCATCGGCAGCGCATTCATGTGGTCGGAGTGGTTATGCGTCAAAAAAATCGCATCCACCGGCTGCCCCGGCTGGTGGCTGGCATCGTCGCGGCGACGGAAATGGTTGGCGTAATCGGGGATGACCGTATCGCAATCGGTGAGCGCTGGGTCTTCGAGCTGGCGCGCGTCCGACGACATCACCCCCGCGTCGAACAGAATATTCCATGTGCGTTTATCGCCATTGGCATCGGTTTCGCTATAGCTACAAAGCCCGCTGTTCATGCCGATGCGGTGTTTGTTATTCCCGCCCAGAATATGCCAGTGCAGCGACCTGCCCGAATGTCCGTCGCGATCGCCGTTATCGCCAGATGGGGGCACGGGGGGCAGAGACGTCATGGCGCTTAACTCCCGCTATCCGATTTTTTACCGCCACTGCCGCGCAGCGCGGCCCCGTCCGCATAACAAACAGGAGAAGACATCTCGACCGCTTCGGCCGCGGCATCCGCAAACGCGGCGCTGCGCGGCGTCATGCCGCAGCGCGCATCGGCAACACGCATCCAGGTCCAGAGAATTTTATCGAGAATGCGTGCATCCGGCGGAATCGCCGCATCACAAAAGCCGGGGAGCGCCACAATCAGGCGGCGCAGGGATTCGCCATCGAGCGCGAGCCTGTCCTGTTCGGGATAGGCCGCCCAGAGGGCTTCTGCAAGACGATCCTGTTCTGACCAGGACAGTTGCATCCGAAAGACTCCGGTGTTTTTTGAAACTAGGCGATGATACCAAAGCCCTGCCCCCTTGTCGATACAACATCGAACAAATGTTCAAGTAACTGATATCGGAAAGAAAATCTGGATGCTGCGCTACAACAAGACCGTGCGGTGTCATAAAAAACCCCGCACACAAAGGAGCGGGGGTTTTTGTGAGCCGGAAAGCCGTCCTTACGGGGCGCGGTTGGTCGGCAGGTCTTTGCTGTCGAATTTCGGAATATTGATGTCCATATCGGAAGCAAAAGCCGCCGTTTCCATGAACACCATTTCTTCCATACGTTTGTAGAGTTCGTTCATCTGCTGCAGGCGCACGGCGTTGACCGTCCCCTGTTCACGGATGACCTGTTCGGGGCTTTCGATCAGGCGCACGATATATTGCGGGTTATGGAAGCGGTCTTTGCTGACCGCATGCACGATTTCCGCATAGCTGGCGTCGGTCGAGGCATCCGCCGCAGGCAAACCCGAAGCCGTACGCATTTCCTGCGTATTGACCTTGCTGCCCCCGACACGCTGGCCAATCATCAGCGCCACGGCGTTATAGATGGTGTTCTGACGTGCCGTCAGAGCGCGGCGGCGCAGCAGCGTTTGCTGACCCGCAGGCGACTGCACCACAGATTCCGGCACCGGCGGCAGGGATTTGGGCGCCAGCATGTATTTCATGACAGCATCGACGACCAACCGGTTATCGGGCGATGTCGCATCAATCGTCTGACGGTCACCCCACAGCAAGGCAGGCAAGTCGACATGACGACCGGCCAAATCACCCGGCGCGCCATCACAACCCTGACCGCCTTTGTCGGGGTCGCAGAAGCGGGTGATATATTCCTGCCAGCGTTCGTTCTGGTCGGCAGCCGTGCTGCGGCCTGCTGCAGTACCTTCCGCGTTCATCCGGCGGGGCTGGGATTGTTTTGCCAGGGCGCGGGCTGTCGCGCGCGCCATGCGCGCGGCCTTGCCAACGCCCGAACCGCCGGGGGGCGGACTGCTCGGATTGGCGTTACCCGTGGCGATCGCGTCGAACTGGCAGGCGATTTCGCTCGGCTGGTAACGGCGGAGCGCTTCAACCTGACGTCTTTGGATATCCTGCATATATTCGTTCTGGTTTTGCGCATCCATCATGGAGCCGTAAACACGGCTCTGGTCGATTTGCGAGGCGTGCAACTGGCTGGTCATTTGCTTCAACGCCGGTTCGAAATGTTCACGCCACCACACCGACAGACCTTCGCGGATATTCTGGTCGAACTCCTCGAGGCGGGTGATGACTTCGTTTTTCGCGGTATTGGTGATTTTATCTTCGATAAAATTTTCTTCCTGTTCGATGAAATCGTTCAGGTCGTCTGCAATATCCTGCGCCATCTGGTTGAACGTCGAGGTCGCGGTGAAAGAGTTTTCGCACTGCGCGCGCGCAATGCCCGGCGCAAACAGCACCGGCAGGGCCAGCGCCAACGCCAACGCGGGAATAACCCCGACAGCCTTGCGTTTACTGGTTCGTCGGCAATTCATTGCGACCCCCTCCTCTCAGAGACGTGGCTTTTCTATCCAGAATATTACCCGCTTCGATAGCCTGTGCGGTGGCGATCTTTTCGGCCTTTTCAAACATGCGGTACAGCAGCATCAGGTTATAGGCCTGAAGGAATACTTCTTTTTGCGAAACACTGGTCGCACCATCGGTCAGGCCGACGTAGTATCCCGGATCCCAAAGCTGTTCCATGATCGCCTGGCGGATTTCACGCTCCGACGGATTGGCGGAGGCGTCGTTGATACCGACACGCTGGCGAATTTCGCGGACCTGATCCGATCCATCGGCATTCGTCGGCGCGCGTTCGGCAACGATAGAGAAACCGAGCGCGTTCACCGCGTCCATCTGCGCGAGATAGCTGCGGTTATGCTGGCGCTGCTCTTTACCGGCGGCACCGTTGAGAACGTTGTTTTCGATGGTCTCCGGCGGTTCGAAACCCGTGATGTTGTAAATCAGTTCATTGACGGCAATCGCGATATCGGGGTTGGTCATGTCGAGCGTTTCGCGGCCAAACAGCGTCACGCTGGGCATCAGGTGTGCGTTCGGGGTTGTCGCCGAGCTGCCGCCGCAGGCCGTGTTGCCGCCGTTGGCCAGATGGTCGCAGAAACGGTTGCGGTATTCTTCGAAACGGGCACGCACCACACCGCCGGGACCGTTCGCCGCGGGCGTACCGGCATTGTTGTTGGCAAGCTGGCTGGTCGTTTTCGACAGCATGTTCGTGGCCGCGCGCGTCGTGCCGCTGGCTTTGGTCAGCGGAACGGCAACCGTATCGAAACGGCAGCCTTCATCCGTCGGGCGGAAGTTTTGGCGGGCTTCAAATTCGCGGCGTTGGAAACCGCGCGCGGTTTCGGTCAGGTTACTGCTGTCAAACAGGCTGGACATCTGGCGGGCCTGATCGGTGACGCCGGCGTTCAGCTGGGTGGTCATGGCCTTCAGCGCCTCTTCCCAGTCGCGCCAGAACTGGCGCATGCGCTGGTTGAGGGCGGTTTCCATCGCTTCAAGCGAGGCAATCAGCGCCGCGCTCGACGCTGTGGTGGTGGCGGTGTAAAGCGCGCTCAGGGTTGTTTGCATCGCGGTAATCGCCGCCGCCTGCGCCGGAATAACCGTACCTGTCGCAATGCCCATGGTAGAACCCGGGGCTTCGCACTGCGCGAAGGCGTCTGTGGGTTGCGCAACCGCGATTGTCGCCGCTATCGCCGCCAAAGCCCATACCGGCAGGGCTTTCCTGCGCTGTGCCTCTTGGTGGTGCTGGGGTTTCGATTTCATGAAAACACCCTTTCCTATTGGTTCGTATTGCGCGTCAGGGCAAGACTGGGCAGCTGTACGTCATCTGCCATCATGCCGACCTGAACCGCCAGCGCCAGCGCCTGACGTTCCAGCAGATCGTGATAGTCGCGCAGCAGCATCAGATAGAAGGTGCTGATCGCGAGTTTTTCCATTTCCACACCGGCACGTTCCATTTGCAGGCCGTTGGCGAATTTACCGCTGTTGAAACGGTCAACCGTCAGCGCGTTCAGCACTTCGCGGTAGCTGGGGTTTTCAGAAATGTCAGAGATGGGAATACCCGCTTCCTGACGCAATTCCCGAATCCACTGGCCAAGCTGCGAGCCGGGCATACGCTGGCTGAAAACATATTGCGGTACGGCGCGGATGGCGTTGTACTTCGCCAGATAGTCGCGGCGTTTGATGATGGTTTCGATACCTGCCGGCCCGCCCATGGCTGCCTCCGGTATCGGATCGACCGCAGGGCTGCCCACAAGGTTTTCCATGTTTTCACGAATGGCGCGTTCGTAAACCTGACCCGTCGTCATGGGGTTGCCATCGGGACCGATAACGGTGGTTGCGGTTGCGTCATCGACGTTGATGGTCAGCTTGTTGTAGACGAATTTGGTGATTTCGGTATCGGCGTTATAAAACTCCGGCGGGGCCGGGGTGGTACCGCAGACGTTGCCGCCACCATTCGCATTCGGGTCGCAGAAGGCCGTTTCATAGGCGCTGGTGCGATATCGCAGATAGGCGCCCTGACCGTCCGCACCCTCTTCACCCATGACGTTGGCGCCGGTGTTGCTGGCTTTGCGCTGCCATGCACCACGCGTCGCGCGAGCGAAAGTTTTGGCGCGGCCCGCACCGCCCGTCAGACCGGCAGGCGGGCACACGTTGTCACGCACGACCCGCGCCGTTTGGGTTTCTGAGCGCATAACGGCGCTGTTGGTCTGGGTTTCATGCTCCGAGTCCATCGACGCCTGATAGCTTTTGTTCAGGTCGCTGTTGGCCGTGTTCATCTGCACGGTCATGGAGCGCAGGCCCGGGCTCAGGTTGTAGTACCACATAGTGGACCACCAATCGATCATCTTCTTCTCGATGTCGTTTACCTTTTCGAGCAGGTTCTGCACCATACCGTCAACGTGCTGTGCCAGCCAGTTTTCAAGGAATACGGAGGTTGCGACCAGCTGGGTGTAGAAAGCATTGTAGATCGCGTTACGGACAAGGCTGGCAGTACCGGAGACTTCGCAAGGCGTAACGCAGCCTTTGCAGCAGGGACAAAGACCGCCCGCCACCGTTACCGTAGAGGCCGTTACCTGCGCCTGACAGGCGTTGTTGTAAGAGGTCATCGAGTTATAGCCGGAGGCAAAGCCAAGCGCTACCACCACAACCATCGCCAGCGACGCGGCATATGCCTTTTTCGGCAAGATCCGTTTTGCAAGGCTGCTCAGTCGTTCCTTGATCAATGTCATCATTGGTTCACCGGCTTGTCGTTAAGCTTGTCTTCGAATTTGGAATGTTCGCGTACGTTTTTACCGACGCGCGCCGCGAGCAGCAGCGCATAGCGGTCAAGAAGGTCAATCTGGTCGGACATCTGCATCGCCTGCAGCGCCTGTTGCATCACGAGCTCGCGGCTGTTGTTTTCCGGCTCGTCCACCTGGTTGACGGTGTTCTGGCCGCTGCGGTAACGCTCGACCATCAGCGCGTCGAGCACTTCGTTATGGCTGGGGTTATCGCTGGAATTGGTGAGACCGGCGGCGTTACGGATCGGCTCGATGAATTCGGCCATATCGCTACCGGGCACCCGGCGCGCGACGATATAATAAACCGCATCGAACAGCACCTGACGGCGCGCCTTGTACGATTCGCCCTTGAGGAACATTTCCTGCCCCTCGGCACCGGTCAGCATTTCTTTCGGCACCGGCGCCATCGTGACCGGCTCGACGATGTTGGTCAGCAGATCGTCGACAGCTTTGCGTGTCTGCGGGTTGCGCACGTCGATGGTATCTTTTTCAAAAATCTCGCCCGTCACATCAAGGTCGCGGCCAACCATCGGGCCTGCCGCCGTGCAACCTGCCGCGCCGCCGTTAACAGCGGGATCGCAATAATTGGCGACGTAGTCTTGCCATCTTTCGCCCTGATCGGCGCCCGGGCCCTTAGCGGCAGCCGTACCCTCACGCGCGCCGGAGCGGTTGAGACGCTCACGCGGCGCCGCGGTGCCATAGGCACGGCGCACGTTGGCCGCACGCGCCATACCGCCTGCGGTGGTTGCGCCAACGCAAACGGTTTCACTCGGCCGCATCGCGCGGTGTGTTTCGATTTCAGTCCCCATCAGCGCCATGTTGGTGCGGTTGGCGTCCATGCTGTCGGTGAATTGACCAATCAGGTTCGACTGATCCGCATCGGCGGTGTTGAGCTGTACGGTCATCGCCTGCATCGCGGGGCGCAGGTTATACAGCCAGAAAGTATCGAACCAGTCGTTGAGGTTTTTGCCGACTTCGAGAATTTTTGCCGCAACCGCCATATCAAACGCGATCATCGCCTCGGTAAATTTGGCGGTGATCATTGTGGTTGCAATGGCGATGCCGGGAATAGTCGTTGTCGTGTTGACAAGGTTGATCGCAACGCCCATACCGCCCGCAGCATACGTGCAAAGACTGCACGCGCACTGCGCTTGCGATTTGCAGGATGTCGCCACGTTAAGAGAAAGATAGCCCGCCGCCATAAAGGCGCAGATGCCAACAACGGCGAGGATTTTCTTGATCGAGCCGAAAAGAGACATATCCAGAAATACCCCCGTCAGACGCGCCCCGATCGTCACCGGAATCGCTGGTTGACACTAAACTTATTCTTTCATTCTATCACATTTATCTAAAATGTGATATATTTCAAAAATAAGTTTGTATTTCAGATATTTACGAAACGATTACGGCGTCAGGTCGTAGGATTTGACCACCAGAACGCTCGGGCCGTCCTTGCCTTTGTGCAGTTGACCATAGGGCTGGGGGCGGACTTCGGCGAACTGGTCGAGCAGTTTGCCCACGGCTTCATCGTAGGAGCCGGTGAAGCTGACATCTTTTTTCAGCTTGTAGTCATAATCAATCGACCAGAACAGCTCGACACTTGCAGCATCCGACCAGTTTTTAAGCGTATCGCGCAGGGTGGCGCCTTTGGCACCGGCCCAGGGCTGCCCCGCCTTTTGCGGAGCAGCGGCCGATTTTTCAGCCGGTGCGGCCAGCGCGGTCGGTGCGGCAACCGTAGCGGCAGGCGCTGCGGCGGCGGCTTCGGGCGCGGGACTCATTTGTTCCATCGGCGGGGGCACGGCCAGATCAGCCGGTGCCTCGCTCACAGGTGCAGCTTTGTTGGCCGCCGACGGCGGCAGCGACGTCACTGCAACCGGGCGCGAACCTGCGGTTTCCGGCGGATAAGACATCACAGGCTCTTTTGCTTTCGGTGCGGCCATCACGGCAACAGAGTCGCTTTGCGTCCCTGCGGTGCGGCTTTCCGATGCCGGACGGGTGCGGCGAATGGTCACCGGTTCTGCCGTAGCGGCAACGACCGGAGTTTCGCTAACCGCTGCGGGTGCAGCGGCAGCCGTTTCTGCGGGCGCGCTGGTCAGCGGCGTCGGTGCGGTATCGGCGCTGTCGGACGGCATGACGGACATGCCTTCAGGTGCCGCAGGCATCGGCGCATCAGACGCAGCGAAGCCCACAACAACAACGTTGCCTTGTAGTTGATAGCTGAGGCCCTGCGGCGCGAGCATGTCGGTAATCACTTGCTGCCAGGGTTTGCCGCCTTCCCACGAAACCATCACGCCGGGGTTCACGCCGGAGGCGAAAGAAAACTGATGACCCGCAGGAGCGACTTGCTGAAGCGCAATCACCAGCGGCAGATCGCGGCCGAAGCCAGCGACAACATCCGTCGGTGCCGCAGCGGCAGCAGGCGCGGGCGTTGCTGGCGCGAAAGGCGCCAGCGCGGGACTGACGGGTTCTGTTTCAACCGGCATGGTCGGTGCAGCGGCGGCAACAGGCGCGGACGCCGGCGCAGCAGCTTTGCCATCCCAGCCGACAACAGGCTCTAGACCCGACATGTCGCCTTCAACGGGCGCGGGTGCTGCCTGACGCACAGGCGGTTCGATCGGACCGCGCCATTCGAAGCCGGCATGTGCCGGAGAACTGAAGCAAAGAAGAGCAACACCCGAAACCATGAGGGCGCGGCCAAAGAACTGCTTGAACGAAGGCGTGTGTGTCATCGTGATGTCCCGCTGTATGTGCCTGTGGCGTGAAAATCGAATGTATCGTTTATAGTCCTAAAATCAGTCAAAAACAACTGCCTGTCGGACGTTATCGCAGGGTTGCGATAAAACCCGTCCGGAAGATCAGGAGCCGGTATCCTGAAGCTTGCGGCGGCGCGTCCAGATCCAGCCCGGACGCTTGGTGCCGACCAGCCAGACGCGCAGCGAACGCAGCGCGGCCGGAAAGGACAAACCCTTGCGCTCGAGCAGATAAAAAATAAACAGCATGCCGACAAGAAGGCAGATCGTCCAGATACGGAAATGCAGCAGCACCAGCGCGACAAAAAGACCCGCACGCGCATCGAAACTGAAGAACCGTACGGTCTTCATCGTATTACGCCAGTGCCACGAGCGGCCTTCGTCTTCGTCTTTATCTGCTGCCATTTATATTAATTTCCCCCTGCCGTTTCTTCTTCGCCTGCTTCCTGTTTGGTGCCTTGTTGGTAGATCAGGTAGTGGCGCCTTTCGATGAGACCGGCTTCGAAAGCGTCTCTGGCCGCTTTTTCCATGGTTTTTCCGTATTTCGGAACCATCTGCATCAGCTCCAGCGGCCATTGGTCGAAGGTCAGGCTGAGCAAACGCTCGCGGATTTCTTCGGTAAAGGGCATGTATTCGCGCAGCGCCACGCGGCCGCCGCCGATTTTCGGCACCAGCGTTTGCGTGACCACCATGCGGATGGTTTCCATCAGGGCGAAAGCACGTTCGGTACGCTCCGACGGCTCGAAGGTCGAGACCATGCGTCGGATTGTCGCCGCCACACCCGTCGTGTGCACCGTAGCGTAAACGGTGTGACCCGTCTGCCCCGCTTCGATGGCGGCAGAAATGGTTTCGCGGTCGCGGGCCTCACCCACCAGAATGATTTCGGGCTTGCGGCGCAGTGCGTTACGCACGCCCGCGGCGAAGGACGGCAGGTGGCGCGGAATTTCCGACTGCGCAACCAGCGAGCGTTTCGCCTGAATGGTATCGTAGGTAAACTCGATCGGCGCCTCGTAGGTCAGCATCTTGCCGCAGCCGTGCAGACTTTCGATGAGCATGCGGTTACCCGCCGCCAGCAGGGTGGATTTGCCCGAACCCGTCGGCCCCGTGACCAGCACAAGACCCTGACGCGGCTTCCAGTTGGCGATGATTTCCGGCTCGATGTTCAGCTGTTTCATTGTCGGCGGCGCGGAGGGCAACGTACGCATCGTGACCTGTACGCCGTCGCGGCCATCGGCCAGAATAGCCGTCATGTTCACACGGAAACGCGTGCGCGTGAAACGGTCGGTCATGACCTCGTAGGACAAGTCGATGTCGGCGCCGCCCGCGAGAATAGCGAGGGCTTCTGTACCGTAGAGTTTGACGAGAACCGCCGCCATGTCCGCCGCGTCAAGCGCGCGGTAGGTGGACGGGTAAAGCGTGCCGTAAATCTCGCTGTAAACGGGACGGTTGGACTGGAAGGTGATATCCGACGCGCCCTTCTTCACGCACCACAGCAGAAAGGGGTCGATGTGATGCTCCAGAAAACGGTCGGGTTCAGCCGGCCATGTCTCCTTGAGGTCGTCGACGCCTTTCTTGAGGAGACTTACCGGTCTGCCGGCTTCCATAGATCTGCACCTGTCAGGAATTGCGAGGGGCCGGTGATGCGCAGGGCACGGTCGCCGACACGCATCTCGTTGCCGCCGCCCGTCACGCCGCGATCTTCATGCAGCGCATAGGGTTGGGAAATTTTACCTTCGGCCAGCAACAGGCGATAACGCACCATGCCATTATAATCGGCGGTCAGCTGGTTGAGACCGGTTTCAAAAGCCTCTTCGGCCTGCTGGAAACCTGCATCCCAACCGTCCTTCACCCAGCCGCTCCATTCGCCCTGCTCTTTGGCGTTTTTCGGCCAGAGGATGCGCGGCGGCGGCGTAATTTCGGATTCATAGTTCATGACCAGATACTGGCGCCAGTTACGCGCCGTCGGCACGATTTTCGCCTGCTGGTTGATTTTGAGAACCTGATCGGCAACGGCAGCTTCAACGCCGCCCTCGGTAATCACCATCGCGCCAAGGGACTCTTTCACGATCGGCGGCTCGATCAGCAGACCCGAAGGCGCTTTCACGAGCAGCGGACGGAAATCGAATACCTTGTCGAGTACACGCTCGTAACCGCCCAGACGCTCGAGGATCTGGTAGTTGCGCTTGGCGAGACCGCCGCGCGCGCCGTAAGACAGGGCCGCTTCGCGCTGCGCGTCGCGGCGCATGTCGAGGGCGATTTCTTTCGAAATCAGATCATCGACGATTTCGGGCGTCGTGCCGTGGGTTTTGTGAACCTGCTGGAGGCTGATCAGCTCCGGCGGCGGTTTGACGTTGTCGAGCGGATTGATTTCAGGCTTCTGCGGCTGGATGCCGAAGAGATCGATGCTCGATTTCGCTTTATCGGCCAGCTTGCCGGCTTTATAGGCCGGGCTATCGGGATCGAGAATATCGCCCGTGTAGTTGCCGCCACCAAAACCTGCATCCGCCTGAATGCCGGGAACGCCCTGCATGGGCGCCTGACCGTAGGGCGTGCTCGGCACTTGCTGCATCGGGAAGGGCGATGCGCCTGCTTTTGCAGCGGCGGCTTGCTGGTCAGCCAGCGCCTGCGCGAGTGCATCGGGCGTCAGTTGCTGTTGCTGCGCCTGCGCGCCTGCCGAAAAAGCCGTCAGCAGCGCTGCGGCGCAAAGACCGAGAAACAGGCGGGACAAGGCCAGACGATTAACCACCGGAAACGGGCGCATAGTTCAACTCCACAACACGTTGATCGGGATCGACGACGATATTAGCACGCAGTCCGGCCTGCAGGCCAAGATCGCGCAGAACCTCGACAACCGATTTCTGCTTGGCCTGTACGTTGACGACAAGCGGTGCAGACGGCTGATCGCCGTTGACCTGGAATTCATAACCCGCACGGTCGGCGAGACGTTTGGCGATGGGCTCGATCGGGCCGGCCCAGTCAACCGAAACGGTACGGCGCAGTTCCTGCGGTGCATACGGCGCGGCTTGCACCGATACGCCGGGATTGCGCGCCTGCTCGACCGATGCGAGGGTTTGCAGTGCGGAGGAAGCTTTGTCGACAGCCGCGGCAAGACGCAGGCTGACCGGGTCGGGAGTAGCGACCATCTGATGATCGATCTTCGCCGCCGGTGCGCAGGCCGAAAGAGCGAGCAGAGCCGCGGCACCGATAAAAGAAATTTTTTTGTTCATGAGAGTTGTTCCATCACTGCCCGAAAAAAGGGAAACACATTTGCGTGGACTGATTTTAACCATTTTCAGTCGCAATGCAAACGGCATGCGACTGTTTTCAACATTTTCTCGTCGCTATCTGGAAAAGAGGCGCGAAAGACCGCGCGGCGCGGTCATCCGGGCTTGCGGCGGGCCTGCTGGCGCTGCGCGGCGGCGACCAGATCGTCAGGGCTACGCACCAGGCGGTAACGCTGCATGGCGTCCATGACCTTGCTGCGGTATTTGCTGCCCAGATGCGGGGTCGCGGAATGATAATAGGCGATGCCCTGATAGAGGCTGCCCGTCTGGTTAATCTTTTTGCGTAAAATCCAGGTGCCGACGCCGATATTGACGCAGGCGTCATCGCGCACAAGACGGTGTGCGGTTTCGCGCGGCACGTTCCAATGGCGCGACAATTCGGGAATCCAGATCGTATTGATCTGCATCGGGCCGAGGTCATACGTATTGTTAGTGTTTTTGGACGCCATGCCGATGCGCCCGCCCTCGACATGCAAAATGCCGAGAATCAGCGCTGGCGGCACGGAATAGGTCTGTGCCGCGGTAAAAATACAAACTGCCAGCGCCTGCGCCGTCATCATGGCTGTGGTGCGTCCTTTAATACCGTATGTCTTGTCGTTTCGCTGCCGCGCGAAGCAGGGCCGCCATCAATTACGGGCCAGTTCCGATTCGAGCAGCATCATATTCGACGGTTTGCCTGCAATCACCGTCAGCTTGCCGTCATCCGGACGGCGATAAATCGTAAAGGGCGTTTTGGCCAGACCAAAAGTCTTCACCATTCGCGTATTGGCGTCAATCGCAGCCAGCGAGCCATCGACAGCTTTTTCCTTTGCCAGTGCATTTTGCTTGCCCGCAATATAATCGGACCATGCCGCCCCCGGATCTGCGCTCGACAGCAGCGCCGCCCCGCCTTCGCGGTTGGCCTGCGCCTGACCGAAGGGCACAAGGCGCACTTGCAAACGGCCCGCTTTCACCGCCGGCTCCAGCGCTTTCCAGTATTCCTTGCAGTGGTCGCAGTTCACGTTCATGAACATATAAAGATAAGGCGCATCCTGTTTGCCGGCCTGCACCCAGGCGGCTTTTTTCTCGACCGTGGCATAGAAGCGTTCGGATTTGGAAACATTGCTGGACGGCTCTTCCGCGCCCGGAATGGCCTCTTGCGAGCCTTCCATTTTGGCCTTGAGCGCGTGCAGCTGGCTCATGGTTTCGACTTCGCCTTGCGGATTGACGAGATTGCCCAGCACAAGGCCGCCCTGCGGCGTCGTGTAGGCGGTGCGCGGCGGGATGTCCTTGCGCGTCAGAAGCCAGCCATCGAGGCCATAGGCATGACCGATGAATTCGACATCGCCGCCTTCGCTTTTGAATTTTTCCAGCTCCGGATGGCGCAGTTCATTGCCCGGTGCGGCCGTGGCGGGTACAGGCTGCTGCGCGGTCGGTGCCTTTTGCGCGGCAGCCGTCAGCGGCAACGCAAGTGCGGCGCATACAACAGCGGCGGCAACCGTTTTTTTGAAACCGTGAGCGTTCTTCATCATCCCGTCTTCTCCTTTGCGGAGCCCCTGTTTTTGACGTGGGCAGAGCCGGACGTCCAGCCTGCGCGTCCACAAGAGACTAGAGCATTCACTGCGGCGCGACAATATTTTCCGCGTTTTGCACGCAGACGGCACAGCCGCGCCCACAAACGGCAGACTGCGCCCTGTCCGAAGCCAAGGCCCATCCTTCATATTATAAATGATGATTGGATATTTTCTATAACAGAAAAAGAGTGTCCTAAAGCCAAGATATAGCCCCTGAACCCCTGCTTAGAGCCTAAATCCGCCCGGCCCCTTGCCCTTTCTGACGGGGGCGGCGGGAACGTCGAGCGCATTGCCCGTTTCGGCCACAGGTACGCTCGCGGCGGGATCGGCACTGCGGTCAGGCATGGCGCTCAGCAGCATGCGGGTGATATCGGCGCGCGCGGTAGCATTTCGGGTATCTTTGTTCAAATCGAAAACCGTGCGGTTACGATGATCCTTGATGAACAGGTCGGGGCCGTAGCGCAGCAAGAAACGCACGCGGGCGGTCGACTCTTTCCAGACCGCACGCATCAGAACCGTCTGCCCGTCGGCGTTACGCGCATTGATATCGGCGCCTTTTTTAAAGCATAGCGTCAAACGCTCATCGAAATTCGATTCATCGAGCGCGGTGAACATTTCTTCGTTCACGATGCGCTGTTGTTCGCGGCTCAGGGCTGTGTTTTTGTCGGTCATAGCGTGAAGCCCCCGCCGCCGCGCGGTTTTTGCGGACGGCGCGCGATGACCGCAGCGGGCTTCATCACCTCGATATCCGCCTGCGCGGATGCTGCGGGCGCGGCGGACGCTTTGCCGGTTGCGGTGTTTTGTGGCTGCTGGTCGGGCATTTTCGCCATCACGGCGTTGATGATGTTTTGGCGCACATTGCTGTCACGGTCGATGCGGCTGGCCACCGTAATCGCGATATCGCCTTTTTTATCGGCGACCATGGTATCGGCGCCGCGCGACAGCCAGTAATTCACCATGCGTTCGGAATAGGTTTTGATGCCGATCATCAGCACCGTATCGCCCGCATCGTTTTTCGCGTCGATACGCGCACCAGCGCTGAGCAGAAAATCGGTCATGTCGGCGGAAAAGCCACCGCTGTTCTGGCCGACCGTCGCCGCCAGATGCAAAACCGGCCCGAAAACGTTTTGGGATGTGCTGCTGGCCATGCTCTGGCGCACGGAATAAAAAATGCCGTGGGTCATGCAATTCGGATCCGCCCCCTTTTGCACATACAGCTTCGCCTGCACAACGTTGCGGTTGCGCACGGCTTCGATCAGCAAATTATTGAGAGTGTCCTGTTGCTGGCTCATTGTTTTTGATGGGGCCTGTTAGGGGTTGTACGGTCAGCGCCCGCGGATGAATCACGCAGGCAGCGGCAGCAGACTACCAAGACCTTCTTTTTATGTCAATTCATATGACAAACACAGGCTCACGCCCCATTAATTTACATAGATGTATATCTTGACAGCGGACAGAACGCCCCCTAAACAGCTTGTCAGTGCTTTTAGATTGGACATTTCTGGAAGGAATATCATGAAGGGACGCAAACCTGGCATCTCGCGCTTTCGCCGTGCGTTTTTGGTCGCGGCAGCCGCCATCGGCCTCACCACCGGCAGCGTCGGTATCGACAACCTGCCTAAAGATCCGGTGACCGATACACATATCACCTTCCAGACCGGCAGCACCGATCAATACGGCTACAACATCTCCCCCATCGACCAGATGTGGAAACACACGCTGGTGATGAAAAGCGAGGCGCAGCGCGACCTCGACCTTCTGGCCGCCGCGCAGGATGGCGACAGCTGGCGCATCCGCGCGCTGGTTGAACACGGCATCAATACCGAAACCGCCGGTGCCCGCGCGCTGGCCGCAGGCGCCGGTGCGGGCCATGCCGATGTGGTCGATGCGCTGCTGAAAGCCGGCGTGAAAGCCGATGCGCAAGTCAACGCCGCGCTGATTGCGGCGGCGAAAAACAATCATTCGATGATTGCCCTGACCCTGCTGGAAAACGGCGCACAGGCCAGCGCGCGCGGCAGCGATGCGCTGATTTCCGCCGCCGAAAACGGCAACGATGTTCTGGTGCGCGCCCTGCTGGCGCGCGGCGCCGATGCGAATGCGCAGGACGGCATGCCGCTGCAGGCCGCGATTCAGGGCGGTCACGCGGATGTGGCAGACGCCCTGCTTTCCGCAACGCGCACGGCGGCTGTATCCATCCCCGCCGCGCCCGATTACAGCATCTGGACGGGTGCGCAGCCGTTCGACCAACATATCGGCCCCAACCGTTTCGGCCCGCCGCCGTTTTTCGCCCCCGCGGATGACCCGTTCAGCATGAATTTCACGCTGGTTGAACGTCCGGTTATCGATGTCAACGCAAACAACGGCCAGGCGCTTTATGATGCCGTTTACAAAAACGACATCAACATGGCGCGCGTGCTGATGAAGCATGGCGCCGATGCCAACGCCAAAGACGGCGCCATCAAGCAGCTGGCCAACGAAAGCCGCAACACCGAAATGGCGAACCTGCTGGGCGGCAAAACGCCCGTCGCGCCGGCTTTCATCATCCCGCCCGGCATTTAAAGACGTCTGACGCGTATAGGTATAATCTGTTTATTCCGCCCCCGTGCTGTGATATACACGGGGGCAGATAACAACACGCCGGATAGCAACATGGATGCCGCGCCCGCCTTCGACGAGAAGAGCCTGTATAAATGTACGCCCAAACTCCGCCCATGATGAAACCGAACCTGCCCCCAGAAGCCCTGATTACGATTGATATCGTCGAGCAGCTGACGCCCGCCGATCTCAACGACCTGTGCGATGCGACCGATGCCGCCATCGAGGCGGGCGGCGGTTTCGGCTGGGTCGCCCCGCCCGCGCGCGAGGTGATGGAGCGTTACTGGCGCGGCGTCATGGTGGTGCCGGAGCGTCATTTGCTGCTGGCCCGTATCGACGGCATCGTCTGCGGCGCCGTGCAGCTGGTAGAGCCGAGCCGCCATAACGAGGCGCAGGCCTTCAGCGCCGCCCTGCTGGCCGCCTTTATCGCCCCGTGGGCCCGTGGCCGCGGTGCCGGCCGTAAACTGACGGAAACGGCGGAGAAGCTGGCCCTTGAAATGGGCTACAAGGTTTTGCAGCTGGATGTCCGCGACACGCAGGATGCCGCTATTCATATGTACGAGAAGATGGGCTATCAGCGCTGGGGCGTGAACCCCGCCTATGCCCATATCGATGGCAAGATGATCGCAGGCTATTACTACGCCAAGATCATCAGCCCCGTGATTGCCCCCACCTCCAAAGGTTAACGCGGTCAAACAGGCCGTGGCGGGAGGTTTGCATCGCTGATTATTCAAACTCCCCTGATTTTAAAGGAAATTAACCTTTTGGCCGGTATTCGCGCAGCAAGCCTTTGCCACGCGCGGCGCGGAAATTTATATTAAAATTCAAAAACTTATTTAAAAACGGCCAGAATCAAACCGCCGAGTCTCGGCAAATTTCGGGGCTGTTTTGGTTGTAAAATGGTTAATAAAAATATTATGGAAATATTTTAGAAACAATATTACATTATTGCGAAATATTTCATAATAAAATATGCCAGTTTACTGCTTTTCTGTAATTTTATCTTGATTATCCGGCCTTCCGGATTTAACCTTATGTTTACTTACGTAAACGATTATCCAAAATAAAAACAGAACCCCTGCTCTCAAGGAGGCCTAAATCATGGCGTATGATAACGAAGACAACTACCACGGCATGCGATTTTTGCTGGATGCCCAGAACTCCCGCCAGTTTGGCGTGCGTTACGACCATGGCAAAGTATCGAAGCCGATCCATGTCTTCGCCGAGGACGACCGTGAAGCCGGGTTCAAGCCGAACGAAACCGTTTTCGCCTTCGATGACGAAGCCAAAATTACCACCGACAACGGCAAGGCCCGCCTGTCGACGGTTGCCTATCAGATCATCACCAATGAATCCGCCGAGCCGAAAAAGCTGAAAGAGCTGAGCGTCGATTACGACGTCACCTTCCGCGGCGATGGCGCCGGCAACTTCAAAGTTGTCTATAAACTGTCCCCGACATCGCGCGATGCGCTGGCGGAGCGTGGTTTTGATGCCAGCTTCCCGCAGGAATTCAGCGAAGCCATCGACCCCCGCGGCCTGAGCCGTAACGGCATGACCAATCAGGTCGTTGTCGATCGTTCGACCCTGAGTAATCTGTCGTTCCCGCCGCAGCACACGACCAACAAGGCACATCTGGCGCGCTACGCGCTCGAAGGCAACGATCTCGACAGCGCTGTTATGCCGCGCCCCGAAGATATCGTCAGCCAGCGCCCGCAGGCAAAGGACAATGCACCGCAGAAGCCCGTGCAGCGGCCGACCACGGCGCCCGCCAACCAGAACCCAGGCGAACCCGCGCCGCAAAAACCTGCGCCGCAGTTCAACCGCCAGACCACGTTCCGTCCGCCGGTTGTGGACAAGCCGAAAATCTCTGACAGCGCGATCGAAGCTGTTATCAAGATGTTCTGCGAAGACCTCAGCGAAAAGGCCGCCCGCGGCCAGCTGGACCCTGTTGTCGGCCGTAACAACGAAACTCAGGCTGCCATCAAGGTCATGTCCCAGCGCAAACAGTCCAGCCTGTGCTTCACGGGTGAGGCGGGCGTTGGTAAAACCGCGATGTTCTCCGCTGTTGCACAATATATCCACGATGGCGATCAAGTTCCCGACTCCATGCGCGGTGCACGCGTTCTGCAGCTCGACCTGCAGGCGATGAACGCCGGCGCGAAATACCGCGGTGAATTCGAAGCCAAGCTGAAACCGCTGATCGAAGGTCTGAAAGAGCGTCAGGGCTACCTGAACGGCCGCAAGGTCATTCTGGCCATCGACGAAATCCACTCGCAGCTGACGTCCGGTAAAGCCGAAGGCGGCACCGACGCCGGTAACATGATGAAACCCTTCCTGACATCCAAGGGTATCTCCGTCATGGGCGCGACCACGGATGACGAATACAAAAAACACATCGAGAAAGACCCCGCGCTGGCCCGCCGCTTCGAAGCGATGCGCCTCGAGGAGCCGAAAAAAGACGACACCCTGCACATCGTGCAGAAACTGTGGCCGCTGATCCGCGACCACCACGGTATCGCCAAAGACCCCAGCGCCGAGGAATTCCTGTATCTGGTCAACATGACCAACCGCTACGCGCCGAACGAAAGCCAGCCGTCCAAGGCCGAAAAAGCCCTCGACATGGCCGCCGCTTCTGCCAAATTCCGCGGTTCGGATACCATCGAGCGCGAGGACTTCCTCTCCGCGATCTCGAAAATGTCCAAACTGTCGGCTGACTTCCTGGGCCAGAACGACCGCGACCGTTTCCTGAAACTGGAAGCATCGCTGAACGAACAGGTTCTGGGCCAGCCGGGCATCAGCAAGGTCGCAAGCGGCCTGATCGGCTCGCGCGTCGGCCTGAACGACCCGAACAAGCCCATGGGCTGCTTCGTTCTGCAAGGTCCGAGCGGCACGGGTAAAACCGAGCTTTGCAAAGCCCTCGCCCGTACGCTGTTCGGCGACGAGAAGGCGCTGATCAAACTCGACATGTCCGAGTACATGGAAAAGCACAGCGTCGCACGCCTGATCGGTGCCCCTCCGGGTTATGTCGGTTTCGACAGCGCACAACCTGCCCTGACCGAAGAAATCCGCCAGCGCCCCTATTCCATCCTGCTTTTGGATGAAATCGAAAAAGCGCACCCCGACGTGTTCAACGTCCTGCTGCCCGTACTCAACGACGGCGAGATGAAGGACAACCAGGGCAAAACCGTCAAGTTCAACAACGTCATCGTTGTTATGACGACCAACCTCGGTGCGAAAGAAGCGATGGCAGCCCTGCAAGGTGGCGGCAGCAGCAACGGTCTGGCACTCGGTGGCAGCGCTCTTGAAAAAACGCCGCAGGAACAGCAGGAAATCCTCGCCAAAATCTACGAACGCGAGCGTAAATCCTTCTTCCGTCCCGAGATGGTCAACCGTATCGAGATGCTGGGTGGTTTCATCACCTTCATCCCGCTGGCGCAGGAAGTCATCACCAAGCTGGTCAACCGCGAGCTGAAAAACGTCAACAGCCGTCTGTCCGACCCGACCGGTGCAAACTTCGGCGGCGTGACGCTGGAAGTTTCCGCAGACGTCAAACAGCAACTGGCGCAGGAAGGCTACAAGCCGGATATGGGCGCGCGTCCGCTGGAAAAAGTGGTCCGCGAGAAACTCGGCAACCCGCTGGCTTTCTGGCTGCTGGAAAACGAAGACAAGCTGAAGACCTTCGCTGCGGCGAATGGCGGCGCGAAAATCTACATCGAAAAAATCGGCGCGGATTTCAACCCCGTCATCAAAGCACCGAAAGAAGAACTGGTGGCCCTGCCTGCTGCAAAAGCAGACAAGAAAACCGCCGCGGACTTCAACGCTTCGGCAGATGCCGCTGCGCCGGCCAAAAAGCCCCGCAAACCCGCCAACGACGAAGCTGGCAAAACGCCGGCCCCGCGCAAGCGCAAGTCGGGTGGCAATGATTTCAACGCCTGATCATTAAGGCTTCGGCCTTGATGTGAAACTGACAGGGGCTCCGCAAGGAGCCCCTTCTTTTTTGTGCCGACGGCGGCGCTCGCAAACCAAAGAGAGCAGCAACCTGCGCAGATGGGCAGCACAAAGGCCGCACCGCATACGCAGAACGAGAGCAATAAGACGGGTATGAGAAAAAACGTCGCGCCGTTAGCGCGGACCGCCGGGGCCGCTGTTTTTGCGGCCGGGTTTTTGCGGGGGATTTTTATCTGCCGCAGCGTCAGCTGGCGGCGTATCCACGGGCGGCGGCAAAGCGGGTTTGTTTTCCGGCGGCGGCAGATTCTGGTTGGCGCTGGTTTTATCTTTGAACTGTTTCAGGCGATAGGCGCTCCAGCCGAACATGCCGCCCGGCACAATCATCGCCACCACCAGAATGCCGATTTCCTTGGGCTTGCGCAGATCGCGCACCGTATGCGCCGCTGTGCCGCTCAAATCGCGCAGACTGAGCCCGCGCACACCGCGCACGGCATCGTCAAAGTTTTGTTTCAGACTTTTTTTCGGGCGGGCCGGTTTGTTGTTTTTATCGGGCTTTGGCGTGTCCTTCGGCCCCGCGTTATCGTTATCCGCCTTGGGCTGCGGATTGTTTTTATTTTTGTTATTGCGGAAGAAGAACATGATGTGTGGTGATCGCCTGTTTTTTCAATTACATAACACAAAGACATCATGCCATGCAACAACATCCTGCAACAGCGCGCGTTCGGTGGCGGCAAGGTCTTGAATAGATTTAATATCCCGGCTTGGGCCCGCGCGGGCCTTTGGGCGGCCATTCGCCCGTCACCCACGGCGGACGCGGCGCGTGCGGACGTTTCGGCGCATAGCGGTAAGGATGGTTTTTTACAGGCAACACCATTTTCGGCGGCGGAAACGACGGCAGTTTCGGGCGCGGCGGGTTTTGCAGCGTTTTGATTTTACCCATCTGATCACGCAGGCGCATGAGGGTATAGGCCTGCTGGTAGCCTGCGTTCTTCTTCGCGCGCATGGTTTCGATATGCGCAGGGTAATCAC
Organism: uncultured Micavibrio sp.; assembly: GCA_964551435.1. GTDB lineage: Bacteria > Pseudomonadota > Alphaproteobacteria > Micavibrionales > UBA2020 > UBA2020. The sequence continues at coordinate 149,885 of CAZKBS010000001.1, forward strand.
GCTCGAACATCACCTGATACAAAAATTCGCGCCGCGCGTAATCTTTGTCTCCGGACGCGGCGAACATGCCGCCAACACCGCTATGCGGCGTAATCTTCGACGCCAATCTTTGCAGCTTGATATCGCGCGCCGCGATGATGTCCATATCGAGCATGGTTTTCGCCAGCAGCGGATGTTTCGCCCCGACAAGATCAATCACATTAACCTGTGCAAAATTCGCGCCGCTGTCCTTCAGCTCGCGCACGGCGGACTGTACCTCTTCGGGCACTTCACGGCGGTGGCAGCGGTCGTTGAGGTAGCGCATGATATGCGCCGTTTCATTCGCATCGGGCACATAGGCCTTGCTGCGGATGGCGGCGCGCAGCGTATCAAACCGTTTCGGGCTGAGGAAATGCACCACGCCCTTGTCTTCGATATGACGGCGCTGCGATTGCAGATTGAACGCGGCGCGTAGCGTTTCGTCTGGTGCCGTCGCCGCCAGCGCATCCAGAAGCGCGGGGGTAAAGGCCGCCGATGTAAAAAATCCGCTTTCCAGCAGTGTTGTATCCATATGCACAACGGCGTCACTATGGCGCGGCGCCTGGCGCATATGCAAATCGGTAAAGCGGCGGGCTTCGTCGGGGGTGATGCCGCTGCCTGCGCTGCAAATGATTTTTGCCGCAGCGCCGAAGGCCGCGCGGTGACGGCTGACGGTTTCGGGGGCCTGGACGATTTCAAAGTCCCCCTGCCGCAACGTTTCCTGCGCAAAACACCAGCTGTGCAGCATCTTTTCGCGCAGCGCCGCGATATCGCCGCCCAAAAGGCCGCGCTCATGCAGCGCGGGCACAAGCGCGTAAATATCAACCGCGCTGTCCGACAACCTGTCAAGCGCAAGCGGACGGACGGATACCCCCGCCGCGTGCACATCATCCACCGCAGCCAATACATCGCGCAGGTGGAGACCTTGCGGTTTCTGTCCCGCCATATCGCGCAGAAGGGGGATCAGGTCGACGCCATAGTCCGCCGCACCTGCGGCATGCGCCAGAATTTCCTGTGCTTCGGCGGTATTTTTGCTGCGCAGCGCCCGCAGGCCGAATTTGATTATCGCCAGATCCAGCGCCGCATTTTCTTCGGGCCTGACATGACCCAGCTTCGCGTTTTCTTCCATCAGGCGTTTGTCCATTGCAATCGCCACGCGTGGGTCGATCGCCTGCGTATCGGCAATCCTGTCAATGCGCATGCCGCCTTCGGCAAGAATAGACGTAAAAGGTTTTATCGCGTCTTTGAGCGCGTGCGCAGCAATGGCGGTTTGCGCCTCGCTCCAGCGCGCGCCGTGCGTGACCATCAGCTGCGCCATGGCGCGGTCCTGCTGCTGCACGGCAAGATAGAGGTGGAACCAGTCCGGCTTGAAATCGGTGCTGTGCCAGAACGTATGGTCGAACAGCTGGCGCGCCGCTTCGCCGTCCTTGCGCAGGATGGCACGCGTCAGCGCATCCGACCATTCGCGCGCATCCATCGCACGGTCGGTGCCGGTATAAAACCCGAAATCATACGGCCACATGTAATGCATCGCGGTCGTTTTCCGGCGCTTTTGGCGCATGCGGCGTCGGGGCTGGGCCCTGAATCGCCTTGGTTATTTAAGGAAATTGACTATACCCCGCGCCATGCCGCAGGGTCAACGCCGGATGCAGGCGAAAAGCGCATTAAATGCGCATGCAGCTCAAGGGCTTAAGATGGAAAAGGGGTCGGCGGTTTACGCATAGGCCTGCAGCATGCTGCGCAGCTGGCGGGTGGTCGTTTCCACGCGGTCGGCTTCGCGCCCGATGGTTTCGACGCGGCGGCTGAGATCGCCATCGCTACCCGCTTCCTGTCCGGCCAGCACGGCCGCCTGATAGAGATAAACCTCGACCTGCTGTTCCAGATTGGTCAGCAGCTTTTCGCCGGATTTGATGGTCGCGGGGTTGGGCTTGGCGCCCGTTTCGGTCATGTCGCGGATGGTAGAGATGAAGGCCTCGGCCGCAGCGAGCTGCTTGTTCGGCTTGGCAGCCGCAAAAGCTGTTCTCAGTTTGCTGTCGGCAGACATCACTGTATCGGTCATCCTGCGCACCTCCGGCATGAACACGTCAAAATCCTGAAAACCCTACACTTAACAAGCTATCAGGACTTGGTTAACGGAAAGTGAACAAACGCCCCGTTTTGCCAATGTTTTCGCGAGTTTTTGAGGTTTTTTGCCGCTGCGCCGCCGCGGTCAGCGATGGCCGGGCGGTTTGGGCGGCGGCGGGCTGTTTTTGTTCTGGGTCTTTTGCTGGTGGCGGCGCATTTCCGCGTCCTCCCGCTCCTTGCGGAGCATCCATTCACGGATGCGCAATTCTACGAAATATTCGGCGGAATCCTTGGGCGGGCTTGGCAAAATCATCGAATGCAGGGCGCGCCGCTGGCGCTCTTCGCGAAACGCCGCGGTCAGATCGCGCGCGGGCCCCTCCCCCTTCGGCGTCACGGCACGGATAAAATCGCGCATCGCCGGCGGCAGGGGCTGCGGCGGTGGCGGGTCATCAGGGCCGGAGGCATTCGGTTTCATACACCCATTCTAGCGGGGCGTCGGCCAGCCCTGCAACAGGCAATAGAGCGTCAGGCCGTCCATAAGGTTTTTGCGTGCGCTGCCGCGGCGCAGACGGCGGTCGCTGTCCTGCTGGCGGCAACTGGAGCCGAAAACCAGAATGTCGATAATCATCGCATGACTGATTTTTTCGCGGTGACATTGTTTTGTCCACTCCACATAGCCGTGCACCAGACGTCCGTGCGCCGCCCCTGCATTCCCAGCGCCCGTCGCGCCCGGAATGCGCTGCCAGTCGGACGAGACATAGCCAAGCCCGCGGCCCATGGTTTCAAACGCCATGGCGATTTGCAGGGCGGCATCCTGCTGCGCGCCGCTCATGGCGTCCCAGAGGCGGGCATCGACGATGCGTCTGCGCGTCACATCTTCGCCGCCTGCCGCGCCGCGCAGGCGCACAGGCGTTGTCGGCGCCAGCAGTTCCTGCCGTGCATGCACATCCGCGGTTTGTAGCGCTGCGGCCTGCGCCACTGTAGACGGCGGCGATTTGCGGCGCGGCCGTGCGGGCCATTCGGGGCGCCAGTCACGCCAGATATCACCGTGGTTTGCGCCGTTTTTGTCGTCTGCTGACATCCTGTATTTCTCCTTTAAAAATAGCGTCTGGTAAAATAGTGACGGATAAAAATGAATGGGTATAAAGCTTCGGAAAATATCATGCGGGATGTTCGCCGCGGCAGCGCGCGCGGTGGGCGCGCACACGGTCGGTCGAAAGACGCTGTACCTGCGTCCATTCGGCAATGTGGTTATCGGTCGTGATCATGCCGCGGGTATAAAGCGTATCCAGCGCCGCCGCGATACACGCGGCATCCATATCCGTCAGCGCGGCGATATCATCGGCATCCAGCCCGGCAAGACTGCCGCGCGGGCGGTTGCGGCTAGCGTGGTCGTAGAGCACCGCCCAGAGCGCCAACATTTCCCCCCGCTTGAGCCCTGCACGCCGCGCCACCGTCCAAAGGCGCGGGTCCAGCGAAACACCGTTTTGCATTTTGAACCATTCCATGTGCCGCCCCCTGTTTGCAGGCTGTTGTTTCCGGCATACCTCCGGCGGTGCGGCAAGGATGCTTTTTTGCGGCCCTGCCGGTCATGCAAACCGGACGAATCTTGTACGGGTGGATATTGCGTTATTCGCAACTTTTAGTCCAGAAAAATCTTTTCTCTATATTTTAATTATAAATATCAATGGTTTTATATTATATCGCCGCTGTTTATATATTGCGCTTTTCACAAAAAACTAAATGCGCTAATCTCAATTATGTCCCGTTTGCACGAAAAGATTCGCGATATCCTGGATAACAACCCGCAGCTGACGCAGCGCGGGCTTGCCGCCGTGATGGGGCTCGACCCTGCGGCGGTGAACCGCATGCTGCATGGCCGCCGCGGTATCATGGCGGAAGAAATTCCGATGATCGAAGCCTACCTCGGCCAGAAGCTCGACTTTGTGTCCAGCGGCGCGCCCGCCGCGGCAGCAACGCCTGCCGTGCCCGCGCTGCCCGACAGCATGGCCCCCATTCCCGTGCGCAGCCTGCAAGGCGACGCCACCATCGACTGGACGGCCCGCCACCCCGCGCAGGCGGGTATTGCGGATGCTTTCGCGATTTATGTCGGTGACGACAGCATGGCGCCGCGATATTTGCGCGGTGAAACCGTCTATGTGCATCCGCACCGCCCCCCGCGCGCGCCGCAGGATATGGTGTTGCAATCGGTATCCGGCGCGATGACGCTGTGCCGCCTTGCCGCACAAAGCGGCGACCGTCTGCACCTGCAATTTTTCAACCCGCCGCGCGAAGAAATCCTTGCGCAGAGCAGCCTGCGCGCCGTTTATGCCGTGGTCGGGCGCGGATAGACCGCGCGTTTATTGCCACACAGTTTTTTAGACAAACAAAAACCCCGCGGCCGAAGCTGCGGGGTTTTCGCGATCTCCTTTGATCGAACGATTGTCAGCGGCGCTGCTGGCGCGCACGGCGGCGCGCCTCGGCGGCGGCCTTGCGTATGGGATCAAGCTCTTCCTGCTTTTTCGGCTCCGCGCTGGCAGCTGGGGCGGCGGGTTTTTCCGCAGCCGGTGCCGCGTCTTTTTTCGCGCCCGTGTTGAAATCGCCCGCAGCGGGTTTTTCAGCCAGCTTTTGCGCAGGCTGCGCGGTCTGGCGCACATCTGCGCCATAGCTGTCATCAAGCGGTTTATAGAAGGGTTTGCGGTTTTTGTTGCCGCTGTTGTCGTTTGCCGCCGCGCCTTCGCGCAGTTTGTTGCGGCATACCAGACCCGCCGCGATGCCCGCGGGAATAGCCAGCGCAACAACGGCCGCCGCGCCATAAATAGCCGCCGCCGCGCCGATGCCAACCGTCGCCGCCGCCGCCGTGAGCGTACCCATGACAGACGATACGACACCCGCCGGAACAACCGCCGCGCCCGCCGCCTGCGCCGCGGCAAGGCCGCCGACCGCCGCGCCCGCGCCGGCCACGCCAAAGCCCGTCCATTTAACGGTATGCAGCAACGCTTTTTTCACGCTGGCGAAAACACGGCCCAGACGTTTTTTGAGGGTGCCGTTTTTCTGATGATCCAGCCATTCAGCTTCGCGCTCGCGCATGAAATTGCGCACGGGCATGGACTCCACACCCGCTTTCCAGCTGCGCCAAGTGCGCAAACCGAAATAGCCCGTCGCTGCGATGGCGCCGATGGAAACCCATGTCGTCATGACGGGCGTCAGAACAAATACAGCCGCCGCCGCCGCGCCGTATTTCGCCGCCGATATCCAGCGGTCCTGCGTGGAAATGCGGTTTTTGTTGTCGCTCTCGCTCGGACGGATGGCGCGAAAAGCGTTGTAACCCGCCATGCCGACCAGACCCGCCGTCGCAATCGGCAAATAGGTCAGCACAAGACCAATTTGCTGCGTGATCAGATACGTCGCGCCGCCCGACACGCCCGTGCCCGCCGCCGAAGACACCAGCGGTTTTTGCTGTTTGGTTTCGAAAATGCCTTTGGTCTTCTGCCAGAAATACCAGAGCTTGCCGGGGGATTTGCCTTCGTAGCTGACGCTCATGTTCTTGCCTTTACTTATCTGGTTGTATGCGCGGCGCGGCCCTGACAGGACGGCGGGTGGCGCATCGAATCTTGCGAATGAAAACAGGCCCAGTATATTGCCATAATAGGTAAAGTCAAAGTATTTTTAGGTTAAAAATACTCAATAATAACATATACTTAATATCACTTCGGGCGGCGCGGATGCAGCTGCACAACCTTCAGGGGCACGATGTCGCGCTGAAGCACGCAATTCTGTTCAAACAGCCGCGCCCGCGTCGCGGCGGCATCGGCATCGCGGCGCTGCCCGAGCACCGCCATGAAACTGGCAAATTCTTTCGGCGGCAAATGTTCGCGCGCGAGAGATTCGGCATCCTCGCCTTTTTTGTTCACAACATCCAGCGCCGCCCCCGCCGCCGCCAGACGGCACGCCGCCCAGCCATGACCGGCACGCGCCGCTTTCATCAATGCCGTATCGCCGTGAATATCATCCTGCGCATCCAGCGCGGCGCCGGATATCAGCAGTTTTTCAACCGCGCCGCTCAGCATTTTTGCACAGGCAAACATCAGTGGCGTCTCGCCCGCGGCCGTGACCACGTCATGGCGCGCGCCATGGTGCAGCAGCAGCGCCGCGTGTTCTTCGTGCCCGTTTTCAAGTGCGTAGAGAAGCGCGTTTTTACCGGCGATATCTACGGCATCAATCTGTTTTTTATGTCTGGCGATTTCTTTATGCAGCGCGGCAAGGTCGCCATAGGCCGCCGCGGTCAGCAGCGCTTGCGGCGGCTCGGCCGCTTTTATTTTAAACGCACCGCGCAGCATCAGGGCGCCCGCTTGCGCACAGCGAGCGGCGAGAGCAGCGCCACCGCCTGCTGCGCGACGCTATGCCGCGCCGCCGTCGTTTCACGCACAAAGGCCAGCAAATCCGAAGCCCCCTGCGCGCGCAGAATATCAAGGGTGTTTTCACCGCTCTGGCGCGTGCGCGCCGTATCCGCCCCGGCATCGAGCAGCACCGCGAGGGCGTTTTTGCGGCGGCTTTCGGCAGCGATCATCAGCGGCGTTTCGCCGGCGGCAGACACCGCATCAACCTCCGCGCCATGCGCCAGAAGAAACCCCGCACATTCGGCATGGCCATAAAGCGCCGCCCAGTGCAGCGGCGTCCAGCCTTCATCATCGCGCGCCGCAATGCGCGCGCGCAAATCGGGAAAAGCCATCAGACCGGCAAGGTCGCCCTGCGCGACAAGATTTGAAAATTTTTCATCCACGCCGAGCGGCGCATCGTTATCGTCAGAAACGGGCGTGGCGCGGGGCGGCATTTACGCGCCGCCTTCCAGACGGGACAGCAGGCGCGGGTTGTTGCCCAGTGTTTTGTGCACGGGGCATTTGTTGGCGATTTCCAAAAGACGCGCGCGCTGTTCGGCATCAAGTTTACCTTCGAGCGTGATATCGCGGGTAATCACATCAATCACGGCATTGCCCATGTCGTCTTCGCGGTGATGCGTCAGGCGCACGGAAACTTTATCCAGCGGCCAGCCCTTGCGCTCGGCATACATGCGGATGGTGATGCTGGTGCAGCTGCCCAGCGCGGCGAGCAGCAGTTCATACGGCGTCGGCCCCTTGTCCTGTCCGCCCTTTTCGACGGAAGCGTCGGAAAGGAAATGATGCGTTTTGCCCGTGACGTTTTGCACGAAATTGCCATCGCCGCTATCCGCAACTGTGACTTCTGTCAGACCGTCTGCCATGTGAAACCCCTTTTATACCTGAAGTGTTTGAACCGTGCGAAAGCCGGATATCAGCCGTTTTTCGGGCCGGCGTTTTTGCGCGGCGCGTTTTTTTCCGATGCGCTATTGGCGGGCGTATCGCCCTTGGGCTTGTCATCCAGCGCGTCGTGGATTTTATCCTCGATCGCATGAGCGCCTTCTTTGGCTTTCAGCGCGGCCCAGCGGCCAAAGGTTTTGAATACCGATGCGCGGCTTTGCGCCGGTTTTTCAGGCACAGGCGCCGCATCGGCTGCGGGCGCGGCATTCGCGGTTTTTTGTTTTTCAGCGGCGGCGGTCGCTTGCGCCCGCGCTTCGGCGGCTTTGCGTTCTGCTTCCTGTGCGCGTTTGGCTTCGCGTTCGCGCTTCACCTGCGCGGCGCGTTCCTGCCAGGCGCGTTTCAGCTCGTTCGCCTTCATCTCCAGATATTTGTTTTTGACGATGTCCTGCACATCACCCATGTAGTCGGCCTTGATTTTCATGACCTGCGCCCGCGCGAAATAGCCGGACGCGGCAGCCGCACCCAAAGACGCCACCCCCACAGCGCCCGCCACCAGCAGCGTCGGCGCCATAGCAACGCCCGCAATCCCTGCGCCGATCGCGGCAATCCCGCCCAGCGCAAAACCCGCCGCGCGTTTCAAACAGCCGCGAATACCGGCATGGGTTTTCACCATGTCCTTCACGGTATTGATAATCCATTTATTGGTGGGCAACAGGGCGGAATGCGGATCGATATCCGGCAGCATCATGCGCGCAAGGCGCGTTTCGGGGTTCAGCGGCTTTTGCACATCTGCTGTCGGCACGGGCATTCTCCCTTCCGGACATCAAGAATCAATTTTTGAAACACAAAATTCAGGCGTCAGACTAGCACTTTTTCATAGCGCGGGAAAGCTTTTATGGTCCTGATAAATCAAGGATTTACGATTTTGGACCCGCAATATTCTTGCGTGCAGGCGCCGCTGTGGCGGCAAGCGGTGTTTCGCGTGCGCCCGCGCCCTGTTTTTGCGCGCCGGCGTCTGTGCGGGCGGCGGCATTGAAGCCGTCATTCGCCGCCGGCATCGTGCCCGCGGCGGGCGGCGCACTCTCCGGTGTCAGGTCGGCGGTGGGATTCTCCGCGGTCTGCTGGACTTCCGCCGCTGCCAGCGCCGCCGCCTTTGCGCGTTTTTTCTCGCGCATATGCCGGATACCTGTGATGCCGAAATAAAGCCCGCTGATACCCGACACCAGATAGCTGGTCGCCGTGACCGCCGCGACCGTGATAAGACCACCCAGCGCCACGACCGGCAAAACCAGAATTTGCGTCGCCAGCGCCGCCGCCCCCAGCACCAGCGAAATCGCCGCGCCGCCGACGGCAATGCCGCCCAGCACATTGTCTTGCTGGCCTGCGGTCAGCCTTTTGGTCATCTTCCACGCGCGGCTGTTCAGAAACCCTTTAACGACAGGAGTTTCCAGCACCTTGCGCACGGCGGGTTTTTCACACTGACGTTGCCACCAATTGGGCCCTTTGCTCTCCGGCTTCGGCGGCAGCGGTTTGCCCGTGACATTCGAATAAATTTTGCGCAGACGATACCATGACCGCGCACCGCCCGCGACAATCCCGTAGGCGCCGATACCCACCACCGCACCGCAGGCCGCAATGCCCGCCGCCGCCAGCATAAAGGGCGCGGCAACGACATAGGAAACAGTCAGTACGCTCGCGATCACAATCGCGCTCGCCCCGCCCTTGACGGCCAGCGCATGCACCCAGAATTCGTGTTCGTGCATCAATTCCTTGGCGAAGGATTTGGTCATGCGCCAGCGGCGGCCAAAGCCGCTGCCCGCAGGCGCGTTATCCGCAGACACAGGCGCGCCCGCACCCGCCGATAAGGCGGGGTCTACAGCGGCGTTTTTCTGTTCGGTTTGCATGGACATGCAGGAATTATAAAACTTTATAAACGGACGATAGCCGCCGAAGTCCGAAAACGGGTATCGACAGCCCCCTTAAAAGGGCAGGGCATGATTCAACATATTCACGGCAATGGCAAGAATCGTTTTGCCCGTTTTGGCGCGATTTTGTTCAAAAACACCTAAAATCCGGCGTAAAAAATCCTGCCGGACGCGGGAATTAAGCCATTGAAAAATAATAGCAAAACTAACAATTTTAAAAGCCGTCCAAAAACCCTGCGGTCTTCACCAATCGTTAACTTTATTTGCATAAAGTCTATGTATACACGAAACGCCGCAGCATCCGAAAAAGCGGCGATATCGTAGAAAAACCGGGAGGATACAACAATGAGCGACATCAAAGGATATATCTACGTCGGCAAAGGTCACGACGATGCGGCCCACAACGGCCTCGGCGCGGATGTGGCGCGTTTCGTTATCGTGCATAAAGGCCGCGAGGCGGAGGCCGAGAGCCTTGCCAATGCCTTCAAGAGCGCGAAAGATCACCTGCGTGTGCGCACGGGCGTTGTGCAATGGCGCGCCGAACAGGTCGACGAGCAAATCGAGAAATTGAAATCACGGCCGGAGCTGGCCGACACACTGGGCCAACTGATGCGCGCCAAAGCGGATCTGAGCGGCGTCAGCGCGGCAGCCAGCAGCGAGTTCGGCAAAAAAGCTGTCAAGACGGTCAAGCCGGTACCGGCCACGCCGCAGCACCGCGCGCGTCCCGCAGGCCTTCACGCATAACGCGCGGCGGTTTGCAGCACGCTTCGGCAAAGGCTGAAGCGCGGCGCACAAGATGACTTTACTTTCGGACTAATGGGGTCTCGTCCGCCGGGACGTAAATAACGGGTTTCGTGTCCTCCCGGACATGATGGGGAAAACTGAAGGGCCGTCCGCATGTGACGGCCCTTTTTTTATACGCGGACGGGCGTCTTCAGCTTCAGCGCCCCTCTGCCGCCGCGCGGCGTGCGCGCCACATCGAAAACCCGCCTGCCAGCATGGCCAGCCCCGCAATACCCAAAAGCCCCGGCCACAGGGCGTTCATTACCGGCCCGCGGTCTATTATCGCCTTGTCCGCCGGTGCGGCGGGGTCGTAGAGAACCGTGACCGGCTCGCCTTCCCGCAACAGTGGGTGGCTGCTGCCCTGACGTTCGGTGAAGGCATGGTCTTCGCTGCGCGCATCGCTGAAGGATACCCGCGCGCGGTATGTCACCGTATCGCTGCCGCGCGACGTTTCAAAACCGACAATCACCCCCTGCGCACGCTGGCCTATCATCGACAGCCGATAGACGTCGCCGCCCAGATACCACGCCCCCCACAGCGCGCCGAGACCGAGCAGAAACAGCAGCGGCATCGCCGCGCGCTGCGCCTGTTCGGTTTCGGCGGCAAGGCGGCGGCCGTCGGGACTTTGCAAATAATCCTCGGCGGTGGTCAGATTCATTTTATTGAATTTTTCTTCGCGGCGACGCTGCATTTCGGCGCGAAAGGCGCTTTTGGTTTTGCGCGCATCCTTGGGCAGCAGGATTTTGTGAAACCGCCGCAGCCCCGCAAGAACAAACACCGCCAGCACCATCCAGCTCATCGGCGTGAAGGGATGGGCGAAAAGCCCCATACCCAAAAGCACAAGGCCGGGGATGAGAAAAATAAAACCAATAAGAAAAATGCCGCGCAAATCGCTGCGGATGGATTTGGGATCGTCGGGGAAAACATAGAGCGTCACCTCGCGCCCCGTTTCCTTGCCCTTGATGATGCTGGAGCCGGTATCGGATACCGTTTCATAAGTTTCCCCCGTCGGCATCATATAGCGGTAAACCGCATAGAACATCCGCCCGCTATGGCGCACCCCAGTAATAATCGCGGGCACGCGCAGCGCCCGCAGATAGGTATGCAGGCCGAAAAGCACAATCGCCCCGCCCAAAAGCGACAGCACAAGCCCCGCCGACAAATATACCGCCTGATGAAAAGCCGTCATGGCGTCAAAAGTCATTTCGAACATTTTTGCTCCTGCCTTGCCGCGCACGGCTGCGCTGGCCATCGGGGGCGCGCGGTGTTAGACTGCACATGAAAAAAACAGACGTATCTATAGCCCCAGAATACAAAACACCCGAGGGAAAGGACAAGCCATGACCGCCACAGCGAAACCTTACGACCCCAATAATATCTTCGCCCGTATTCTGCGCGGCGAAATTCCGTGCAACAAGGTTTTCGAAAGCGAACATGTGCTGGCTTTCCGCGATATCCATCCGCAGGCGCCGGTGCATGTGCTGGTGATCCCCAAAGGGGCCTATGTCGATATGGATGATTTCACCGCCCGCGCCAGCGCCGATGAAATCGCCGCCCTGATGCGCGCCACGGGGGAGATTGCCCGCGCCGAGGGAATCGCCCAAAGCGGATACCGCGTTTTGTCGAATTGCGGCGCGAATGGCGGACAGGAAGTTCCGCATCTGCACCTGCACCTCGTCGGCGGGCGCACGTTGGGCCGCATGCTGCAAAGCCCCTGAACGGCCGGAACGCCGGCAGATGACATAATGTTTATCTAAACGCCTGTTTTTATAATCATTTTAAAATGCCGCGCCGCAAAATAAGAAAATATCCAAACATCGTATAGAACCTTGTCAAAAGTTGCCCCTCTGCTAGACTAACCGCGGTTTTCCTGCAACAACAGCCAGCCCGCGGGCGGGCGAGGACGCATGGCAGACAAACGCCGATTGCAAAAGTCATTCACGCGTGCCGCGACAAAAACGCGCCGCACGCTGGGCGGTGTTTTTCTGGGCGCCGCGCTTCTGAGCGGATGCAGCAGTACGCCTGCGCGCATGGAAGGTGATATTGAAAGCGCCATCCTCGGCCACAAGCCAGTTGCGGCGACCGCGCTTCAGCAAAACCTCGAAGGCCGCAGCCTGACGGCCGATACCGAAGCGATTTTCAAACGCAACGTCAAAACCCCCGTCAACGAAAACCTGCCTGAAGACAAGCGCATCCGCGCTTATATCGATCAGCTGTGTTTCGTGCCGCAAAGTCCGCCCAAGCCTGAACAGGAAGCCGTGCGCGAAGCGCTGCAGGAACTGGCGAAGCTGCCGCTGACAGGCAGACCGCTTGTGGAACTGGCGATGCGCGAAAACTTGAAATTCTGCAATATTCAGACCATGCCGCTCGGCACCGGCGCGCAATATGTGCCGTCGCTGGGTGCCGTACTGGCGCCGCCCGAGGGGGAAAAACTGCAACTGCGTCAGACCATCGCGCATGAAATCCTGCACGGCGCACAGGACAAGCACGGGCTTCTGAATTATCAATACACATGGGATATTGAAAGCCGCCTGGCGCGCAATCTGTCGATTGAAGCGGCGGCGCTGTCGATGGAAATCCTGATCGCCTTCGAAGCCAAGCAGTTGGGCAATCCCGCACATTGGGATTACATGCAAAAAAGATACGGCCCGCAAAGCGCCTATGGCGATCCTGCGGTTTACAAAAGCGCCGATGAAACCTGGGCCAAAGCCAAAGCGGAGGGCAAGGACGATGCCGCCGCGCTGCGCGCTGTGGGCGGCGTTATCTGGAATAAAATGTTCGATAACCGCGCATGGCTGGATTTCTATCTGAATTTCGAGCTGCAAACATATTTGCGCGACATCACCAGCGGCGCGCTGGATAACCAGACCGAAATTCACGGCAAAGCCTATGCGCAGGCCCTGATCGACAAAGCCGGCAAAATCGGCAACAGCGAGAGTTTCACCGAAGGCGCGCGCGTGCCCGCCCTCGACAAACTGCTGGAGGGCAATACGGCGATGCGTCAGGCCTATGCCGCGGCGGATCTGGAACGCCACCGCCGATCTCTCGGCGCGGATCATCCGAAAACGCAGGCGCTGAAACGCGCGGCAGAGGCGGATAACAACCCCTACATCACCCTCGACCTTGCCAAGATTGTCGAGAAAAGCCGCGCCCATACCTTTGCCGATGAAAACGGCAAACGCAAATTTTCTTTCCTGCACGAATACATGGATACGGCCGTTGGCCGTCCGCGCGTGCAAACGGCCGCGCCCGCCCCGTCGATGCTACCCGCGGCGCACCCGCCTACCCCGCCCGAGGTTAAAGGCACCGAAATCGCTGCACCCGGCAAGCCCGCCGCAGGGTCTGAACAAACCGAGCCTGAAAAGCCTCAGGACAACCCCGATGTCCCGCGCCCTGTTCCCCCGCGTGATACCTTGGCGCACATTAAACCCAGCCCCGCCATCGGGCGCGCGGCCTGATACTCTTTCGTTAAAAACAGCCTAAAAACAACGGCTTTTCCTTGGCGCCGTCGCATCTGAACGCTGTTAAAAAAATAGTCAAAATCATAGCTTTACATATTTTTAAGCCCTGCCGCCTATAATAGGGGAAAAGGAAACGCGGCGAATCCTGCCTGCGGCCCCCGAGGCCCCACAAGGACACACGCCGCCCGAAAAAGGGTGTGTAGAGATATGGTTGCTATCGTCGCGGCCTTCGGGCCAGAGGATCTGGACAAGCAGCAAGACAGACTGAACGCCGCCCTGCTGGAGGCCGCCGCCACCGATGACATCCCCGCCTTTCGCCGCGCCTTTGCCGAGGGGGCGCATATCAACGCCCGCGGCGAGATAAACGAAACCGCCCTCATCCGCGCCGCACGCGAAGGCCGGTTGATCATGACCGAAATTTTGCTGGGCGCGGGCGCCAGTCTGGATTTGCAGGACCGCGACGGACGCACGGCATTGTCGCATGCAACGCAGGGCGGATTTACCGAGATTGTATCCATGCTGGTGCGCAGCGGCGCAGACATCACACTGGATGATAAAAACGGCGACAAGCCGCTGGATATCGCGCTGCGCAGTGGCAATCCCGCGATGGTCGCCTTGTTCGAACAACCGCTGAAAGATTTGCTGGCGCGTATTCCATCCGCCGATTCAGGGCCGCGGCTGCAACACCGCCGCGCCCCCGCCTGCCCGCCCGATCCGCACGGCGATACGATGCTGACCTGGGCCGCACGCGAAGGTCAGGAAAACGTGGTGCGCGCCATGGTGCAATCGGGCGCCGATGTTTTTGTGCGCAACCGCGCCGGCCGCACGCCACGCGAAGTCGCGGAAGCCGCCGGTCACCGGCTGGTGGCCTGCATGCTGGAAGACGCCGAAGCGCGGCAGATGTCCGCGCACGGGGCGCAGGCGGAAATACCCGCCGATATACCGGCGCGGCCTGTTTAAATATTTGATGTCTGCATCACAGTAACGCCGCCCGCCGCACAAGGCGGGCGGTGTTTTTTTTAAGGACGCGGGCCGCCGGATTTGCGCTGCGGCGCGGCGGGTTTCGCATCGTTCGCAGGCGCGCGTCCGAAACGCGTCACAACGTCATCGACCGCCGCCGTAATACTGGGGGCGGCACGGGCGCCTTCGGGCAGGGTCTGCCCCGCCATTTCGCGGCCATGCCAGTTGAGCGCCGCCACATGAATGGCTTCCATGCCGTTTTTGCGCGCGGGGATAATGTCTGATTTCAGACTGTCGCCGATCATCACGGCGTCTTCACCCTTCAGGCCCGTTTTGGCCAGCGCGGCCGCATAGACGCCCGCGTTTTTATCCTCGACCACAAAAACGTCGCGGAAAAGATGGCGGAACGGCAGCGCGGCAACGCGCGCGTTTTGCACATCCGGATCGCCCACGGTAATCAGATAGGCATCAAGGCCCGCGGCAACGACTTTGGCCAGCGCTTCGGGTGCGCCGGGTTTGATTTTCGCTTCGGTCGCATAGACGTTATAGGCCATATCGCGCGCATGTTTAATCTCGCCGGCATCGGCATCGGGCACGTATTCCTTGAGCACGTCTTCGTAAGCCTGCGGCAGAAGTTCCTTGCCGTAGCCGAAGCGGTCGAAAATTTCGATCTGGCGGGCACGCAGGCGCTCGACGATATCCTGCGGATTGTCATGCACGCCGCAGCTGAGCATGAAATCGGCGAAACGGTTTTCGGCATCAATATAGATTTGCTGGGTTTCGATCAGCGTATTATCCATGTCGAAAAAAACGGCTTTGACCACGCGCGGTGTCTCCTGCTTGTCGTTGTTCTTGCCTTGATGTCGTATGCCGCGAGTCTATCGGTTTTTGCGCGTCATGCAAGGGGGACTAACGCCGTCCAGATTAAGCAATTTCAGGTGTTTATTTTTGCTGCATTGCCATATTGTTGCAAGCCGCGCCCAATCCCGCTACTCTGGCGGCGAAAGGATGCACGGATATGAGCTGGATGAGACACCGCTTCGCCGCACGTGGCAAACCGACGCCGCCGCCAGAGCGTGAAAACGGCATCGTCATGGCCATTTCAAATGGCGACCGTCACTGGCTTGGCAGCCTGCTGCAAAGCGGGGCCGACGTGAATGCGCCGCATCGCGGCACGCTGCCGCTGCATTTCGCCGCGCGGCGCGGGGAATTCGATATTGTGGATATGCTGATTGCCCGCGGCGCCGACATCGACGCGCGGAACGAACGGGGGCGCACCGCGCTTATGGATGCCGCGCTGAAAAAAGACGCCGCGATGCTGTCAGGACTGCTGGCGCGCGGCGCGGATGTGCATCAAAAAGATTATAATGGCCGGACCGCGTTGCATCATGCGGCGCAGATCGGCGCCTTTGATATCGCCGCCGCGCTGGTTATCGCAGGTGCGGATGCGGATGCGGAAGACTACAGCCGCCAGACACCCCGCGCGCTGATAAAGGCCGCCGGGCGCCACGCCGAAACAACGCTGGAAAATGCCGAAAAACAGCATGAACAAATGGTATCGCAGAAAACGGCAGAACTGGGACGCAGCCTCTGTGTCATGAAACCCGCCGCTGTACGTTCACGCATTTCACCACGCAGATAGCGCGGCCATCACGCATAAAAATCCGGCAAACGCCGGGTGGATATCAGGAAGCGGAGCGCGCAGCCGCGCGGTCATTTGCATTGGCCGCTTTGGCGCGCGTTTGCTGTTTACGCGTCTGCCATGCCGCGAAGGTCATGAGCGCGTGTTCTTCGCCAAAGCGCAGGGCCTGCATTTCAAGCCACACGCGCAGATAGGGATTGGTCGGCGCCGGATCGATTTTATAAATCGGATACACGCCGCCGAGATTGATCTCTGCCAGAAACGGCAGCTGTTCTTCGATGCAGGTTTTGACGGTTTCGACATTCGCGCGGGTTTGCGCGGCGTCGGCTTCGCTGCCCATCACAAAAGCAACAAGGCGGTGCAGCGCGGCGGAGCCTTCCTGCGCGAGCATCAAGCCCGTGGTCAGCGAAATGATATCGTTGAGATGAAAAAATTTCTGTGCGGCATCGTCGCTGCTGCTTTGCAGCATGTCGTGGTCGTTTTGCAGCGCGGCGGCAGCATCGGCCGCTTCATAAGTATCATAGGTCATGATAGCACCCATTCACTTGGCCACCGTGGCGGCCTGTTACGGCGACAGGGATGTGACGCCGTTCAGATCTTTCAGGTGCATGATTTAAAACATTTTTTGCACAAAGCGTCGAGCAAAATTGCCTGAAAGAGTGGGTTGATATTGCCGTCCGTTTTTCCTTATGTCAATTAAATTGTCGCAGCGCGCAAAAAACAAAAGATTTATCAAATGCTTCGCCCGCAGCGCCTGTGCGCCGCCGGGTAACGGGATATCGGAAACCGGAAAATAAAACTGCCGCCTGAGTCGAAAATCAGGGGTTCGGGCCGCCGCGTTTGGGCGGTTTCGCTTTGGCGTCGGCGGCGTTGTCTTCCGCGCCGCCCGCGGCATCATTCGCGGGCGGTTTCAGCGTACCGCCTGGCAGGGACGGTTTGGCGAAATCACGCGCGGAGGGCAGGCGCAACACTTTGACGCGCGGCTTGTCGAGCGTGCCGGTATCCTCTTTTTCTTTTGCCGCTGCATCGCGCACACGCATCAGTTCGGGATTCAGCGGCAGCTGTTTTTGATAACGGCCACCGGCCACAATCAAACGCTGCACCACGGGGCTTTCGCGGTCGCCTTTTTCGGCAAGGCGGTCAAGCACCGTCCAGCCGCGTTCGTCGGTGAGGTCGGGATTGGCGCCGCGGTCGAGCAAAAGGTCGAGCACGTCCATATCTTTTTTCTCGATCGCGATATGCAGCGGCGCGTGACCTTTGGCGTCGCGGATATCCGGGTTCGCGTTGCGGTCGAGCAGAGTCTTGAGCATATCCACCCGGCCTGTCGCGGCCGCGAAATGCAGCAGGGTGCGACCCGCGCGGTCCTGCGCATCCGGATCGGCGCCGCGGATGAGCATGATGCGCACCACGCTATCAAGGCTGTTCGACTGCATGACCCAGTGGCGGCCATGCACGCAGTCGCACAGTTCGCCCAGAGGCGTGACGCCGGCGTTGTTTTTTTCCTGCAAAAGTTCCGGCGCGCGGTCGAGCACGCGCGCGAGCATGAACACGCTTTGTGTCCGCGCCAGCACATGCAGAACGTTATTGCCGTTATTGTCTTTTTGCATCAGATCGGCGCGGTCGATCACCGACGCGAAGGCGTCGTGCTTGTCAAGGCGCGCGGCGAGATGCAGCAGGTTTTCACCCTTGTCGTTGACAGCGCAGACATCGGCGGCAGCGCTGAGCATCTGCTGTACGACCTGCGGATATTTCTGCAGCTTTTCATCGTCGATCATATACATGAAGGGCGATTTGCCCGCATCATCGCGGATATTCGGATCCGCGTTGTTGCGCAGCAGACGCTCGACCATCAGCGGTTTGTCGAGGAAATGATGCAGCGGCGTCTTGCCGTCATCATCGCGGATATTGGGATTGGCCCCGTAGCTGACGAAAACGTCAATCAACGTCGGGCGGGCAGTGCCCAGTTTATGCAGCGGCGTCTTACCGTCCTCGTCGCGCAGGTTGGGGTCTGCCCCGAGCTTCAGCAGCATCTGCACGAAACTGTCCTGATTTTGCGCGGCGGCATGGTGCAGCGGCGTGCGGCCCATGGCGTCTTTGAGATTGATATCCGCCCCCGCCTGCACCAGCGCGAGCGCGATGCCATGACGGTCTTTATCGAGGGCGAGATGCAGCGGCGGATAAATCATCGCGCCGCGGAAATTGACATCGGCACCCGCCTTGATGAGGGCAACCACCCCCGCCAGATCACCGCGCATGACGGCGCGCTGAAGACGCGTGAATCCGTTTTCGTCGACCTTGTTGGGGTCTCCCTTGAAAAAACCGGCCATCGCGTTAAAAAAGTTTTTCAATTCGGCTGTCCCGTGTCGACCGTCCCACCCCTGTCGGGCGGGCTGGCGGATGATGCAAAAAATTGCTTACGGTGAAAAAAATTAGCATGATGTGGAAAGCGAGTCCATGCCGCATCGTAAGCCTGAATTAAAAATACCTCCAAAAACGAAATAATATTACAATTAACGGCGTTTAGTTATAACATCCCGCCGCAAAATGTTGCCAGAAGATTGTTATTAAATGATTTTTTGACTTGCGCCGTCATACCCCCCTCGGTGACAATAGCTTGTAGACGGTCTGGGGAAATAAACATTGTCATGTTTACTCAGGTGCCGCCGCGCCACGCGGCTGGCCTTGTTCCCTATCCGTCCTGCTGCTGTCGTTCCCGTTTTCATTCCTTGCCACTTTATGTCTATGTCCCGCATGCGCACCAAACCAACCCTGACTTCCGCCCTCTGCGCCGCCGCGGCTATCGCGGTGAGCCTTGGCTGGGCGTTTCCGGCGGCCATCGCGCGGGCCAATCCGGTGGAGATGACCTTGCCGCTGGAAGAACACAGCGGCGCGTCCGGCGAGGAACATCGCAACACCACCCCCGCGCGCCCCGCGATGGATGATGAGGCGCAGCGCATCTATAAAAAATACGGCGGCGCGCTGTACCAGATTCAGGTCATTGATATCGTGACCGAGAAAAAAACATCCATCGGCTCCGGTTTTCAATTCACCGCCGACGGCAAGGTGGCGACGAATTACCACGTCATCGCCGATGCGCTGCAGCGCCCCGATGCCAACCGCCTTGAATTCGTGCATGACCATTACGGCACGGGCAAATTGAAACTGCTGATCGCCGACGTGCGCCACGATCTTGCGATTTTGCAACTGGAACAGCCGCATGCTGAATATGTCGAGCTGGGCAAATCCGACCTGCCGAAGGGTGTGCGGCTTTATTCGCTGGGCAACCCGCATGACATCGGCTTCACGATTGTCGAGGGCACGTATAACGGCGTCTCGCGCGACAGTTTTATCGAAAAAATCCACTTCTCCGGCGCGGTCAATCCGGGCATGAGCGGCGGGCCGGTGCTGGGCCACGACGGCAAGGTTGCGGGCATCAACGTCATGACGGCGGGCAACCAGATCGGCTTTCTGGTGCCGGTGGAACCGCTGAAGGCGCTGGCCGATGAATACGCCGCGCAGGACGCCAGCTTCAACTTCACCAAAGACGCCGCAAAGCTGGTCGAGGCGCAACTGGTCGCCGCACAGGACGCCGCGCAAGAACGCCTGATGAACGGCGACTGGAACGCCGCCCCCTTTGGCCGCGTCAGCGTGCCGGGGCGTATCGATACCGCATTCAAATGCTGGGCCGCGCAGCGCCACACGGAAAAAAGCCCCTATACGCATTACCGCACCACCTGTTCGACCGAGGATAGCCTTTACCTCGATGAAGGGTTTACCACCGGCAGCTATGTTTACAGCTATGACCTCATCCGCGCGCGCAAGGGCTTTGGCAGCCTGCGGTTCTACAATCTCTATGAACAGCTCTATACGACGCCCGAAAGCAGTTTTTTCAGCATGAACGTGCAGGAAAAAGACGCCGAGAATTTCGCCTGCCAGAACCGTTTCGTCACCCATGGCGGGCAGCGATGGAAAGCCTCGTTCTGCGCACGGCAATATAAACGCTATCCCGCGCTCTTTGATACCATGCTTTACATGGCGCAGCTGGGACAAAGCCGCGAAGGGCTCATCGTCTCCCTCGGCGCGCAAGGCATCACCAAAGATAACGCACTGCAACTGACGCAGCGCTTCATGCAAAGCCTGACGCCTGTGCCCGTGCCGGAAGATACACCCGCCCTGCCCATCGGCATCGAGGATGCCGGAGAAGCCCGGCCGTCAAAAGACGATACGCCGAAGGGGAATGCGCCATGAAACTGGTCATCCGCATCGGTGATTACGGCGGTGATGATATCGTCACCTATCATACGGCAGAGAAATTTCCGCTGACGCTGGGCCGCGGCTATGCGAACGATATTATTTTACACGACCCGCATGTTTCGGCGCGTCATGCCGAAATCGTACATGACGGCACGGGCTGGGTGCTGTTCGACATCGGACAGGAAAACGCGATCCATCACAATGGCGCGCCGCTGCATAACCGCCAGATGCGTCTGAAATCAGGCGACGAGTTTATGCTGGGACTGACGCCTGTCGCTGTTTTCGACCCGCACCATCCCGTCATCGCGGCGGAAAAGGTTGAACATACGCATCCCGTCATCGCGCATCTGTCATCGGGTATCATGCCGTGGGTATATTTCCTGCTGGCTATTCTTTTCACGGTGCTGAGCGATTACATCGAATACTGGTCTGAAAATACCGCCGCGCAAATGACCAAGGCCGCCGGCGGCGCCGCGCTCTGCCTGCTGCTGTGGGCCGTGCCCTGGGCCGTCACGGGGCGGCTGTCGCGTCACCGTTCTGCCTATGTCGCGCATGTTGCGCTTGCGAGTGTTTTTCTGCTCATCTCGCTGCCTGTCTGGGCGCTGCTGGATCTGACGGCGTTTCTGACCAGTGAAAATTTGTTTTCGGATGCGCTGTTCATTATGGGCAACGCCGCCATTCTGGGCGGGCTTGTCTATGCCAGCCTTGGCGTGGCGACGCATATGACGGCGCGGCGCCGCGCTTTCGCCTCCGGCTTTTTCACGGCGGGGCTGATGGCGGTGATTGTCGGCTTCTCGTATCTCGACCAGATGAATTTCTATCCGCAGCCGGTCTATAGCACGATCATCGAGCCTTATTTGCAAAACCTGCCGCCCGCGCGCGATATCGACGGTTTCATGGCAGAGGCAGAAACACTCTTCGCGGGCAATAAAAATTAATTATTTCATAGCCTTGTAAGTCTGCACCCCCGCACAGACGGGGAGAGGCGCCGCTTGACTCTCCCCGAAGATTATGGAATGTTATGCATCATACACGACAGGACACGCTTTATATGCAACCACCGCGCCCATGGCCGAACCCACCGCCGCAGAACCATCCGGAGTTTTATCCGGCGGGGCTTTTGACGGCCTATGAGCCCGCGCGCGGCGGCCACGACCGTTTTTTCTGTCACGGCCTTGCGCCGAAATCGCCGCAGGTGCGCATCATGTCGGCAGCGGTGCGCGGCGATGCGGCGGATTTGCGCGCGGCGCTGGCGCAGCATGCGGACATCACCCCCGATTTCATGAACGGCAATGGCGTCACGCCGCTGATGGTGGCGGCGGCGCGCGGACATGTCGAGGTTCTGAATATTCTGGCCGACCATCCGCTGACAAATCTGTCGCAGCAAAACCGCAGTGGCTGGAGCGCGCTGCACTACGCCGCCTACTTCGGAGAGGCGCAGGCCGTTACGACATTGCTGCGCCGTCAGGCCGATATCGGCATCCGGAACGCGGCAGGCGAAGATGCCTTCAGCCTTGCAAAGAACGACAAAACCGCCGAGGCGTTCTGGAGCTTCAAACCCTTCGTGCGCTATTTGAAAAAGCAAAATCCCGCGCATCCGCGCCTATCGTCCCCGCAAGCGGTACCAACGCAAAAAGCAGAAACCCCGCCCGCCGCGCCGCCGCCGACGCATGAAACACCGCGCAAGACAGAACCGCTGTCAGCCGTTTTTTTACGCGCCGCATTGAACGTCGGGCTCAGCACCGCCGCCGCCGAAGGTGTGTGGCGCGAGATGCAAAAAAATATCCAGACCCACAACAACGCTCCGCTATTCGAAGCTTATGACCACATCGAACACGCGGCGCAAGCGGCAGGCAAACGCGGCACGGCTATCCGCTTTGACTGGGACGGGCTTTTGGCGACGGCAGCCGTAGCAGGCAATATCCCCGCGCTGGTATTCATCGCCCAGAAACGCGATTACATGGACAGCAAGCCGCTCACAAACGCACTGGCCACCGTCATCCGCACGCAGACCGACACGCCGCAAACAGCAGAGGCGGTGCGCTGGCTGCTGCGCTGGGGCGCGGATGCGAATGCCAACGCAAAAATACTGAAAACCGGACAGACGTCGGGCACGCTGGCCTATCAGGCCTTCGCGCGCAAACTGCCGCATGTGTTCGACGCGATCTGCACGCAGGCGGGAGATCTGAAATCATGGCATGTCAAGCCCGAACAGCTGAAATGGGAACAGGAAATCGATAAAATCTACAGCGATTATCCGCCCGAACCGCCGCGCGATGCCGATGCGCGCCGCTGCATCAAGGCGCTGTCGGAAAGTATCGCCGTTTTGAAAATACGCCGCGCCCTGCATCATGCCAGTCACGAAAAACTGACCCGTCATCTGGCCGATGCACTGGGCGACGGCGATCTCCGCCGCGTTTGCGCCGTCTATGCGGAGGCGCGGACCGACCGCCTGCTGCGCGGCGCGTTCAACGTGCCCAAGCCGCTGGGCGCCGCCGCAATGCTGCTGGCACTTGAACACGGCAAGCTGGGCTTTGCGAAAAACCTTGCGACCGACGGGCACAGCCTTCTGCATCTGGACAGTAGCGCCGCCGCACGGCTGGCACGGCTGGCGCAGCTGTCGGAAAAGGCAGATGCGCCGCTTCAGGATTTCCTGCGCGCGCAAAAAAGCGGCGCACGCTGCGCACCCGATCTGCTGTCGGTGGACGACAAATATAAAATGCTGCGCGGGCAGGCGGCGCGCTACCCCGTCTCCGGGCGCGGTTTCGGGTTTTAACCCTGCGCGGCATTACGTCAAGCGCGTCGTGACAAATAGCTGATTTTCAAAAAAAGACCGATTATGGACGCGCGTCCCGTTTTATTTGATGCGGCGGCGCATCCACGCGATATGGGGGGATAGCGCGCCCAAAGCCACGAGATATTGTGACCATTAACCGGATATTAAACCCCTGCGGCCTAATCTGGTGCCGCACAGCGCCCCCGCCTATTTGCGCCGTTGATATTTGTACGTTAGTCTTTTTATGGGGGTGTCGGATCGGGGTTTCGTATGCGTCTGAATGACTTGTTCAATACCATCACCGGCAACAATATCGACAAACGCAACGACGCGGGGGAAACAAAACTCTACCGCGCCGCGCGCGAAGGCAACGTGGGCGAAGTCAAACGGCTTCTGCGCGCGGGGGCTGATCCCGATATTGCCGACAGCCACGGGCTGACGCCGCTGCATCAGGCCGCCTATTGGGGTGAAACGGAAATCGTGAACCTGCTGCTCAAGGCTGGCGCCGCGCCCAATCTGGATAACGGTCAAGGCTGGACGCCGCTGCACAGCGCGGCGCTGGCGGGCGGCATGAAAAGCCGCAAAGAGATTATCGCGCAGCTGAAATCCGCCGGCGGCAAAGACGATATCACTGATAAACACGGCTGGAGCGCGCGCGATTACATGTCGCTGTGGGAAGAAAACGCCGACGCCGCGCAAAAACTGAAACACATCACCGGCCACGGCTGCATGCAGGGCGCGGATGACACCAAACGCACACCGAATACGCCTGCTGTGCCGCCGCAAAACGGCGTGAAGCCCTGCGGCCCGCCCGCCCCGCGCCACTGAAAATCTGCCGCAGACGCCCGCGCGCCAAAACCGGACAGACCGGTTCGGATTATTATTGCACCGCAAGGCGTTTTGCCTGACACTATAAGTATGTAAGGGATTCTTCCGCACGCGCAGGCGCGCGGATTTCAGGCAACAAGGAGCCGCACACATGGAAAGCTGGATGATCTGGGCAGGACTTGGCGTTATCGCGCTTTTTCTGGTCGTTCTTTACAACCGTATCGTCGCGCTGGTCCAGCGCCGCAAAAACGCGTTTTCCGATATCGACGTGCAGCTGAAACTGCGCCATGACCTCATCCCCAATCTGGTGAACACCGTGAAGGGCTACGCCTCGCACGAAAGCGGACTTTTCACCCGCGTGACCGAGGCGCGCGCCGCCGCCATGCGCGGGGGCAGCATCGCCGACCGCGCGCAGGCCGAAGGCATGCTGGGCGCAGCCATGATGAACCTGATGGCGGTTGCCGAAAACTATCCGCAACTGAAAGCGGATTCGAATTTCCAGCAATTGCAGGCAGAGCTGTCCGACATCGAAAACAAGATCGCCGCCGCGCGCCGTTTCTTCAACAACGCCACCAGCGAATACAACACCGTTATCCAGCAGTTTCCGGCTGTGCTGATCGCACGCATGTTCGGCTTCCGCGAAGAAGTGTTCTTCGAGCTGGACGCGGCGGAAAAAGATGCCGTGAAAACGGCACCCAACGTCAATTTCGGCACCTGAGGCGCTACGCCGCACATATATGCGCCAAAGCCAAGGGCACGAAAAATTGAGGGCGTGACATGTTTCTCCGCTCGGCGGGTCTTGCGACCCATATCATGAATAACCAGATAAAGTCCGTGATCTTGCTCATGGGCTTTCCCTTCCTGCTGCTGCTGATGCTCGGAGGATTTTTTGCGTCGATGAGCGCGCTTCAGCAGGCCAGCGGCGTTTACCGCCCCGTGGTCGAAGGGGCGAATACCGCACTGAACGCGCAATGGATGGTTCTTGAAAACTTTATCCGCGCGGACGAGGTCATTTCCGATACCGCCGCCGACCGCCCGATACGCCCCGATACACGGCAATATTCTTCATCGGCGCCGTCTTCGTACTACGGTTATGGCGTAAACGGGCAAAAAAACATCAACTGGCAGCTCGCGCTGCACGACGGTGTCTATGGCATGATACGCCATAGCCCGATTGCGATTGGCGTGACGGCTATCTGGTTCACCATTGCGTGGTTTTTTCATGGCGCGATGATCAGCGCGGCGGCGGGCGCAAAGCCGGTGACACGCGCGCAGATGCCGAAAATTTACAACATGCTGGAGAACCTCTGCATCGCGCGCGGCATACCCATGCCGCGTTTCGAGGTTGTGGATAGCCCCGCCCTCAATGCTTTTGCCGCGGGCATCAACGACAAGACATATAAAATTGTGCTCACGCGCGGCATCATCGAAGCGCTGCGCGACGACGAGCTTGAAGCCGTCATCGCGCATGAACTGTCGCATATCCTCAACCGCGATGTGCAGCTGCTGATTATTTCGGTGATTTTTGTGGGCATGATCAGCTTTTTTGCCGAAATGGCGTGGCGTTCGCTGCGCTATGGCGTGCGCCCCGCATTTTATGCCGGCAGCAACAACAAAGAGCGCGGCGGCGTCGCCCTTGTCATGCTGGTTGCGGCCATTATTCTGGGCATCGGATATCTGTTTGCGCTGGTCATCCGTTTCGCGCTGTCGCGCAAACGTGAATTTCTGGCCGATGCGGGCGCGGTCGAGCTGACGCGCAACCCCGAAGCCATGATGCGCGCGCTGATGCGCATTTCGGGGCAGGACAAAGTACGCGGCATGCCCGACGAGGTGCAGCAGATGTGCATCGAAAACAGCCAGCGTTTCATGGGCATGTTCACAACCCATCCGCCGATTGCCGCGCGCATTCAGGCGATTTCGGCCATGACCAATACGCCCGTGCCCGAACTGCCCGTCACCCTGCGCCGCCCGCCGCGCCGCCCGTGGGAAGGCGGCACCCCGCGCGAAGAGCGTCCCATCGCCCCCGGCCGCCTGTTTCCGGACAACGCGCATGCCGCATCCGTCCCGCCGCAAAGACCCCCAAGCGGCGATATTTCACCCGGCAATCCCTGGGCCCGCTGACGCCGCAAGCCGAGTTCAAAAATAAAACCCATTATCATCATGGACTTAGGTAAAACGGTGGTCGATTTTGGGTTGCGGTACAGTCCACATTTTCATATAATGTACCCATCTGTTCATCCCAAACGCACGGCCTGATTCATGAGCGCCCCGCAAAACCGCCCTCAGCCGCACCAGCCTGCCGCCGCCACCAGCGATGCGGCACAGCGCGCGGCGGTGGAACGCCTGCGCATTGCCTTGGCAGACGCGCTGAAAGACGGCGACCTCGACCGCTCGCGCAGCTATCTGCGCATGACCCCGCCGCATATCGCGCGCGGCGCCGTGATGGCCCTCGGCGCGCCCTATCTGAAGGCGATGCAAAGCGCGACCCATGTCACGCTGGACGGCAAACAAGGCCCCGCCGCCGCCAGACAGTTTATTGATGAAGAGCTGAAACCGCTGGTCGCGCGCGAAGGCCGCCGCCCCCTGCCGCAAAAAACGCCCGCCGGCCATAAACCGCCCAAGCCGCCGCAAAATAAAAACAGCCTGATGCGCCGCCTTGCCCGCGGCACCGCAATGGTTGCATTGACGCTGGGTCTTTCAACATCGATGGTCATGGAAAGCACCATCCCCGCCAGCAGCAGCGAACCCACTACGGATACGGTGCAGGTGGTGGAATCGTTGCGCACGGATGTATCCCAGCTGCGCGGCGAATTCAGCAAAACATCTCTGGGCCGCGATATGCTGGCGCTGGCGGATGCCAACGGCATTTCGATTGTCTATGACGACGCGCTGAGCGGCACCACGCTGCTGGGGTCGTATAACGCGGATACCAAATTGCTGCGCATGAACCCGTCGCAATCCATGGCGGAGCAGGTCATGATTATGGCGCATGAATTGCGCCATGCATGGCAGGATGTTGTGCTGGGATACGGCGAGATGGAAAACCGTCTTTTGACGCCGCAGCAGCAATGGACGCTACGCCGCTATCTGGAGGCCGACGCCTTCGCGTTCAGCGCCTATTTCATGGCGGAGCGCATGCTGGAGCTGCCGGAGGCGGAGCGCCCCGACGGCCTGCGCGAAATGGCCGCCGCGCATTTGCTGCATGCGGAATTTGCCTCCGACGACGGGCTTACCAATGAAGAATACCGCCGCTATGCCCTCGACCGCATGTTCGAAACGCTGGGGGCGAGTTATAACCAAACGCACCTGCGCCTTGCCCACGCACAGAACAAACCGTTCGATGAAGACACCAAATTCGCCCAGCAGTTGTTGCGGCGCGGCGACATCGACGGCGCGCTGGTAATCATGCGCGGCCTGCAGGAGCGGATGAACACCACGCCATCCGCACAGGCATTCGACGAATATCTGCGCCGGTTTGGCGGCATGTCGCTGGATCCTGCGCAGCAAACGGCCTTGCAACCGTCCCCCGCCGCCGCCGCGGCCAACCCTGACGCCACAACCACCGCCGCGCATACGGCGCCCGCCGCACCCGAAGCGCCGAGCGGCAACAGCAGCGACAGCGCGGTGAATGCGCGGGTCGCCGCGGCCGAGGCGCTCAACCAGACCTTCCGCGCGCTGGCGCAGGAAATGACCCGCTATGTGGAGCTGGAGCGTCAAATGGCGATCCGTGCCGGCAAGCCGACCACGAATTCGCGTTTCATCCCCATCGCCCCGCAAAACGGACAGACAGGCGAGACCCGCGCCGAGCACACCCCGCCACCCGCCGCCGGCAGCGCCCGCACGGCTCCCGGCCCAAAAGCACCCTGATTATACGCGCACCGCCGCGGCGCGCATAAAGCCACTCCCTTTACTTTTATGACGCCGCGCCGCATGCTGGCAGTGAAAAGATTTTTGGGGAATTTTTTGCATGAAAATGTTTTTGGTCTGTCTCGCGCTTGCCGCCGCGATGTGTCTGCCTGCCTTCGCGCGCGCAGCCGATGTCGCCCTTCCGGCAGCGGGCATTTTGAACATTCCCGCGGCAGGGCTTGGCTATATGCTGGTCTTTTTTCACGAACTCGGCCATACCGCCGCGTTCTGGCTGTTCGGGTATCCGGCGGTGCCGACGTTCGATTTCACGTATGGCGGCGGCTATACGCATGCGCAGGCACAATCGTGGTTTATTCTGGGGTGCCTCTGGACGGCGGCGGTTCTTCTGGGTGCGCGGCTGTGGCAGGACATGCAATACCGCGCCCTGATGTGGCTGGGCGGTGGCGTGCTGGTACACGGTGCCCTGATGCTATGCGGCGGAGACATGATTGTCATCGGCTTTGCCGGCCATGCTGGCGAAGTATTGGTGGCCGCGTTTTGTTTGCTGCGCGCTTTTCTGAACACGACAGACAAGGCGCGCGGCGCGGCGGAGCGCTGGCTGAACATGCTATTTGGCTGTTTCGTTCTGCTCTATGACACGATTTTTACGGCCGCGCTGATGTTTGATGATGCCAGCCGTGATGTGTACGCCGCCCAGAAAGGCGGACATCTGGAGGGTGATCTTGACCGCGTCGCCCTTGCGCTGCATGTGCCGATGCCGGCGGTTGCCGGATTTTTGCTTTTGGTGACCTGGGCCGTTTTCGCCTTTGCCATTATTTACGGGCGCAGGCACGCGCCCCATGCGGAATATCCGGCCTAGACGGACATCAAGCCAAGTTAGGCCGTGGTGCCGCCCGCTGGCGATGCATTGCGGCGACGCAGATTTGTGCTGATTGGTTTAATCGCGATATCCTCGTCAAGCGCACCGGCTTCGGCGGCGCGTTTACTGGCCACTATATCAAACTCGTTTGCTAATTTTTCTTCGAGCATTTCAGCGAGCGTCACACGCTGTTCTCCCGTCATCCTGTCGATGTCTTTCATCATTTTTTGCTGAGGCGTTTGCGGAGATGATGCGCTTCTCTCCAGCCTATCGATAAGGGCTTGCTGTGTCTGCGCAGGCAATGTGCTGAAGTCCTTGCATATACGAAGCACCTTTTCATCCTCGATGGCCTTTGCCGAAGGAGGCACCGCCGCCGGCTGCGCGGGCGCGGGCGGAGAATTTTTGAGCTGCTTGTGATGTTTAAGGGCCTGCGCCGTGCCGCCAATAACGCCGGGTACAACGCCGACCACGACACCAACGACAACCGCGGCGGCAGCAATCGTCGTCGCCAATACAACCGGGGCAGCCAATACCGCCACCGTCGCGGCCGCGATGCCGGCCGCGCCTGTTGCGGCAACCTGAGCCACCACGCCAGCGCCTGCAAGGCCCGACCATGTACCCGCCCCGGCTGCAATACCGGCACCCAACCCGGCAAGTGCGCTACCGATACCGTTTATGATGTTTATTTCCACAAAACTGCTATCGAAAATATTGCGGTAGATACGCGAGATGCGCGAGCGCTCCAGCTCGCGTTGCGTGCGGTATTTATCGTTGAAAGCATCCTTGACCGCATAGACATAACTGCCCGTCGCAGTCAGCACCGTCATAGCTATATTTTTAAGCGGCTTGGTCAGCGGCGCCGCATAGGGGTTTGCCCAGAAATCTTTGAGTTTTTTCAGCATCTGCGCCCCGAATATGTCGTTAAATAACGAGATAATTATACTTTATTTTTTACATAAAATCAAAAACGGGCGACGAAAAAAGGGGCCGCCGCCGAAGGGCTGCCCCCTTTTTTCGCTTTTATTCAGTGCCTTGGCCGTATCAGCCGCCAAAGCGGTCGGTCACAACGATTTCGCCAAGGGGCAAGAATCCGCCTTTGCCGCGCGCGGGGGCGATTCCCTTGCCGATGGCCAGCAGCATGCCGACGGCGTGATCTTCCGGCAGGTTGATGATCTTGCCGACCGCATCGATATCGCAGCCGATCATGGGGCAGCTGTCATAGCCCATGTCCTTCGCGGCGAGCATCATGGTCTGCGCGACCAGACCGACGGAGCGCATGGCTTCGTCACACGCCAGCCATTCGCGGCCACGGTAAAAATCGCCGATGGCTTTGACAAGAAAATTGCGCACATCATCGGGCGCGTTTTGCCAATAGCGTTCGGGCTGTTTTTCCCATGCCTTCAGATCGGCGCAAATCACCAGCATCAGGCTGGCATCGGTCACCTGCGCCTGCCCCCATGCGGCGTCGCGCAGTTTCTGGCGCTGCGCGGGGTCTTCCACCTTGACGAAGCGCCAATGCTGGATGTTGAACGACGACGGCGCCTGCTGCGCCAGTTCGAAAAGTTTTTGTTCTTCCGCTGCCGTCATTTTATGCGCAGGGTCGAACGATTTAACGGCGCGGCGCGCGCGGATGGCGTCTTGGGTGGCAAGGCTGGTCATATGTCTTCTCCTGATGACGTAAAATATTTGCTGCGCAGAACATATGCCGCCGCGCGGTGAAAACAAGGCCGAAAACAAAAATCCCGGCCGCGCAGGCCGGGATTTTGCCGGTATCCAGAAAGATACAATCCAGCGGTATACGAAAGCATACCGCCTTTGCTCACGCCGCCTTCTTGGTCAGTGCCTTGTGATTGGTGATGATGGTGTCAACCACCGAAGGGTCGGCCAGCGTCGAGGTATCGCCGAGCTGGTCGAACGCATCTTCGGCCACTTTGCGCAGGATGCGGCGCATGATTTTGCCGCTGCGGGTTTTGGGCAAGCCCGGCGCAAACAAAATCACATCGGGCGTCGCGATGGGGCCGATGACCTTGCGCACATGCGCCACGATATCCTTGCGCAGCGCATCGTCGGCGTTTACGCCGTCCATCAGGATGACATAGGCATAGATGCCCTGCCCCTTGATGTCGTGCGGATAGCCAACAACCGCGCTTTCGGCGATTTTGTCGTGGCTGTTGAGCGCGTCTTCCAGCTCCGCCGTGCCGATGCGGTGGCCGGAGACGTTGATAACGTCATCCACGCGCCCCGTGATGCGGTAATAGCCTTTGGCATCGCGGCGGCAGCCGTCGCCGGTGAAGTACATGCCTTTGTAGGCAGAAAAATACGTCTGCACAAATCGCGCGTGGTCTTTATAAACCGTGCGCATCTGCCCCGGCCAGCTGTCGGTCAGCACAAGATTGCCCTCCGCCTCGCCTTCCAGAAACTTGCCTTCCGCATCCACCAGTGCGGGTTTGACACCGAAGAAAGGCTTCGATGCATAGGACGGCTTCAGTTCATGCGCGCCCGGCAGCGGTGTAATCAGAACGCCGCCGGTTTCGGTTTGCCACCATGTATCGACGACGGGGCAGCGTTTGTCGCCCACAACGTCGTAGTACCACATCCATGCTTCTTCGTTGATGGGCTCGCCCACCGAGCCCAGAATACGCAGGCTGCTGCGGTCATATTTTTTGACCCAGCTGTCACCTTCGCGCAGCAGCGCGCGGATGGCGGTCGGAGCAGTGTAGAAAATATTGACCTTGTGGCGCTGCACGGTTTCCCAGAAACGCCCGTAGTCGGGGAAGCTGGGCACGCCTTCGAATACCAGCGATGTCGCACCATTGGCCAGCGGGCCATAGACGATATAGCTATGCCCCGTTACCCAGCCCACGTCGGCGGTGCACCAGTAAACCTCGCCATCGCGGTAATCGAACACATATTCGTGCGTCATCGCGGCATAAACCAGATAGCCGCCGGTGGTATGCAAAACACCTTTCGGCTTGCCGGTAGAGCCGGAGGTATAAAGAATAAACAACGGATCTTCGGCGTTCATTTCCGTGCAAGGGCAATCGGTCGATTGCGCGGCGCAAATATCATGATACCAGACATCGCGGCCCGGTTTCATGTCGACCGCACCACCCGTGCGTTTCAACACAATCACCGTCGATACGGCGGGGCATTCCGCCAGTGCGGCGTCTGTGTTGGCTTTCAGCGGTACATGCTTGCCGCCGCGCAGGCCTTCGTCGGCGGTAATCACCACGTTTGAATCGCAATCAAGAATGCGGTCGCGCAGCGACGACGGCGAAAAGCCGCCAAACACCACCGAATGCACCGCGCCGATGCGCGCGCAGGCAAGCATGGCGTAAACCGCTTCGGGCACCATGGGCATGTAAATCGTGACACGGTCGCCTTTTTTCACGCCGCGGGATTTGAGCGCGTTGGCGAGCTTGCAAACTTCGTCTTTCAGCTGCGCATAGGTAATGGCGCTGCTGTCGCCGGCCTGATCGCCTTCGCGCAGAAGCGCGGTCTGGTTCGCGCGTTTGGGCAGGTGACGGTCAACACAGTTATAGCAGGCATTGAGTGTACCGTCGTAAAACCAGCGGATGCGCGCGTTATCGGCGAAATCCACATCCTTCACCTGCGTGTAGGGTTTCATCCAGTCGATGCGTTTGCCGTGTTCGCGCCAGAAGCCTTCGGGATCGTCGAGAGACTGCTGATACATCGCCGCGTATTTTTCCGGCGTGATTTTCGCGTCTTTCATGCTGGCGGGGATAGGAAAATATTCGGGATGCTGTGTGTAATCGGTCACGGCGCGGCCTCCTTCATCAAAATGACATGCACAGGCAACGGCGGGCGTGCTTGTGCGCATAAAGCTTTGTGCTGAACAAACCGCCAACAGCATAGCAAGGATGACGACGAGGTCTATCCCAAAACCCATATTGCAACGCAGCAAATCTATGTCATAACAATTACATAGGACATAAATACAGATAAATAACCCGCCGTGCGGTATCCGGCGGCATCGAAGCGCCCGTCTGGCAGTACCTTGGGTGCGGTTTTTGTTGCAGTGGCCCGCGCGCGCGCCTAACATCCGGCGCCGGAGGCGGCCCGCACATTGCGCCGCCATGCTTTTCAACAAGGATGCAACACCACCATGACCGAAGATGACAAACAGCGCCTGAAAGACGCTTTTCTGAGCGCGATTGAACAATCCCCCGCCGCGGACGAACCCATCGACGGCATGACCGACGGCAAGGGCGGGCGCATGACGCTGCGCAAACTGTTCATGACGACGATGGAGCAGGATTCGTTTTACGCCGATATCGACCGCGATATTCAAAAAGGGCTGACGAGCGTCGAGCGCGTGGCCGAACAAATCCGCAATACCCGCCGCATTTCGCTGCAACCCTAAGATTTCGCTTTATACAAGAAATAAAAAACGGCCCGCTTGTTCGGGCCGTTTTTTGCTTTGTTTAGGCTATTTTGACGCGGCGTCTCAAAGTCCGCCCAGCTTGCAGATCACTTTCCATTCCGCCGCCGTCACGGGAGAAACCGAGAGGCGCGACTGGCGCACGAAGGCCATGTCTTTAAGCTTTTCATGCACCTTGATATCGGCGAGGGTCACGGGGGTTTTGAATGCCGGCCCCGCGCTCACTTCGACCATGCCGAATTTTCCTGTCTCGTCCGTCGGGTCGGGATGATAGAGCTTGCTGATTTTGACGATGCCGACGATTTCCTTGCCTTCGTTGGAGTGATAAAAAAACGCTTCGTCGCCGATTTTCATCGCCTTCATATTGTTGCTGGCCTGATAATTACGCACGCCCGTCCAGCCGGTTTTCTTGTCCTTGCACATCTGTTGCCAGCTGTACGCATCGGGTTCGGATTTCATGAGCCAGTAAGCCATTGCCTGTTTCTCCATCGCGGGGGTTGATTTTTATCTAGGGCAGCGCGGGGCGAATGTCCAGCGCAATAAAAATTAACCCGTTGTTTTTTATTATTTTTTACGTATTTTATTGACAGAATATCCCACAGGTATACAACAGCGTTCAGGCGCGCGGCACGCCTGCGCCCCATAACGCGAAAGATTCTCCGATGCAAAATTCCGGCACAAACGATAACACATCCCCCCTCAAACAGGCCGCCGAGGCGCTGAATAAACATGACGGAAACGTGCAAACAACACTGGCGCGGATTGCCGACGTCGCCCTCGCACCGCTGCAGCAGGCACCGGCCGAAGGCATCCGTCAGGCAGAACTGGCCAAAACTGGCACGCAAAATGATGTCGCCGTCAGTGCGCCCATGAACGTGCGCCGCCGCACCAAGGGCGGCCCCGCCAGCGGATGACCCTACAGGCGGCCTGTCTTACGGCTTGGGCGGAAAGAATTTTTCCGGGTGCATTTTTTGCAAAAGCTCCGGCTTTTCTTTGAGCAAATCCTGACGGTTTTTTTCTGTCTGCTGGCGCTGCGCATCAATCACGGGATGGTCGAGCACGGCCTGCAGCAAACGCCCTTCGCGGCCCGTCAGCGCATCGAGCATTTCAACCATAATAATATTCGGCGCCGCAATCGGACGGATGTCGAGCAGCATGTCGAGCAGTTCTTTTTCCGGCTTTTCCGGATGCATCAGCGACAAGGCACCCAGCGCCAGCGCCACGCTGCGCGATTTGCCCGCATGGCAGTGGATCAGAACCGCGCCGTCCTCGGTTTTCTCCAGATGTTCCATGACGAAGGCAAGACCGGCCTCCACCTGTTCCAGATCGGGGCCCTGATGCACTTTTTGTTCGGCATCCCAGAAGCTGAGGATTTTTTGCGGCACATGCGCGTGCGGCGTTTCATCAAGTCGCGGCGCCGCGCCCTTTGCCCCCGGCGCAACGCCCGGATGTTCAATCGACAAAACGGCGGTGATTTTGACGGACGTATTGTCATTCGCCGCATGATCGAGGGTTTTCACAAGCTCGTCCGCGCGGGTGATGATGATGCGGTGGGGTTTTCGGGGTTCGGTCATGACATTCCCTTCTTTCAATTCTTTTAATCGTCTTCGGTACGGATGGCGCGGGCCAGCAGATCGTGGATCACATCCGCAACTTTCGCGCTCTGGTGCAGGATATGGTCAACCGCGCCGCAAATCGGCATGTCGATACCCGCCTTGTGCGCGGCCAGCGCCAGCGCACGGGCCGTCGCGACGCCTTCGGCCACGGTGCGGCGCGCGGCCGTAATCTCGGCAAGGCTCTGCCCCTGCCCGAGCGCATGCCCCAGCGAAAAATTGCGCGAGGTCATCGAATTGCACGTCAGCATCAAATCGCCAACGCCCGACAGGCCCAAAAACGTTTCCGCCTTGGCACCGCGCGCAAGGCCGAAGCGTTTGATCTCTGCCATGCCGCGCGTCATGACGGCAGCGCGCGCGTTCTGGCCGAGGTTTTGGCCCTCGACAATCCCGCAGGCGATGGCAATCACGTTTTTAATCGCGCCCGCGATATCCACGCCCACCACATCCTGCCCCAGATAGGGGCGGAAGGTCGGGCTTTTCACCGCCTGCGCCCAGATGGCCGCGGCATCGCGCGGGGCGGTGGTGGCGAAAGTCGCCGCGGCAGGCAGGCCGCGGATAACCTCGCTCGCGAATGTCGGCCCGGACAGCGCGGCATAAGGCGTTTCGGGTAAAACCTCGGCCACGATATCGGCGGGCAACAGGCCCGTGGTGATTTCTATACCCTTGGCGCAATTCACCAGCGGCACGCCCGCGCGCAAATGCGGTTTTATTTTGGCGCACATATCGCGCATGAACTGCACCGGCGTCACCGCCAGCACCATATCGGCCCCGTCCAGCACCACGGTGATATCGGATGTGGCGCGCAGGGCTTCGTGCAGCTTCAGCCCCGGCAGATACACGGGGTTTTCGTGCCGCGCGTTGATGGTATCGGCAAGGCCCGCATCGCGCGCGTACAAAATCACGCTATGGCCCGCGCGGCGCACGATATCGCCCAGCGCCGTGCCCCACGAACCCGCGCCGATAACGGCAATACGCTTTATTTGTGTGTCAGCTTGCGTCATCTTGTCAGACCTTTTGCGATTTGGCGGCGACAATCCCGGCGGCAGGATCCAGCGGCCAGCGCGCGCGCACGGGGAAATCAATATCATCCGTCATGCCGCGCATAAATCTTTCCATGCCCGCCCAGGCAATCATCGCGGCATTATCGGTGCAAAGCTTCAGCGGCGGCGCGATAAAACGCAGCCCGCGGGCAGCGGCAACGTCTTCGAGCACGGCACGCAGGCGTTTATTGGCGGCAACCCCGCCCGCCACCACCAGCGACGGCTGCGCGGGCGAAAGCGCCAGATATTCATCCATCGCGCGGGCGATGCGGTCGCGCAGAATATCCGCCACGGTTTCCTGAAAACTCGCGCAGAGGGCGGCGGCTTCGCTGCGCGGGATATCGCCCGCCGGAAAACCGTCGATGATTTTACGCACGGCCGTTTTCAGGCCGGAGAAAGAAAAATCACATCCCGGTTTGCCCAGCATCGGTTTCGGCAGCGGGTATTTCGCGCGCGCGGATTTGACGTCGGTACATTCCGCCGCCAGTTTTTCAATCGCAGGCCCGCCCGGCCAGCCAAGGCCCAGCAGCTTTGCGGTTTTGTCGAAGGCTTCGCCCACGGCATCGTCGATGGTGGTGCCAAGGCGCGTATATTCGCCAATGCCCCTGGCAATCAAAATCTGGCAATGCCCGCCGGAGACCAGCAGCAGCAAATAGGGAAAGGCCACATCGCCATCTGT
This sequence comes from uncultured Micavibrio sp., assembly GCA_964551435.1. Taxonomy (GTDB): domain Bacteria; phylum Pseudomonadota; class Alphaproteobacteria; order Micavibrionales; family UBA2020; genus UBA2020. The sequence goes on from CAZKBS010000001.1 coordinate 186,335, forward strand.
CAGCCGCACGGTAAGCGCATGGCCTTCCAGATGGTTGACCGCGACCAGCGGCAGGCCGCGCACCTGCGCAATCGCCTTGGCCGTCATGACACCGACCAGCACACCGCCGATCAGCCCCGGCCCTGCCGTGACCGCGACAGCGGAAATATCATCGAGGGTGACCCCTGCTTCTTGCAAAGCTTCTTCGACCAGATGGTCCATGTGTTCGAGATGCGCGCGCGCGGCGACTTCGGGCACCACGCCGCCAAAGGCCAGATGTTCGCGCTGGCTGAGCACGCGGTGCGCCAGAATCCGGCGGTCTTCGCCGACGATGGCGACGGCGGTTTCATCGCAGCTGCTTTCGATGCCAAGCACAAGGCGGCTGTGGGGGCGCGGGTTTGTCATGCGCTTGTTATATCAGTCTTCCTGTGTAAATTCACGCGGAAACATCTGTCATAATACCTACGAGTAACCCACTTGCCGGCCGGCGGTCCTTGTTTTATTTGACATATCGTATATACACGGTTAAGTTCATTTCCGAAATATCAGCCCCGCGCGCGTTTCGCGCCGCCAGCCGCAGGAGCCTGCCATGGAATTCCCCAAAAACATCGCCGCACAAACCCGCGGCCAGTTTAGCGAAGCGTTTAACCGCATGATGCACAAACCGCTGGATGCCGCCGGATTTTACGCCGCCGCGCAGGACGCGGGCTGGCACGAGGCGCGCATTTTCCCGCCCGGCACGGCCCTGATGTTCGACCGCAGCAAAACCGATACGCGCATCACCGTCGACACCGACCGTTTCGGCAAGGTCTGCCGTTTCCGTCAGGGCTGAAGCGCTGCTGCCTTTCATACTCAAACGCCGGCAGCCTCTGCCGGCGTTTTTATTGCTGCGGGATGCCGCATGACAAACGCGGCGCATCGTTCTTGGCTTTCTGCGCCAAAAGGCCTAATAACTTATAAAAGAATAACACGCGACAAAACGGATTCGGGCATGAAAACAAAAATCAATATCGGCACGCGCGGCAGCCCGCTTGCCCTTGCGCAGGCGGAATTGCTGGCAAGCGCGCTCAAACGCGCGCATCCGCATCTGGCGGCGCCGGGCGCGATTGAATTTGTGATCATCACCACCAGCGGCGACCGTATTCAGGACCGCCCGCTGTCCGAGGTCGGGGGCAAAGGCCTGTTCACCAAGGAAATCGAAGACGCGCTGCTCGACGGCACCATCGACGCCGCCGTGCATTCGATGAAGGATATGCCCACGGAATTGCCCGCCGGGCTTGTCATTCCCTGCCTGCTGCCGCGCGAAGATGTGCGCGATGCGTTTTTCAGCCGCAGCGGCGAGACACTGGATAGCCTGCCGCAGGGCGCCGTTGTCGGCACATCAAGCCTGCGCCGTCAGGCGATTATTCTGGCGCGCCGCCCCGATTTGAAAGTCGTGATGTTCCGCGGCAACGTCGGCACGCGTTTGCAGAAATTGCAGGATGGCGTTGTCGATGCGACGCTGCTGGCCGTGGCGGGGCTGAACCGCCTTGGCAAATCGGATATCATCCAGCATGTGCTGGAAACCGATGTGATGCTGCCCGCCGTCGCGCAGGGCGCCGTCGGTATCGAAATCCGCGAAAACGACAAAGACATGCAGGCGCTGCTGGCGCCCGCGCATTGCCCCGTGACCGCGCTGCGCGTCACGGCGGAACGCGCGTTTCTGGCCGCGATGGACGGGTCTTGCAAAACGCCGCTCGGCGCGCTGATGTCCGTGCCCGACCCCGATGGCCGTGCGCGGTTCGATGCACTGTCGGCCAACCCCGACGGCACCAACCTGCACAAGGTCAGCTATGTGATGCATGTCGCCCATACGGGTGATGCGGAGCGTCTGGGCCGTCAGGCCGCCGCCGATATCCGCGCGAAGCTAAAAGCGGCGTAAAACCGAGATCTAAACAGCACCAAGATATCCGCCGCAGGGCAAAAAACGGCAGTTCCGTCTTAACGGGATGTTCACCTGCGGTATATATTATTAAAGAGTTGTCCTTTTGGCGGCGACCGCTGCCCTGAATAGTCCGGCCCCGCGCCGCACATGTATTTGAAAAGGTGGAAAAGCCCATGCGTTCCATTCTCGTCACACGGCCCGAGCCGGCTGGCAGCGAGCTTGCGGAAAAACTCCGCCGCGAGGGGTTCGAGACGTACCTCGCCCCCCTCAGCCGTTATGTGCCCGTCCCCGCCGATTTTGACGTGATGGCGGCCTGTCAGGCGCTGGTCTTTACAAGCGCGCAGGCCGTGACGCAATTTCCCGCCGCGCCCGAGGGACGCGACAAAACCGTTTTCGCCGTCGGCACTGCCACGGCGGAGGCCGCGACGCAGCACGGCTTTGCCCATGTCATCGCGGGCGCGGGCGATGTGCGCGATCTGGCACAAACGCTGATTGCACGCAAGGAAGAACTGGGCCTGCAAGAAATTCTACATGTATCGGGCGAAGATACCGCCGAGGATCTGTCGCAGCTGCTGGCCGACAGCGGCATCACCGTACATCGCCGCGTGGTTTACCGCACCGAATTCATCGACCAACTGCCGCCGGAAATCGAACGCGCGCTGATCGAGGATAAAATCAACACCGTGCTTTTGTTTTCCGCACGCGCCGCGCAGCACTGGCTGCGAATTCTATCGCGCGAGGACTTGCGCGCCGCCAGCGCCAGACTGGAGGCCGTCTGCCTGAGCGAGCGCGTCGCAAACGAACTGCGCGGTACGCCCTGGCGCGCCGTAAAGGTTGCACGCACCCCGCAGCTAGATGCCGTACTTGATATTCTGCGCGGTGCCGATACCGCCCCGCCGCTGCCCATGGCGCTGCCGGCCGACCCGGTTATCGACGCGTTTGGCGGTTTGCGTCCGTTGGCGAACCGCCTCGGTATCACCGCATCGACGGTGCAGGGCTGGAAAAAGCGCGGCATTATTCCCGATACGCGCGTAGAGGCGATTTACACCGCCGCCGAAGAAGACAATATCGACATCAACGCCATACTTACAAAAGGACAATACAAGATGACTATGGACGACGTGGACGGCCGCAGTTCGCACACGCAGGCAAGCGATCGCCGGCGCAACATCGACCGCCGCCAGCAAAGACCGACCTACGACGCCTATGGCAATGTCCGCTCCGCCACCTATACCGGCCCTGACCGCCGCAGCGGCATCGACCGCCGCGAACACGCCGCGCGCCAGCAGCAGCGTATCCGCGCAGAAAAAATACGCTTCGTCAGCCGCACCATCATCATGTCGGCGTTTTTCATCGGCGCGCTGGCGCTGCTGGGCACGTTTGTAATGGCGCCTGAATTCTTCTCCTTCGCCGAACGCCGCGACCGCGAAAAAGAATACGAACATCGCCTGCAGGAATACGACCGTCAGATCAAAGAACTGCAGCAGCGCCAGAACGAACTGCGCCGCCAGCAAGGCCTCGCCCCGCTGCCGACGCAAGACCAGAAAGCCCCCGCCACGCCTGGCATCGGCCAGCGCATGAACCAAGGGCTGCAAAAAGCGCAGGGTGCCGTTGATACGGTAAAAAGCGTCGTGGGCAACAGCGTCGAAGGCGTACACAAAAGCGTCGAGAAAAGCAGCACATATCAGGGTTTCCAAAGCCTGATGCGCATGCTGGCGACGCTGAATAACCTGACGCGCACGCAAGAGGGCGCCGCCGAAGCCGAAGGCATGATGGGTCGTCTGCGCAGCGTGATGTCGGGCGCGCCGCAAGACCCCGCAGGCCTCAGCAAAGCTATCGAAGGCGCGACGAAAACCGACCCGATGCTGGCCGAGGTGATGGGCGGCATCGCCCCCAAGGATCTGGGCGCAGCGGCGATGCTGCTGACAATGAACGAGCTGCGTGGCAATATCGGCGGCGGCCGGTCGTTTGAGAGCGATCTGCATATCATCCAGAAATATGCCAAGGACGACCCGGAAATGCAGGCCGCGCTGAAACGCGTCGCCCCCTACGCCCGCAGCGGTGTCCTGAGCCGCCAGCATTTGCAAAAAGAATTCCGCAATATCGCCGCAGATATCGTGATGGCGAAGCTGCAAGGCGAAGACGCGTCGGTACGAGAGCGCGTGCTGCTGCGTCTGTCGAAATACGCCAAAATGCGCAAGGTCGACGATATCGAGGGTGATACCGTCGATGCCAGCGTCGCGCGGGCCGAGCTGATGCTGGATCAGGGCGACATCAAAGGCGCCATCAAGGAATTGCAATCGCTGGAAGGCGCGCCCGCGGATACCGCTGCGCCGTGGCTGGCGCAGGCCGAAGGGCATGTGGCCGCCGATGAATCGTCACAGGTGCTTTTGCAAACCGTACTGGGCATGCTGGGCAACGGCACAGGGCCTTTCGCCGGCTTTAGCGATATCGGCAGTATCGATATGGGCGGCATCGACCTCAATAGCGCTGTCGGAGACCTGCTCGAACAGCTGCCGTCGGGGGCCGAAGGGTTTGGCAATACAACGACCGTTCCATATCTCTCCCCCTCGCTGCAGCAACACAGCCAGCCGGGTATCAGCATTCCGATGCCATAAGACATACCGGCGGGTTTTACTGACGTCCTTTTTTGTTTATTGTATTGAAGAGCCGAAGATTTCGTTAGGTCTTTCCGCGGCACATCCGCCGCCCCGCGCACGAAAGGATAACCCCATGCCCCGGAAGAACACTGCATGATCCGCGCCGTGTGGTTTTTGGCCAGACTGGGCCTTCTGGTTTACGCCATCGGCTGGCTGGCCGCGCGGCCGGGCTGGATGACGATTGACTGGCTTGGATACCGCATCGAACTGGCGGTCGGTTTTGTCGCCGCCGTTCTGCTTGTTTTCACGCTTGCCGTTATTTTCATCGACCGTATCTGGCGCGGCTTTGCCGTGCTGCCGGCGACCCTGCGCCGCTATCGCTATACCGTGCGGCGCGAAAAAGGCTACCGCGCGCTGACTGCTGGCCTTGTGGCTGTTGCCGCCGGCGACCCTGCGGGCGCGGAGCGCAGCGCACGCAAGGCGGAAGCCCTGATACCCAAAACCCCGCTGACAAAACTGCTCGTCGCGCAAACCGCGCTGCTCAACGGCAACGTGCCCAAGGCGCGGCGCGAATTCACCGATCTGCTGGATGATAGCGAGGCAGCGTTTTTCGGCCTGCGCGGGCTTCTGTCGCAAACCCTGAAAGAAGGCAGCTATGGCGAGGCGCAGGACCTGATCCGCAAAGCGGAAAAGCTGCAGCCCAAACGCAGCTGGGTCGTGCGTACGCGTTTTGAAATCGAAACCCGCAATAAAAACTGGCCCGAAGCGACCGAGGTTCTTAAAAAAGCCGAGAAGATGCGCATTTATGATGCACGCACCGCACGGCATCACCGTCAGGCCATTCTGACGGCGCAGGCGATGGAAAATGAAAAGCAGGGTTTCCTGACCATCGCGGCGAAACAGGCCGCGCGCGCGGCCGCGCTGGATTACAGCTTTGCGCCCGCATCGCTGTTGCTGGCCGATGTTTACAGCCGCCTTGGCAAAACCCGCGCGGCGCAAAAAACGCTGGAGCGGGCATGGAAAGCGCAGCCCCACCCCGATATCGCCGCCCTGTGGATGCGCTTGATGCCGCAGCCGCGCAAGGAGGCCTCCGTTTACGATACCGGCCGCGATGCCTATCAATGGGCGCGGCGCCTGTCGGATTTGAACCCGCAGCATACCGCCAGCCAGCGTCTGGCCGGGCATTACGCGCTTGAAGCAAGTTTGTGGAAAGAAGCGCGCGAACGTCTTGTCGCCGCGAATGATTTCCGCGCGCTGGCGCGGCTGGAGCGTGCGGAAACCGGTAATGAAGCCAAAGCCCGCGAATGGCTGGAGCATGCGGGGGATTATCCGCCCGATGCCCGCTGGATCTGCACCAGCTGCGGGCATATAGCCGCCGCGTGGTCGGCGCTATGCCCGCATTGCATGGCGTTCGACGCTTTCGGCTGGAGCATCCCGCAGGGCGATGCGCATGCCCCGCGTCTGGCCCCGGCGCTGCCCGATAACGACATCATCGCGCCTCCCGCGCAGCTGGTGACGCGACGGTCATGACAGAAGAAATTCCGCCGGATGATGAAACCCCTCTGCTTGGCCGGCTGGCCGGACAGTTCACGCTGGTGCTGATCATCACGATTATCATGGGCGGCGGGCTTACGATGGCCGCGCGCGTCCTGCCGCCGCTAGCCGGTCTTGATATGGGGCATAAGGTTTCCGGGCCGTCCGAAGCGATTGCGATCCTTGTGGTGGCCTGCATCCTTATCGTCCTTTTAACGTATCTCTCGGTGATTGTCTGGATGCTGGTGGCGCGGCTGTTTCTGCCGCGCGCAACCATTTATGCGATCATGACCAGCGGCCCCACATGGCGTTTCGACCATTGGCTGTTCAATCTTATCTGTCCGGATGACAAGCCGCGCTGATGCTCGCAGCACCGCAGCGCGGTTGCGGATCAGCCTGCCAAGAATTTTGAACGCCTGAGAAAGTTATTTGCAGCGCCGCGCGAAAAATGAAAGCGCGACGGATATCCGCGGCAATAACGGCAGCGTGCGGCTGCGGAAAAATATCAGTTTTTGCCTTTGGGCAGCGTAATGCGGGTAAAGCCGCGTTCTGTCGTGACTTTGTAGAATTCGTCGTACTGTGCGCCGGCAGCAGGCTGGCATACATCGAACATCTGCTGCTGGATCTCGGCGAGGCGTTCTGCCGCCGCAGCGCTTTGCATCGTGGCTGGTTTCATGGTGGTTGCTCCCTTTTCCCGCGCGCACTGTATATCGGGCGCGAATCGGGCTCAACCCCCTGAATGTATTTTTTTATTGCGAAGTTGCGGAACTTTTTTACGCAGGCGCCGATGCGCCACTACATCTTGTGTCCGGCGCAGGTGCTGCCACGAATTTATTCAAGCCGCAGGTTTTTATCGCGCACAACCAGCGGGTAAAGCGCTAGCCCCGCGATGAAACCGCCGACATGCGATGTCCAGGCGACTTTCCCCTCCGCCCCCGGCATACCGATGTAGCCGAACAGGAGGGAAATACCAATCCAGAGCGCAATCAGAAACACCAGCCGCTGATAACCCTGCCCCCCGAGAAGGCCGGAGCGGAACATCAAAATCAGCATGCCGCCAAAAAGCCCGCTGATGCCGCCAGATGCGCCAATCAGCGGCGCGACGTCATAGGGCATGACGACAAAATGCACCAGCGCCCCCGCAAGTCCTGTCGCAAAATAGATAATCACCGTGCGTTTCAGGCCGATGGTTTTTTCAAGCGCGCTGCCAAAGGCCATCAGCATGCCGATGTTAACGCCGATATGCAGCCAGCCGCCATGCAAAAACATATGCGTAACCGGCGCGACAGCCGCCCGCCAGTCGGCCTCCAGCGCGCCGGAATAATAGGCTGGCACAAAACCGTAGCGCATATAGACATCGAACATCACCGCATCGGGCAGCACATAGCGCAGCCCCATCAAGAGCAGCAGCGTGACCAGCAGGTATTTGACGCCGCGCGGCAGATTGAGAATCGGTTCGGATTTTTTTTGCGATGCAGCACCATCATTCGCCGGCGGCGGAGCATAACGCGCCGCGCGTTCGGACGGCGAGGGAAAGCGCGCGACATTGTCACTGCCGCTGCCGGTTTCCTGTTCATTGCCGTTATTGTTGTCTTTGTCGTTTGCCATATTGACGCAGGGGTTGATATTCCAAGCTGCTAGCGAGTATGCTCTTGGCACTTGCGGAATGCAAATGCCATCGCAACCGATGGCCGCGCAGCGCAAGCGCACACCGGACTTCGCGCGCCCCGAAACGGCAGCACCAGAAACCGGATACGCCCACAACCCATCGACGCCGCGCAGACGGATTTACGCGCCGCGTCCTGACGTCAAAGGATACCTGACATGTCCAACAGCCTGAAGCCCAACGATCTCGACGCCCACTTCATGCCTTTCACGGCGCAAAAATCGTTCAAGAAAAAACCGCGCATGATCACAGGCGCGAAGGGCATGTATTATTATTCCGACGACGGGCGCGAACTGCTGGATGCATCGGCAGGCCTGTGGTGCGTGAATGCGGGGCACAGCCATCCGAAAATCGTCGAGGCTATTCAAAAACAGGCCGCCTCGCTCGACTACGCGCCGAATTTTTCGTTTGGCCACCCGCTGGGTTTTCAGGCGGCGTCGCGTCTGGTTGCGGAAATGCCCGGCGACATTGACCATGTGTTTTTCAGCAACTCCGGCTCCGAGGCTGTCGATACGGCTGTCAAAATCGCCCTCGCCTACTGGCGCGCGCGCGGCAAGGCCGCCAAGACTAAAATCATCAGCCGCGAACGCGCCTATCATGGGGTGAACATCTGCGGCGTATCGCTGGGCGGCATTCCGTGGAACCGCAAGGTTTTCGCGGGCGCCATGATGCCCAACGTCGATTACCTGCCCCATACGTTCAACCTCAAAGAACAGGCTTTTTCCAAGCATCAGCCCGAATGGGGCGCCCATCTGGCCGACAATCTTGAAAACATCGTTGCGCTGCATGATGCCGAAAACATCGCCGCCGTTATCGTCGAGCCGGTTGCGGGTTCGACCGGCGTGCTGGTCCCGCCCAAGGGCTACCTTGAAAAGCTGCGCGAGATTTGCAACAAACACGACATTCTGCTGATTTTCGACGAAGTCATCACCGGCTTTGGCCGTCTGGGCAAGGCGACGGCAGCGGAATATTTCAACATCGTGCCGGACATCATCACGACCGCCAAGGGCATCAACAGCGGTACCGTGCCCATGGGCGCGACGTTTGTGCGCAAGGGTATCTATGACGCGTTCATGGACAGCGCCGGTGAATACAGCATCAACTTCTTCCACGGCTATACCTATAGCGGCCACCCGCTGGCCTGCGCCGCCGCACTCGCCACGCAGGAGGTTTATAAAACCGAAGGCCTGTTCGAAAACGCGGCCAAGCTGGAAAAAACCTGGTCGGATGCACTGCACACGCTGAAAGGCAAGCCGCATGTCATCGATATCCGCACCATCGGCCTGATGGGCGCGGTAGAGCTGGACCCCGGCACCGACCGCAAATATCCCGACGAAATGTCGCGCGCGATGGAAGCCTTCGACCGCATGTATTTCGAATACGATACCGTCATGCGCTTCACCGGCAATACGCTGGCGATGTCGCCGCCGCTGATTTTGAATGAAAGCCATATCAGCCTGCTGGTCGAACGTCTGGGCAAAATGCTGTCCACGCTGCGCTAAACGCACGCGCAGCCCTGCAAAACCCCCGCCCACAACGGCGGGGGTTTTTGTTTATTTATAATGACTTGCACATAGGCGGCGCGGTTTGCGGTGACAAAACCGGCCCGCTTTGGTAATATGGCAATACCTATTCACCGCCAAGGCGCATCATGCCGGAAATGTCCGACAAGCCCGTGATTCTTGTGAACCTGCCGCGCGATCTGGGCGACGGGCTGTTCTGCGCGCCTGCGCTGCGCCACATCGCCACCGTGGCCGAAGAGCGCGGGATGGAGGTCGTGACCATCGGCGCGAAGCACCGTCACGGCTGGGCCGAAACCATGACCGGCATGACGCTGCCGTGGCATGACACCGCCGCCGCGCCGCTGCCGCCCGCGACGCTGGCGCGCACGGCAATCGGATTCAATTTCGATTTTTATGAACATACGCTGTGCGACAGCTATCCGTCCGTGCCCGTATACCAGCCGGAGAAAATGGAAGTCGTCGCCAAAGACACGCCGCAATTCGGCGCAGGCGCCGTCGTCGGTAAAAAACATATTTTCGAATTGCTGCACGATTGCCTGCGCGATGCGGGATTTCTAAAAGCAGACCGGAAACTGCCCCTGCCCGCCATGCCTGCCGCGCTGGTCAGCGATGACGCCGTGCGAACGGCGCAGGAAAAATTTGGCCTGCAAAAAAATGAATCCTACGCGATTTTCGTGCCCGTCTGCGCGGCGAACCGTCCGTTCAAACGCTGGCAAATCGAAAAATTCGCAGAAGTCGCGCAGCATTACGCCGCCGCAGGCATCACCCCCGTTATCATCGGCGGCCCTGCGGATGCGGAAAAACAAACCTGCGCCGAGCTGGCAACGCACATCGGCGGGCGGGCGAAAAATATTTGCGGGCAGACATCGCTGGGCGATATTGCGGCGCTGGCGCGTGGCGCGGTCTTCACGCTGGGCAATGACACCGGCCCCACGCATATCGCGGCGGCGGGCGGCACAGCTGTATTCACGCTCTACGGATATTACAACGACCCGGCAACATGGCAATCGCTGACGCCGCAAAATACGGCAAAGCCGCTTGTGGGACCGACCATTCAGGATATTCCCGCCGCGCAGGCGATAACCGCCATCGACGCGGCACGCCGTCCCGCGCCGCAAGTCGCGCTCGCCAGCGCCGCGCCACGATAAAATGCGCCTACGCACACGTCAGGCTGTTTTGCGAATGTCGCGGTTGAACCCGAATTTGAATGCAAAGGGTTTTGCCTTGGCATCCGGCGTCAGCTGGATATAAAGCCCCTGCTTCGCCAGAATATCATCCACGCAGGTCATCTGCTCCACGTCATAGCTGTAATCTTCGTGATGCGATTTCCAGTGCAAAACCTGTTTCAGGGCGCGCGCTTTCGCCTTGGATTTGGTCGGCGCGACCACGAACACGTTTTTATGCTGTTCGGCGAAATCATCGGGGTCATAGCCGCCAAGGTTGACGAACCAGAGTTTGTCCGCATCCGCCGGCTTTTCCGCCGAGAGGGTGATACGGTGGCCATCCGCCGCCGTCAGTTCGCCCCAGCAATCCAGATGCAGGCTTTCGGGCGTGCCCCACCATGTGCGGCGGATGTCGTCATAGGTTGCCTCCATGCTGTCCGCGGCGCAGATGCGCACATCATGTAGTTCGATCAGCGAGGTTTCGGTCGAACCGCCGATATAAAATACAAAAAGCTTCATGACTGTTCCTTTTATGTTATGCCGTTTGCGTCAGGCCGCCGCATCCCACGGGATGAAGGCGATTTTTGTTTCCAGCGCCGCCGCCGCCCGCAGCGCCAGCGTATCTTTCAGATAGCCCGCCATGATTTGCATACCGACCGGCAGGCCGTCTTTAGACAATCCCGCCGGAATGCTCGCCGCCGGCAACCGCGCCAGATTGGCGCCGTAAGTAAAAGGCGTCCAGTCATCCCACAATGCGCCGTTTTTGCCGCGCGGCATGTTGCTACCCGTATCAAACGCCGTCATGGCCGTGGTCGGCGTCACCAGTATCTCGTATTCATCCAGAAGCGATTTAAAATATTCGCCAATCGCCATGCGCGCGCGCTCGGCGACCAGATAATCATGCAGCGGCAGCTTTTCGCCGCGCGCCGCCCAATGCACCAGCCGCGGATCGGTCTTTTTTTTCTGCGCGGCTGTATAGCCTTTCAACATATGCGCGGCGACGGCCATCCAGTGTTTGTTGAACACATCCACAATATCCGGCACATCCAGACGGATGATATCCACGCGGCCAAGCGCGCGCAGATGCGGCAGCATTTTTTTCATCACTGCCGCCACATCGGGATTCATGCCCACATCGTTGATAAACGGCGCATAGGCGATTTTCAGTTTCGGCAGCGGCGCTTCCAGCGCTCCGGCAAAACAGGGTTTATCCAGCGGCAAGGCATGCCAGTCGGGCGTATGGCCGTTTTTGTCAAACTGCGCCATGACATCGAGCATCAGGGCGCAATCGCGCACCGTGCGCGCGATAGGGCCAACGGCTGACAGGGTCGAAAACAAACTCGGCGGCCATGACGGCACCACGCCGGGGCTGGGTTTGAACGCGACGGCGCCGCAAAAACTGGCCGGAATGCGCACCGACCCGCCCGCATCACTGCCCAGATGCAAAACACCCATACCCGCCGCCGCGCACACCGCCGCGCCGCCCGAAGAGCCGCCACAGGTTTTGCTGTCGTCCCACGGGTTGCGCGTGATGCCGTAAAGGGGGCTGTCGGTCACGCCCTTGTGCCCGTATTCGGGCAGGGTGGTTTTGCCCAGAAAGACCGCGCCCGCTTCGCGCAGGCGCGCCACGGCGGGGGAGTCTTCTTTTTGCGGCGCTGTTGATGACAGGCGGGAGCCGTAGCGTGTCGGCCAGCCTTTGACATGAAACCAGTCCTTGATGGTCACAGGCACGCCATCCAGCGGCCCCAGCGGCTTGCCCGCCCGCCAGCGGCGAGCCGATGCGCGCGCGGCGGCAATCGCCCCTTTTTCATCGACAAGGCACAGGGCATTGAGCCGCGGGTTCACATCGCGGATACGGTCGAGCGCCGCCACCGCGACGTCCAGCGGCGACAGCGTGCCTGCGCGGTACAGATTCACAAGGGCGGCCGCATCCAGACTGCACAAATCGCCGCGCACGGGTGACGTCATTTTTTCTCGCCCTTTCAAATAGTTATGTTTAATTACCGCAGGCTTTTCACCGGATTTTTTGCAAGTATGATAGAATAAAAGGAATTCACAAAAGGGTTTTGACTCTTTTGCGTCCGCCTATCAAGCACGCCGCGCCGCATCGTCGGCCGCGTAAGCAAAGAGTAGCGGCGCACGTGAAAAAGGAATATTCAGAAATACCCAAGCAGGGAGAAAACCGACGTGAAACCCGCCGTTTATTTTGCCGCCGCACTCGGTCTTGCCGTTTTTTGCGCACCCGCCGCCCCCAAACCTGCTTTGGCCTATGACGGTTTGATGTCCGGCTCTTCGACCAGCGAAGGCTACGACGGCCTTCTGGCCCCCGCGCAGCCCAGCGGACGCAAAAGCAGCCGCGGCGCGGACGAGCCACCCGGTTACGACGGCCTTCTCCCCGGCAGTGTGCCGCAGCGCCCCATAGAACCCGAAACCGACAACGACACCGCACCGAAACGTCCGTCAACCGCGGCAACCCCGCCCGCAGGCCAGTCGCCCGCCGTGCGCCCAGCGGCCACCACACGCGCCCCTGCGCAAACCGCGCGCCCCGAACTGCCGATGACGCCGCGCCCCGGCCGTTTGAAAACAAGCCCGATTTCCAGTGCGGAGCAATTGCTGATGCTCGCCTCGCTCAACGGCAAGCGATTGGATCTCAGCAAAATCGCCGATAACGTGAAGCCGAGCCCTGGCATGTTCGGCCTGAAAAACCCGACCCTGCCGCGCATCAACGGCATGGCGTCGATGGAATTTCTGGCCAAGAGCCAGATTGATAAAATCATGGGCGCGCTGAATAACCCCGCGCTGAGCGCCGAGCAGCGCCAAAAAGTCGCGCAGCAGGGCTATCAACAGCTGCTGGTTTTCGCCGATGGCGTGATGACCCGCCGCACCGTGCCCGATGAAGTCTTTTTGAAAATGGGCATGCCTGAATCGCTGCTGGCCGAAGAAAAAGACGCCAACGAGCGTGCGCTTGCCCGCTATGAAGAGGCCTTTAAAATTCTGCGCCCGATGCAGTAACCCATAAACACGCGCCAACCGCCGCTGAAAGGAATATTCCCATGATCGCCGCATACCGCCGCCCGCTTTTTGCCGCTGCACTGGCTCTTTTCTTGTTTCAGACGCCTGCGGCAATGGCCTACGAAGGCCTGACATCGTCGGGCGGCGAGGCGCCGTCATCGGGCGGCGGCGGATATGATGGCCTCGTCGGCTGGCCCGCAACGCAGGGCGCCAGCAACCCCTACGGCACCGCCCCCGCCGAAGATATTTATGGCCTGGTCAAAGGCACCGGCACCACGCCCGAACAGCGCGCCGAAAACGCGCGCCGCGCCCGCGAAGAGCAAAAACTGCAACGCCAGCAGGAAATGCGCGAGCGCAACCTGAAGCGCGCGCAGGAAATGCAATCCAAGCTGGATGCGCAAAGCGATGCGCAGCAGCGCCGCATCATGGAGCATCAAAACGACATCATGCGCCGCATGCAACAGCAACAGCGCCAGCAACAACAGCGCTGATTTTCAGAAAAGCATTGCTTGATTACGATGCGTAGCTGCACGGCGTGCAGCGTACGATTTCGTCATCCTTGAGTTCATAGAACATGATGACGCCGCGCTCGATGGCTTCGTCCAGATAATCTTTGCGCAGGCCCTTCAGCACCGCTGATTTTTCAGCGGCGGTAATCAGCACGTCGCGGGGGTTGTCGGGGCTGATGCAAAAACGTGCGGGCACTTCGATACCGCCGTCAAAAACACCCAGACGCGGCATAAGGATGGTGACCCCCGTGCGCGTGGCGAAGACAACTTCGTATTCGCTAATAATTTCAGCCATTTCGTTTTCTCCCCCTCTTACTCTAGCTGAGTCTGTCTTAAGAAAAGGTTTTCATGTAGCATAGAGGCATGAAAACACGGGATAAAATTCTTTGTCTGGACCTGCCCCCCGCCCTGACGGGTGCGCTCGCGGAAGCCTTCGGCCCGCAGACGGAGCTGTTATCCCCCGCCGCAGCGGGCGGGGCGGCAGATCTGGTTATTTTCCGCAGCGGCGATGCCTTGCCGCCGGAGACATCGCCCGCACTGCCGCGCCTTGGCATCGACGTCCAGCGTCCGCAGCGGCTGGGCGCACTGCTGCGGCGCTGCCGCCAGATGATGGAAAGCCCGGCGTTTTATATCGACGATCTGCAAATCGGCGACGCGCTATTCCAGCCGCAGGAAAAAATCATCGCCGCGCCCGACGGCACGTCGGCCGCGCTGACGGACAAGGAAGTGGACATTCTGCTCTGCCTTGCGCGTCATGCCGGGCAAACCCTGCGGCGCGAAGACCTGCTGCACCGCGTCTGGCGTTACCAAAGCGGCGTCGATACTCACACGCTGGAAACGCACGTTTACCGCCTGCGCCAGAAACTGTCGGGATTGGGGGGGCTTGAAAACCTGCTCGCCACCGACGAGGACGGCGGCTACCGGCTGTCCTCATCTGTTACGGCAGCCACAGCCGCAGCGCTGGCCGCAGAAGGTGACGGCTGAGCGGCCGCGCGCGCCGCGCGGTAGGCGGCCAGAATATCTTCTATCCTGCCCATCGCCTTGCGCGCCGCGCGGATATCCGCAACCACATGTTCGGTACCCGCCATATCCTGAAACCCCACAGGTTTGGTTTCGATGACGATATCGGCCAGACGCAGCCGCCGCTGCAGTATCGTCTGGCGCAGGCGCACCGCGCTGATGCTGCGGTATGGCACGCGGATTTTATCGCGCAGCAGCGCGTTTTCGATGAAACAAAGATGATCGTCGTAAAACATATAGGCAACAGCGCGGCAATTCACCCAGGCCACACAAAACTGCGGCAGGATCACGATGCAAAAAACCGCCACGCAGGCGAGGATATAGGAAACAAACACCGGCAGCCCCGCAAATCTCGCGCCAAGGCTGGCCGCTTCGGG
This sequence comes from uncultured Micavibrio sp., assembly GCA_964551435.1. Classification (GTDB taxonomy): domain Bacteria; phylum Pseudomonadota; class Alphaproteobacteria; order Micavibrionales; family UBA2020; genus UBA2020. The sequence goes on from CAZKBS010000001.1 coordinate 201,641, forward strand.
CAGCAAAAACAACATCAGCAACAGACTGACCGTCAGGCGTACCGGATGACGGTAAAGCTCCATCAGCGGATGGAAACGGCTGCGCAACCGCAGCCGCGGGACGGAAGGGGCAGGATCAGCCGCGCGGGGCATCGCTTGCGGCAGCGGTGGCGGCTACCGCGCCGGCTGCGCGCGCCATGGCGCGATATTCGCTTTTCTCGATAAGGTCGAGGATACGCGGCAGCACGTCCAGACGCTGCGGCACGTCATCGATTTTGACGCCGCTGAAGGCGCGCGGATGAAGGTTCATGCCCGGAACGGTAATCAGAATGCTCGTCAGCATACGCTGGCTTTGCAGCGCACCACCCGCCTGCGTGACGTTGGACACATCACGGTAGCGCACGCGTTCGCGGCGCGGGCTGATCAGAAACTGATAGTACTGGCAATCGAAGTAATCTTCGTAAAAGCGGAAGATGGTGCGGCTATAGGCTTTTTTCTTCAGCTCGAAAAACAGCGGCGGCAGCACGACCAGACTGGCAATCAGGAAAAAGCCGTAGACATAGCCCGCGCTGACAAAGCGGCCGAGGCCGATGAGATTGAGAAAGATATAAAACAGCGTACCGCCAATGATCGTCATCAGCAAAAAGCCGACGCTTGTAAAAATAAGCGCCTGCACGGTGACAAGACCCTGATCAAAATGCGGGCGGATGGTGAGCAGCGGCTGCTTTTTTTCCATAGGAAAATACCTTTATCGAATACGTGCCATTATCCTATGACGCTTTGCTTTTCTCAACCATATCTTTGATTCGCGCGAAGGGGTTTTCGTCGCTGCGCAGCCCACGCAACGTCAGACATTGCGCCCGTCTGTCATAATACGGCATGGTGGCGAGTGCAGGCTCATGCGCGCGCAGCTGCAGGCGCACGGCGGTAAAGCCTGCGGCGCGGTCTTTATCGCTCAGGATATCGGCGGCGTCATCCACCGCGGCAATCTTGGCGTAATCAAGCGCGGCAAGCGTGCGCGGCGACGCGGCGCTGCCTTGCTGGATTTCGATACGCCCGCCGTAAAGCGCGAAGCGCGTCAGCGCCGGGCTGCGTGCCAGCAGCGCAGGCAAAAAAACCGCCATTCCGAGATCAAGCACGGCAACGCCAAGAAAAACAGCCGAAATCAGCGGATCTTTGTCGCCGGTCAGCAGCGGAAAAATAAACGCCATCGCCGCCACAAACAGCGCACCCAAAATCATGGCAAGGCGCAGCTTCCCCGCAAACGACGGCATGATTTTCGCATCGAAACTGAAAAGGGGGCTGGTGGTCATCGCTTTCTCCTGTTTGTCTGCGGCGCGCGGGATTTATAAGCCGCCGCGCGGATTATCGGGTCTTTGCACCGGCGCGGCAAGCGCAATATCCAGCGCGCGGCACTGCTGGCGCAGGGCATCGTAAATCGTATACCCCTCCGCCACGCGGATGCTGCGCACACCGGCTTTTTCCAGCGCCGCCAGCATGTAGAAAATATCGGCGCCGGCCGCACTTTCTGTAGCGGCGGCGGGGGCGCTGCGGGCACGTTCGGAAAGTTCGGTGCGCATGCCCTGCCCCACGGGTCCGACCGGAAGCGGCGCGGCTGCCGCCGCCCGTTGATAGGCCAGCAGCGCGGCAGGCACTGCCGCCGCAGATGTTGCAGCCGCCGGCTCATCGGGCACACGGCCGCTCAGCAGCGATTGCAGGGCGGCGACGGTCAGCTCCAGACTATCGGGGGCAAAGGTTGCATCTGCCGCAGGCGGATCAGTCGGCGCGTCATCGGCGGGCGCAGGCGGCGGGGCGGCAAATGGCGGTTTTCCCTGTTCTTCGCCGCTGCGCGCGGCAGCAGGCACACCGGCGGCGGGGGCTATATCACGGCGCAGGTTGACGGGTCTGAAAAAGTCGCCGGCCCCTGCGAACATGACGGCTTATTTCTTACCCTGCTGGAGATTGATGATGCTGTTACGGCTTTTTTCCGCGCGGCCGATGCCGTTGCGAGACCACAGCACACGGTCGGAATGCGAACCGTAGAGAGAGATGCTCACCACCTCGCCGCCCAGCAGGCGGTATTTTTTGCCTTGCAGTTCGATCGGCGTTTTATCGGCGAATTTCGGTTCGACTTCGATCACCACGTTGATTTTTTTGCTTTGCGACGACAGCGCCCTGATAATCAGCTCGGCGTCTTGCTTTTCGATCCCGATCCATTGGTAATCCATCAGCTTCGGAATCACGAGCGCATAGTTTTGTCCGGCAAAGCTGTAGGCAAAAAACGTTTCGTTTGTGAAACTTTCGATGATAAAGCCCTTGTTCAGCTCGCTATAGGGCGACAGCTGCACGCGCGCGCCCACAACCAGCGCATCGGGCTTGGTATAAAGCTTGAACTTCTGGATGTATTCCTTGCGCTTTTCCTCCAGCACTTTCTGGCGGTCGAAATCGTTTGATGCCTGATATTCTTTTGTATACTTCGCCCATTCGGCCGGATCCGGCGCATCGGCGGACAGCACATGCTGGGTGATGGCGATTTCCTCCGCCGTTGACAGGCGCGGGCGATATTCCGCGCCTGTGGTTCCCGTCGCCCATTGTGCGGCCGACGGCGATGATGCCACAAGGGCGCCTGCCATCATCACAGCCACAACCGCAGCAGCGGCAAAACGGCGCAGGGGGGAGTGGAAAAATCTTTGATGCGATGTCACGTCGGTTGTCCTCTCTCGTCAGGGGCCGCGGCGGCAGGTTTTCGCGCAGGCCGCTTTCACCTTTTATAGGCATAGTATAACATAGCAGCGGTTAAGATTTTTGAACAGCGCAAGGCGATGAAAAAAGACCGTAAATCAGGAACTTCGGATGAAGATCGCGCGTTATGGCAGCGCGTGACCAAATCCGTGCACGCCTATGAAAAACCCAAAGCAGACGCCGCCCGCACCGCGAAACCCGCCGCCAAAAAATCCACTGCCAAACACGCCGCGCCGAAAGAGCCCGCCACCCCCATGCCTGCCGCCAAACGCAGCGCGGGCGTGATTGTGACACCAGCGCCGCGCCAGCCGCTGGCAGATGACGGCACGGCCAAAAGCTTGCGGCGCAAAAAATGGACGATTGAAAAAACCCTCGACCTGCACGGCATGACGCAGGCGGCGGCACATCAGGCGCTGCTGCGTTTTATCGCCGCGGCGGAACGCAAAGAGGCGCGCACGCTTTTGGTTATCACCGGTAAAGGCAGCCGCCTTGCGGAGGGTGGTGTTTTGCGGCGTCTGTTGCCGTTATGGCTGGAAGAGCCGCCGCTACGCGCCAAGGTTCTGGCCGCAACCCCCGCACGTATCGAAGACGGCGGCGACGGCGCGTTTTACATCCGCCTGCGTAAAAAGAAATAGGCGCGCTGGCGCATCAGGGCCGCGGCGGTTTGCGCGCTGGCTTTGGCGCCAGACGAAAACTGTCCGCCGTTTCCTGCAGCATCAGATGGTCAATCGCATTCAAAAGACTGTCGATATCCACATCCGCGCGGTGTGCCGCGGGCAGATGCTGCGCATGCAGCGCCGCCGCTTCGTCACGGCGCCCGCGCCAAAGACGCGCATCAAACACCCGCTCCAGCTGCTGCGTCTGGGCGAGCAGTAGCAAAACCGTCTGCCCCGCAGGGGTTTTCTGCATCAGATCTTCGGTTGTGATTTTCTCGCCCGCGTTTAGAAACGCATCGCGCACGATATCGAAATGTCCGGCCTTGGCCGCCAGATGCAGCCCCGTCTGCCCGCCATAAAGCGGCTGCGGCGCGCGCAGGGCGGCCACGTTCATGCCTTCGAAGAATTCACGTTTTTGCACCGCGCCGCTGTCGCCGCTGCGAATGGCATCGGCCACGGTTTTCATGCCAAGGCTGATCGCCCAGTCGAGCGCGTTCATATCGCGGTGATACACCGCAGGATCGGCGCCGTATTGCAGCATCATGAGCGCCGGTTCGGCATGGCCATGCGCGATGGTGATGCACAGATAATTGCCGAGCCCCGCGCGCGGGTTTGCGCCCGCGGCCAGCAGTTCGCGCATCACATCCGCATCGCCGCGCGGAATGGCATTGAGCAGGCACACGGAATCGTCATGCGCCGCATTCGCCCCGCGCGCCAGAAAATCGCGCACCAGTTTGATATCGCCCTTGGCGGCGGCTTCGGACAGGCTGTCGTCCAGCACCGCCTGCGTGAGCGTGATGCCGCGCGCAAGCAAAAGGTCGATGACGGCATGCTGGCTTTGCGATACCGCGTTCAGCAGCACACGGCCCTCCCTGAAGTTGATATCGACACCCATATCGAGCAAGGTTTCGACCCGCCAGACCTCGCCCGTGCGCGCAGCCTTGCACAGCGCATCGCCGAGCTGTCCGGCGTTCTGCGAACGCACGTGCATCAACCACTTTTCATCATCGTCATCGATATCGGTCACGGACATCGGGCTTTCCCTCGCGCCTTTGCGGGTGATTCTGCCGCCGATATCCCCGCCGCGTACGAAATACCCCCGAAAACGGGTGTACGCCTGTGCGCGCGGCGAAAAAGCGGCAAAGTCAAAGGTTAACGGCGCGTACGCCGCATGTTTTACGAAACATTGCCTTTATAAGGGGTTAGATGCGCGGGGTCAATCCATAGGGGGTTTTTGCGGGCGGGAAAATTAAGTCAATCTTAACACATCCCTGATAACAAAGAAGAAAATGGCCCGCGCCGCATGGTTTTTGTTGAATACCGCTAAAGTTTTATGTAATATAAAAATATGGAGAGAGATATGACGCATAAAGAGCACTTCGACTCCAAAGCCAGCCGCCCCGCCGCATCCGATGCGGCCCTTCCGCAGGCTGCCGTCCAGGTACAGGAGAATGGCATCAAGGTCGTCCATCATGGCGGCCCCGGCTTTATGCGTCCGCAGTAATTCTGCGACATCTTCAGCGAGTTTATTGTTGTGAGCCCCTTCCTTCCAAACCCGGCTTTTACCAGCCGGGTTCATTTTTTCCGGCTCATGTATTCTGTATATTTGTGGATAATTCTTGGCGCGACGCCCCACTTTGTGGTTTGATAGGAACTGCAAACGGCGGCCCTCGGGGTGTGTTCGCTCAGGGTTTCAGGGAGTTCTTCCATGTCTCGTTTGCCGGCACGCCTCACGCCGTTCTTTTTTGACTCAAGCCAACCGCCTGTACCGCCGGATCAAACGCCGCCCGCACCTCCTATAAATAATCGCGGCGACTGGACGGAACCCCACCCCGAAGGCTGGGCCCGTAAAACGGTAGCGGTGAATTTTATCGGAACGGTCGTTCACGAACGGCCGGATCCTTTCGCGACCGAAGAACAAAAACAAAAACGCCAGCACAAGCTCGACAAAATCGCCGCGCGCAACGAACGCGTGCTGAACGAGGCGCTGTTCATCCTGTCGCAAAGCCCGACCGGCCGCGACGTGCTCGAACAAATGACCAAAGAAGGCTACCGCATTGTGTTCGACGACAAGCGCACGGGCGATCGCGGCGCGGGCGGACTTTGCGATCCATCCGACAAAACCATCATTCTGCGCGGGCATGACAATCCGGCGTATCTGGCGCTGCTCATCGGGCACGAAGCGGTGCATGCGGTGCAAAACACCCGGCATGATTTGTTTCCCTCGACGCGGCACAAACCGGAAGTGGGCATCAAACTGTCCTTCGCCATCGAAGCCGACGCCTATGCGCAGCAATCGCAAATCGCGCTGGAGCTGGCCTATGGCGACCCCGACGGCCCCGCCGACCAGATTAAATTCGAAGAGCCGCTGAAGCAGATGCGCCAGCGTTTTCCCGACATCATGCGCGCGGCGGAGCGTGTCATGACCCATGCCGAAAACATGAAAAACGGCGCCAGCGTCGCGGCGGCATTCGAAGCCTTCTACGGCAATTTTCATTTACGTACATTCTACGAAGACGCGCATACCGAATGGGCGGAAACCTACGCGCCGCATCTGAAGGGCGGGTTTTCGTGGATGCAGCGGCATTTCAGCAAAGACGTCGACAGCCAGTGGATCAAGGACCGCATCCAGCATCGCGGCAAAGCGTATCTGAACCAGCATGCGCCGCATCTGGATTTCAACGATGCGCGCCACAGCGGCCTGACCGACGTCACCATCCAGAAAATTGAAAAATTCTACGCCGCGCATTTGCCCTCCGCGCCCAAGCCGAAGCTAAAAAATTTCGGCGTGCACATGAAAGACGCCGTGCGCTGGGTGCTGGGCTTGAGCGGCGAGACGCATGTCGTTTTCAAAAAGAACGACGACCCGACCAAGCCGCCGCTGAAAGCGCCGCCGCGCCGCGACCGCTGGGGCATGTGGAAGTAGTATAATTTATCATTCAATATCAATGCGTTAATACTTTAATCGGGTATTGACAGCGGCAGCGTTTTTGCATAATCTTTGGCTCTGTTTCAAAGCACCCAGAATCAAAGTCCAGAACGCAAACGCCGAGAACCTGAACGCATGCCTGACAACACACAGACCATCCATCCCTGGCGTCCGGTGCACGCACACGTGCGCAAGCTTTTCGCACAGCTGAGCGAAGACGAACACGGCAATGTCGTCGTGCCCGAGGCCGTGAAAAAAGCGATGGCCGAACTGGGCGAGAGCGGATGGGACAACGACCGCCGCGTCTATACCTTTGGCACGGGCGAGACCAAACAAAACGTGCTGGCCGCGCGCGCGGGGCTTATCCCGTGGTGGCCGGTTTTGACGGGCGCGGCGTATTTCGGCGCGCTGGATGATTTGCGTTATATCAAAAGCGCCGCCGATAAATACGCATCACCCGACAAACAACCGTCGCTGAACAGCGCGCTGACGTGGATTTCTTTTCCGAACAAACTGTTCGAAGATGTCCGCAACAAGATCGAACCCAAGGTCATCAAACAACTGATGGAATGGGGCGCGAACCCCAACCATGAAGACGGCAAATGGTTTGCCAAAGCGCTTTGGTGTCTTGATGCCGATTGCATCAAGGTTTATCTGGATCACGGCGGCAGCTATGACACCGTATCCGCCGTCATGACCGCCGCGGATAAAAACAGCGACGTGCGCAAAAAAATCCTGCCGCTTTTGTATGGCCGCAGCTTCATGACCAAAACCGGCGACGACACGCTGGTGCAAAGCCAGTTTATCCCCGACATCTACGGCGTGAGCCTGTTTCGCACTGTTTTCAATTTTCAAGCCCAGCGCGTGCATGAGATTTACGAAGCCGCCAATATGACGCCGGTCATGCATTCCTATGATTTCAGCGATTACAACACAAGCATGCTGGGCAGCGCGCATGACGCTTTGAAAAAACTCGGCGGCAGCGCCCCCGATATCCTGCGCGCGACGGGCAAGCCCTTGTCTGTGCCGGGCGGACTTAAACGCAGAACATCCGAAGGTCCACAGTCATGAGCCATTCGCTTTCCCGCATTCCGCATGCAGATGATATGGACGACGCGCTGTTCGAAAACACCGAAGGGGCAGAGGTGTGGAAAAACGCCGCCCGCGCGATAGGCGAGAATTTCACGCGTTTCGGCGCAGCCCTGCAGTCCCTGCCCGTCTATGACGACGCCGAAGATGATGCCGTCACCACCCTGCGTGACGATTTGCAGGAACTGGTGCAATCCTATGGCGAGCGTCTGGATAACGAAGGCTGGGAAAACGCCGGCAAATATTACATTTTCGGCCAGATAGACACCGCCACGCTGGTTGCCGCCGCGCGTCAGGAAATGATGGACTGGGATGATGTTCTTTACGCCAAGGCGCTGATGGGCACGGGCGGGGATATCAAAACCATACTGGAGGCAATGCAAAACGCCGAAGCTGGCATCGACCTCGACGAAGCCCTGCGCTGGGCCGCGGAGCCGGGGGAGCTGACCGACGGTCTGCACCACAGCGGCAATCTGGATACCAGCACCGCCCTGCTGGCCGCGGGCGCCAAGCCGTCGTCAAACGATGGCAATCTGTTTTTCGATGTCCTGCGCGAAGGGCGCGAGGATATCGCGCGCGCGTTTTGCCGCGCGGGCCACGATGACGAAAGCTTTCATCTGCACTACTGGAACGAAAACGCCCGCAGCTGGCTGAACGAAGCGGCGCCGCGCGATCTTTTGCGCCAGATGTACTGGGAATACGGCCGCTACGAAGCCGTCGATGCCGCGACACTGCTGGAGCGCAAGCCCATGCGCGACGGCGGCAGCCTGCGCATCATTTTCGATTTCGCCGCCCGCCGCGTGAGCGAGATTTATATGCGTGAACAGCACGCCTTCAAAACCGAGGTGTCTTTTGACGATTACGGCGCCGCCGCGCTGGATACTGCCCGCAGCAAGCTGCGCGAACTCGGCGGCCATCCGCCCGAAGACGTGCCGGGCCCCAGCCGCAGCCTGGGCAAGCCGAAACTGGCCGCACCGTCACGCTAGACGCGCCCGCCACAAAAACGCCGCATATGACTGCGGCGTTTTTTGTTGTCCAAACGTCTGGATTATCCGGCAGGTTTGGAATCGTTGCCTGCGATATCGTCCAGCTTGACCTTGGTGCTGCCAACAAGTTCATCGACGATCTTGTCGATAACCGCGCCGAGCGAGGCGTTATCCACGTCACCCTTTTCAGAGAGTGCGGCAATCCGGCGGCGGATTTCGCTGCGGGCCGAACCGCCGGGGAAGTTGACGCCGAGCAGACGGCGCGCCTGCGCCGCGCCGATACGCGCATAAAGACGGTTGCGGATGGCCGCATCCTCCGCCGTGGTCGAAAACGCCCACAGCTCGATGGGGCCGAGCGTGTTGATCAGGTGCTGTTCGTAGCGGCCTTCGGTGGTACCCAGAACCAGCAGTGCCGGTGCACCGCCCGCTTTCGGGCCCGTCAGCTTGTTACGCATGACCCAGCGTGCCGTATCGGTCAGACCGAAGCGTTTCTGCGTGGCATCGACCGCGGCATCGGAAATCGCCGCACCGAGAACCCAGACGCCCGTCGCCAAGTCGACCATGTCGTCGTCGAAGTCGTCCAGCATCTGCGAGGCGAGGATGATCTGAATACCGCGCTTACGGCCCTCGCGCACGTCACGCACAATCTGCGCACGCACGGATTTGGTTTTCGACGTACGGTGGAACTCGTCATAACAAAGACGCTTGGGCGTTTCGGCCAGATCCTGCAGGCGGCTTTCGTGATAGGCGCGGTATTTCGGCGACATCTGCGCCAGCGCCTCTTCGTTAATCCACCACGGGGTAACCAGCGCCTGACGCGCCAGCATGTACATGACGGCGGTCTGACGGTCGGATGTCGCGTCGCCCGAGGGGCAAACGTCGGCAAGGTCGAGCGCGCAGACGCGGGTTTCCGCGAGCGAGAATTTGGTCACCGACGACAAAATCGGGAATTCGCGGACGCCGGAGGTAATCATACGCTCGAAGGCGTGGATCACACCCTCGGACGAGGCGCCGATGGAGGTTTCTTCGAGCAGGTTTCTGATCTGCGGGCGGCGGGCGGCCGCAATCGCGTCGCCCAGCGTCGGCATTGCATAGCGCTGCGCCAGCGATGCTTCGTAGGTCAGGCCTTTGTCGAACAGCGCATCCACGACGTCCCACCAATAGGCGCCGGGAGCAACCTTGATATCATGCTGGCGGATGGCTTCATCAACCACGCTGTCGATACGCGGCAGATAGGGGCGCGGCTCCGCGTTGGCGGAAGTATCGTCACGCCAGCGGTACATTTCATCGACGACCATCCCGCAAAGCTGCGAAATACCGTCGTAGGGGTCGGCCTGGCCGGGCGGCGTACAGATCAGGGTCAAAAGCTCGATCAGGAAGCTTCGCTCCGACACCTGCGGCGTACGCATACCCAGCTTGGTGTCAAACGGGTTGATCGCGAATTGCGTGGTCATCTGCAGGCGGTACGACGTCACTTCGTGACGGCGGTTCGGCGGCAAGGCGTCCTTGAGCAGCGAAACCAGACCCGCCGACGACGGGCCGATGTCGATAACAGCGATGAACGGGAGGTTCGACACACCCGCCGCAAGGCAGGTGCCGAGGTTCAGCGTGTTCATCAAAACGGATTTACCGCCACCGGGCTGCGCGAAAACAAGGTCGAACCATGTCGTCGTCACGTTGGTACCGGTTTGATACGGCCAGACGCGGCCATCGGGGGTACGGAACAGGATGGAGCCCTGTTCAAACGGGCTGGATGCGCGCTGCCACGGCACCAGCTTCATGACTTCATAGAGCGGCGCAACCGCTGGCGGCGCCGTCGAGGCGCAGTGAATACCGAGCGCCGAAGACATGACCTGATCCAGCGGATCGCCGGAGATCATCGATACCTGCGCATAGCCCCACGATTCCGCCGACTGCGTCAGCGTGGAGAGGCGGTCTTCGAGAAGTTCGATATCATCCTTGGGCGCCCATGTCGCAAACGACAGACGGAATTTGACCACGGGTTCGCTGCGCGAAATTTCGTTCAGCTTTTCAAGCGCGTCTTTCACCATCTTGTTTTCGGCGTTGGTGACGGCGAAAATCGACGACAGGAACTGCTGCATCGCCATGCCCTGAATGCCGCCGCCTTCCAGCAGGAAGGACATACGGAACGGCACGCGCGCTTCGGACATACGCTCGAGGAACGCGGGGAACGGAATGGGATCTGTCGGCCCCAGCACCATGTCACAGCCGCCCCAGACGTATTTGCCCATTTCAACGACGTGGTCGTTGACGACGCGGGCATTCGCCATGGTCAGCTGCTGGCGCAGCGACGGCCAGAGAATATCCGACATATCGTTTTTCTTTTCGGGCGCGCGCGGAGCGATTTTATCGCCCGGCAGCACAGCACGCCATTTGCTGTCGATACTGACCTGCAAAAGGTTGGCGCGAATACTAGCCAGTGCATCATGCACTTCCATCACCGCCGCCTGAATACCCATTTCCTTCAGCGCCGTGACGGTTGCGGTCGAAAAGCTGTTGTGACGGGTACGGATGCCTTCGATCGCGGCGAAGGGATATTGCGCATCGTCCGCCTTGACCCATTTTTTGCTGCGGGCGCGCTCGGCTTCGCGGGCCATATCGGATTTGCTGAGTACAGACGGACGCGTCCACAGCACGAAATAGATTTCTTCCCACGCCAGATAGTGGCTGAGATTCTTCGCGCGTTCTTCGAAAATATCGTCGATTTCAAGGCCGGTATTCTTCGCGGCCATATAGTTGGGGCGCAGCAGTTTTTTCAGCTCGCCATAGCTGCGTTCGGGGTTGCGGCTGAAATAAATCTGCATCGCATGGCCGGGGCGGTCGAAACGCGTACCGATTTTAACCACGGAGTCGGAAAGAATACGCTTGTATTCAGCGTCACCGATGATCTGGCGCGCGCCATCGACGCGGACAACCGTTAACAAGGAGCCATCTTCGGCAACGAGGGTCGTGTCGTCATCCGCCGTTTCGAGACGGATAAAAGATTCGACCGGCTGGCGCAAGATCCGGACAAAGGGCTTCAAAATTGCGTCAAACATACCCATTAACAAGCATCCCTGATTGTGCTGCCGAGAGTCCGGCTGTGAGGCGCCCACCCGCAAAGGGTGCGTTTTTGATGGCGCAGCATTGAATAATATATCAGATAAACCTTTTAAAAACAGGTAAAAGCCGCAGCTTTTGCACGTAAATTTTGCCGGCGGGTTTTATATGCACCCCGTTATGACATGCGCGGCGTTTGCGCATTTTTAACGTAATGCCCGGCACGGCGCCGCCGCCGCGGATGCGCACGAGACGCACAGCGAAACGCGCGGCATCGCGGGTGCGCGAAATGCGCACGGAAATGAAGATAAAAAAACGGGAGAAGAATGAAAAAGATGATGAATAACGCGGGCGCGCTGCGCGGTTATTCAGCCACCGGCGGGGATTTTTTGCTATCGGCGCGCTGGCGCAGTTCATAGAACAGATTGACCCAGCGCCGCGGCGGCACATCGCCGAAGGGACCGTCTTTGGATCGCCAGTACGCCAGAATCTGCGGGAACTGGTTGAATTCGAGGTCGCCCTCTTTGATGATGCGGCGGTCGAGCGGCAGAATACGGAAGCCCTTCAGGCGCCCCGCGCGCTCGCGGTATTCCTTGGCCTCCAGAAAATCCTGCAAAACAGTAGCGAGAATACGCGGGCTGTCGGTACCAAGGCGGCGCTGCGCTTCTTCCTTGCGCTGCAAAAGAGATTCAAGCGCGTCGCGCGCGGCATCGGCCATGGGGCCTTGGGAAATGCGCGCCACATAAATCGCGCGGCAGATGTGATGAAGCGCGGCCTGACCAATCTCGGGCAGCCAGATCACGGCGCCGGATTGCATGCGCTCGACACGCTCCAGATGGAAACACTGATGACAAAACGTGCAGGCGCAGGCGTAATCATCCGGATTGCCGCTCTGGCCGTTTTTGCCGATATAGTTCACTTCCTGATATTTGCGCGATTGAAAACCGCAGTAGCGGCAGGTGTGCTGATCACGCTCCAGCACTTTTTGGCGTATCTCTTCGGACGGCTGATGCACATCCGTAGAAAGAATACGCCCGGCATCGGACAATCCGCTGATGCCGGGCGATATCCTTAAATAGGCCATATCAATATCCTTGAATAGATGCTTGAGCGGCCTATCCCTCCATTAACCGGGGTTGAACAGGTCGGAGGAGTTTTCGAGTTTCAGGTTCGAAACGTCGGCCTTAGCCAGGTCGCCGTCAGAGATCGAACCCTGCATGATACGCATCATGAACGGCAGGGCGAGGAACATGCCACCGCAAGCCAGACGGATCAGGGCGTCTTTCATCGGAGCCTGAGCCGGGTTGTCCACGTGCTGTTTCAGTTTGAAGATACCAGCGAGAGCGAGACCTGCACCAGCGATGTACGCGAGGGTGGAGATCAGGGCAACCGTACCGGAAACCGCCTGAACAACGTTTTTGCTGGCTTGCGTCAGGTCGTCAGCAGAAGATGCGAGAGCAGCAGTGCTTTGACCTGCGAGCATACCAACGGTTGCTGCAGCGGCGAGTTTGTGAGAGAGTTTTGACCGTTTCATTTGTAGTTCCTCCTTTTACTTACACACAGTTTATTATCGTAGCACGCTTTTATCGTGTCTACTAGGTAAATGAGAGTCCCGTGACGTTCGCGGTCCGCATGATCACGTTGATCAGCTCGCCGAGGTTAATCGCCAAAGTGCCCCCGAACAGGAACGTCAGACCTTGTGCAACAGTGGCCCCTTGCTGGCCATCGGCAAAAGCTCTTAAGACGAACCATCCTCTGATAAAAGCGATGTAACCGACAAGCATGACGAATGCCATTACCGCTTCTATAACTGTTTGAATACGCTCGCGGTCTTCGGTCTCGGTGATGACCGTCGTCGCGACGAGTGCATTGGTTTTCAACGCGTTGCCGCCATTACCAAACAAGCTGTTGGCAAAGGTACCCATGGAATCCCCGAAGGAGAACAGAGCACCGGAGGCAATAAAGGTGGTGATGGTACCAGCGCCGCCGGGGCCGCGCGGGCCCTCTTCCATGCGCTTGGTCAGGCGGGAAATACCGACCAGCAGCAGGGCGATCGCAGAAAGATAGCTGAAAGCCGTGAGCAGCGCTTCGGCAGGGCCGGCGATGTTGCTCATCACGTCGAAGACCATCTTGTCGAGACCGCCGTCCGACAGATCGGCCATGGTGGTGCCGGAGTTCGTCAGTTTGTTGCTGCCGATATCCTCGACGCCGAACAGCGAGCCGCGGACAACGCGGATCACAAACGGCAGCGACAAGAACATACCACCGGCCAGCATGCGCTTGATGCCTTCGGCCAGTTTGGTTTGCGCCGGATTATCGACGTGATCTTTGAACTTGAAAATACCGGTAACGGCAAGAATACAGCCGAAGATATAGGAAATGGTGGAAAGAATGCCCGAAAAACCATCCCACGACGCGACCACGTTGGTCATGATGTCGCCGAGCTTTTGTCCCGCAAAGGCCGCATCGGCGGATACCACTGTAAACAGCGCGGCCAGCAACGCAGTCTTGCAGAGATGTCTATTCCACATGCGATATACCCTCAGTCCTGTTTAGAGGTCATACTATAATTACATCATCTTTTGTAAATCTGTGCAAACAGACAGTTGGCGGACGTGTGTTGTATACCACCCAACTCTTTGATTTTTATTGATAAAAATAAGAGTTTCGAGGCGTACAAAAGCAGGAAAAAAAGAAGAAAAAAGACCGTTTTTTGGTTAAAAAACCGTCGCGCGGGCCCAAAAACCTATGAGAATGATTCTCAAAAGTTAGTTATTGGTTAATCGAACCACGCGTACCGTTAACAACCCAGCGGCCCTGTGCATCGGTAGCGATGGACGTTACTTTGCCAATACCCGGCAGGGTATCGCCCACGCTTACCGTACGCATTTCATTAGACCCCTTTTCGGACACCCAGGCCATACCGGGCTTGGCCGAACGCAGGGTCCAGCTGACACGTTTGGCGGGGGCGGCTGCCTTGGGGGTAGATTTTACCGCGGCAGCAGGCTTGGCATCCGCTTTAGCGGCGTCATCTGCCTTTGCACTGCTATCGGCAGCTTTGGGGGCTGCTTTTGCGGCGTCCTTGGCTTCTTTTTGCGCGGATTTGAGATCTGCCTGCGCTTTGCTCAGCTCTTCGGATTTTTTCGACAGGTCGTCCTGTGCCTGCTTCAGCGATTTTTCGCTGGCAGTCAGGGATTTTTGCAAATCCGCCAGCTGCTTTTCGAGGTCTGCAATGCGCGCCTTATCCGCCGCGTTATCCGTCGCCGTCATCGTCGCCGCAGGGGCCGCGGTTTCAACGGGGGCCGCCGTCGCCGGCGTAGCCGTTTCAACCGGTGCTGCCTGCTCAGGCGCCGCGGCAAAAGGATCGACGATATTATGGTTGCTGCTTGCGCTGTTATCCGCCGCCGCGCCGGTTTGCGCTGCAGGCGCTTCGCCGAGAGCCGCAGGGCCGTCACCCATTACCGCGAAGGGATCGACGATGTTCGAAGTACCCGCAGGGGCAGCGCGCGTCTCGGCCGTTGTCGCGGGCGCATTCTGCGCAGGAGCAGCGCCTTCGCTGGCAAAGGGATCCCAAGGAGCGTTGATGCTGTCGCTGGATTCTGCCGCAGACATATCGGGAATGGCGTTTGCTTCAGGCATTGCGCCGACGCTGTCCGTTGCAGCCATCGTACCGACTGGTGCGGCAGGCTGCGGGGGCAGACTGTCGGCCGGCAAATCCGCCGAAGCGGTCATCGCCGGCGCGGCAGGCGTTTTCGGCGCCGGTGCAGGCGCCTGCGCCGTCTGCGTCAAGCCGGGAATATCAAACGGCAGCTGCACGCCCAGAAACTTGACGGCCGCAAAACCGCCACCGCCCAGCAAGGCAAGCAGGATCAAAACGGCAAACAACCCGCCGCCGGATTTCTTCTTGGCGGGTTTTTCTTTCGCCTGCTCTTCCTGACCTTCATCAAGAGACACGTCGTCGAAAGATTCCTCGGAGGTTTCTTCTTCGAGTTCGAGATCAAATCCGTCTTTGTTGGTCATCCCTGCAGTACCTTATGTCTGGATATTGCGTTTGTATTAAAAAGCTCCGGGCGGCTTATTGGGCGCCGACGCCAACCTTCAGGCCGACTTCGTCGGTCGTGACGGTTTTCAGCATCAGAATACCAAAGGTCGTACCCTTCGCCAGTTTGATGGTGATGGGGCGCTTCGCCTGCTCGCTGAGCACGGAAGACACCTCACCCGCGGCTTCCTCGACACCTTTCATGAGTTCTTTTTTGGTGTCCAGAGGCTCTTCCTGCTGCACCACGCCGCCGCCACCGGTTGTGGTGGTGGAAGTGACGCTTTTAGACGCCGCCGAAGCATAACCTTCGAGGAACTTCGCGGCAGCCGGCAGAATCACACGGCGGAAATAGTGGCGGTCGATGTCGGTTTTCATACCGGCCAGCGTGGTTTTTTCATCCAGCGCGATACCGTCGATGGCATAGCCGACGCCTTCTTTGACGATGACGCTGAATTCAAGCACCAGATATTCTTCTTCGACCTTGTAGCCGCCAAGCGCGCGGCCACCGGCAAACGGACCGGAGAGGACATGCGCCAGAACCGGCCCCGGAATATCGGAGTTCAGTTCGTTCAGCAGCTGGGCATAGGCGATAGAGCCCGCGGGAGAAATCAGACGCGTTTCCGGCTTGGACGAGGCCTTCGTCGCCGTCGCCGCGCCTGCAGCCGTACCGGCTGCCGCACCCGGCATCGACATGCCCGGCAATGCGCCGCCCGGCATGGTCATGCCGCCCATGGAGCCGCCGGAAGCCTGCATGCTTCCCTCTTCGCGGATCATGACGTCGTATTCCGAATCAACCTTGGTGATCGATTTCACCTTGGAGGGCATCGGCGCCTGCGCGGCGATAATCACGCGCATCTGCTCCGACAGCGCCTTGGCCGCGTTGGGGTCCATTTTCATGGCCGCCTGCTGCGGACGTACGGGCTGCGCCATGGGCACAACGTCGGGCTCTTTTTCAGCCGGTGCGTCCTGCGAGGGCGCATTCGACATATCTACGTTGGCGCGGGCGCTGGCAGCCTGACGCCATGCCGCGAGCGGATCTTCTTCGGTTGCGCGCGGCGGTTCGGGAATATTGATGGTATCCGACGTGGTCGCATCGATCGAGGTCGGCAGGAAGCTGGTGCCCCTGTCAACGCTCTTCTTGAGTTCCTGTTCGTTGTTCTTGTTGATACGCTCGATCATCGCCTGATCAACATCTTCGACCGACCCGGGGGCCGCGCGGACATCGCTGGTCTGAATGTTGGTGCGTGCCTTGCCCTCGGGCCCTTCTTCTTTGGGCGCGAAAATCATGTAGGCGCCAAAAAGAACCGCTGCACCAAGAACCACAGCGCCGATTTTCATCAGCGGGTTATTGTCCCACGACTCTTTGAACGAGGCTTTGGGGGCCGCGCTGTCCTGCTCGAAATCGTCTTCGGGCGTATCGATGTCGAGATCGTTGTCGTTATTGGTCATGGCGTGGTTACCTCGTCAGCAACGATTTGAGCGCGCACCATCCGGCCCTCGTCGGAGAGCAGAATGACAGGCGCATGGTTAAGGGCATAAACGTTCATGCCGTCAGCGGACGACACGCTGGAATCCCAGCCCGGCGACAGCAGCGTCAGCGGCGTACGCAGGTACATTTGTTCGGACACTTTCCACGCCGTGGTGCGGCCATCGGCGCCGGTGACTTTCAGGCGCACAGCGCCCTTCGGCGGCGTACCGTCGAGGAAACCGGTCATATTGTCATCGCGGCCGGCAACCGCCTTGAGACCGCCATACTGGATCAGCGGCGTTTTGGCGAGCGGGCCCGGACGCGGAATACGCGCATCAAAGCGGTAATGCACTTCGTCGATACCGGTCGCCAAACGGAGGGTGACAGGCGTGATAAGATCGACCAGGCGGATCGACACGTTGCCGATGCCATGCGCCGTCATCGGCGTGATGCGCACGACGTGGCCGCCGTTTTCAGGCGTGGTGACTTCGAATTTGCCGGCCCAGCTGATGTCTTGAATAGGCCAGGGCGCGCCGGTCGAATCGAGGATGGTCAGCGTGGTCACGTGACCGGGCGCCATTTTGATGACGGCGGGCGCATCGCTCGGATCCAGTGAAAGAGTTTCGACGACCTGACGCGGTTCCGGCACGGTGATCGGCGTTTCGGCCGCTTCGCGTTTGACTTTGAAAACTTCGAGCGTTTTGCGGATTTGCTCCGGCTCCAGCGGCAGCAGCTGCTTGAGCGCGGTTTCAAACGCCTGCTCTTCCAGCTTGCGGCGCTGGTCGGCAGCCTCCTGCTCCATCAGCGCCTGCATTTCTGCGGCTGTCGCGCCGACCATCGGGCCGACGGGCAGCGTACCGGCAGGGCCAAGCGGGTTCGACATCATCGGATCGGCATTCATGGCGGCCATCGGGTTGATGGGCTCTTCCGCGGCAGGCGCCGCGGCGGCGGGCGGTTGCTCGGCGGGCGCCGCGCTTTTTTTCGGCTCCACTTTCTGGCGCCACTGTTCGATTTCGTTCAGATCGGTTGTCTGCGCCAGGGCCGATGCAGGCGCGAAAGCAGTCGCCGCGCCAATAACCGTCAGGCATACGATAGTTGAAACCAAAGGCCTCATCGCAGTTCTCTCCTTAAAAATCCGCTCTCTATCGGGGCTGGTCTGGCGAGACCTCTTTTGTGCCGGACGGCAGAGAAGCATCATATTTATACCCTACGCACCATACGGCGCACAATGCCAAAACCTAGACAGACCACGTAAAGATGCCAAGGCCAGCCGGGTTTACCGACGTCGGCAGCCTTACGACAAACATTTGCACATTCGCGTTCACCCGCTTTTCCTGACCGGGGACGCGAACCGTCAGAATAAGGGGCACCTGAATCATCCAGCCCTGTTTACCCATGTGCATTCCCTGCGCAACGATAGACGGCGGGGCGCGCGGGATTGCCGTAATGACCTGCTGGAACTTTTGCGAGTTCTTGAACAGCGGTGACGTCACGAAGTTTTCACGAAAGCTTTTCAACCCCTCGGGCGAGAAATATTTCGACGCGCTGGCGAAACGCTGGTTCACGTCATCGAAACCGAAAGTCAGAATTTCGGTTGCAGCCTGCGCGGACCAGTCGAGCAGCAGGGCGTTGTTGATATAAGGCTCCGACAGGGCAACAAGGCGCAGTCTTTGCCCGCCCGACAGTTCGGCGAAATAGCGGTCTTGCGGGATCACATAGGCAACGCGATAAAAAACGGCAGCCAGAAGAACCATGATCACCAGAACAAGACCGATCGCGACACGGAACATATTTTTGTACCCGTCGCGATACGTCATCAGCTTTTCAAGATCGGCTGTGGCGTTTCTTTCTGCTTGCGTCGTCAAGACTTCCCCTGCCCCTGCTATGCCGGTTTATTGTGCGCGCTGTTGTACAGCCAGCCACTGCTGGATACCGACACCCGCCGGGTTTTCCAGCGACGAGACGCGCTCGACAACAATGCGCAGCATCAGGTTATCCGTGCGAGCCTGGCCGGACGCGCGGTATTCGATCATCAGCGGCATTTCAAGCACCCAGCGGTATTTGCCGCCCGAAACGCCATGCTGGCGGATGACCGGCGCGCTGCGCGGCGATGCGACAACGACCTGCCGCTGTTCTGTCACTGCTTCGATGATGCGCGCTTTTTCCATCGCAGCGGAGAAGCTTTCCCAGCCCGATTTGGTGAAGTGGCGCGATGCCGCCTGCAGGCGGCGCTGATAGTCGTGGAAGCCGAAGGTCATCACCTCGGTCGCGGCCTGCGCCACCCAAGACACCAGCGCGGAGTCGGTGAGGAAACGCTCGTTCAGCGGCGACAGCTGCATGATGCGGCCGTCTGCGGTAGTTGCGAAATAACGGTCATGCGCAACCGAGTTGTTGATGTGCACGATCAGCGTCAGGATCAGGCCGATGATGATGATGCCTTCAAGAATAACGATCTTGATAAGGTTGCGGAAACCATCGCGGTAGAATTCATTGCGCGTGACAACGCTGACCAGCGGGCCGCTCGGCAGCGGCGCGGGCTTTTCGGCAACCGGCGCGACCGTGCTGCCGGAACCTTTTTTGCCTGCCGTTGTTTTGGGTGTGGCCATTGTATCGGCGGCAGAGGTATCGGCGGGGGTCTGTGCGGCGGGCTTGCTGCCCAGAACCTTGCCCAGCATCGACAGCGGATTGCTGTCCGCCTTGGGCGCATCCGTCGCCGCAGGATCTACGCCCGAGGTTGGGGTTTCGTTGGTTTCGCGTCCGGCATCGGCCATACTATATATATCCCCTTAAGCTGTCCCTGTTCTTTCGCGCGCCGCCGCCCTTGTCGCGCCCGCAGGCAAGCGTTAAAGACAGCGAACGGACAAGCTGCCGCGTGGCAACTTTTAACCCTAGAGTGAAATACTATTTTATTCAGCGGCTTACCGCAACAGGCTTTGTTTCGCACCTCGCGCATTCTGCCGTCCGCTGCCTCCGGCGCGGGCTGGATAGCATCACGCCCGAACAGCGGCTTCGTGGCTGGATAAATTTTTTACCGCAAGCCGCAAACGTGTCCGCGCAACCTCCGTCACGCGGACGCCGGACACAGAAAATATTTAAGCACCTGTTTTTAAAGGTTAATTTTAAAAGCCTGTTTTAAATTTCCAGCGGCAAAGCCTTTACACTTCTTTTCATATTGTGTAATCCTTGTACGACTCAAGCCCTGCCCTTTTACTTGTATGGAAACGCGCGGAATTTTCATGGCAAAGACCCCGACGGCAACCACGGTTTTTCAAAACGCCGCGCGCAGGAATTCTGCGGGCGCGAAAACAGATTCTTATATCCGCCCTGCCGGCGACGCCGACGCCGTGCCCGACATCGTGGTCTATGACACCCCGTCCCTGCGCGGATTCGAACAGCGCGCGGAAGAAGCGCTGTTCATCCTCGCGCAGAGCGCCACCGGCCGCCGCCTGATGCAAAACGCCATCGCGGCGGATGTCGGCATCGTGTTTCTGGATGAGAATGAAAGCGACGGCGCGACGCGCGGCTATGTCGATTGGGAACAGAAAATCGTTTTTCTGGCGCGCGAGACAGACCCGCGGTTGCTTGCACTCACGCTCGGCCATGAACTGGCGCATGTGAGCCAGTTTGCAAACGGCGGCGTCCTGCTGAATGTGATTGAAGACCACCCGCTGCATGCACTGAAAAAATTTCTGGCGATCGAGGCCGATGCGCGCGCCTATGAAATCAAAATCGCGCTGGAGCTTGAATATCCTGCGCCCGCCGAAGGAAATACCCGTATCCGTTTTGACGGCATGGCGCAGCTGGCCGCGCATAAAACCGAAATCTCCGCCCTGCCGGATCTGGCCGCGCGCATCGCGCCGCGTCTGCATGACGGCAGCCTGTCCGATGACCGTATCATGGCGGCGTGTTTCCGCGCGTTTTACTATGACATCAACCTGCGCGCGACCTACGAAAACATTTTGATGACGCGTATCGAAAAACTTGATGACAGCATCCTGCGCGCGCCGCAAAGCTTTGCGCGCGAAACGGACAGCGCGGCCTTTCTGGCGCGGCTTGACGGACATGACACGCCCTACATGCTGAAAAACCGCGAAGCCACGGATATCGCCGACCCGCGCCTTGCCGCCATATCCGAAAAAACGCTGGCGCGCGTGCAGCATCTGGCCGCGCTGCGTAAGGCAGCAGGCGCAGCTGTCGATGACGCGCAGTGGCGCGCCCCCGTCTATGCACCGGCCAGCGTCGCCGCACCCGCACCAAAAGGGCCCCACGCATGAGCCGCCGCGCGTTTAACAACACCGCCGCGTCCCTGCTGGCTGCCCTGCACAGGGATGATGACAAAACGGCGCTGCGTCTGGTTGCCGATGGTGCGCCGCTTACAACGGTCGACAGCGCAGGCGATAGCGCATGGCATCTGGCCGCGCATCTGGGCAAGCAGGATGTTTTGCAGCTGATGGCGCAGATGGACGGCGGCATTGTCAACAGTATCGGCGCAGACGTCACCGCCATGGGCGCTGCCGCCGCGCGCGGCGATGTGGCGACGATGCGCGCGCTGGCCGCGCTCGGCGCGTCGCTGGATGCGGTCGATAGCAGCGGACAAACGCCGATGATGCGCGCCCTCGCGGCGCAGGAATACGGCGCGCTCGGCATGCTGATGCGCATGGGCGCGCGCGTGGAGGCGGTGAATGGCGATCATAAAAACATTTTGCATCTTGCCGCCGAAATGAATGATACCGCCGCGCTGCGCGTTTTGCTGGCGGAGGGGGCGGCGCTGCATGTGCAAAGCCGCATGCCCGATGCGGCGAAGCTGACACCGCTGCACGCCGCCGTGAAGGCCGGCGCCGAAGAAGCGGCGCAGCTGCTACTGCGCGCAGGGGCGAACCCGAATATTCCCGATGCGCTCAATATGTCGCCGCTACACAGCGCGGCGGAGCGCAATGACGCGGGCATGATTTACACGCTGGTCTGCGAAGGCCATGCCGATATCGACGCTGCCGTGAATGCCGCGGGCTATACCGCGCTGCATAGCGCTGTCATCCACAAATGCGCGGAGGCGATGCGCGCGCTGTGCGATCTGGGCGCGGATGCGCACCGCATGGACAGCGACAAACGCACCCCGCTGCATATCGCAGGCTGGAACGGATTTTTGAGCGGCGTCAGATATTTCATGGAAAACGTCGCCGCCGAAACCGACGATGACGCCGCCCTGCAATCGCGCACGCAGGCCCTCTACGACGCCATTTTTTACGACCACGCGGAGGTTGCGGATTATCTGATTGCCAGCGGCAAGGTCGATATGAACCGCCCGACGCGCAGCGGTGAATACGCGCTGCAGGCCGCGCTGCAAAACGGCAAAAGCGATATGGCCGAAAAAATCATCGCCGCCGGCGCGGATGTGAATGTCAAAAACGCGGCAGGTATGAGCCCGCTGCTACTCTGCGCGATGCGCAATCTGGTGGTGCCGGCAACGCTGCTGCTGCAAAAAGGCGCGAACCCTAACCTGCATCCGGCGGGAGAGCCGCCCCTGCATGCCGCCATCACCGGCGATTATCCGTTCATGGTCCGCCTGCTGCTGGCGCATGGCGCGAATCCCCTGCAAACCGACAGTTTTGGCCGCGCCGCGATTGACGTCGCCCGCCAGAAAGGCCGCGGCGCCAGCATGGTCGGCGATATCGAACAGGCGCAACAGCGCTTCGCCAATATGACAAAAGACGCGCCCCCCAAATCCGCGACCGCGCCCAAATCCGGCCCGTAAAGCGCAGACCGACCCTGCTGCACCGCAGCGCAGACAGGCATAAACCGACTGCAAATTTTTTCATAAGCGGTTGAAGCCCGCGCCTCTGCGTGCTATACCGCAAAGACCCAAGACAAACGATATCCCGCAACCGGAGAGGCGCCACGGCGATAAAGCCACGGCGCGGCAGGCATGACGAACGACAACCAGCCCAACCGCCCGGACGACAGCGACCCGATAGATAAAATCTTCGGCCGCGTGTCGGATATGTTTGGCAAAATGGCGAATATCGACCCCACGCGCAAACCCACCGATACGGATAAATTTTTCCGCGCCGTCAAAGCCCGTAAGCTGGACGAGGTGCGCGCCGCGCTCGAAAACGGGTTCGACCCCAACCAGTATAACAAGGACGGCGATACCGCGCTGCATCTCTGCGCGCGCGGCAACCTGACGGACGTTGCCGAAATATTGCTGGCGCACAAGGCAAACCCGCGCATCGCCAAAAAAGACGACCCTGCCGCCCTGCCGCTCAACGATGCCGTCAATTTCGGCAAGGCGGAGATGACGGAACTGCTGGCGCGCCATGGCGGCTATCTGCCCGGCAATGCGCCAGACGGCTGGAACCTACTGCACCGCGCCTGTGAAAAAGGCAAGCCGCAGCTGGTCGATGCGTTGCTGAAGGCCGGCGCGGGCGCGAACGACACCACGAATAACGGTTCGACGCCGCTGTTGATTTCGGTCATGCGCGCGCAAACCGCCGTCGCCGATGTGCTGTTGGACGACCCGCAGGTCATTGCCAAAATGAACGACCTTTACGCGCAAAGCGACGAAAAACGCCGCAATGCCTTCCAGCTGGCGATCGACCGCGGCCAAAGCGCGATTGCGCGCAAGATGATCGCGCGCGGCACCCGCCTGAATACCGAAGACGCAGACGGCATCACCCCGCTGCAATCCGCCATTCGCCGCGGCGATGTCGAACTGGTCGATGTGCTGACCAAAAGCGGCGCCGATATCAATCATCTGAACGCGCAGGGCACGCCGCTTTATTTCGCCGTCGCCACGCCGGAGCTCCGCGACGATGCCGCGCGGGAAAAAATCATTTCCCTGCTGCTCGCGCGCGGGGCGGATGCCGATATCGCACTTCCCGCCAGCGGCCGCACGCCGCTGATCGAAGCAGCGGCCAACCCCGACCGCCTCGGCGCGCTCAAGGCGTTGCTGGCCTATCCGGTCAGCAAGGATATTTGCGACAACGACGGCATGAGCGCGGTTTTTCACGCCCTGAAAAACCCGCGCGCGCTGGATGCGCTTTTGCAGGCGGGCGCCAGCGCGAATGCGCGCCATATGAAAGACGCCTCGACCCCGCTGATCGCCGCGGCGCAGGACGATAACCCGCATACCGTGCGCCGTCTTCTGGATGCGGGGGCGAACCCCATGCTGTTCGATGCGCGCGGCAAATCGGCGCTGTCCTATGCGCGCGATAACGTGGTCAATGAATACGCCGGCGCGGCGAACGCGCATACGATTGTGGCGATGATCGAAGAAAAACTCGCCCCGCAAACGCGCGCGCGGCGCAAACAAAAACCGCGCGGCGCGGAGCATGACCTGTGAGCGGCGCCTATCTGCGCAGCCTGATCGCCGCGGGCGACAAAGCCGCGCTGATGGATGCGCTTGATAACCCCGTTCTTTCCGCTTTTGCAGATGATATCGACGACAAGGGCCGCAGCCTTCTGCACGCGGCGCTGGCGGCAGACATGCCCGATGCCGTGCCCGCCCTGATGGCGGCAGGCGCGCGCGCACGCACCGCCGATGCGCAAGGGCGCACCGCGCTGCATCTGGCCGCCGAAAAAGGATACGCGGATATCTGCCGTCTGCTGCTGGATGCCGGATTGGATATCAACGCCCGCGCGGGCGGCGGCCGTTTTGAAGGCCCCGCCGCAGGCATGGGCGACACCGCGCTGCATCTGGCGATCGAGGGCGGACATGTCGATACCGCCGCCCTGCTGATGGCGCGCGGCGCAAACCCCGTGCTTAAAAATCCCGATAACAAAGACGGCCTGAATGCCTGGCACGCGGCGGCCAAATGCGACAATCCGGCGATGATTGACCTGCTGCTCGCCCACCCGGAACATGCCCGCATGAATGATTTTTGCGCGCAGGGCCGCACGCATGCCGATGCGTTCCGCCTTGCCCTGCGCGAGGGGCACGGCGCGGTCGTCCAGCGCTTTATCGACCATGGCATCGACGTCAACCGCCGCGACAGCGAAGGCCACACGCCGCTGCACTGGCTGATTTTACACCGCAAGACCCGCGCCGAAGCGCTGCCGATGCTCAAGCTGCTTTTGAAAAACGGCGCCGACGGCGACAAGGCCGCGAATCTGTGGGGCGAAACCCCGCTGATGGTCGCGGCAAAAGCCGATTTCCCGGAGGCGATGCAATTACTGCTCGACAAAGGCGCGGACGTGACGCGTCTCAGCAATTTCCGCGAAACGGCGCTGCATTTCGCCGCGCGGCATTATACGGTGGAAACGATACATATCCTTCTCGACCACGGCGCGGATATCAATGCGCCCGACCGCATCGGCCAGACCGCGCTGCATATCGCGGCGCACCATAACCGCCGCGATGTTGTCAAAACGCTGGTTGCGCATGGCGCCAATCCGCTTTTGAAAGACCAGCGCGGGCGCACGCCCGATTTGCTGTGTCAGGCACCGGTGCAGGAAACCACCCGCGCGATCGTTGTGCAGGCCCAGGACGTCTGGCGCAAAGGCGGACGCCCTGTATTGGAAAATGGACGCCTGCGCCGGCGTTTCAATCTGCAAACGCGCAGCGCCCGCCGCGCAGGGCCGCCGCGTTTTGACAAAAAACCGCCTTCAAACGGCGGCGGATATCAGCCATAATGTTTGCCTGAACCCGCGCCGCGCCGAGATATCGCGCCGCATGCGCGGAATGTGTGCCACCCATAACAGCCCAAGGAAAGGACAAGCCCGTTGCTGCCGCCGAGCGTTGAACGCCTTGACCCTCCTTCGCGCGCGACCGTCAACCAGCCGGTTGATACGTCGGGCAACCGCTATTTGCATGCCGTGTGCCGCACCAGCGGCTATAGCGCCCGCGCCATCCAGACCATCAATCTGGGCGCGGATGTCAACGCTGTGAATGCGGACGGGTATTCGCCGCTGCGCTATGCCATCGAATATGGCGATGCCGATACCGTTGCGGCGTTGCTGAAACGCGGCGCGCGCGCAAGCTATAGCGCGAATGGCAAGCCTTATAACGCTGTCACCGCCGCCGTCTTACGCGGCCGCGCCGATATGCTGGAGGCCGTTTTGCGCCACGGCGGCGGCGCGCTGGTCAACAGCCCCGGCATCGATACGCGCGGGGAGATTGAAAAATCCCCCCTGATGGTGCTGGCGGTGCAGAAATACCATTACGACCTGTTGCCGCTGCTGGCGCGCGCGGGGGCGGATTTAAACCGCCCCTCCGACACCAGCGGCGCCACACCCGTCATGCAGGCGGCGCAGAACGATGCGGCAGGGGTGATACAAACACTGGTGCGCCTCGGCGCGGATATCAACGCGCGCGGCCGTGACGGGCAAAGCGCGCTGCATTTCGCCGCCAGCCACAACGACCACCGCACGGCGGTCATGGACATGCTGCTGGCGCTGGGCGCGGATATCAACGCGCGCGACGCCAAAGGCCGCACGCCGCTGATGCTGGCGATTGACGCGAACAACACGCGCATGGCGGCGAAGCTGATTGCCGCGGGCGCGCAGCTGGATATTCAAAACCCGCAGGACAACAACGAAACCGCGCTGATGATCGCCGCGCGCAAAGGCAACGGCGATGCCGCCGCGCTTTTGCTGAAGGCGGGGGCGGATGTTTTGCTGTGCGACCGTTTCAACCGCACCGCCGCGAAAGTCGCCGAAGACCACCCGGCCACCAACCGCAGCATGTACGACCCCATGATGGGTTTTTCCGCGCCGCAGCCCAAAACCATGCTGCAGGAGGCGGAGAAAAAAGCCCTCGCCAAACGGTTCGAAGGACAATACAGGGACGCGCGCAAACGCCACGGCCCCTGACGAAGACGCAGATTATTTTTCACGCCGGCGGTACATAAAGGGTGTCCACAACAAAGGACGACGACGTGAAAAAGAAAAAACTGACCGGCGCGGCGAAACCCGCCGCCAAATCCCGCGGCGATATCAAGGCGCCCGCTGCCGCATTCAATGGCCGTTTCCTCAAGGAACCGGATAAAATCACCGACGCCGCCACCGGCCGCACCAAACTGATGGACGCCGTGCTATCGGGCGATACCGCGCAGGCGGAACGTCTTTTGCAATCGGGCGCCAGCATCAATAAAGCGAACAAAGAAGGCAAAACCGCGCTGCATTACGCCGCGCGCCTTGGCCATATCGAGATGATCCAGCTGCTGGCCGGATACAACGCGCAGATGAACCCGCGCGATAAAAACCTGCGCACGCCGCTGCAGGATGCGCTGGATGCGCCGCAGGCGCTGCGCGTCATCGGCGCGCTGGTGAAACTGGGCGCGGATGCGAATATTCCTGATAACACGGGCCGCCTGCCGCTGCATCACGCCGCCGCGTCCGCGCAAAACGGCGTTGTCAAAAAACTACTGAAGCACACCGACAACCCCAATACGCCCGACAAAAAATATGCGCAGCCCCTGCATCTGGCGGCGGAAAGCAACAGCGTTGATGTCGTGCAATCGATTATGTTCGAACGCGTCGCGGTGCTGAGCGCCAACCAGAACGGCGATACCGCGCTGCATCTGGCGGCCATGCGCGGCGATCCGGAAGTCGCTCTGTTTCTTTTGAAAACCGAAGCCGCGCAGATGGTCAACGCCGTCAATCTGGATGGCCGCACGCCGCTGCATGCCGCGTTGAAAGCGGGCAGTGAAAAACTGGCGCGCGCGATGATCGATGCGGGCGCGGATGTCAACGTCATAGACCGCGCCGGATTGTCGCCGCTGTGCGAAGCGGTCATGAGCGGCAATCCCAAACTGGTGCGCCTGCTGATCGATGCGGGCGCCGACGTCGGCAAAAACGGGGCCGGTGCGAAAACAACCCCGCTGGTGCTGGCCATCCAGAACAAGCGCGGGGAGCGTATTTTGCAGCACCTGATGGATGCGGGCGCGGATGTGAATGCGCCCAATGACGACGGACAAACCCCCTTGATGGCGGCGGCGACGCGCGGCGATATCGCGCTTGTCAACCAGCTGCTGGAAGGCGGGGCGAACCCCGCGCTGACCGACAAGCACGGCCAGAACGTGCTGCATTACTGCACCGCCGCCACGCCGGTGAAAATCATCGAGGCGATGATCGACGGCGGCGCGGATGTGAACGCGAAAAGCGCCTGGGGCCGCAGCGCGCTGATGGCAGCGCTGCAGGAGCGCAACGTGCCGCTGGCCGAAACCCTGCTGAAGCGCGGCGCCGACCCGAAGGTACATGACAATCAAGGCATGACCCCGCTGCACGCCGCGCTGCAAATGCGCCAGATGTCGCTGGTGAATACGCTTTTGGAAAAAGGCGCGGATGTGAATGCGGCGGGCAGCTATTCGAAAGTCACGCCGCTGCATCTGGCCTGCAGCATGGGGCTGGAGCGCGAGGCGCAAAAGCTTTTGGAAAAAGGCGCGAACCCGAATGCGCAGGACAACATGGGCCGCACGCCGCTATGGCATTTGCTGCAATCGCATTACGTGAGTGCGGATCTCGTGCGCAAGATGCTGGAAAAAGGCGCCGACCCGCTGGCCGAAGACCATTACGGCACCAATGCCTATGACATGGCGCATAACCAGCGCAAAACCGCGGTGGTTGAACTGTTCCGCCAGCACCAGCTGAAAAAATCGCCCAAGCCGTACAGTCCCAAACCGCCGCGCCCGCCGTGGGGATTTTACTAAGCCTAAGCGACTGGAATTAAAGAAAACACAAACTTATCATAGACATAATCCGGAATCGCCTGTAGTATGGCGCAACACCGGATATAGCGATTGAGGACGACGCCGATGGCGAAAAAACAGCCCCCTTCCGTGCATTCCAATTTTCTCAAAGCGGCACGCGATGGGGATTTTGACGGCGTCCGCTATTACTTCGAAGAAGGCGCATCCCTGAGCGCCCGTGACGATCAGGGCCGCACCGCCATGCATATCGCGGCCGAGCGCGGCTTCACCAAAACCATCGAACTGCTGGTTGAACTGGGCGCGGATATCAACGCGCGCGACAACAACATGGAAACGCCGCTGCACCGCGCCGTGCGCCAGAACAGTTTTTCATCGGACATCAGCGCGCTGCTGATTCTGCATGGCGCCGATATCACCCTGCGCAACCGTTTCAACGAAACGCCGTTCAATCTGGTGAAGCAGGAAAACCAGGTAAAGCAGGTGCTGCGCGGCGCATGGCTGGCGGCACTGCAAAAAAATCCTATCAATGTCGAAACGGCGCTCGACCACGATGTCAATCTGCCGCCCGTGATGAGCGTGGTCAAACGCCGCAATTCATCCGGCACACCGCCCGCCGCGCCGTAATAATCTCCGCCGCCGCCTCAGCATCATTCCTGCTTCGTCCGCGCCCTGCGGTGCATGTAAGAAACACATGCCCGACGCTGCTGCAAAGCGCTGTGCCGCGCTGCGTTGTTTGCTTGTGCAGCGCAATAGTTTCATAATCCTGTTGCATTCTTTCGCTGCGCGAAAAGACCCGCGCCGCCAGCGCCGCACGCGGTTCCAGACGGTCAAAAAACCGCGCCGGTGCGGCATCCGGCATTGACCCGCTGATAATGATATGTCAAAAATCTATACGTTCTGGACATTTTCATGCCACCGCTTGTCGCCGCGCAAAACCGCGCGTGCGGACGTGCGGCAGGCAAGACGTAAAAGACACGACAAACGATAGGCGAACAAGGCATGGAACAGCGACCCGTTTCCGACGGCTTTAACGACAGCGCGAAAGATACGCCGCGCCCGCAGGCCCCCGCCGCCGAAGCCGCCGCCGTCGACATCAAACAAGACGCCCTGCTGGTCGCGGCCAAAGACGGCAAGCATGACGACGCGCTGTCGCTGCTGCGCGCCGGTGCGCGCGTGAATGCGCTGAACGAACAACAGGATTCACCGCTGACGCTGGCGCTCGGCAATTACGATGTGCGCATGGCGCGGATTTTCCTGCGTGCCGGTGCGGATGTCGCGAAATACGAAGAAACCACCGGCAAATCGCTGCTGTCCGTGCTGCGCCATGCCGGCACGAATTTCCGCCCCGAAGAAGAAACACTGGCCTGTCTGCTGCTGGACCACGGCGCGGCGGCAAATGTGCGTGATAACCACGGCATGCCGCTGGTTTCGCGTTATGCCTCGCTGGGCATGCTGCAGGCGGTCGAGCGTATTCTCGAAGCGGGCGCCGACCCGAACGCCGCCAATAGCACAAGCAATTATTCGGCGCTTTATTTCGCCATTTCCGGCGACAGCAAATCGCTGCCGGTCATCCGCGCGCTGCTGGCGGCCGGCGCCGACCCGAACGGGGCAGAGGGGGAAACCACCCTGCCGCTGCTGACCGCCGTGCGCCAGAAAAACTTTGCCGCGGCCGAAGCGCTGCTGCAAGCCGGCGCCGACGCCAACCGTATCAGCACCGCGAATGCCACGACACCGCTAGTCGCCGCGCTGAAAAACGGTGACATGGCCACGGTGGATTTGCTGCTGAAACATGGCGCGAAGCCCGATGCGCCGGTCGACAAAGGCATGCGCGCGCTGGATATTCTGGTGCGCGATAACAACGATGTTGCCGCGGTTGAAAAAATCATCGCCGCCGGCGCCAAAGCAGACACCAACCGTCTGGATGAAAACGGCACGCCCGTTGAAACCGCTTTGCATCTGGCCGTGCGCCACAAGCGTCTAGATATGCTGAACCTGATGCTGAAAAACGGCGCCGATCCGCTGGTTGTGGACGGTTTCGGCTATACACCGCTGCAACTGGCGCACAGCCTGCTGGGCAGCGACGATGCGATTGTCGATCGCCTGCGTCTGGCCGATGGCGCCGCGCGCATCACGCGCGAACAGGCCATCCGCGCGGCTGCCGTCGATACGCCGCCGCCCAATGCGCCCAAACTGCCGTCGCATCAGCCGCCGTCACCCTGATTTTCCGCCACAGAGGTTCAAAAAAATGCACCCTGCTTTCAACCGCTCGTCGCAAAAGCCGCCGCAAGGTGTTAATGCCCCGCTCGATGACCGCGGCCGCACCGCGCTGCATCTGGCCATCGAAAACAACGACGAAGTTGCCGTGCAGCGTCTTTTGCGTCTGGGCGCGAATGTGAATCAGGCCGACAAGCAGGGGCAGACCCCGCTGTTTGAAGCCGCCGCGCATAAACGCGAAAACATGCTGGAAATCCTGACCGCCCGCGGCGCGAAGGTGGAGCATCGCGACAATCAGGGCCGCGGCCTTGCCGAATGGGCGATTGAACAAGGTGCCGATGCCGTGTTTCTGGAGATACTGGCGTCCTACGGCGCGCCGTTCGATACCACCAAAAACACCCGCCGCACGCCGCTGCACCGCGCCGCCGCCGAAGGCCGCGCGGATCTGATCGAAACCCTGCTGATGCAGGGCATCGACATCAATGCCCGCGACAACGATGGCAAAACGCCGCTGCATATCGCAACCGAAGCAGGCAACGTCGCCATGATGCGCGCGCTGGTGGAAAAGGGCGCAAATGCCGTGCAGCGCGATAACGATATCGTGACGCCGCTGCATATCGCCGCGGACCGCGGCAATGTTGCCGCTGTCGATTACCTGCTGACCCTGCCGGAAGTGCGCGTCAGCATCAACCAGCACGCCGCCTACACGAACGGCTTCACGCCCGTCATGGTTGCCGCGTCGAAAAACCATGTCGCGGTTATCGAACGTCTCGCGGCGCATGGCGCGGATCTGAACCAGACCGATAACCAGAACCGCCACAGCCTGTTCATCGCCGCCGAAACCGGCCATGTCGATGCCGTGCGCAAGCTGATCGCACTGGGCGCGGATGCGGGCAAGGATGTTTTGTCGAACAGCAATAAATCATCCGCCGTACACTGGATTGACGAAAAGCATTACAAGGAAATCCTTGGCCTGCTTGTGACCGCGGGGGCGAATATCAACGCGGTCGATTCAAACGGCCAGACGGCGCTGCACCGCGCCTGTGATTATACGCGCAAGGAAAAAATCCTTGCTCTTGTGCAGCTGGGGGCGGATGTCAACGGCATCAACAATTTCGGCCAGCGCCCGATTGACGAGCTGATGGACAATTACAGCTATCGCAACGAAGACATGCCCGAAGTCATCGACGCGCTTTTGCGCGCAGGGGCGGACGCAGGCATTTCCCCCTCCCCGCTGGTGCAGCGCGCGCCGCTGCACGTCGCGGTCGATGCGGGCCATGTGCAATCGACCACGCTGCTTTTGAAAAAGGGCGCGCCCGTCGATGTGCGTGAACGCAGTTCGCAGCAAATGACGCCGCTGTTGATTGCCGCTGAAAACGGCAACCTGTCGATGGCGGATATTTTGCTGTCTTATGGCGCCAATGTCGCCAAGACGGACGCCGACCAGCGCTGCGCCCTGCATCTGGCGGCGCGGAGCGGCAATGCAGACTTCTGCGAGTTCCTGCTGGATAAAAGCGATATCGACATCAACGTGCGCGACAAACAAAACTGGACGCCGCTGCACCATGCCTGCGCGCGCGAAAAAACCCATGTGGTCAAAACCCTGATTAAACGCGGCGCCGACCTGACGGCAGTTGACGACGAGGGTTATACCCCGCTGCACCGCGCGATGGCGGAGCGCAGCGACGATATCATCGATATCTATGTCCAGACGCTGGGCAATCAGGCGGATTTTGACGTGCTGTCGCAGCAGGGCGATACGCCGCTGATGGTTGCGGTGCGCACGGGCTTTGTTCGCTCGGTCGATAAGCTGGTCGCGGCGGGTGCCGATGTCACCACGCAAAATCCGGCCGGTGCGAGCGCGCTGCACGTCGCGCTGGAGCAAAGCGATAATAATATGTCCATGACGCTCGCAACCGCGCTGCAAACCCGCGGCATCAACCCAGACACGCTGGCCGACAAGGACGGCAACACGCCGTTGCATATCGCCGCGCGCATGGATGCAACGGCCGTTATCGAAAAGCTGCTGGAAATGGGCGCCGATATCGACCGCCCGAACGCCGCGGGCGAAACGCCGCTGCATCTGGCCGTGCGCAATACCCATTTTTCCACGATTTCGACACTGGTCGAACGCGGGGCGAAAGTATTGACCGCCGATAAAGACGGGCAAACCCCGGTAGATATTGTCATGCAGGCCGAACAGGGCTATCTTTTCGATGTCCTGCTGCCCGCCGCGATCCGCGAAGAGCAGGAACAGGCGGAGAAAAAACCGGCCCCGCCCGCAAACGCCCCCAAGCCGCCAAAGCCGCCTGCGCCCTGACATCACAGCACAGGAAAGAACGGCAGGGGCACCGGCAAAGAAATGAAGGAGCCTGCCCATGAAAACCCGTTTCCTGTTTCAACGCGCCCGCAGCGGTGTAGCGGCGGCGGTTGTTGTTGCGCTGGTGCATATCGCCGCGCCCGCCCTTGCCATGGATGATATTTTCAGCGCGCAGCAAGACGCCGTGGAAAATCCCGGCGGCGGCACCAAGGTTGTCACGCCGATCAAAGACTGCCTCGACAAGCTGCCGCCCGAAGAGGCGGAAGCCGTGCGCCGCAATTACCTGAAGCCCTATCAGGAATGCATCATGCGCCTGCGCGCCTTTGAAGCACGCGGCGGGCATAAGGCCGCCGCTGTCGCTGCCACAAACGGCAAAGACGGCGCTCCGGCGGAGGGGGGCAAGGAACAAGCTGACAAACCCGCCGAAAACGCGCGGAATTTCGTGCGCGTACGCCCCGATGACGGCCCGCGCCTGCCTGCGCAAAGCTATGGCGCCACGCCGGAGCCCGCAGCCCCCGCGACCCCTGCCCGCCCCGCATGGGACAGCGGCTATAACCGTTAACCTATCTGTGTTATAATCTTATTAAATGCCGGTTCTGTCCGGCGAGAAGCCTTTTCGAGGGAACGCCATCATGCGCCTGCTGCCCGCCACCTGTTATCTTGCTGCTGCAACAGTTTTTTGCACATTGCTGGGCACGGCGCCCGCCTTCACGCAGGACGTGGCAGATTCCGCGCCCTATGAGAAACCCGCCGATTACAGCGGTACCGCCCTGCAAGGCGGTTATATCGGACAGGACGCCCCCCCCGTTGCGCCGGCAGGCAGCGTCACATCGGCACAACCCGAGACACCGAGCGAAGAGCCGCCGAGCCTGCCCCCTGTTTTCGGCAGCGTGAAGCAGGCCGATACGCCGAAAGATGACGTGCCGCCTGTTGACGATCCTTGTGCGGAATATACGGATTCTTATGACGGCTACAACATGTGTCAGGACCGCATCAAGAAAATCGAGCGCATGCGCGAAGCCAAGCAGCGCCGCATGGGCACCACGCCTGCACCGGCGCCCGCGCCCGCCCCTGCGGCAACGCCTGAAGACACCGCCAAGCAGGCCGTTGAAAAAGTCGAAGAGCTCGAAAAGAAAATGAAAGAAAGCGAAGAAGCGGCCGCCGCTAAAAAAGCAGCGCCGACCACAAAAAAAGGTATCGGCGATTTCAAACGGAATCCTGAAAAAGGCGAATCTGTTTTCGGGAAGTAATCAGCCGCGTCTGCGCACGACCGGCCCGATGGGCTTCATAAGCGAAATATCCTGACGTATGCCTTCCTTGATTTGCGGTATGTCGTAGCGGCTAAACGCTTCGCGCACTTCGTCTTCCAATCCCCATTGACGGGCATAGAACATCATATCGCGTCCGCGTTTGTCGGAAACATCCACGCGCGCGCCTGCTTTCAGCAGCAAAACTGCCGTGCCGCGATAGCCGCCAAGACACGCGAGCATCAGGGCCGTGTGGCCTTCCTCGTCGCGCTGTTCAAGCTTGACACCATTTCGCGCCAGTAAATTGGCGACCGTACCCTCGGCGCCGGCAGCCGCGGCAATCATCAGCGGCGTGCGGCCCTTGGCGTCCGGATGATTGATATCGGCGCCCTGCGCGATCATGTCATCGAACAGCGATGTCAGGCTGCGTGCCGCCGCCATCGCGAAAGCCGTTTCGCCATCGTTATTGACCGCGGCCATATTAAAGGCGTGTTTGAGACAGAAGGCGGAGGCCTCTTCGTGATGCGCGGCGATGGCCTGCATCAGCGCGTTGTTGCCCGCCGCATTGACAGCGTGATTTTCCGCACCATGCGCAAACAGAAACGACAAAACCGGAATGCTGCCGCGCGCCCCGCCCCATATCAGCGCCGTATTGCCCATTTTGTCGGAACGGTTGACGGCCACGCCCTTGGCATAGGCCGCCTTCAGCGCGGTAAGGTCGGCCTTGCTGGCGGCTTCGATAAATTCGGCTGTAGCGCTTTCGTATGCGCGCGCAATCATGAACCGGAACCTTTGGCGGGTGAATAAAATGTCCTTTATCGTAGATTCTATATATGTAAATGTCAAATTCAGGGGCAATTTTGACATTAACCCCTTGAGGATATTCAAATACCCGCCCTGCCGCGGCCCGCGCGGCGCGTTTCTGAAACCGCGGGAAACCACATGTAACCATCCCCGGTTTTTGATTCGCGGCCGCTTGGCGGGGCGGAGCGGATGCTGCCCGCAGATACCGCCAAGCCCTTGTACGGCTTTGTGAAAACGCACCTCCTCACGAGGGTGGTTTCGGACGGCTGAAAAAAACTTTTGCCAGGCGGGATCATTTTTGGCCAAATCCAACCATGCTCCCGAATTGCGAGCGACACACTCCGCAAACACAAACGCCAGAACAACCCCCGCACACCCGCCGCCGATAACGCTGCGGGTTTTTGCGTAGAGGGGTTTGGAAACAGTCGCATGACCCGCCGCAAAAAAACCGCCGCGCCGAAAAAGCCGCGCAAATCCGCCGCGCGCCGCGGCGACCCGCGCCGCGCGATTAACGCGCGCGCTTTGATCGATGCGCTGGAACAGCATGTACTGGGTACGAAAAAAATGACGGCGACGCAGGTGAACGCCGCGCTGGCGCTGCTTAAAAAAATTCTGCCGGATTTGCCCGCGCAAGCCGTTGCACCGGACAGCGCCGACAAAAAAGCCGCGCCGCCGCATGAAGACGCCCTGCGCGCGCTTGAATAACCCATGACAGAGATAACAGAACGCGAACGCCGCATCCGCGCGCGGCTGATGACGGATTTTGCGCATTACGCGGCAAAATGCCTGAAAGTCCGCGCCAAGGGCGGGCGCATTGTGCCGCTGAAACTCAACAGCGCACAGAAATATATTCATGAACGGCTGGAAGAACAGCTTGTCACCACCGGTCGCGTGCGCGCCCTGATTTTAAAAGGCCGCCAGCAGGGCTGTTCGACCTATGTGCAGGCGCGGTTTTACTGGAAGGTGACGCACCGCCGCGGCGTACGCGCCTTTATTCTGACGCATCTTGAAGATGCCTCGCGCGCCATACACGCGATGGTGCAGCGGTTTTACGAGAACTGCCCCGAAGCCGTGCGTCCGCTGGCAACGCGGCGATCCTCGCGCGAGCTGGTTTTCGGCAGGCTCGATTCCGGCTATGCCGTCGGCACGGCGAAATCTTCGGGTGTCGGGCGGGCGCATACGCTGCAATATTTTCATGGCTCCGAAGTCGCTTACTGGGCGCAGGCGGAACAGCACGTCGCCGGCGCGCTGCAGGCGGTGCCGGACGAAAAAGGCACCGAGATTATTCTTGAAAGCACATCGGCGGGTGCCGCGGGACTTTTTTACCAGATGTGCATGGATGCGCAAAAAGGGCGCGGTGGATATGCATTCATTTTCGTACCCTGGTTCTGGCAGGACGAATACCGCAAAGATCCGCCGCCCGATTTCACGCTGAGCGCGGAGGAGGCCAGCTATCAGGCCGCCTACGGCCTTGACGACGCGCAGATGTACTGGCGGCAGGTAAAAATGGAAGAACTGGGCGGTATCTGGACATTCCGCCGCGAATATCCGTCAAGCGCCGAGGAAGCTTTTCACAGCGACCGCCCCAATGCGCTGTGGGACCGCGCGGGTATCGACCGCTGCCGCCGCCACCCGCAGGACGCGCCCGACATGAAACGCATCGTCATCGCCGTCGACCCCGCCGTAACATCGGGCCGCCATAGCGATGAAACGGGGATTATTGTGGCGGGCCTCGGTACCGACAACCGCGGATATATCATCGCCGATTTGTCGGGCCGGATGACCCCTGCCGAATGGGCGTCCTGCGTTATCAGCGCCTATTATAAATATCAGGCCGACCGCGTGGTCGCCGAAGTCAATCAGGGCGGCGATCTGGTCGAACATACGCTGCGCAGTTTTGACAGCGCCATCGCCTATAAATCCGTGCATGCCAGCCGCGGCAAAATGGCGCGGGCGGAACCGATTGCGGCGCTGGATGCCCGCGGGCTGGTGCATCACCTTGGCGCCTTTCCGGCGCTGGAAGACCAGATGTGCCGGTTTGACCCGCTGCAGGATGCCAAAAGCCCCGACCGCGTGGATGCGCGCGTCTGGGCGCTCAGCGAGCTGATGCTGGCGCCGCGCAAAGACCCGCGCCCGATGATCTGGCAGCCGGATTGAAGAAAATTTCACAACTGCCGACATATTGACACAAGCCGGAGTATCCGCATGGGCTGGAAAAATCTGTTCTTATCCAAAAAAACCGTGAAGGCGAGCGCGAGCGCGCCCTTGATGGTGCAATCCGGCGCGCTGCAGCCGAGATTCACGCCGCGCCAGTACGACCAGCTGGCCAAGGAAGGCTATCAGAAAAACGTCATCGCCTATCGATGCGTCAAACTGATCAGCCAGAGCGCGGCGGCGGTGCCCTGGGTGGTGATGCAGGGTACGGGTGCGCATAAAACGCGGCTGGAGGATCATCCCCTCGCCCGTTTGCTCACGCAGCCGAACCCCATGCAGGGCGGGGCAGAGCTGTTCGAGGCGGTTTATGCCTTTTACCTGATTGCCGGCAATAGTTATATCGAAGCCGTCAGCGGCGAAGATACGCTGCCGCGCGAGCTGTGGACGCTGCGCCCCGACCGACTGCGGGTTATTCCTGGCAGTCACGGCCTGCCCGCCGCCTACCGCTACAGCGTCGGGGGCAAAAGCGTTGATTACCCCGTGGATATTTTCAGCGGCCACAGCCGTCTTTTGCACCTGAAAGCCTTTCACCCGCTGGATGACTGGTACGGCATGAGCGCGCTTGAAGCCGCCGCCGCCAGTATCGACCAGCATAATGATGCCGGACGCTGGAACGCGGCGCTGCTGCAATCATCGGGCAGGCCGTCGGGCGCGCTGGTCTATAAACCGCCGCATGCCGATACCGCCGCGACGCTGACCGACGAACAGCGCGAAGGGCTGAAGGCGGAGCTGGAAAACTTTTTCAGCGGTGCGGGCAACGCCGGACGCCCGCTGGTGCTGGAAGGCGGGCTGGATTGGCGCGAAATGTCGCTAAGCCCCAAGGATATGGACTGGCTGGCCGGAAAAGACGTTTCGGCCCGCGAAATTGCGCTGGCGTTTCATGTACCGCCGCAGCTGGTGGGGATTGACGGGTCGCTGACCTTTGCCAATTTCGAACAGGCGCGGCTGGCGCTGTTTGACGATGCGGTCCTGCCGCTTATCGACCATGTCAAGGACGAGCTGAACCACTGGCTGGCCCCGCGTTTCGGCAGTGACGTTCATATCGACTACGACATCGATAAAATCGAAGCCTTCGCCCTGCGGCGCGAAAAAATCTGGCAGCGCGTGAATGCCGCCGATTTCATGACCGTGAATGAAAAGCGCGCCGCGCTGGGCCTGCCGCCGCTGGATGGCGGCGATACGCTGGGAATACGCGCATGACGGCGCAGATAAAATCCGCCGCCGCGCTGCCGACGTTCAATTTCCGCTGCGCGGGGAAACTCTACAGGCTGGAAATTACCGCGCGGCTTGTTTGCAATATCGAAGACGAACTGGGGCCGCTATCGGCGCTTGCCCGCCAATTCAGCGGCGGCAGCTGGCGCATGGGCGATGTCATCACATTGATGCAGATGTTTTTGCAGGCCTGCGGCGACAGCGTTGATTTTTACGATCTGGGCGATGCGCTGCTGCGCGAGGGATTTGCCCAGCCGCTGGCCACGGTGCGAAGCTTTATAGCCGCCGCAGGTCTGGATATACAGCCGCAGCAAAGGATACAGGCATGAGCGCGATTGACAATCTGGTGCAGCAAAAAACGGCGTCAACGGGCAGCGGGCCGCTGCTGCTGGCGGCGCTATCCGGATGCCGCCGTTTTGCCGATGCTTTCGGCACGGGGGAGGAAGCGGCGTTTTTCTATTTCATCCGCCATCCAGCTGCGCCGGAATGGGAAGTCGGCATCGGCCACATGGCGGATAGCCAGACACTGGTGAGGGGCAGCGTCATCGCCTCCAGCCAGGGCGGTGCGAAGGTTTCTTTTTCGGCGGGGGAGAAATATATCGTCAACGATATCCCCGCCGCGCGGCAGCTGATACTGCCCGACGCGCCGGATGCAGGCGACACGCTGGTCTACGACGGCGCGGCATGGCAAGCGGCAAAGCCCGCGATAAGCAGCATCAGCGGGCTTGCCGCCGCGCTGGCCGCCAAAGCCCCCGCCGCGCATGGCCATGCGCCCGAAGATATCAGCGGCT
Source organism: uncultured Micavibrio sp. (assembly GCA_964551435.1). Taxonomy (GTDB): domain Bacteria; phylum Pseudomonadota; class Alphaproteobacteria; order Micavibrionales; family UBA2020; genus UBA2020. The sequence goes on from CAZKBS010000001.1 coordinate 241,036, forward strand.
TGACCGCGGCGCTGGCGGCAAAGGCGGCGCTGACGCATGCCCACGCCCCCGCCGATATCACAGGGCTTGAGGGGTTGCTGTCAGACAAGGCGGCGGCAAGCCACAGCCATACGCCGGAAGAGATTGACGGTCTGAGCGCCGCCCTGACCGCGAAGGCCGATAGCGCACACAGCCATAGCGCCGCCGATATTACCGATTTAGCGGCGATGCTGGCCGATACCCCGCCCGCCGCGCATGCGCATGCCGCCGAAGATATCGACGGGCTAAGCGCCGCGCTGGCAGGTAAAGCGGCCGCCGCTCACACGCATACCATCGGGGATATTGAGGGGCTGGGGGCGGCCCTCGACAGCCGCGCGGCGGCGGTGCATAGCCACAGCACGGGCGATATCAGCGGGCTTGATGCGGCGCTGGCCGCCAAAGTGCCTACCGTGCGCAGTATCGCCACCACGGGCAGCCTGACCGGCGGCGGGGATTTGAGCGCAAACCGCAGCCTGAGCCTGAGCGGCGATGAAACCAGCCCCGGCAGCGCTAAATACTATGGCACCAACGCGGGCGGTGTGAAAGGTTTTCACAGCCTGCCCGCAATACCCGACACGCCTGAAACGCCGGATGCGGAAGGTATCGATTTCGACGGCACGAACCGCGTACTGGTCACGGGCACAAATGTCGCCGCCGCACTGGCCGCCGCTGACGGCGCGCTGCTGCGCGCGGGGTTTCATCCCCGCCATAGCGCGATGTGGAATCATTTCAACGGCGGCGAGGCAGGCGGATTTATCGCCGCCGCATCCGGCACCAGTGCGAATGCCGCCACGCTGGAGGGGGATTATACCGTCAATACCGACGCGATTGGCGTTTGCCGCCTGACAACCGGTACCACCGCCAGCGGCGCGGCGCTGCGCGGCCTTGGCACTGCGACGATGATGCTGCATACACCGGGCAAGAAATTGCGCCTGCTCAGCCGTATCCGGCTTGCGAACCTGACGGCGGCGGGGTCGCAGGAAATCCGCGTCTGGGGCGGCGTCAGCATCGGCACGGCCGCGACGACAGCGCCTGCCACCGCCATCGGGTTTTACTGGTACTACGACAAGGACAACCCCAACTGGGTGCTGCGCCGTCGTAATACCAGCAGCGTCAGCGATATTGATACCGGCATCGCCGTTGCTGCCGGCGTCTGGTACGACATGGAACTGACCGTGACAGGCGCCGCCGCCGATGCCGATGTCAGCGCGGCGCTGTCGATCAACGGCACGCCCTGCGCCGTGCATACGCAGCTTATTGGCATGATGCTCTATAACCCGGTATCGGCCGCCATACAAAAAGTCGTCGGGACCACCGCGCGGCTTTTGTATCTGGATTACGAGGCCCTGTTCGTGGAGCGTTCTGCATGACGCCCGCCTGTGGCATCGGCGGCGGTATCGGCATCGGCGTATCAGCCTTTACCGTGCGGCAGGCCGGATATGCCGCCGTTTTCAGCCAGACACAACCGCTGGCCGCGCGCGCCGTGCCGCGGCAGATGGTTGCCGCCGTCTGGCGTGCGCACCTGCCGTGTATCGCCAGAATGTCCGGCATGGCTTTTATGCCCGCGCGCGTTGCCCCCGCGCAGCCGTTTCATATCCGCATTGTCCTGCCCGAAGAAAGGTAAACAACATGCATACCGCCATTCACCCGCTGGTCGAGGTTCGCAGCGGCGAAATATTCACGCTGGTGTTCAACATCACCGACGCGGCGGGACAGGCCGTCGACCTGACGGACGCCGCGGCGGAATACCGCATCGCCCGCCGCGCGGGGGAGCGTGCGCTCGTCACCCTTGAAAGCAGCCCCGCTGGCGGAATTATTTTCACGGAGAGCGCGGCGCATGTCGGCATTGATACAGCGCAGCTGCAAAGAGACAGTGCGCCCCTCCTCGGCGATTTTTTCGGGCAGCTGCGCCTGACGATCGGAGGGCAAACGCTGGTCGCTGCCGAAGGGCCGTTTTGCATCCACCCCGTCATTCTACCCGCCGAGGAGACTGTCTGATGAACCCGCGCCCTCCCTCCCCACTCACCCAAACGGCTGCCGTGCTGGATACGCGCACGGAATTGAAATTCGCCCCCTCCGGCGTGTTCGAGGGCTATGCCGCCGTTTTCGGCAATATCGACAGTGCGAATGACCGCATTGCGGCGGGCGCGTTTACGCGCAGTTTGCAAAAATGCCGCGAAGAAGGGCGATTTCCGCCCATGCTGTGGCAACACGATGTGCAAAAACCCATCGGCATATGGCAGGCCATGCACGAAGACAGCCATGGGCTTTATGTCAGCGGGCGATTGTTCACGAATGATATCGCACAGGCACGCGAAGCCTATGCGCTTTTGAAGGAAAACGTGGTCAGCGGACTTTCTATCGGCTATCGCACCGTTCAATCCACGCGGGACGCCACAAGCGGCGTGCGGCTTTTGACGGAACTGGATTTGCTGGAGGTCTCCATCGTCACCTTTCCGGCGAACGAGCGGGCGCGCATCCGCGCCGTAAAATCCCAATTCGCCGCGGGGCATATCCCCGCCGAAAAAGATGTGGAGGCCGTCCTGCGCGATGCAGGGTTCAGCCGCAAACAGGCCAAGGCGCTGATGGCGCATGGCTACAAGGCCCTCGCCGCGCGCGACGCGACGGAGGGGGACGGGGCAGAGTACGACAGCCTTGCCGAGATAATCGGCGAGCTTGCCGCGCGCCTGCGCCAACTGACGTAATACACAATCCCCCTCACCCGAACAAAAGGATTATGCCATGACACAGGATGTCCGCTCGGCCGTCTACGACCTCGGCCGCGCTTTTGAAGCCTTCAAGGAAGCCAACGACCAGCGCCTGCGGGAAATTGAACGCCGCGGCGCCGCCGACCCGCTGACCGATATTAAAGTCAACCGCCTGAACGGCGAGATCAGCCGCGCCCTTGACGCCGCCGATGCCGCCAAACGCCGCGTGGATCAAATCGAAACCGCCATCAGCCGCAGCCCCGCACACGGCAGCGGCGACGAATGGAAAGAAGCCGAGATATTCATGCTGGAGCGCAAGGGCCGCATCGAGCACGACCTTGGCATCGACGGATACCGCCAGTACAAATCCGCGCTGCGCAGCTACCTGCGCAAGAACAACGCGGGCGGCGGCGTGGATGAAATCAAGGCGCTGTCGGCAGGGTCCGACCCCGACGGCGGCTATACCGTGACGCCCGACCTGTCGGGGCGCATTGCCCAGCTGGTGCGCGATACATCGCCCATGCGCCAGGTCGCCAGCGTCATCACCATCGGCACCGACGCGCTCGAAGGAATCCATGACCTCAACGAGGCGACGTCGGGATGGGTGGGCGAAACCGAATCCCGCCCCGAAACCGCCGCGCCTAAAATCGGCGAATACCGCATCCCCGTGCATGAACAATATGCGGAGCCGCGTGCGACGCAAAAACTGCTCGACGACAGCCTGTTCAATGTCGAGGAATGGCTGGCCGCGAAAATCGCCGAACGTCTGGCACGCATGGAAAACGAATCCTTCGTGACCGGCAACGGCGTCAAAAAACCGCGCGGTTTTCTGACCTATGCGGCAGGCACGCCGAGCGCATCGGGATTTTCTGTCATCGAACAGGTATTGTCGGGCGGCAGCGGCGATTTCGCCGATGAAAACCCCGGCGATGCGCTGATCAGCCTTGTCTATGCGCTGAAATCGGCCTACCGCGAAAAGGCTGTTTTCATGATGAAAAGATCCACGCTGGCCGAGGTGCGCAAGCTCAAGGACGGCAACGACAATTATATCTGGCAGCCTGATTTTCAAATGAAGCAGGGCGGCACGCTGCTCGGCTTCAATGTGGTCGAGGCGGAAGACATGCCCGATATCACCGCCGGCAGCCTGTCAATCGCCTTCGGCGATTTCAGCGCCGGATACCAGATTGTCGATCGTCAGGGTATCCGCATCCTGCGCGACAGTTTCACCGCCAAACCCTACGTCAAATTCTATACGACCAAGCGCGTGGGCGGCGATGTGGTGAATTTCGAAGCCATCAAGCTGATGAAATTCGCCGCCAGCTAACGGCGCGAATACACCTCCCCCGCATGCGCCTTTGGTGAAAACCGCTGCGCCGCATGCACCGGAAGGCTGCGCCCCCGCGCCGCCCCCTTGCGCGTCTGCCGGATATATGCCGGCAGAACGGCGCGCCTTCCGGTTTTCTTTTTATACGAAAGGACGACTTTTATGCACGACATCATCCACAATATCGGCGTATCGCAAATTGCCGCGCCGCAAACCGTGACCAGCGGGCCGATTGTCAGCGAAACCATCGACATGCAGGGTATCGGCGCGCTGGCCGTTGCCGTCATGCTGGGCGATACGGCGGATACGCTGGGCCCTTCGGTCTATCTTGACCTGAAAATCGAACATGCCGATGACAACGGCGCGGGCGCCCCCACGGCATTTAGCGCCTGCCAAAGCGGCGATGTGAAGCCTGACATGGCGCTGTCGAACGGCGTTTTCAAGCGCGTGGACAGCAACGCCGAGGCGGATATGCGTTATGCGGTCGAATACAGCGGCGGCAAAAGATTTGTGCGCCTTACCGCCGCGCCGCAGGGCCTGACCGAGGGTATTCAGCTTGCCATGCTGGCGCTGGCCGCCAATGCCGCGCAAAAGCCTGTTGATAATGCCTAGGCCGCATCACGACTGACCGCCTCCTGCCTCCCCTTCGCGGGCGGGGTTGCATCTTGCCGCCCCGCCCGTTCTTTTTGCCCGCTGCGTATCAACGGAGAAACCCATGACCACACCCGCCTATCATCTGGTGGAAACCCTGCCCGCAGGGGCGGAGCCGCTGACGCTGGAGGAAACGCGCCTGCACCTGCGCATCAGCCATGATGCCGAGGATGCGCTGATTGCCGGATTGATCGCGACCGCACGCATGGCCTGCGAACAGGCGACGGGCCTGTCGCTGATCAACCGCGGGTATAGCTTATGGCTGGATTGCTGGCCTGGGCAGGAAAGCCGCGGCTGGTGGGACGGCGTGCGCGAGGGGGTGCGCAGCGTCGTGCCGCAGGCGGTGCTGCTGCCCCGCCCGCCGCTATGCAGCGTGGAGGGGGTTTATATTTACGATGCCGCGGGCGTGCCCGCCACATTTCCGCCCACGCATTATTACGCCGATACGCTGCGGCGCCCGGGCAGGCTGTTGCTGCAAACGGGCATTGCCGCGCCCGCGCCCGCACGCATCGCAAACGGCATCGAAATCCGCTATACCGCCGGTTTCGGCGCCGCGCCGCAGGCCGTGCCGGCCATGCTGCGGCAGGGCATGAAGCAGCTGGTCGCCTATTTGTACGAAAACCGCGGCGATGCGCCGGAGCGCGCGCTGGAGCTGTCGGGCGCGGGTATTCTTTTTCGTCCCTTTCGTATGATGAGGCTGGCATGACACCCCGTATCGGCGCCCTGCGCCACGCGCTCAGACTCCAAGAAGCACATAAAGTCCCCGATGGCGGCGGCGGCTGGCATACCGTCTGGCAGGATGTCACCATGCACCCGCTGGTATACGCCGCAATCGAAGAGCTGGGCGGTGGAGAAAGCTTGCGCCAGCGGCGGCGCGATAGCGACATTTCTTATCGTCTGCACATCCGCACGCGCGGGGATGTGGTTGCGGGCATGCGCCTGACGGATACAACGGCCAAAACCGTTTACGAGATTATATCCGTCCGGCAAGCGCAAAGCGGGGAGAGCTGGCTGGAGCTGACCGCGCTGCGCCGCCCGCTTTAGGCCGCTTGCGGTTTTGCAGCGGGCAGCGCAAAATACCCGCATGATGTTTTTCGTTTTTATTCTGCTGATCTACGGCATGGGGCTTTTCCACCGTTTCGAACACCGCGCGATGATTGCGGATTTGCGCGCGCTGCTGCCGCTGCTGCCGATGGCGGGGGAGCCGCCCGCGCCGCATGACTGGCGCCGCTGCGGCGGTACCGATGCGAAGCCGCTGCTGAAACGTGCTTTCAACCCCCGCGGGGCAGCGGCGGCGCTGCGCTATGCCATGCCCGTCTTATTTGCGGCGGTGATGTTGATTGTGCTGCAGGCTTATGTTTTTGCGGCGTGTTATATCGCGCTTTGCGCCGTCAAGTGGTTTGCGGTATCTACCGAACTGGCACCACGCGATGACAACACGAAAGATAGCAGCAAAGGCCGCTATACCCTGCGCCTGGGCACATGGACATTGCTGGGCGAAGATATTTAAACGAGCGGCGCAGGCATCAAAAAAACGGGGTTACGGCTGGCCGTCTTTTTTATCCTTGGCGTCAGCTTCCGGCGCTGCATCTTTGGCGGTGTTATCCGCTGCGGGGGCGTCGGCGGGTTTATCATCTGATTTTGCGTCGCCGGAGGCAGGGGCGTCACCTTTTTGCAGATCGCCAAGACCGTCGGGATCATGCGGCGTGCCGGCATCGCCTTCTTGCGGCGCGGGGGTATCGGCAGCAACGATTTCTTCGGGCAGCGGGCCGAGGTTACGCGGATCTACCGGTGTCCATTCGGCGATTTCGCGGTCGGCGATTTCGACGTCATTGTAATCCAGTTTGCTGCGGACCTGTTCGGCCATTTTGTCGGCAACCTTGCCAAGACGCGGGTTGCCACGGCTGCGCGCGGCGATGCGGAACCATTTATACGCGGCGACATGGTCGGGCTTGATATCGAAGGTTTTGCCCTTGCTACCCTGATACATGTGCATCGCGTAGAAAAACGCGGAGGTTTGGTGCCCCAGCTTGGCGGCGCGTTCAAACCACAGAATTGCGAGACGCGTATTGACCGGCACGCCGTCGCCAACCTGATACAGCGTCGCCGTTGCCAGCATGGCGTCGGCGTTGTTGCGCATTGCGGCGCGGTGATAAAGCATGAAGGCCTCGGTCGTGTCTTTGCCGACGCCGTGACCTTCGGCATACATATTGCCCAGAAGAACCATGGCGCGCGCATCGCCCTGTTCGGCAAGCGGGCGCAGCTGCGCGATGGCGCGGCGCCAGTTTTTATTGTCGTAGGATTTCTTGCCTTCAAGAAAATCTGCCATAGCCGCAACCGGCAGCGCGATGACAAAAGCCATGACCAGCATCAATACCTTGAAACGCATAGGAACCCCCGTCCGGACGCATGCAGGGCGGCGCGCCGGAGAAATATGTGTGAGATGAAGAATCTGAAAAGCGCCCTTTTTTAAGAATAAGCTTTTTAGCCGTTTTTTTCAAACCCCGCGCCACACCGGATTAAAACATGGGCGTGTCGGCGTACCCTGCCCCCAGCGAGAGGAACTTTATGACGAGCGAAACGTTCTGGCACCTGCAATCCGCGCTTTACAGCAAATTGAGCGCAAACACCGCCCTCTGCGGACTATTGGCGGCGGGCAGCGCGGGTATTTACGACGACGTGCCGCGCGATGCGGCTTTTCCCTATATCGTCATCGGCGATATGTCGTCCTTCAGCGAGGATACCCAGCAAACCCATGCGGAAGATGTGCGCATGACCCTGCACGTCTATAGCCGCAGCGGCGGACAGCGCGAATGTAAACGCATCATAGATGCGGCAGCCGACGCACTGGAAGACGGCGCGCTGAATATCGCAGGGCATGTCGCCGTACTGTGCCGACGCCTGTCTGTCAGCTGTGCCCTGATGGCGGATGGCGAAACGCGGCAAGGGTTGATGGAATACCGGCTGATTGTCGAGCGTGTGATTTAAGCAAAATCAACCCCCAGAGAACGGAGAAACCCATGACCAGCCAGAAAGGCCGCGACCTGCTTTTGAAAATCGGCGACGGTGGCGAAGATGAAATTTTTACCGCCATCGGCGCCGCGCGCAGCGTCGCGATGACCGTGAACAACCAGCCCGTCGATGCAACCAGCATGGCCGACGGCGGCGTGCAAAACCTGAACGCGGCGGCAGGAGTGCAAAGCCTGAGCCTGCGGCTGGAGGGCATTTTCAAGGACAGCGCCGCCGAAGAATCGCTGCGCACCGTTGCGTTTGATCGCACGGCGCGGCATTTCCTGCTGCAATTTCCAAACGGCGGCAGCTATAGCGCGCCGTTTGTGGTTGAAAGCTATATGCGCGGCGGCAATCACGACGGACTTGAAACATTTGGCGTCACGCTGCTGCGTACGGGCGCAGGCGTGTTCAGCGCGGCGGGCACGCCATGAACCATCTGCCGTACCTGACATTGCCCCTGCCCGCCGGAAGTCTGCCGCTGAGTCCCACGCTGGCGCTGGTCGAGGTGATGGAGGCGGAGGCCGGAAGCCTTTACGCCCTTGCCGCCGATGTGCTGGCGGCGCGCGCCGGCCATGGACAGATGCTGCGGCTGCTGGCTGCCGTTTATCGTCATGCAGGCTGCGCCCTTGCGCCCGCCGCGCTGGAAGATTTTCTGATGACCGTGAATGTGGCAAAAACCGTCACCGACATTCTGGCCGCGGTTTTAACACCGCTGTCGCGCATGGATATCGCGCAGGAGTTTCCGCGAGCGGGGGAGCCGCCGGCCGCGCGGCGCGGCAGCTGACCCTGCCGCGTTTGCGCGGTTTTTTTATGGGTGTGCTGGGCTGGACGCCCGACACCCTGCGCCGCGGCGCAAGCCTGCAAGACCTTGCCGAAGCCTATGGCGCATGGCGCGACCATCACGGCGCGGCGCCACCCGATGTGCCTGCCGCCGCGTTTATGCACGAAATGCTGACGCGGTTCCCCGACAAGCATCACAGACCGAAAGAAGGTGAAACGTCATGGACAGCACCCGCGACACCGAAAACCTGACCCGCGCCATGGACGACATGCAAAAACGCAGCCGCCAGCTGGGCGACAGTCTGCGCGCACTGGCCGACGAAGGATTGGGCAGGCTGGGCCGCGCCGTGCAGCAGCAGGTTGGCAGCGCATCCGGCGCGCGCGGCGGTAGCGGCAGCGATGCGGGGAGCATCGCTGCGCAGGAACTGGCACGTGTGCTGCGCGCTGAAATGGCCGAAACCCTGCGCCAGGTTCTGACACCGCAAGCAACGCGCGAAGGCGGCGGCATCAATATCGTCGTGCATAACAACACGGCAGCGCAGGTCGGCGTGCGCGAAAGCACCGATGCCTTTGACCGCCGCACACTGGAAATCACCATTGACCAGATGGTCGCGCAGTCGCTGGCGCAGGGGCGGCAAACGACGTCGGTACTGCAAAGCCTGTTCGGACTGATGCCCTCGCTGGTCGGACGTTAAGCATAAGGACACACCGCATGACCGCCCTTCCCGATATCGTCTGGCCTGAAACATTGCCGCAATCACCCCTGCTGGATGGCTGGCAGGAAACGCTGGCCGACAATGTGCTGCGCACCGCCATGGAACAAGGCCCGCCCAAACTGCGCCGCCGCGGCAGCGCCGCCAGCGGCAAAATGACCGTTCATTTTCTGCTCAGCCGCGATGATTGCGCGCTGGTGGATGATTTTTATCAAACGGCGCTGGCAGGCGGTATCAAGCCGTTTGCCTTCACGCATCCGCGCCACACGCAAGCGGTTGCATGCCGTTTTGCCGCGCCGCCGGATTATACAGCGGCAGGCAACGGATTTTTCCGCGCGCGCCTGTCGCTTGAGATTCTGGCAGGAGAAGTCGCATGAGCCGTACCCTGACGGGCGAAACCCGCGCCGCCCTGCACGCGCCGCAGACGGATGAAATTTTTACCCTACTGCTGACCATCAGTCATCCGGATATGCCGGAGGCCATCCGCGTGTGCAGCGGCGGCCGGAATGTGACCAGCTGCGGCAATGATTTCATCGCCTATCCTTTTTCGCTGCACCTGCCCGAGGACGAGGAAGGCCGCAGCCCCCGCGCACGCCTGAGCATCGACAACGTGGAGCGGCAAATCGTACAGGCCGTGCGCACCCTGACATCATCGCCGTTTGTGACGATTGAAATCATCCGCCATGCCGCGCCAGACGTCGTGGAAGCGCGGTTTGACGATTTCCGCTTCACCAACATCACCTATGATTCGCAGGCCGTGGAGGGGGATTTGACCGTCGAAGACTTCACCGCGGAGCCCTATCCGGCGGCCTGTTTTTCGCCCAGCCTGTTTCCGGGGCTGTTTTAGCGGGAGTTAAATCACTGGAATCGCGATTTGAATCCCCGAACTTAACCCTTCATTCAATTTTCTTATGGTAAGATGAGAAAAATAGGGTTAAGCTGTTAAAAATCAGTTAAGAATCTCGGTTCTCGTTGATGCTTTAACACTTGCCCATAGGCAGGCTAAGGGGGCTATAAAATGAAATCACAGTTCGTCGGCGGTGGGCAAACCACAGGTTTTGATGATTACCTTTGCACCTCTTTAGGGTGCGTGGCCATCGACAGCCGCCATGGCGTCAGCGGAAATGACCGCAAGAGCATTCAGGCCATGCAGGATTTCGCAGCAGCCAATCCCGACAAAGTCAACACCGCGCGCCTGAACGCCTGGGCTGAAAAAGTTTTCTCCGCCGATACCAGCATCAAACCGGCGACCACCAACCGCACCAAGCCCGGCATGGGCGGCGGCATGTAAGCCACACGAATTTAAGTTTCAAAAAAACCCGCCCGAACACGGCGGGTTTTTTTATGCGCGTTTCGCGCCTCGCCAGCTGCAAGGAGACACCTCTCATGCCCGTCCCGATATGGGCGGGGCGGTATATCGGACTGCCTTTTCGTGACCACGGACGCGACCGCAGCGGGCTGGACTGCTGGGGTCTTGTACGGCTGGTGCTGGGGGAGCAGTTCGGTATCGCCCTGCCGTCGCTTGCCACGGAATACGAACATACCCTCGCGCTCGACGATATCAGCGGCGTCATCCGCCGCCAGATACCGATGTGGCAAAGCGTGACCGAAGGCACGGAGCGCTGCGGCGATGTCGTGGTGCTGCGGCTGCACGGCCTGCCGCTGCATGTCGGCGTGGTGCTGGGCGATGGATACATGCTGCACGTCGAGGCCCGCATCGACAGCGCCATCGAAAAATACGACCAGACCCGCTGGAAAGACCGCATTTACGGATTTTACCGCCACCGCGGCATCGCCGCCGCCACAGGCGTCACAGGACACCGCACATCACCATGACATCAAACCCGTTAGAAAAAGCACACGGCGATAACGATATCGCGGTGCGCCTGAGCGCACATCCTTTTGCGCCGGAGCGTACAAACGCGCGCCGCCGTGCAGGTGAAAGCGTGGCGGAAATCGTCGCCGCCTGCGGCATCGCGCCCGACGTCACGCCCTATGTGCATGCATTTATCGACGGGCATCATATCGCGCGTGAAAACTGGGCGCGCGTGCGTCCGCGCGCGGGCACGACATTAACCCTGCGCATGGTGCCGATGGGCGGCGGCGGCGGCAAAAATCCGCTGCGCACCGTTTTGTCACTGGCGCTGGTCGCGGCAAGCCCCGTGATTGCAGGGGCGATTGCCAGCGCGCTGGGTGTGGGCGCACAGGCGGCGTTTATGGGCATCAGCACCGCGCGGCTGATTACGGCGGGGGTAAATATTGCAGGGCGTCTGGCGCTGAATGCGCTGGCCCCGCCCGGCAAGCCGCGTTTCGGCCTTGGCCAGAAGGAAAGCCCGACGCTGTTTTTGCAGGGTGCACGCAATCAGGCCTATCCGTTTGGCCGCGTGCCGCGCCCGCTGGGCCGCCACCGTTTTATGCCGCCGCTAGGCGCGATGCCCTATACGGAAACGGTGGGCAACGACCAATATCTGCGCATGATTTTTATCTGGGGGTATGGCCCGCTGGATATCAGCGACCTGCGGATTGGCGAAACCCCGCTTTCGGAATTTGACGGCGTGGAAATTGAAACCCGCCACGGCTGGCCGGACGACGCGCCGCTGACGCTTTACAGCAACAGCGTGATGCAAAACGACATGGAAGCCGTGCTGCGCGAAGAAAGCGGTTATGTGCTGCGCACCACCGAAACCGAGGCCGACGAAATATCGGTTGACCTGACATTACCGCGCGGTCTGGTTGCCTTCAACGGCAACGGCAATAAAATTGCCACCGACGTCGAGGTTGAGGTGCAATACAGCCCCGCCGGCGAAAACAGCTGGAGCGCGGCAAGCGGCAGCTATACGCCGCTCGGGGCACGCACCGTCGCGCTGCCCAGCGCGCCTGCGGCTTACAAAAAAAGCGGTGTCACCTACGTTGCCACACGCACCGACCGTATCGTGATGGACGCGGCAAGTGGCGCGCTGAAAGTTTTGCAAGGCAGCGTTTATCGCATCGGTTTTGATACAAACGTGCCGGAGCCGCCCAAAGTGCCGGAGGGGTATTTGCGCATCGCGCGGGTGGAGCGGCGATCGGATGACGGCAGCACGATTCCGGAAGAGCGCATCACCGATGACCGGCAGCCGCAACAAGGCCGCTTCGGTGCGGATACCGATTTCACGGCAGGGGTATCCTTTGCCGCGAACCGCGTGAACATCGCGGCGGGCAGCTTGCGTTATCCGGGTTTCAGCCTCAGCGCCAAGCAAAGCAGCGCCGTGCGTCAAAGCATCAGTTTCCGTGTGCCGCGCGGGCGATATGATGTGCGCCTGCGCCGCCTGACGCCCGACAGCGACGATGACCGTACGTTCAACGATACCGTGTGGACGGCGCTGCGCACCGTGCGCTATGCCTATCCCGTGCGCATGCCGGGACTGGCGATGACGGCGCTGCGCATCAAAGCCACCGACCAGCTGAACGGGATTCTGGACAGGTTCAACGGTATTGTTGAATCCATCCTGCCCGACTGGAACGGCAGCGCATGGGTATTGCAGCCGACATCCAACCCCGCATCGCTATACCGCCATGTTTTGCAGGGCAGTGGCAATGCCCGCCCGCTGGCCGATAGCCGAATTGACATCAGCCGCCTGCAGGAATGGCACGATACCTGCGCCGCCGCTGGCCGCGAATTCAATGCGGCTATCGATTACGACACATCCCTGCGCGAGGTATTGCAGGATATCGCCGCTGCGGGCCGCGCATCGCCATCGCTGACCGACGGGAAATGGAGCATCGTCGAAGACCGCCCGCAAAGCGTGCCCGTGCAGCATTTCAGCCCGCGCAATACATGGGGGTTTCAGGGGCGCAAGGCGTTTGACGACGTGCCCGATGGCCTGCGCGTGCGTTTTATCAACCGCGCCAAAGACTGGCGGCAGGATGAACGTCTGGTTTTCCGCGATGGTATTACGGCGGAAACCGCGCAGCGCTATGAAACCATCACCCTGCCCGGCGTTACCGATGCGCAGCAGGCCTGGCGCGACGGGCGATATCATCTGGCCAGCGCCATCCTGCGCCCTGAAACCTATACATTTTGCTGCGATATCGAGCATATCGTTTGTACGCGCGGCGATCTGGTGCGCTTCAGCCATGATGTGCCGATGTTTGGTCTGGCCAGCGCGCGGATTGCCGCCACCCTGCCCGCCGCCGAAAATCCGGCGCAGATAGGCAGCCTGACGCTGGATAGCGCCATCGATATGGAAGCAGACAAGAACTACAGCCTGCGCGTGCGCCGGCAGGATGGCAGCGCCGTGGTTCTTGCCCTTGAAACCGAAGAGGGTCTGCAAAGCACCCTGCGCCTGTCTGCACCGCAAACGCCCGAAGCACTGGGGATCGCCGCGGGCGATCTGGCGCTGTTTGGCGAAAGCGGGCAGGAAAGCGTCGCACTGGTTGTGCGCGGCATTGAACCCATGGGCGATCTGGCGGCGCGTATCACCTGCGTGGATGCCGCGCCCGCGATTCATGCCGCGGATAAAGGCGCCATTCCCGCCTTTGCAAGCCAGATAACCGTGCCGGTGGAGCTGCGCCGCCCGCCCGCGCCGCAGGTTAGCAGCCTGAAGGCAGCTATCAGCCGCGCAGGCGATACAGAGGGCGCAGCGATCAGCCAGCTCTCGCTGACGCTGGCCGCGCATGATTTTCCGCGCCCCCTCACGCTGCGCGCCGATATCCGTGCTAAGGACGAGAGTTTTTTCAGCCCCGCCGATATCATCCGCACCCATGACGGCCGTGCCGTGATTGAACGTCTGAGCGAGGGGGAAACCTATGATCTGCGCTTGCGCTATATCACAGACAGCGGCGTTTTTTCACCGCCGCTGTTGATTGCAGGATACCGCATCGATGCGCTGGGGCCGGATGCACCCGCCGTTGACGGATTATCGCTGAATATCATCGGCAGCACGGCCTATATCAGCTGGCCCGCAGCGGCTACAGCAGGGCTGAGCCATTATATCCTGCGTTTCAGCCCGCTGCTGACAGGCGCGGCATGGAACAGCGCGATTGACGTGGCGGCGCATATCCCCGCAGGCACAACCGCGCTGAGCGTTCCCGCCGCCGTCGGCAGTTTTCTTTTGAAGGCCGTAGACATCCGCGGCCGCGAAAGCGATGCGCCCGCTATTGCGATATCCGGCGTCGCCGGACTTGCGGGATATAACGCGGTTGAATCTGCCGTTGAATCCCCTGCCTTTGGCGGAGCGCATACGGGTACGGCCATATCCGGCGGCACCCTGCAGCTGGCGGAAGGTCAGACAGAAGGCATTTATACATTCGATAACATCATTGATCTTGGTGCGGTTTACACATCGCTGGTCAGCGCGGATATTCTGGCGGGCGGTATCGACCGCGCCGAAAGCTGCGATGACTGGCCCGACCACGACAGCGTCGAAAACCGCGACGGCAGCACAGACCCCGCGCGCTGGCGTTTGCGTTTGCAAATCCGCACCACGCCAGATGACCCTGCCGCCAGCCCTGTGTGGTCAGCATGGCAGGATGCGGCGCTGGGCGAATATACGGCGCGCGCCTTTGCCGCGCGGCTGTTGCTGGAATCGGATAGCGCCACAGTGACGCCGGTTGTGAGCCATCTGGCCCTGCGCGTCGATATGCCCGACAGGCGTATCGCCGCGCGCGGGCTGATATCCGATGCGGCAGGCACGGCGGTCGGCTTCGCACCCGCTTTCCGCACTGCCCCCGCGATTGCCATTACCGCGCAAAACATGCAAAGCGGCGATTATTACACACTCAGCGATATCACCCCCGCCGGATTTTTTATCCGGTTTTTTAATGCGGGCGGCGGCGGGATTGTGCGCGATTTCGATTACATCGCGCAAGGATATGGCGAAGAGCTTTCAACCTAAGGAGTAGCAACATGTCACAGGCAAGCCCAACCATCGGCGCGGGGAAAAGCGGCCTTGTTTACAGGCAGGAAGACAACGACGGTAAAAAGGCGCTGCTGACGCAGCACAAGGGTGCCGCAGCCCCCGCCTACGCCGAAGCAGGCACGATATGGCTTGACGATAGCGCCACGCCGTGGCGGCTGAAAATTTTCGACGGCAGCGACTGGATTATTCTGGGCGCGCTGCATGCGGGGAATAATTCGTTTTTGCCCTATCAGGGTACATCGGCGCTGCGGCTATGCGCTTTTGCCGTCGATACAGGCGATGTCAACGCCTGCGCCGTCAGCCCCGTCCCTGCACCGCCGCAGCATCAAAACGGTCAGATGGTGGTTTTAATTCCAGCGCATGACAACACAGGCGCGGCAACGCTGGCGCTGGGCGGGCTTGAGGTTAAAAATATCGTCACGGATGACGGCAGCGCGCTCGCCAGCGGAAACTTGCGTGCGGGGCGCGCCTATTTGCTGATATACGACGGCGCGCGGTTTGTGGTGACAAACCCCACGCGCGAGACTGGCCTGCCCGCAGGCAGCATCATTGCCTGCCGCTATGCGGCGTATAACACCTATGCGAGCCTGACGGCGATGATTCCGCACGATAATACAGTGCCGCAAGCAGGCGAAGGCACGGAGATCCTGAGCATCACATTAACCCCGCAAAGCACGTCCAACCGTGTGCGCCTGCGGTTTTCTGGGTTTTGCACGGCATCGGGTAAATTTCCGGCAACGGCGTTTTTGTCCATCGACGGCGGCGCGGCCGTGCAGGCCGTAACAGCGCTGGGCGACGATGCATCGCAAACGTTGCATCTGGGATTCGAATTCGAACACAGCCCCGGCGATACCGCCGCCCATACCTATAGCGTGCGCGTCGGGCCGGGCGCCAGCGGCAGCCTGCGCATGAACGGCAGCGCCAGCGCGCGACTGTTCGGCGGCGCGGCGGCGGCAACGCTTTGCGCCGAAGAAATCAAAGGCTGAGGAGCAAGCACGCATGAGCATGGAAACCCTGCCACTGCTGACCTTGCCCGTGACGCTGATCGCGCACCTGGTCGGCACGGTCTGGTGGGCAGCGTCGCTGAGCCGCCGCGTCGATTACATCGAAAAATGGATCGCCCACCACGAACATACCGCCGAGCGTCTGGCAGCGCTCGAACAGCGCATTGACCATCTGCACGACGGTATCCAGCGCATCGAACTTTTTTTACATCAGCGCAGCTAACCGCCACATCACAAGGACGCCATCATGAATCATTTTTTCATGCCACGGGGTATTCGCAACAATAACCCCGGCAATATCCGCCTGTCTCCCACGCGCTGGCAGGGACAAAAAGACGTGCAGCTGGATACGTCATTTGTCGAATTTACAGCGCCTGTCTGGGGCCTGCGCGCGATGATGCGGCTTTTGCTGACGTATCACGTCAAATACGGGCTGGACACAGTCGAAAGCATCATCAACCGCTGGGCGCCGCCGCACGAGAACGCGACGGATCATTATATTTACAGCGTCGCCCGGCATATCAAAAAGTCACGTCGCGACAGGCTGGACATGTTCGACCCCGCCTTGATGATTGCGCTGTGCGAAGCCATCACGCGGCACGAAAACGGCGCCCCGCCCGCAGGGGAGCCGCCGTTCTGGTACACACCAGCGCTTTATGCCGAGGCAGCGGCGATGCTGCCGCAAATATCAACCCCTACCCCTGACAGAAAGGCGAGAACATGAAAAAGTTTCTGGATTTCCTGCTGGCGCGCGCGCGTGAAAGATCGACATGGCTGGGGCTGGTATCGGTGGCGACGGCGCTTGGGATTGTGCTGAGCGAATTTCAGATTGAGGCGGTGATTGCCGCAGGCATGTCGCTGGCCGGGGTCATTACCGCCTTCACCGGCGATGACAAAGACGGCGGCAATACCGGCGGCGGGGCACCGGCATGAGCGGCTGGATAGCCGTGCTGGCGATTGCCCTGCTGGTCGGGGCACTCGGCGCCGCCGCGTGGCGCGGCGGGGCGGCATCCGAAAGGCAAAAGCGCACGGAGGAAAACAGCCATGACAGTTTTAAAGCGCATGCTGTGCGCGATCGTCTGCGGCATGATGATGATTTTGCAAAGCGGGTGCGCGCACGTTTCACCCGCTAGTTTTTGCGCGCTTTATATCCCCGTCTATACAAGTGCGGAGGACAGCACGGAGACGCGTGCGCAGGCAGATAGCAACAACGCCGTCTGGCTCGCGCTTTGCACGCGCGAGGGAGCAGATTAAATACCGCCGTAGATGGCGTGGTGCTGCATGACTTTGAGCAGCGTGCGTTCCAGCGTTTTGTGGTTACCGCGCGCCGCGTGGTCGCGGGCGGTCTGGCCGCGGCCATCTTCGGCCAGCACATCAATACCGGCGGCAATCAGGATGCCCGCCATCTGCATGTCGCCGCGCGCCGCCGCGATATGCAGCAGACCCTGCCCCGTCAGACGGTCGGTCACATCGATATTCGCGCCCTGTGCAATCAGGTACGCGGCCATATCGGCATGGCCCTGCTGTACGGCGCAGAAAAGCGCGGTGTAGCCAAAGGGATGAATGGGCGCATCAAGCAGCGCGCCCGCCGAGAGCAGAAACTGCGCCATATCGATTTTGCCAGCGGCGGCGGCTTCGTGCAGCGGACGGCGGCCTTCGTCATCGGCGTGGTCGATATCAAGACCGGCATCGAACAAAGCTTCGACACTGAGCGTGTCGCCTTCGCGGGCGAGGTCATGCATGAGACTTTGGCCGAGAAGCCCCGCGGGGCGGGTGCGGCCTAGCAGCGCGGCCAGATCCGGCGTATCCAGATTGAAGTTATGGGCCAGAAGGTCGGTGGTGACAGTGGGAGGCGTCATCGCAAGCTCCTTTCGTCTTCACGGGCGAAACACTATATCTGGTAGATGGCTTTATTATACACCACAACATCGTGAATAAAAAGTTAACGACGCCTATATTTCGCTCGTTGAATCAAGGCTTTAGCTTTTCATATTTCGGCGCGTTCTGTGCAGTCAAAGCGGTATTTCGTTATCGAATGATAAAAAATATCCGCGCCAAAGATTCCGGATTTGAATCACTTACCCCGCTTTGTTCATGTAGCGCTTCGGGTGATGTCTGCCTGCCCGCACACCGTCAAAATCGGCAGGTTCCGTTTTAAAAAATATTTTTTAAAATGCGTTTTTTCGCGCCTAGCCCGGGCCGCAGCTGGTTGTACCGCCCTTGGGCTTTCGCGATTTGGATGCGGCGGCATCATCCGCACCTTTTACATGATCACGCAAAACAACATCGCGCATCGGTGCCGGCGTCATCACGGCAATCGCCATGCCGCCCATGGGCATCGCGCTTGCGGCGGCAATCATCGCTTCCTGTTTTTTGGCTTCAAGTTCGCGCAGGCTGCGCGCAAGCGCCTTGTAGCCGAGCTTTTCCGCATGTTCGCGCAGCGTGAGCCCCGCCTGTTTTGCGAAAATGTCGGCGCCGGTTTCCAGCAGGGTTTGCAGCACTTTCATGTTCTGCGCCTGAAGCGCGATGTGCAGCGGCAGTTCGCCCGATTTGTTTTTGACATTCGGATCGGCGCCGATGTCCAGAAATTCGCGCACCGTATCCACATCGCCCGTTTTAACGGCGCGCGTCAGATAGGTTTCCCCTTCAAGTCCCGGTTTGTCGACTGCGCTGCCGACGCGGGCGCGGTTGAAAAAACGTTTCAGCGACATGGTGCGCTCCAGTTTTATTGACGGGTCAAAATTAAAATCACGAATGGGAGTATCTTGGGCAATCGCGCCGCGTTTCGCAACAAAAAGCATGTTTTGAGTGTCCGAAAGACACATCATGAAATTTTATTGCCCGCTGTTTTAAAATATTCTTTCAAAACGGGAGGGTTTTTCGTATTGACTCCCCAGCTCCTGCGCGTAAGCTGCTTGCATTCAAGAAACGACAAGGCCCGCCAGAGGCCGTTTTGCAAGGAGACACGCCCGTGAATTTCGGATTCAATCCCCCCGATCCCGATGCCGTCAAAGAGGCGATGAACCGCCTGAAAGATGTTTTCGCGAAAGCCGCCGCCGCCGATACAGGCAGCGCGCAGCCGCTGTTCCAGAAACTGAGCGACAGCTTCAACAGCGCCGTTGATGCCGCGCTTGACCTGCAGAACAAAAACCCCGGCATGGATCCGCGTCAGGCGATGATGCAGCTGATGCCGACCCTGATGCAGGTACAATCCTCAATGAACCGCCTGCAGCAGGCTGCGCGCACCAATCCGCAGGCCGCCCAAGCGCTGCAAGAACTGATGACCGATATGCGCAGCGAAATGAGCGCGCTTCTCGGCGGCATGCCCGGTTTCCCCGGTCAAGGCCCCGCGACGCCGCCCAAGCCGCCGGCACCGCCGAAAGGCCCCGCGCCGCGCAAACCCGGCCGTGACGGTTCGCATGACTTGTAATCACGCTGCCGCAGCGTGATAAAAGAAAAAGCCCCTGTCCCCATTGCGGGCAGGGGCTTTTTTCATGGATATAACGCGCGGACAGGCGCTTGACCGCGCGGTGATGGCGCGGGATTATGCAACGCAGGAGAAAACGGACATGGTGCAAATTCGCAAACAAGGCAACAAGACCACGTGGGTTTTGGAAGAGGACAGCCTGTCCGGCCGTCTGGGCGAACTTGGCAAAATTTTCAACTACCACAGCCGCGAAGAAGGTGACCGCATGGATATCCGCTTCATGGCCGAAACGCTGGCCATGCAGACGGAAACGCTGGCGCATATGGCGCGCCAACAGGAAGAAGAAATCGAACGCCTGCGCCGCGTCGAGCGCGCGCTGGAAGAACTGCGCGCCGAATTCAAAGCCTATGTCCAAAAAATGGATACGCCGGGCGGCACGCTCGATAAACCGGCGATACGTCCGCCATCGGCGAAAAAATAAACGTCTTTATTGTCTAGGCCTGCAGATGACGCTGCAAATGCAGCGGCCGCAGCGCAGGCTTTTTCTGCAAGTCACGCTCTTCGATATTCGCCAGGGACAAAGCACGGCGCAGGTCTGCCGCGTTTTCTAAAAAGAATCGCACGCGCCCCTGATCGGGGTGCGGCTGTTGAAGTTCCCATGCCAGTTCGCGGGTTTCGTAAGATTCTTCGTTAAAGGTCTTATCCAGCTGTCCCATGCCGTTTGCATCTCCTTGACGTTATCAAACAATTTTACCGCCGGCAGCAGGCACGCGCGGCGGGGAGGTCTCTTAAATATCTGCGATTAAATCGTTTTCCGGCGATATCATGTCGCACGTCAGTTCGTTTTGCATCTTCAAACCCGCCCAGCGGGCGGTCATTTTAGTCTTATCCTTTGAGTGTATGCTCAATTTATGAAAAGAACCTTAAACATCGAAAATACCGAAAAGCCTACGAAACATTGCATTTATACGCGCTTCTGTCTATATACGCCCATGGCCCTCTTGATGGCGCGCGCGCATATCGCGCAGCTGGCGTAGGTGTTCGGGGGTATATTTTAAAATATTCATTTCAGCACGGAGGAGATTAAAACATATGGGGCGCAAACTGGAATTCTGCCGCGACAAAGCCCTCCATACTGCCATGGAAAGTTTCTGGGCGCAGGGATATGAACATACATCCATGCGCGACCTTGCGGCCAAGCTCGGCCTGCATCTCGGCTCTGTCTACAACGCGCTCGGCGACAAGGAAAAAGTTTTTGAATCCGCGCTGAAGCTGCATTTCGACGAATACGTCCGCCCCGAGATGGAGCGTCTGGCCAGCGCTGAAAACCCGATCGCCGCGATGGATGCGCTGATGTCGCGCGTGATTGACGAATGCGACGAAGAAAACGGCCCGCGCTGCTTTATCATCAATTCTCTGCTGGAAATCACCTCCATCAACGACAGCGTCAGCCAACTGCTCAAAGACTACATGGTGATGATGGAACAAAATTATGTGCTGTGCCTGACGCGCGCGCGCGATATGGGCCAAATCCCTGCCAGCGCCGATGTAAACGCGCTGTCGCATTTTTTCATGGGTGTGCTGTTTTCACTCCGCACCATGGGCAAGCTGAAAGTGCCGCGCGCGCATCTGAAGGATGTTCAGGCCTGCACGCTGCGCGCCCTCGCCGCCTGACAACAACAAGCGAAGTGAAAAGCCCCGCCAGTTTCGGCGGGGCTTTTTCTTTTTGTGTGGCGTTGAAAATAAAATCCGCGCTCACAGCCGCGGCGGCGGGTCTTTCGGGCGCGCACCAGGCGGCAACGGACGATCAAGATAATTTTGATAAAGATGAGCCATCGCTTTATTCGGCGTTTCTTCGGCCTGCACTGCGGTCAGAAGCTCCCGCACCACCTTGCCCGCCTCTTTTGCAGAGGCAAGGATCATGGCGATCATCGGCTCGTCTTTTTTATCGTGCGCGGTGCGCAGCGCTTTGTAATCCTGCCGTGCCGGATCGGCGCCGTGTTCCAGCAGCAGCGCCGCGGCGGCATGATGGCCGCCAGTTACGGCGCGTATCAGCGCTTCGCCATCCTTGGCATTGACATCGACGCCGCCATGGCGGAACAGCAGCTGCAGCATGCCGGTATGCCCGCCGTTGGCTGCCCAGCGCAACGCGAAATTATCGCGCGAAGCGATATCGACTTTCTTTTCGCTCAGCAGAAATTCGGCGCGCCAGAGCTTGCCGACAAGCGCGGCATAGTGGAAATCTTCTTCCAGCTCTTTTTTCTCGCGTCCGGGCAGCCAGACGCTGCGCCAGAAACGGTCGCCCAATGTCGGCTTATACGGGTTGCGCGGTGTTGGTTTCATGCCGCGCCCCCAGGACCTTTCGGGCCTTGCTTGTCCTGCGGGTTTTTGGGACGCGGCGGCAGGCGCACATCGGGCAGACTGGCGTGGAAAGATTCAAGTTCGGCACTGAGGTCGCGCCCCATCATCAGGCGGCTATAGGCGTGGGACGCCGCGCGGCGGTCTTCGGGGGATAGGAAATCATATACCTTGTCCGCCTCGTCATACCGGCCGAGCCAGAGACGTTCATCAAACAGCGTATCAAATTGCCCCAGAGCCGCCATCACCCCCGCCGCTGTCGCGCCGGTTGACGAAGGCCTCAGGAAATCGGCGGCGCAAAGGCCGGATAGAATATCCTGCCGCAGCAGCAGCGGCATCATCCCCGCTTTGGCCGCCAGATGTAGGCCTGTTTCATCGTCGCCGCTGCGCAAATCCGCAAGGCGGATACCTTGCGGCGTGCGCAGCATCAGTTTTTTCTGGCTGATCTTTTGCGCCTCGCGCGCGGCGCCGTGCAGGGCCGTATACACATCAAAGCTGCTTTGCGCGCGCGCAAGACGAAACGCTTCGTTGTCGTTTGCAAACAGGTCTGCGCCGCTTTCGGCAAGCAGCGGCAGCAGGTCCGCCTTGCCCAATACGACGGCCAGCGTCACCGGCCTGTCGTTGCGGGTGTTGAGGTTTACCTCGCCCAGATCGATGAGATAAGGCACCATGGACGACGCGTGGTCGGACACCAGCGCCGCCTTGATAATAAACCCGTCATCCCGATCGCGCGGGGTCATGCGGGTGTTTTCGAACCAGCGTTCACCCCCGCTGGCCGTACCGTCAAAAAGCGGACGCACGAAATCATGGTCATACCAGAAATCCAGCCACGGAAAGCGCGCGCGCATGCGCGCCGTGATATTGCTGTCCGGTGTCTGCGCATCACGGGCAATCGCCATGAGCATCGGCAACTGGCTGCCCGGTTCGGCGGCATCCGCCGCGGCAAAAGCGGCATCGTCATCGCCTGCCCGCACCATATCGCCAAGGCGCGCGGCATCTAGCCGTGCATCACGGTTTTTCGTGGACTGTCCGGTATGACCGGCAGCATTAAAACTTGAGCGTTTGCCGGTCATGATTATCGCCCCGGCGCAAATCCGCCAGCCCGCGGCGGCGGGGGCGGCAGGTTGTCGGCTGGACTATCGGCGGCAGGGCCGGCGGGAACATCGTTACGCGCGGCTTTTTGGGCGGCGATATGTTTTTCAAGGACGGCGGCGGTTTCTTCTTGCCCGTTCTGGCGCGCCCATTTGAGGGCAAGGCCGCCGTCATCAGGCACCGTCATGCCCTTTTGCAGCAGGAATTCAAGCACGCGTACATGGCCAAAGGCCGCCGCGACATCCAGCATCAAACCGTTGCGGGCGTTCATGTCGCTGCCCGCGGCAAGAAGCGCTTCGACCGCGTTTTTATGCCCGTTGCGGCATGCCCAGTAAAGCGCGGCATGGTCGTCCTGCGTCACATCAGCGCCCGACATCGCCAGCAGGCGCACGATATGTTCGTGTCCTTTGGACGCGGCAATGCGCAGCGGCTCGCCATTGCGGGCGTTGAGATCAGCCTTGGCGCGGATAAGGTCTTCCATCATGCGCATGTTGTTCAGGCCCGCAGCAATGCGCACGGCTTTATCGTCCTGCGCGTGCACATCGGCGCCGTGCGCAATCAAAAGCCGCATGGCTTCGCGCTGGCCCGCGACAATCGCGGCGTGCAGCGCGGTGCTGCCGTCGTCATCGGCTTTGGCGCCATAGCGCATCAAAAGTTTCATGGTAGAGGTATGGCCCGCCGCAGCCGCCGCGCGCATCGGCGCCGAAGACTGGCAGCGCGCATTGGCGCCGGAGGCCAGCAAAAACGCGGCAGACGTATCATGGCCGTGCGTGCAGGCGAAAATCAGCGCCTTTTCAACGCTGCCAGCCTGAATAACCATGCCGGTTTTGCGCAAGCCATCGCGCGCGCTGTAGAAACTGCGCGTGAGGAAATTCTTGCTGTTTTTGCCGTCATGCGACGGGTCTTTACCGGACATGATCTTTTCAATGATTGGATTTTGCTTATTCAGCCTAGACATAACAGGCGGGAGCGTCAATAGCCGCCACCGCAGGCAATCCGCTGTTTACAAAGAGTTTTTGAATTTTTCAGGGACGCGGCGGCGTCTGGCCGCCTTTGCGGCGCTGCGGCAAACGGAAATCATGCGCATCCGCTTTTTGTTGCAGCGCGTCTTGCTGGCGCGCGACATCGAGCGTGCGCATCAGCGCATCGTGATGCGCCGCCTGCGCGTGTTTCCACTCTTCGGGCAAACCGTGCCACAGCTGCAAATATTCATCCTGCCGCGCGCGCCACAAAAGCGGGGAAAACAGCCAGCTTTCCGCCTTTTGATCCGAAAGGCGGTCGAGTGCGCTATAGCCGTGTTTGTCGGTGGACAGAAAATCCGCCGCTGTAAACGCCAGCGGTGTTTTATGAAGAAGCGCGGCCAGCTGCTCGGCTTTTCCCGATGCAATCACGCACATGAGCCCGCTTGAATCCTGCTGCCCGCCGCGCGCACGCAGCTGCGCCAGCATATCCGCAGGATCTGCCGCCGATAGGGCGGCCCCTGCCCTTTTTTCATCCAGCACGCTTTGCGCGGCAATCGATAGCTGCACGTCCTGCAAAATCAGACGTTCGGTCTGCCGCGGGTTTTGCAGCGCAAGCGTTTCCGCCCGCTTGAGCGCGCGGGCACGGTCGCGGCGGGCATCAGCTCCCGCGCGGATGGCCGCAATAACTGTTTCGGCTTCGCCATGGCTTATCGCCTCTTCCAGCACGCTTTGTGCGCCGCCCGCAGCCAGCAAAACCTCCAGCGTGCGCGGGGCGTCGGCATGAGACATCTTGCGAAGCCCGCTATATAAAACCGGCGTCAGCACATCAAAAAAGTCGCGTTTATTCTCGGCAGGCATTTCGGTAAAGCGCGGATGGCGCGCGATGACTTCGACGATCGCGCCCGCCCCTTCGCGAGCGGCGGTGAAGGCAAACCATGTTAGCAGATGCGGCATATCGTCGCCGCGCGCTTCTGCGAGCGCCAGCAGCATATCGGCAGCCGATTGCGTATCCAGCACCTGAAGACCATCGGGCAGCGCGCGTTTGTCGGACAGCGTGTGGCATATCTTTTCAAGCGCTGGCCTGACATCGTCATCACGGTCCAAAAGCATTGCCGTCATGACGATATGCCCGCGCGACGCCGCGTAGCAAAGCCCCTCCGCCTTGGGTGCACCGCGTGCGAGCAGCATACGCAGCATATCTTCGCTGCCGGCATCAATCGCGGCGCGCAGCGGCAGGCCGTTTTTAAATGCGGCATCCGCCCCCGCATCCAGCAACTTTTCGGCCAGCGCCTGATGCCCCGCGCGCACAGCGGCAAAAAGCGCCACGTTCAATGTCAAAGGGTCATGCGCGGATTTTTGCAGGAAATGGTCGACGATGCCGTCAAAGCCGTTATAGGCCGCCAGATACATCGCCGCGTTGATACGTCCGTGCTGCTGGTGCAGGACCAGTGTTTCAAGAAGCCCTTTGCGCAGGGTTGCGTGTGGCGATTGTTCGTTTTCGGCGCGGCGCAGAACTTCGGCGGTTTCCTGACTGTCGGCTTCGGGCGTGACGCCTGCGGCAAGCAAGCGGCGCACCTGTGCGATATCCCCCTCCAGCGCGGCACGCAAAAGATTTTGCGGCGGGGTGCCGCCGTTTTTGTCCTGCGCGCCGGTCATGGTTTGCGGCGCCTTGCGAGGCGGAAAGAATCTTCGGGCGGCGTCAAATCGGCGATTTCATGACGATGCATGTCGGCGACCAGCGCCGTGAAATCACAGGCGCCCTTGGCGCGGAAATCTTCTGTTGCGGCATAAAGCTTTTCGGCTTCTTGCGGCGCGCGGTACCAAAGGGCGCTATCGAACAGCGCGGCCAGTTTGCCCTGCGCAGCCAGAATATCAAATGCACGCTGCCCGCCCGCATCCACGGCCAGAAAATCATCGGCGCGAAGGGTTTGGCTTTTATCCGCTTTGACTGCCGTCAAGACATCGCCCCACTGCCCCGCCCGCACTGCCAGTTGCAAACGGGTATAGACACCGCCCGCATCCCCCGCCACATTTTCGCGCAAATCGGTGATGTTCGCGGGCGGAGAGCCGGAGGCCGCGTATAAAAACGCCGCCCCTTCGTTATCCGCTGCCAGAAGATCGTGATAAACCGCAATCGCGATAGCAGCTTTTTCGGCAGGCAATTCACCGCGGCGGCCATATTGCGCCGCAATCATGGCGGGGTGATAAAGATTGGCCCCCTTTTCATGCAAATAATGCATGGCAGCCGGCTGGCCGGAATAAAGCGCCACAAAAAACGCGCTGTCGCCCGCCCGCACATCGGCACCCGCATCGGCAAGCGCGCGCAGCGCATCCAGCCGCCCCTTGGCGGCGGCGGCAATCGCCGCGTCGTCCGTCGGCGCATCGGGTTTGTGCGTGCGGATGGCGCGTACAACACTGGCGGCGCTGTCGGCATAAAACAAGGCCACGCGTTTGATGGTTTCGCCAAGGGTTTCAGCATCCAGCGAAAACCCGCGTTCGAAAAGCGTTTCAAGAATATCGCTTTGCCCCGCGTTCACGGCGGCATGAAAAATTTCGATGGTAAAAGGATGCGCCGGCAAAGGTTTTTCCGGCTCGTAGGCGAGCTGATGGCGCAGAATTTCCCACTGCCCCGTCCGTGCCGAGGATTTCAGATCGAACCAGTATTTCCAAAGAGCGTCTGGATTTTGCGGTTGGTTGTCGTTTCCTGCCGTCATCGTCCGCCACCCCTACCCGAAGCGCGGACGCAGGCGGAACTGTGCGCCTACATCGTCTGCCACGTTTTGCAGGCGGAAATGTTCGACCTGCGCGGCGATGGCATCCATATCTATCCATTTTTTACGATCATCGCTGAGACGGCTTTCGAGACTGGAAAGAATATCGGTGTTTTTCTTCGCCCAGTAATCCGGCGCCAGCAGGACAGCGGCGTCTTCGCGGTCGATGGCCAGGTGAATAACGCTGTCGCTGTGGCGCGTTTCGGCAAAAAGATCATCCATCGCAATCTGGCCGCCGCGCGTCAGGGCACGCATAACCTCTGGTAAACGCCGCGCCTTGGTGGCCAGCTGCAGGCCCGTATCGCCTTTTTCGGTGGCGGTTTGCAAAAGATCCTGCGCGCGGAAATCCTGCCCGAACAGCGCATCGAAAATATGGCGGTGTTTTTCAGTATAGGCCTGCTGCCATTTATCAAAGCGCTGACGCCATGTATCGGCGCGCGCGGTATCGTCCAGCTCGGTGAACTTCGCGGTGAGAAAGCGCTTGGCTTCGCCTTTCAGCGCGAAGGGGTCGGCGCCGGCATCGATGAATTTTTCAAGAAGTTCGGGGTATTCCTTTTCCTCCGGCAGCTTATAAACCACCAGCATCATCAGCATCGAGAGGGATTTTTCTTCATTCTCCGCGCAGAGGTCGATGAGGCGCGACATCATCGCGATATAATCCTGCTTGCGGTCTGCGAATTCTTCGTCGCGGGCGTTCATCAGCATCATGATCATGATGCTGCCATGCTGGTTTTGTCCCGCCGGCAGCGGGATATCCAGAAGCGCATCGACGGCGCCATATTTCTTTTCCGTGGCCGCCATCAGCATCATGTTCGGCACAATAACCTTGTCCGGATATTCCTGCTGCAGGGCGGCGGCAAGCGCGGCTATTTTGTCTTCGGGCGCATTCTTGACGATCCGCGCGAGGCCTTCGGATTCCGCAATACCTGCCACCGTGCATTTTTCCAGCATCAGGATTGTTGTAGCGGGATGCCCTTGCTCCGACGCTTTGGCAAGATAGTTGACGTAGGCCGTCGGCGTCACATCATCGCCCGCATCATCCAGCAAGCGTTTGACCAGCGGCGCTGCATCGGCAGCGGCAATAATACCGCCAATCAGTTCAAAACGGAAATCGTCGCTGAGGGGCGCGCTGAAAGCCTGCATTTCGACGCGCGCCATATCGCCATCGAGCACGGCCTGTCGCAGCTCGTTTTCAAGTGCGGCTTGGGAAGAATTCGGATCTGAAGGCGCTGCCGTCATGTCCTGGCGTCCGTTCCTGTCGGGGCTGTGCCCATTTATTTGATTCTACAAAGAAAAGATGCTTTATCGTAAAGAGGCACCATCTTTATGTCAATCAATCATTTTTTGTTTTAAATCAAAGACTTGGGCGGCGCTTGAGTTTGAAACCGGTAAGCGGAATGATGTCATCGAGGGTGGCTTGTTCGGCTTTGCGCTGAATATCTTCGCGCATCTCGGCGCTCATAGCCTCCGGCGGCAGCAGGGTAAGCGCCGCGGCGAGTTTTTCGGTCTGGCCTTTCCATGCGGCGGGCGCGAAGAAAGCGGCGACGTCATCACGGCGCGCCAGCACCTCCATCACGGTTTCGCCGCGGACGTTTTTTTGGGCAAAATCCGCGGCGGCAGGAATGGCCCTGTCAATCATCGCAAGGATGCGGTGTTCGGCGGCGTAGTGCAGGGCGGTCATGCCCGCGGCGGGGGCACGTGCGCGCAGCTTTTGCGCATCCGGCGGCTGGCCGCAATGCCCCTGCAAAACCGCAAGATGATGCGCAGCGGTTTCGGCTGCCGCCTCAGCAATCCGTGCGGCAAGCGGCGCATCATCTGCGACCGCTGCTATAGCCTTGCGCGGATGAAGGCCTGCACGCACCAATAGTTCCAGCAGCGCGCCGCCGTCCTGCGCGGCCTGCTGCGCGGCCGGATGCACCATCGCATCGGCGAAAGCGCCCGCATCGGCTCCTGCGCGCAAAAGCCAGCTGGCCATAGGCGTTTTTGCGCGGTCGACCGCCAGCCGCAGCGCTTTGTCGAGCGTGTCTTGCGAAAGAAGACCTTTCATCCGGCAGGTTTCTGTCACCCAGACAAGGGCGGGCATATTACCGCCCAGCACAGGCACATACATAAAATCGGACAGCGCAGCCGTGACATGCGGATAGATTTTCTGAATGACCTGCAGCGGGGCGGATTCAAGCGCCGGGCGAAACAGTTCGGCATAGACGGAAGGACCAGCGGGCAGCGTGTCCAGAAGACCCGTCAAATAATCCCACACCGGCATCTGTGTATCTGCGATGGCTTTGCGCCCCGCATCCTTGAGCGTTTTGGCGTCGATATGCTGCGGATATTGCTGCTGTACCCACTGCGCCAGCATGACATCCCCGCGCGCGCAGGCCCCCGTGAACAGTGTGCGCACGGCGGAGGCACGCGCCTGTTCCGGCCGTTTATGGTCTTGCCAGAGCGTTTCAAATGCCGCGGCATCGCTGCGCGCCGCGGCCGCCGAGAGCGCGGCCCAGGGCAGGGCGGCGGCATCGAAAACGGGTTTATGGCTGGCGGGCTGCATAGGCTGTTCCGTCGGTTTTGGTGATTTGAAACGCATTAAAGCGGATTTCATATTTATGTCAACGGTATTTAGGCTATACCTTTGACACATTTAGGATTTAAAACAGCGGACGGGCAGGGTACAATCATCCCGACATTTAACACCGCGGAGACATATCATGCAAAAATCGGAAATCAGCCGCCTTCAGCAATACCTGCAGGAGAAATTCGGCAACCGCAACATTCGTCTGTCCCCGCGCAAGGAAGCCGGCGATTCCGTCGAGGTAATGCTGAACGATGAATTCATCGGCGTGATTTACCGCGACGAAGACGAGGGCGATGTTTCCTACGACTTCAACATGGCTATCCTTGAAATGGATCTGCCCCCCGCAGCCTGAGCGACGAGGCAGATATGAGCGTAGCGCAGAACGAAAAACGTACAGCCCGGGAAATTTTCGACGATATCCCGTTCCCGCTGAAAATCGTGGTCGTGGTCGGCTCGCTGTTCATTCTTTATACCATCTATTATCTGATCTTTGTCGGCTTCAGCCCTCGCAACAACGAGCCGCAGCCCTCTATGCTGCGCGTCATCACCAACCCCGCATCGCGCGGCGTGTTTGACCCTGCCATCGCAAGTGACGGCAAAACCAGTCTGATGACCGTGACCAATGCCTATGAAGTCGAGGGTGGTTTGTTTGCCACAAACGTCGCGTTGGCTGTCAGTTATAAGGACTGCAAAGCATGGGCACCGCTGGGCATTCTGTTCGAAGGCCGCCTCGAAACGCTGATCGGCCCCGATTTGAAAACGCCTGTGGCCAGCGGCGTCTGGCGCGCGGAAACGGCGGGCATTGTTTACGACCCTGCCGACGCGGGACGTGAATGGAAAGCCTATGCCTACCGCTATTTCTGGAGCGGCTCGGTACCTCTCGCACGGCTTTACAGCGTGATTGTGATGCGCACCTCCAGCAATCCGACCGATTTGAAAAGCTGGTCGCGGGAGGAGTGGGTTTTCTCTGCAAAGCCCGGCATCCCGCCCGAGCCCTTCGGCAGCATGGTGAGCGGCGCTTATCTCAACGGCCTGCATCCTGATCTCGCCAATATCTATTTCTACGCACGGCCAAGCCTTGTTTCGATTGACGGCGTTCTGGTCATGTCGCTATCGACCTTTGTGCAGGGCAAAGATACTGTAAATAGCGTTATCTTGCTCGCCTCGGGCGACCATGGACGCAGCTGGCGTTATCTGGGCACGGCACTGGATGAAAAAGACCTTCCGCGTATTGATGCGGGACTGGTGAGAATTAACGGGGCCTCGATTTTCGCGAAGGAAGGTGCGCTTTATATCGCCTTTGCGCTCGGCACCAAGGAAAGCGATTCAACCGGATCCTATATCTTTGCCTTTGATGATGCGAATACGGCAAAGCTGGCCGCTGATCCGAAAACAGGCGCACTGGTGCCGGTTTCACATGTCAAAACCCTGCGCCAGCCACCCTCCAAACTGGGCGGCGGACACATGGCCTATGCAGAAACCTGCGGCAACGGCCTGGTCTTTTCTGAATCGCTGAACAACCAGCGTTTCGACCTTCTTTTCCTGCCGCGCCCGCCGGTGAAATAAGCTGCAAAATAATCTTATACAATAATTGCGTTTTTTATTTTGGTTGCGATAGCCGCTTTGCGCGGAAGGTGCGGTTTGTTAGGATACGGCATCACATTCATACCGTATCCGCGCAGGGGAGAAAACGCCGATGGCATCGCTGTATTTCAAATTCGCCGCCATGAATTCGGGCAAGTCGACGCAGCTTTTGCAGGCGCATTACAATTATTTTGAACGCGGCATGAACCCCATGGCGCTGACCGCTAAAATCGATGACCGTTTCGGCAACGGTAAAATCACCGCGCGTATCGGCCTTGATCTGCATGCGGAAACCTTTGC
Source organism: uncultured Micavibrio sp. (assembly GCA_964551435.1). Lineage (GTDB taxonomy): Bacteria > Pseudomonadota > Alphaproteobacteria > Micavibrionales > UBA2020 > UBA2020. The sequence goes on from CAZKBS010000001.1 coordinate 272,209, forward strand.
CACCGATACGGATGTATATGGGCTTGTGCACAAAGCGCATGAAGACAAAAAAGTCGATGCCGTCCTGATTGACGAAGCGCAGTTCCTGACGCCCGAACAGGTCATGCAATGCGCGCGTATTGTTGATGATCTTGATATTCCCGTTATGTGTTATGGCCTCAAGACCGATTTCATGGGCAAGCTTTTCCCAGGGTCGGAGGCGTTACTGCGCTTTGCCGACAACCTTGAAGAAATCAAAACGATATGCTGGTGCGGGCGCAAGGCAACGCATACGGCACGCGTCACCAGCAAAGGCGATGTGGTGCGCGAAGGCGCGCAAATTGCGATTGGCGGCAACGATATGTATGTATCGCTGTGCCGCAAGCATTTCATGCGCGGCGAACCGGCGGCGCAAAAATCCGCTGAAAACACCAAAGACAAAGCGGCCGCCTAAAATTATGGCTGTTGAAATCGAGCGTAAATTTCTGGTCATCGGCGACAGCTGGCGCGAAAACGCCGAAGACTGCACGCGCTATGTGCAGGGCTATCTGTCGCGCGAGCCGGAACGCACCGTGCGCGTACGCATTGCGGGGGAAAAGGCGTTCCTGACCATCAAGGGACAGCCGCCCGCGGACGCGCCGCTCGAAACACCCGAATTCGAATACGCTATACCCAAGGTGGATGCCGAAGCCTTGCTGAAAATCTGCCTGCCGGGTGCGATTGATAAAACAAGATACCGTGTGCCGCACGAAGGCAAGGTTTTCGAGGTTGATGTTTTCGCCGGTGAAAACCAGGGGCTGGTCGTTGCAGAAATTGAATTGAGCCACAGCGCTGAAAATTTCAGCCGTCCCGCGTGGCTGGGGACAGAGGTTACCGAAGACCTGCGCTATAAAAATGCCAGTCTTTCGGTGACGCCGTACAGCCGCTGGCCGAAGCCCTGACACCTTATTTTTAACATATTATTCACCAAGCCCGATTATACTGTGGTCATGATGATTGACTGCGGGATGGTATGGAACAGATAAATACCGTTATAGAACAATGGCATGAGCGAATCGGTCCGCTGCAACAAAAAGCGGTCGAAACGCGTGGTGCCTATATGGCCGCCAGCAGCAAAATCGAAGATTTAAAAACCTCCGTGCCCGAAGGCGGTATCGCCGCGCGCGCAGGCGGGTATTTGCGCAAAGCTTTCGGCTATGCCTTTCGCGCGCCAGTTCTGCTTTACAAGCAAGAGCTGGCGAAGCTGGATATGCAGCGTGAACAATTCACGCTGGACAGTTTCATCACTGATACGACATCGCGTCTATGCGCCGAAATAACCCCCGCACTGGCAAAGACAGCGCCGCAGGAAGCGGAAAAGATAACCGCCTTGCAAGATGCGCTGAGCGCAGGACTGACGGCGCGTAAAAGATCCGACTACGCCATTATTTCCTGCGAACAGGCCGCAAACAATATCCAGTGGGCGAATAACAAATACTATTTCAACGCGCTGCAGCGCTGCCAGAACAGCGCGCGCAGCCTGCGCGATACCAGCGAAGCCATTAAAGAATTCAACATCCGTCTGGAAAAAGCGGACTTTGCATCAACATCGGCGGCGCAGCGAAAAAACTTCGATGATGTCGCAGATGTGGAGTTTGGCAAATTCGGCCCTGAATTCAGCGGCACCAATAACGCTAAATTCAACGCCGCCCGCCGCCGGTTATCGGACCAGCGTGCAGAGATGTCGCAATCCATAGATAATTTGCGAACCGATCTTCTCGACAGCCTGAGCGCGGCTGCCGACAAACTGGGCATCAGGACAAAGGCCTTCGACAGCTTGATTACTGCTGCGCACCAGCGCATCAAACCCGCTGCGCCAACAGTTTCAGGCGCCGCGCCCAAATCGGATTTCTGACGCGAAAACCCTCTATTACGCGCGATGCGCGCTGACAAAAGGCTGCGAGCCGCGGCTCTCGGCGATTGTCAGGCGTCGAGGTTTTGGACTTCGAGGGCGTGTTCCTGAATAAAATCCCGGCGCGGCTCGACGATATCGCCCATAAGGGTCGAGAAAATTTCCGACGCCATATCGTCCTTGTCGATTTTCACCTGGAGGAGCGAGCGGGTATCGGGGTCGAGCGTGGTTTCCCACAGCTGCTCGGGGTTCATCTCACCAAGACCTTTGTAGCGCTGGATGGTAAGGCCTTTTTTCGCGGATTCGATCACCTTGGTGTAAAGGTCATAGGGGCCGTGAACGGCGATATCCTTGCCCTCGGCGGCAATCAACGCGCCGGAAGCGGGGAAGAATTCAGCAAAAAATTCCTGCGTTTTGGCAAGGCGCTGGCCGTCGTGGCCGTTCAGGTGGTCAACGCCGACCTCGATGCGGGTTTCAACGCCGCGCACCGTTTTGCTGAACACAAAGCCGCCGCTTTCCAGCGCTTCGCCTTTCCAGCCGCGTTCATAGAACGGCGATACGGCATCCAGACGCTGCGCTGCGCGCGTGGCGGTTTCCTGCGTACGTTTTTCAGGGTCAAAACCGCCCGCCGCCGCCAGCTGTTCAACCACATGCTGGTGGCCGATGCGGTCAATCAGCGGTTCCAGATTCTGGCGGATGCTGCGTGCGATACCAAGGGTGCGTTTAAGGTCGTTACCGGCGACAACTTCGCCCGACGACACGTGGAAACGTAAATCTTCGATTGCACTATCGATAAGATACTCTTCAAGATCAGCATCGTTCTTGACGTAACGCTCGTTGCCTTTGCCGCGCTTGACTTTGTAAAGCGGCGGCTGGGCGATATACAAGTGTCCGCGATGGATAATCTCTGCCATCTGGCGGTAGAAGAACGTCAGCAGCAGCGTACGAATATGGGACCCGTCGACGTCCGCGTCAGTCATGATGATGATTTTGTGATAGCGCAAATCATCGACCTTAAATTCGTCACGGCCAATGCCGGTGCCAAGGGCGGTGATGAGCGTGCCAATTTCGGCGGAGCTGAGCATGCGGTCGAAACGCGCACGCTCGACGTTCAGAATTTTACCGCGCAGAGGCAGGATGGCCTGGTTTTTACGGTTACGCGCCTGTTTGGCAGAACCGCCGGCGGAATCCCCTTCGACGATGAACAATTCGCTGAGCGCAGGGTCTTTTTCGGAACAATCCGCCAGTTTGCCGGGCAGGGAGGATACATCGAGAATACCTTTTCGGCGCGTCAGTTCACGCGCCTTGCGGGCGGCTTCGCGAGCCGTCGCGGCCTCCACGATTTTGCCGACGACTTTTTTGGCTTCGCCCGGGTTTTCTTCGAACCAGTCGGCCAGCTGCTGACCAAGAACGCTTTCGACCACCGGTTTCACTTCGCTGGAAACCAGTTTGTCTTTTGTCTGGCTGGAGAATTTCGGGTCCGGCACTTTGACGGAAACAACGCAGGTCAGGCCTTCGCGCATGTCTTCGCCCGTCAGATCGACTTTTTCTTTTTTAAGAAGCCCTGTGCGCTCCGCATAGGTATTGATCGTGCGCGTCAGCGCCGCACGAAAACCGGAGAGGTGTGTACCGCCGTCGCGCTGCGGGATGTTGTTGGTAAAGCAGACAGTATCTTCGTGATAGGCATCCGTCCATTCCATGGCGACTTCGACGGTGATGCCGTCCTGTTCGCCCTTCACGTAGATGGGCGGTTTATGCAGCACGTTTTTGGAGCGGTCGAGGAAGCCGACGAAAGCAATCAGACCGCCTTCGTAGATGAATTCGGCTTTCTTGGTTTCTTTTTTGCGGTTGTCGATCAGCGTCAGACGTACGCCGGAGTTCAGAAACGCCAGTTCGCGCAGACGGTGTTCCAGCGTGGTGAAGTTGAATTCCACCATCGTGAAAGTTTCTTCGGACGGCAGGAACGTCACTTCGGTACCCGTCTTGTCCTTGGGGCATTCGCCCACGGCTTTCAGCGGCGCTTCGGCCACGCCATGGATGAAACGCATGTACCATTCTTTGCCATCGCGCCAGATGCGCAGGTCGAGCGTTTTAGACAGCGCGTTCACAACCGAAACGCCGACGCCATGCAAGCCGCCGGAAACTTTGTAGGAATTCTGGTCGAATTTACCGCCCGCGTGCAGCTGGGTCATGATCACTTCGGCAGCGCTGACGCCTTCTTCTTTGTGGATCTCGACAGGGATACCACGGCCGTTGTCGCGTACCGTGCAGGAGCCATCGGCATTGAGCGTGACATCCACGCCATCGCAATAGCCGGCAAGAGCTTCGTCGATGGCGTTGTCGACGACTTCGTAGACCATGTGGTGCAGGCCGGTGCCATCATCGGTATCGCCGATGTACATACCGGGGCGCTTGCGCACCGCGTCGAGGCCTTTCAGAACCTTGATTGAATCCGCGCCGTAATCATCGACAGCAGCCTGCTTGTCGGGCTTTTTGGCCGTCTCCGTCATGTGTTTATCCTCTGTCATGCGTGCATGATTTTCTATTCATAACCCTAGCAAATTTTGCTGGAAAAATCGATGTCTAATATGCACCTAATTTTTAAAAAAATCAAAGTTTTAGATTGTTTTAAGCCCATCTTGCCGTGCTTTATCAAGGGGGCTTTCCGGGCAGGTTTTATTTTCTATAGCATGCGCATAATTGCGGTGTTTTGTTTTCATATTATTTAAAAATCGCCTTTCCAAAGGGCCCACGCGAGGCAGGAAACAAGGACGCGACACACGCGCGCAAACCTATTTAAACGCTGTCACAAAAACCAGCAGCAGCGCGGCGGCAACAATCCCCATGCCCGCGCGCACGTCGGTCTCTTCGCGATGGCCGACGATGCGGTAAACCGCCGCAATCATCACAGGTGCCGTCAGGTTGATTGCAGCCTGATAGGACGGGCTTTCGGAATAGGCCATGGCATAGTTTTTAAAAACCATGTGCGAAATCCATACCACCGCCGCCGCAAAGGATGCCGCCAGCAGCGGCTTCATTTGCAGCACAGGCGCTGCGGGCACTGTGGGCACGGTCTGCACCAGCGGCGCGGGTTTGCCGCGGCGTTTCCACAGGATATAAGGCCCGACCAGCGCCAGCGCAATCAACGACTGCACGTACATATAGCCCAGAACAACTCCCGAAAAATCATCCGCACCCGCGCCAAAATCCATGGCGTATTTATTCAGCACGGTAGTGATTGTGTAGCCCGTGAGGGCGGGGGCCATGTAAACCATGGCGCTGCGCGATACTTCGCAGCGGTTAAGGCGCATGGCGAAATAGACGCAGGCGCCAAGCGACACCAGCACCCCCAGCGTCAGCCATGGCCGCGCCAGATATTCGAATAGCAACGCGGGACGCACCACAAACCAGAGGAAAAACGCGATTAATACCGTGACAGGCATCAGACGCGACACCATGCCGGCACCAAATTTTGCGCTTGCGTTGAAGGTACGCACGTCTGAACTTGTCCCCACCATCACCGTCACCGCAACGGCCGCATAAAACATAGGGTTTTGAGGCCAGGCCAATGTGTGCACAAACGGCGTCATCAAGACCACAATCATGATGCGCATGGTGAAAACCAGAAAATCGCCCGGCATGCGCCAGTATTGGTTCACCAGATAGAAACCCGCTGAAAAAACCGCAGAGACAAGCGAAAACCACGCCCAGCCACTGCCGAGCATAAAGACATCAAACCCGCTGCCGGAAAAAATATTCACGGCGCCCCCGCTTCACGCAGAGAAGAATAAGCGGAAAGAACATGACCGCTATCGATCATAAAAACCGCCGCGTCTTTGAGCGCGCCAAACAGCGCGGCCTCCGTACCCGTCAGCCAGACCTGCCCGCCCAGCGTCTGCAAATGCGCGAACAGCTGCGCGCGGCGGTCATCATCCAGATGCGCGGCAACTTCGTCGAGCAGCAGCAGCGGCACGAAGCCCTTCTCCGCCCGCATCATCAAGGCATGCGCCAGAACAATCGAAAGCAAAAGACCTTTCTGCTCGCCCGTTGAACACTGGTCTGCGGGCATATCTTTTGCGGCGTAGCGCACGGCAAAATCGGCGCGGTGTGTGCCTGCTGCGGTGCGCCCTGCCGCGGCGTCCGTCATGCGTGATGCGCGCAGGGTTTCTGCTGTCGATTGTTCCACAGCGAGCGCCGGATGTTTTTCAAGCGCAGCGGCAACGCCGCATACCAGACGAACCGCAGGCGCGGGGAAAAGCGTTTGCAGCTGCGATAGTTCATGCAAATGATGCGATAGGCGTGCGAGAAGATGCGCGCGCGCCGCCGCAATCGATACGGCGTCAGCCGCAATTTGCGATTCAAGCGTATCGAGCCAGCGCGGATCAGGCGTGCGCATATCGGTCAGCAGGCGTAGCCTTTCGCGCAGGTTTTTGTCATAGCGATTGAGATGCGTGACATGGTCGGGTGCGTAGGCAAACACCAGCCGGTCAAGGAATTTGCGCCGCGCCGCCGCGCCTTCGGTGAAAATCCTGTCCATCTGCGGCGTGAGCCAGACGGCGGCGACATGTTCGGACAGGTGGCGCTGACCTTTGACTTCCCTGCCATTGAGGCGGATCACCCGCCGCGCCGCGCCGCCTGCCTTGCGTTCAAGCCCCGTGCCGAGACGCAGGGAAAAGCCGGCCATGCTTTCCAGCTCCGCCGCGACAGCCCAACGGGCATCCGTACCCGCATCACGGGAGATCAGCTCGTCCAGTTCTGCCCCGCGCAGGCCCTTGCCGGGGGCCAGAAGGCTGACGGCCTCAAGGATGTTGGTTTTACCCGCGCCGTTGGGGCCAGCCATGACGATTTGCAGGGCGCCGCCGGTTTCGAGTCGCAGCGCCTCATAGTTACGGAAACTTGTTAAACTGATTTTGGACAGGCGCAACGGCACGTTTTTCTTCCCTTTACCGTTTATAATGTTTTCAAAGGGAAAAGCCAATTTCAAACCTGATTTTGAAATAAAATTTTATGTAATAGACGGGAAATAAAATTAACAATTTATTAAAAATATGAAAACGTATATACTGCATAAATCAAGAAATTCAGGCCAAGCCTTACAAGGCCAACAATAAAGATTTGCCGGGAGCAAGCTATGTCCGATGAACAAAAGAAACCCGTTGGTGACCGTATCCGCGCTCTTATCGAGCCCGCGTTGGATGACCCGCGCCGTCCGGAACTTCAGCTCAAAAAACTGGACGAGATCTTTAATATGGTTTCCGCCAGCATGCCCCGCATGCTGGAGCAGGACTTTGCCCAGTTCGAACACCATGTCGAGCGCGAAACAGGCCGCAAGCCTGAAAACCGCAACCCGCTGATTATCGACTCCCTGACGCAGGTCGGTCGCGATGGCGAAGCCCTTTATACGCCCATTAAAAAACTCGGCCTGCCGATTTCGACGACGTTTACGTCCTTCGCCGCGGCTGACATCAATGAACTGCCCGGTTACATCAAACTGCATGAAACCGCACGCGATATGAACGTCGCGCTGAAACTTGTCGGGGTTGTTGCCGAAGAAACCAAAGGCAGCGCCCTTGGCGGAATGCCGCCCGTGCTGATCGTGGATGGCACCAGAAGCTACGAAGAAGGCGCGCTTGAAAGCTCCAACCTTTACCCGAACCTGCCGCCGCGCAAGGTTGACTTCGGTCGCCGCGGCGGTGATTTCGAACTTTGATTTTACCAGAGCGAAAACTAAAGGGCGGCTGTGACAGCCGCCCTTTTTTGTTTAGACTGCCCATATGAAATTGAAACTTCACGATACGCTTCTGGTTTTGTTCAACCTGTTTCCGCTGGCACTTGTTCTTGACGGGACATGGCGTCCTTTTGACATGATGGCTTTTTACTGGCTGGAGCTCGTTGTCATCAGCGGCTTCGTGGGAACTATGGCGACAATGGCGACCCATAGTCTTCTGTGAGGTGCCTGCCTGCTTGCGGTCGTGAAAACACTTATAGCTTATGCAAGCGCGCAGATAAAAGCAGACGAAGAGCAGAAAAAAGAAACGGCCCCCTGAGGGGCCGTTTAAATGATCGCTGCGGCATATGGTTTATACGCGCATCGGCATCAGCACGTAGAGCGACGAGGCGTCGCTGGAGTCCTGAATAATCGTCGGCGATGCAGGATCGGACAACGACATGCGGCAGCCATCGCCTTCGATTTGCTTCGTGACGTCCATCAGGTATGCGGAGTTGAAACCAATTTCCATCGGCCCTGCATTGAACAGGATTTCAATTTCTTCGGACGCCGAACCGCTGTCGGGCGAGTTCGCCGACAAAGTCATCGTCTTGCCGCCGAGGGTGAGTTTAACAGCGCGCGATTTCTCGCTCGAAATCGTCGACACGCGGTCAACCGCACTGCCAAGAAGCGCCGGATTGACCTCCAGCACCTTGTCGTTGTTTTTCGGGATGACGCGTTCGTAATCGGGGAAGGTACCGTCGATCAGCTTGGTCGTCAGCGTGATGTGGTCGAAGCTGAATTTCAACTTGTTGTCGGTCAGGCTGATTTCGATGCTGTCGCCGGCTTCGTCAATCAACTTACGGATTTCGTTGATGGCCTTGCGCGGAATAATCACGCCGGGCATATCGCGCGCACCTTCCGGCAGCGGCATTTCGAAGCGCGCCAGACGGTGGCCATCAGTCGCCACCGCGCGGAGCACCGCCACGCCTTCGTTTTCGGTTGCGTGCAGATAAATCCCGTTCAGGTAATAGCGGGTTTCTTCGTTGGAAATCGCAAAGCGCGTGCGGTCAATCAGCGTGCGCAGATCAGCCGCGGGCAGTTTGAAGCTATAGGCGAATTTATCAGCGCTGCCCATGCGGGGGAAATCTTCGGTCGGCAGACAGCCGAGACGGAAAGTGGATTTGCCCGCCTTCACTTGCAGCGTAGTATCGCCTGCGCCGCTGGCGAGTTCGATGCTGGAGCCATCAGGCAGTTTGCGAACAATGTCATAGAGCGTATGTGCGGGAACCGTCGTTGCGCCGCCTTGCGCCGCTTTGGCGGCGGTCGATTCAACGATTTCGAGGTCCATGTCGGTCGTGGTCAGAGACAGCGCATCGCCTTCGGCCTGCAAGAGCACGTTGGCCAGAATTGGAATAGTGTTGCGGCGTTCGACCACGCTATGCACGTGGTTGAGCGAGCGAAGCAAATCGGCGCGATCAATGGTGAATTTCATGGCGTCCCGTCCATCGAAAAAAAGCTGTTTTGTAGATGTCCGGATTATATCAACCGCCCCTGCAAAACCCAAGCGAAAGTTAGGTTTTGCAGGGATTTGCGGTGATGGGCCCGCCGGATGGCAGCGGGCTGGATTATGGTTACTTGACAGCTTTGCGCAGCGGCTTTTTCTTCACCGTTTTCGCGCGCGCCGGTTTGCGGGCAGCAGGTTTTTTGGAAACCGTTCTTTCGCGTTCACGGCGGGGGCGGTAAATACCTTCATCCATCAAAATCGGCGCCAGCGCTTCGAGGAAAATGCGGCCCCATTTTTGCGCATCGCGCTTGGTCGCCACCAGATCCTGACGGAATTCGACGATGACGTAGGGAAGGCCGGTGTCTTCGGCGTGGGTTTTGATGGTGTTTTTGCTGAGGTTCGCCTGCTTGAGGGTATAAGGCTCGTTTTCGCCCACCACCATGCCGGGGTTTTGCGCGCGCAGGTTTTCAACCAGACGCATCGCGATCGCCTCTTCCTTGTTCCAAAGAACGCCGATATGCCACGGACGTTTGAAGCCGTCCATTTCCGGCGTGAAGCTGTGCAGGGACACGATCACCGGCACGATGCCTTTTTTAAGATAGCCCTTGATCTGTGTCGACAGCGCGCGGTGATAGGGCCAGAAAATTTCATCCAGACGCTGGCGTTTTTCGGCGGCGCTGAGGTTTTTATTGCCCGGCACATGGATATGGTCGGAAACCTCGCGCATGCATTCGGGGCTGCGCTCGCCGCGGTTGACGTCGACGACGATGCGGGAATAACTTGCAAAAAACGCTGTAGCATCGAGCTTTTCGGACATATAGCGGCCGATATTTTCCGTGCCCGGATCCCAGGCGATGTGTTTTTCAAGATCGGCCTTGCTGAGCCCGACATCGTTCAAAGCCTTGGGCACGCGGTTGCTGGCGTGATCGCACACGATCAAAACCGGTGCACTGCCCTTGGGGTTTTCGATGCGATAGGCGGCAGGCTCGCCCGGCTGCAGCAGTCGCGCGGGCAGCTTGCCGCGCGTGACCGTTTTTGCAGCGGCGGCCGGCTTGATGGCGCTGAGTGCCTTGACCGATGCTTTTTTGATTTTCTGGGCAGGTTTTTTGGAAGCGGTTTTCGCGGCGGTTTTGCGGAATTTCATGATTGTTTTGTCACGTCTCTATCACGTTTGTTACGTCCCGTCGGCGGAACGCTATACCATGTCCATGCCGCGGCGGGTGAATTTGACATGCCGGTGGACATGTGCCGACATCAAAAGGCCGAAACCGAACAACACCGACAGCATCGAAGAACCGCCATAGGAAATCATCGGCAAGGGCACGCCCACCACGGGCAGCAAGCCCATGACCATACCGATATTGATAAAAATATAAAGTGAAAAGTTGATAATGATTCCCATGACCAGCAGCCTGCCGAACTGGCTTTGGCAGTTGAATGCGATGAAGTAGGCATAGACGATAATCGCAATCAAAAGCCCGAGCAAGCCGAGCCCGCCGATAAGCCCCCACTCCTCGGTGAACAGGGTGAAAATGAAGTCTGTCTGCTTTTCGGGCAGGAAGTTGAGGCTGCCCTGCGTACCCTTGAGGAACCCCTTGCCGGATATACCGCCGGAGCCGAGGGCGATTTTGGACTGGATAATGTTATACCCCGCCCCCAGCGGATCACTTTCGGGGTTCAAGAAGGTCATGACCCGCCGTTTCTGGTAGTCGTGCATAAAGCTCCAGAGCACCGGCACGGCGGCAACAACCCCGCCCCCGACAATCAGGAAAAACCAGTAGCTGACCCCCGCCACAAACATCATCGCCCCGACAATCATCAGAATAATCGCCGCCGTACCGAGGTTCGGTTGCAGAAAGACCAGCCCGACCGGCAAAAAGGCAATACCAATCGGCGGCAACAGGAACAGCGGATTTCTAATCTCGTCGGGTGTGCGGCCGTGATAATACCGCGCAAGCGCGAGGACTACGGCGATTTTCATGATTTCAGACGGTTGCAGGCGTAAAAGGCCGAGGTCAATCCAGCGCTGCGCGCCCATGCCGATATGACCCTTGATTTCAACGAAGACCAGCAGCGCGACACAAAGACCGTAAAACGCATAGGCAAAGCGCATCCAGAGCCGGATATCGATCATCGCGGTAATAATCAGCCCGACCAGACCGACAATAAAACGCAGCCCGTGCGGCGTCGCCCATTTATCGGCATTGCCGCCATCGGCGGAATACAGCGACATAAAGCCGATACCGCCCACCATGACCAGCAGCGCCACAAAAGGCCAGCTGATGGAAAAGAATTTTTCGGGAAGTGTGAGGTTATCGCGGTTGAACATGCCCGCTATCCCCCCGATGTGCGTTTGTTGGTTTTAACGGGCGGACGTGCGGGGCCGGGGGCGGTTTTTTCAATCCGCGCTTTTTCTTTCATGGCCGCCTCTATCGCCTCGTCAACCGTATGGATTTTCTGCGGGTCACGCTTTTGGGTCGCGAGCAGAATATCGCGCGCGAGCGGCGCCGCCGCCTTGCTACCGCCCACGCCGTGTTCGACTACAACAGACACAACATAGCGCGGATTTTCTACAGGCCCGTAGCCGACAAACAGCGCATGGTGACGCTGCCGCCACGGCAAATCTTCGTTTTTGACGCCCGCCGCGCGCTGGGCGGCAGTAATCGCCCGTACCTGCGCGGTGCCGGTTTTACCAGCCATCGAATACCCCTCTTCGCGGATGCGTGCGCCGGCGGCGGTACCGCGCCCTTCGTTCACCACGGCATTCATGCCGCGCATGACAATCGCCAGATGTTCAGGCGGAAGACCCAGCGAGGGCCAGTTTTTGAGCTGACTGCCTTCTTCTTCAATCGTGCGCACCAGAATGGGCTTCACGGCCAGCCCGCCATTCACAAGCCGCGCCGTCATGGTCGCCAGCTGCAGCGGCGTTGCCAAAACATGCCCCTGTCCAATCGCGGTATTCAGTGTTTCACCCTGCTGCCATGCTTCGCGGTGGCGACGCTGTTTCCATGCGCGGTCAGGCATGAGGCCGGGACCTTCGTTCGGAATTTCAAAACCGAGCCTGTCGCCAAAACCAAGACGCCGCGCCATTTTTGCAATCGCGTCCACGCCGATGCGCTTGCCCATTTCGTAGTAATAGCAGTCGCAGGATTGCGCGAGTGCCTGCACGGCATCGACATAGCCATGCCCGCCCTGTTTCCAGCAGTGGAATTTGTGGTTGCCAAGCATGTAAAAGCCGGGACAGAAAACTTTGACACCCGGGCTGATGCCCGCCTCCAGCGCCGCCAGCGAGGTGACCATCTTGAATGTCGAGCCGGGCGGATATTGCCCTGAAACCGCCTTGTTTGTCAGCGGGTGTGTATCATCGGCCAAAAGCTCTTCCCACACATCGGCAGGAATGCCGCGGCTGAACAGGTTTGGATCAAACCCGGGATGCGAACAGAGCGCATAAACTTCGCCGTTATGCGCATCCATGACAACGGCGGAGGCGCTGCGCTCGCGCGCCAGCATTTCCTGACATTGCATCTGCAGGTCGGCATCCAAAGTCAGCGTCAGGCGGTGACCTTTGTTGGGGTCGGTTCGTTTCAGCTCGCGGATTTCGCGGCCAACGACGTTGACCTCGGCCTGTACTTGCCCTGCGGTCCCGCGCAGGGTTTCATCAAAGCTTTTTTCGACGCCGTTTTTGCCGATGCGAAAACCGGGCAGGGTCATCACGGGATCATCCGTCAGCTCCGACTGACTGACGCGTCCGACATAACCGATGATATGCGACGTTGCGGCACCGAAGGGATAGGATCTGATTTCACCTTCGTCAATCGATACGCCCGGCAAATCCGGTAAGTTCATTTCGACGCGCGCCATGTCGTCCCATGTCAGGTTTTCCTTGACCAGCAGGGGGGTAAAGCGGCGATGGCGCGTCATTTGCACCAGCACTTCCTGCTTGTCCTCTTCGGTCACGGGAATAAAGTGCGCGAGTTTATCGAGCGTTTTTTCGACATCATCCGTCTGTTCAGGCACGATGAAGGCACGAAAATTCTGGGTGTTGATTGCAAGCGGAACGCCGAAACGGTCCATGATTTCGCCGCGGCCAGCCGCGACCAGACGCATGCTGATGCGGTTGCGGTCGGACAGCATCTGGAATTTTTCCTGCTCCACGACCTGCAGAAAACCGAGCCTGCCTGCCAGAACCGCAAAAATCGCCCCTTGCGCGGCGCCGACCAGCAGCGCGCGGCGGGAAAACTCTTTGTAGCGTTCCATATCGCGGTTCATGGCCGTTATACTAACTTTGCGCGGAACACTTTGAAAGACAAACTAGGGAGAAAACGCGCGGCTAGAAATCTATTTTCCGGCAAGCGAGGAGCGGGCGGCAACCCAGCGGCCAAAAGCCGACAACGCCGGAGCGGCCACAGGGAAAAGGGCGCAGGTCAGCGCAACACTGACAACCTGCGGGCGCAGCGCAATGGCATGGCCGGTAAAAACGGAATACATCAGCCATTGCAGGGCGCCTGTACAAACCGCAACCAGCGACAGCCCCGCCCAAACCACACGAAACGGCTGCCCGAGCAGGAATTTGCGCTGACGGAAGGTCATCCACTGTACAAGCACCAACGGCAATGCATTCAATCCGGGGGGAAACCCGGCCAATAAATCCAGCGCGATGCCGAGACTGAAGGTCAGAAAATAAGTGAAAACACCGGGCCAGAGGATTGTCCAGTAAAACACCGCCATCAAAACGAAGGCCGGCCTGACTTCGGAAAAATGCGGCCCCGGCAACGGAAAGGTACTAACCATCAGCAGCACGAAAATCACCAGCAGCATCAGACCTATGCGTCCTGCCGCAGCAATAAGAATGCCTTTCCAGCTATCCTGAACCCGCAATGTCATGGAAAAAATCTACCTGCCTGTTTCAAGGCACGGGCGACGACAGCTCACCGCTGATAAGCGCCGGATCGACGGTTGTATTAATGACCTGTACATAGGTCACTTTTTCAATCGCCGTCAGGGGGCGTACCAGAACGCCTTCGGGCCCGATATCGACAATCGTGCCGATGGGAATATCAGGCGGCAGCTGGCCGCCATCACCGGAGGTGACGACACGCTGGCCGACACTAAGTCCACTGTCGATGGGCAGGCGTTCAAGACGCAGCAAATCGCTGTTGCGGCCGGCCAAAATGGCGCGGGTACGGGTGTTTTGCACCATCACAGGAATGCGTGAGTTAAGGTCGGTAATCAGCAGTACGCGGGACGATTGCAGCCCAGCCTCGACAACGCGGCCGATGAGCCCGTGGCCGGACATGACGGCGTTGCCTTTGCCGACGTTATGGGTGCTGCCGACGGGCAGCAGCACGCTTTTTACAAACGCGCCGCCCGGGTCAGAAATAATCCGCGCGGTTACGAATTCGAGTGCGGGGTCTGCCTTGACGTTCAAAAGTTCGCGGAAGGATTGGTTTTCGGCCTGAAGTTTCAGCGCCGCTTCGTACCACTGCTGCAGCTTGGCGTTATCTTCGCGCAGGCGGATGTTTTCGGCTTTCATCTCGCGCATGGTACGGATGCCATCGAATGAATCGCCCGCAGTCGCAAACGGTTTGGATACGGCGGCCATAACCGGCGCCATGATATCTGTCACCGTCACGCGCAGGCGTTCGACGGGCAGACTGTCAATTTTGTAGAAGACCATCAGGGTAAGAGACAACAGCGCAAGGGCCGCCGGTGTCAGGCGGGTGGCCATGCTGCGTAGTGTCATGGCTTGGAAGGTATCTTTGCGGCTTCTCCGGGTCACCGGACACCATCTCCCTGAGGTAAAACGAGACATCGGGGCGTCTGGCAGCCCTTTTGGTCTCTTGGTATCCTCATTATAACAGCGATTTATTAATAAAGGCAAAAGGACTTTTGCCCAAACCCCTGAAAACTATGCGGATTAACGAGGTGCCCCCCGCGCAGCCACAAAACAGGTCTCGGCTGCCTACGCCTGTAGGCGGCATGAGTTCCGCACCTCCAAGGAGAGGGCGTCGAATTAATACATTTTGCTGAGAACGCCGTTGAGCTTCTTGCCCGTCTCAAGCGCCTGACCGGAGCCGAGTGCCACGCAGGACAGCGGGTCATCCGCCACCGTGACCGCAAGCCCGGTTGCATAGCGCAGCACGTAATCAAGATTGGACAGCAAAGAGCCGCCGCCCGTCATGACAATACCACGGTCGACGATATCCGCCGCCAGTTCGGGCGCGGTGTGTTCAAGCGCACCCTTGACCGCATCGATAATCGCACCGACGGGTTCGGCCAGCGCTTCGGCAATTTGGCGTTCGGAGATAACAAGCTCCTTGGGCACGCCGTTCGTCAGGTCGCGACCCTTGATTTCCATCATGCGGCCTTCACCTTCTTCGGGCGGGCAGGCGGAGCCGATTTCTTTTTTGATGCGCTCGGCAGTGGCTTCGCCGATGAGCAGGTTATGCGTGCGGCGGATGTAGCTGATGATGGCGTCGTCCATCTTGTCGCCACCAACACGCACGGATTTCGCGTAAACGATACCGCCGAGCGAAATAACAGCGACTTCCGTCGTGCCGCCGCCGATATCAACGACCATCGAACCCGTGGGTTCGGTCACCGGCAGGCCGGCGCCGATAGCAGCAGCCATCGGCTCTTCAATCAGGCTGACATCACGCGCGCCGGCGCTTTCAGCGGATTCCTGAATGGCGCGGCGCTCGACGGCGGTAGAGCCGGAGGGCACGCAGATAACCATTCGCGGAGACGCGAAGCTGCGGCGGTTGTGCACTTTGCTGATGAAGTACTTGATCATGAATTCAGCCGCTTCGAAATCGGCGATGACGCCGTCGCGCAGCGGACGAATGGCCATGATGTTGCCGGGCGTGCGGCCAAGCATGAGCTTGGCATCTTCACCGACTGCTTTGGGCAGTTTGCGGCCATCGATGAATTCCATCGCGACCACTGAAGGTTCGTTGAGCACGATACCCTGACCGCGCACGTAAACCAGCGTATTGGCCGTACCCAGGTCAATCGCCATATCGGTGGACATCAGTCCCAGCAGTTTTGAAAACATCGCGCGCCCCGTTCCCCTGAATTTTTTCCCGCGTTTGCATTCATATTAAACACAGGAATTGCGGCTTGAGCAGTATGCCTTGCGGCAGATTACTGCTTTGCCTTCATGCGCGGGTTTTCTTTGTTGATGACGTAGAGGCGCATTTTGCCTTTGCCATCACGGCGACGCACAACCTTGTTGTTTTTGTCGCGGCTTTTCAGCGATTTAAGAGAAGAAGTCTTTTTCATGATGCGAATCCAATCAAATCTCGAATGTGGTTGCCTTTCAATAAGGCAACGCAACCTACTGATATTTTTAATTTTGGTCAACCATTATCTGACAAACAATCTGGCAAATTTCCCCGCTCATACGCAGGCGTGACACACAGGCGGGCGATGCTTGATAGGCCAAAAGCCAGGCGGATCGATTCTCGGAAAATACGCCGTATAAAACATCGGAATTTCAGTGTACGATTTACTTGACAAATTATTGTAATTTTATTGCTGTGATACATTGTTGCCGTGAATTAAAATGATGTTTTAACGGTTTCAAACATAATTTTAAATTTATGAAAAAATATTTGCTTTTTTGCACTGCCGCATGATACAACCATCTTGCTTAGATGCAGGGAGCCGGGGGGTTTCTATCCGCACACAAAAACAAACAATAATAATCAAGTAGTCCCACCATAAGCACAAAAAATCCGGCTCTGCATCACACCTTCCCTTGAGAAGGTTTCAAACTGAAAAAACAAAAATAACCCCGCCGCCGGTACCCGGAAGCGGGGTTTTTATTTGTCCCGTTTTTTCCTAGCAGCGCTGTTGCGGCAGCTGCGCGAAAAATTCCGCGGGCGAAAGCCCGCCGCTGTCATCCGTGTCGGCCGTATCAAACAGAGCCCGTTCCTGTTCGGCGGAAATGCCGCCCAGCGTGCTTTGGGCGCTATATTCGCGAAGGGAAAGGACGCCATCGCCGTCTTTGTCGGCAGCAGCGAATTTTTCCGCCTTTTGTTCAGGCGTGCTGATGCAGGCGCCGGCGGCGCATGGGGCAACCGCCGACAACAGCATCACAGCAAGTACAAAACCCGCGCGCGTCATCAGCGGGAATTTTTGATGACAAAAGTCGCGCGTTTGGAAAACTCCTTCAGACGCGCGGCGCCGACATAGGTGCAGGCACTGCGCAAACCACCGAGGATTTCCTGCACGGTATGGGCAACGTCACCTTTGTAGTCGATGCGCACCACGCGGCCCTCGGACGCGCGGTGTTTTGCCATACCGCCCGCGTATTTGTTCATCGCGACTTCGGACGACATGCCGTAGTACTCGACCTGATTGTCGTTCTTTGCCAGTTCTGCCAGCTGTTCTTCGCTGAGGGTTTCGGTATGGCCCGCGAACATGCCGCCGAGCATCACGAAATCCGCACCTGCGGCAAAAGCTTTGGACACATCGCCCGGCATTTTGCAGCCGCCATCCGCGCAGATAAAGCCCGACAGGCCATGCGCCGCATCGGCACATTCAATCACGGCGGAAACCTGCGGATAGCCAATCCCCGTCATGGCGCGCGTCATGCAGGCGCTGCCCGGGCCGATGCCCACCTTGACGATATCAGCGCCGGCCAGAATAAGCGCTTCGGTCATATCGGGCGTGGCGACGTTGCCCGCCATGATGACCTTGCCCGGATGGTGTTCGCGCACGCGCTTGATGAAATCGAGGAAGTATTCAGTATAGCCATTGGCGACATCGAGGCAGATTTTGTTGATCGAATTGCTGCCCAGCGTATTCATGACGTTGTCGATTTTGGTGATATCGTCAATACCGAAAGTTACGAAAGAAAAAGCGCCGGAGATATTGGCGGCTTTGAGGTCATCCAGCGGGATATGCTTGTGAAGGGCGGTGAAAATATCATGTTCCGCCAGTGCCGCCGCCATTTTGACGGTACCTACCGTATCCATGTTCGCCGCGATGATGGGCACGCCCGTCACGTCGATGCCGGCATGCGGCATTTTGAAGGTGCGGCGGACATCCACCTCGGCCCGCGATTTCAGGCGGGAGCGTTTGGGGCGGATCAGGACATCGTCAAAATCAAGTTTCGGTTCGGCTTCAATTCTCATGTAGGGCACTCCGTTTCAGGGCACGCGAACAACCCGTGGGCTTTCGGGGCCGACGGGACAAGGTGAAACCGCAATGATGGGGGGTTTCGTCTATCCATAGGCCGTTTCAGCGCGTGAAACAAGCAGATTAAATCACTGTGCCGTGAATTGTTCACCTTGACATAACGGGGCCGTTTTTATATTTGTTTGTGTTTATATACGCAGCTTTTGCGCGATTCCCCCGAACACCGTTATTTCTCACCGCACAGTCAAATTCAATGGCTGCTGCGTGCGTGCGGCCTGTGTTGGCGTTTTACTGAGGTGCAGGTTTTATTTTCCGATGCAGAAATCGCGGAATATTTTATCAAGCAGCTCTTCGACATGCACGCGGCCAGTGATACGGCCAAGCGCGCGCAGCGCCATGCGCAAATCTTCCGCCGCCAGTTCCGGCAAGGCGGCGGATACCGCACGGGTCAGATGCTCGGAAGCTTCGGTCAGCGCCGCGCGGTGACGCTCTCTGGTCAGCGCAGGCGCGCCGCTGCCTGCGCCCAAAAGCCCTGCGATGCGCGCTGTTAAAGCCTTGAGGAAATCTTCCATACCCTGTCCTGTTCGCACGGAGAGGGGAAAACCATCAAGCGGCAGCGCCACGCCGAGGTCCGCTTTCGAAAGGGCAACGATTGTCCTGTCGTCAATCAGCGCCGCTGTCGCGGCGTCGGGCGCGGATAATGTCGCATCGAAAAGGGCGATTTTCAAATCGGCTTCCTGCGCGCGGACATGGGCGCGCCGAATGCCTTCGGCTTCTATCTGCTGCGCTGTATCGCGCAGCCCCGCGGTGTCGGCCAGAATGGCAGGATAGCCGCCAAGATCCAGATGCACTTCAATCACATCGCGCGTTGTGCCTGCCTCGTCAGATACAATCGCCGCATCGCGGCGGGCGAGTGCATTCAGCAGCGAGGATTTACCCGCGTTCGGCGCGCCGATAATTGCGACCATGACGCCGCTGCGCAAACGCTCCCCGCGGCGGTTGTCATCGAGATGCAGGGCAATTTCGGCGCGCAGTTTTTCGATTTGCGGCAAAAGCGTACCGGAAAGACCTTGGGGCAAATCATCTTCAGGGAATTCGATATCCGCTTCCTGATGCGCAAGAATACCCGAAAGACGCGCCGTCCATCCCTGATAAACCGCCGACAGATCGCCGCCCAGCTGCGACAGGGCTTGCAGACGCTGCGCCTCTGTTTCCGCGTCAATTAAGTCGGCAATCGCCTCCGCTTCGGTCAGGTCAAGCTTGCCATTTTCAAAAGCGCGGCGGGTAAATTCACCCGGTGCCGCATGGTCAAAACCGTCCATACGGCCCAAGGCTGCCACGAGCGATTCAATAACCGAACGGCCGCCGTGCACGTGATATTCAACGGTATCTTCGCCTGTAAAACTGGCCGGCCCCTTGAAGTAAATTACGAGGGCGCGGTCGATGGCTTTTTGCGACTGCGGTTCGCGGAGTGTCACGTAATAAGCATGACGCGGGCGTGGGTTTTGTTTGCCGCCGAGGGTTTGCAGCGATAACAGCGCCTGCGGGCCCGAAACACGAATGACCGCAACCCCCGCGCGCATACTGCCGGAGGCCAAAGCAAAAATCGTTTTATGCGGGTTATTTTGCGTCATTTAGCAGCAGGCCGTGCCATCCGTACCGCAGCCCGCGGGCTTTTGTTCGGCGCGCAGTTCTTTCTGGTCATTGGTCAGACGCAGACACTCGACAATTTTGCCGCCTTTGATATGACTGTCGACGATTTCGTCAATGTCGTCTTTGGTGGAGTAGGTATACCAGACGCCTTCGGGATAGATAACCATGACCGCGCCCAGCTCGCAGCGGTCAAGACAGCCTGCCATATTCACGCGTGTATTTTCGATTTTCAGCTCGCTGATGCGCGCTTTCATGTAATTGCGCAGTTCGACGCCGCCTTTTTCCTTGCAGCAGCCGCGCGGATGACCCGCCGGACGCTCGTTACCGCAGCAAAAAATATGCCGCTCGAAATAGGGTTTTTGGGCATCGCTTGGGTTGTTCATGGCGTAATCCTTTTACTTTCGCTAAGGTAGGGCAGGAAAACCAAGGCGACAAGATGAATCTCTCCGGCAAAAACCTTTTGGGCGACGAAACCAGCCCCTATTTGCGCCAGCACAAGGACAACCCCGTGCACTGGATGCCGTGGGGTGATGCCGCCTTCGACCGTGCCCGCGCCGAAAACAAGCCGGTTTTGCTGTCGATTGGTTATGCCGCCTGTCACTGGTGCCACGTCATGGCGCATGAAAGTTTCCAAGACCCCGCCACCGCAGATGTCATGAACAGTCTTTATGTCTGCATCAAGGTGGACCGCGAGGAACTGCCCGATGTCGACAACCTCTATCAAACCGCGCTGGCGCTGATGGGGCAGCAAGGCGGCTGGCCGCTGACGGTTTTTCTGACGCCGCAAGGCGAGGCCTTCTGGGGCGGTACGTATTTTCCGCCGCATCCGCGCCATGGCTTGCCGTCATTTCGCGAAGTATTACGCGGGGTTGCCGATTCATGGCTGCGGGAGCCGGATAAAGTCACCCATAACAGCGCCAGCATCCGCCGTGCGCTGGGCGCACTTTATACCCAAGGCGCAGGGCCCTTGCCGCTGCCCGCACAGGCGGCGCAGATTGCCGAAAAGCTTTTGCAGCGGTTTGATCCGGTTGGCGGTGGGTTTGGCGATGCGGAGTCGCCGAAGTTTCCGTGTTTACCAGCCTTGTCGTTGCTCTGGGCCTGTCATATCCGTACAGGGCAGGACAAGTACAAATCCGCCGTTGTGCAAGCGCTAACCGCGATGTGTCAGGGTGGGCTTTACGACCATATTGGCGGGGGATTTTTTCGCTATACCGTCGACAGCGGCTGGGAAATTCCCCATTTCGAAAAAATGCTGGCCGATAACGCACTGTTTATCGATTTGCTGACAGAAGTTTTTCGCGAAACGCAAAACCCGCTGTTTGCCGCACGCATTGAACAGACCATCGACTGGCTTGCGCGCGAAATGGCCGTCAGCGAAGGGGGCTATAGCGCTTTCGCCAGCAGCTTGGATGCCGACAGCGTGTCGGACACGGGCGCAGCGGCAGAGGGTGCATTTTACGTCTGGCGCGCGGGGGATGTCGATGAAGCGCTCGGTGCCGATGCCGGTGATTTCCGCGCGGCCTTTGATATTTCAAAATTCGGCAACTGGCCGGGGCAGCCCGGATACAGTATCCCGAACCGCCTGTCGCAGCCGGAATGGCAGGGAGGGCAAGAACAGCGGCTGCATGCCCTTTGCCGCAAGCTACGTTTTACCCGTGAAAGCCGCTCTAAACCGGCACGCGATGACAAGGTTATATGCGATGTCAACGCGATTTTGACGGCCGCTTTGTGCCGTGCCGCTTTTGTTTTTGCACGAACGGAATGGCAAGACATGGCACTGTCCTGTTTTGAATACCTGCGGCGGTATCTGCGCGATGAGAACGGCCATCTGGCACGCAGCCGCTGCGCGCGTAGAAACGGCGCGGCGGCGCGGCTGGATGATTATGCGCATTACGGATTGGCCGCACTGGCGCTTTACGAAGCAACCCACCGCGCCGATTTTTTATCCGATGCCGCCACCGCGGCCAAATCGGTGATAGACACCTTTGCCGCAAATGGCGGCGGGTACTACATGACGCCGCCGGACAGTCTGCTGCCGCTGCGGCCACTGCATGCGGATGACAACGCCCTGCCGTCGGGCAATGCGGTTGTGGTGAAGCTGTTTTCAAGACTTGGCACTGTGACGGGCGATATGCGCTGGCACGACGCGGCGGAAAAATGCGCCGCCAGTTTTGCCGATACCGTGGCCAGCCATATTTTCCCGCATGCCGCCCTGATTGAGGCCGCATTCGAGATGCAAACCAGTCTGAGTATCGTTATCGCAGGCGGCAGTCAGGAGGCGCGCGCCGCCCTGCACGGCGTATTGCGCAGCTTGTCTGTACCCGCGCAGGTTCTGCGACTGGAAGATGGTTCGGATATCCCGCAAGGACACCCTGCTTACGGTAAAAAAGCGGACAACGTGGCCCTTGCATGGATATGCACGGCAGGCCGGTGCCTATCGCCTGTCGCATCCGCCCAGACGTTTCGGGAAATGCTGCGCGCGGAGCGTCAGGGCACGCAGCGTCCGCCCGCCAACGACGGTTAAGCTGGTTCGCCTTTAAACTCTTGCGATTTAACGCTTGCGCCGCTTGACGCTCCGCCCTAAACGGGTAGTCTGTAGGACAGCATAAATACCGCAAGCAAAAGGAAAATCATCATGGCAGAGACAATCACGGTAACGGCGCATGACGGCGGTTCTTTTTCGGCTTACGTCGCGCGCCCGCAAGGTGCCGGCCCGCATCCGGCCGTTGTGGTTATCCAGGAAATTTTTGGCGTGAACGCGGTGATGCGCGGCATTTGCGACAATCTGGCGAAGGAAGGTTATATCGCCATCTGCCCGGATCTTTTCTGGCGGCAGGAACCCGGTATCCAGCTCACCGACCGCAGCGAAGCGGAATGGAAGCGCGCATTTGAACTTTTTAACGGCTTTAACGTTGACCTTGGCGTTGAAGATCTTAAGTCCACACTGGCCGCCGCACGTAGCATCAGCGGCAGCAATGGCAAGGCGGGCACCATCGGTTACTGCCTCGGCGGCAAGCTGGCGTTTTTGATGGCAACACGCTCGGATGCCGATGCGAATGTCAGCTATTATGGCGTCGGACTGGATGCCCTACTGGACGAAGCAGGCGGCATCACCAAGCCGCTGTTGATGCATATCGCGGAAAAAGACAAATTCGTCCCGCCTGAAGCGCAAAAGAAAATTCTGGACGCGCTTTTGAACAAATCCGGCATCACGCTGCATGTGTATCAGGGCGTTGATCATGCCTTTGCGCGTGTCGGCGGCGAACATTACGACGCGGCCATGGCAGAAACTGCCAATGACCGCACGCGCCGGCACCTCAAGGCGCATCTTGCCTAACAGAACAGCCCCACCCAGACGCTGACGGTTTTTTCATGTCCAGACTAGAACAGCTTCCCGCACAGCCCGCCGAAGAACATTTCCAAATCCCGCAAAAGGGGGCAAAGGATCTAGCGAATATGCTGGATGGGAACGGCGTAAAGGTCGATCAGGTCCGGCTTGCCAGACACGATACGCAGGTACATCTGGTGCATGCGCAAATGCGCGTCGAGCTGAAACCGGATATGACCGTCAGCCAGCGCAGCGGCAGCCAACCCAGCGGCAAAACTATGCCCACCAAAGAAGCAGTCATGCAGGACGCTGCCGCGCAGGCGAAAACATTGGTCAGCGACGATAACGTCCAGCGTGAAATCGGCGAATTCATCGATAAAAAACCCGGACGGTCTTTTGGCGAAAGGCCTTTTCGCTTCAAGCTTGCCGCCGCGCATCAGGAATATTCGGTTATCGACAAGTGCCTGAAGTGTAACGGCGCGACGACAAACCCCTGCGGCACCTGCAGTGCCAGCGGACAAGCACCCTGTACGGGCTGCGCAGGACAGGGTGCGACGCAATGCACTGTCTGCTATGGCACCGGCCAGCAACAGCGCGGCGATGGATCGCGCGTACCTTGCGTAAAATGCAGCGGTAGCGGCCGCAGCGTTTGCATGACTTGTCAGGGCATGAAAAATCAGCGCTGCGTCGTTTGCAACGGCAATGGCCGCACCGCGTGTACGGAATGTGATCGAAGTGGCCACTGGACATACGTTTACGATGCGCATTGGCATTGCGAAGCGCAGTTCGAGCTGGACAGAAAACAAACCCTTCCCGAAGTTGTCGAGGTTGTCGAACATCTGGGCATCCAGAAAACCGCGACGGAGGGGCATGCCGAAATCCTGCGGCTGATATCGGAAGTCGAAGACGACAAGCTTATTCTTCCCTATATCGCGCTGCTGCCCGTGGCGCAGGTTGAGTTTTCAATTATCGGAAAAACACATCCCGCCGTTATTGCGGGCCTGCATGGACGAATCATCGAAATCGAACCGCTAATCGACACCCTGACTAAACCGGGGGTCAGCGCCATGGTGAAGCTGTCCAAGGGCCCCATGGCGGCGGCCGCGCTGGTTGCCAGCGCCTGCCGCTTTAAAATGATACGGCAAGTTCTGGCGGGTCTTGCGCACCATAGCAAAAGCCATGTGTACCAAAAGCTGCGCCGCGAATATCAAATTCTGATTACCGAGAAATACGCCAAAGCAACCATCCGCTACGCGGACCTTGCGCTGCTGGCATTGGCAGAGGGGCCGCGCTGGAAAGGACTTATCGTTGGCGTTGTAGCAGCGGGCGGCATTTTTGCCGGATATTTCATGAGTCCCGTGCGTGAAACTGTGCGCGGCATGATGGTGCAGCAGCGTCTGGAACAGCATATTCTGGCTGCCGATTTCGCGCTGTGGCTGCTGGGCTGGGGCGTAGCGGTTCTGGTCATCAAAATCTTCGCCGCAAATGCGCTCAAAAAGATTTTGCCGCAGAATGTGCAGACCGACGACCGCGGCTTGCCGGCGGCGGGGAAACAGGGATGGGTTGCACTGGGTGTAACAGCGGCAGTATGGCTCGCCGTCGCGTTTTTCTCCTCGCCCAAGCCTGAATGGATTGTCAACATTCTTCAAAAAGCCGGAATTTCGCTGTGATAAAACATTTTGTGACCGCCGCCGCGCTGTGCAGCCTTGTTCTGGTGTCCGGCTGCACGGGCATTTCGCGCGGCATTGCTGAAGCCGTTCTTGACCGAAAAGTCGAAGACACGCGCCAGTGCCAGATGCAGGGGCCGAAATTTGGCGGACTGCAACAAAGCCTCGACAAACATGCCAGCGACGCAAACGGCACGACCAAGGTTCTGATGGTGCATGGTATCAGCCATCACACGGCAGGCTATTCCAACCGTTTCCGCGATAGGCTGGCGGCATCACTGGGGCTTGAAATTGTCGACCCGGAGGTGAAAACCATCCAGCTGTCCGCGCCGGATATTATGCCCACGCAGGATGGCGCGCCGCCGGAGCTTGGCACACTGCGCATCACCCGTCACAGTAGCCGCAATGACAGGCGCAGCTTGCTGTTTTATGAACTGACATGGTCGCCGATTACGGAGGAAGAGAAAAAACTCATCCTCTATGATACCGCCAATACCGAGGGGCTGGCACGCAGCGGCATCAACCACACCATGAAGGGGTTTTTGAACGCCACTGTCCCCGACCTGCTGATTTACATGGGTGATGGCCACGATAAAATCACCGCATCGGTGCGCGAATCCGTTTGCTGGATGTTTTCCAGTGACTGGTTCGGCCTGCCCGTAGGCGGCGGGCGCTATGCCTGCCATCAGTGGCAGGGCACGGCAATGGAGCAGGTCGCAAATGATGATTATTTCTTTATCACGCACAGCCTCGGCAGTCGCATCACGCTGGACACCATCCAGTCTTTTGTAACGGATAGCAAAAGCGCGCTGCCCGGCAGCCGCCTTCAGAGCATTCGCGGGCTGGTGCGCGATAAAGATTTCACCGTTTTCATGCTGGCAAACCAGTTGCCGCTGCTTCAGCTGGGGCGTGAGGCGCCGGCCGTCACCGGAAAGTTCCGCGAATACTGCACCGCGAACGGGGAGCTGAAAGCACAGCGTATTTTGCACCGTTTAAATATCGTCGCCTTCAGCGACCCGAACGATATCCTGTCCTATCCGGTGCAGGACGATTTCGCGCAGCAGCATATCGACAGCCGCATCTGCCCGCGCCTTGCCAATGTCAGTATCAACGTCGCCCAGCAGCGCGACATTTTCGGCGCCGCCAGTTTTGCCGACCCGCTGACCGCGCATAACGGATATCTGGAAGATCCGCGCGTGATTTCGTTGATTACAAACGGCACGGGCGATGGCGAAAAGACGGAACCCGCGGACGGCAAATGCAGCTGGCAGGAAATGCGGCGCACGCCAAAGCCTGAAAGTCCCGCTGCGCAGCCATAAAAAAACGCCCCGCTTTGAACGGGGCGTTTTTTTATGCGGGTTCTTTTACTGGTTCATCAGTTTAAAGAACTCGTCATTGTTTTTGGTGTCTTTCATTTTATCAATCAGGAATTCGACAGCATCGACCGTGCCCATGGAGGACATGAGCTTACGCAGAATCCACATCTTGCTGAGCATGCCGTCTTCGACCAGAAGCTCTTCCTTGCGGGTACCGGATTTCTGGATGTCGATGGCGGGGAAAACGCGCTTGTCGGAAATTTTACGGTCGAGCACGATTTCGGCGTTACCCGTACCTTTGAATTCCTCGAAAATGACCTCGTCCATGCGCGAGCCAGTATCGATCAGCGCCGTCGCGATGATGGTCAGCGAGCCGCCCTGTTCGATGTTACGCGCCGCACCAAAGAAGCGCTTGGGACGTTGCAGGGCGTTGGCATCCACACCGCCCGTCAGAACTTTACCGGACGATGGCACAACCGTGTTGTACGCGCGGCCAAGGCGGGTGATGGAGTCGAGAAGAATGACCACATCGCGCTTGTGTTCGACAAGGCGCTTGGCTTTTTCAAGCACCATCTCCGCCACCTGCACGTGACGTGCGGCAGGCTCGTCGAAGGTGGAAGAAATGACTTCGCCTTTCACGGAGCGCGCCATATCGGTCACTTCCTCGGGGCGTTCGTCAATCAGAAGAACGATCAGATAGGCGTTCGGATGGTTGGTTTCGATGGAATTGGCGATGTTTTGCATCATCACCGTTTTACCGGTACGCGGCGGCGCCACAATCAGCGCACGCTGGCCGAAGCCAAGGGGCGATACCAGTTCGATAACACGCTGCAGCTGCACCTGGACGGGGCCTTTGCCCTTGCGCGGCGCGCCGATGGTGCCGGCGGTCGGGTCGTCCAGTTCCAGCTTGATTTTGCGATCGGGATAAAGCGGGGTGAGGTTGTCGAAGTTGATGCGGTGACGGATCTGTTCGGGATGTTCGAAGTTGATCTGGTTCACGCGCAGAAGGGCAAAGTAGCGTTCGTTGTCTTTTGGGGCGCGGATTTCGCCTTCGACCGTATCGCCGGTACGCAGGCCAAAACGCTTGATCTGGCTGGGCGAGACGTAAATGTCATCGGGGCCCGGCAGGTAGTTTTCTTCGGGGCTACGCAGAAAGCCGAAGCCATCCTGCAAAACCTCGAGAACGCCCGAGCCGGAAATAGGAATATCCTGTTCGGCCAGTTGTTTCAGGATGGCAAACATCATTTCCTGTTTGCGCAGGGTGGAGGCGTTTTCGATACCCACTTCCTCGGCATAGGTCAAAAGCTCGGCGGGGGATTTGGCTTTCAGTTCCTGCAAATCCATCGGCTTGACGTTGGGGTCACGGCGGGCCATGGCTTCTTCTTCGGCCGCAAGCTCTTCGGGCGTCGGTTCATAGGGCTGGTTGCCGTGGCCGCCATGGCCATGATGATTGCCGTTTCCATTGCCGCCGTGGCGGGAGCCGGAATGACGTGAGCGTTTTACCACTGGGATACTCTTTCGTTGGTCTTGTCTGGTTGTTGGGTCGTTATCTGAAAGCCCGGGAAGTTTTTTTGGAGAGGGGGTGACAGAAAAGTTGTGCGGAAGGCACAAAAGTCACGCCGGAAAGTGTCCGATATGCATTTGGTGAATATCAAAAGGACGGAAATGCCTTTTTCGGCGGATATTTTAAGATTATCAAAATTCCATATGATTGTCAACAAGGGGTCTTTCCTCGTTATTTATTAACATAATGTTATGCTTTGGGCGTTATGATTGGGGCATTGGGTTTAAAAGAAAAGGGCCTATTATGTTGAAAGCGATATTCGGATTTTCATCCAATACCGATTTTTACAATCCGGCGGGCAAGCCGGTGCATGATCTTTTGTCCACCAAAGAAAAAATCAAAGGCCGTGTTTTGCCTCTGCTCGGGCAGGTCTCTCTTTTTGCGCTGTCTGTCGGGATGTCTGCCATGGGCGCATCGCTTGAGGAAGCGGCGCTGAGCGTCGGCATTCTGGGCGGCCTTGCCGCCTATATGCGGCATAGCCAGCTTTCGAATTACAAAAAGAAACTCGATAACGAAAATCTTTATGATTTGTCGAGCCCGCAAGACGCTGCACGTTTTCACGAAAAGTATCCGGAACACAAAGGACTGCCCGCGCAGCTGCACCTGATTGCAGCCGAAGCGGGGCTTGATAAACCCCCTTTACTGCATGTGGGCGAAAATACGGATTATGCGGCTATCCTGGATCTTAATTTCGGCAAAAAGAAAAACTTGCTGATTGAAATAAACCCCAAAATTCTGAAAGAAGAATCTCCCGCGCTGGTTGCCCATTTGCTTGCGCATGAAATCGGGCATGGCCGGCTGGGACATACAAATAGCCTGCCTGCTGTCGTTTCAGGAACAGCGATAGGTGCACATATCAGCGCCGGTGTGCAAATGGCTGTCAGCGGAAATTATCTTGGCGGTATTTTCTATACCGCCGCCGCGCTGACAGCGCACAAGATGGCCGGCGCAAAAAGCCAGCAATACAAAGAGCGGGAATGTGACAGGCACGCGTTGCTCGTATCCGGTGTCGGGCGTGAAGCGGCGGACTTCTTTGAAAAAGGCACAACGCAGCTCGAAAAGGGCGCCCCTTTGCCGCTACGGATAGCCTTTGGCGCCATTGATACCTATCAAAGTCTGATGGCGGCGCATCCAAGCCATGAAAAGCGTACTCAATATTTCCGTGATTTCACCGATGCCAACCGCGCGTATTTGGAAAAGACCCGCATTAAAAACGGGCTGGCTCCATCAAAACCGCACCGCTTTAAAATGGTTTAACCACAGCCAGAATAACGATCGCCATCATCAAAAGCGTCGGTATTTCGTTTATTTTGCGATAAAATTTGTGTGATTTTTTGTTTTCATCACGCAGGAAAACCTTTCGCGTATAGGCGAGATATCCATGAAAGCCGCTCATCGCCAGAACCAGCGTCAGCTTCGCATGCATCCAGCCCTGCCCTGTCATGATGCCCGCATTCGCGTGCAGCATCAGAAGCCCGAAAATCCACGCGGCAATCATTGCGGGGTTCATGATAATCTTGAGCAGTTTGCGCTCCATGATTTTCAGGGTTTCGGATAGCTCGGAGCCTTTTTCCGCTTCGGCATGATACACGTACAAACGCGGCAAATAGAAAATACCTGCCATCCACGATATCACCGCTATCAGGTGTAATGCTTTGAACCAGAGGTAATGCGTGGCAATAAAATCGTGCATGATGTTTCCGTTCCGGGGTTAAAGGGCGCAGCCGCAGCGCTTGAAGGTTTCGGGGCAAACACGCTGCCAGACCTTGCCCGCGAGTTTGTCTTCGACCAGCGCGGCGAGGCCGGCGATAAAATCGGGATGGACAAATACGGTCGGCACGCGCGCGAAATAGGGGATACCTTTTTCATGGGCGTATTCGCGGTATTCTTCTTCGATTTCGACCAGCGTTTCGACATGTTCGTTCACAAAGGCATGCGGATAAACAATCACCCCGACGCCATCGGCGGCGGCCTTGTCGAGCGCCTGTTCGGTCGAGGGGCCGATCCATTTCAGCGGGCCGACGCGGCTTTGATAGCAGACCTGCCAGTCGAGGTTTTCAACATTCATGGCCGCGGCAATTTTTTGCGCGGTCTGTTCGCACTGGAATTGATAGGGATCGCCGCCTGCAATCGTTTTTTCGGGCAGGCCATGGGCGGAAAACAGCACGCGTGTCTTTGGCGGCGCCTTCGCCAGTTCCGCGCGCACCAGCGCGGCGGAAGCATTGATAAAACCGGATTGATACGGATAGCAGCAGATTTTTTGCGTCGGGATATCAAGCTCGGCTTTTTTCGCCTCGCGCTGCCAGTTTTGAATGGATGAAAAACTGGTTGTGGTCGAAAACTGCGGATACAGCGGCAGCAGGATAATCTGGTCGGGATTGAACGCTTTGACCTGACGCACAACGTCGGGCGACAGCGGATGCCAATAGCGCATGGTGACGAAAGTTTTCAGCTGCGGCCATTTTTGCTGAAGCAAGATCTCCAGCGCGCGCGCCTGCGCTTCGGTATTTTCAAGCAAGGGCGATTTTCCGCCCAGTGCGGCATAAGATGTTTTGGCCGCCCCGCGCCCGCGGCTGAAAGAAATCCATTTCGCCAGCATCCAGCGGATCGGCAGCGGTGCGCCGATGATATTCTTGTCCATGAAAAAATTGAACAGGAAGGGTTTGATATCCCCTTCTTTGAGCGGCCCGCCGAGGTTCATCACAACAACGGCGATTTTGGGGTTTTGGCTGGGGGTATAAGGGCTGGTCATGGCGTTTTCCTTTTTGCCCCTTATGTAGCGCGCTGCCAGCTGCGGACAATCCCCACCAGCTCCGCCACATGTTCGGGTGGCGTTTCCTTGATAACGCCATGACCAAGATTGAAAACGAAAGGACGGCCTTCGGCAGCAGCCAGAATGTCGAGTGCAGCGCGGCGCATGGTATCGCCACCTGCCAGAAGTTTTTCGGGGTCCAGATTGCCCTGCAGGCACACATGGCGCGGCATGGATGCAATATCCGCCTGCGGATCAAGACCAAGTGCGGCAATGCCCGTTTCAGCCGCATAGGCCGTGTAATGCGCGCCTGCTTGACGTGGAAAGCCTATAACGGGCACATCGGGCGCCGCCGCGTGAACCTGATCGATAACCCGCTTTGTCGGGGCAATCACCCAGTCTTGGAAATGGGCATCGGGCACAAGGCCTGCCCAGCTATCGAAAAGCTGTACGGTATCGGCGCCATGACGGATTTGCGATATCAGATAGCGTGCGGTGACATCGGAAAGCTTTAGCAAAAATTCCTGAAAGCCTCTGCTATCTGCCAAGGCCATTTCTTTCGCGCGCGCAAAACTGCCGCCACCGCGGCCATGCAGCATATAACAGGCAATCGTCCACGGCGCACCTGCAAAACCGATAAGGGTTTTATCGGCAGGCAATTCACGCTTGAGGATATCAATCGTTCGATAAACAGGCGCCAGTCTGGATTCAAAACCGGCTGTGTCCAGCCTGTCGATATCGGAAAGTTTTTCAAGCGGCGGGAGCTGCGGGCCTTCGCCTTCAATGAATGTCAAACCCTGACCGAGCGCATGCGGAATAACCAGAATATCTGAAAACAGTATAGCGGCATCAAAGTCGTAACGCCGCAGTGGCTGGAGGGTGATTTCTGCCGCCATAGAGGGGTTATAGCAAAGATTAAGAAAAGACCCCGCCTCTGCCCGCAGAGCGCGGTATTCGGGCAGATAACGGCCTGCCTGACGCATCAGCCACAAGGGTACGCGGGGCGTGATACGGCCCTGCAGCGTTTCCAGCATGGGTTTTTCTATAACTGTTGATATCATGGCGGCCTTGCTTTGCATGGTTCTTTATAAGCCATGCCTTTCGCCCATCCAATATTAAAGAAAGTATATATAAGAGAATTGTAGGAGTCGTAGGCGCGTGGATGAGGGGGATAACTTCAAACAACACTATTTTTCCACAGAGCCTGTCATGCGCAATCGTCGGTTTTTTTGAAAACTTTGTGCAAAAGCCAATTAAAAACAATAAATTCAAGATGAAACGGGCTTGTGAATAACGGGGATAATTGATTATTCCGGTAAATAAACTTATCCCCGCTTTTCTATTCCGGAGTCCATGCGTGGATGGGCGGACTCATAATTCCGCAGCTTATCCCCCAAAGGCATCACGGATCAGAAAGCCCCGCGTCTATGCACGCAGTTTTCCACACAGCTATACACAAACCATATTCCAAGCAGTCGATATCTGCATATCGCGCTCAATCTTGAGCGGTCGTTACGGCTTTTCTTCGTGCGCGAATGCCGATAGGATAAACGCTGAGCAAACGTCATCCTGAATTGGGGTAAGGGTAGATGAGCGAAGACTGGCAAAAAATAGATGTGGAGCGCACGGCGCGTATTCTGTCGGAAGTAAATCCGCATCTGGAACCTGTGCCGTTCAGCATGGAAAGCACTACTATCCGCAGCCAGCGGCTTTCGTTTTACCGTGACTATGAATTTCTGGAACTGACGGATCTTTCCGCTGTACCGGCGGTGCGCAAATATGCGATTTACAAGCCGGGCGATGTGAACGTCATCAACTGGACGAACCAGACGATATACGAAACCAACGAGAAAGCGCCGATCAATATCAATGCGCGTAACGTTGTCGAATACGTGAAGTTTTTCTTTGGCTACGTGCGCGGCCGTCATGGCCGTTTCATGATTATCGAGACAATTGACGATATCCGCTGGCAAGTTGAACCGCCGCTGCAGGGTCGCAAGGTCATGCAGCAGATGCTGGAGCCCGTGACGCTGCTGAGCGAGGATGATGACGGGACATTCAATCTGGAAGCCTTCATGGTTTTCAAAGACTCGCTTTTCAAAACCCGCGTGCATGTGAAGCCTGACGGCCTTGTCAGCATGTCGGAGGAAGAATTGAAAATCGAAGGCATGCCTATTCTTCAGGACTCGGCGCTTCAGCACTATGCCTGAGAAAACCCACGGATAGCACATCCTTTACGCCCATTTTGCGGTACCTGCCATGCGCTGCCCTGCCCCATTTTTCGAACCGCCGCAGGCGCTGGAACATAAACCGTCTTTTGCGGATATACCCTTATCCCTGTGCAAAAAAATAGCCGATATCTGCGGCAGTCCGGTTATGGATGGCGCTATTTTGCATGGCAGCCTTTCGGCGACAGCGGGTTTTGTGCTGACGCTACAGAATGGTCAAAAAATATTTGCCAAGGGCAGCCACCCGCAAGAAATGTCGCACGGCACGCTCCATATCCGCAGCGAAGCCTATGCGTATCAGGTATTGCCCGCGCTTAAATCCGTCGCGCCGCGTTTTATCGGACTTGTCAGTGATGATAACGAAGACGGCTGGACGCTGGGTCTTTGGGATTATATCGCGCGCGATAAAGCAAACGCCCCCGATCTTGATATTGCAGATGTGATGCGAAAGCTCGTTAGCGTACACAAGAGCGAGATACCCGTGACGTTCACGACAAGTGCCGCAGCGCATAACTATTTGTCGCTTTTTCTGCGTGACGAAAAAAAATGGCAGCGTGTGCGCGGCGAGGCGAAAATAAAAGACAAGCTGTTGTCGGTTTTCGAAGATGAACAGGCGCACCTGTGGCTTGATCGGCAGCTGGATAGTTTATGTGCGATGCAAGCTGCAGTGCCGGCGTTTGATTTTCAAACCGGATTGATACACGGCGATTTGCGTCTGGATAATATTTTGGCAGCGCTGACGCATACATATATTGTCGATTGGCCGAACGCCTGCCGCGGGCCCGTCGTTTTTGATGTGCTGATGCTTTCGGTGCATCTGGAATCTTTGGGCTATGGGCGGGCAGAGGATTTTATTTCTTTATATGACGCCGCCGCAGGCACGGCTTTTGCACAAAAGAATAACCAAGAGCTGATGATCATGGCCGCCAGCATGGCCGGATTTTTTGCCGATCAGGTCTACAGGGCAGTGCCCGAAAAAATGCCGCGACTGCGCTGGATGCAAAAATCCTTATTTTTCGGGCTGTTAAGCCTGATGAGTCGTCATGGGCGAATCGAATCACCCCCGCGTATGTCAGGGCTTTTGCGTATTTGACACGCGATTATTTGAACCATTGTTCATTGCAGCATGGCAAAAAATGCCGATTTAATTACATAACTATAATATTTTGCTGCTTTTTTGCCTGAAAACACCGGATGTTAACCACCGCTACCGCATGATGAAGGGGCTAGGGGAAAAGCTGCCTGCTTCGGATAACAAAGATCGGACTGAACAGGATACCGGCACCAGAGGACTACAAAGGTATCTAAGGCCACAAGGCTGACACGACCGCGAACTTTGACTTCGGCACAGGCAAGGGAAAAAGGTGTGTAAATGGCAAACGACGTTGATAAAGACAGCGACTTCAAACTGCCCAAGCCAGACAAGCAGCGTTTTCGCAGTAGTGCGGGCCGCCTCCGCAATGGCAAACACCTGTCCCACCGCGCCAGCATGGACTGGCGTTTGGACCAGCGCACCGTTTGCGACAAGCCGGACATCGCCGCTACCATCGTCTCCGTTGAAGAGCTAAAAGAAATCCTGCTGCAAAGCCGCACCGCCGAGCAGTTGATGACGGGCGATGCCGCCGCAAATCTGCATATTGTTTATGATGCGCAAGTACCTGCATCGCAATTTTACCCGCCACGCGAAGGCCGCGGTGCCACGATCACCCTGAACCCGTTCCGCCCACGCGGCGATTTGCTGAACATGCTGGCGCGCGAACTGCGCCGCAGCTGGCAACATTTCCACGGCGCGCTGGTCAACCCGATGGATTACGAGCCGGACGAAGCTATTCTGGTCAACCGCGCGCAGCAGGCCGATGTTTTGATGGTTTCCATCAAGGTGGCGTGGGAGCTGAAACTGGGCGGCAACAGCGAAGCCTGGGATTATCTGGTCGGATCGCCGATGTCGGATGTGAGCCGTACGTTCGAAATCAAGGCGCAAACCGATTTCCGCAGCCTGAACAATGGCGAAGCGGCGCGTGCGGCCTATGATAAATTCTTCGAAGACAGCCGCACCAAGATCCATGACAAGCGCATCATTCACCAAATGCTGCTGGATGAAGCGGGCTACATGAAATCGCAAAAAGAGCGCAGCCGTGTATCCATGGATTTGTTCAAGCGTCTGGGCGAACTGCCGTCGGGCCGCAACTATCTGTCGATGAACGCAACACGCACGCCGATGGATACCTGCTATGCGACGGTTGAAGACCGCTCCAATGCGAATTTCCTGTGGTTCATCAAGTTCGAACGCAGCTTTCAGGAAAAAGAGCGGCAGATGATCGAAGAGTCGGTCAAGCTGTCCGCCGAAGTTGTCGACTTCGCACGCTTTGCCAGCGCGGCGCGCCGCCCGGGCAATGCTGAGCAAGCCTGAAAGGACGCGCGATGACGGCGGATATACCACAGCCGCCACGCATCGTTTTTCCGCTGTCGTATTTCACCCAGAATGATGTACTGGAAATAAAAATTCCAGCGACCGCGCAGCCGCAGGCAAAAATATTTGCCGATGCCATGCAGCGTGTGTGCGGTTTTCTTTTGCAATCACCATCGGGCCGTGCGCTGATACGCGCGGCGCTTTTGCGTGGCGTTCATATCGGCCTTGATCCGCTTTTGGAGCCGCAAACAAGTTTTTATTATCCGCTGCAAAAACGTCTGGATCTGGGTTATCAACCCGCGGCGCTGCAAACATCGCAAAAGGGTATCAGTCTTTATCTGGCCGGTATGACGGGGGGGTTGCGCCGGATATGGCAGCAAAGCCGTGCGCTGGCGCCGGATACGGCGCTGCGGCCCGAAGATTTCTTGCGCTATTGCCGTACGTTCGAAGCGGATGTTTGCGCCGTCACGCATCTTGTCGCGTGGGAGCTGCGCGCGGCAGGCCCGTGTTTTTTCTGGCGTCACCTGCTGGCAGGCGTGGATGGCGATGTCGCGACATCTTTTGCGCGTGCGGCAAGCGCGCACCCGCGCCACCAGTTCGACGGTACCGCGCTGCGTGCGGCGTTTCTGGAGTGGTTTCAGGTGGCTGAGAGGGTGGATGCCTGCGACCATCTGGCGCTCGAGATGATGGATATGGCGCTTTTGGGTCTGCGCGGCAGCGCCGGCGAGATTGGCCGCGCCAAGCTGGATGGCAACCGCATGAACATGCTCGGCGCTTTGCCGCAGGGTGGGAATTATTTGACCGGTATGCGTTTCCGCGCGGCACCGATGCGGCGCGGGTGCGATCCGTTTAACCGGACGCATCTAAAGCATATCCAGCACGACATCACCTATCTATCTGAAAACCAAAACAGTTTTTGATATTTTTTGACATATCGCCTGAATCGCCGTAGTGTTAACGCATCGTTAACAATTCAAATTTTTGGGGTTCGTCATGGCGAATGAGAACACGTTTAAAGAGTCCAAGCTGAAATCTGCCTTTCAAGGCGTTGCCGGCGGACTTTATGCCGCGGTTGGCGAAGACCCGAACATGGGCATGCAAACGGCGGGTTATATTTATGACCGCGCGAAGCTGGCAAAAGATCAGGTTGTCCAGAGTTTCAAAACCAAATTTGCCTGATAATGTTTCCCCGCGAAGGCGGGCAGCAAAAAAGTTCTTTGTAAAGTTGAAGCCTGCTTACTGCATATCGAGTAAGTGGGCTTCGCCTCTTTTGGCGAGCCACTCACGCGTCATCAGCATGGCGTTTTCGCGGTCGCGACGGCTGAGGCGCGAATACACTGAATCGCGGTCGCGACGCGCGGCTTCTTTTTCCGGGCCATCAGGATAGCTAATCACCGCCAGCTGCAGCCACATCAGCGCTTTGATGCTGTCGTGTGCTGTGCCGTTACCGGTAAAGTTCATGACTCCGACGTGGTGCTGCGCAAGCGCGCGGCCTTGTTCAGCGCAGAGAATCAGCAAATCATAGGCTTTTTTGGGGTCTTTTTCGACGCCCTGCCCAAGGTTGTACATGATGCCGAGGATTTCTTTGGCGCCTGTATGGCCGCCGTTGGCGAGCAGTTCAAGGTGCGGCAGCGCACGTTCGTACTGGCCGTCTTTATAGAGCTTCAACACAGCTTCGTATGTCAGCGCGACGGGTTTGCCGTCTTCGTCGGTTTCTTCTTCTTCGGCGACCTCGCCGTCTTTGTCTTCTTCTTTCAAAAGAAGACCTTTCCGGATGCTTTGATATTCGGATACGTCCGGCATGGTGTCGCTGCGCGTACCGATTTCAAAAACGGATTCCTGCGCCTGCGCAGGCAGCGATATTGCTGCCATGAGGGCGAGAGCGGAAACAGTCAGGAGCGGCATCAGAAGGCGGGTCATGACGGAAAAATCCTTGTTCAAATCGCTCTTACTATTATAAGGCCTTTTGCTCGAAAGGCAAAAGTCCCGCAATCAGGCGGGTTTTTGCAAAACCAGCGCGCGCCAGTCGCCAAGTTCGATTTTATCAACCAGTTGAAGGCCAAGGGCGGTATGCGCCGCTGTCACGTCCGCTTCCTGACGGGCAAGAAGACCGGACAGCACCGCAAAACCCCCCGGCAGCAAAACGGCGTTCAGATCGCCCGCCATGTCAATCAAGGGCTGCGCAAGAATATTGGCGGCAATCAGGTCATAAGGGCCATGCGCGCGGGCCATGGGGGCGTCGTAGCCGTCGCCCGCCTGCATCGAAATCAGGTCGGCGGCGCCGTTCATGGCGGCGTGGCGTTCGGTGACCACGATGGACTCCGGGTCAATGTCAACCGCGGTTGCGCGGATATCCGGCCAGATTTTGACCATGCCGATCGCGAGGATACCGCTGCCGCAGCCTATGTCGAGGCCGTTTTTGAAGGTATGCTTTTCGGAAAGACGATCGAGCGCCATCAGGCAGCCTTTGGTGGTTTTATGCTCCCCGCTGCCAAAGGCGGTGGCGGCATCGATGCAGAGCGGCACCAGTCCCGCGGGTTTTTCGCCGGTATAGTGCGAACCATAAACAAAAAAGCGGCCCGCCGTGACGGGCGGGAAATTGTCATGCACATGTCGCAGCCAGTCCTTTTCGGGCAGTTTTTCGGCGCTGAGAGTCAAACCGGCAGTGATGTTTTCGAAGCCGCCCTCGCTTGCGGCGATGTCGACCTGCGCTTTAATCATACCAAGGTCAGGTTCGCGATAGGTGGTCAGCGAAATCGTCCAGCGGTCGCCGTCGGCGGCTTCTTCGTTGCGAAGGAATACGGAAAGACCAAGCTCTTCCAGCGCCGCGCCAATTTGTTCGGCGATTTGCCCCGAAACTTTTTGCCGGAAATCAAAACTGACCTTGTAGAGCAGGTGCGGAATGATGTTGTCGTAGTCGAAGAGCGGCTGGTTCGGCATGTGTTTTCCTTGGGAGGCGGTAGATGATGTGGCAATCATTCTTGATATTGGGCGCTTTGTCCATCATATTATTCATACAATGTATCTGATTTAACGGGGTTTTTATGCAGCACAACGTGGTTATCGCCGGATATCTCCGCACGCCGTTTCACTTTGCCGGCAAGGGCGATCTCGCCTCTGTCCGGCCCGATGACATGGCCGCTATTGCCGTGCGCGCGCTTGTGCAAAAAACCGGCGTGAACACGCGGGAGATTGAAGACCTTATCCTTGGCTGCGCCTTCCCCGAAGGCGAACAGGGTTTTAACATCGCACGTCTGGTGGCGAATATCGCCGATCTGCCGCTGACGGTGGCGGGTACGACGGTCAATCGTTTCTGCGGGTCGTCCATGCAGGCCATTCACATGGCCGCGGGGGCGATACAGATGGGCGCGGGGCATGCGTTTATTTGCGGCGGCGTCGAAAGCATGTCGCGCATCCCCATGGGCGGTTTTAATCCGCTGCCCAATCCGGCTTTGGCTGAAACCTTTCCGCAGGCCTATATCGGCATGGGGGAGACGGCGGAAAATCTGGCGCGCAAATATTCCATCAGCCGCCAGCGTCAGGAAGCTTTCGCGCTGTCGTCGCAGCAAAAAGCCGCTGCCGCGCGCGCTGCCGGAAAACTGCAGGATGAAATTACCCCTGTCACTGCCGCAGATGGCAGCATCGTCAGCGAAGATGGCTGCATTCGCGGCGATACCACGCTGGAGGCGCTGGCAGGTCTGAAACCTGCGTTTGATGCGGAAGGCAGCGTGACGGCGGGCACATCGTCGCCACTGACGGACGGCGCCGTGGCAACGCTGGTCACCACTGAAGAATTCGCCAAGGTGAACGGGCTTCACATCATGGCGCGCGTGCGCAGCATCGCGGTATCGGGCTGCGCCCCGGAAATCATGGGCATCGGCCCTGTCGATGCCTCGCGCAAGGCGCTGAAGCGTGCGGGCCTGAGCATCGAAGATATCGATATCATCGAGCTGAACGAAGCCTTTGCCGCGCAGGCATTGTCTGTGCTGCAGGAACTGGGCGCAGATGAGACAAAGGTCAATCTTGATGGCGGCGCGATTGCGCTCGGCCACCCGCTGGGTGCATCGGGCGGACGCATCACAGGCAAGGCCGCAAGCCTTTTGAAGCGCGAGGGTAAAAAACTCGCGCTGGCGACCATGTGCATCGGCGGCGGTCAAGGGATTGCGACCATTCTGGAAGCGGTCTGATAGCGATGGCCGATATTTCAAAACTGCCGAAGGTTGATTTGCACATTCACCTCGAAGGCTCCATCACGCCGGCGATGGTGCGTAAACTTGCGCATAAGAACGGGCTTGAAATACCGGAAGGGTTGTTCGACCCGAGCGGTGAACTTTTCCACTGGCCCGATGACGGCACGGCGGCGGGTGCGCTGAAAGGTTTCGTCGAAGCCTATGACAAGGCGACATCCGTCATGCGCGGGGCGGACGATTTTGAAGCCGTCACCTATGATTATTTTGTGCGCAGCGCGGCCGAGGGCTGTATTTACGCCGAGCCGATTATTTCCGCCGAACATGGCGCCATGGCGGGCCTGACGTACCCTGAAATGATGGCGGCGATTACCGCAGGCTATGAACGTGCCAAAGCGGAAACGGGCATCGAAGCGCGTTTCATTGCCACCTGCGTGCGGCATTACGGTCCCGCTGCCGCGATACATGTCGCGGAAATCACGCGCGATAACCCGCATCCGCTGGTCACGGCCTTCGGCATGGCGGGGGATGAAAATGCGCATAGTGTAGCGGATTTCAAACCGGCCTATGATATTGCCGCGCTGCCTTACCGCAATGCGCATGCGGGCGAAGCCGCGGGCCCGGAAAGCATTCGCGCCGCGCGGGAGCTTTTGAACGTGCGCCGTTTCGGGCATATGGTGCGCGCGATTGAAGACGCCGCGCTGATGCAGGAGCAGCTGAAAATCAACGCCGTGCCGGAGGTTTGCGTCTCCAGCAACCTCTGCCTCAAAGTTTATCCGGATTACGCATCACACCCGCTGCGCAGGTTTTTCGATG
Source organism: uncultured Micavibrio sp. (assembly GCA_964551435.1). Taxonomy (GTDB): domain Bacteria; phylum Pseudomonadota; class Alphaproteobacteria; order Micavibrionales; family UBA2020; genus UBA2020. Next base: position 312,358 of record CAZKBS010000001.1, read on the forward strand.
CGGGGCTGAAAGTCACGCTCGGTAGTGATGACCCGACATTCTTCGGCACATCTATCGGCCGTGAATACCAGATTGCGCATGAACATTTCGGATTTACAGTAGCCGAGCTTTTGCAAATCAGCCGCAACGCGATTGAAGAAGCTTTCTGCGACAGCGAAACCCGCACACGACTTCTGCGCCGGATTGACGGGTATTCGGTTTAGAGAACCCCAGCTTATTGCAAGAAATCACATCCCGCGTTTATGCGCGGGCGTTTGCGGCGTGATGGTTTTTTCGACCGCTTTCACGAGTGCGCCGCCGAGTGTGGAGTCGAGGGCGACGATGTCTGCGCCTGCGCCTTTGAATGCGCGCAGGGCGGCGAAGTGTTCGGGGCTGCGCAGGTTGATTTTAAGATCGGGTGCGGCGTCGGCAGCTTCGGGCGCACGGCTGCGCTGTGCGAATTCGGCCTCGCGGGATTTCAGGTTTTCGGCGGCGGCGTAAAAAGCGCTGAGCGCGGCGCCGGCGGCGGGGCGTGCGGTATCGTTCTGGCCATCGAGAATTTGGCGGTGCAGGCGCGCCACATCGGATGCGGCGGCAAAACTGCTGCCGAGCTTCCCGCCGAGGGCGGCGAGGGGGGATATCGTCTGCGGCTCTTTTTCCTGCATCTCTGCCATGGTATAAGGCCCCTTCGGAAGGACTTGTCCTTTTTGCGGATTTCCGCTATCTATTTTCCTTAAAAGCCAAACCTTTTGTTCTTAAGCCCAGTATAGCGCATCTTTGCCGGTTTATGAGCAACCGTTTGGCTTACAATCTTGCCGATTTGCGAAAGATTGTAATAACCATGTCAAGTGATTGAAATGTCTAATAAATTCGATGTTATTGTAGTGGGTGGCGGCCATGCCGGCTGTGAAGCGGCGGCGGCATCCGCGCGTATGGGGGCAAAAACCCTGCTGCTCACGCATCGAATCGATACGATTGGCGCGATGTCGTGCAATCCGGCCATTGGCGGCCTCGGCAAGGGGCATCTGGTGCGCGAAATTGACGCACTGGACGGTGTCATGGGCCGTGTGATTGACCAGGCGGGTATCCAGTTTCGTATGCTGAACGCGAGTAAAGGCCCCGCCGTGCGCGGCCCCCGTGCGCAGGCGGACCGCAAACTTTACCGCAAAGCCATGCAGGCATTGCTGCTGGATTATCCGAACCTGACGGTTATCGGTGAAGGGGCGGAGGATATTCTGCGCGATGGCGCAGGTAATATCAGCGGCGTGATTTCTTCGGCAGGGACGCAGTATGACTGCGCGGCGCTTGTTATAACGACAGGCACTTTCTTGCGCGGGGTTATTCACCGCGGCACGCATCAGCACGAAGCGGGCCGCATTGGCGAAAAGCCGTCGGTCGGACTTGCGCTTGCGCTTGAAAAATTGAACCTGCCGCTGGGACGTTTGAAAACCGGCACGCCCGCGCGTCTGGATGGCCGCACGATTAATTGGAGCGTATGCGAAGAGCAGCCGGGGGATACACCGCCGCAGCCGTTTTCTTTTATGTCAAAAGGAATCACGGTACCGCAAATCAGCTGTTATATTACATATACCAACGAAATCACACATCAGGTCATCCGCGATAATCTGCATGTCGCGCCGATGTATTCAGGTCAGATTAAATCCTCCGGCCCACGTTACTGCCCGTCTATCGAAGATAAAATCGTGCGCTTCGCCGATAAAGAGCGTCACCAGATTTTCCTTGAGCCCGAGGGGCTCGATGACCACACGGTCTATCCGAACGGTATTTCAACTTCGCTGCCCGCCGAAGTGCAGGAAGCACTGATCCGCACCATTCCGGGGCTCGAAAACGTGACGATTATCGAGCCCGGCTATGCGATTGAATACGACTATGTCGATCCGCGCGCGCTCAAACGCACGCTGGAAGTTCATGCGGCACCCGGTCTGTTTTTGGCGGGGCAAATTAACGGCACCACAGGCTACGAAGAAGCGGGCGCGCAGGGTTTGATGGCCGGTATCAATGCCGCGCTGGTCGCGGCGGGCCGCCGTGAAGAATTCACCCTCGACCGTGCCGATGGCTATATCGGTGTGATGATTGACGACCTTGTGACCCAAGGCGTGACGGAGCCTTACCGTATGTTCACCAGCCGTGCGGAATATCGCCTGCTGCTGCGCGCGGATAACGCGGACCAGCGCCTGACGCCGCTGGGGCTGTCGATTGGCTGCGTCGGGCACGACCGCGAGGCGGCTTTCACTGAAAAGCAGCAAAAGCTCGAAGCCGCCCGTGCGCTTGTCCATAGCCTGCAAGCCCTGCCGATCGAGCTGGAGCGCCGCGGGTTCAAGGTCAATCAGGACGGCATCAAGCGCTCCGCCCATGACCTGATGCGCTATCCCGATATCAGTTTTGACAATCTGGCCGGTATCTGGCCGGAGCTGGCGGATATCGAGCATGATATCGCCGAACAAGTTGAAATCGATGCCCGCTATGCCGGATACATCCAGCGGCAGGAGGCCGATATTCAGGCTTTCCGCCGTGATGAAAACCTCAAGCTGCCTAAAGACCTCGATTACAGCCGCGTCGGCAGCCTGTCGAATGAAATGCAGCTGAAGCTGCGCCAGCACGCGCCCGATACGCTGGGCGCGGCTTCGCGTATCCCGGGCGTGACGCCAGCGGCACTGGTGGCCCTGCTGCGTCATGTGAAACGCCGTGACCGCGAGGAGCGAGACGTTGCCTGAAGAATCCCTCGATAAAGTATTCCTGCGCTATGGCTTCGGTGTTTCACGTGAAACACTGGAGGCGTTGGGCGTTTATGAATCCCTGCTGCTGAAATGGCAAAAGGCTATCAATCTGGTCGGCCCCTCGACGCTGGATGCGGTGGCGGAGCGCCATTTTTTCGACTCTGCCCAGCTGTTCCGCTTTATCCCCGATATCAATGTGCGTTTGGTCGATATGGGCTCCGGCGCAGGTTTTCCGGGGTTGGTGCTGTCGCTTCTGGGCGTCAAGGAAGTCCATTTGATTGAATCCGACGTGCGCAAGGCAACCTTCCTGCGCGAAGTTTCACGTGAAACAAAAGCGGTCGCCCATATCCACGATACCCGTGTCGAAGATGTCAAAATCGACAAAATCGACGTTTTTACCGCCCGCGCCCTTGCGCCGCTTAAGGATCTGCTGTCTTTCATGCACCGCCTGTCTACCCCGGGGCATCCGTCGTATGGCCTGTTCATGAAGGGCATGCACTATCAGGAAGAGCTGGATAAAGCCGCCAAGCAGTGGTCTTTTGATGTCGAGATGTACCCCAGCATGACCGACTTGGCCAGCAAAGTTATTAAAATCAGTAACTTATCCAAAAAATAAGGCATTTTCCGCGCCTGTTTCACGTGAAACACGGGGTCAGCAGGTTTCACGTGAAACATAATTTGCCTTGCCCGCAGCGGCAGATTCGCGCTATTTACTGGGCATGACCCAGCCTTCAGACACATACGAACAAACTGCGGCTTCTGCCGCTGACAAACCCGCGGACGGCGCTGCGGCCTCCCCCCGTTTGTCCGGCCCGCGCTATATTAGCATTTCGAACCAGAAAGGCGGCGTGGGCAAAACCACGACGGCTGTCAATCTGGCGACCGCCCTTGCCGCTGTTGGCAAACAGGTTTTGCTGGTTGATCTCGACCCGCAGGGCAATGCCTCGACCGGTCTTGGTATTGACCGTGCTGACCGCGACCGTGGTTCTTACGAATTGCTGTTTAATGAAACCACGGCAGACGAAGCCGCCGCACCGACCAAGGTGCCGGGGCTTTATTGCATTCCGTCTTCCATGCACCTGTCGGGCGCGGAGATTGAGCTGATTGACGCGGATAACCGCGAATTTCGCCTGCGCGATGGCCTTGCCGCCGCCACGCGCCGCTATGACTATGTGATATTCGACTGCCCGCCCGCGCTCAACCTGCTGACGCTGAACGCGCTGGCCGCGTCCGATGGCGTGCTGGTGCCACTGCAATGCGAATTTTATGCGCTGGAGGGTCTCAGCCACCTTGTGAACACCATCGAGCGCGTGCGCGATGCTTTTAACGACAAGCTGGAGCTGCTGGGTATTGTCCTGACGATGTATGACAAACGAAATAATCTGTCAAATCAGGTTGCCGATAACGTGCGCGAATTTTTCGGTGACAAGGTTTACGACACCGTCATCCCCCGTAACGTGCGTATATCTGAAGCGCCGTCATTCGGCCTGCCTGCGATTGTCTATGACATGGCGTGCAGCGGGTCGCAGGCGTATATCCATCTTGCGCGCGAAATGCTGAAACGTGAAAAAGCCCTTCGCGATGCTGCGCTGAAGGCCATGGCCGAAGCCCAAGGAGTCCCCGCATGAATACCGATCCCAAAAAACGCGGTCTGGGCCGCGGCCTCGACGCTTTGTTCCGCGATGTGAAAAAAGAAGAAGCGACCTTGCAGCAGAAAAAAGCTGCCGCGCCTGCGCCCGCCGCGCCCGCCGCTGCGGCGACCCCAGCAGCTCCGGCCGCAGCGCCTGCCGTGAACACCGCGCCCGTGCTCCGCGCGGAGGAAATGCTGAAATCATCCGAAGTCAATGCGCCGCTGCAGCCGCCGCGCCGTTTGCCGGTTGATCGTCTCAAGCCCGGCAAATATCAGCCGCGCACGCATTTCGACGATGATGCGCTGGCGCAGCTGGCGGATTCCATCGGTGCGCATGGCGTATTGCAGCCGCTGCTGGTACGCCCGATTGAAGGCATGATGTATGAAATCATCGCCGGTGAACGCCGCTGGCGTGCCGCGCAAAAAGCGCGCGTGCATGACGTGCCTGTCGTCATCCGCGACCTGACCGACAAAGAAGCGATGGAAATCGCGCTGATTGAAAACCTGCAGCGCGAAGATCTTTCCGCCATCGAGGAAGCCGAAGGCTACGAACGCCTGATGCAGGAATTCGGTCATACGCAGGACATGCTGTCACAGCAGCTGGGCAAAAGCCGCAGCCATGTTGCCAACACCATGCGTCTTTTGAAACTGCCTGCCAGCGTGCGCAAGATGGTGCAGACAGGCGCGCTTAGCGCCGGCCATGCCCGCAATCTTGTCGGCCACAAAGAGGCCGAGCAAATGGCCGCTGTGATCGTCAAGCGCGGCCTCAGCGTGCGCCAGACCGAAAAAATGGTGCAGCAGCTCGAAGCCGGCGACAAGAAAAAACCCGCTGCGCTGAAAACCAAAGGCTTCGCGCAAAAAGACGTGGATATTCTGGCGCTGGAGCAAAAAATGTCCACGCTGCTCGGCATGAAATTCGTGATTGATGGCGAAGGCAGTTCCGGCAAGCTGAGCATCGAATATAAAAACCTCGATCAGCTTGACGACATCATTGCCCGCCTGTCGCGCACGCCGCAGCGTCATTGATCTGCGTACCTATTCAAAACAACGTCACCGTATTCTTCGGGGTACGGTGACATCCTTTTACAGCGATAGAAAACAAAACCATGACAACCTTGCCCGCCTGTCCGCAGTGTTCATCGTCTTACACGTACCTTGATCGTGGCCTCTATATCTGCCCCGAATGCGCGCATGAATGGGCCGAACAGCCGATCGCTGCGCCAGCCGCGGTCACAGAAAAAGTCGTGCGCGATGCAAACGGGGCGGTGCTCAAAGACGGCGATACCGTCAGCATCATCAAGGATCTGAAGGTCAAAGGCTCCTCAACCGCGGTCAAGGTCGGCACGAAAGTCAAAAACATCCGCCTTGTCGATGGCGATCATGACATCGACTGCAAAGTCCCCGGCATTGGCCCGATGGGGCTCAAATCCGAATTCGTGAAAAAAGTCGCAGAGTCATAAAGCTCGAAAAATATCTTAGGCGCGGACTGCAATCAATATCGCTGCTTCCTATTTGGTAGCCGAAGAATAAAGGACGTTCTTGCTACCGCGCACAGTACACATTTGTAGCACCTGCCGATTATTGTCTTGCAATAGAGCGCGGGTATAAAGGGTTTGTGTACTTGTCTCCCCCGTTACTTTCGCGCCGCGCTCTTCCAGCCTTGCTTCGGCGTGCGCTTTGCAGTCATCCAAGGTTTCAAACAACAGGCTTTCGTCAACAACAAAACCGCCCGGAAGCTTTGTGCCTACAGGGATGAGATGGTTGCTCTCTGCCTCGCAGGCGGAAAGGCAAAAGGCTATCATGAGAACACCAAAATGTTTTTCATTCTTGCTTTTCTTCTAAAAATTAAGCGCGGCGGCGCAGGGATCGCGCGCCGGTCTGCGCCAGCGACAAAATGGCGCGGCCGCAGATGATATTGGGGTCTGCGCCGGTTTGTTTGCATTTGGCTTCGACCGACATCAGCAGCGCCAGCGCCTGTTGCAGCTGTTCCATGCCCCAGCCGGTGACCTGCGCTTCGAACGCGGCTTTATGCTTCCAGAAGACCTCGGGGCGCAGTTTTTTCATGGCGACTTCGATATTTTCGCCGCGTTCAACGCGCGCGCGTGTGACGGACAGGCGCGTGAAATAGTTTTGCAGCGTGCGCAGCACGGTCACGGCGGGCACGCCTTCGGACAGCACGAAGCTCAGGATGCGGTCAGCCTCCGCATACATGCCGCTGGCGACGTGTTTCGACAGATCATCCAGCGACAGAGCCGCACTGGCGCCGACGCAGGCCATGACATCGTCGATGGTGATATTGCGGTTGCCGCCCATATAAGTAATGAGTTTCTGGATTTCGGAGCGCGCGACGCCGCGGTCACCCACTACATTCGCCGCCATATAGACCAGCGCATCGGAGGGCATATTGTATCCGGCGTCTTTCAGCCCGTCTTTCAGCACGCGGGCGATATCGCGTTCATCTTCGACATAGCAGGGCAGCGCGGCGGCGTTGGGGGCGGATTCAAACAACTGGCGCAGGCCGGAGCGGGGCGGTAATTCTCCCGCCGATACCAGCACAAGGTTATCGCCAGCGCGCAAGGCCTCCAGCGCCGCGCGGATGGCGTTCACGGCCTTGTCGTCGGCATCGCGTAGGCGCACCACACGGCGGCCGCCCAGCATCGAAATGGATTGTGCTTCATCGAGAAGCCGCGAGGGATTGTCGCCCAGATCATCCGCCGCAAATTCAACCACGCCAAACGGGTCGTTCGCATCCGGCACGACATGACGGGTCAGGAGGTTCATACGCTCGCGGATCAAACCTTCGTCGGGCCCGTAAACCAGCACCGCCAGCATATCAGGTGGCGGGTTTTTGGCAAAACCGTCGATAGCCTTGAAGGCAAGCTTGACCACGCAGCCCCCTTTTTACGGTTTATTCTGGTTGTGGAAATGCAGGGCAAGCGCGGTCTGGACGCTATCGGCCAGCTCGTCGAGCAGGTGGTCGTTCAGGCTTTCCTTGGACGACAGGGTCGCGAATTGGTTATCCAGCAGGTTATAGCTGCCGAGGGCGCGCTGTTTGCGCTCCAGCACCACCGCGCCGGATTTACGGTCACGCAGACGCATGACGGTCGAAATTTCCATTAGCGCGCGGGTATAGGTGGCGTCCTTGCGCACGGCCTGATTGGTCAGCGTTTTGTCGAGCGGCTCGAATTCCAGCACGAACGCCGCATCTGCAGGGCGCCCTGCCAGATACAGACGGTCGATCAGGGCATTGCGCAAATACTGGCCGTCGCGGTCGGGAATATTTGCAATTTCGACGTTGCTATAGGCGGCCGCGACGCTTTTTTGTGCCTCCGCCGACGGGCGGGCGTACATGGGTTCAAACCCGCAGCCCGCGGGCAGCAGCAAAAGCGATACCAGCGCCAGCGCGTGCGGTGTTTTACCCGACCACATTGATGATCCTGTTCGGCACGACGATGATTTTCTTGGGCGCTTTGCCCTCCAGCGCTTTTTGCACGGCGGGGTCTTCCATTGCGGCTTTTTCGGCGGCGCTTTGTTCGATGTCGCGCGGGAGCTGCACGGTTGCGCGCAGTTTGCCGTTGACCTGAATGGCGATGGTGACGGTGTCGTTGGCCAGCAGGGATTCGTCTGCCTGCGGCCAGTGTTCATCGACCACCAGCGTCGCATGACCCAGATGCGCCCACAGCTCTTCTGCAAGGTGCGGCATCATCGGGGCCATCAGCTTGATCATCGCCACGATACCTTCGCGGCGCACAGCGGCATCGCCGCCCTGCGTGGTGAAGTCTTCGAGCGCGTTCGAAAGCTCGCGCAGGCGCGCAACCGATTTGTTGAAATGGAAACGGTCCAGATCCTGCGTCATTTCATGAATGGTTTTGTGGATTTTGCGGCGCATTGCATCGCTGTCGGCCTTGCCGGTGGCGGCGGGCGCGTCATCCTGCATCATAATCAGACGCCAGACGCGGTTGACGTATTTCCACGCGCCTTCGATACCGCTTTCCGTCCATTCCAGATCGCGCTCCGGCGGGCTGTCGGACAGAATGAACAAACGTGCGGCATCGGCGCCGTAGGTCTCCAGAATTTCCACGGGATCGACCGTGTTTTTCTTGGACTTCGACATTTTTTCGATGCGGCCGACAGTCACGGGGGACTGGTCGGCTTTTTTGTAAACGGCGTTACCGCTGAATTCGATTTCGGCGGGGTAAAGCCATTTGCCGTTCTGGTCTTTGTAGGTTTCATGCGTGACCATGCCCTGCGTGAACAGCGCGGTGAACGGCTCGTCAAAATTCAGATAGCCGCATTTTTTGAGGGCGCGGGTAAAGAATCGCGCGTACAAAAGGTGCATGACCGCATGTTCGACGCCGCCGATATACTGGTCGACCGGCGCCCAATACGCGACTTTGTCTTTGTCAAAGCCGCGCTCTTCGTTTTTCGGGTCGCAATAGCGGAACTGGTACCACGAACTTTCAAAAAACGTATCGAAAGTATCGGTTTCACGCTCCGCTTTGCCGCCGCATTCGGGGCAGGTGGTGTGTTTCCAAGTCGGGTGATGGGCAATCGGGTTGCCGGGCTGGTCGAAGCTGACGTCTTCGGGCAGCGTGACGGGCAGGTCTTTTTCCGGCACCGGCACAATGCCGCAGGACGGGCAATGCACGATAGGCACGGGGCAGCCCCAGTAACGCTGGCGGCTGATGCCCCAGTCGCGCAGGCGGTATTGCGTGGTGCCTTTGCCCTTGCCGAGTTTTTCCATGCGGGCGATCGCTTCGCGTTTGGCGTCTTCGGACGTCAGGCCGTTCAGGAAATCGGAATGGTACAGCCTGCCCGGGCCGGTATAAGGCTCGTCGTCAATCGCGAAGGATTTCGGATCTTCGCCATCGGGAATGACCACGGGGATGATATCGAGCGCATATTTGCGGGCGAATTCGAAATCGCGCTGGTCATGCGCGGGGCAGCCGAAAATCGCGCCGGTGCCGTAATCCATCAAAACGAAGTTGGCGATGAATACGCGCAGCTTTTTATCGGTCATGAAGGGGTGAATGACTTCAAGCCCTGTATCGAAACCGATTTTCTCCGCCGTTTCCAAAACCGCTTCGGACGTGCCAAGGCGGCGGCATTCGGCGATGAAATCGCGCACGCCCGCATGTTTGTCGGCCAGCGCCGCGGCAATCGGATGGTCCGGCGACAGCGCAACAAACGACGCGCCGAACAGCGTATCGGGGCGCGTGGTGAAAACTTCGATGTCTTTGGCTTTCGCATCCGCGCTGGTCGCGTTCGGGGCGATGTCAAAGCGGAAATTCAGACCCTGCGATTTGCCGATCCAGTTTTCCTGCATGATGCGGACTTTTTCCGGCCAGCCGGGCAGGGTATCAAGGCCCGACAGCAGCTCATCCGCGAAATCGGTGATTTTCAGGAACCACTGTTTCAGCTTGCGGCGCTCCACCGGTGCGCCCGAACGCCAGCCGCAACCATCCACCACCTGTTCGTTGGCCAAAACGGTGTTTTCGACCGGATCCCAGTTGACGAAGCTTTCTTTCTGGTACGCCAGCCCCGCCTTCAGGAAGTCGAGGAAGAATTTCTGTTCATGTCTGTAGTATTCCGGCGTGCAGGTCGCAACTTCGCGGCCCCAGTCGATGGCAAGGCCCATCATGTCCATCTGACCCTTCATGACCGAAATGTTCTGGTGCGTCCAGGCGGCGGGGTGGGTTTTGTTTTCAATCGCGGCGTTTTCCGCGGGCAGGCCAAAGGCGTCCCAGCCCATGGGGTTCAGGACGTTAAAGCCCTGCGCGCGTTTGAAACGGGCGACGACGTCCGACAGCGTATAGTTGCGCACATGCCCCATATGCAGGCGTCCCGACGGATAGGGGAACATCGCAAGGGTATAAAACTTGGGTTTGCCCGCATCTTCGGAAACGGTAAAGCTGCCGCGGTCACGCCAGACCTTTTGCCAATGCGCTTCGGCGCGCTTGATATTATATCTGTCTTGCATAGGGATATGTCCTTCAGGTCGGAAACCTGCCGGCGTCGGCGCCTGTATGCCGCGCCGCGCGGCGGGCGGGTAAAAGGCTTAGTTCATACGGCCCATTTGCGCGACGCGCAGTTCGCGCGCGCGGGTCAGAATGGCGTTTTCGATGCCAAGGCCCATTTCGGGGGGCACCGCCGCATCGCGCCAGTTGCCGCCCTGTTTGGCCTGTTTGAACACGGCAACGCGCACGCCGTCAGAACGCAGCTGGCGGTCAAGAATGAACACGTTCAGCTTGAAGCGTTCGCCCGGCACATCGGGGTTTTCGTACCAGTCGGTCAGGATAACGCCGCCAAACGGGTCGGCGGATGCCAGCGGCATAAACGACACCGTATCCAGCGACGCGCGCCACAGGAAACTGTTGACGCCAATGCCTGCGCCGCCTTGCGACGGTTCGTCATCGCTGCCGAACAGTTTGTCGCCCAGCGATTTGCCTTCGCCGAAAATCGTTTCGCGCTTCTGGTCGCTATAGACGATTTTATCCGACCCTTTCGGACGGGTGGGGTAGCTGGCTTCGCGCTTGACGTTCTCGCCGCAGCCCGCCAAAAGCAAAAGCGCCGCCAGCACCGGCAAAAAGCGGCGCAGGAAAAAAACGGGGCGCGAAGTCGGGCGGGCGGTCTGTGTCATATCGGTTGTCCTGTTTGCTTATATGCTTATATATAGAGAGAATTAAATACCACGAACCCACCCGCGCGTACAATAAGAAGGCAGACGGCAATAAGCGTCGCCCGCAAGCGCGCAAACCCCGCAGCGTCAATCACAGCCACAAGGTCGGCGCGGCTGGAGTCGCCCTTTAAAACGCGCGGCGGCGCGGCCTGTTCCGCGCTTTGCAGGCGGGCCATGCGCGGCTAACGGCAATATGAAAAACAGGGCAAAAGAGGGGTAAAACCCCGCCGAATCCGCGGAATTCCACAAAAAAAGCAGCATCATTTTACCTAAAGCGCGAAACCGTGATGTTGCGCGGATGTCACACAGACCCCCGTATGTGGGTTTCCGGCCTTTGTTCAGGTTGACCGTGCGCCGTGCCCTCGGATATTTCTTTTGTAACGGTGAAGAAGACATTCATTGTCTTCATCTCACTCAAGTCAAAAACGCTCACGAAATTCTTCGGGGCACTTTGGAGGAAAACACAATGAAAAAGGTACTTCTCGCAGGTACGGCTCTCGTGGCAGCAGCGCTCGTCGCTTCGCCCGCTCAAGCCGAACTGAAACTTGGCCTCGGCGGCCATTTCAAAGGCTACGGCGTCTACGTTGATGAAGATGCTGAAGTTGCTGATCAGCGCGATTTCGAATTCCGCAAAAACACCGAAGTTCACTTCACCGGCGAAACCACGCTGGACAACGGCCTGACCGTTGGCGTTCATGTTGAGCAAGAAGTCGAGAACGACAACAACAACAACGAATCCTACGCATACTTCTCCGGCGGCTGGGGTCGCGTTAACTTCGGTAACGAAGATGGCGCCGCTTACCTGCTGCAAGTTGCTGCTCCCTCTGCTGACAGCAACGTTGACGGTCTGCGTTCCTACATCAGCGGTTTCCAGTCTGACGTTGATCTGGACTACGATCTCGCTCACTTCGGCAACAGCCCCTCGGACAACCGCAACGGTTCTTCCCCGGCTGACCGCATCACCTACCTGACGCCGAAATTCAACGGCTTCCAGGCTGGTGTTTCTTATGCACCCGATGCAACTCTTGAAAACGGTATTGCCAACATGGGCAACGCTGGTTTCGAAGATGCTTGGGAAATCGCTGCACGCTGGGATGGCCAGTTTGAAGGCGTAGGCATCAGCATTGGCGCGGGCTACAGCACCGTTGACCAAGTTGGTGGCGGCGCTGAGCCGGAAGGCTGGAACGTTGGTATCAACCTCGCTTGGAACGCGTTCTCCTTCGGTGCAGTATATCTCGATGAAGAAGATGCTGACTATGCAACGCCTGGCCTCGACACCAAAACCTGGGTTGTTGGCGCAGCTTGAGACAACGGTCCCTGGCACGTTGGTGCATCCTACCTCGCTCGTGAAGACGACAACGCTGGTACGGATCTCGACAGCTACAAAGCGACCCTCGGTGGCGGCTACACCTTCGGCCCGGGCATGACCTTCCGTGGCGCACTCGCTTGGGGCGAAGCTCCGATCGGTGCTGCTGAAGAAGAGTTCACCCAAGTTACGCTGGGTACCGACATCAGCTTCTAATGTTGTGCAGGTGTAAACCTGCCTTCATCGGAACTTGATAAAGAGGGGCGGCCCCATAAAGGCCGCCCTTTCTTTTTGTTTGTTGCCTTTTAATTTTTTGCGCGCCTTTCCTTTTATCTGTTTCGCGTCCCGCCCCTGTGGCGGGTTTTTGGTTTTTGCGGGCTTGGGTTTTGCGCTCGCCTCTTTTCCCCGCTGCTGTTTCTGGCGGTTGCCAGCCCCGCCGCTTTCGGGCAGTCTTGAAAACACATGGCGCGAAAGGTGGTCTCCTGATGATTCTGCTGGGATTGATTTTTATTGTGGTGGTGGCGCTGGCCGTGGTCGCGGCGGCGCGTCCGTGGGCGGGGTCAAAAATGGATATTTGCACCGCCGATAACCCGATGCCCGCCGGCGGTACCGAATCCCGCTGGTATCATCCCGATACCGATAAAATCGCCGATGACGGTTTGCATGTACAGCTGCGCTGCCGTCATTGCGGGCTTGAGATCGACCACGTCCCCGATTGACGGAATCTGCTTGAAATCCCGCCCCTGCGGACTAGATTGGCGGGGAGATAAAACAGGAGAGGGATTTGCATAAACAATCTGGATACAAATACCAAAACCCCGCCGCCGTTGCGATGGCGGCCTTCATGTCGTTCTTTGCCGAAGGCGCTTCGGCCAACAGCAATTCCGCCGTTGGCGGTGCGACGGTCGATGCGGGCAAAACCGCGATTGAATGGCGCCTTGCGATGTCCGAAGACGACGATAACGCCGGACAAGACCAGCGCGTACGTACGCGCGTACATATAGATCACGCTTTTTCAGACCTTTACGCAGCCCGTCTGGTTTACAGCATGGATAGACGCAAGGGCGACAACCTTGAATTCGACGGCCTCAGCCTCCAAAATCGGTTTCATCTTCTGAAAAAAGAAGACTATGGTTTTGATGGCGGCATCCGCCTGAACTATACCTTTGCCGATGGCGACAAAAAACCCGACGTGCTGTCGCTGCGCTTTTACCAGCAAATCCCCTACAAGGCATGGGAAGTCCGTTTCAACCAGATCATCGAAACCGAAATCGGCGAAGACCGCGATGGCGGCATGCTGGCGGAATGGCGCTCGCAGGTGACTTATGCGGTCAATGACAATCTGCGCGTGGGCCTTGATGCCTTTCATGACTTCGGCAATCTGGATGAACAATCCGGCTACAGCGATCAGGAACACGCCGTCGGCCCCGTGGTCAAGGCGAAGCTGGGCGGCGGCTACAGCCTCGAAGCGGCGTACCGCGTCGGTATCTCCGATGCCTCTGCCGACCAGTCGGGCACCTTTATCCTGACCAAAAGCTGGTAAACCCGCCGCGCCTTCTGCGGCTCTGCAGGGTGTTCTGGCGTTTTGACTTTCACGCGGCGGCGTCCCTATAATGGCGGACGTTTCAGCGGGGGGCTTCATGCATCTTAAGTATATTTCCATCACCGGCGCCGATGATGCCGTCGATCCGTCGCATCTGGTGGCGCTGTCGCGCGAATTTCCGGCGGCGGAATGGGCGATTTTGCTGCTGCCGCCGCGCGCGGGCACGCCACGTTTTCCCAAACTTGACTGGATAAAATCCTTCGCGCAAAAAGCGGCCGGCTGCCATACCGCCATGCATTTGTGCGGCGAGGCGCTGCTGGGTTTCGTCGCGGGCGAGGCCTCCATTCTGGATGCCATGCAGGGCTTTTCGCGTATCCAGCTGAATTTGAAATTCGGTGATGTGGAGGGCAAGTACGATGCGGGCGCCCTTCTCAAACGCGTGGCCGACAACCCGCGCTGGCAATTCATCATTCAATACGCCAAGGACAAACAGGGGCTGCTGCCGCTGCTCAAGGATATTCCCAATCATGCCGTGCTGTTCGACGAATCCGCCGGACGCGGCATTTCCCCCGATACGTGGGATGCGCCGCTGGCGGGGCATTTCTGCGGGTATGCGGGCGGGCTGCGCCCCGACAACGTCGCGCAAAATCTGGATGTGATTGCGAAGGTCGCGGCCGGACATGAAACGTGGATTGATATGGAAACCGGCGTGCGCACCGACGATGTTTTCGACCTCGGCAAAGTCCGCCGCGTGCTTGAAATCGCCAGCCCTTACGCCAAAAAAGCGGCCTGATGCGTGCCCGCCTTGGCGGCGGGCGCGGCAAAGTGGTTGATTTAAATGCCCCGCGTGGTTAAATCATCCTCGTATTGTGCGCTGCGATACGGCGGATTGTTCCGCGCGCGGCTGCGCGTATCCCGAATGGCTTTCGGCCTTTCACCCTCTTTGCAAAAGGAATGATGTTCATGTCTCAAGCACAGGATCCCGTCGTCATCGTTGGCATGGCCCGCACGCCCATCGGCGCGTTTCAGGGTGATTTTTCGGCGCTCAGCGCCTCCGACCTCGGCAAAATCGCGGTCGAAGCTGCCGTCAGCCGCGCCGGTCTGAAGCCTGCGGACATCGAAGAAGTTCTCATGGGCTGCGTTTTGCAGGCCGGTCAAGGTCAGGCTCCCGCCCGTCAGGCCGCGCGCAAGGCGGGTCTGCCCGACAGCGTGCCGGCGACCACCATCAATAAAATGTGCGGCTCCGGCATGAAAGCGGCGATGCTGGCGCATGACAACCTGCTCGCCGGTGCGGCCAGTATCATGGTTGCGGGCGGCATGGAAAGCATGACCAACGCACCCTACCTGCTCGACAAGGCGCGCGGCGGTCTGCGCATGGGGCATGGCAAGGTCATGGACCACATGTTCCTCGATGGTCTCGAAGATGCCTACGACAAGGGCCAGCTGATGGGTGTGTTCGCCGACGAAACGGCGCGCAACTGCCAGATCACCCGCGAAGATCAGGATAACTTCGCGCTGCTGTCGCTGACGCGCGCGCAGGAAGCGACCAAGGGCGGCGCCTTTGCTTCCGAAATCGTGCCTGTGGTCATGAAATCCAAAACCGGCGATGTCACCGTGACCGAAGACGAAAGCCCCAAGCGCGCGAAGCCGGAGAAAATTCCGTCCCTCAAGCCCGCATTCGGCGCGGATGGTACGGTGACGGCGGCAACCTCCAGTTCTATTTCCGACGGCGCGGCGGCACTGGTGATGATGCGCAAATCCGAAGCGGACAAACGCGGTCTTAAAATCATCGCCACCATCCGCGGTCATGCCAGCCATGCGCAAAAACCGTCCGAATTCACCATCGCCCCCATCGGCGCGATGCAAAAACTGTTCGACAAAACGGGCTGGAGCGCCAAGGACGTCGATCTGTTTGAAATCAACGAAGCCTTCGCCGTGGTGACCCTCGCCGCGATGAAGGAAATGGGCCTGCCCGCCGACAAGGTCAACGTGAACGGCGGCGCCTGCGCCCTCGGCCACCCCATCGGCGCCACGGGCGCGCGCATCATGGTGACGCTGCTGGCGGCCATGGAAAAACGCGGCGCGAAACGCGGCGTTGCGGCGCTGTGCATCGGCGGCGGTGAAGGCACGGCGATTGCACTGGAGCGCGCGGCCTGATCCAAAAGGCGCGCTGATATCCCTCCGTGACACGTCAACCATCCAAAAAGAAAAAAGGGCTGCGGGCACCGCCCCGCAGCTCTTCTTCTTCCCGCAGCAGCCCGCGGCGCAAGCGTGGCGGCGGCGGTTTTTCGTGGTGGCGTTTGTTTTTCACCCTCGGTCTGTTCGGCTTTGCGGGGTTTATGCTGGTGCTGGCATGGTTCGCCTATGACCTGCCCGACACGCGGGAGGTTCAGCCCGTCGACCACCGCCCCAGCATCACCGTGCTCGCGCATGACGGCACCATGATTGCCCGCTACGGCGGGCTGACAGGCGATATCGTCCGGGTGCGCGACTTGCCGCCCTATGTCGCAGGCGCCGTCATGGCCATCGAAGACCGCCGTTTTTACAGCCATTTCGGCGTCGACCCCTTCGGCCTTGCGCGCGCGATGTGGGTGAATGTCCGTGCGGGGCGCTTCGCGCAGGGCGGCTCCACCATCACCCAGCAGCTGGCGAAAAACCTTTTCCTCACGCCCGACAAAACCATCCGCCGCAAGGTGCAGGAGGCGATGCTCGCCCTCGTCATCGAATGGCGGCATGACAAGGATGAAATTCTTTCGGCTTACCTGAACCGCGTTTATTACGGCTCCGGCGCTTATGGCATCGACAGTGCCGCGCGCACCTATTTCGGCAAGAAGGCGAAAGATTTGACGCTGTGGGAAAGCGCCGTGCTGGCAGGGCTTTTGAAAGCGCCGTCGCGCTATTCGCCTGCGACCAATCCCAAACTGGCGCGTGACCGCGCCCGCGTTGTCGTGAATGCCATGGCCGAAGCCGGATTTATCGGCAAGCAGCAGCGCGATCAGGAAATCAAAAACGGCAAAATCGAACTGGCCGGCAGCCGCGAGGCAGGCGATCTCAACCGCTACTACGCCGACTGGATCATCAACCAGATCGACAGCTTTGTCGCCAATAACGACCGCGATATCGTGGTGCGCACGACGCTGGACGTGAATTTGCAAAAATTGGCCGAACAGAAGGTCGACGCCTATATCGCCAGCCTGAAGCCGGAAGACAAAGGCATGCAAACCGCCGTCGTCACCCTCGCCAAAGACGGCGCAGTGCTGGCGATGATTGGCGGCACCGATTATACCGAAAGCCAGTTCAACCGCGCGACACAGGCTTTCCGCCAGCCGGGATCTTCTTTCAAGCCGTTTGTTTTTCTGGCGGCGCTGGAAGCCGGCTATGAACCCGATACGCTGGTAGAAGACGCCCCCATAACAACCGGCAAATACCGCCCTAAAAACCATGATGGCAAATACTACGGCATGGTGACGATGACGGATGCGCTGGCGCTGTCGCTCAACACCGCGACTATCCGTATTCTGGAACAGGTAGGCGTATCCAAACTGATTGACGTCGCGCGCCGTCTGGGCTTCACCCAGCGCGTCGCGCCTGAGCTGGCCTCTGGCCTTGGTGCAAGCGAGGCGACGCTGATTGAAATGACCAATGCCTATGCGGTCATCGCCAACGGCGGCTATGCCATCTGGCCCTACTCCGTACTGTCGGTCGAAGATACGGCGGGGAATATTCTTTACCGCCACACCCCTGTCAGCCCGGCGCGGTTGTTTGCAACGCGTGATATCAACAGTCTCGATTCCATGCTGGTGCAGGTCGTTGCACGCGGCACGGGACAGGCGGCGCAGTTGAGCCACGGACACGTCGCGGGAAAAACCGGCACCTCGCAGAATTATCGCGATGCGTGGTTTGTTGGCTATACCGACCGTCTGGTCACAGGCGTCTGGATGGGCAATGACAACAACACGGCCATGCAGCGCGTATCGGGCGGCGGTGCGCCCGCGCGTCTGTGGCGCGCCTATATGGAAGACGCGATTGGTCAAAGCGTGCCGGTGTTTTCGCCGGAACTGCAGCGCAGCGGCCCGTCATCGCAGGGCGGTGACAGTTTTTCGGAGATGCTGGGGCGTCTTTTCGGCGGCGGCAGCGCCCCGACACCATCGGGCGCGGGCGGCGCCCTGCGCGACCGCTTCAAGGGCGACAACTCCGCGCCCAGCTATAATAGATAAAATTTCAGGTCGATATGCGCTTGCGTCTGTTTGCAGGCGCATGGCCAATCATCGGTTTGCGCCATAGTCCCAGCAGTTCGCAGTAGTTCTCGCGGCTGACGGGGGCGGCCCAGTGCGGCATGCGCGCACCGGTTTCCATGGCTTCTATGAATGCGCCCGGGAAAGAGTCGCGCTCTGCGCGCAGCCCTTGTTCGACGAGTGTTTTAGCCACAACCTCGGGCGCATGACCTGACAGCGCTGCCGTTTTTTCAATCGCCATATAGATACGATGATTATCGTCGCGGCCCCTCAGCGTGCTGAACTGGTGCAGGAATGTTTTGCAAAAATGCAGCTCCAGCGCCGAGGCCTTTTCGGGAACGGCGGGCAGGCTATAGGGGCGCGGGTGTAACGGGAATGTCATGCGGCGATCCTTTTTGCGAAAGCAAAGACCTGTCTCACTGATTCCAGCATGCGCCGGAATAGGCTAATAAATGGTTAAATATCAGCTGTTTAAGAATCTGCGCCGTCGTTTGTGGCGTCTATGTCATATCCATCCGCGCTGCCGCTGGCGGGGCGCGGAATATGGGCGCGGGCGATGGCGTCCACACGTTCGTTTTCGACGTGTCCGGCATGGCCCTTGACCCAGACCCATTTGACGTCATGGTTTTGCAAAAGCGCATCGATACGCTCCCACAGGTCGCGGTTTTTGACTTCTTTTTTATCCGCCGTGCGCCAGCCGTTACGTTTCCAGTTGTGCATGTATTTGGTGACGCCTTCCATTACATACTTGCTGTCGGTGTGCAGCGTCACGCGGCAGGCGCTGTTGAGTGCCGAAAGGCCTTCGATAACCGCCATCATTTCCATGCGGTTGTTGGTGGTGTTTTCTTCGCCACCGCCCAGTTCCTTTTCATGCGTGCCGTAACGCAGCAGCGCGCCCCAGCCGCCGGGGCCGGGGTTGCCGCTGCACGCGCCATCGGTAAACAGGTCGATATGCTTCCCTTTACCCGTCATGGCGAAAATCCATAGTCGGCGGCGCTGTGCGCGGATTGATGAAACCGCAGGATACGTACATGTTCCATCGGGTCTTTGGGCGTCACGACAGCGTCTTTAGCGGGGTTGAACCAGTCATACATGCGCGTGGCGACGATGCGCAGCGCCGCGGCACGGCCCAAAAACGGCAAGGCCTTGATTTCTTCCGCCGACAGCGGCCGCACGGTGTGGTAGGCCGCCAGCAGCGCCGCGGATTTCGCACGGTCGAGCATCCCAGTCTTGTCAAAACACCATGGGTTCAGCGTCAGCATCAAATCATAGGCAAAGGTTTCGGTGCAGGCGAAATAAAAATCAATCACACCGCTGAGCGCGCCGTCTTTAAAAAACACGTTATCGGGGAAAAGATCGGCATGCACCGCGCCTTGCGGCAAATGCCGCGGCCAGTTTTTTTCAATGTCGTAAAGCGCGCTTGATAGCTGGCCGGACAATCCGGTTTCCAGTGTATCTGCTTCGCGCATGCAGGCGCTTATCAGGCTGCGCCATGCGGCGGGGCCCATGCCGTTTTTGCGTTTCGGACTGAAATCTTTCGCCGCCAGATGCATGCGTGCCAGCGTTTCGCCGACTGCGACAGCATGCGCGGGGGTAATCTCGTGCGGCCAGGCCCCGTCAAGAAACGTGGTGATGATGGCAGGCTTGCCCGCCAGTGTAAAAATTTCCGCGCCGCTGCGGCTTTTTTCGGCGGCGGGGCAATCAATGCCACGCGTGCGCAGATGCCGCATGTAGCCGAGATAAAACGGCAGTTCCTCCTCATTCACGCGCTTTTCGAATAGCGTCAGGATATAACGCCGTGCCGTGCCGTTTTTGTTTGTGAACAGATGGTAGTTGCTGTTTTCAACGCCATCGGAAATGCCTTCGAACCCTGTAAGGGTGCCGATGTCAAAAGCGTCCAGCGCTTTTTGCAATTCCTGTTTGGTGATGCGGGTATAAACAGCCATGCACGGCAGATTAATGCCCGCAAAAGCGAAAGGGAATCATTTTCTGATTCCCTTTCGTGTTTTCGCTGTGTGCGGGATACCTGATGGTCAGGGGCGCCAGTGCATGCCGAATTCGCGTATCGGCGCGGGCGGCGCCATGCCGCCGCTTTGTGCGGGCTGGAAGGGATAAACGGCTTCCTTGCCGTCCAGCACGGTTACGCGGCCATCCTCGCCGATGCGGCCGGGGATATACTGGCGGCTGCGTTTTTCGACCACTTCGAACTGGCCGTCTTCGCCCGTGAAGTTGATCACGATGCGTTTGTCATGCGGGTTGCTGGATTGCACTTCGACGGCGGGGCGCGTCGGCGTGCCTTCAATCACAAAAGGAGACGCGCTGTTGATTTTTTCGATTTCATACATCAGCTCGGCAATCGCGAGCTTGCGGGTATAGGGGTCGGGGTTGAACGGCTGGTCACCGGCATCCAGCACGGCGGTGCGGACAGCCGCGGCCCATGCGTCGAAACCTTCGGTGTTTTCGGGGGATGTTTTCGAATCCTTCGCGCGGAACGTCAACATATAGCCAAGGCCGCCATCAATGTGCGGGCTTTTGACGTCAATCGCCAGACAATAGGTCTTCGCCATAACAGTCCTTTCGTTATTCTGTGTCGATACCCTCTATCAGCACACGTTTTTTGTAAACGTACAAACGAATAGGCAGTCAGTGTCTGCAATGCTTCCTTTGAAATCGAAAATAACTATAGGGATGGGGGTCTCAAAATCAAGGCGAAATTTTTGCCGCCCGATTTCAATGTTTTAACTGGTGCTATGCGATGCTGCGATGCGCAAGTGCCGGGCGCGCCGGCACGGATGTTCCGTAATCACGTCGCAAGGACACGCGGAATTTTGAACTGGATGTTTTCTTCGGCGACAACGGCGGTTTGCACGGTGACGCTGAAACGCGCGCGCGCAGCGTCAATCACCCCTTGCACCAAAACTTCGGGCGCGCTGGCGCCGGCGGTCAGCCCCAGCGTGCGGATATCGCCCAGCGCTTTCCAGTCGATATCTTCCGCCTTGTCGGCCAGAACCGCATGCTTGGCGCCATAGGCGCGCGCAACCTCGACAAGGCGGTTGGAATTCGATGAATTGCGCGAACCAATGACAATCACCGCATCCGCGCGCGGCGCGATATCCTTGACCGCCAGCTGGCGGTTGGTGGTTGCGTAGCAAATATCCTCTTTTTTAGGCGGCGCGATATCCGGATAGCGCATTTGCAGCGCCGCCACGATATCCGCCGTATCATCGACCGATAGCGTGGTTTGCGTGACGTAGGATAATTTGACGTCGCTGCCGAAACTGAGTTTTTCAACATCCGCGGCGCTTTCAATCAGCGTGACGGCGCCATCGGGCAGCTGCCCCATGGTGCCGACGACTTCGGGGTGTCCGGCGTGGCCGATCAGAATAATATGGCAGCCGTTGCGGTGATGAAGCTCCGCCTCGCGGTGCACCTTGCTGACGAGCGGGCAAGTGGCATCGACATAAATCATGTTCCGCCTTGCGGCTTCATCCGGCACGCGTTTGGGCACGCCATGCGCGGAGAAAATGACGGGGGCGCCTTCCGGCACCTCGTCGAGTTCCTTGACGAAAACGGCACCTTTGGCGCGCAGATCGTCCAATACATGTTTGTTGTGTACGATTTCATGGCGCACATAAACTGGCGCGCCGAATTTTTGCAGCGATTTTTCGACGATTTCAATCGCCCGCTCGACGCCTGCACAAAAACCGCGCGGCTGTGCCAGCAGGATCGTCAGGGCCGGTTTTTGCGAACTGTCGGGCTTATGGGGCGCATTTGCTGTCATGCCCGAAATATAGGCGCGCCGGGGCGGCCTGTCGAGTCTGCATCCGGCTTGCCGCGCGGCGGCGGGAAGGTTATGCTGGCGCAGCTGAATAAACGGAGGCCAGAGATGACTTTTTCGCTGCAGCGCCCGCAACGCATATTTGCCGTCCCTCGTGCGCGGTTTGCCGCCTTTTTGCTGGCGGGGCTTTTGCTGCTGGCAGGCTGCGCCGGAAAGCCGCCCGCGGCGCTGCCGCCCTGTCCTGACACCGGTCTGGTGCTGGGTGCATCGCAGCTTTACGATTTCAAGGCCGGCGCCGAAAAAACCGAGCCTAACCGCATTATCGCCGCGCGCATCGATAATTACCGCGGTGCCTGCCGTTATGACGGCGCGCAGATGGATTTTGATCTGGAGCTGGATTTTTCCGCATGGCGCGGCGCACAAGGCACAACGCTCGAGCGCGGCCAGTTTCCATATTTTATAGCTGTTCTGGATGCCGAGGAGAGTGTCTTGCAGCGTCAGGCCTTTTCCACTACCGTCGCCTTCGATAAAACGGGGGCTGGCCTTAAAACCGAAAAGCACCGCCTGCGGTTGCCGCTGGCGGAGCCCAAAGAGGCCGCCGGATACAAGGTCGTCATCGGCTTTCAACTGACGCCGGAGCAACTGGCCTATAACCGCGGCGACGAAAAACCCGCGCCCGCGCCGGCAAAGGCGCCCAAAGCGCAAAAGCAAAAAAATAATCGTCTCCGAAATGACTGAACGCCGCCGCGCGGCATGAACCGACACTTCACACAAGGACAACGCACATGACTTTTGATACCGCGGCCTTCTGGCAATCCGAATTCGCCGAACATGCGGCCTGCTTCGAGGCCACGCACAAAAAACTCGCGCCCGCTTTCACCGCGCTTTTGGATGCTGCGGCAAAAACCATCGAAAACGGCGGCAAAATCCTGTTCTTCGGCAATGGCGGCTCCGCGGCGGATGCGCAGCATCTCGCGACTGAATTGACGGTGCGCTACAAAAAAGATCGTGCCCCCATCGCGGCGATTGCGCTGACGACCGATACCTCTGCGCTGTCGGCGATTGGGAATGATTTCGGATTTGAATTTCTTTTCTCGCGCCAGGTCGAAGCGCTTGGCCGCAAGGGCGACCTTGCCATCGGCATTTCCACGTCCGGCAACAGCGGCAACGTTATCAAAGCGCTTGAAAGCTGCCGCGCCATTGGCATCACCACCGTCGGTTTTACAGGCGAGACGGGCGGCAAGATGCCGCCGCTCTGCGATATCCTTTTGAACGTGCCTTGTAAAACCACGGCGCGCATTCAGGAAATGCATATCATGCTGGGTCAGATGCTGTGCGGCGGCCTCGAAATGAAACTTGGTCTGGTGCCCGTCGAAACGGCGCAAAAACTGGCTGTATAAAGCGGGGGGTGCGATGTCCAAAGACAAAGAACTCGATAAACTCAGTTTCGAAGACGCGCTGGGCGAGCTGGAAAAAATCGTGCGCCAGCTGGAATCCGGCACGGGCGATTTGAAAACGTCGATCGATTCATATGAACGCGGCATGACGCTGAAAAACTTCTGCGAGGCGAAGCTCAAGGAAGCACAGGGGCGTATCGAGAAAATCACGCTTGCCGCCGACGGTACGGCCAAAGCCGAAGCGTTTTCTCTTTCCGAATAAATCTGCTGGCGGTGGCTTTGCGTCGCTTAGGAATGGCGGCGCGTGAAGACATGCACGCTGGCGTGCAATATGCGCGGGCTGCCTGCATCGCGCAGTATTTTCGCAACATCGTCGTGTCCGGCGCTTTCGGCCCAGTCGGCGGGGCTTTTGCCCATCAAACAGCAATTCGCTGAAACACCTTTTTCAAGCAGCAGGCGGACGGTTTCTGTATCGCCCTGACGCGCGGCGATGCAAAGGCCCATCGCGGGCACCATGTCGTTGGTCGGGATGTGATAGGTCTGCATCATGCCCGCGGCTTTGTGGCCGTCGCGTTTTTCAACGGCGCTTAGAAACTGGTGATTGATATCGACGGTGGAAAGCGCCGCTGCGCATTCCTTGTCTTCTCCGAGGCGGTTGAATTCATCGACGATGGGTTTGAGCATAGGAACCCCGCTGGCGCACGGCTTTTCAATTTTCATATTGTTACCAGATTCCTTTATTGGCGTCAATAATATGAATAATACTGCTTTGTCACGAATCGAAAAAAGATGACTTTTTTCTGTGGCTTGCGGTATAAAAAGAAACCCTTTTAACACTCTGCTCAGGAAACCTAAAGACATGGCGCCATCCCTTAGAGAGGCCTCCCCCAAGCTGAAAGACGCGATGGAGGATTGCCGCGAGAAGATGCAAAAAACCATCTCGAGTCTCCTGCCGCAGACCGACCTTGCCGAAGCCCCGCTGTTCGAAGCGATGCGCTATGCCGCACTGAATGGCGGTAAACGCCTGCGCCCGTTCATGGTGCTTGAAGGCGCGCGCGTGTTCGGCGTCGATCAGGGCCGCGCGCGCCGCGTCGCTGCAGCCGCCGAATTCGTGCATTGTTATTCGCTTGTCCACGACGACCTGCCGGCGATGGACAATTCCGATACCCGCCGCGGCAAACCCGCGCTGCACAAAGCTTTTGACGAAGCGACCGCCATTCTGGCCGGTGACGCACTTTTGACGCTGGCCTTTGAAATTCTCGCTGATCCTGAAACGCACGAAGATCCGCGCGTGCGTGTTGAACTGATTGCCCTGCTTGCAGGCGCGATCGGCATGCACGGTATGGTCGGCGGCCAGATGCTTGACCTTATCGGTGAAAAGCAGGAATTCGACGTCGGCACTATCAGCCGGCTGCAGCGCTTGAAAACCGGCAAGCTGATTGCGTTCTGCTGCGAAGCTGGCGCCATTCTTGGCAAAGCCAATCCGGCGCACCGCCAGTCGCTGCGCAACTATGCGCATGATCTCGGCCTTGCGTTTCAGGTGACGGACGACCTCCTTGACCTCGAAGGCAAGGCGGAAGAGCTGGGCAAACCCGTCGGACAGGATGCGAAAAAAGCGACCTTCGTATCGACCATGGGTGTCGAACAGGCGCGCGCCCGTGCGCAAATGCTGGTTGACCAGTCGGTTTCGCATCTGCGCGTGTTTGACGGCGGCCGTGTCGACCTGCTCAAAGACCTCGCCTATTACGTGCTGGAACGCCGCGTTTAATTTACACCGGACAGCTTTACAAACCAGCCCTGCTTGCCTACCTTAATAACGGGTTTTGCAACAGGGGGTTTCCTATGCGCTTTTTTGCCGTTTTGACGACTGCTTTCTCTCTTTTCACCGCCGTGCCCGCCATGGCGGAAATGGCCATTGCCACCACGCCGCAGGCCGCGGTTGAAGCGCCAGCAGCGGCGGATGACGCCTTCGCCTGGCATGAACGCAGCATCGGTAATATTGATGCGCCCGTGACGATTGTTGAATATGCGTCGCTGACCTGCGGGCATTGCGCGGCTTTTCATGAACTCGTGCTGCCGCATGTCAAAGCCGAACTGATCGATACCGGCAAGGCGCGTCTTGTTTATCGCGACTTCCCGCTGAACGGCGGCGCGGTCAAGGCGGCGAAGCTGGCGCGCTGCATGCCGGAGCAAAGATATTTCCCCTTCGTCGCCAGCCTGTTCAAGACACAGCAAACATGGGCGCAAAGCGAAGATCTTGATGCAGCTTTGCTCAAGCTCTCTGCCCTCGCCGGGCTGGAGGAGCAGAAAGCGCGTGACTGCCTCGCCAACCGCCCACTTGAAGATAAAATCCTTCAGGTCATGCAAGAAGGCCAGATGAAATACCGCGTCAACTCGACGCCGTCTTTCGTATTTTATGGCGACAAGGGCGAACAGCTGCAGGAATACAAACCCTTCACCGACCTGATGCAAAAACACTTCAAGGATGCGCATAAACACTAAGCGCGTCTTTTTCCTTTCAGGCGCTGCGCAGATCGGCGAAAAACTTTTCGGCCCGCAGCTTCAGGCTTTCCGATTCCCGTGATAATTCACGCGCGGCGGCCAGTACTTGCCCCGCCGCGCTATCGGTGCGCAGTACGCCGGCGCTGACCTGCATAATATTTTCCGCCGCGCCGTCCGCGCCACCGGCCGCATGCGCAACGCTGCGGGCGATTTCGGCGGTGGCGATATTTTGCTCCTCCACGGCTGCGGAAATATTGCTGGCGGCGGCGTTAATCGCGCCGATGGTGCCCAATATGCCGCGAATGGCCTGTGCGGTTTCCTGCGCGCTATGCTGGATGCCGCTGATTTGCGCGGCGATGTCGCCCGCCTGGGTTGCGGTTTGACCGGCCAGCGATTTGACTTCGGCGGCGACAACGGCAAAACCACGTCCGGCGTCACCGGCACGTGCCGCTTCGATGGCGGCATTGAGAGCAAGTAAATTGGTTTGCTCCGCGATATCGGTAATCACCTTCACAATGTCGCCGATCTTCTGGGCGGATTCTTCTAAAACCCTGACGGTGCCGTCGGTTTCCTGCGCCTGTTTGACGGCGGATGCCGTGATGCCTGTCGCCGTCGTGACCTGACGTGATATCTCGGCAAGGGAGGTGTTAATTTCCTCCGTCGCGGCGGATGCGGCGGCGATGTTGCCAGATGCGCCGCGGGCCGCGCTTTCCGCCATCTGCGCCTGCCGTCCGGTTTCACGCGCGGCGCTGTTCATTTCAGCAGCCGTGCTTTCAAGTTCGGTTGCCGCCGCCGCCACGGTCTTCAACATGCCTGAAAAAGAA
The DNA here is from genome assembly GCA_964551435.1 of uncultured Micavibrio sp. Classification (GTDB taxonomy): domain Bacteria; phylum Pseudomonadota; class Alphaproteobacteria; order Micavibrionales; family UBA2020; genus UBA2020. The sequence goes on from CAZKBS010000001.1 coordinate 338,969, forward strand.
AGATCAAAACCAGCCAGCAGTTTTTCAAGCGTTTCGCTGCGGCGGGCTTTTTCTTGCGCCAGCCGCCGCGCCTCCAGACTGTTGCGGCGGAAAATATCCAGCGCTGCGGCCATGCGGCCGATTTCGTCGCGGCGGCTTTGTTCGGGAATGGCGATGTCCAGCTGGCCGGAAGACATATCGCTCATGATGCGTGTCAATTCCTGTACGGGCCGCGAAATGCTGCGGGCAATCGCGATGCATCCGGCAATACCTACCGCCAGCAGCACAATCTGCGCTGCGAAAACGGAATGGCGCATGGAAACAAGCGCTGCAGACGCCGCATCGCCTGCATTGTCTAGCGCGGCCAGTTGCTGTGATTCAAGGGACTCTGCCGCGCGGCGGTAATGATGTATCGCGGCTTCGTCTTCTCCGTGATAGAGGTCGAGAGCCGCCCGCCGCGCCGTGGGCGTATCCCCGCTTGTATGTAATATATTGTAATTTCGCGTAAGCGTGCGCCACTGCGCGGCGATTTCCGCATGTGCGCGCCGCATCGGGCCTTCGGGCGTGACGGCCAGCAGATTTTTTTCAAGCGCAGCGTATTCTTCGAAAATGTTTTCGGCTTGTTCGTTGGCGGAGATTTTGTCGGCGATTTGTTCTGCCAGCAAGTTATGGGCTTTGATGGCGTATAAACGCTCCGCCAGCGCGCTCATATCGGCCAGCGCGTGGATGGCGATATACTGGCGGCTTTTAAGGTCGTCGGAAATCAGCTCCAGCCGGTGGGCGTGATGGGCGACCATCCCCGTCATCACGGCGGCCAGAATCACAATCAGTCCGAAAACCGATACGACCCGTGCCGTCACCGGCATATCCTGCAAAAATCGGCCCATGATCCCCCCATGTGCTGTCCATATGCAATCCTAAGCTGTATTCGGTTAATAATCGTTGAAATAAATACACTTCAGGTTGTAATCATGCGCGGGTATGCAGCCCATATTCAAACCAGCCGCCAAATCTGGCGTATCCGGAAAATAAAGATTTCTTCGCCCGCGCTGCGGGTTTATAACAAATCACTTTCGCTAAAAAAATAGCGACCAGAAAGACAAAAACATGACCAAGACCCCGCTTCTCGATACCGTTCATCTGCCTGCCGATTTGCGCAAGCTGGATAAAAAACAGCTCCCCCAGCTGGCGGATGAACTGCGCGCCGAAACCATCGATGCCGTGTCGGTGACGGGCGGGCATCTGGGCGCGGGGCTGGGCGTGGTCGAGCTGACCACAGCCATTCACTACATCTTCAACACGCCCGACGACCGCCTTATCTGGGATGTCGGGCATCAGGCCTATCCGCATAAGATTCTGACCGGTCGCCGCGACCGTATCCGTACCCTGCGTCAGGGCGGCGGGCTTTCGGGCTTCACCAAGCGCAGCGAAAGCGAATATGACCCTTTTGGCGCCGCGCATAGCTCGACATCCATTTCCGCAGGGCTTGGCATGGCTGTTGCCAGCAACCTCGATGGCCGCGACAACCGTGTGATCTGCGTGATTGGCGATGGCTCCATGAGCGCGGGCATGGCCTACGAAGCCATGAACAACGCCGGCAGCATGAAAAGCAAACTGGTGGTCATTCTCAACGACAACGACATGTCGATTGCGCCGCCCGTTGGCGCCATGAGCGCCTATCTCTCGCGGCTGATTTCATCCAAGCCTTATCTGGGTATGCGCGAGCTTGGTAAGAAAATCACCGGCAAATTGCCGGGCCCGCTGAAACGCGCCGCCGCCCGCGCCGAAGAATACGCGCGCGGCATGGTCACCGGCGGCACGCTGTTTGAAGAGCTGGGATTCTATTACGTCGGCCCCATCGACGGGCATAATTTCGACCATCTGCTGCCCGTGCTGGAAAACGTGCGGGATTCGATTTACGAAGGCCCCATTCTGGTGCATGTCGTGACGCAAAAAGGCCGCGGCTATGCACCCGCCGAAAACGCGGCGGATAAAATGCACGGCGTTGCCAAATTTGATGTGCTGACAGGTGCGCAGGCGAAATCGCAAACAAATGCGCCGTCTTACACGCGCGTTTTTGCCGATAGTCTTATCGACGCTGCGCGTAAGGACGATAAAATCGTCGCCATCACCGCCGCCATGCCGTCGGGCACAGGGCTTGATTTGTTCGCCAAGGAATTTCCGGCACGCACGTTTGACGTGGGCATTGCCGAACAGCATGCGGTCACTTTCGCCGCGGGTCTTGCGACCGAGGGCTACAAGCCGTTTTGCGCGATTTACTCGACGTTCTTGCAGCGCGGCTACGACCAGCTGGTACATGACGTCGCCCTGCAAAACCTGCCGGTGCGCTTTGCGCTGGACCGCGCCGGTTTGGTCGGTGCCGACGGCGCGACGCATGCGGGTGCGTTTGACACCGCCTATCTGGCCTGCCTGCCCAATATGGTCTTGATGGCCGCGGGTGACGAAGCCGATTTGAAACACATGGTTGCCACCATGGCGGCGTATGACAGCGGGCCGATTGCCCTGCGTTATCCGCGCGGCGAAGGCATTGGCGTTGAACTGCCGTCCGAAGGCGACATTCTTCCTATCGGCCGCGGCCGTGTCCTGCGTGAGGGAACCACGATTGCGCTGCTCAGCTATGGCACGCGTCTTGGGGAATGTCTCAAGGCCGCCGATCAGCTGGCGGCGATGGGGCTTTCCGCGACGGTTGCGGATGCGCGTTTCGCCAAGCCGCTCGACCGTGAACTGATTTTGCGCCTTGCCGCCACACACGATGTTTTGCTGACGGTCGAAGAAGGCAGCGTCGGCGGGTTCGGCGCTATGGTGCTGCATTTGCTTTCCGCCGAAGGCATCCTCGACAAGGGGCTGAAAATCCGCACCCTTGTGCTGCCGGATACCTATATCGATCACGATACGCCGGCCAAGCAATACGACTTGGCAGGGCTGAATGCGCCGCAGATTGCCGCGCAGGCGCTGGCGGCGCTGGGCAAAGAGGCGGATATCAGCCTTGTCAAACCGGCCTGACCAAAATACAGACGCGGAAAAGCCGTCTTTGGCGCGCGCGCTGGAATGTTTTTGCGTGTCGCTGCTGCTGGGCCTGACGTCTTTCGGCGGGCCGGTTGCGCATATTGGCTATTTCGAAAAAAACTATGTCCAGCGGCGCGCCTGGGTTTCCGCCGCGCAATTCGCGCAGCTGACGGCGCTGTGTCAGCTTTTGCCCGGCCCTGCCAGCAGCCAGATGAATTTTTTGATCGGCTGGATGCGTGGCGGTGCGGCCGGTGCCTGTTTGTCCTTTCTCGGCTTTACGCTGCCATCCGTTCTGCTGATGCTGGCCGTGGCTGTTTTTGCCCATCAGCTGACCGGATTTGCCGCTGTTGTCACCACGATGAAACTGGTGGCTGCCGTGATTGTGGCGCAGGCCGTATGGTCGATGGCGCGGCGGCTGTGCCCCGATGCGCGCAGGCGTATCGTTGCCGCGCTTTCTACCGCCGCTTGCGCGCTTGCGGGCGGTATTTATGTGCAGATAGCCGTCATGGCGCTCGGCGCGGCGGCGGGCAGCTGGCGGGCAAAAGCCGCGGCTGATGCAGCCTCGGCAGATACCACCTTGCCTTGCCTGATATCCGGCGCGTCTGCGTGGCGGGCATTGCGGGTTTTTGTGCTGTTGCTGGTTGCGCTGCCCGTCCTTGCCTTTTTCCTTGGTACGGGGCAGAGCGATGCGATATCCCCTGCGGCGATGGCGGATGTGTTTTACCGCAGCGGCGCACTGGTTTTTGGCGGCGGGCATGTGGTTTTGCCGCTGCTACACGACGCGCTGCCGTCCCTGCGGCAGGATATCATGATGTACTACGGCTTTGCGCAGGGTTTGCCGGGCCCGCTGTTTGCGATTGCGCCGGCGCTGGGCTATGCCCTGCTGCCGTCATCGCCGCTGATGGGCGCGGCGCTTGCCGTGACTTTCATTTTTCTACCCGGATTTCTGGTGGCGATGGCGGGGTATTATTTCTGGCAACGCCTTTTGGCCATGCCGCGATTGATGGCGGTGCTGTCGGGACTTTCGGCGGCGGTGGTGGGTATCCTGGCGGGGACGCTGATAGACCCTGTGCTGACGGGCACCATTCACCATGTGCAGGATGTCGTTTTTATTGCGGCTTGCTTCGCGCTGGTTCAGTGGAAAAACATTCCCGCGCCAGCGGTCATCCCAATCTGCGCGGTTTATGTCTGGGCCGGAGGTATGATTGCATGACGCGCCAGCGGCTGGATCAGGCACTGGTTGAACGCGGCCTTGCCCCCAGCCGTGCGCGGGCGCAGGCCATGATACGTGCGGGTCATGTGATGGTTAGCGGCAAAGTGCAAACCAAACCGGCCGCAGAGGTCGCGGCGGCAGAAGATATCAGCATCAGCGGCGATGTGCACCCGTGGGTATCGCGCGGCGGTATCAAACTCGCCCATGCGCTCGATGTTTTCGCGCTGGATGTCGCGGGGGTGGTGTGTCTGGATCTTGGCGCCTCCACCGGCGGGTTTTGCGATGTGCTGCTGTCGCGTGGCGCGGCAAAAATTTATGCCGTGGATGTTGGACAGGGGCAGCTGCATGAAAAACTGCGGGGCGATACGCGCATTATCAATCTTGAATCCACCCACGCCAAAGACCTGACGCGCGCGCTGGTGCCCGATGCGCCCGATATACTGGTCGCGGATGTCAGTTTTATCAGCCTGACCAAGGTGCTGCCGTTTGTGCTGCCGCTGCTGTCGGCGTCCGCGCGGGCGGTGCTGCTGGTCAAGCCGCAGTTCGAATCATCCCCCGCCGATATCGGCAAAGGCGGCATTGTGCGGGACGAAGCTGTGCAGGCCGCCGCCGTGACCAGCGTGAGCGATTTCCTGCGCGCGGCGGGCTGGCGGGTCAGCCCTGCCATCGACAGCCCCGTCACCGGCGGCGACGGTAACCGCGAATATTTAATTTATGCATATAAATCATAGACATAGATAATTTTTTGACATAAAACACAAGGACGTTTACCGTTTTTCATGCTCCCCGTGTTAGGCTAAAGCCATGGCAGATAACGATTCACCTTCGGATTCGGACAAAATGGCCGCTCTGCGCAAGGCCGTGCTGGCTGAGGTGCGCCTGACGCCGCTGGGCCGCGCCCTGCTCCGCGAACTGGGCCGTTTGCGGGTGAAGATCGTTTTTACGCCCGATGTGCCGGGCGGCGAAGACGGCAACAAACTTTTCGGTCTGTTCGATCCGCGCATCAATACATTGTTTGTCGATGCAAACGCGCCGCGCGCGGCGCAGCTCCATTTCTTCGCGCATGAAGCGCGCCACGCCCTGCAAATGGAGCAGGGCCGCAAGCTCACGGATGCGGGCAAAAACACATCTGTCGATTATTTCTCCCCCGCTGCGCAGCTATATCTGATGCGTCTGCGCGAACTGGACGCCGATACCTTCGCCGTCTATTTCGTCGCGCAGCATGACATGCACACGCGCAGCAATCATTTCGCGCATATGGCCAAACGTGGTATTCTGTTTGGCAGAGACCCCTATGACCGCGCCACTCTCTATGAGGCGTTCCAGAAAAAATGGGAAGAGCTCGGCAAGCCGCGCGACCTGACGGCCCCCACGCGCGCCGCGGCCGATGCGTTTTTACAAAACACCGCGCTTTTAAATACCTATAATAACTTCGCCCTGCATGTGTGGGAAAATACGCTGCTGCAGGGTCTGAAGGATAATGCGCAAAAACCCGAAAGCAGTTTTGCGCGCGGCTTTCGCGCGATTATACGCGGCGCGCAAAACGCACAGACGGCGAAGAAAACAAAAACCGCCGGTGTGCGCGATATTTTTGCGCAGCATGCGGCAGCCTACAAAAAGATTTTGCCGCGCAGCCGTGTGCCGGATTATACGGGCGGCCAAAGCGCAGCAGCCTTTACCCGTCATGTATGCGACAAGCCCAAAGACGCCAATCCGTGGCATACCACGAATTTCCGCTATGAACGCGCGATGGACAGCTTTAGCCGCGCTATCGCCCATTACGCCGCGTTGCCGGAGGCTGCGAACAGCAATGCGCCGCCCCCCGCCGCACACAAAAAACGGGGGCCGCGCGCATGAGCAGCCCTGTGAACACATCGGTTTCCCTGCGCGCGCGTTTGCGTGAAACAATTGTGCAATTTTGTCATGAACGCCTGCACGGCCGTGACAGCGACCGCCGTCAGCAGGCGATGGATATGCTCTATACGACGCCGGAGGGCAAAGCGCTTCTGGATACCGCCGCGCAATATAATGTGCCGATCCGCTTTATGCGGGCGGGCAAGCTGGGCGCGCTTGGCTCCCTTTCCAAAAACCCCGAAGACGCCACCGTCGGTGTGTCGGTTGCCAATACCGGCAATTTGCCGCAGATGGTGCTGACGCTGTATCATGAACTTCGGCATCTCAAACAACAGGAAGAACAGGGCGATATTAAAAACGGCGTGTTTATGGGGCTCAAGAATACACGGCGCTCCCATATGCTTTCGCTGATGCAGGAGGCCGACGCGTTTACGAGCGAGGCCATGTTCGCCCTCGATAGAAACGCGGCCGGCGATAAAACGTATTTAAACAGCGTGATGAACCCCAGACACGACCTCGCCCGCGTGACCGCGCAGTATATCAAAACAGCGCCTGTGGCCTATGAGCAGGACAGGGATGCTTTCCGCCGCGGGCTTTTCACGCATATCATGCTTGAAGGTCTGGCGGGGTATTCTGCTTCTTATTTCCTCGGATATGCTACCGCCTTCCGCAAGGCCGCGACTAAGGACGAATTCACAGCGCTGGTGGGCGATTTGCGTGAACTGTGCAAACCTGATAATACCGGCGAACTGGCGTCAGCTTACGGGACGTCTTATGTCGAAAAAATGTCGATGACGGCGCTCGCCCGCGTTTTCTTCAAAACCTTGCCGATAGCCGAACAGCAGGCGCTGGAGCTGGTCGATAAAAGCGTGCGCAGTATCGGCAAAATGACCGAAGAGCAATATCAGAAAACCCGCGAAGCCGCGACAGCCGCGCTGATTTCCGTTTATCAGACCGACCCGCGCGATCTTGCATATTCAAACGAAGCCGATACACTGCGCCGCGCGTTATCCGCCGCGGCTGCGGACAGCGCGCCGGATCTGCGCGCAGCCTTTGCCAAGGTCGCCGCGCGTAAAATGCAGCCGCCTGCGGGGTTTGCGCCGCGCGCGCCGCGTCCGCTCTAGGCGTTCTTTAAAGACTGTTATGCCGTTTCTTTGAAAAGTTCGCGGCCGATGAGCATGCGGCGGATTTCAGACGTTCCCGCGCCGATTTCATACAGCTTGGCATCGCGGAGCAAACGGCCCGTCGGATAGTCGTTGATATATCCGTTACCGCCGAGGCATTGAATGGCCTCCAGCGCCATCCAGGTTGCTTTTTCAGCGGCGTACAAAATGGCGCCTGCAGCGTCCTTGCGCGTGATTTCCTTGCGGTCACAGGCCTTGCCGACGGCATACACATAGGCGCGCGCGGTATTCAGCGCGACGTACATATCGGCGATTTTGCCCTGCATCAGCTGGAATTCACCGATGCTCTGGCCGAACTGTTTGCGCTCGTGCACATAGGGCAGCACAATATCCATGCAGGCCTGCATGATGCCGATAGGGCCTGCGGCCAGCACGGCGCGTTCGTAATCAAGGCCGCTCATCAGGACATTCACGCCCTTGCCTGTCATGCCGAGGATGTTTTCTTCGGGTACTTCGCAATCTTCGAAAACCAGCTCGCAGGTGTTCGAGCCGCGCATGCCCAGTTTGTCCAGTTTTTGTGCGGTCGAAAATCCTTTGAATGTTTTTTCGATGATAAAGGCGGTCATGCCCTTGGCGCCGGCGGCGGGGTCGGTCTTGGCATAGACGACCAGCGTGTCGGCATCGGGGCCGTTGGTGATCCACATTTTGTTGCCGTTCAGGATATAGCGGTCGCCCTTTTTCTCCGCGCGCAGTTTCATCGAAACAACGTCGGATCCCGCGCCCGGCTCGCTCATCGCCAGTGCGCCGATTTTGCGGCCCGCGCAAAGGTCGGGCAGGTATTTCTTTTTCTGCTCGATGCTGCCGTTCAGGCGGATCTGATTCACGCAGAGGTTCGAAAACGCGCCATACGAAAGCCCGATAGAGGCCGAAGCGCGCGAGATTTCTTCCATCGCAATAATATGTTCGCAATAGCCAAGGCCGGAGCCCCCGTATTCCTCCTCGACCGTGATACCTAGAAGGCCAAGCTTGCCGAATTCCGGCCACAGGCCATTTGGAAATTCGTTGCTGCGGTCGACCGCGGCGGCGATGGGGGCGATATTGTCCTGCGCGAAGGCGCGCACGGTTTCGCGGATCATGTCGGCATTCTCGCCCATATCGAACTTCAGCGACGGATAATCGAGTGCCTTGGGCACATAGCTTTCGACATGAAGGGTATCGGCGGTATGGGCGTCAACAGAAGACATGCTTTGCGCTTTCATCGTTTGAAACTCCGGTTGTGGTCGGCCACAGCATAGCGAAAACGGCACGCTTTGGCGACCCTGCAAAGCCGGATGCGGCGCAGCATAAAAGCCTGTGTATTATGACATAAATCAGTTCGGACGGCGGATATTGGCGCGTATAGGGCAGCAGGTGATGGTGATGCTGCGGGGCAGCCCTTGGGTGATGGTATCGATCTCCTGCCGCAGCTGCGCTTTTTGCGCATCATGCCGCGCGGCTTCAGCTGCGCCCTGTACAGGCACAATCTGCATCGCAAGGCTGTCATAGCCCAGTTGCACGGCCAGCTCACGCACACTCTGCCCCTGATTGTTGGTCAGATCCGGATTGGCGCCGCGTTTCAGCAGCAGCGATACGCATTCGACCGCGCACCAGCCGACGGCCACGTGCAGCGCCGTCCAGCCGCTGTCGTCGCGCGCATTGACAATGTCGGGCAGCAGGGTGATATGGCTTTCCAGTGCCGTGCGCAGCGCCTCCGCATCACCGCAGCTGCAGGCTTCGAGCACTTCGGTGCAGGCGCTGGCCAGCTCGCTCTTGCGCATGCCGCCGACACCCTTGACGGCGGCCTTGGGGGCGCGGCGGGGGCTGAATGATTCGCGGGCGTGCGGGGTTAATTGCGGCATGGCGATAATACGGCTTCTTTCAAGAACCCCATAAGCCTAGCACCGGCCCGTATTATGTCCAGAAAATTTTGTGGCGGCGCGCAAAAACGTCCATTTCACCGGCGGATTCGTTTACAGCAGAAAAACCGTGGCCAGCCCCAGAAAGGCCAAAAACCCGATAACATCCGTCATCATGGTGAGGAAGATTCCCGCCGCCGGCGCAGGGTCGATATTCATACGCGTGAGCGTGACGGGCACGAAGGCGCCGAAAAATCCGGCGACCAGCAGATTGATCACAAGGGCGGAGGCAATCACCAGCCCCAGTTTCAAATCATGAAACCACCACCACACCGCCGTGCCCAGCAGCAGCGCGAAAAACGCGCCGTTCAGCATGCCGACCAGACATTCCTTGCCAATCACGCGCCAGGCGTTGGCGGCGGACAGTTCTTTGGTCGCGAGCGCGCGCACCGCAACCGTCAGCGTTTGCGTGCCCGCGTTACCGCCCATCGAGGCGACAATCGGCATCAAAATAGCCAGCGCGACGATTTTTTCAATCGATCCTTCGAACAGGCTGATGACACTGGCCGCGATAAAGGCGGTGAACAGGTTGACAATCAGCCATTTCGAGCGTGACCGCGCCGTCGCAAACGTCGAGCTGTAAATGTCTGAATCGCTCACACCGCCCATGCTCAGCAGGTCTTCTTCTGCCTCCGCGTCGATAACGTCAACGACGTCGTCAACGGTGATGACGCCGACAAGGCGGCCCACATCGTCCACAACCGGCGCGGACAAAAGGTCTTTGCGCCGGAAAATCTGCGCCACCTGTTCCTGGTCCATGGTGATGGGAACTTTGACATGGTTTTCATCGACGATGGATTCCATTTTCACGCTGCGCTGCGTGCATAGAACATCGCTGAGCGTGACGGAGCCGATATATTTGTGCATCGGGTCAACAATGAAAATGTCATAGAATTTATCGGGCAGCGATTCAGACGCCGCGCGCAGGTAATCTGCGGTCTTGCCCACCGTCCAGAACTGCGGGATGGCGACAAATTCGCGCTGCATCAGACGGCCTGCGGATTCTTCGGGGAAGTTCAGGCCTTCCTCGACCACGGCGCGCACGCGGCGCGACAGGTGGCGCATAATTTCGCTGCGGCGCGTTTCGTCCAGCTCGTCAATCAGGTGGATGGCGTCGTCCGATTCCAGCTCGTTCACAATTGCGGCAATGTGCGGCCCGGACATATTGGCCAGAAGCTCGTTGAGGATTTCGTAGCTGAGGTACGAAAAAACCTCCGGCACCAGATCGTCTTCGAGGATATCGACAAGCCGATGGCGCAGCGGGCCGACCTTGGTCAGCAGCTCTGCCGCGTCAGGCGGCGGCAGAGCTGCGCATTTATCGCGGATTTCCGCGATCTGTTCGTCTTCAAGCAGGGTGACGACATCACGGATAAAATCATCCGACAGGCCGAGCTGCTGCTCCACCGCCATTTCATCGGCGGCGGCGCTATCGGGGGGTTCTGCGCCCTGCAGCTCGTCGTCTTTATGCTCCATCAGCCCTCTTCAAGCGGGGTCAGGCGCGTTTACGCGCCGCACTTTTGCCAGTCTTGCCGGCGGGTTTTTTGCCGCCGGCGGCCTTGCCCGGTTTGGCGGCGGATTTTGCCTTCGCCGCTTTCACCGCTTTGCTTGCGGCGGTTTTTTTCGCGGCGGGCTTCGCGGCTTTTGGCGGCTGCTTTTCACGCTCCAGCAACTGCGCACAGACCGAAGCATAGGCTGCCGCGTTCACAATCCCGCGCGACGTGACAGACGGCACCATGATATGTACCGGCTGCGCTGCACCCAGCAGCAGCGGGCCGACGGTGATACCATCGCCCAGCGCACGCATGATGTGGAAAGTGATATTCGCCGCATCGATGTTCGGCATGACGAGAAGGTTTGCCTCCCCCTTCAGGCGGGAATTTGGGAACATCATCTGGCGCACTTCTTCGGACAGGGCGGCGGCGGCGGTCATTTCACCCTCCACCTCCAGATCCGGCGCGCGTTCGCGGATCAGCTCCACGGCGCGGCGCATTTTGACCGTGCTATCGCGGTCGATGCTGCCAAAGTCGGAATGTGACAGCAGGGCGATTTTCGGCTCTACGCCGAAACGGCGCACTTCGGTTGCGGCCATGATGGTCATGTCGCAAATCTGCTCCGCCGTCGGGTTCGGGTTGACGTAGGCATCGCAGATGAAATACGTGCCCTTGGACAAAATCATTACGTTCATTGCGGCATAGGTATCGTTGCCTGCCGTATGGCCGATGATGTCCGTCACGTATTTGAAGTGGCGGTCATAGCGGCCAATGGTACCGCAAATCAGCGCATCGGCATCGCCTTTGTAAACCATCAGCGCCGCGATGACCGAGTTGCGCGTGCGCACGGCCTGCTTGGCGATGGCGGGCGTGACGCCCTTGCGCTCCAGCAGCGCGTGATAGGTTTGCCAGTAGTCGTTGTAGCGGCTGTCGCCTTCGGGGTTGACGAGGTCGAAATCGACACCCTTTTTCATGCGCAGGCCCATACGCTTCAGACGCGTCATGATCACTTCTTCGCGGCCGATCAGGATGGGGCGTGCGATTTCATCGTCGATGATGGTTTGCGCAGCGTGCAACACGCGGGTTTCCTCACCTTCGGCGAAGGCGATGCGTTTGGGACTGCTCGACGCGCGCTCGAAAATCGGGCGCATCAGCTGGCCGGATTTGAATACGTATTTTTCCAGCGAAGCGCGGTAGGCGTCGAAATCTTCGATGGGGCGCGTCGCCACGCCGCTGTCCATCGCGGCCTTCGCAACGGCGGGCGGCAGCTCGAGGATCAGGCGGGTGTCGAACGGCTTCGGGATCAGGTAATCCGCGCCGAAACTCATCGGCTCTTCGCCGTAAACGGCGGCCATTTCGGCGCTGGTTTCCTGCATGGTCAGCTCCGCGAGGGCGCGGACGCAGGCCAGTTTCATTTCTTCGTTAATCGTAGTCGCGCCGACATCCAGCGCGCCGCGGAAAATGAACGGGAAGCAAAGAACATTGTTGACCTGATTCGGATAATCGCTGCGGCCCGTGCAGATAACGGCGTCGGGTTTCGCCGCGCGCGCTTCTTCAGGCATGATTTCAGGCGTGGGGTTCGCGAGCGCCATAATCAGCGGCGCATCCGCCATGGTTTTCACCATATCGCCTTTGAGAACGCCCGGGCCGGAAAGGCCGAGGAATACGTTCGCGCCCTTGATGGCGTCGGCCAGCGAACGCGCGCTGGTTTTTTGCGCGAATTGTTCCTTTTCGGGGTCCATGCTTTCGTTGCGGCCTTTGTACACAACGCCAGCGCGGTCGGTCAGGGTGATGTTTTCCTTGGGCAGGCCAAGGGCGACGAGCAGGTTCACGCAGGCCATCGCCGACGCACCGGCGCCGGAGGTGACCAGCTTTACGTCTTTCAGTTTGCGGCCGGAATATTTCATCCAGTTGGTGAAGGCGGCGCCAACGATGATGGCGGTGCCGTGCTGGTCGTCATGGAACACGGGAATGTTCATGCGCGCTTTCAGGCGGCGTTCGATTTCGAAACATTCGGGCGCCTTGATATCTTCAAGGTTGATGCCGCCAAAGCTCGGCTCCAGCGCGGCGACGATATCGACGATTTTATCGATGTCTTTTTCATCGAGTTCGAGATCGAGCGCATCGATACCCGCAAATTTTTTGAAAAGAACGGCTTTGCCTTCCATCACCGGCTTTGCAGCCAGCGGGCCGATGTCGCCAAGACCCAGCACGGCGGTACCGTTGGTGATAACGGCGACCAGATTGCCGCGCGCGGTGTACAGCGATGCGGTCTTGGGGTCTGCCGCGATTTCTTCACAGGGCGCCGCAACGCCGGGCGAATAGGCCAGCGCGAGGTCGCGCTGCGTGCCAAGCGCCTTGGTCGGCGTGATGGCGATCTTGCCCGGGCCGCCCGGATTTTTGTGATATTCGAGGGCGGCTTGGTAAAGTGCGTCTTTTTTGAGTGCCATGTGCGAAAAAACTCCTGGAGGGTCGGCAGGCAACGGGCCGCAGGCGCGGCGCGTCGGCTTTGCGCGTGAGACTAACACGAAACGCAAAACTTTTGAAAATCAAAAGGAAAGGGAGAGAGATGGTGCGGTCAAGAAGACTCGAACTTCCACGGGTTGCCCCACAACGACCTCAACGTTGCGCGTCTACCAATTCCGCCATGACCGCACAAAAGGTAGGACAGTTTAAAACTGCCGTATGGAAATATCAGATTGCATCCGGAGTCGCAAGGATATTCGCGGAATATTATATTCCATAATGTAAAAAACAGGACAAAGCCTGTCCGCAAGGCCTGTTTACAGCCGCACGGCTTGCGCTACACTTGGTGCGTGGCCTTTTCATGCAAACATCTCTCGCCGCTAGAAAGCAGAACTATCATGGATATCTCGACTTCCCAGCTTCTGGTCGCTTTTGGCGCGACCGCAGCCGCGGGGCTGGCGACGGCGTTTGGCAGTTTTCTGGTTTTTGTGTCCAAGGCGCCGAGCCCGCGTCTTCTCGCCTTCGGTCTCGCCTTTGCGGGCGGGGCGATGGTTTTTGTGTCGCTGTCGGAGATTTTGAATAAATCCATCGCGTCCTTTACAATCGCTTATGGCGACAAGATGGGCTTTACCTACGGCACGCTCGCGTTTCTTGCGGGGGTGTTTCTGATTGCGGCGATCGACCGTCTGGTGCCGAACCCGCATGAAACGCTTGAAGCGGAAAATCCACATTTCAAGGAACAGAACCGCGCCTATATCAAACGTGTGGGCCTTTTGACGGCGGTGGCGATTACCGCGCATAATTTCCCCGAAGGCCTTGCGACATTTTTCGCGATGCTGAATGACCCTGTTGTCGGTTTGCCGCTCGCCCTTGCGATTGCCATTCACAATATCCCCGAAGGCATCGCGATTGCCGTGCCGGTCTATTACGCAACCGGCAGCAAGAAATACGCCTTTGCCGCAAGCCTGCTGTCGGGCCTTGCCGAGCCTGTCGGCGCGGCAATCGGTTATTTGCTGCTGGCGCCGTTTTTGTCGGATGCCGTGTTCGGCGCGGTCTTCGGGATTATCGCGGGTGTGATGGTGTTTCTGGCGCTGGACGAACTGCTGCCCGCCGCGAAGCGTTACGCCAAGTCGCATGAAACCGTCTATGGTCTGATTACCGGCATGGCCGCGCTCGCCATCAGTCTGGTGCTGTTCAAGTGGTGATATAAAAAGGCCGATTTATCGGCTAGGTGCGCTTCTGTAGTTCATGCGTGCAATGCCGCCGTTTGCGCTGCAGCCGCGTTCGTGCGCCAGCGATTCAACATGATCATCGGCAAGTATCTTGTCGAATTTATCCTTGTGCATGTTGTAGCAAACGCTGCCTTCGGCGAAGCGGGCAAGGCTTTCTTCAGCTGCATTTAGCGGACCGTTGGTGCTTTTGACATACGATGTGCCCGCAGCATGGTCGGTCACGGTCATGGTGTCCGACTTGAAATCAAAAACGACGGTGCGGCGTCCGTCTTTCATGGTGTGGGTCAGCCCGTCCGTTTCAAATGAAAAGGTGCCGGGGAAAATTGATGCGTCTGCGGCCGCGCCGTCGGCGGGCTTGGGGTCGCTGCATCCGGCAACGGTAATAAAGGCGGAGAGCAGGGCGGCCTTGGCCATAGCGAATTTAGACATCGAATCCCCCTTCGTGCCACGTGCGGGCATTCGCCTATGGTAACAAAAGGGCGTTAAGATTCGATTGCCGCTAAAAAACCTTAGTTCGGTTTAAAGCCGCCGCCGTTTTTCGGCGGTTCGATTTTGGCCGCGGGCGCAGGTTTGGCTTTGGGCGGCAAGATGCCGCCGTTCTGGCCGTGCTTTTCAAAAAACAGCTCGTCCATCTGCTCGCGGAAGGCCTGCGGCAGCAGGCGGTAGGCCGCCATGTAATGGAAATCCGGCTCTGCCGACGGGGCTGTGTCTTTGTATTTTATCAGCGACTCTTCCATGTCGCGCAGGATCAGGAAGGCGGCGTCGAAATTCATGCGGAATTCATCGCTGTCGCTGCCGATGCGGCGGCCGGTGTATTTGGTGATGGCTTCGCGGTAGGCGCGGCTGACGTCCTGTACGCCTGCCGTCACGGTCTTGATGTTGTTCTGGATGGAAATCGTCCAGTAACCTTCTTTGGTGCGTTTGGCGGTCAGCTGCACAAACTTGTCGGTGCCTTCAAGGCCGGGCACGGGCAGTTGGCGCGTAGTCATCTGTTTGACTTCGTCGAAGGAGTTCGCTGCTTTGTTGAACCAGCCTTTAAACATCGAAAAGCCTCCTTCTTTTTACAGAATGGTATAATTTTCTGAAATATTGTCGGTTTATCCGGAATTTTTTCTAAAGACGGTGGCCGGATATGTCAAGGGGGGCTTTTCAACCGACAGGGGAGGAATTATGTTCAGAACATTCGACATATTTGATTTTTATATACAAACGAAAGCGATTTTTTAATGGCGATTGCCCAAAAAAAGCCTGCCGCGTCCAAACCTGCTGTCCGGAAAGCATCTGTGCAAAAAATCCCTGTCCATTGGCAAACCGAAGAACGCCCCGTGCCCTACGACCGCGCCCTCGCGTTCATGGAAGCGAAGGTTGCGATGATCCGCGAAAAGGGCGAGCGGGATATGGTCTGGCTGCTCGAACACCCGCCCGTTTATACCGCGGGCACCAGCGCCGACCCCAAGGATCTTCTCAATCCGCGATTTCCTGTATATAGCGCCGGCCGCGGCGGACAATATACCTATCACGGCCCCGGCCAGCGCGTGGCCTATGTCATGACCGACCTCCAACGCCGTAGCAAGGCGGCAGGGCCCGACTTGCGCGTTTATATCCACGACCTTGAGGAATGGATTATCCAAACGCTGACAAGTTTTGATATCAAGGGTGAACGCCGTTCAGATCGCGTGGGCATCTGGGTCGATATGAAGCCTTTCGGCAGGCCCAAGGGCACCGAAGCGAAAATCGCCGCCATCGGTGTGCGCGTGCGCAAGTGGGTTGCCTTTCATGGCGTGTCGCTGAATGTCAGCCCCGATCTTTCGCATTTCGATGGTATCGTGCCCTGCGGCATTTCCCAGCACGGCGTGACCTCTCTTGCCGATCTGGGCGTCAAGGCGACGATGCAGGACATCGACCGCGCCTTGCAAGACGCCTGGCCGAAAGTTTTCGGCTAACCTCCAAGCCCTTCCGTCAAAGGTACGCGATATGAGCCTTATCCCTGCTTTCCGCGCGGTGTTGAACCACGACGTCACCGATGAACAGGTCGCGGCGCTGGAAAAGGATATCCGTGCGCTCAAAGGGGTGGTCAGCGTGGCGTTCAACCAAAACGTCCCGAAGAATAGTTGCGAAAAATACCTGCTTGTCAGTCACATGCCCGGACAGAATGTCGAGCAGACCGTGGCGCGCATGGACGGTATCCAGCGCACGCAAGCCGCCCGATTCTGACAGGTTTGCGCCCGCTTTCGGGCTGTATGCAGCGCACTAGCTGCCGCGAAAAATCGTTTTTTAACACATGATTCGTTTGTGCTGCAATGCGGGAGGTGCATAAACACCGCAAAATGCTCAATTTTGTAATTATATAATAATATTGTATTTATTTAATAAATTTTATTTCTACAAAATCGCCTTGCCTTTAATAATATTTTCGAATAACAATAATTGACCTAAGCAAGATACCGGCACCAAAGACTGCAACCGCACACACGACGGAGGCACTATTGGCACAAAGGGTTTCGGCCACGACGATTACCGAGATCACGACCTCCCCGGGGTTTGTCCCGCCGGGCAAGGTGCCGACCCCGCCGTCCCGCGAAGAGCTGATCAGCAGCATCCAGAAATCCATCGATGCCCGTATTGAAAAATTCACCCGCCTGCTGTCCGGTCCACTGAGCGAAGAAGACCAGCGCCGGGCGACTGAGTCTCTGGAGCGTGCGCGTGCAAACCAGAAGTGGTTCGCGCAGGCCGTGACGGAAATCCCCGAAGGCTTCCAGCTGGCGCCGGTTCTCTACAGCAAGATTACACAAGACCAGAACGCCGCCGTTCATGATGAATATCTGTCGAATGTGCGCGCACGGTTTTTGAAATTCATCGGTGAAAACCACGCCGATGCGGCGCGGGCACTGGGCATTTGCGAATTCGGCATCGAGCGCATGAAAAACGGTCTCGACCCTTCCGACAAGGAAGGCCGCCCTTATGATATGAACATCGATCATATCATCGAGCGCGCGGGCAGCGGTCTTTGGGCGAACAGCAAGGAAAAAGATCCCGACCAGAAGCCTGAAGTCGAAGATAAATTCCGCCAGAACCATTTCGGCAACCTGATCCTTATTCCCACCAAAATCCACGATTTCAAAAACGCGCTGAACGGTCTTCAGCGCATCGGCGATATACAGCCGGGCGAAAGCAAATGGATTTTGATGCTGACCCCCGAACGCAACGAGAAAAACCCCGGTTTTATTTGCCCGCCGCAAACGCCAGGCAGCCGCTGGGATGTACTGGCGGTTCGTCCCAAAGACCCCTTCAACGATATTCACCATGCCGATTTCATCGCCAAACAGGCGATGGACCGCCTGCGTGAATTCCGCGCCAACCCTGTGGTTGACAAGGGCCTGATGGCCGTCGAGGAAATTGCCCGCCGCTACAAACGCGACGCGGCGCTGATGGCGAACGATAACATCAAGGGTCGCCGCAGCCTTGCTAAGATTTTCAACGACGTTATCGAGCACGACGAAGCCGCGCGCGACATGGAAAAATTGCTGCGCCCGATTATCAAAGAAGTCGCAGACAATCTGGGTACGGCTTTTGATCATGTGGCTGAAAACCTCGGTGGCCCCAAGGGGCAGAAACTTCTGCATAACTTTAATGCGTTTTACCGCGGCGGCGCGATGCGCCAGCTGCGCGAGCAGACCCGAAAATTGCCGATGGACGAGGCCAAGCAGCTGTTTGATATTTGCAGCGTGATTGATGCGGATATGAACGTGCTGATGCCGCAAAAGCCGCGCGAAGAAACTGCGGCCGTGCCGGTGCGTTCTCCCGCCCGTCCCGAAAGCGGCATTGCGCGCCAGTCTTTCAACCGCAGCGGCAAACGTCAGGGCCGTAATGACAACGGCCTGTCGAAACCCGGCGAAGGCTGGCAAAAGAACAAGCGCAAGAAGCGCAACGGTTCGCGCCACCGCGACTGGCGCGAATAAACCGCCCGCCAAAAAGTAAAATAAATTCATATAGATAACACGCATCCGGCTGTCGCCATGCGCAGGTTTGATACGGTTTGCGGGTCTGCCAAAACCTTTGCAATTCAAGGCCGATATGTTAAAAATCCTGCAAAATGAATATTTTGCGCGGTTTGCCGCGCCGGAGGCCTTTGCCATGTCCATCCCCTCGCCCAGTTTCAAGCAACCTGTCCCCGCTGCGGCGCCGGATGTCGAGGCGCTTTGCAACCGCTTCCTGAACCGCGAGGCGGTCATCGGCGTTATCGGCCTTGGTTATGTCGGTCTGCCGCTGGTCTGCGCGATTTGCGCACAGGGGTTCAAATCCGTCGGCTTTGATATCGATGCCGATAAAATCGACCGCCTGAACAAAGGCGAATCTTACATCGGCAACATCCACAACGATAAAATCGCATCGCTGGTCAGCGGCGGCAGTTTTCTGCCGACGGGTGATTTCAGCCGCCTGTCGGGTGTGGATGCGATTTTGATGTGCGTGCCGACGCCGCTTAACAAAAACCGCGAACCCGACATGACCTATGTCGAGGAAACCGCCAAAACCATCGCCAAACATTTGCGCCGCGGCCAGCTGGTCGTGCTGGAATCGACGACATGGCCGGGCACGACGCGCGAGCTTCTGAAGCCCATCCTCGAAGCGGGTAGCGGGCTCAAGGCCGGCGAAGATTTCTTCCTTGCCTTCTCGCCGGAGCGCGAAGATCCGGGTAATGCGCAGTTCCATACGGCGATTATTCCGAAAGTGGTCGGCGGCGACGGCCCCGCCGCGCTGCGTCTGGCGCAAACGATGTATGACCAATTTCTCACCAAAACCGTTGCGGTATCGACGGCGGATACGGCCGAAGCCGTCAAACTGACCGAAAACATTTTCCGCGCGGTTAACATCGCCCTCGTGAACGAGCTCAAGGTGATTTACGATTCCATGGGCATCGACATCTGGGAAGTGATCGAGGCGGCGAAAACCAAGCCTTTCGGTTACATGCCGTTTTATCCCGGCCCCGGCCTTGGCGGTCACTGCATTCCCATCGACCCCTTCTATCTGACATGGAAAGCGCGTGAACATGGCGTTTCGACCAAGTTCATCGAACTTGCGGGCGAGATCAACGTTTTCATGCCGCGCTTTGTCGTCGGCCGTTTGACCGAAGCGCTGGACCTGCGCTTTTCAAAATCGCTGAACGGCGCGAAAATCCTGCTTCTGGGCATGGCGTATAAAAAGAATGTCGCGGATATCCGCGAAAGCCCCGCCTTCGGCATCATGGAGCTGTTGCAAAAACGCCAGTCTGTGATTTCCTATCACGACCCGTTTGTTGATGTTGTGCCGCATACGCGTGAGCATGCGGCCTTTGGCGGCATGATGTCGTCCCCGCTGACGCCTGAGGTTATCGCGGCAGCAGATGCTGTGGTGATTGTCACTGATCATAGCTGCGTGAATTATGACATGGTAGCGCAGCATGCCCGCCTTGTCGTCGATACCCGCAATGTTTTCGCCACCCGCACGGATCGCCATAATATTGTCAAGGCCTAGGTCGCGGGCTGGCGGGCCGCGCTTGATTAAATCTGGCCAAGCCCATAGACTTAATCAAATTTAGGGGAGGGGATTTCTGACATGTTCGGTTTTGGTAAAAAAGAGGAGCCCAAGCTCGTCGGCGCCAAGCGCAAACTGGAACATGCCAAGAAATACGGCGCAGGCTTTCAGGTTAAATCCAAACGCGAGGGTAAAGAGCCCAATCCCCGGCTGGCTGCCGTCATCGTCTGGGCAATGGCCGTCGGCGCGGCAGCGCTGTTGACGCAGGCTATCAAGGGGGGCGAAACCTACAGCACCGGCAACCCGGGTTTTGACAAACTGATGTTCAGCGCCTCCGCGCCGTCGTTTATGGGCTCGCCCGAAATCGACTATCTGCTGCTGCTGGTTATTCGCGGTACGATTATCTTCATCATTGCGGGGATTATCCCTGGTCTGACGCTTCTGTGGCAGCGCATTTTCGACAAAGCGCACATGAACGTCTATATCGGCTTTTGGGGCGTGACCGTCGGTCTTGGTCTTATCTATCTGATGTCCAAGGGTGTCCTTGCGGATATCGCCAAACAGTTCTCGCAAGCTTTCATGTAATTGCGGCGACGCTGCTTCTCAACTCTTTCTGACGCCAGCTGGCGGGAGCCTTTAAATGGATAAACCGTGGTGGATGTGGGCGATCTTTTTCGGGGTCGTCGGCTTTTTGCTGTTCCTCGACCTTGGCGTTTTTCAAAAGAAAAGCCACGAAATCGGCATGCGCGAAAGCCTGAAGATGAGCGCGTTCTACATCAGCATGGGCCTTCTTTACGGCGCATGGCTGTGGTTTGAACTGGGTGCGGCGCAGGGCAGTTTGTACCTGACGGGCTTTCTGGTCGAAAAATCGCTGTCGCTCGATAACATTTTTGTCATCTCGCTGGTTTTCGCCTATTTCAAAATTCCGCGCATGTACCAGCATCGCGTGCTGTTCTGGGGCATTCTGGGCGTGATTGTGCTGCGTGGCGCGACGATCCTTCTGGGCGCCACTATTATCCACAAGTTTGAATGGGTGCTTTATATCTTCGCGGCCTTCCTGATTTTCAGCGGCATCAAAATGTTGTTCATGAAGCATGACGAAGAGGATCAGGATATCGGCAACAATCCCGTGCTGAGGTTTTTCAAAAAACATATGCGCGTTACCCATGAAATCCACGGTGATAAATTCTGGGTACGCCAGTCCGATCCTAAGACCGGCAAGCTGGCGCTGTTTGCAACGCCGCTGTTCCTCGCGCTGCTGGTCATCGAATTCGTGGATCTGATTTTCGCCGTCGACAGTATCCCTGCGATTTTCGCGCTGACGACCGACCCCTATATCGTCTTCACCAGCAACGTTTTCGCCATTCTGGGTCTGCGCGCGCTCTATTTCGCGCTGGCGGTTATTCTGGCGCGCTTCAAGTATCTGAAATATGCGCTTGCGCTGGTGCTGGTATTTATCGGCTCCAAGGTCTTCGTCGCCGACCTGCTGGATTTGGAAAAAATTCCGGCCGTGGTGTCGCTGGGGGTAACCTTGTCGCTGCTGGCGGGCGGGGTCTTGTATTCGCTTTACAAAACGCGGCAGGAACAGCGCACGCCCGCACTCTAGGGCATTCACCATAAAGCGTGAAACTTGTGGTTAATTCTATGACAAATCAACCCGCTATGCCCTTGGCATCGCGGGTCTTTGCAGTGCCAAGTTTTTTCATTTTCCGACTTTACGTAGCGGGCGGGGTGCTTCATACTCCTTTGAAACAAAACAGCGCGCAACTTGCATAAGAACGCGACTCAAGGCTTTGCGGAAATCTTTCGCATCGACCGGTAACCAGGGTGTGGCCGATATCAACGTTATTCTAAAACGAGAGGCCCCATTATGTCCGAACCCAAAAAAGTCGTCATCGCCGGCTATGTCCGCTCACCCTTTACCCCGGCCGGGAAGGGGGACCTCAAGGATATGCGCGCCGACGACATCACCGCGCAGACCGTTCAGGGCCTGATCCAGAAAACCGGCGTTGATCCCAAACTTATCGAAGATCTTAAACTTGGCTGCGCCATGCCCGAAGGCGAACAGGGGCTGAACCTTGGCCGCCTTGTCGCCCTGCGCGCGGGTCTTCCCGAAGAAGTCGCGGGCGTGACCATCAACCGTTTCTGCGGCTCTTCCATGCAGGCCATTCATGACGCCGCGGGCGCCATCACCATGGGCATGATGGATGCCGTGATTTGCGCCGGTGTCGAAAGCATGACGCGCGTGCCGATGGGCGGCTTCAACGTCTCGCCGAACCCCGCGCTTTACGAACAAAGCCCCGGCGCTTATATGAGCATGGGCGAAACCGCTGAAAACGTGGCGGAACGCAAAGGCATCAGCCGTGCGGAGCAGGAAGAATTCTCCCTCAAATCCCAATTCAAAACCGCTGCGGCGAAAAAAGCCGGCAAATACGACGCGGAAATCGTGCCCATCGTGAAGCCCGACGGCACGGTTGTGAAAGACGATGGTTGCCCGCGTCCCGACTCGACGCCCGAAGGCCTCGCCAAACTGAAACCCGCATTCAAGGCGGACGGCACGGTGACGGCAGCGACATCTTCGCCCGTGACGGACGGCGCGGCGGCGGTGCTGGTTTGCTCCGAAGAATTCGCGCTCAAGCATGGTCTCGAAATCCTCGCCGAAGTGAAATCCTTCGCGGTTATGGGCGTTGATCCGACCGTTATGGGCATGGGCCCCGTTCCGGCGACGGAAAAGGCCATGGCCAAAGCGGGCATTACGATGGACAATGTGAAATTCGTTGAAATGAACGAAGCCTTCGCTTCCCAGGCGGTGGCATGCCAAAAAGACCTGAAAATCCCGGATGAAAAGCTGAACGTCCATGGCGGCGCCATCGCACTTGGCCACCCGATGGGCGCCACTGGCGCGCGCATCACGGGCAAAGCCGCGCAACTGCTGCACGATGAGGGCAAGGACGGCGATTACGCCATATCCACCCAGTGCATCGGCGCGGGTCAGGGCATCACCACGGTTCTTAAAAAGTACTCACCCAAGCCGTAAGCGCGGCGCTATTCCAGCAAACGGGCACAGTAAAAGATGCAAGGAGACTTGAAACATGGCCATTAAAAAAGCGGCAGTGATCGGCGCGGGCGTGATGGGGGCGGGCATTGCTGCCCAGCTCGCCAACGCGGGGATCGAAGTCGAGCTTCTCGACATCGTGCCGAAATCGGCGCAGCAGCCGGGCGCGGACCGCGATATTATCGCCAAGGGCGCGATCGAGAAAATGCTCAAAACCAACCCCGCACCGCTGATGCACAAACGCAACGCGAAAAAAATCCGCGCGGGCAATACCGAAGACAACATGGACCGTCTGAAAGACTGCGATCTGATTATCGAGGCCGTGCTGGAAGACCCCGTCATCAAGTCCAATCTGTTCAAAAAAATCGACGCCAACCGCAAGGAAGGCTCGACGGTTGCCTCCAATACCTCGACCATTCCGCTGGCGACGCTGGTGGATGGGCAGTCCGAACAGTTCAAAAAAGATTTCGTCATCACCCACTTCTTCAACCCGCCGCGCTATATGCCGCTTCTGGAGCTGGTGACGTCGCAACATAACGCCCCTGAAAAAGTCGCCGAAATTTCGCGCTTCATGGATGAAAAAATGGGCAAGGGCGTTGTGGTGTGCAAAGATACCCCGGGCTTTATCGCCAACCGCATCGGCACCTTCTGGATCCAGTGCGCCATCAACGAGGCGATGGACCGCAAGCTGAAAGTCGAAGAAGCCGATGCCATCGTCGGCCGCCCGATGGGTATTCCAAAAACGGGCATTTTCGGTCTGGTTGATCTTGTCGGCCTCGACCTCATGCCGCATATCAGCAAAAGTCTGACTGAAAAACTGCCCGCCGATGACGGCTACGTCAAAATCGCGCGCACGTCCGATGTCATCGATAACATGATCAAAACCGGCTACACGGGCCGCAAGGGCAAGGGTGGTTTCTACCGCCTGAACGACAAGCGCGAGAAAATGGCTGTCGATCTTCATACGGGCGCAGAACGTCCGGCTGAAAAAGTCAAAATGAAAGCCGCCGACAATGCGCGCAAGGGCGGGCTCAAGGGTCTTGTCGAAACCAAGGACAAGGGCGGCGATTACGCCTGGGCCGTGCTCAAACAAACGCTGTGCTACGCGGCGGAACATGTGCATGATATTTCCGGCAACATCACCGACGTCGATCAGGCCATGAAACTGGGCTATAACTGGAAACAGGGCCCGTTTGAAATGCTCGATAAACTCGGCGTCGATTATTTCATCAACCGCCTGAAGGCCGAGGGTGAAAAAGTCCCCGCCTTCATCGAACAGGCGGCCGGCAAAACCTTCTATAAAACCGAAAACGGCAAGCTGCATTTCATGCAAAAAGACGGCAGCTACGCCGAAGTGGTGCGCCCTGACGGCGTGCTGCTGCTTTCCGACATCAAGCGCGCATCCAAACCGGTTCTGGATAACACCAAAAACATCCCGGGCATTGGCAAAATGGGCGCGGCGCTGTGGGATGCGGGCGATGGCGTTCTGTGTCTTGAATTCACCTCCAAAATGAATTCGCTGGATTTCTTCAGCCTCAAAACCATCAACGATGCCATCGACATCATTGAAAAAGGCAGCAAGAAAGACAAGAACGGACAGCCCTTCAAGGCGCTGGTCATTCATAACGAGGGCGAAGATTTCTCCGTCGGTGCGAATATCGGCGTTGCGCTTTATGCCGCCAAGGCCAAACAATACTGGATCGTCGACAAGATGGTCAAAATGGGGCAGGACACGCTGAAGCGTATGAAATATGCCAAATTCCCCATCGTATCGGCACCGGCGGGCAAAGCCCTCGGCGGCGGCTGCGAAGTTCTGCTGCACAGCCATCACGTGCAGGCGCATGCCGAAACCTATCCCGGTCTGGTCGAAGTCGGTGTGGGTCTGCTGCCCGCATGGGGCGGCTCGACCGAGCTGATGACCCGCGCGCAGAAAAATAAAAAACTGCCTAAAGGTCCGATGCCGCCCGTGGCGATGGTGTTTGAAACCATTTCGACGGCGAAGGTCGGCCTGTCCGCTTTCGAAGCCAAAGATCTGATGTACCTGCGCGATACCGACGGCGTGACGATGAACAAATCGCGCCTGCTGGCGGATGCGAAGAAAAAGGCGCTGGAAATGGTGCCCGATTTCAAACCCGAATTGCCGCAGGATCTGAAACTTCCCGGTAAATCGGGCGCCACCGCGCTTAATATGGCCGTGGATGGTTTTTACCTGAAAGGTCAGGCAACGCCTTATGACGTTGTCGTATCGTCCAAAGTCGGCGATGTGCTGACGGGCGGCGACAAGGCGGGCCCTGGCGTGAATGTGTCGCAGGATTACCTGCGCGAACTTGAACGTAAAAAATTCATGGAGCTGGTCCACGACCCGCGCACCGTGGCACGTATCGAAAGCATTCTTAAAACCGGCAAACCGCTGCGTGAAAAACCCATCGCGGGCAAACGCGCGCACGACCTGCGCAAAGAAGCCGAGGCGCAAAACCCCGGCCTGTTCGCACGTTTTGTCAAAAACCCCCTGCGCAAGGTTTTTGGCAAGGCCGCGGGCAAACCGGCAGCCAACGACAACCCCGGCATCACGCCCGATAAAAAGCCGCAGGTGAACTGGCCCAATATCGGCAAGCGGAAATAACTCTGGGAATCTCTATCCTTGCACACAGTAGAAAACGCCCGCTTGCTCTACCGGCATGCGGGCGTTTCTCTTATCTATTTGAAAAATAACAATTTTATATGCCGCTTTGCAGGCTGATTTGGTTTCTTGACAAACCCCGCCGTCTGTCATATTTCTATTCACCTGTGGGAAACAGATTCTTCCCACCGCCTGTAAAAAGGCCAAGCGGATGTAGCTCAGGGGTAGAGCGTTACCTTGCCAAGGTAAATGTCGAGGGTTCAAATCCCTTCATCCGCTCCAAATCTTCAGATTTCACTAAAGGTTTGAAAAACAATAGAAAAATCTCCAGATTTTTGCCTGTGCAGGTACTGTGCAGAAAAATTTGCGGAACCGTCGCGCGGCCACGCGCGCATAATCCGCTTCTACCCTCCCCAACATCGCCCATCAAAGCAGCCCCGTCTCGGGCTGATTCTCGCTTCGTCGGTGGCCGTCTCACGGACAATCGGTTATGGCGTGGGGCGTCCACACAATAGGCGGGACACGGCAGAATCAGGCAATGCGAGCAAGGCGTAGACAGGACGAAGAGCGTATGAAAGCGCGGGCGCGCCGCGTCATGGCGCTGTGGTCGCGCGGCCTCTCCGATGCGCCTGCGCATTCGCCGCGCGCGGTCGGGCGCAATGCCTCTACGCATTGCCGCCCGTGCTCTTGCTGGCTGTGTAGCGGCCATAAGGATGTGCCGCGCAAGCGGGAGCGAGGCTTCGAGGATTATCAGGGCTGAAAGCTCTCTGTCCGGCGCGACCCCAAAGGCCGCGCCGTCCCCTCAGGGGTGGGTTGGGCGGGATAAAGAATATTCGTCACAGACAACCCGGCTTCCGCCTCTTTTAGGACAAAGGCGATCTGGGGCTCCGTAAAGCGTTTCTTCTTCATATTTTCTCCGGCCGGTTACACGTTAAACCAACCGGATTCTCTCTCACTGAAAAGGGTCCGATTTTCGGGGAGAAGACCACTTCATCAGCTCCCTGCGACGGTCATGCCTTCGATACGCAGTGTCGGGGCGTCAATGCCGTATTTGAAAATTAAATCATTGGCGGCGGTCAGGCGCATCCACATATCTTTGATATTGCCTGCAATCGTCATTTCGCTGACGGGATAGGCGATTTTTCCGTTTTCAATCCAGAAGCCGCGCGCGCCGCGGCTGTAATCGCCCGTCACGGGGTTCGCGCCGCTGCCCATCATCTGGGTGACAAAAAAACCTTCGTCGATATCGGCAATCAGCGCATCGACTGAAAGCGTGCCGGGCTGCATGTAGAAATTTGCGGCCCGCGGTGACGGCGGCGCCGAAGCGCCGCGCGCCGCATTGCCCGTGGTTTGCAGCCCCAACTGCCGCGCCGAAGCGAGATCCAGCAGCCAGCCCGTCAAAACGCCGTTTTCGATGATATTGCGCTTTTGCGGCGCGACGCCTTCGGCATCGAAGGGGTGGGAACGCATGCCGCGTTTCATGAACGGATCATCCACCACCGTGATATCCGCGGCAAAAATCTGCTGGCCCATCTTGTCTTTGAGGAACGTGGTGCCGCGCGCAACCGCCCCGCCCGAAATCGCCCCGGCGAGGGAGCCGATCATACCGCCCGACACCCGGCGGTCGAAAACCACGGGCATCTGTTTGGTTTTGCCCTTGCGCGGGTTCAGCGCGGCCACGGCACGCTCCCCCGCGGCGCGGCCGATGTCAGCAGCATTTTTCAGGTCCGCCAAAAAGGTAACGCTGTCGTATTCATAGTCGGTTTCCATCGCCGTATCGCGCCCCGCAATGACCGAGACCGACAAGCTGAAACCGCTGCCTGCATAACCTTGCGCAAAACCGTTGCTGGCCGCGTAATAGACCGTTTCGCTGCCCGCGCTGAATTCAGCACCCTCGGAATTAGTGACGCCGGTGACCGCGCGCGCAGCATCTTCGGCAGCATCGGCAAGTTCGGCCATTTTATCGACGGAGATTTCCGTGCCGTCATACATATCAAGGTCAGGGAAGCTGGTGGCCAGCTGCGCCGCATCGGCGATGCCGGCATAGGCGTCTTCGGGCACTGCGCGCGCCATGGCGACGGCACGCTCCGCCATCAGGCGCAGCGCATCGGGCGACTTGTCAGACGAAGAAACAATCGCCTGTTTTTTGCCTACAAAAACGCGCAGGCCTACTTCGGCTTCTTCGCTGCGGCTGAGGGATTCAGGCTTGCCCAGACGGCGCTGCACCGATACCGACGTTGAATCGGCCAGCACGGCATCCGCTGCCGTTGCGCCAAAACCCTGCGCTGTTTTCAAAAGTCCCTCGAGGGTATCGAGCATGTTTGCATCAACAATTGAAGTCATATAGGACGCCTTTTATCTGTGTTGCAGCCTGTAGCATTTTGCCGCCCGCAGTCTAGCATGGCGGCAAAAGCGGCGTAAGACACTTCCGCGCGGGGCATCGCCGTTTATGTGGTTTATTCGCCGTTACCCGCCGCCGCGACGGCCTGCGGCACAAATCTTTCGGCATGCTGCGCGCCTTGCGGCAATTCGACCAGGCGCAGATGAATCTCCGGCTTCACGCTGCCTGCGTCATAGGCAGTGCAGAATTTTTCCAGCTGTTCGGAAAAGCGGTTGATGGCGTCAATCGGCTCCGATTCATATTGCGGGCGCTGAAGCAGAATGGCGAAATCATCCGCGCCCAGACGGCCAATCACGTCGGACTGGCGGCGCATATAGGTCATCTGCTTGGCCAGTTTTTCCATGACCCCCTCGAACACCTCGGGCGTGACGGAGGCTTGCAGTTTTTCGTGGTTCACCAAGCGCACGAAGACAATCAGGCTACGCTCCCCGTAGCGGAACGCGCGGTCGGTTGCAGAAAGGAACAGCTGGTTGAACGCCGCCTTGCCGATCATGCCGCCCGTCGAATGGACGTTGTCTTCGCGTGCCAGCATGCGTGCCACTGTTATCAGCCGCGCGGCGTTGCCGATTTTTTCATCGAGCTCCTGACTGGATAGCGGCTTGATCAACACATCGTTGGCACCGGCCAGAATAGCGTCTTCGGTGGTTGCCGATTTTGACAGCAACATCAGATAAGGCTTGGCCGCGGATTTCAGGCTTTTCCACACGCCGATAATAACGGGGCGCGCCTCGCTCAGCGGGGCAGGGTCGACCATGATGCAATCAAACGGCTTGCTGCCCAAAAGTTCGAAGGCCGCGTTCTTGTTCGGCTCCACCGTGACCTGATGCCCCTTCGCCCCCAGTTTGGAGGTGATCAGCTGGTTGGTAAGAGATTCGCGGTCGATGACCAGAATTTCCATGAATAAAGCCCCCGCATGCCCGTTCAGGCCGCGCAAAGCCCCCGCGCGCCTTTTTCCACTTTAGGGCAAAAACGTTAAAATTGCGTCAGGAAAGCTGTTTTCCCTATATATTCCCAAGGACTTAAGTTTATGTACCGGATTGTCTTACAGGCTGTTTGACAGCCGCATTAATTTCCATTATACCCTTCCATACTTCATCCGCGCCCAAGTGGCGGAATTGGTAGACGCGCAGGTTTCAGGTACCTGTGGGGCAACCCGTGGAAGTTCGAGTCTTCTCTTGGGCACCATTATACCGGGCATCAGCCCGGTATTTTAGTTTTAGGGGCATTTCACAGCATGACCATCACCTTGCACCTCGGCGACCTGCCCGACGGGCTTTCTTTTGGCAATTCTGTCGCGATTGACACCGAAACGCTGGGCCTGCGCCCCAAGCGTGACCGTCTGTGTCTTGTGCAACTCTCTGCCGGCGACGGCACGGCGCATCTGGTGCAGCTGAAGGCGGGCCAGTACGACGCGCCGAACCTCAAAAAACTGCTGACCGACAAAAACGTCACCAAGCTGTTTCACTTCGCGCGTTTTGATGTCGGCGTCATGTACGAATATCTGGGTGTTGTGACTGCGCCGATTTACTGCACCAAAATCGCTTCGCGTCTGGCGCGTACGTTTACGCAGCATCACAGCCTGAAAACCCTGTGCAAGGATTTGATCGGCGTTGATCTCGACAAGCAGCAGCAAACCACCGACTGGGGCGCCGATACCCTGACGCCGGAGCAAATGAACTACGCGGCATCCGACGTTCTCTATCTGCACCGCATGAAGGCGGAGCTGGACCGCATGCTCGCACGTGAAGGGCGCATGCATCTGGCGCAGGCCTGTTTTGATTTCCTGCCGCACCGCGCGCTTCTGGATATCGCGGGCTGGGACGAAGAAGACATTTTCAGCCACTCTTGATAATAAAAAAGCCCCGTTTGACGGGGCTTTTTTATGCGTCTATCCGGCACCGGGCGCGCGGCGGCGAATGGCGGGCGCGGGGCGCAAAACAATATCGCTGCGCGTCCCTTCACAAATCATCGCAATATCGTCACGCAGCGCTTTTTCACGCGCCTGCGTTTCGCGGCGCACCGCTTCTTCGGCATCGCGCACGATACGGCGGCGGCTTTTTTCGAATTCTTCGACAACAGAGGCGCGGCCTGTGCCGATGGCGATTTCTTCGGCTGTCTTTCCTTCGTTATTGCGCAGGGTTTCATCCGCGCCGCGCGCGAGAAACAATTCAACGTAAGATTCCGATCCGCCCTTGGCGCCGAACATCAGCGGCGTAAAACCGTCGTTGTTCTGCGCGTCGATATCCGCCCCCGCGCCGAGCAAAAATGTCGCCACGTCATATTTGTGACTGCCATGCGCGGCAGCATAGGTGAGACCTGTATCGCCCGTATCGGGATGGCGCCAATGCACCGCATCGGGATGTTTCGCCACCGTATCGACGATGTCATCCATCATACCGTTCCAGCAATCGACCACGAATTTGCGCTGCTGCTGCGGCGTACCGCTGAGGGTTGCGGGGGCTTTGGCCATGTTCGGGAATCTCTCTTTGCAAAAAATCTGTCCGGGCGACCCGCCCGGAGGTACAGGCCGGCCCATGAATAAGGTTATGATTCGCTGCGGAAATCAGGCCCGTATCTTTTCACATCTTTCGTATTATGTCAATTTTATGCAGTAAAACGTCTAAATTGACATAATTTAGAAAATTTGGTAGAAAATTCCGTGTTTTGACTTCAAGAACCACAGGCTTCAGCCTTTAAAACTTAAAGGCTTCGGCCTATAAAAAGAAACAGACAAAGACCCCATTCAACAGGACGTTCAGCCCATGGCGATTATCCCGATGCATCCCGTAGCCGAAGGCACGCAAACACCCAGCACGTCCGTCGCCAGCGGCCGCCGCGTTCTTGAAACCGAAGCCGCCGCGCTCAGCCAGCTGGCCGTAAGCCTGGGTGACAGTTTCGATCAGGCTATCGAAATGATTTCCGCCGCCGAAGGCCGCGTCATCGTGACCGGCATGGGCAAGAGCGGACACGTCGGCAGCAAAATCGCCGCAACCCTTGCCTCTACCGGTACGCCAGCGTTTTTCGTTCACCCCGCCGAAGCCAGCCATGGCGACATGGGCATGATCGTGCGCGGCGACGTCGTGCTGGCCCTGTCGAATTCGGGCGAGTCCAAGGAACTGCTGGACGTGATCGAATACACCCGCCGTTTCGCCATCCCCCTCATCGGCATCACCAGCAATGCGCTGTCGACGCTGGGCGCCAAATCGGATGTAACGCTGCTGCTGCCCGGCTGCCCCGAAGCCTGCCCGAATGGCCTTGCGCCCACGACCTCGACCACGATGTCGCTGGCGCTGGGCGATGCGCTGGCCATCACGCTGCTGGAGCGCAAAGGCTTCACCGCGAAAGATTTCAAAATTTACCACCCCGGCGGCAAGCTGGGCCAACAGCTGATGCGCGTGTCTGAAATCATGCACACGGGCGACAAGCTGCCGGTTGCCAGCGAGAATATTTCCATCCGCGAAGCCGTCGAGATCATCAGCAAGAAAAGCCTTGGCTGTATCGCGCTTGTCGATGCGAACGGCATTCTGAGCGGTCTTATCACCGACGGCGACCTGCGCCGCCACCTGCTGGATGACAATATCGCGCAAAAAACCGCAAAAGATATTATGAGCCGCACGCCCAGAACCGCCGGCCCCGATATGCTGGTTGCCGAAGCCATGGCCGTGATGAACGACCTTAAAAACACTTTCCGCAAAATCACCACGCTGATCGTGGTCGATGGGGCGCAAAAACCTGTCGGCGTCCTGCACCTGCATGACTGCCTGCGTGCCGGGTTTGCGTGACCACCCCCGCGCCACAACCGTCAAAACCGCGCCTGCAGGGTTATGACCCCGCACGCGCCAGCCGCGCCGCCAAAATCGGCGCAGGCTATACCTGGTTTGTGCGCATCGCCCGCCTTGCCTTGCCGCTGTGCGCATTGGTGATTGTCGGCGTCGTCATCTTGCGCCTGTCGGGTAACGATACGCAGCAGCCCGTCAGTATCGCAGATCTGCCCGCCGAAGAAAAAACCGTGCCCGGCGAAATCGACATGGTTGAAGTCAAATATCAGGGCGCCGATGCCGAGGGTCGCATGTATACCGTCACCGCCGCGCACGCCCGCCGTGACATGAGCGCGCCGAACAGCCTGACCCTTGAAAAGCCGCGCGCCGATATCGCGCTTGACGGCGGCAAGTGGCTGGCGGCCCATGCCGAAAAAGGCCTCTATGATAACGATGCCGGTTCGCTGTATTTGTCGGACGGCGTCACGCTGTTCCACGATGACGGGTATGAACTGAAAATGCAGGATATGCGCATCGCCCTTAAATCCCGCAGCGGGGTGACGGAAAAGCCCGTGGCGCTGCAAGGGCCCGCCGCGCTTTTGAATGCCGCCGGAATGAACATTCCAAGCGGCGGCGATGTTATCGTTTTTTCCGGCCCCGTGCATGTGACGCTGCATGGTCTCGGCCGTGAAGGCAGGGGTGGATGAACCGTTTTATCATGACAACCACCGCCGCCATGACGGCACTGCTTATCGGCGCAGGGGCCGCCACTGCGCAGCCCGCGCCTAGCAACGGCAATAGCAACGCCCCGATTGAGATTTTTGCCGATAATACGCTGGAGTGGAACCGCACGCAAAAAACCTATACCGCGCGCGGCAACGCGATTGCGCGTCAGGGTAATATGCAGGTCAAAAGCGACACGCTGACAGCCCATTACGGCGGCGGAAAAAGCGGCAGCGCGGACACCGGCGGGCTTGGCGGCAGCATTGAAAAAATGATCGCCAGCGGCAATGTCGAAATTTCATCGGCACCCTATACAGCCTATGGCGACAAGGCGGTTTACGACGTGGCCACTGGCCTTGCAACGCTGACAGGCGGGAGCCTGCGTATCGAAACCCCAACGGAATCGCTGAGCGCGCAGGATAAAATCGAATTCGACACTGCAAAAAACCGCCTGAGCGCGATAGGCAAAGCCACCGCCACACGCGGCACCGACAGTGTATCGTCGGATAACCTGTCCGCCTTTTTCGCGGGCGGCGATCAAAACGCGATGACCCTGCAGCGTATCGTTGCCGATAGTACCGTCACCGTCAAAACCGCGCGCGAAACCGTGACAGGTGATAGCGGCGTTTATGATGTTGTGGCGGGCAAGGCCACCTTGCGCGGCAAGGTACGCATTTTGCAGGGCGAAAACTGGCTGGAAGGCACCCACGCCGAGGTTGATCTGAAAACCGGCGTCAGCAAATTGTTTGGCGATGCGCCGCGCGATGCCGCGCGCCCGTCGCTGATTGTCAACGGCGTCGCAACGCCGCCCCCCGCCCCTGTGGGCGACGGACGTGTGCGCGGCGTTTTTTACCCCAAGAAAAAAGAAACCACGGCAACGCCCTGAGCGATCATGACCGAAGATAAAGAAAAAAAGAAATCCGCACGGCGGGAACCCAAACTGGTGCAAAGCGGCCTTGCGGTCGAACACCTGATGAAGCGTTATAAACGCCGCCCTGTTTTGCGCGATGTATCGCTGCATGTGAAGCGCGGTGAAGCCGTCGGGCTTCTGGGCCCGAACGGTGCGGGTAAAACAACTTGCTTTTATATCGTTACTGGTTTGATTGACCCCGATAGCGGCGCCATCAAGCTGGACGGCAAAGATATCACGGGCCTGCCGATGTACCGCCGCGCGCGGCTGGGTATCAGCTATCTGCCGCAGGAATCGTCGATTTTCCGCGGACTGAACGTCGAGGATAATATCCGCGCCGTGCTACAGGCAGTCGAAGAAGACCACCACCGCCGCGAACACCTGCTGGAAGAGCTGCTGGCCGAATTTTCGGTCACGCATCTGCGTTTCACCCCCTCCGTCGCCCTGTCGGGCGGGGAGCGCCGCCGCGTTGAAATTGCCCGCGCGCTCGCCACGCATCCCCAGTTCATTTTGCTGGATGAACCTTTGGCCGGTATTGACCCGATTGCGGTTGCGGAAATCCGCGATCTTGTGAAACATCTCAAAAACCGCAACATCGGCGTGCTGATCACCGACCATAATGTACGCGATACGCTGGATATCGTCGACCGCGCCTACATTCTGCACGGCGGGCAGGTTTTGATGGAAGGCAAGCCCGAAGACATCGTGAACCATAAGGACGTACGCCGCGTCTATCTGGGCGAGAAATTCAGCCTTTAATAATCCACACGGGTATTTACCGAACACCGACGCCGCGCCCCGCGCGTGACACCGCGCCGCGTACCTGTTATATTTAAAAACAGGGAGTAGGGAATGTCTATCAACCAGCGATTGGATCTACGTCAGGGCCAGGCCCTGACCATGACGCCGCAGCTGCAGCAGGCCATTAAGCTGCTGCAAATGTCGAACGTCGAGCTGGCGGAATTCCTCGAAGCGGAAATCGAAAAAAACCCCCTCCTGGAAAAAGACGACGGCACACAGGCACCTGCATCCGACAGCGTCGATGCCGAAGAAAATGCCCGCCCCGGTGATGGCGATATTCTGACGTCCCACAATGCGGAAGGACAGGATGCCTTCGCCGCTGACCGCGCCGCGGCAGACGAACGCCCGCTGGATACAGATTTCGGAAACGTTTTCACCGGCGGCGACATGGCCCCGCAGGAAGGCGGATATGACGCTTTCGCCACCGACAGCTTCGCCAGTGTCGGCAGCGGCGGCAGCCTAAAATTCGATGATCCGGATTTCAGTTTCGAAAACACCATGGCGAAAGAACAAACGCTGCGCGACCATCTGGAAGAACAAATCCAGCTGGAATTTGAAAACGCAGGCGACCGCGCGATTGCCCGCGTGCTGGGCGATTATCTGGACGAAGCCGGATATATCCGCGCCGATCTGCCTGCACTAGCAGAGCGGCTGGGCACCGACCTTGTACGGGTGGAGCGTGTGCTAGACACGCTTCAGCGCCTCGATCCTGCCGGACTTTTCGCGCGCAACCTCAGCGAATGTCTGGCACTCCAGCTGCGCGAGCGCGACAGGCTCGACCCTGCGATGCAGAAATTGCTGCAAAACCTCGATCTTCTCGGCGCGCATGACCTCAAGAAACTCCGCGCGGTTTGCGAGGTGGACGAGGAAGATCTGCGCGATATGATTGCGGAGATTAAAACCCTCAATCCCAAACCGGGCCTGGCGTTTGACCGCTTTATCAGCCAAACCGTCGTGCCGGATGTGCTGATGAAACCGCTGCCGAAATCGCGCGGCGGCGGCTGGGCCGTGGAGCTGAACAGCGACACGCTGCCGCGCGTTCTGGTCAACCGCACCTATTACGCGGAAATCACCAAGAATGCGACGGGACAAAAAGACAAGGAATACCTGAGTGCGCAAATCAATTCCGCCAACTGGCTGGTGCGTGCGCTAGAGCAGCGCGCCGAAACCATTTTGAAAGTCGCGACAGATATTATCGTGCAGCAGGAAGCCTTTTTCCTTTATGGCGTCGAATACCTGAAACCACTGGTACTGAAAGACGTCGCCAGCGCCATTGGCATGCACGAAAGCACCGTCAGCCGCGTGACCACCGGCAAATATATCGGCACGCCGCGCGGCGTGTTCGAGTTGAAATACTTTTTCACAAGCGGCGTTGCCTCCACTGACGGCAGCGCGACATGGTCGTCCGAAGCGATTAAAGCGCGCATCAAAACACTGGTCGATGCGGAAAAGCCCGCGGCGATTCTGTCCGACGATGATTTGATGGCCGCGCTGAAGGCCGAAGGCATCGATATTGCCCGCCGCACGGTCGCGAAATACCGCGAGGCGATGAAAATCCCCTCCTCGGTACAAAGACGCCGCCAGAAAAACAGTTAAGATGCTGTTTTTAAATGATTAATTGACATTTTTGACGTCCTTAACCTTGACTTTACCAATCGGTGTCTATAATAAAATTATGGCTTAAAATCCTCATCCGCGCTACGTTCGGGCCAGATTCGCAAATTGCAACAGCAAGGTTCTCAAGAATGCAACTGACAGTAAAAGGCAAGCACCTCGATGTGGGGGACGCGCTGCGTGAACATGTTCGCGCCAACCTCGCCCACACCACCGGCAAATACTTCAACAACGCCGTAGAAGCGACGGTCACCTTCACCAAGGAAAAAAACCACCGCTATAAAGCGGATATCTCTATCCACGTCGGCCGCGGCATGACGCTGGAAGCGCAATACGAAGCGGATGATCCGTATCCGGCATTCGACGAAGCGTCGAAGCGCGTTGCCACGCGTCTGGGCCGCTACAAAGACAAACTGCGCGACCATCACCGGCACGAAGATACGGCGGAGCTGCTGAGCGCGGCCTACACCACGTTCCAGTCGAACGAGGAAGAAGCCGAAGGCGGGCAGGAGCCGGTCATCATCGCCGAAATGCAAACTCATATCCCGACGCTGGCCGTCAGCGATGCCGTGATGCGTTTGGAGCTGGGTGATATGCCGGCGCTTTTGTTCAAAAACCCCGCGCACGGCGGATATAACATGGTTTACCGCCGCAAAGACGGACATGTCGGCTGGGTCGACCCCGACGGCATCAAGAAATAAGACCGCAAGAAAAATGAAAAGCGCATAAAAACAATAACGCTTTTCGAAAAGGTAAAGAGGACGCACACCCACGGTCGCAGGAACAAAAACATTCGCATCGCGCGCCATAGATATATCCGGCGCCGGTGTGATGTCCTGCCATCCGCGATAAATGTATGATTAGCGCTGATCTCGTCATTCCGGCCCTTGAGGCCACCAGCAAAAAAAAAGCATTCCGCGCCATCGCCGAGGAAATCGCCGAAAAAATCGGCGGTAATGCCGATGACCTGCTGACTGCGCTTTTGGACCGCGAACGTATCGGTACGACCGGTATCGGTCAGGGTGTGGCTATTCCGCATATCAAAATTCCGGGCGCAGATCGTATGTATGGCGTTCTGGTGCGGCTTGAAACGCCGATCGATTACGACGCCATCGACAACCTACCCGTTGATATCATTTTCATGCTGTTGGCGCCCGCCGAAAGCAAAACCACCCAGCACCTGAAGATGCTGGCGCAAATATCGCGCTTCCTGAAAGACGCAAAAACCTGCGACGCCATCCGCAGCGCAAAGGAAACCGAAACGCTGCTCGGTGTATTGACCGAATGGGTCAACGAACAGGCAGCCTGACGTTTCATCTCAAATTTTTCTGAAATGATTAGTGTACAGACACGATATCAAGATCGTGATGTTGCAGGCTGGCCTGCAATGCGGGCATGTTTTCCTGCACCGCCAGTGCCGTACCGTCCGCCGCATGCAAAACCCAGGCGGGCTTGCCTTTGACGCTGTACTTGCGCACATAGCCAACTTCTTCCATACCCAGTTCGCGCAAATCGTTTTGCGTCATAGCAATCAGTGGATTTTTAAAATCCTGTACGGGAATCTTTGTCATGGGGGCCTCCTCTTGCCGCCGCGATTTGGCGCGGCTTTTATTCTTCTTGTTTTATTTTGTATCTTTTCAGTCTTGCGTTTTTCCGGGTGGCAAGGTCTCACCGGTTACGTCTATCGTCTTGCCTTTTTTCGCATCCTTGGGCGTGGTGATGCGGATGGTTTGCACGGTCGTTTCGGGCACAATCCGCCGTAGATCGACGTTCAGCAGGCCGTTATCGAGCTGCGCGCCGACCACCTCGATATCCTCGCTGAGAATAAAGGCACGCTGGAACTGGCGCGTCGCGATGCCGCGATGCAGGAACACGCGGTTTTCGTCGTCGTCGCCCTGACGCTTGCCGCGGATGACCAGCTGGTTTTGCTCCAGCTGTACCGACAAATCTTCCATCGAAAAGCCCGCCACGGCGATCGTGATGCGGATCTGGGTTTCACCCAGTTGTTCGATGTTATAGGGCGGATAGCCTTCGCTGGAGGCACGGGCGGCGCGGTCAAGCGCGCGTTCAAACTGGTCGAACCCCAGCAAGAAGGGACTATCGAAAAGGGAAAGGCGTCTGCTCATGCCATAGGCTCCTTGCGTTTAAGCGAGCGGGCATCGCCGGCCCCGACATTCGGCAGCTGCGGCGTATATCCATATACCATCATATACGCGCAGCCCGCCAAAAGGCAAGCACGGGCGAAAGCTTATTTTATACAAATACTTAAATTTGGCGCGCGCAGGGCGAAAGCAGCGGGGCTTGATATGTTCTCATAACTATATTATGCATTCGCATCAACAGCCGAAAATTTCTTTAGACAAAGGCTGCCGCCGCAAAACCGCGCCAGCCCTAAGACGGCATACTTAAAAAGAAAAGGCGGCCCTGTCATATGCGGGCCGCTTTTTTCTTTTCGTTCAAGGCTTACGGTGCGGGCGCCTTGGGCGCGGCAGGCGGCGGATTTTGCAAACGATCGAGTATGCCGCGCGCCTCTGCGATATACTGTTTCATGAAATGGCGCTGGTTTTCTTTATGGGCGAAGCGAATATTTTCCTCGCCAATTGGATGCTTGGACAGAAAGTATTTCACGTCTTCGCGGCCAAGCGGTTTATAGGTCAGGTCAAAATCACGCTCCGCGATATCCAGCATTTTGCGCACATCGGCAAAGGCGCTGTCGCGGCCGCTTTGGCCTGCGGGCCTTTGCAGATCTTCCGCGGGGCCGCCAGCGGCGGGGCGATGCGGAAAACCTTCCGGCGGCGCGTAGCGTTTGCTCACACGTGCAAAAATATCCTTCAGCGGCCTGTCCGCTTGCAAATCGACCGCAGCCGCCAGAACCGCGGGCGTCCAGCGGAATTTTTCCTGCACTTCGATGATTTCCGGCAACGACAGTTTGCTGTTATCGCTGTACTGCGCGCCTTCCTTGGCCAGCGTATCCATTTTCTGCATGAAGGCCGCTTGTATCTCGGCCAGTGCCGCCCTGCGGGCCGCTTTGAAGACTGCGTCCATATCGTGCTCCTTATGATTTTTGTGCGAATGCTTTTTCCACCGCCTCGAAGGGCAGCAGGATAGAATTATGCCGCGCGGGGTAGTCGCGCACGGGGGAGAGAATATCCAGCGCCGCCCAGTCACCGGCAGGACGTATGTCTTTGCCGTCCAGCATCGCCTCGAGCGCGGCAGCTGCCTCAGCAATCTCTTCGCGCGTTTTGCCGATGATGGCGCCGCGCATAATGGAAACCACGGATTTGGTGAGCGCGCAGGCCTTGACTGCAAAACCGAAAGCCGTCACGCGGCCCGCACCATCGACATTCAAATCAACCGTGATATCGCTGCCGCAAATCGGACTGACCGCACGGGCGCTCAGCTGGGGGGGTTGAAGACGCAGCGGCTGCTCCGCCCCCGCGGCGAGATCGAGCAGGCGGCGGTTATAGACCAGTGCCAGCGCATCATCGTCCAGCATCGCGTCGGGAGATGGCGTTTTGTCCGTCAAGACAACCGCTCAGGCTGCCGTTTTATACGGCTTCGCGCCGTCTTGCGGCAGCTTGGTGAACAGGCGGTCGCAATAACCGCAGACAACTTCGTCCTGACCATGAAACGTGTAATAGACTTTGGGGTGGCCCAGTGCGCCGCCGCCGCCATTGCAGCAGATTTGCTCTGCGCTCTCGGGAACCAGAAGAATTTCGGGGTGCTTTGTGGTCATTGACGTCTCCATGTCGTGCCCTGCGGGCCGTCTTCGATAATAATACCTGCCGCCGACAGCGCATCGCGGATGCGGTCGGATTCGGCGAAGTTTTTTTGCGCGCGCGCTTCGCGCCTTGCCGCAATCATGTTTTCAATCGCGGCGGCATCCAGTCCGCCCTGCGCAGCGGCGCCCTGAAACCATGCCTGCGGGTCCTGCTGCAGCAAACCGAGCAGTTTGCCCGCCGCTTTCAGCTCCGCCTTGGCTTTTGTTTTGTTCACGGCAAACCCCTTGGCGATATGCGCCAGCCCCGCCATGGCTTTGGGCGTATTAAGGTCATCGCACAGCGCGGCGATAAAATCTTCGGGTGCGTCCGCATCCACATCCGGCACATCGGCATGGTCGCGCAAAAGACCGTAATAACGGTCCAGCGTTTTTTTGGCCTGTTCGATACCAGCCTTGGTAAAATCGAACGGCTGGCGGTAATGCGCGGAGAGCAGGACCAGACGCAGCGCCTCCGGCGGATATTCGCGGATGAGGTCATGCACCAGCAGGAAGTTGCCCAGCGACTTGGACATTTTTTGCCCCTCGACCATCAGATGGCCGTTGTGCATCCAGTAATTCACGTATTTTTCGCCGCCATGCGCGCAGGTGCTTTGGGCGATTTCGTTTTCGTGGTGGGGGAAAATCAAATCCTCCCCACCTGCGTGAATGTCGAAATGCGGCCCGTTGATGCGCGCGTTCATGGCGGAGCATTCGAGATGCCAGCCCGGGCGGCCGCGGCCCCATGGACTGTCCCAGCCAGGCTGTTCAGGCGTGGAGGGTTTCCACAGCACGAAATCGGCAGGGTCTTTTTTATAGGGCGCCACCTCGACGCGGGCGCCCGCAATCAGATCATCACGGCTGCGGCGCGACAGGCCGCCATATTCCGCCCACGACGGCACATGGAACAGCACGTGTCCTTCGGCGGCATAGGCATGTCCGGCGGCGATGAGTTTTTGCATCATGTCCAGCATGTCGGCGATATAATCCGTCGCACGCGGCTGATGATCGGGGATGCCAACGCCGAGGGCGCCCATATCCTCGTTATAAATCTTGGCGTATTTTTCGGTGATGGCCGATATCGGCTCCCCCGTTTCCTGCGCAGCCTGAATAATTTTATCGTCGATGTCCGTGATATTGCGGGTATAGGTCACATGATCCGCGCCATAGACATGACGCAGCAGCCGCGCCAGCAAATCAAACACCACCGCTGGACGCGCATTGCCGATATGGGCGTAGTTATAAACCGTCGGGCCGCAGGCATAGACGCGCACGTTTTTCGGGTCTATGGGGCGGAATTCTTCTTTTTGCCGCGTCAGGGTATTGTGGATATAGATGGTCATGGCCGCTCAGAGCTTGAAGGTCACGAAAAATCCGCCGCTGTCATCACGCATGACGGGCACGGCATTCACGACATAGCCGTTGAATTTTTCAAATTTGAAATAACGCGCGACAGGCTGGAACAGTGTTTCGCCGGCACCGGGGCGCGCGGGTTCGAACGTCACATACAACGTCTTGGCGGAGGAGCGTTTACAGTATTTGACCACATGGTCAAGCTTGTCGAGCGCGTCCGGCTTTTCCATACCGCGCAGATCGACCTTGACCTCCGCCTCTTCGACGGGCGGGTGGTTGCTGCCGATGTTTTGCAAAAACTCCATTAGAATAACCTTTGTTGACCGTGCTACAAGATAGCAGGTTTTTTGGCAAAAATGAGTCCCTTTATGACACAAAATTTTGACCTGATTCTGTCCGGCGGTACGGTTTGTCTGCCCGCTGGCGAAACCAAAGCCGATATCGGCGTCATCGGCGGACGCATCGCCGCCATCGGTGCGCTCGCAGGGGGCAAAGCCGCAGAAACCATCGACTGCACCCATCTGCATATCCTGCCTGGTGTCATCGACAGCCACGTGCATTTCCGTGAACCAGGTTTGACGCATAAAGAAGACATTTCCACCGGCACACTGGCTGCGATTGCGGGCGGCGTCACCACTATATTCGAAATGCCGAATACCGAACCCCTGACCATCACTGCCGAGGCGCATCGGGACAAAATGCAGCGCGCCCATGGCCGCGCATGGTGCGATTACGCTTTTTACATGGGCGGCTGCGCGGGTAACGCGCATTATCTTCAGGACCTTGAACGCCTTGCCGGATGCAGCGGCGTGAAGGTTTTCATGGGTTCGTCCACCGGCGCGCTGCTGGCCGCCGAAGACGAAACCATTTTGCGCATCATGCAATCCGGCCGCCGCCGCCTGTGCCTGCATGCCGAAGACGAGGCGCGGCTGATCGCGCGTAAGCATATCGCCACAGACAACGCCGATGTTAAAACCCACCCCGAATGGCGCGATGCCGAATGCGCGATGCGCGCCGTCAAACGTGCCATAGCGCTGGGCCGCCAAAGCGGCCGCCGTCTGCATTTTCTGCATGTGACCAGCGCCGATGAAATGGCCTATCTGGCGGCGCATAAAGACATCGCAAGCGTTGAAACCACGCCGCAGCACCTGACGCTTTTTGCGCCTGATTGTTATGAACGCATGGGCACGCGCGCGCAAATGAACCCGCCCATCCGCAGCCGCGAACACCGCGAAGCTCTGTGGGCCGCCGTGGCGTCAGGGGTTGTGGATACGATAGGGTCTGACCACGCGCCGCATACGCTGGATGAAAAAGCCAAAACCTATCCGTCATCGCCAAGCGGTATGCCGGGCGTGCAAACACTGCTTCCCGTGATGCTCAACCACGTGTACGGCGGCCGCCTGAGCCTGATGCGCCTTGTCGATCTGCTGGCCCACGGGCCGCAGCGCGTTTACGGGATTTGCGGCAAAGGCCGCATCGCTGCCGGATATGACGCCGATTTCGCGATTGTGGATATGAACGCCCGCCGCAAAATCACCGACCGCTGGATCAAAAGCAAATGCGGCTGGACGCCCTACGATGGTATGCAGGTCACGGGCTGGTGCGTCGGCACGATCCTGCGCGGCAAGGTCGCCATGTGGGACGATGAAATCACCCTGCGCCGCCCTGCGGGCCTGCCTGTACGGTTTGAAGAAACCTTGTTAGAATCAATCATCACAGGGGCGGAGGACGTCGCTGCCCCCGCCCATACCTGCTGCGGATGAAATAAAGAAAGTATAGTATATTCAATACTTTAGGATAAAATTCGTAAACGCCCCATACCCCCGCCGCATAGGATTACATGATTTGTTAAGCGAATTTATTTAGAATTTTGGAGAACTGCCGCTGTTCTATATCCGAACGGTCAGAGACGGCAGACAGCTGCAAACGACGGGCACAGGGGTTCGTAATTGACAGATCGGGATAACACACCAAAACCGGTTGCCAAAACCGGCACGTCCCTTTCGGGTTCGTTCCGCCAGCAATTCCGCAGTGCCTCGCTGTGGGACCATCTGGCCAGCCCCGTGCGCATCTGGCGCAGCAAGATCAGCTGGCGTATCACCATCACCGTATTTTTGACTATCCTGACCGTGCAGGCCGTTGTGATGTTTGTCACCGCGAGCGATTTCAAACAACAAAAGCTGTTTGAAATGCGCGAACTGGCGCGCGTATTTATTTTATCATCGCTGAGCGATACCAACGACCCCTTGAGCGCGCCGCTGACGCAGGAAGCCGCTGACCGCCTTTTCACCGAAACCATGATCAGCGGCATCGCTGTCTATGGCCTTGATAACAACCTTATTCAGGTCTTTGGCGACACTGTCATGCTGCACCCCAGCAGCAACAGCGACGCACCTATGCAGCAGCTGAGCGCCAGCAACCGATTTTATGAAGTTTCCCTGCGCGCGCAGGAGCTGCGCAAACCCTATAATATTGTCGTCAAGCTTTATACCGCCGGCATCACGCCGATGCTGAACCATCATATCCAACAGTCGGTTTTGATTATGCTGCTGCTGTCGGGGCTTGTGACAACCGTTCTGATGCTAGTGCTGGGTCAATGGCTGCTGGAGCCGGTCATGGTTCTGCGCAATAACCTGCTGAGCGCCGCGCAGAATCCCGAAAAGCCCGATGTGCGCCGCCCGCGCCGCGAAACGCGTGATGAAATCGGCATCGCCCTTCGTATCGCCAACGACCTGATCCGCCAGAACGCGCATAATCTGCGCAAGCTGCGTTCGCAGGCCGAAGACCGTATTCATAAACTGGCCTACTACGATAACCTGACGGGCCTGCCGAACCGCACCTTCTTCCTTGAAAAGCTGGACGACAATATCCGCCACCGCGTCGCGGAGGAAGAACGCCGCCTTGCCGTTTTTGCCATCGACCTTGACCATTTCAAGGACATCAACGACACGATGGGTCACGAATTCGGCGACAAACTTCTGGAAGCCATCGGCAAACGCCTTGTCAAAGCGCTGCCGCCCGGATCGCTGATTTCCCGCGCCAGCGCCGACGAATTCACCGCCATGGTGGTTTTGAAAGAAGACAACCCCGATACCGCCACGCTGATTGACCGCATTTTCAACGCCATGGCGGAACCTGTGAGCATCCTCCACGAACGCTTTCAGGTGCGCGTATCCATCGGTGTCGCACACTGCCCCGACGACGGTATGGAAGCGCGCCAGATTCTCAAAAACGCCGACATCGCCCTTAACCGTGCCAAAGAAGAAGGCCGCGATACGGTACGTTATTATTCCGAAGATTTCGACCTTGCCGTTCAGCAGCGTTTCCAGATGCTGCGCGATCTCAGAACCGCGCTTGAAGACAACCAGCTGCGTCTTTATTTCCACCCGCAGTTCGACCTGCGCACGGGCCAGCTGATTGGCGCGGAGGCGCTGCTGCGCTGGTGGTGCCCCGACAACAGCAAGGAAGGCGGACGCTTTATCTCCCCCGCCGATTTCATTCCGGTTGCGGAGCAATCCGGCCTGATCGTGCCGATTGGCGAATGGGTTTTGAAAACCGCCTGCAAAATAAATAAACAGTGGCAAGACAAGGGCCTGCCGCCGTTCCGTATCGCCGTGAATATTTCCGGCGTGCAGTTCCACCGCTCGGACATCGTCGCGCTGACGGCGGCGGCGCTGAAAGAAAGCGGGCTTGACCCCAAATGGCTGGAGCTGGAAGTCACTGAAAGCGTGTTCATGGAAAACATGCAGGGCGCCATCGACATTCTGAGCCAGCTGCACCAGCTGGGCGTCGAGCTGGCCGTCGACGAT
The DNA here is from genome assembly GCA_964551435.1 of uncultured Micavibrio sp. Taxonomy (GTDB): domain Bacteria; phylum Pseudomonadota; class Alphaproteobacteria; order Micavibrionales; family UBA2020; genus UBA2020. Next base: position 383,621 of record CAZKBS010000001.1, read on the forward strand.
TTCGGTACCGGTTATTCGTCGCTGAGCTATCTGCGCCAGTTCCCGATTGACCGTTTGAAAATCGACCAATCGTTCATCCGCAATGCCCTCGTCAACAATGATGACCGCATGATCGCCAAGACTATTATCACCCTTGGCCACAGCCTGAACCTGAAAGTTATCGCCGAGGGCGTCGAAACCATCGAGCACGAAGAATTCCTGAAGGCCGAAGGCTGCGACGAGGTACAGGGTTTCAAATACACCAAACCCCTGCCGCAGGACCAGATGCGCGAATACGTGATCAACCATAACCGCAATCTGGCGAAAACCACCCCCCTGCGCAGCATCGAGGACAAGAGCAGCGCCTGATAATTTTCGCGCGCGCTATTCCTTTTTTCTGCGGCTGCATTATGCTGTAGGGCATGACAGGTCTTGTATCGCATCCTCTTTCCGCTCCCCTCTCCGGCACGCTGCGCGTGCCTGGCGACAAATCCATTTCGCACCGCGCGCTGATGTTCGGCGCGCTGGCGGCAGGGGTTACCGAAATCACCGGCCTTCTGGAGGGGGAAGACGTCATCCACACCGCCGAAGCGCTTGAAGCCATGGGCGCGCAAATCGTGCGCCCCGCACAGGCAGGCGGCGTCTGGCATGTAACAGGCGTGGGCGCGGACGGGCTTCGCACGCCCGCCAAAGAAATCTATCTGGGTAACAGCGGCACCTCGACACGGCTTTTGATGGGGTTGGTCGGCGGATATCCGGTGCGCGCGACGTTTACGGGCGATGCCTCACTCAGCAAACGTCCCATGGCGCGCGTCAGCAAGCCGCTTGAACAAATGGGCGTCAAAATCACCGCCAGCGACGGCGGCAAACTGCCGCTGACGGTCGAAGGTTCGGCAACGCTGCGCGAAATTTCCTATACCCTGCCCGTCGCATCGGCGCAGGTGAAATCGGCAGTTATTCTGGCGGCGCTGGCCTGCACCGGCGAAAGCACGGTCATAGAGCCGGAGCCGACACGCGACCACAGCGAGCGCATGCTGCGGTTTTTCGGCGCCGATATCAAAAGCGAGAAAAAAGCCGATGGCAGCAATGTCATCACCGTCAAAGGAAAACCGGTATTGAGCGGAAAGCCCGTCATGGTGCCGGCAGATCCCAGTTCCGCCGCGTTTGCGGTCGTCGCCGCGCTCATCGTGCCCGGCTCCGACATTTTGCTGCCGCAGGTATCCATCAACCCGCTGCGCACGGGGCTTTATGCGACGCTGCGTGATATGGGGGCCGACATCACGTTTGAAAACGAACGCGAACTGTCGGGCGAACCTGTGGCCGATATCCGCGTGCGTCACAGCCGACTGAAAGGCGTCACCGTGCCCGAAGCGCGCGTACCGTCGATGATTGACGAATTCCCTATCCTTGGTGTCGCCGCCAGCGTGGCCGCGGGAACAACCTATATGTCGGGCCTACAAGAGCTGCGCGTCAAGGAAAGCGACCGTCTGGCCGCCATCCACCGCGGGTTGACGGCCGCCGGCATCACGGCGCGCATGGGCGAAAGCACGCTGGAAGTGGACGGCCTGTCCGGCGCGAAGCCGCTGGGCGGCTGCACGGTTAAAACGCATCTGGACCATCGCATCGCCATGAGTTTTCTGGTGCTGGGCATGGCCGCGCAATCGCCGGTCACGATTGATGATGCGGAAACTATCAATACCAGCTTCCCCGGGTTTGCGACGTTGATGAACGCACTGGGCGCGGATATCCGCAGTGTCGGGGTCGCCGCATGAGCAGCTGGCCCGCCGATGGTATCGCCGTTTTTGTGCTGCTGATCACGGCCCTTGTCTGCATCATTGCCAATCCTTTTTTTAACTACGGCGCACAAACAACAGAAGCTGCAGACGCGGATGGCTATCTGCACATGCGCCCGCTGCGCTCCGCCATGGCGCTGTGTTTCGGGCTTTTGCTGATCGGCGTTTGCGCGATCTATGCCGCGCTGCAAAGCGGTGCCTGTTTCAATATGTCCGCGGCAGAGAACGCGCAAAACCGTCTTATCGGCTTTGCCATATCGGGCGCGTTAATGCTCGGCGCTGTTTATTGCACATACTCTCTGCTGCTGCGGCGTTTCTGGTTCAACCGCGAGGAAGTGAAAACAGCATCCCCCTTTGGCGCGGAAAAATCACTGCGTTTTCGCGACATCAAAAAGGCGCAGGTCAAAAGCAATCATCTGGAGATAACAGACGCGAACGGAAATTCCATCACCCTGCCGGGGGAGCGCACGGGTATGGCACAATTCTCTGCGGTGCTTGACAGTCATTTGCTGCGTTTTGACCAGAGCGAAGCGGCAGAGCCCATCCCCGAAACCGATATGCTGGTCGGCAAACCCGTGCGGCTGCATTTTTTCACACTGGGCCCCGATTTCCTGCCGCAACTGACGCGGGATATCGGCGGCACGGTCAGCGCCATTCGCCACAACACCATGATTGTACGCACGGCATCGGACAAAGACATCGCTTGCCCCATCGTTGTGCAGGGCATTGGCCCCGATGTGACGCTGCCGCCGCAAACCATGGGTATTGTCGCGAATTATTTCATCGCCCGCGCGGCGGATGCCCCTGCAGCATAGGCCTGCCGCGAATCGCCCGTACCGTCTGCTGCGGCGCATGGATTGAAAAACGCCGCCAAGCACTTGAAAATTAATTCCATAAAACGACATTGAATCGCATGGGCTTTTCGTGGTATGACAGCCGTGCCGGTTGCCGGTTTGTTAACGATATGTTAATCTTTTTATTTAAGAGGATTAACATTTTCAGGCGCTTAGCGTCCAAGGGGATTTTCATGCAGGCCCACTTCAGAAAAACAGATTTTATCCCGCAGCCCAAAGCCGCCGGCGATGCCAACAAAAAAATCGTGATTGCCGTGGATGGCCCCGCCGCCTCCGGCAAGGGAACGCTGGCGCGCAAGCTGGCGGAGCGTCTGGGCTATGCCTACCTTGATACCGGCGCCCTGTACCGTGCGGTTGGTCTTGCCACGCTGGAAAGCGGTGGCAACCCCGACAGCTGGCAGGACGTGCAGACCGCTGTTGCCATCATCACCCGCAACCTGACGCCTGAACTGCTGTCGAGCCCCGCGCTGCGCGCGCCCGAAGTATCCGAAGCCGCATCCAAAGTCGCCGCCATCCCCGAAGTGCGCCAGGCTCTGCTGGATTACCAGCGCGGCTTCGCCGCAAACCCGCCGGGCAATGTGGGCGGCGCTGTGCTGGATGGTCGCGACATCGGCACCGTTATCTGCCCGAATGCGGATGTAAAATTCTTTGTGACCGCATCGGTGGAAGAGCGTGCGCGTCGCCGCTTTGAAGAGCTGAAAGCGACCAGCGCCGATAAAGGCGCCATTCTCAGCCAGTCACAAGTGCTGGCCGATCTCAAACGCCGCGACGAGCGTGATCAGACCCGCGCGACCGCACCGACCAAATCGGCAAGCGATGCCTATGTGCTGGATACCACTACGCTGAACGCGCAGCAGGCGCTCGATCAGGCGATCAGTGTTATCCGCGCGAAATTCCTGTCGGAAACCAACGACAATGCCGCCGCGATGCGCAAGCCGCCGCAGCCCTGATACGGTATTGCCCCAACAAAAAAGGCTTCCCGCTGAGGAAGCCTTTTTTTGTTGCCTGAAGCCCCACAAGCCACGAGCGTTTTGACGCATTTCAGACGCTGCGCGGGCCCTCTGTTGCCGCCCTCTCTCCCTCGCCATCCCGTCATTCAATTCTCAGTGTTATGTTAATTTAAAAACTCTCCTCCGCGCTGTAAACGGCGCGGGGCGGACGCGGAGATGCGGAATCTGGTCGAAACCGTGGTTTATGCCTGTTTTTTCGAGGGTTTTCATTGACTCTGCCCCCCTGAATCCCCTACAAACGGCGCGAACAAGACGCGGGCTCGGGTGCCGCATGGCGGCCCGCGGTTTGTATTTCATATGAAAAGTGAGAACTAAACACATGGCAAAAGTAGCCGCTAAAATTATCGAAGGTGTCAGCGCAGCGGACATCACCGGCGAGAAAATGAGCTTCGCCGCTCTGCTCGACGAAACCCTGAAGGATGTCAAATCCTTCGAAGGCAGCGTCGTTGAAGGGACGGTCATCGGCGTTGATGACGAATTCGTCACCCTCGACGTCGGCCTGAAATCCGAAGGCCGCATCCCGCTGCGCGAATTTGGCGCCGCAGGTGTACGCGCTGAAATCAAAAAAGGCGACAAAGTCGAAGTCTACGTCGAGCGTCTGGAAAACAAAGACGGCGAAGCCGTCCTGAGCCGCGAGAAAGCCCGCCGCGAAGAAAGCTGGGTCCTGCTGGAAAAGCAGCACAAAGCGAACGAACGCGTCACCGGCATCATCTTCGGCCGCGTCAAAGGTGGCTTCACGGTCGACCTCAATGGCGCTGTTGCGTTCCTGCCAGGCTCGCAGGTCGATATCCGCCCCGTGCGTGATATCTCCCCGCTGTTCGGCACGCCGCAGCCTTTCCTGATCCTGAAGATGGACCGCCAGCGCGGCAACATCGTTGTTTCGCGCCGTGCGGTTCTCGAAGAATCCCGCGCCGAAGCACGCAGCGAACTGGTTTCCAACCTCAAGGAAGGCCAGGAACTGCAAGGCGTGGTCAAGAACATCACCGATTACGGTGCGTTCATCGACCTCGGCGGTGTCGACGGCCTGCTGCACGTCACCGACATTTCCTGGAAACGCATCAACCACCCGTCGGAAGTCCTGTCCGTTGGCCAGACCGTCAACGTCAAGATCATCCGCTTCAACGAAGAGTCCCAGCGCATCAGCCTCGGCATGAAGCAGCTGGAAGGCGATCCGTGGGGTGATGTTGCCGGCAAGTTCAAAGTGGGTGAGCGCTACAAAGGCCGCGTCACGAACATTGCCGACTACGGTGCATTCGTTGAACTGGGCGATGGCATCGAAGGCCTCGTGCACGTCTCCGAAATGTCCTGGACCAAGAAAAACGTCCACCCGGGCAAAATCGTCTCTACGTCGCAGGAAGTCGAAGTTCAGGTTCTGGACGTTGACCTCACCAAGCGCCGCATCAGCCTCGGCCTGAAACAGTGCACGGAAAACCCGTGGCTGAAGTTCGCGGCTGACCGCAAAGCGGGCGACGTGCTGGAAGGCGAAATCCGCAACATCACCGAATTCGGCCTGTTCGTCGGCATTGGCGACCAGATCGACGGTATGGTGCACCTGTCTGACCTGTCTTGGAGCGAAGCTGGCGAAGAAGCCATCAAGAACTTCAAGAAAGGTGACAGCGTCAAGGTGAAGATCCTTGAAGTTGACGCAGAGAAAGAGCGCGTTTCGCTCGGTATCAAGCAACTGGACAGCGATCCGTTTGCTGATGCCCTCGGCGGTGTTGCCAAAGGCGCCACGGTTACCTGCACGGTTACCGCGATTTCCGACAAGGGTATCGAGGTTTCCGTGAACGAGAAGCTCTCGGGCTTCATCAAGAAGGGTGACCTGAGCCGCGAACGCTCCGAACAGCGCCCCGACCGTTTCGCCGTTGGCGAAAAAGTCGATGCGAAAGTGCTGAAAGTCGACCGCTCGGGCCGCAAGCTCGAACTGTCGATCAAGCAGCGCGAAATCGACGAGGACAAACAGGCGATGGCCGAATACGGCTCGTCCGACTCGGGCGCTTCGCTCGGCGACATCCTCGGCGCTGCTCTGCAGAAGAAAGGCAAGAAAGACGCTGAATAATCGTCAGCCCTTTCAACCGAACAAAACCCCCGAAGGCAACTTCGGGGGTTTTTGTTTGCGTCTATTTCCACACCATCAGCGTTCTGCCGTGTTCGTTCAGCCAGCGGCGGGAGGATTTGGCGTCGGTTGTAAGGCTGGCGCAGAGACGCCAGAACGCGGGACCGTGATTCATATGCACGCGGTGCGCAACCTCGTGCGCGACCAGATAATCCATGACCGCGCGTGGGGCGAGGATAATGCGCCATGAATACATCAGCCTGCCGTCGGGCCCGCAGCTGCCCCAGCGCGATTTGGGGTCCAGCACCCGCACGCCGGAGGGCTTCAGCCCCAGCGATGCCGATTTTTCATGCGAAAGCTGCGTGAGCTGGCGCAATGCCTCGGCCTTGATGAAATCGCGCACACGGCGATGCACATGCGCGGCATCCCCATGCACAACGATATCATCACCTTCGATGCGGGTCAGGCCGCGCCCTTGGGCATGGCGAATGGTATAAACCACACCGCCGAGCATTACCTGTTCACCCGCCGCAAAGGCGCGTGCCGGTGTCAGGCGCGCACGGTGTTTTTCTATCCATGCGCGGTTGTCGCGTACGAATTTTTCCGCCGCCTTCAGCGACGTGCGTTTCGGCCACGTCAGCACCACATCGCCCAGCTTGGCATCGACGCGCAGCGACAGGCGCCGCGCACGGCTGTTCGGCACCACGCGCACGCCGTCGATATCGGTGGGCGGCGGCGGTGCTTCACGCATTCTGATGAGGGTTTTCAGCATCGCGGCCAGCCAGCATGCGGTTGAGGGCGTCGATATAGGCACGCACCGAAGCGACTATCACGTCAGGGTCGATGCCGATGCCGTTATAACTGTGCCCGCCGCCCGACAGGCGCACGTTTACCTCCCCTTTGGCATCTGACCCCTGGGTCAGCGCCTTAAGCTCGTAATGCGTTAAAATCACATCATCGTGCGGCACCAGAATACGCATCGCCTTGAAACATGCATCGACGGGGCCTTTACCCATGGCGCGCGCTTTGTGGCGCTGGCCGTCGATGTCGATTTCCAGCTCCGCCTCTTGCGGGCCGAAGGAGCCGGATTTGACACCCATCGACACAAAGGTCACGCGCTCCGGCGGCAGACCTTCGGTTGCGGTGACAATCACGCGCAAATCGTCATCGCTGACCTTGCGGCGGCGTTCGGCGAAATCCTGAAAGCGGGCATAGGCGGCGTCCAGCGCGGCATCGTCAAGTTCGAACCCGAGCGTGCGCAGCTTGGCACGGAAAAAGCTGCGGCCTGAATATTTGCCCAGCACCAGTTCTGTTTTATCGCGCCCGACCGACTCCGGCGTCATGACGTCATAAGCGCGGCCATCGAGGTGAATGCCGGATTCTTGCGAAAACACGCTAAGACCAATAACAGGCTTGCTGGGCTGCGGGGTAAAACCCGTCAGCTCCCCCAGCAGTTTGGCTGCGGGCACCAGATGTTCGGAGACCACAGCCGTTTCATAGGCGAGCCTGTCTTGCCGCGTGCGAATAGCCATGACGACTTCTTCGAGTGCGGCATGACCTGCGCGCGCGCCAAGACCGCCGAGGGTGACCGTCACCTGCCGCGCGCCCGCATCCAGCGCCGCAAGGCTGTTGGCCAGCGCAAGGCCCAGATCATTCGGGCAATCGACCGACAGTACGGCGCGGTCAATGTCCGGCACACGGTTTTTGACCATCTGGACTATTTGCGCCATTTCAGCGGGCACGCCATAGCCAACACTGTCGGCAAGGTTGATGGTGCCGGCACCCGCACGGATGGCCGTTTCGATGGCGCGGCACAGAAAATCAGGTTCGGCCCGCGTGGCATCTTCGGCTGTCCATTGCACATCCTGCGCATGGGCGCGGGCGGCGGTGATGCCGTTTTTAATCACATCCAGCGTTTCGGGCATATCCATGTAAAGACGGTGTTTCATATGCTGCGGCGATACCGCCGTGAACACATTCAGGCGCACACGCTGCACGCGGCGGGCAATTTGTGCGGCGGCCATGATGTCTTCGGGTCTTGTGCGGCAGATAATCGACAGCTTGGCGCCATGCAAAACCTGCGCAACGCGGTAAATCGTGTCGATGTCATCATCGTCGGCGGGCATACCAGCCTCGATGATATCAACGCCCATGTGGTCAAGCATCGCGGCCATGCGGGGCTTGTCTTCGGCGCGCATGCTATAGCCCGGCGCATGGTCACCCGCGAAAAGCGTGCTGTCGTAAATCCAGATGCGATCGGCCATGCGCTGCTAGTCCAGCTTGCGCGCAGCGGACAGCAACATCACCGGAATGCCGTCGCGGATGGGAAAAGCGAGACCCGCCTGACGGCTGACAAGTTCCTGCCTGTCCACATCGTAATCGAGCGGCGCCTTGGTCAGCGGGCAGACGAGAATTTCCAGCAATCTGGGGTCGGCTTTTTTGGCTTCGCTCGGCATAGATATTCTTTCGGTTGGAATCAGTGGCAGGTATCGTTGCAGCCGCTGCCGCAATTTTCGCGCACAGCCGCTTCAAGAAGCGCATGCAAAAGCTGCGCGCGGTCAGAAAGGGTCGGCGCTTCGAGAAGGGCCTGTTTTTCACCCGCGGCAAACGGGCAGACAACGCTGAGCGTCGCGACAAGTTTTTCGCAGCCGATCTGGCGGATCTGTTCCCACTGGTCGCAGGACATGCCCATTTTTTTGAAATAGGCATGCAGCGTACCCACCATGGTTTCGCGGCAAATATCGGTAACGGTATCAGGCTGCAAATCGGATTTAAACGGCGTCCAGTCCGGCTTCGCCTGCAAATAGCCGCCCGCAGCTAGCGCGGGCGGTTCGTGGATATTAAAACGCGCCACGCCTTTGAGCGTAATCAGGTAACGGCCATCATCGGTTTCGCTGAACGACACGATGCGTCCCGCGCAGCCGGTCCTGCACAGCTTGCCATGGCCGGAATCGTTTTCGGGCTGTATCATGCCGATGAGGCGGTGCGACGACAGCGCCGCACGGGTCATCGCCAGATAGCGCGGTTCGAAAATGTTCAGCGGCAACTGCACGCGCGGCAGCAAAATCACGCGCAGCAGCGGAAAAACGGGGATTTCCGCGGGTAGCTCGTCAAAGGATATATCGAACGCGTCAGCCATTCCCATTCCTCAGGAAAACAGCACAGCCGAAAGCCTGCGGCGGCCCTGCGCCGTCAAAGGATGCGCATTGCCGAGTGCATCGAAAATATCCAACAGCAGTTTACGCGCTTTTTGATCCTGCCATTCGCGGTCGCGGCGGGTGAGTTCGACCAGCGCGTCAATCGCGCCTTCAATGTCGCAGGCAGCAAGGCGCAGGCGTGCAAGATCAAAACGCGCGGCATGTTTTTTGGGGTCTTTTTCAAGCGTCGCTTCGAGCGTCGCGGCATCGGGCACATCTGCCGCCGCTTCCATTGCGGTCATCAGAAAAGACAGGCCCTTGATGCGCGGATGCGCGCGCTGTTCGTCCGTCAGCTGCGACAGGATTTCGGCAACGCCTTCGGGGGATTTTTCCGCAACAAAGCACCAGCCGATACCTGCCATCGCATCCATATTTTCGGGGGCGTTGTCCAGAACCGTGCTATAGGCCGCCATCGCATCGGTATATTGACCGGCGGCGAAAAAATCATCGGCGCGTTTCATTTCCGCGCTGACATCGACGGGTGCAGCGGGGATATTGTCGCCCTCCGCCTCGTTATTATTGGCGCCGCTGCCGGCGAGGGCTGCGAGTTTTTGCACAAAAGCACGCAGTTCGCTTTCGGGGCGGCCGCCCATGAAACCATCAACCGGCTGGCCCTGCCAGAAGGCATAGACTGTCGGGACCGACTGCACGCGGAAGATTTGCGCAAGCTCGGGGCTTTTATCGATATCGACTTTGACCATCTGCACCTTGCCGCCGGCTTCGGCGACGACTTTTTCAAGCACCGGCATCAGCTGTTTGCACGGACCGCACCATGTTGCCCAGAAATCGACGATGACCGGCGTACGCAGCGACTGCGCCAGCACATCCGTTTCGAACGTGTCGGTACGCGTATCGCGGATATAGGCGCTGGCGGCGCTATCTGCCGGTTTTTTGCCAAGTTGGGTCAGGTCGAGCATGCTTGTTCCGTATTTTTCTGAATGACAGGCCTGCATTATAGCAGCCTGTTTCATAGAAATAAGCCCGAAGGCTGTAAAATCAACGTAAAATCAGGTTTGCGCGCGTTATTCGCCTTGTTTTTCAAGTCTGGCGACCACCGGGTCATAACCCCAGTGACGCAGCAGCCGCAGCAAGGCGTCGGGCGCAAGGCAGGTGGTCATGTCATTGCGCAGCGGATGGCAATTCACGGTGCTGCACTGCGTCAATTTTTCATCCAGCACAAAGCGCACCCGCCGCGCCGTATCGTTGATCAGCGCCAGCGGTGTGACCGAACCCGGAGTCACCCCCAGATTATTCATGAGACGTTCGGGCGAGCCGAAAGAGAGCCGCCCCGCACCGATGATATCCGGCAGCCCCTTGAGGTCGACGGATGTATAGGCGGCCGCCGTGACCAGCCACAACTGGTCTTTTTTATCCTTCAGGAACAGGTTTTTGGTATGCCCGCCGGGGATGCGGTGTTTGAATCCCTCCCCCTCGGCTACAGTGAAAACCGCAGGATGGGCGTAGGTCACCGCCGCGATGCCCAGCTGCGCAAACAGCGCGCCGAAAGGCTCGGGCGTCTGGATTATGTCTATATGGATATCGGCGGCGGCTTGTTCTGGCGTCATAGGTCAGGGAATAAAGCGGATATAGCTGCGGTCGTCAAATGAAACATAACCGGGCTTCACGCCTTTGACCTGCGGGTAGAGTTTGTACATTAGCGGGTCCTGCGTGACCACGTATTGCAGGGTTTTTTCGGTCTCTTCGAGGGTCGAAGCGACGTAAGGATAGCCATCGCTCGCCAGCACGATTTCATTCGCGTGGCTGGCGCTGAATACCTCGACATGGGCGTTGGGCACATGGGTGCCGTTGATAACGCCATAGCCGAAAGGCCCGTCGTAATTGGTGAAAACCTTGAATTCCGCCATCATGGGTGCCAGCAATTCCCACGTCGGGTCACCGTCGCGCAGGGAATCTTCGCTATCCCCCTTGGCAAGGCGCGAACAGATATAGGCCCGCCGCAGCTGCGCCCAGTTTTCTTCCTGCAAAAAGTTTTTGGTATTGGCGAGGCCATTGATCATGAACGTCGGATCCGCAACGCGCCAGATTTCACGGCGATGGCGCGAATACATCACCAGCGCGCAGGCCGGACGGCGCAGCATATCCCCGAAAGTCTTGTTTTCCGAAGCGGCTACCATTTCGGAAACGCTTTTGAGGCGCTCGGTCAGATGGTCAATCGCCTGACGCGCTTCTATCTGGCGTGGCAGGCGGACGATTTCGGCGGCGATGGTTTCGGCGGCAAAACGACCGATCGTCATGCCCTGCAACATCTGGCCGCGGCGGGACGTCACGCCGTCAATCACAGCGATAAAATGCTCGTCGACGACAATCTTGTCTTCGTTGAGCGCTTCATCCCCCGTTTTTCCCTGGGTGAACTGTTCGATGACTTGCATAACAATATACCGCCGCGCTGTAAAAATGCGGCGAATCCCTGCCTTTCAAGATAAAGGCAAGACTCTTGCAAACTCAAGCCGTTTCGGGAAAAAAACGCGCGCGTGCCCATTTGGCAACAGCGCGCGCTTTTAAAAGACTTATCAGGGTTTCGGCGGTTTGGGGGCCTGCGGCGCATTGCCGTTAGCAGCGCGGCCGCCCAACGGCAGGGCTTTTTCGACCAGGCGCGCCCAATAACTCGCCCCGACAGGCAGGGCCGCGTCATTGAAGTCGTATTTGGCGCTGTGAATATCCGGTCCCTTGCTGCCATCCGTCGGGCCGGTGCCGATCGCCATAAAATTTCCCGGCTTTTTTTGCAGATAAAACGCGAAATCTTCAACGCCCAGCGTACGCGGCACGGGGGAAATCACGGCATTGTCGCCCACGGTTTCCTTGGCGACTTTCACCGCGAAATCGGTTTCATCGCTGCTGTTAACCAGCACGGGATAGCCGTTTTCAAATTCCAGTTCCAGCGTGACGCCGTATTTTTGCGCGGTATCTTCGACGATTTGCTGCATTTTGGTTTTCAGGGTCTGGTGCAGGGTGTCATCGAAACTGCGGATGCTGCCATTGAACGTCGCCGCATCGGGAATAACGTTATTGGCTTCGCCATCGGTGAACAGGCCGCAGACGGTGACCGCCGCCGGCTCACCGGCCGGAATTTCGGCTTTTGCCATGGCTTTGATCGCCAGAATGGCCTCCGCCGCTGCCGCCACAACATCCGTTGTGTTTTCAGGGCGGGCGCTATGGCCCCCGACGCCTTTGAACGTCACGTGGAAATCGTCATTCGCCGCCAGCATCGGCCCCGCACCCGTCGCCATGGTGCCAAGCGGCAAGTCGGGGAAATTATGCAGGCCATAAATCGCATCGGCGGGGAAGCGGCTGAACAGTCCGTCCTTGATCATTTCCTGCGCGCCGCCGATGTGTTCCTCGGCGGGCTGGAATACGAAATAGACGGTACCTTCGAAATTGCGGGTTTCGGCCAGATATTTCGCCGCGCCCAGCAGCATCGCCATATGGCCGTCATGGCCGCAGGCATGATGTACACCGGGGTTGCGTGATTGATGCAGCGCACCGGTTTTTTCCTGAATGGGTAGCGCGTCCATATCTGCGCGCAGCATGATGGCGGGGCCGCCGGGGCCGGATTTGCCGTGCAGCACGCCGACAACGCCGGTTTTGGCAAGACTCTGCACGTCATCGACGCGGAAGCTTTGCAGCTGGCGGGTCAGGAAACGCGCCGTCTTGCGCTCGTCAAAAGCCAGTTCCGGCTCCGCGTGCAGGCGGTGGCGCCAGCGCGTCATTTCGAGCGACATTTCCTTGATTTTTTTAATAATGCTCATGGCGGATATCCTTGTATTTGCACCAGGTCATCCACCCTCTTTGCCGGAGCCTTTTCAGGCCCGCCTGCATCGCCGCCTCGCGCATCACGCGAGTCGTTATTGAAACGTTTATTTATGGCAGGCAGGCCATAGTGGGGGCTTTAGCGGCTTCTGTCAACCCACCGCAACGCAGCATAAAAAAGACAGAAAATGTCGGATTAATCTGTTTTTTTCCAGCTATTTCGGCCTAACATTAGAAAGAGCTCTCATTCTGCTGAAAGGAGTCCGTCATGCCCGCCAAAAACAATAAAATGAATATCATGACTCTCGGCGTCGTTCACGTATATATGTATCGAGTTGGATTATGAGCAAAGTGAAAGAAGCGATATCATTTATATTATTTTCTCTCTTCGTTGTCTTAGCAAAGTATGTGCTTGTATATGGGGTATTTCTAGATTCTTGGGCGTCTCCATATCATGTCGTATGGATAGCCTCATTAAGTTCATTGGTATTTGGTATCGCGCTATTTAGTATATACGCTTTATGTGTAGAATGGAAATCGTCATTACGCCTATACATACTCGTATCGTGGATAGTAGCTATATCTTTTTTCTTCTATGAATACTCAGCGCCTGGAAATTTAAGTTATAAAGTAGGTGAAGAATATATTTATTCGTCTGGACGACTTACCGCAGTCGGGATTTTCGTCAAACTGTTTAATCCTCTTTTATTTGCAGCTATCCTGTCTGTAAAAGCCAAGTACATTATATCTCACATAACAAAATAGCGAGGCGCATGCATGTCGTATCCAATTTATTCCTTTTCAGGGCCCTGCTTCTGGCCGGTGCCACGACCAGCAGCCTGATGGACAGCCGCGGCGCACAGGCATCCGAGGTCACCAAAGACCTGCGTTTGCTTGAAGAAGCCAAAATCTCTCTGACCGAAGCCATCCAGATCGCCGAAAAGCATGTCGGCGGCAAAGCCATCGAGGCCGACCTTGACCGTGAAAACGGCAAAGCCGTCTATGACGTCAGCGTCATCAAGGCAGAGAGCGAACACGAAGTCAGACTTGATGCCGTGACCGGCGACGTACTGCGCGTCAAGGAAGAAAAATAATCTGATATGAAGGATATTTTAGCGAGCGAAACGGCAAAACATAGCCGTACAACTGCTTATGTCCTATTAGCCTGTGGGTTGCTCTACCCGTTTATAACGGTCTATCTAAAGATTTTGTTCTGGCATGACCTACCGGAAAAATTGGTTCATGGCGCAGACACCCTTTGGGGGGGATGCTTATTCACATCATTCCCGGTCTTCTCCTGACGGTTTCCGCCATAAAGATGCGCACAGAGTGGACGGCTGCTTTGTTGGCATCAGCGCTATATATTATTACGATACCGCCAGCATCTCTGCTGTTTTCGTTAATGGCCACCTGCGCTTTGGGCATTGACTGTATCTAAAATCAGCGCAGCCGCGCGGCAACAGCGGCATCCAGCGACGCCATGAATTTTTCAACTGCGTCGGTATAGCTGCCGGATTTACCCAGTTCGCTGTTGAGCTTCCCATGACCTTTTGGCAGCGGCAGCGTCTGGGCGGGGACGCCAAGGGCGAGGCTTTTTTTCACATAGGCATCCGACTGCTCGCAAGGCTTGTCGGGGCGCGTGGTGGAGCAAATGCCGAGCCAGGGGGCCGATGTTTTTCCCAGCTGATGCAGCGGCGATGCGGCAGGCCACTCTGCGGGGTCCGTGCCGAAGGCTTCCGCATAGCGGGTTTTGAGGAACGGCACCACTTTTGGCATCTGCATTTCAAGGTCCGTCGCGCCGGCATCAATCGACACAACACCCAGGATTTTTTGTACCCCTTCGGCATCACGGATCGCCTGCGATGCACCCACCAGCGACACCAGATGCGCGCCTGCGGAATGTCCCATCAATATCAGTTTACTGCCATCGCCGCCCCATTCGGCAGCATGCTGCTGCACATAGACCGCCGCGCGGGCGATTTCATGCGCCTGCGCCAGTGCATTCCGTCCGTGCGTCATCATGGGATAATTCGTGCTGACAAAAACGAAGCCTTTTTCAGTCCAGCGCTTGGATTTATTCTCGACCGTTGATTTGAGGGCCTTGTCGCCCACGCACCAGCCGCCGCCATGCACCATCAAAATGACGGGCGCCCCCGCAGCTGGCCGTATTTTTGGCAAATATACATCCATGCGCTGACGTTCATGCGTGCCGTAGGAAACATCCTTGATATCCGGCGGCGGGCCGAACGCCTTCGGCCCCATCGCAGAAATACGGCGGTCTATTTTGGCGTAATGTTCGGCGCAGCTGCCGCCGCCTTCTTCGCCCAGCGCACCCTCGCCGTCTTGCGCTTTTTGCTGGATACGCGCGCGCAGTTTTTCCCGCAGGCCGCCCTCTGCCGCAGCGCTTTGCGTGGCAATCGACAGACACATCAGGACGGTAAGAAAAGCAGCATAAATAGGACGCGGTTTCATTTTTTTCCTCGATATCCAGAGCCTATCGGTTCATCAGGCGCTTTTGCACTTCGACCTGGTCGCGCGGCGAAATTGTCTCGCGAAGCTCGTCTTTTTCCGCCTTATAGGTTTCGTCGATTTCGGCGGCCAGACTATACCAGTAAAAGGCTTCGGTTCTGTTTTGCGGTACGCCGCGGCCTTCGATATAGGCATCGCCGATCATCATCGTCGCGCCCGCATGGCGTTTTTTTGCGGCTTCGTGAAACCATTTGACCGACAGCGGAAAATCAGTGGCGGTTCCTATCCCCTCAAGATACAGACGGCCGAGCATATATTGCGCCTCGGTGAAATTCTGCTGCGCAGACAGCGTGATCCATTTGAAAGCCTCGGCGTCGTTTTCATCCACGCCCTCGCCCATCAGATAGGAATAGCCGATGTTAAATTCCGCTTCGGCACTATTTTTATCTGCGGCCTTGCGCCACCATTTTATCGCTTCCTGATAATTTTTATCGACACCTTCACCGGTGGCATAAGCGGCTGCAACCGCGTTTTGCGCGCCGACATGGCCGCGCTCTGCCGCGCGTCGAAACCATTTGACGCCCTCGCTGGCACTGCGCGCGCCGGTTTCTTCGCTGAACATATAAAATATGCCCAGATCATATTGCGCTTCGGTATGGTTCTGGTTGGCCGCTTTTAAAAACCATGTTAGCGCCGCTTTGTGGTCGCGCGGGGCACCGTCTTCGCCCTTGCCGTAAGCTGTAGCGAGCGCATACTGCGCTTCGGCATCGCCTTTGAGCGCCTTTTCCAGCACCTTGGGGTCAGGGCCGGTTGCCGCAGCTGCAGAAGTCGGTGGCGGCGTTTCCTGCGCTAGCGCGACCGGCGCCCACAGACAGAAAAGACAGACCAAAGTGCGCAATGTGTTTTTCATGCATCCGCCGAGCAGACCAACCGCAGCCCCCGCCGGCTGTTGGTCCGTGCTTTCATGCTATCAACGCCAAAGCTCTCCGCGCTTTTTGCGGCGACATGCAGACGCGGCAGCATCAGACGGGTGCCGGTGCTTTCTTCGCGCACATCCAGCATGTCCTGTTTGTTGAAGCTTTGTTCTACCATGCGGATGCTGATATCCAGTGCCTTGGCATGAAAAAGGCTTAGCCCCAGTTCCACCACGCTTTTGGACGGTCGGGTATAGGTCTCTCCATCAAAGCTGATATGTAGCACACGGAAATAGTTCGGACGCGCCGTGCGCTCCGCCATCAGATAGAATTTATCTTCGCCCGCATGCTTGGGGCTGTCATGTTTTTCTTCGTCACTGCGCATCGCCTCCAGCTCCGCGACCAGACGCTCGCCGCCGGCTTCGAGGCGGATATCGGCAAAACCTGCAACGGCGCCGCTGTCGGCGTCGCAATAATGCCATTGCAGACGGCCTTTTTCGCGCACTTCCGGCGCGCCCATCTTGGTCAGCAATTCGTGCAGGTGATAAATCATGTTTTTTCCCTCATTCCCGTCCCTGATAACAGCCTAGGGATAAAAAGTTGAAGAAAGGTTACAGCGCCATTTTACGGGATTTTTATAATTCCATAACGCGCAAATATGGGGGGCATATTTTCGGTAAACCATGTTACGGTCGCAACTGCACTTCAAAAAGAATATCAGGAGTGAAACAAATGACATCTCTTGACCGCAATCCGTCTGCCGATGAACAGCAGGGCGGCTGGTATCAGCGCTTCATCAAAAAACATCAAAAGCTGGCGCGGCATGTCAGTACCGCCATGGTGCTGGGGGGTATCGCGGGGATGTTTGCCATCAGTATCGCCGCGGGCGGCATGCCTGCACTGACGCCGCTGGTCTGTTCAGGCGTCGGAGCCTGCGTCGGGTCGCTGATGGGGGGGCATGCAGGTGAAATATACACTCAGCACATTCTATATCGCCGAACAGGCAGAAGCCCGCCGCGCATCCGCGATGCAGCTGATCGCGCCCGCCTTGTCAGGATTGGTCACAGGTAAAAAGGCGGCATGGTCTTTCCTGCGCGCGGCACGTCCGGCACGCGGCGGCAAACCGCCCGCCGCGGCGAATAGCAACGAACAACCCCGCGGTGATACCGCAAAACCTGCGGCTGTGCGCAAACGCTGGTTTGGTGGCCCGCGCGGTTGATAGACGTAGCGTTACAAAAAAAGCCCCCGCACAAACGGGGGCTTTTTTTGTGTCTGTCGCCTTTTATTTTTCCACTTCGCGCAGAACCTCGCGGAATTGCTCAAGGCACCAGTCGATTTCCGATTTGGTAATGGTAAGCGGCGGCGCGAAACGCACCACGGTTTCGTGTGTATCCTTGCTGAGGATGCCGCGCGCCATGAGTTTTTCGCAAATCATGCGTGCCGCTATTTTTGCGGGGTCGAAATCGACGCCGATCCACAGACCCTTGCCGCGCACTTCGCGGATAAGCGGGCTATTGATGCCGCGCAGCTGCTGCATCATGTAATCGCCCAGCTTTGCGCTGTTTTCGACCATGCCTTCCTGTTCCAGCACGGTCAGTGATTCAAGCCCTACGGCTGCCGCCAGCGGGTTGCCGCCAAAGGTAGACCCGTGGCTGCCCGGTTTAAAAAGGCTGATGACCGCGCGCTTGCCGACAACCGCCGATACCGGCAGCAGGCCACCGCCGAGCGCTTTGCCCAGCACCAGCAAATCCGGCAAAATATTTTCATGCTGATAGGCGAACATCTTGCCGGTGCGGCCCAGCCCCGACTGCACCTCGTCCAGAATCAAAAGCACATTGTGTTTGTCGCACAGCGCGCGCAGGTCGCGCAGGAAGCCTGCCGGCGGGGTTTTGATGCCCGCCTCGCCCTGAATGGGCTCAATCAGCACCGCGGCGGTATTGGGCGTGATGCTGGCTTCGATGGCTTTCAAATCGCCAAAGGGTACGGCGCGGAAACCGGGCGTGAAGGGCCCGAAATTCTTGCGGTAGTCCGGTTCCGTCGAAAAACTGATGACCGTCGTGGTGCGGCCATGGAAGTTGCCTTCGGCCACGATAATTTCGGCGCTGTTTTCAGGAATGCCCTTGACGGTATAGCCCCACAGGCGCGCGGCCTTGACAGCCGTTTCGACAGCTTCCGCACCCGTATTCATCGGCAGCATCATGTCGAGACCGGTCAGCTGTGCCAGCTTTTCCGCGAAAGGCGCCAGCATGTCGCTGTGATAGGCGCGCGAGCAAACGGCCAGCTGTCCCGCCTGATCGCGCAGGCGCGCGACAATGCGCGGATGGGCATGGCCGCAGCTGACGGCGCTATAGGCGCTCATCATATCCAGATATTTTTTTCCTTCCTGATCCCACAGGTACAAACCTTCGCCGCGGTGCAGCACAACCGGCAAGGGGTGATAGTTCGGCGCCACATACTTGTTTTCATAGGCAATCGTCGCTTCGGAGCGTGTTTGCAGTTTGGATTTTCCCGTCAGTTTTCTCAACAAAGCGTTTAACATATGCCCTCTCTTGAATTGGCTTTGGCCTCAAGTATAGTAGGCCAACAATAAACGAGTCGCCGCGTACGCACAAACCTGTGTTTAAAATGCGGCTGCTCCGAGAGTATCAAGCCCCCCAAGGAGAAATGCAATGCTCATCGGCTGCCCCAAAGAAATCAAGACCAAGGAATTCCGCGTCGGCCTGACCCCGACGTCCGTGCGCGAATATGTACGCAACGGCCATCAGGTCGTGATTGAAACCAATGCCGGTGCAGGCATTCAGGCGTCGGACGACGATTACATCCGCGCTGGCGCGAAAATCGTCAAAACCGCAAAAGAAGTTTTCGAACAAGCCGATATGATCGTGAAGGTCAAAGAACCGCAGCCCGCCGAAACCGCGATGCTGCGCAAAGACCAGATTCTTTTCACCTATCTGCACCTTGCCGCCGACCCCGTGCAGGCGAAGGGTTTGATTGATAGCGGTTGCATTGCGATTGCCTATGAAACCGTGACGTCCGACCGCGGCGGCCTGCCGCTGCTCGCCCCCATGAGCGAGGTGGCGGGGCGCATGGGCGTGCATGTCGGTGCATATCATCTGCATGCGGCCATGGGCGGCAGCGGGATTCTTATCGGCGGCGTTCCCGGCGTGAAGGCGGCGGAAGTCGTTATCCTCGGTGGCGGTGTTGCGGGCACGCATGCGGCGAAAATGGCCGTGGGTATGGAAGCGCGCGTGACGATCCTCGAAAAATCGCTCGATCGTATCCGCCAGCTCGAAGACCTGTTCGGCAACCGCGCGAACATCATCTACTCCACGCAGGACAGCGTCGAGCAGTATGTCACGCAGGCCGACCTTGTCGTCGGCGCGGTTCTGATTCCGGGCGCGCTGGCGCCGAAGCTGATTACGCGCGACCTTCTCAAAAAAATGCGCCCGAAATCGGTTATCGTGGATATCGCCATCGATCAGGGCGGCTGTGCCGAAACGTCCAAGGCGACGACGCACGACAACCCGACCTACGAAGTCGAAGGCATCGTGCATTACTGCGTTGCGAACATGCCGGGCGCCGTGCCGCGCACGTCCGCCTATGCGCTTAACAACGCCGTTCTGCCCTATGGCCTTGAACTGGCGAACAAAGGCTGGGTCAAGGCGCTGGGTGACAACAAACACCTGCGCAACGGCCTGACCGTCTGCAAGGGCAAAATTACCCATGCCGAAGTCGCCCGCGACCTCAAACTCGACTACGCAAAAGCAGAGGAGCAACTGGCAGCATGACAACCCCTTTCATGAAAAACTTTCTGGACGGTGAAAAATCGCCGGAAGAAAAAAATCTCCTCGCCGCGCAACTGGCGGAAAAAAAGCATGACGTCATGACCATCGACGCCGATGCCTATACCGACGAGGAATGCGATGAAGACGAAGCCATGGGCTGCGATTTGCCCACGGGCGGCTGCGGCTGCCGCAGTTAAGCAGGGCTTGAGCTGATAAAAAACGCCGGTGCAAAACACCGGCGTTTTTTTTATGGGTGGCGCAGATATTTATGCAGTCAGCGTTTTCATGTCGATAACAAAACGGTACTTCACATCGCCCTTCAGCATACGCTCATAGGCGGCGTTGATGTCTTTCATCGCAATTACTTCGACGTCGGACGTAATGCCGTGCTGGGCGCAGAAATCCAGCATCTCCTGCGTCTCCGCAATCCCGCCAATCAGCGAACCTGCGATGCTTTTGCGTCCCAGAATAAGTCCGAAAACGGTGGGCGAGGGGTGCGGATGATCCGGCGCGCCGACCAGCGTCAGCGTGCCGTCACGCTTGAGCAGGTTCACGAAAGCATCCAGGTTATGCGATGCCGCCACGGTATCCAGAATGAAATCGAAGCTGCCCGCATGCGCGGCCATTTCATCGGCGTTTTTGGATACGACGACTTCGTGTGCGCCGAGGCGCAGGGCATCGTCTTTCTTGCCGGGCGATGTGGTGAAAACCACCGTATGCGCGCCAAATGCACGGGCGAACTTGACGCCCATGTGTCCAAGGCCACCAAGGCCGACGATGCCGACCTTTTGCCCCGCCTTGACGTTCCAGTGGCGCAGCGGCGAATAGGTGGTAATGCCAGCGCACAGCAGCGGCGCGGCAGCGGCAGGGTTCAGGCTTTCGGGTACACGCAGTACGAATTCCTCGCGCACCACGATATGCGACGAATAGCCGCCCTGCGCGATGGTGGTACCGTCGCGTTCGTAGTTGTTATAGGTCTGAGTCATGCCCTCTTCGCAGAACTGTTCAAGATCGTCCTTGCAGCTTTGGCAGGTCTGGCAGGAATCAACCATGCACCCCACGCCGACAAGATCGCCGACTTTGAAATTGCCGACACTGTCGCCAATCGCCGTGACGCGGCCGATGATTTCATGCCCCGGCACCATGGGGTAAATGGAATTTTGCCAGTCGTTGCGGATCTGGTGCAGATCCGAATGGCAAACGCCGCAATAAAGAATGTCGATGGCGACATCATTTGCGCGCGGCGTGCGGCGTTCAAAGGTGAAGGGGGCGAGGGGCGTGGTCGCGCTTTGCGCGGCATAGGCGAGCGTCTTGGTCATGTGGGTCTCCCTGCTAAAAAATAGCCGTTTGCACAAACATGGCCTCTTTGACGGGCAAGTCAAGATGGCGCGTTTATTTACGCTCCAGATTGCGCGGATCGAGCCTGTCTTGCAGCGCATCGCCCATGAAGTTGAAACACAGTACGGAAATAAAAATCAACATACCCGGGTAAATCATGAGCTGTGCATTTTCCCACATCTGGTCTTCGGCATGGGTCAGCATGTTCCCCCAGCTGGGCAGCGGCGGCTGGATGCCAAGACCAAGGAAGCTCAGAACCGATTCCATCAGGATAATCGCCCCCACGGCGAGCGTCACGGCGACACTGACAGTGCTCAGGATATTCGGCAGGATATGGCGCAGCAGAATGCGGCCATGGCTGACACCCAGCGCCCGCGCCGCCCGCACGAAATCCGATTGGCGCAAAACCAGCGTACGCGCCCGCGCCAGCCGCGCGAGGGTTGTCCAGCTCAGCAGCGCAATCAACAATGCGATTTTATAAAGGCTCAGATACTTTGCCTGCGCGATATCGGCAGGAATGCCCAGTTTTTCAAGGTCAAGCGCCGCAAGAATAATCAGCAGCGGCAGCGAAGGAAGGGCAATCAAAAGATCTGTCATGCGCATCAGAACGGCATCTGTACGGCCGCCTGCGTAGCCCGCCGTCATGCCAATCAGCGTACCGATGCTGCCAGCGACGAGGGCGGCCAGAAACGCAACCCCCAGCGACACCTGCCCGCCATACAAAAGCCGCAAAAAAACATCGCGCCCCAGCTCGTCCGTGCCGAGCCAATAGGTACCGGATGGCGGCAAAAAGCGGCTGCCGAGGTCGGCCATGTTGCTGTCGATGCCGCGTGCGGATTCAATCAGCGGTGCACAAAAGCACAGCGCCGTCAGCAGCAGGATAATCCCCAGCGGCAGGGCTTCGCGCAGCTTCATGCCTTGCCCCCCGCCGCGATGCGGGCGTCAAGAAAGGTGTAGAGCATATCCGCCAGCATATTCGCGGCCAGCACACAGCCTGCCAGCACCAGAAAACCGCAAAGCGCCAGATTGTAATCATTTCCCATCACGGCATCGAACATAAGCTTGCCCATGCCGGGCCAGGCGAAAACGGTTTCGACCGTCATGGCGCCGCCCACCAGCGTGCCAAGATCGAGCATAAAAATCGTTACCAGCGGCGGCAGGGCTGCGCGAAAGGCATGATGCCAGACGACCCGCGCTTCGCTGCATCCCTTCGCGCGGGCAGTGCGGATATGGTCGGCGCGCAGGACGTCTATCATGGCGCTGCGCAAATGGCGGATATAAACCGCCATGCCCGCCAGTGTCAGGGTCATGACGGGCATAACCATCGACAGAATACGGCTTTTGATATCGGCGCTTTCAAGCGCGGCGCCCGCGGGCAGCCAGCCCAGCTTGACGGAGAATAAGGCCATCAGCAAAAGCCCCAGCCAGAAGGCCGGCAGTGAAATACCGCTCAGGCATAAAACCCCAATCACGCGGTCGGCCAGTTTATTTTTGCGGCAGGCGGCATAAACCCCCAAGGGCACGGCCACCAGAACGGTCAGCAGCAGCGAAATGCCCATCAGCAAAACGGTATTCATCAAACGAGGTCCGATGACGTCGAGTACCGGCAAGCCGTAAAGACGGCTATAGCCCAAATCTCCGCCCAGCGCTGCGGTGAGCCAGCTGCCATAGCGCAGCAGCAGCGGCCGGTCGAGGCCGTATATTTCCCGCAGCCGTGCGGCATCTTCGGCGGTCATATTCGGATTGCCTGCAATCATCAGGTCGACAGGGTCGCCCGGCATCAGGCCGATCAGAACATAGACCAGAAACGAAAGAACCAGCAGCGTCAGCAGCGCCTGAAACAGGCGAGGCAAGAAAATATCCGGCGTCATTCGGGTTTTTGGGTTTCTGTCTCTTCGGGGACGGGCGGCGTTTTTTCGGTTTCGATTTGCGCGGGCGTTACGCCTTCGGCCTTCATTTTTTGAATTTGTGCCTCCGTGATGCGTCGTAGGCTATGGCGGATATTCTGCCAATAACGTTCCTGCACGATGACGAAGCCACTGCCTTCGAGGTTGTTAATGAAAGCGCAGACATTCTTGGGGCTGTTTTCCGCGGGATGTGCGGCATCGTAATCCAGCACACGCTGCAAATAGCTCATCAGGGCGGGCCTGTCCTGCTTTGCGACTGTCGGGGCGATTTTTCCCTCCGGCATCAGGGCCAACAGGCCGTCCATATTGTCAACGGCATTGGGAGAGCCGCATCTCAGCGCATCATACCGCAGCCGAAAACGTGCCATGAAATGCCAGAAAACGGCCTTGTCGATATCGTTATCCGCCGCTGACCAATGCGCGAAGGTCAGGAAAAAAAGGGGGTTCAGTTTTCCGCTTACAGGATCCAGCATCTCCATGATTTGCGCACGTTCGGCTGCGGGGCGAATTTTTATCCACTTCAGCAGCTTGTCCTGATCTCCCGTTTTGAGGGATTGTTGAAGATGCGTTTTCAGCATCGGCAGCGGCTCGCGCAGGTAGTATGCCTGCCATGCCCAGGCCAAGGCATGCGGCACCGCCAGCATCAAATAGGCCAGAAAAAACAAAACAGCGGCGACCCGCAAAATGAATTTTCCCGTTTTAAATTCCCAACTGTCGCGCAGGGAGAAGTTCTCCTCCGGCGCGTCTTTGGCTTTCTTGCCGGTGTTTTTGTTCAGGCTCATTTTTTAATGCTCCAGTTTTCAGCCCAAAGGGTCGTGGGGTTCAGGTGCCCTGTCGGTTCGATACCGCGCAGCCAGACCGGAATGATAAAAGGCTCCGCGCGGTAATAAAGCGGCAGCGCGGGCAGGTCATCGGCATAAAGCTTTTGCAGCTGCTGCCAGAGCGCGCTGTTGGCGTCGGGTGCGCAGGTGACATCCAGATCGTCGATTATTTTATCCATCGTTTCGCTGCGGTAGGCAGGATAGTTCTGTCCTGCGTAGTTATTTTCCACGCTGGGTATCATCGAGGAGTGCAGGGTTGTTTTTGGAATATTTGCAGGCGAGGACAGCCAGGCGTACATGACACCGCCTTCAAACTTACGCTCGCGCATCGTGCTGCCGAAAAGCACGCGGGCTGGCTCGTTCTTGATCACGGCATCGACACCGATTTTTTTCCAATCCGACTGGATGGCCTGCTGGATAACCTCGCGGCTTTTGTTGCCTGCGGTGGTTGCAAAGGGAATGGTCAGCTTTTCACCTTTGGCGTTATAGCGATATCCATCCTTGCCGGTTTTCCATCCGGCTTCATCTAGCAGCGCGGCGGCCTTCGCGGGGTTATGTTCGTAGCGCGTGACAGCGTCGGTAAAGGCCGGATCGAGCGGATTAATGTTGCTGATCGCGGGTGGCTGGCGGCCTTCGAATACGACATTGTTGATCTGTTCGCGGTTCATACCGTGCATCAGCGCGCGGCGCACGCGGATATCGTCAAAAGGCGCACGGTCGAGCGGCAGGTCGATGTGTTCATAAGTCAGGCCCGATTTATAGATGATATTATACTGGCCGGGGCGCTGTGTTTTCAGGCGTTTTTCAAAAGCCAGCGCCTGATCCAGCGTCAACCCCAGCTCGCCTGCGATATAGTCAATTCCGCTCGACAGCAGATGCGCCGTCAGCGCGGCGGAGGTTTCAATTGTCTTGAAAGTAATAAAATCGATAGCGGGCTCTTTGCCGGACCAGTGTGGATTTTTTTCCAAAGTGATAAAAGCGCCGCTTTGCAGACGCGCAAGGCGGTAGGGCCCGAAATAAAGTCCGCGATGCGCCGGGTCGGTGTTATACAGCGTGCGGTTTTTGTAGTTGACCGGATCCTGCTCGAAAACCTTCTTTTCAAGATGCGCGGGCAGCGGATGAAAATCGTTGATCAGCGCAAAGGTGCATTTTTCCTTGTCAAAGTGAATAGTGAGCGTATCGGGTGCGCTGGACGTGATATCGCGGATATCCTTGGCGAAAAATTCGCCGTTGCTGACGCCCGACTGCGGATGTTTGCCAACCTGCCAGGCGAAAATAAAATCGGCGGCGCTGAGCGGGGTGCCGTCGTCCCAGCTAAGGCCGGGGCGGATTTTATAGGTGGCGGCGATGCCGGTTTTGCCTTCGCCATAGGTTTCGCGCACGGCAAGGCCGTTTTCGAAACTGGGCAGTTCGGTGCAGATCAGGCATTCGGCTGTCCACGCAGCGTTATGCGCGGTCATCGGGCGCTGCGCGGCGCCCAGCACCAGGCTTTTGGCAACCATCGCGTCAAACAACGGGTGCAACGTCGACGGATACTGGCTGATGCCGATATTGAGATGTTGCGGCGTCTGTGCCGCAGCGGGCAGGGCGACCGCCATTTGAATTGCCAGAATGCAGGACAAAAAACCGTGGCGCAGCGAGGGCGTTTTCATCTCTTGTTCAATTCTCCGGCTTTGGATTAAAGTTGAGGCGCAATGACAGTCTAGCTTCAGGCAAAAGGTAACGAAAATCCATGATGAATATCATACATATTTTTATATGCATTGTGGTGGGCTGTATATTGCTGGCACCCTTTGTTTTGCCATTCTGGAAAGTCTGGGCGCGACTGAAGTCCCACCACCCGGATATCTGGCACGCCAAGGGGCCTTTCGACCCCGTCACCATGATGGCGCATGGATATGTTGTCAGCAATTTTTTTGAAATCATCGCCCTTGCCGAACATGACGAAGTGCTCAAGGAGCGCGATGCCGTTCTGGTCAAATGGGCGCGCGTATCGCGTGAGATGATGCAGCTTCTGCCCAAAAGCTTTATCGGGCAGGTCGGCAGCGTCATTTTGTTTTTCGCCATGACCTATGCCTTGGCCGGCGCCATCATGGATATTTTCTAAATCCTGTTCTTAACCCCGTTTCCGGATAAAAATCATGAGCAAGAAAAGCGGCGGACATCTTCTGGTTGAATGCCTGCGTGCCCACGGCGTCAAAAAAATATTTTGCGTTCCGGGTGAAAGCTATCTGGATGCGCTGGACGGCCTGCACGATGCGGATGATATCCGCACCATCACCTGCCGTCAGGAAGGCGGCGCGGCGTTCATGGCCGAAGCCTACGGCAAGCTGACGGGTCATCCCGGCATTTGTTTTGTCACGCGCGGCCCCGGTGCCTGCAATGCCAGCATTGGTGTTCATACGGCAATGCAGGATTCAACGCCGTTTGTCCTGCTGGTCGGGCAGGTGGCGCGCGACCAGAAAGGCCGCGAAGCCTTTCAGGAAGTGGAATACCGCGACATGTTCAAACCGCCCTTTTGCAAATGGGCGGTTGAAATCGACCATGCTGCCGATATTCCGCGCGTGATGCGCGAAGCGTTTGATATCGCCACATCCGGCCGTCCCGGCCCCGTGGTCATCGCCCTGCCCGAAGACATGCTGTGCGAAGAAACCGATGCGCCCGTGCAGATGCCGGCACCCGCTGCGCATTTTGCGCCGACGTCGCATGATATCCAGTCGCTGCGCGATATTCTGGCGGGGGCAAAAAATCCGCTGGTGATTGTCGGCGGCGGCAGCTGGCATGATGCCGATATCGCAGCGTTTCAGGATTTCGCGCTGCGCAGCCGCTTGCCTGTCGCAGCCGGATTCCGCCGGCAGGATGCGTTTGACAACAACCATGATTGCTACGTCGGTGCGCTCGGCACGACGGTCGATCCGAAACTGTGCAAAGCGGTCGAAGAAGCCGATGTTATTCTCGCCGTTGGCACGCGCCTTGGCGAAATTCTGACGCAGGGCTATACGATTATCCAGCCCGGCACACCCAAACAGCGCCTGATACATGTCTATCCGGATGCGGACGAGCTGAACCGCGTGTATCAATCCGAACTGGCCATCCATTCGTCTGTCGGTGAATTCGCAAAAGCTCTCGCGGGCGTCACCGTCGACGGCAGCGCATGGGCGGGCCACACGCAGGCGCTGCGCGAACAATATCTGGCGTTTTCGACCGTGCGCAGCCGCGACAAATTCACCCCCGACCTTGACGGGATTATCGAGGATATCATCAACACCCTGCCCGAAGATGCCATCCTGACGACCGATGCCGGCAATTTCAGCGGCTGGCCGCAGCGTTTTGTGCGCTATGCGCGTCCGATGCGTCTGCTGGCGCCGACGTCGGGTGCGATGGGCTATGGCGTGCCCGCGGCCGTTGCGGCGAGCCTACGTTATCCCGACCGCGTGGTCGTCGGTTTCATGGGCGATGGCGGTTTTATGATGACCGCGCAGGAAATCGCCACCGCCTGCCACGAAGGCGCGCATCCGATATTGCTGGTGTTCAACAACAGCATGTACGGTACCATCCGCATGCATCAGGAAAAACACTATCCCAAACGCATCAGCGCAACCAATCTGACCAACCCCGATTTTGCTGCTTTTGCGGCCTCGTTCGGTGCGTCGTCATGGGTGGTCAATAATAACAGTGATTTTCTACCGGCCTTCCGTGCAGCGATAGACAGCAAAAAACCCGCGCTCATCGAAATCCGCATGGACCCCGAACAAATCACCACCGCGAAAAAACTGGCCGAGCTGTGAGCGACATCATACCCGTCACCGCCGCCGATCTTGTCGCGCTGGAGGATTATCAAGCCAGCCATCCCCTGCGTGTCGATCTGGTTTATGCCCAGGCCACGCACCGCGATAATATGTTTGGCGGTGCGATTTACCGCCGCGATGCGCGTATGTTGTGCCACCGCAAGTTTTTGCCGGTTATTCTGGATGCCGCGCTGTTATGCCACCGTCAAAGCGGGCTCTGGTTCGAGCTGAAAGACTGCCTGCGCACGGTCGAGGCGCAGGAAATGATGCGCCAGACCGATATCGTCAAAGCCAATCCGCACTGGCTGGAAGAGCCAAACCGTCTGCTCTCCCCGCCCGGCAAGGGCGGGCATCCGCGCGGCATGGCGATTGATATTGTTTTGCTGGATGCCAACGGCGACGAAGTCGATATGGGCACGCGCTTTGATTATCTGACGCCTGATCCGGCGCGCAATCCGGCGGCACGCAGTTTCCGCGATTTGCCTGCCGAGGTACTGGCGCGCCGCCAGCTGCTGGAAGATTGCATGATGCAGGCGGCGGCAAGCCACAACCTGCCCCTTTTGCCGCTGCCGCAGGAATGGTGGGATTTCCGCTTCCCCCGTGACCTCTATGATCTTTATGCGCCCGTGCAGGATGCCGATATGCCGCCCGGCCTGCGCATGACGGCGCTCTAATTTAAATTTTCCGCCGTTTTAAATCCCGCAGCAAAAAACGCACCGGCGCCAGCGCTTCGGCAAGCACCGCAGGCACGGGCAGCGGTTCGCCGCATATCATCGCGGCGATGATTTCCCCGCCCAGCGGCGCGCCGGACATACCGTGTGCGCCATATCCGGTACTGATATAAAGATGCGGTATGACCGTGACGGCGCGCCCCGCTGCATCGCCGCCATGGCGCAGGTCGGCAAAATCCGTGCGCACGGCATCGGCATCCGCTGCTGGCCCGACCAGCGGCAGTTTGTCGGGCGTTGTCGCGCGGTATCCGGTGCGCCCACCAATCACGTCGTCTTCGGTGATGCCCAGCTGCGGCAAGTGGGCGGCCAGTTTTGCGATATTTTCCGCATGGTCTTCTCGGCGGATATCTGCCGTTCCAACGGGCTCTTTTTGAAAGGTTGCGCCGATGTATTGCACGCCGTCTACAGGCGGGGCGATATATCCGTCATGGCAAATGACTTCATGCAGCAGTGCCGATGCGGCAGTGGGCTGGATATAACTGATTTGTCCGCGCAGGGATTGAAGGGGTAGCCAGCTTGTACCCTCCATATCGTGGCTTTGATTGCCAAGGGCGATCACCACATCATCCGCATCGCAGATGCGTGCGCCGCTGATGTCGTCTATATGCCATTTATTGTCCGCATAAGACAACGTGCCGATAGACCGTTCCGCCGCAAGGCGTATATGCGGAGATGCGCTTAGCACCGCGCAAAAATCCGGCGGGGATAGATAGCCGGCCATCGGTTGGCGCAATCCGGCGTTTGCGTCATGAAACGCATAAGCGGCGGGCAAGCCATTATTTTCAACTTGTTTCTGATGGCGCGCGGCTTCATCTGCGTTTTTGTCGATGTGTAAAACACCGCTTTCCCGCCATGAGGGCACGGGCAGGGCCGCGCAGAGCATGCGGGTATAACAAAACCCGTGCGCATGCAGGCGGCCCATCGCGCTCGGCTCTGCCGTGATTTTGGGGTAAACAATGCCGACCGGATTGCCCGATGTTTCCTGCGCAACGCCGCTGCAACGGTCAATCAGCGTTACCATATGTCCGCGCCGTGCCAGCGCATAGGCGGCGCTGCACCCCGCAATGCCGCCGCCCAGCACCGCAATATGTTTTTGGGGCGCGGGCGCGGGGCTATCGCCGCTTTTTTGTGCAGCGGTCATTGACCATTTGATGCCAAATCCTTTGACTTTTTGCACATCGAAGCCCAGCGATTTCAGCGCGCGGCGCATGTGGCCCGTCACGGAAAATGTTGCCAGCGTGCCGCCGCTGCGTGTGCGGGCCGCGACCATGGGAAATAATTCCTCCCGCCACATATCGGGGTTCTTGGCGGGGGAAAAGCCATCCAGATACCATGCATCGAAATCCCCGATGATTTGCGGCAGCATATCGGCGACATCGCCAAAGCACAGCATCAGCCGGATACGCCCGTCAAGCAGCAGGAGGGTATGAAAGCCTTCTATCATGGGCGGGTACTGCGCTATAATTTCGCGGCATATCGCGGCAAGTCCGGGCTGCTGCGCGGAAAACTGGGCGTAGATTTGCGCCAGCATGTCTTTTTCAATCGGGTGTTTTTCGATACTGACGTAAACCAGCCGTGCCTCCGGCGGTGCGTCCGCGGCAAAACGTGCCGCAGTCAGCAAAAAATTCATACCGGTTCCAAAGCCAAGCTCGCCGATATGAAAGCTTTGCGCGCCCAGCGCCGCAAAGCGCGCCGCGATGTTGTTGTGGCGCAGAAAAACATAATCTGATTCAGCGAATCCAGCGCCGCGCTGGAAATACACGTCGCCGTAATCCAGACTTTCAAGGTCGCCGTTCTCAGACCATTGCAAACGGGCGGGTTTCAGTGTCACAATAGTTATCCCGATGTAGTGTTCGGCGGCATCGCCAAGCTTGAACATAACATCGCAGCAAAAAATAAAAAGGCAACAGGAAAGGCCGTCGGGATGTCCTCAGCGGGGGTGGTGAAAATCCTTTTTGTATGTACGGGGAATATCTGCCGCTCGCCGACGGCGGAGGGGGTTTTCCGTCACCTGACGCAGGCTGCCGGTATCGAAGACCGCTTCAGAATTGATTCGGCAGGCACGGATTCGTACCACGTGGGCGAGGGGCCAGACCGCCGCGCCGTCAAAATCGCCGCGCGTCACGGCGTATCTCTGGACGGCCAGCGCGCCCGTGCGCTAAGGCCCGAAGATTTCAATACCTTCGACTATCTGTTTGCCATGGATGGCGGGCATTTGTTTGATATGCAAAGCCGCGCACCTGCCGGCCATAACGGCAAGGTCGAACTGTTCCTTGCCGCTGCCGGTCATAGCGCGCAGGATGTGCCTGACCCGTGGTACGGTAATGAATCCGATTTCGAAAATGTTTTCGATCTGGTGCATGGCGCGTCCGTCGCGCTTTTGGCAAAACTACGCGAGGCACATGGCATATGATTTCTCCGGCGATTTACAGCGAAGTTGAGCATGCGCTCGGCCTTCACATCACGGCGGTTGCGCCGCTGTCTGCGGCAAATAACGCGCAAATTTATCGTCTGGCTTTCGCAAACGGCGAAGTGCGTGTGGCCAAGGTTGCCGAAAAAGGTCTTGAAACCGAGGCCTGGATGCTGAAATACCTGCGTGAAAAATCCAGCCTGCCGGTACCCGAAGTGTTCTATAGCAATGAACACGTCATCATCATGGAATTCGTGCCATCCACGGGCATGATTGATTACCGCATCGAAAGTGCCGCCGCCGAACAGATCGCTGCCCTGCACGGCATCACCGCCGATGCCTATGGCATGGAGCGTGATACGCTTGTCGGCTCGCTCACGCAGCCGGGCGGCTGGGAAAAAGACTGGAGCGCGTTTTTCGGGGAAAAACGTCTGCTGCATATGGCCCGCCGCGCCATCAGCGAAAATAAAATCGATGCAAAAATGCTGACGCAGATTGAAAAACTGGCGGCGAAACTGCCCGCGATGCTCAAAGGCGCTCAGCCGCCGTCGCTGGTGCATGGCGATATCTGGAGCGGTAATATCATCGCCGGACGCGGGCGTATTGCAGCCTTCCTTGACCCCGCGATTTATTACGGAGATGCCGAGGTGGAACTGGCCTTCATCCGCCTGTTCAATACTTTCAGCGATTCATTTTTCGCGAAATACAATGAAATCCGCCCCATCCGCGCAGGCTTTTTCGAAGAGCGCGCGGATATCTATGCGCTCTATCCGCTATTGGTGCATACACGGCTGTTCGGCGCGTCCTATGCCCGCAAGGCGCAAAAAATCCTTGATAAATTCGTGTAAGGCTTAGGCCAACTGCGGCGCGAGGACGCCGAGCGTGCGCTTGACCAGCGTATCAAGGTCGGCGGCGCCCAGTTGCGCGGGGCTCATTTTTTCCTCGACGATCAGCGTGGTCAGGCCGTGGCACAGGCTCCAGACCGCAACGGTCAGGAAACGTGCATCCTCGCCGCTGGCTTTCTGGGCGAGGGCAGCGGAAATCAGCGCATAGCTTTTGCCTGCGGTCATGGCCAGCGTTGGGAAACGCTTCAGGTTTGCCAGTTCGCGGCCGAACATGATGCCGAACAGCGGTTTGTTTTCCGTCGCGAACCGCGCATAGGCGCAGGCGAGTTTTTCGATTTTTTCCTGTGTGCCTTTGGCGCCCGTGGCGGCCTCGGCCATCGACAGCGCAAGGCGCTGGAAACCCGTTTCGGCAACCGCGGCCAGCAGTTCGTCTTTATCGCGAAAGTGGCTGTATGGCGCGGCCTGCGTTACGCCCGTGGCGCGCGCGAGACTGCGCAGGCTGAGCCCGTCAATCCCGTCGCTCGACAGGATATCCAGTGCGGCCGCCAGCAGCGCTTCGCGCAGGTTACCGTGGTGATATTTGAATTTTTTCTGGAAATCGACAGCAGTCGCGGTTTCGGCGCTCATCAATAATGTCCCCTGAAATGCGTAAAGCAACCCCTCGCAAAGACTTGCGAACCCTTCGCAAATCAACTTTGCACCGACCAGATGCAGGGGTCAACAGCAATACTGATGACGCGGTGCAAAAAACATAACAGGGGTTGCAATCGCGGGGAGGCTGCCGCATCATTCGCGCATTCAAATATTATGACGTTAAAATATTATGGAGACTGGTGATGACAGACAAGCACGCACCAAACCCCGCGCGCGCGGCGCTTCCGGCCTATCCCAAGGAAACGCGTGGCCATAATTTCTACGACATGGATATCAATTTGCAGCGGCTGCTCGCCCGCACTGCGCCCGATATGCTGGCGCGCAATCAGGACCGGCTGCAAGATTTCGGCGCTTTCGTCGGTGGGCCGCTGGATGAGCAGGCCAGCTACAGCGACCGTCATGCGCCGCCCAAGCTTGAAACACATAACAAGGCGGGCGAGAAAAAAAACCGCGTGATTTTCAACCGCGACTATGAAACCTGCCATCAGGAAGCCTATCAAAAAGGCACCATCGGTCTTGCCTTCATGGATCAGGACCCCGAACCGCATCTGCTCAGCTTTGCAATGGGGTATATGCTGTCGCAATCCGATATTTCGGTGCATTGTCCGGTCACGATGACAGGGGCGGTCGCCTATGTG
The DNA here is from genome assembly GCA_964551435.1 of uncultured Micavibrio sp. Lineage (GTDB taxonomy): Bacteria > Pseudomonadota > Alphaproteobacteria > Micavibrionales > UBA2020 > UBA2020. The sequence continues at coordinate 416,578 of CAZKBS010000001.1, forward strand.
CTGGATAAATTCGCGCCCAAGGATGTGCGCGATGCCTATCTGCACGAAATGACCCGCATGGACGGCAAAACCAAGACCGGCGGCACCTGGGCAACCGAATTGCATGGCGGTTCCGACGTCGGCGCGACCACGACGGTGGCGAAAAAAGACGGCCAGAAAATTACCCTGCACGGTCTTAAATGGTTTACCAGCAATGCCAATTCCGGACTTGCGCTTGCAACCGCGCGGCCCGAAGGTGCGCCCGCGGGCAGCAAAGGCCTCGGCCTTTATCTTGTGCCCAGCCATTTGCAGGACGGCAGCCAGAACAAATACAATGTGCGCCGCCTGAAAGACAAGCTGGGCACCAAGGGTCTTGCGACGGGCGAGATTGACCTTGAAGGCGCCGAGGTGATTGAAATCGCCCCGCCCCCGCACGGCCTCAAGATGATGATGGAAGCGCTGGAATATAGCCGTATTCACAATGCTGTTTCCGGTGCGGGCGTGCAGCGCCGCGCCCTGATGGAGGCCGCCAGCTGGGCGACCCACCGCGAAGCTTTCGGCAAACCGATTGTCAATTATCCCATGGTGCAGAACGAACTGGTGGATTTGACGGTGCGTGCCGAAGCTTCCGCCGCGCTGGCATTCGAAGCGGCGGCGACTTTCGATGCCGCGCTCAAGGATGATGCAGAGCGCCCTTGGCTGCGCATTGCGACGGCGCTTGCGAAATACCGCACCGCCGAAGACGGCGTGCAGTCGGCCAAAAAAGCGCTCGAACTTGTCGGGGGCAATGGCTATACCGAAGAATTCCCGACAGCCCGCTTGCTGCGCGATGCGATGGTGCTGACCGTCTGGGAAGGCCCCGCAAATATTCAGGCGCTGGAGCTTTTGCGCATGGTAGCGGGCAAGGAGCCGGGCGATAAACTGTTCACGGATAAAATCCGTGCTATATCGGATGCGCTGCCTGCGGAAATGGCCGGGGAGAAAGGCCTTCTCGATACCGGTCTTCAGCAGGCCGAACGTGCCCTTGCCCATCTGCGCAAACATCCGGCGGATGGCGAGCGTTTCGCGCGCAAACTGATGGATCATATGGCAGACGTTTTGTCGGGCGCGCTACTGGCCCAAGAAGCCGCGCATGACCTTGCCGTGCATCAGGATGCGCGCAAGGCGCTGGTGGCCAAAACCTATTTGCAAAAAGCTTTCGGCAGCAGGGAATTGTCCCTCAGTCACGACAAAGACCCTGTGCACATGCATTTCGATGCGCTACTGCATTACCGCGCGCTCTCGCCTGTTGCGCTCGGCTATGTGCCGCCGTCCGCCGCGCCGGCAGTCGATAGCAAAAAACCCAAACCGCCCACGCCCGAAGCATAAAAGATGAACCAGATGCAGGCGGCGGATGGCGTATCGACGCGGTATCACGCGATTACTGCGCATTGCCGCGCCTTTGCGGGCGCGGATACGCCGCGTAGTCTGCGCGTTCTGGGGATTAATTTGCTTCTGTATGGCGGCTTTTTGTGGTTGATGTATGCCGCGTTGCCGCTGTCGTATGCACTGTCCGCGCTGCTTGCCGTGCCGGCGGCGTTTATGCTGGTGCGCATTTTTATCGTGCAGCATGATTGTGGGCATGGTTCGTTTTTCAAAACCCGCCTTGCAAATAAATGGGCGGGGCGCGCGCTTAGCCTTCTCACATGGACGCCCTATACCTATTGGCAGCGCGAACATGATGTGCATCATGCTTTTGTCGGGCAGATTGAACGTCAGGACATCGGGTATATCGATATCCTGACGGCAGAGGGCTATCGGGCGCTGCCGCCGCATAAAAAGTTTTTATATCGTGTATACCGGAATCCGCTGGTGCTGCTATTCATCGGTGTGCCGCTGCATAATATTGTGCTGATGCGCGTGCCACCCTTATCGCCGCGCCGCTGGGATGCGCGCCATTTTTTGTCTTTCAAGGGCGCATGGGCAAGCGTGATAGCGCATAACCTGTGCCTGCTGGTGTTTTATGGCGCTATTTTTTATTTTTTCGGTGCGGCGGCTGTTTTTGCCGTTTATCTGCCCGTGCTGGCGCTCGCGTGGATCATCGGCGGATGGATGTTTTATGTGCATCACCATTTTGAAAACGCCTATTGGCAAGGGGGCGATGCATGGCACCCGCACGAAGCGCGGCTGCTGGCAAGTTCGCATTACCGCCTGCCGCCGATCATGCACTGGCTGACCGGTTATATCGGACTTCACCACATTCACCATTTTTCAAGCGCCATCCCGCATTATAAATTGCAGGCGTGTATGGATGCGCTGCCGGCGCTGCGGGATATGAACCCGATAACGTGGCGCCAGAGTCTATCGTCGGTATGGCTGGCGATTATCGACCCTGACCGCCGTAAAATGATGCGCCTGCGCGATATCGTTTCCTAGCGCAGCGATCCTGCGGGTACGGCAAAACGCAGGTTCAGCGCGGGCCTGTCCTGCGGGCATTTTTCGGCCTCGCGTTTATAATTTTCAGGTGTATCAATCGTACCCTGGTGCTTGCGTCGCGCGTCGCGCAGGCGCTCCGCCATCGGCACGCTCGCCGCGACGATTTCCTTCAGAAGTCTTTGCTGATGCTGCGCCGATTCCCCTTGCGGATAAGGCCCGAAGCCCTGATAGCCGAGCGAGCGCAGGTATATCATCATATCCAGCTGTATGCGCGGCAGATATTCCTGTATTGCCGCGGCATCAATTTTGACATGTTCGGCTTCGTGTGCGCGCGTCACACCGAGGCTGCAGGGCAAATCCAGTATTTCCTTGGACACAAAAACGGCCGGTTTATAGGTAATCCAGAACACAGCCTTGTCGACATAGATACATTGATTGCCCTGTTCGTCGGTCAGGGTTTTGAAACTGACATTGAAATTGCTGGTTGTCACGCTGGTGGTAACGCCCATGACAACAGACCGTTTATCGGTCGCCAGCGTAGATTCCTTGTCCTTGGCCATACTTTTTTTGAGGGTATGCGCGCTATGTTCTTCGCTGTAATACAGCGGTTCGGTTGCAAAATGCACATCGACTTTCGGCGCATCCGCAACCGGACAGGCGCCCAGCGCCACTTGGGTCAGCAGCTTGAGCGCAAAAGCAGGTCCGATATCGAAAAGCGCCATGGTTCCTATCACCCCTGCGGGCGCGGCCCGCGCGGCGGGGTATCCGGCAGCTGCGATTTTTCAGCTTTTTTCAGCATGCTTTGCTGATAGGCGGGCTGTGTTATTTTTTGATTCAACTCGAAAATCGTTTTTTGCAACCCTCTGGGTAGCTTGCCTAGATTGTTCCACAGCCAGATGTCCTGTTTGCGGTACCCAAGATACGCGCCCATATCCTTTTCCAGCTGGGCATCGGGCTTTTCGCGGTTGAACATTTTCTGGTTAAACCGCGCCAACAGCAGCATGTCTGCTTCCTTGCCGATCTGGCAATAATGCCGCATGACCATCGGCTTTCCGTCCGGCTGTTCGGGCTTGATGGTTACATCTACCGAAGACAGCTGCCCGCGCGCGACCGCGGCATCCATTTTTTTGCGGCCGTCGTGTTCGCGTTTCAGTTCGGGATGTCCGTCGAAGGTCAGGGCATCGTCATAAACGGCGACCCATGTCAGAGGCTTCAGTCCGCCCAGCATCAATTCGGCCTCGATCGTATGATGGGGGCCAATGACTGGTAAGTGCTGTGCGACAGCATTAAAGGCGCTGCGTAAAAAACCCGCCATGATACCCGCTTTCGACGTAGGCTAATCATAGCCTATCCGCGTTAATTCTTGCTTAAATTCGGCCAAGTCTTTGAGTTAAAAACCTCTTAGGCCTGCTTGCGCCAGCGGGCGGCGGCTTTGGTTACATGCGGTTTGATTTTATCGATGCCCTTGCCCAGCAGGCCGAAAAACGGCATCGACAGGCAGCCGGCAATCATGCCCGCCACAATCGCGCCGGCCATATTCAGCGTGCCGCCGATAAATCCGTTTGCCGTGATTGCGGCGATTGCGGATTTCAGCGCCTGTTCCGCGCCCGGGATACCATGCACCAGAATACCGCCGCCCACCGCAAACATCGCGGTTGTGCCGACAACGGACAGCACGCACATGAATGTCGGCGTGTGATTGACAAGACCTGTGCCAAGGCTGCGCAGTGCTTTGGCGCGCACATCCTGCCCGGCCGTTTTTTGCAGCTTCAATCCCCAGTCGTCAAACTTCACGATGCAGGCAACAAGCCCGTAAACGCTGATGGTCATGCCAATGCCAATCACGCTTAAGGTCGCGGCCTGCGTCACCAGTGGTGCGTGGGCAATCGCGCCCAGGCTGACGGCGATAATTTCCGCCGATAAAATCGTATCTGTGCCGATGGCGCCCCAGATTTTTTTGTTCTCCAGCTTCAACAGCGCTTCGGGGCTGTCTTGGATGGCGATGACCATTTTTTGATGATGCTCTTCGTCTTTGTTGTCTTTTTTATGCGTCATTTTGTGAAATGCTTCATAACAAAGAAATGCCCCGCCAAACATCAAAAGCGGCGGTATCGCCGCAGAGGGCAAGGTCAGCGCCAGCGGAATGAGAACCGCTTTGTTCAGCAAGGATCCAAGTGCGATTTTGCCCACAATCGGCAATTCGCGTTTGGGGTCGATGCCGACGACAGCATTCGCGTTAACAGCCAAATCATCGCCGACAATTCCGGTCGTTTTCTTGGCGGCAATTTTCGACATCGCCGCAACGTCATCGAGCAGCACGGTAATATCGTCAAGCAACGCCAAAAGTCCGGAAGACATTTAAAAACACCCTTTCATCGAACATTCATACGGATAATCCGCATACCAAATGCGCCGCATTATATCGGTTTCCATTCGGTGCGTCGAAGAAGTGTTTTTTGAGAGGGGGGATTTGGTGGACCCGATCGGGATCGAACCGACGACCTCCTGCATGCCATGCAGGCGCTCTCCCAGCTGAGCTACGGGCCCTCATGCGCGGCTGCGCTTTGAAGTGTCGGTATATAACCAGAAACGCGCGGTGGTTTCAATAACTATATTGAAGGGGAGCATGCGGCGGTCGGTGCGATTAATTATCTGATTTATCTTGGTTTTATAGGGGGCGCGGCAACCTTTGGCGCGGCAGGCGCGGGCAAGCGCACCGCCTCGAGGGCGGCGGCGAGTTCGGATTCGTCCGCGCATTTGACGAACTGGCGGCTGCCGTGCACGGGGCCGCTTTTGGTTCTGCCCTTGTCGTCGAGCGCGGGGCTCCAGCCGAAGTTTTCAAGGCCAAGTGTTTCGTGGAAAGTGCCGATGAAGTAAACGCCGTGATGCGCCGCATACATGACGGCGACATCGTGTCCGGCAATATAGGCGCCCTGCATGCAGCCATCCTGCGTGCCGAAGGCATAACCGCGGTGCGTATCAAAGCTTGCGCACATGGCGCCGAGCGTTTTTTGAGCGGCAGCTTTGCGTGCCGCCGGATTTTTTTGCAGTGTATCGAAATCTTGCAGCTGCCGGCGGAAGGTAGCGGCATCGACATCGTCGCCGTCAAGGCACAGGCTGCACGCGGCCAGCCACCAGCAGGCGGCGCTATTTGCGTCTTTGACATGCCATATGCCGTTTTCATGTTGGGTGCTGGCGCGTACTTCGCTCACGGCCTTCGGCGTATAAGCGGCATGCAATGTAGCGGCCAGTTTCTCCGCATGCGCTGGCATCAGGCCAAGGGCGCAGGCGATACCCGCATCAAATCCGCTGGCGGTGGCGCCCTCCGCCGGAATACGGGCGCTTAGTGATGTTTCGCGGTCAATGTGCAGCGGCCAGCGGCCCAGTGCCGCGACGGCGTCCGTGCGCGCAAGCACGGTGTCACGCCACGCAGCGGGAGATTCCAGAGAAACAGAATAAGCAGGTTTAACCATGCGCCGATATTAGCGCGCCGCGTGCGCGGGCGGCAAGACGGGCGTGCGCGTAATTGCAAAACGCGAGGGCGCTGCTTGCGGTAACGGCGGCGGCGCGACCGGTGCCTTGCGCTGCCATGCAACCCCGAGAGCCTTGGCAACAGGTTTGCTAAGGTTGCCTGCGTGGTCGAAATGTTCCCCGAATACCGGTTTGCCTTCGACATTGTATACCGGACTATAAAATCCTTTTTTACCGTTGTTGAGGTCGCGCACAATTGCGCGCGCCGCATCGTCAAGGCCGAAACTCTTGGTTTTGGGTTTGCACCAGCCCACGCGGTGCTTTTTCAAATCCGCAATAACCGCATCGCGGCGCACGGCGCTCAGGCCCGGCAGCGGGTCGTTTTTCGAGGGCGCGACAAAAGACAGTTTACTGAGAATAGCGCGCGTATCGTGGCGCAGCTTGTTGAATTTTTCCTCGAAGGCCTTGTAGTCGCTGCGTAGCATCGGCGGTGCATCGGGGCGGGCGATACCATCGGCAGGGACGCTCACATAGACGCCGCCTTCATAAAGTTCGTGGGTGATATTGGGATTGAGGGCCATGTTTTTCGATTCGCCGGAAAAGTTGTGATCTCTTTGCAGGCTCATTATCCCATGGCCGGCGTTAACAAGGACTGAACTGCCCGCGGGTTTTCCGGCTGCATACGCCCTGTGCGGCGCAGCAAAAAACCCCGCCTTTGCAGGGCGGGGTTTTTTTTGTCCGGAAATGCCGGCCTTATTCGCGGGCGTTGCCCATGAACGAGAGCATATACTGGAACAGCATCACAAAGTTGAGGTAGAGGTTCAGTGCGCCCTCAACCGCCAGTTTGGCGTTGGCGCCCGCCATGCTGCTGCCATAGGCATAGGTTTCTTTCAGGCGCTGCGTATCCCATGCGGTCAGGCCCGTAAAGACGATCACGCCAATCGCCGACGTGACGAAATACAGCATGCTGGATTTCAGGAAGATGTTCACGACGCTGGCGATCAACAGGCCGATGACGCCCATGATCATGAAGCTGCCCATACGGCTCAGGTCACGCTTGGTGGTGTAGCCATAGAGGCTGGTCGCCGCAAACATACCTGCGGTAATAAAGAACACGCGCGCAATGCTTTCTGCCGTGTAGGCCAGGAAAATCGAGGCCATCGAAAGCCCCATCAGGCCGGCGTATACAAAAAACAGCGTTTGTAGCTGGCCGGCAGGCATGCGGTGCATGCGACCGGGCGTGAAGCCGAACATCAGGAAAGCGAGGGGGGCAAAGGCCAATACCCATTTTAGCGGCGTGCCGTAAACGAGTTTCAAGAGCTCTTCGTTCGCGAACATCATTTGCGCGAAGCCGAAGGAGACCAAGCCCGTGATGGTCAGGCCGATACCCATCATGTTGTAAACGCCGCGCAGGAAGCCCTGAAGGCCCGCGTCAACGTCGGTACCGTGCGCGGCGACTGTGGCCTGAGGACGGTAGGGATCGTAGGACATTGTGTTTTCCTCTCTAATGAATTCTGATCGTTATGCAGCGCGTATTTCAACAATACCGCCTGCAGCTTATACGCTCTATTATACCGCAAAGATCACCCCTTGCGGCGATTTGTATTAAATATATGAATTATTTCATTATTTTCAAGGGTTGCGTAAATAGGGCGCGGGTTTTTGGTCCATCGCCCGCCACGTACCCGACATTCCCGCCAGAACGGTGATGGCAAGGCAGAGGCCGGTTACCCATAATACGGGCGCAAGGCTGAAGCTGAAGGGCATATTCAGAATGAAGTTCATCGCCGCCCAGCCGCCCAAGGTACCAAGTCCGGCGGCAATCAGAACAGTGATAATACCCAGCGTCGTGTATTCCAGCAAAAACGTGCGCATGATGCGGCCGCGCGTCGCGCCCAGCACCTTCAGCACCACGGCGTCATACACATGGCGCCGGCGCGCCGCTGCAATACCCCCTGACAAGACCAGCGTGCCCGCCACCAGTGTCAGCGCCGCGCTGACGCGCACCGCGTCGGCAATCGCGCGTAAAACGCTCTGCGCCAGTTCAAGCGCATCGCGTATACGCACACTGGTCACGTTCGGCAGTTCGCGGGCAAGTCGCGATTGCAATCCCGATTCCGCATCGCTGTCGACGATGACGGTGGCAATGAAGGGGGCGGGGATATCATCGACCGCGCCGGGCGCGAAGGTCATGGCAAAGTTCATGGCGAAGCTGGCCCATGAAATCTCGCGCACGTTCATCACCGTCGCCTCGGTTTCAACGCCCAGAATTTCGATGACCATCTTGTCGCCAACGCCAATCCCGAATGCGCGCGCGACGTTGGATGCAATCGACAGCGCGGGCGGGCCTTTATAATCCTTCGGCCACCAGGCACCTTCGATGATGCGGCTGTGCGGCGGCAGGTCTGAAAGATAGGTAAATCCACGATCGCTATGCGTGACCCACTCTTCGTTTTTGTCTTTTAGCGCCTCAAGCGCGGGTACGCCGTTCACGCTGACCACGCGCCCGCGCAACGATGGATTGATAATCAGATTTTTCGCGCCCTTGGTCTCTGCCAGAATTTGGGTGAAAGCGTCTTTTTGGTCGGCCTGAATATCCAGCAGGAAAAACGACGGCAAATCCGCGGCCAGATCATCGCCCAGCAGGCGTGAAAAATTATGCTCTACCTGCGCAATTGCCACCAGCACCGTCAGGCCAAGACCCAGCGACAATACGATGCTGCTGGTCGCGTTGCCGGGGCGCGTCAGATTGGCAATCGCCATGCGTGCCTCGGGGTTTTTGCGCGGGCGCAGCTGGCGCAGTACGTTCTGGATAAAAACAGACGCCAGCTGGAACACGGCAAACGTCACAAAGGCGCTGAATACGAAATAAAGCGCAAAACGCGGAATAGGCGCGGTCTGTATGACCAGCACGCCCAAAAGCGCCGCCAGAACGCCAATCCAGATCAGAACCGGCAAGGCGGGGCTTTTATGCGACGGCGCCACCAGATCGCGGAACAGGTCGGTCGGGCGCGTGCGTACGGCACGGCCCAGCGGCCACAGGCTGAAACACAGCGTAATCAGAAACCCGAAGGCCGCCGACTGCGCCCATATCAGGGGGTATATGCCCGTCTGGTCGCTGAGGCTGAATTTCTGGGTCAACAGCGCGCCTGTAAAAACCGCCGCCGTGCTGCCGATGAGAACCCCTGCGGCAATACCGATAAACGACAAAAACAGGATTTGCAAAAGATAGGTACGGAACACAAACCCCTGCGGCGCGCCAAGGCATTTGAGCGTCGCGATTTCCGCGAGCCGCGTATCGAGAAAGCTTTTGACCGCATTCGAAATGCCAACGCCGCCGACGAGCAGCGTCGTCAGGCCGATCAGCATCAAGAAAAGGGTCAGGCGGTTGATGTACCGCTCAATGCTGGGCGATGCGTTCAGGAATGTGCGGATACGAAAGGCATCTTCGCCAAAGGTGGTGATGATTTTTTGTTTGGCGGCTTCCAGCTGCGCTTCGCTGTCAAGGCCGGGGATGGCGATGCGCGTGCGGTATTCCAGCAGGTTGCCCGCACCCGTCAGTCCTGTCGCGCGAAACGCCTCCATCGACGTGAGCAGGCGCGGGGCGAGGGCAAAGCCCGTCGCATTCACGCTATCAGGTTCGCGGCCAATCACCGCGCGGATGACGAAGGGCGTTTCTCCCAGATGCAGGACATCGCCGATCTGTGCATCCAGCCGTGCCAGAATGTCTTTTTCAACGGCGGCACCGTAAAAACCTTTATCGTTCTTGGCGAACAGGGCGGTCTGCGCGGTATTGACGGGATTGCCTGCGCCGTCCACAAATGTCGCGGCACCGTAAAGCGGCCATGCCGCATCGACGGCTTTAATCTCGACAATTCCCGCCATGTCGGTTTTTTCGTGGCGGGCCATGGCGCGGGTTTCGGTGATGATGCTGGTGCGCGCGCCCATATCGGTTTCAAGAAAACGGATAACCTCCGGCGCGGGCGGGGCGTGCGGCGTGCGGATGGCCAGATCGCCGCCCAGAATATACCGCCCGTCATGGCGCAAACTGTCGCTCATGCCCTGTGATACCGAGGCCACGGCGGAAATCATCGCCACGCCCAAAATCAGGCAGGCGATAAAAATGTAAAATCCGCGCACGCCGCTGCGCAGCTCGCGTCGCGCGTAAACAAGACTGAGCCACAAACCGCGCATCAGGCAGCTACCCCTTCGCTTTGTTCGATGTGTCCGTCGCGGATGGCAATTTTAATGTCGCAGCGTTTGGCAAGCTCGGGGTCGTGCGTGACCAGCACCAGCGTCGTGCCGTGGCGGCGTGTCAGGTCGAACATTAGGTCGATGACCATTTGCCCCGTGTCGTGGTCAAGGTTGCCCGTCGGCTCGTCGGCCAGAATAAGCCGTGGCGCGGTGACAAAAGCGCGGGCGATGGCAACGCGCTGCTGCTCCCCGCCCGATAGCTGCCCGGGGTAATGCGTCAGCCGGTGGCCGAGCCCGACGGCCTCAAGCGCCGCCTGCGCCTTGGCAAAGGCATCCGCCGCGCCCGCAAATTCCAGCGGCACAGCCACGTTTTCAAGCGCGGTCATCGAGGGGATGAGGTGGAAACTTTGAAAGATAATGCCTATATTATCTCTGCGGAAAGCGGCCAGCGCGTCTTCGTCAAGGCCTGTCAGTTCTCGATCCGCGATATGGATGCGGCCGCCTGTCGGCTTTTCCAGCCCGCCCAGCACCATCAAAAGGCTGGTTTTACCGCTGCCCGACGGCCCGACGATACTGACGGTTTTGGCGGCGGGCAGGGCAAGGCTGATATCGCGCAGAATATGGACGTCGCCCGCGCCGCTGGGCATATGTAAATCAACGCGTTCCAGACGAAGCAGGGGCGCAGAAACCGCGCCGGAGGTTGTTGTCATGTGGTTCTCCCTTTTATCCGCGCCCAGTGCAGCGGCATCCGGCAGGATGCAGGCGGTTTTGCGGCCTTCATTAGATAATTCAAGGGGCTATATAGTCAAGCAGGCGGTAGCGCTCACGGTGGTGCTGCTGGGCTTGATGCTCGTGCCGCTGGCTGCTTTCGCGCAAACGGGGGCGGCGTCTGCGTCAGGCACGGCGGCAGGCGGCAAAACCATTCTGGCCTTTGGCGACAGTTTGACGGCGGGATACGGGCTTAAAGACAAAAACCTCGCCCTGCCCGCGCAGCTGCAGGGATTGCTGGCCGCGCAGGGGCTCTCCGTGACCGTTATCAATGCCGGCGTGTCGGGCGATACGACGGCAGGGGGCTTGCGCCGTCTTGAATGGACGCTCAAGCGCTATAACCCCGACTATGTGATTTTGGCGCTTGGCGGCAATGACATGCTGCGCGCCGTCGATCCGCGCACCAGCCTTCAGAATTTGCAGGCGATGCTGGAGATCCTTAAGACCTATAAAAAACCCGTGCTGTTGGCGGGTATGAAGGCGCCGCAAAGCATGGGGCCTGCCTTTGCCAAGGGGTATGACCTGATGTACAGCGGCCTCGCGCGGGAATATGGCACTGTATATTATCCCTTCCTGCTTGAAGGCGTTGCGGCGAACGCGTCGCTCAACCTGCCCGATGGCGTGCATCCCAATGCCGACGGGGTTGCGGTGATGGCGCGCGGTATCTATCCTTATGTCATCGAACTTTTGAAAAAATAAAAACAAACCGCCACAACGGCAAGAAAGACCCTCATGAAATACAGTACGCTCGGCATGACCGATATCAAGGTCAGCCTGATTTGCCTTGGCACCATGACCTTTGGCGAACAAAACAGCGAAGCCGAAGCTTTCGCGCAGATGGATGCGGCCACGGCGGCAGGCATCAATTTTTTTGACACAGCTGAACTTTATGCCGTGCCGCCGCGCGCAGAAACTTATGGCGCGACCGAAGAAATCATCGGCAACTGGTTTCAGAAAACCGGCAAGCGCAAGGATATCGTGCTCGCGACCAAGGTTGTGGGCGCCGCGGGGCATTTGCCGTGGATACGCGGCGGGCAGGCGCGTCTCAGTCGCGCGCATATCGACGAAGCGCTGTCGGGCAGCCTCAAACGTCTTAAAACTGATTACATCGATCTTTATCAAATCCACTGGCCGCAGCGGCCCGTGAATACCTTCGGCAAGCTCGGCTATGACCAGTACAGCGTGTCGGGGCGCGAGGCCGAGGTGATACTGGAAACCCTCGAAACGCTGGCGGATGCCGTGAAGGCCGGCAAGATACGCCATATCGGTGTTTCTAACGAAACGCCGTGGGGCGTGATGAAATATCTTGAACTGGCGTCGCGCCACAACCTGCCGCGCATCCAGTCCATCCAGAACCCCTATAGTTTTCTCAACCGCAGTTTCGAGGTCGGTCTTGCCGAAATGGCGATGCAGGAAAAAACCGGACTTCTGGCCTATGCGCCGCTGGCGGCGGGGACGCTGACGGGGAAATATCTGGACGGGCAGATGCCCGCCGGTTCCCGCCGCGCCATCGACAGCCGCGCATCGCGCTATGACCGCAAGGGGGTGGATGATATCGTGCGCGGTTATATCGACATTGCCGCGCGTTTTGGTCTGGATGTCGCCGTCATGTCGCATGCTTTTGTGAATACGCGACCGTTTTTGACGGCGAATATCATCGGCGCGACGCGCGTAGCGCATATCGAAACCGCGCTGGCGGCGCTGGATGTGACCCTGCCGCCGGAGCTTCTGGCCGAGGTCGAGGCGCTGCATGCCCGCCACCCCATTCCCTGCCCGTAAAGGATACTTCCATGCCCCGTCTTTTTATTGGTCTTGATATTCCGCCCGATGTTTCCGCGCAAATCCATCTGCTGTCGGGCGGTATCCCCGGCGCGCGCTGGACGAAAGAAGATAACTATCACGTCACCCTGACTTTTATCGGCGAGGTGAGCGAAGCGCAAATCGATGATGTGGACGAGGCCTTGGCCGGCATCGATTGTCCTGCCTTTGATTTGGAAATCGCGGGCACGGGCAGCTTTGCGCAGGGGGATGATCCGAAAGTTCTCTGGCTGGGCGTGACGGAAAACCCGACCCTGCGGCTGTTGAAACAGCGCATCGACAGCGCGCTGGACCGCTATGATATTCCGTTTGAACGCCGCAGCCGTTTTACGCCGCATGTCACCATGGCGCGTTTTCGCCAGATGCCGGACGAACAGAAAATTGCCGAATTCATGCAGGCGCATAACCTCAAAGACTTTGCGCCGATTGCGGTCGAGGATTTCGTTCTCTATGAAAGCTACAGCGGCAGCGAAGGCCCCGTATACCAGCCCATGGAATATTATCCGCTGGGATGAAAAAATGACGTTCCAGAAGATTGTCGATATAGTCGGGTGGCTGCTGTGCGTGTTCGCAGCGGGCCTTGTTATTTATATTCTCGGCACCCCTGGCCAAAGTTTTTCAAGAGACGACGAGAACATGAAGGCGTTCAAAATGCCGCTGGTGGCGTTAAGCGATGCCCAGCCGCGTTTTGCGTCGGCGCAAGAACTGTTTGGCGCCAGTCCCCTCGAAGGGGAGAGGATATGCATTTCCATCCGCGACGAATACGGCGAGAGTGGGGCGGAGGGGCAGCGAAACGAGCTTGCCCGTCTTTTTCCGGATAGAGTGGCCGCCGTGCGTAAGTTGAATTTATCGGACGGTTTTCCCAAGGTGATTGTTGCAGCGGCTCTGCCGGGCGGTCGTCTTTTTGTGGCAACGGGTGATGCGAAGATTGCGCATGCGCCGTCCGTTGATATAGGGCTGGAGTTTGTTGCCGTAGATGAAGAGGGAAAATTTTCACGCGCTACAAAGCACCGCGGTTATCGTTGCGTGCCGTTTGAAGATGCGGTTTTTGTTTTCTCTCGTCATCAAATAAACAAGCAGGCTTATGTCATGCTCGCGGACAAGCGGAGCCCGTCTTTGTGGCCGTATGGCGGGGTCATGGCGCAGGATATTGCGTCAGGCAAGGTTACCCGATAGCGCTGCACATTTCCTTGATGACGTCTTCGAGCGTCTTACCCTCCGCCCGCGCGGCGAAATGCAGGGCCATGCGGTGACGCAGAACGGCAGGGGCGATGTCGATTACATCGTCCAGCGACGGCGTATAGCGGCCATCCAAAAGCGCATAGGCGCGTGCCGCCAGCATGAACGACTGCGCCGCGCGCGGGCCGGGGCCCCAGCTGACGAATCTTTTGACGGTGTCGATTTTCGTCTGTTCGGGGCGGCCCGACTGCACCAGCTGCAAAATACCGTCGACGACTTTCTGGCCGATGGGCAGCTGGCGGATGGTACGCTGCGCCGCCATGATTTCATCGGCGCTGAATACGGCGCTGGCCTTGTCTTCGCTGACGCCGGTGGTGGCCAGCAGCATGCGGCGTTCATCTGCCGCATCGGGATAGCCGATATTGATTTGCAGCATGAAACGGTCCAGCTGCGCTTCGGGCAGGGGGTAGGTGCCTTCCTGTTCCAGCGGGTTTTGCGTCGCCATGACATGGAACGGACGCGGCAGGTCATAGGTCGTGCCGCCGACGGAGACCTGATATTCCTGCATCGCCTGCAACAGCGCAGACTGCGTACGGGGGCTGGCGCGGTTAATCTCGTCCGCCATCAAAAGCTGGCAGAAAATCGGCCCTTTGAGGAAGGTAAAACCGCGCGTACCCGCCGCATCCGTGCCGAGAATTTCGGAGCCGAGAATATCTGCCGGCATCAGGTCGGGCGTACATTGCACGCGGCGGCTGTCGAGGCCGAGAACGGTGCCGAGCGTGTCGACCAGCTTGGTCTTGCCAAGGCCGGGCAGGCCCATCAGCAAAAAGTGACCGCCCGAGAGAATCGAGGTCAGGCAAAGATCGATCACGCGGTTCTGGCCGAAAATCACGGTGCGAATGGATTCGCGCGCGCCCGACAGCTTGCTTTTCAGTTTGACGGCCTGCTGTTCAAGGTCGGCGGTGATTTCGGTGCGCATCGGCTCGACGGACATGGTTCTTCCTTTATGTCTTGGTTAACCTACGTCTATTATAGTAGTCGATAATGAATAAAGCAGAAAGAAATGTCTGAATTCCGCCCAAATCCCGCCCTGCCCGAAGAGGATTTCGGTATTAAAATCCTGCGCGACGGCACATGGCTGCATCAGGGGCGGCCGATCACGCGCCACAATCTGGTAAAACTTTTCGCAACTGTCCTGAAGCGGGATGAAACCGGCGCGTTCTGGCTGCAAACACCCGCCGAACAGGGACGTATCGAGGTTGAGGATGCCCCTTTTATCGCGATCGAGATGCAGCGCCAGACTTCTGAAAACGGCGAAAATCTGCTATTCAGGACAAATGTGGATGACTGGGTGACGCTGGATGCCGACCACCCGCTGGTGATGCGTGCGGATGTGGCGGGGGCGCTCTGTCCTTATATCCATATCCGCGGGGCGCAAGGCTGCGGGCTGGAGGCAAAACTGTCGCGCGCGGTTTACTACGAACTGGCGGCGTTGGCCGTGTGCCATCCGGAGGATGCCAATCTTTACGGCGTTTACAGTGCGGGGCGGTTTTTTGCCCTCGGCCATGCGGAGACGCTGGCGGCGGCGGATGAAACGGATTAAACAAGAATAAAGAATAAAAAACGGACATGAAACAACTCGCCCACATCACGCAAAGACTTTCCGCCTATCGCTGCCGCAGCGGCAACGATTGCGCGGGCGATCATTTGCTGACGCCGGAATGGCAAACCCCGCCGCCGCCCTACCGCGATGCGGCGGTGCTGATTGCGCTGCTTCCGCGCGGCGATGATTTGTCGGTTGTGTTTACGCAGCGTACATCGCATCTGACGGCGCATGCGGGGCAGGTCAGTTTCCCGGGCGGCGGGGTGGAGCCGCAGGATTACGATGCCGCCGCCACAGCCCTGCGCGAAGCCGAAGAAGAAATCGGCCTGCCGCAAAGCGCGGTGCAGGTGCTCGGTCAGCTGGATGATTACATCACGGGCACGGGGTTTCTGGTGCGTCCCGTTGTCGGCTTTGTGCCGGAAATTCCGGTGTGGAAGCCGGATGATTTCGAGGTCGCCGAGATATTCGACGTGCCGCTGTCGTACCTGTCCACGCCCGGCCGCATTTTCAAAAGTAGCCGCGAATTTCGCGGCATCATGCGGTCCTTTTATGCTTGCGACTGGGATAAATTCCACATCTGGGGCGCGACAGCGGGGATGCTGAAAAATTTCATCGATGTGATCGGTGACGAGGGGCCGGCGTGACCGTTCTTCTGGGTAAAATCAGCAAACAGGCATGGATGGTCGCGCCTGAAACGCACAGGGTCATGGAATCTCTGCTGCGCGATGGCGGCGATGCGCGTTTTGTTGGCGGCTGTGTGCGCGATGCGCTGGTCAACCGCAAGGTGATCGATATCGATATCGCCACGCCGCTGAAGCCCGAAGAAGTCATTGCGCGTCTGCAAACCGACAAAATTGCAGTGGTGCCGACGGGCCTCAAACATGGCACGGTTACCGCCATTGCCGATGGCAGGCCGTTTGAAATTACGACCCTGCGCCGCGATGTCGCGACTTATGGCCGTCATGCGGATGTGGCCTTTACCGACGATTGGCGCGCCGATGCCGCGCGGCGCGATTTTACCTTCAACGCGCTTTACGCGACGCTGGAGGGGGATGTGCATGATTTCTTCGGCGGTATAGAAGATCTGCGCATCGGGCGCGTCGCCTTTATTGGCGATGCGGAAGAGCGCATCCGCGAAGACGTTTTGCGTATTTTGCGCTTTTTCCGCTTTTACGCGCATCTGGGGCGGGGCGATGCCGATGCGGCGGCGCTGGCGGCCTGCGAAAAACTGTCCGACCAGATTCCGCGTCTCTCGGCGGAACGTATCCGCACCGAGGTCCTGAAGCTGCTCGAAGCGCCGCGCTGCGCAGAGGTCTGGCAGTTGATGATGGAACACCGCATCGTCACCCGCTTTCTGCCCGAGGCGACGAATGCGGCGCGGCTCGGGCGGCTGGTCGCGCTCGAAGACAAATATCAAAGCCACGGCTTTATCATGCGCCGCCTGGCGGCGGTGCTGGATGTCACGGTGCAGGGCTTGATTGATATCAGCGAAGATTTGCGCCTGTCGCGCGAACAGGCGCAGCAGCTGCTTGCACTGTTTGAACCGTCTTTTGATGTCAATCTGCGTATGGATGAAAAAACCACCCGCCGCGCGGTCTATCGTTTGGGCAATGATGTCGTGCGCAGTTTGCTGCTGCTGCTGGCCGCCGGTAAAGGCGACGAGGGCAACCTGCGCGAAATTTATGGCTGGGCGACTGCGTTTCGCGTGCCGCGCTTTCCGGTGGTCGGCAACGACGTGCTGGCACTGGGCGTACCCGCGGGACCCGAAGTCGGGCGATTGCTGGCGGATGTCGAAGATTGGTGGGCGGCGCAGGATTTCGCCCCCGGCCGCACAGCTTGTCTGGACAGGTTAAAAGTCATCAGCGGGCGCAAAATATAAACAGCTGCGGACAGCGCCGCGGCTCAGGGCCATTTCGCTTCGGGCGGCATCGACATCAAAATCGCTTCGGTATTGCCGCCGGTTTTCAGGCCGAATTGCGTGCCGCGGTCGTGGAGCAGGTTGAATTCCACATAGCGTCCGCGCTTGATAAGTTGGTGTTCGCGCATCTCCGGCGTCCACGGGCGGTTCATGTGGCGCGCGACGATTTTGGGGTAGATGTTAAGAAACGCTTCCCCTACGTCGCGGGTAAAGCTGAAATCGGCGTGTTTGTCGCCGCTGTCCAGATAATCATAGAAAATGCCGCCAATGCCACGCGGTTCATTGCGGTGCGGCAGGAAAAAATATTCATCGCACCACTGCTTGAACTTGGGGTAATAGGCGGGGTCATGTTTGTCGCAGGCGGCTTTGAACGCGCTGTGAAAATCGGCGGTGTCCGCGTCGTCGAGGTACATCGGCGTCATATCGGCGCCGCCGCCGAACCAGCTTTTGGATGTTTCAATGCGCCGCGTGTTCATGTGCACGGCGGGTACCAGTGGCGAGCGCATATGCGCAACAAGGCTGATGCCGCAGGCCATGAAGGCGCCGCCGCTTTCCGCCGCGCCCGGAATTTGCGCGCGGAAACTGTCGGAAAACTTTCCATGGACCGACGAAATATTGACGCCGACTTTTTCAAACACGCGCCCGCGCATGATGGAGATTTCACCGCCGCCCCCGCTGCTGCCGTCTTCGTTTTTACGCTCCCACGTCTTGCGCTCGAACTTTCCGGCGGGCAGGTCGCTGTGGGTGCCTTGCAGTTGCGTCTCCAGCATTTCGAAAGCCGCGCAAATACGGTCGCGCAGCGCCGTGAACCATTGCATGGCTTCGGCATGGGTGACGGTATGCGGTTGTGGCGCGGCCTCGGGCATCGGATTCTCCTGTTTTCAGGCATTAAATAGGGGGCGGCTTGAAAAATCAAGCGCGGCGGCGCGGCAGATGGTGCCTATGCGCCTTTTGCGGGGAAGCCGCCAGTCTGGCGCAGCGCTTCGGTCAAGGCCATCGCGCTGCTGATGGCAACGTTGAGCGAGCGCATGCCTGCCGCCATTGGAATGGTGATGCGCGCATCGCAGGCGTGGTGGACATCGTCCGGCACGCCCGCACTTTCGCGGCCGAGCATCAGGATATCATCGGCGCGGAAGGAAAAATCCAGAAAGGATTCGCTGCTCTTGGTTGTCAGCAGAACAACGCGGTGCCCTGTATGCGCACGGCGGAAGGCGTCAAAATCCGTATGCCGCGTCAGGTCAAGGCTATCCAGATAATCCATGCCCGCGCGTTTGAGATTTTTATCGGATAGAATAAACCCGCAAGGCTCGATAACATCCATCGCGCAGCCCATGCACACGCAAAGACGCATCAAGGTACCGGTATTTTGCGGGATATCGGGCTGGTAAAGGGCAAGGCGCATTTTTATTCGTCCTGCGTCGTGCGGCTGCGGCGGACTTCGTCTTCGTCAATCCACGCATGCCCGAGCGCGCCGGGGTGTATCAGGAAATCGTAGTTATCACCGCGCTCCCCCGCATCAAACAGCTGCGGGCCTGCACTCATCGTGAATGTCTCGCCCCCCTCTGCGCGCAATGACGGGAAAGAGAGTTTGTAGCGCAGCTTGGCGGATGAGGCGCAGACGTAGTCGCCGTCGCGCAACTCGGCCATACGCGCCTCGCGCACGGCGGGGAGACATTCCGATGGGCTCAAATCATAGGTGCGCGTGGTCGAGCTTTTGCGGTGCCGTTTACTGCAATGGACAGAGCATGTTTTTTGCAGCAACGGTTTGCTGATGACGGTTGGCGGCGCTTGTGGCAGGCGGCGGTTGGCTTCCTGTGTCAGCAGCGGTACCGACAGCACAAGTCCTGCAAGCCCGATCAGAATAAAGTCGCCCAGCGCCATAACCAGCCACATGCTGCGTTTCAGCGCTGCCAGCAGCGTCAGAATCCATAGCCCCGCCGCGAGAGGCACCAGCGCCAGCGATGCCGTTATGAAACGGCTGATATCCAGCATGCCGACATCCCCGCCCGCATAAGCAAAGCCACCCGCGATGCCCCCCGCCAGCAATGTCGCATGCAGCACCATGAAAAACGCTGCGCGCTGCGCATAGCTGATGAAGGGGCCCTGATCCAGTGACATTTCCGCACGCTTGGCGGCAATGTCGCTGATTTCCCAAAGATGGGTCAGGATTTTTTGACGGTTCTCCTCTATCCATTGCGGCGTTACGCTGTCAACTTCCAGCCACAGGCGGTGGCCGAAGGCGCGCAGGCGTACTTTTTGCGATTGCGCCATCAATGTGTCGACGGCCGTGCGCACGCGCGGCGATTGCATCAGGTCCTGAAAAAGCGCGGGATCGTCGCTGACAAACAGCAGTGCATCGGTTTTTGCATCGCCGGTCTGGTATTCTTCGGCCACGCCGAGGCCCTTTAGCAGGCGCGACAGAACGGTTTCCGGCGCAACCCTGAAAAAGAGCCGCGTATCTGTCGGCAGGCCGACGCGCACATTCAGAAGAGGCGATTTTTTGCTGACAGGCTGCTGCGCGTGATAATAGGTGCGGCCTTTGTCATCAACCTGCAGCGACATGCCCCCACCGCTGAACGAGCGGTAGCGCAGCAAAAAAACAACAGCGAAGAGAACAAGGTAGATCAAAAGTATCATTAGCGGGCGCTCTTCGGGTTCAGATCAAAAGCTCATCCCCAGCACAAACCGCCCGTAAAGGCCGATCAGCAAGAGATGCAGGGGATAGAAAACATGCAGAAAATATTTTGGCAGATAACGGCCATCCTGCGGCAGCGCGGCAGCCATGCGGATGATAAAAACCGGCGGCACGATGGCGGCTAGCGCCACCAGCGCGGCAAAAGCCATCGCGGGCGCGCTGTCGTCACGCAATAATTCCTGAAACCCGCCCATGTTGACGGCGCACAGCAGCAAGATCAGACAAGGCAGGCCAAGGCCATGGCGCCGTAGTGTCAGCAGGAATGCGGTGGGCAGCATGACGCCGGCGGCGGAAAATTCAAACGGCGAGGGGAAGTACATCAGCCCCACCGACAAAAGACAACCGAGCGCGATGTGCCAGTCTTTCAGCCGGTAGCTGAGCCCCGCTAGCGCCGCGCCAAGGCCGAGGGTGAACAGTACGTTGCCCGTTGGCCCGATATCGCGGCTGAGCTGTGCGATGGGTTCGGTCAGCAGCGCGAACAGCAGCAGGCGCGGGGCATAACGTTTGAAACCATAGGACGGACCCTGCGCCGGTCCTGCCTTCAAAAGGCCGACGGCGATGGCGTAGCAAAACAGCGGGAATACCGCGCGCCCCAACAGAAACATTTCGGGCCGCGCGCCGGACAAAAGGGTCGTGTTTATATGGTCAATAACCATAAGTATGGCCGCGCATGCTTTTATGGCATCAAGGGCGCGGCCATCCACTTGAGGAATAAAACTTTTACGCAGGGAATGATTATCCATAAAAGCGTATTTTTTTAACGTGGGGTCGTTTATTTTGGTTTTTGATTAGGGTAGTATCTGCGGAAAGCGGGTCGGGCCCGTCCTCCGCTCAGTTTATGTCTTTGATCCGGCAGGTCTGCCGAGGATACCGCCCGACAGTTTTTTCAGCATGACCTTACTCAGGATGTAAGTCCAGAAAAAAGGAAGAATAACAATGGACTCGACCAAAAAACAACACGCCGGCCACGCAGAGGGTGAAACCCGCCGCGATTTTCTGTACCTGACAGCTGGCGCAATGGGTGCGGTTGCTGCGGGCACGGCTGTCTGGCCGCTCGTCGACAGCATGAGCCCTGCTGCGGACACGCTCGCGCTCGCTTCGACCGAAGTAGATGTCTCCAGCATTGAAGCAGGTCAGACCATTACGGTTGTCTGGCGCGGCAAGCCGGTGTTCGTTCACCGCCGCAGCGCCGAAGAAATCGCCGAAATCCGCGCCGAAGCGTGGCAGGATCTGCGCGATCCGCAAAGCGACCAGTCGCGCGTCAAGTCCGGCCATGACGAATGGCTGGTGCTGATCGGCGTGTGCACGCACCTCGGCTGCATTCCGATGGGCAGCAAAGCGACAGACGTGAAAGGCGATTACCAAGGCTGGTTCTGCCCCTGCCATGGTTCCCACTACGACAAGTCCGGCCGCATCCGCAAAGGTCCCGCGCCGAAAAACCTTGCCGTTCCGCCGTATGAATTCGTTTCCGGTACGCTCATCCGCATCGGTTAACTTCCGGCCTCTTCCGGATTTAAGATAGAAAGCATCCGCCATGTCCCGTCCCGCACAGACAGAAAAATTCCAAAACCCCGTCGTCCAGTGGATTGACGAGCGTCTGCCGATTTTCACGATGCTCATCAAGGAATACGGCGTATTCCCGATGCCGAAGAACGCCAACTATCTCTGGAGCTTCGGCGGCATGGCGCTCACCATGCTGATCATCATGATCGTCTCCGGTGTCGTTTTGGCCATGAGCTACACGCCGCACGTCGATATGGCGTTCAATAGCGTCGAGCGCATCATGCGCGACGTCAACTACGGCTGGCTGCTGCGCTACGTTCATATGAACGGCGCGTCGTTCTTCTTTATCGCCGTCTATATCCACATCATGCGCGGGCTTTATTTCGGTTCCTACAAAAAACCGCGCGAGATCCTGTGGATCGTCGGCGTGGTGATTTTCCTTCTGATGATGGCGACCGCGTTTATGGGCTATGCCCTGCCATGGAGCCAGATGTCCGGCTGGGGCGTGACTGTTATCACCAGCCTCTTTGCCAAATTCCCGCTTATCGGCGATGGTCTGGTGACCTGGCTCTGGGGCGGCTTCTCCGTCGACAACCCGACGCTGAACCGTTTCTTTGCCCTGCACTTCCTGCTGCCCTTCGTTATCCTTGGCGTTGTGTTCATCCACGTCTGGGCACTGCACATCACGGGGTCCAACAACCCCGCGGGCGTCGAGCCGAAATCGGAAAAGGACACGCTGCCCTTCCACCCGTATTTCACGTCCAAAGACGGCTTCGCGCTGGTCGTGTTCCTGACGGTCTTCCTCGGCACGGTGTTTTTCGCGCCGCTGGCCCTGACCGAATTCGACCACTTCAAGGCCTATGACTCCATGGTGACGCCGCCGCATATCGTGCCGGAATGGTACTTCCTGCCGTTCTACGCGATTCTGAAGTCTTTCGTGTACGACTTCACGGTAGTGCTGGCGCTGCTGGCCATGGCCGGTTTGCTGCTGGCCTTCCCCGCGGCTTTTGTCTATTTCAAAAATGACGCGAAAAAACGCAAAATGGCGTTCATGGGTATCGGCACGCTTCTGGGCGGTCTGGTGCTCATCACCCTGCTTGCGATTGCAACGACGCATCTGGAGCAGCCCTCGGCTGCGGCCTACCTGAAGGTCGTCATCATCCCCGCCGCGCTGCAAGGCGTTCTGGCGATGTTCGGCTCGATCCTGCTGCTGGTCGCGCTGCCGTGGATTGACACCTCGCCCGTCAAGTCGGCGCGCTATCGCCCGATCTACAAAAAATGCCTGCTGGTTCTGCTGATTTCGTTCATTACCCTCGGCTATACCGGCGCGCAACTGCCCGAAGGCTGGCCGGTCATTGCCGGTCAGGTTGCTACGCTTTATTACTTCGCGCACTTCCTCGTCATTCTGCCGTATCTGGCGCGCAAGGAGAAAACCCTGCCCGTGCCGAACAGCATTGACGAAGCCTGCGGCGCATCGAAAGGGAACCAATAATCATGTATAAAAAATCCCTCCCGCTCGTTCTGGCTGCTCTTGTGGCCTTCAGTGCGCCCGCGCCTGCCGCCGAAAGCGTCCAGCCGCCCAAACAGCACTGGAGCCATCAGGGCATCTTCGGCACCTATGACAAGGCGTCGCTGCAGCGCGGTTTTCAGGTGTACAAGCAGGTTTGCTCCGCTTGCCACGGCATGAAGCTTTTGTCCTACCGCAACCTTGCGGGGCTTGGGTATAACGACGATGAAATCAAGGCGATTGCCGCAGAATATACCGTTGTTGACGGCCCGAATGATGATGGCGAGATGTTCGAACGCGCCGCGCGTCCGGCTGACCGCTTCAAATCCCCCTTTGCGAACGACAAGGCCGCCCGTGCGGCCAACGGCGGCGCGCTGCCGCCCGACCTGTCGCTGGTCGTCAAGGCCCGCCACAATCATGAAGACTACATTCATGCGCTGCTGACCGGCTACGAAGCGCCGCCCTCCGTGGATGAAAAAGGCGAAAAGGTGGAAGTTCCCTCCGGCATGCACTGGAACAAATACTTCCCTGGCCACATGATTGCGATGGCGCCGCCGCTGGTCGAAGGCGCTGTCAGCTATGCCGATGGCACCAATGCCACGGTCGAGCAAATGTCCAAAGACGTGACCCAGTTTCTGGCCTGGGCGGGCGAACCGCACATGGAACAGCGCAAGAAAATGGGTATCAAGGTCATGCTGTTCATGTTTGTTTTTGCTGGCATCATGCTGGCCGCGAAAAGAAAGGTCTGGGCTGCCGTCCATTAAGGGACTTTGCCTCGCCTGACGCCTTTCGCGCGCAATAACAAGAACAGCGTATCAACGCGGAAATAGAGACAAGTGTCGCGCCGGCCCCCGAAAAGGCATGGCGCGTCACGCACATTATTTAACAGGAAGGCCGCAAGTCCAAGAGATGACACCCGCCGAACTGCCAGACACCGGAATGAATGCCAGCGAAGTGCTTTTGCACATCGTGGGCGGCGTGTGCTTGTTGCTGTGGGGCGTCAGCATGGTCAGCACGGGGCTGAACCGCGCTTTTGGCGCATCGCTGCGCCGCGTGATTTCCCATTCGACCAGCAACCGCTTCAAGGCTTTTGGCGTCGGCGTTTGCGTGGCGGCGCTTTTGCAATCCTCGACTGCGGCCAGTTTGATTGTCAGCTCTTTCGCGGCGCGTAATATCGTGACCATTTCCGGTGCGCTGGCCGTGATGCTGGGGGCCGATGTCGGCACCACGCTGGCGGCGCAGCTGTTGTCGCGCGATCTGGGTTGGCTTTTGCCGGTGCTGCTGGCGGCGGGCTATATCGTCAATAAGACGATGGAGGAAAGCCAGTACAAACACGTCGGCCGCAGCCTTGTCGGGTTGGGTCTTATCCTGATTTCGCTGGGTATGATTAAAACCGTCGCCGGACCGCTTGGCCAGTCCGAAGCCGTGCATGTTCTTTTGGAGCCGCTGAGCAGCCAGCCGGTGCTCGCAATCTTGCTTGCCGCGCTTCTGACGTGGATTGTGCACTCCAGCCTTGGCATGATCCTGATTTTCATGTCGTTCGTTGCGGTGGGCACGATTCCGCTGCATCTGGGTTTTGCACTTGTTCTGGGCGCGAATATCGGCGGCGCGATTGCGCCGGTCATCATGACCCTGCGCGATATTCCGGCGGGCCGCCGCGTGCCGCTTGGCAACCTGTTGATCCGCTCGCTCGGCGTTTTGATCTGCCTGCCGCTTTTGTCGCAGGTGGAACCGCTGATTGCCGAATTCGACTCCGACCCCGCGCGCCAGCTGGTGAATTTCCACACGGCTTTCAACCTTGCGCTGGCGGTGATGTTCATGCCGTTCATCGGGCCGCTGACGCGCCTATCTGAAAAAATCCTGCCGGACCGTCCGCGCGAAGAAGACGAAAGCCTGCCGCGTTATCTCGACCCGACGGCGATTTCCACGCCGGCGGCGGCGCTGGCCTGCGTTGCGCGCGAAACCCTGCGCGTATCCGATATTATTCAGGGCATGATGCGCGATACGCTGGAGGCGCTGCGCGCCAATAACATGCGTCAGGTGCAGTCTATCCGGGATCAGGAAGCGGTCGTCGACAGTCTTTATGAGTCGATCAAAACCTATCTGGCGCGTTTGTCGAACCAGCCGCTCGAAAAACGTGACAGCCGCCGTTATATGCAGATTTTGACGTTCTCGACCAATCTGGAACACATCGGCGATATTATCGACAAAAGCCTGATGGAGCTGGCGATGAAAAAAATCCGCAATCAGGATAACTTCTCGCGGCAGGGCTTCGGGGAGATTTCAGCGCTGCATGCGCGCGTGATGGACAGCATGGCGCTGGCCCAGAACGTGTTCATGACGGGCGATGTCAAAATGGCGCGCCAGCTGTTCGAAGAAAAAGCCGTGCTGCGCAATCAGGAAATGATGGCTTCCGAAAGCCATTTCAAACGCCTGCGCGAAGGGGTCGTGGAAACGCTGGCGACTTCCAGCCTGCACCTCGACATCCTGCGCGATTTCCGCCGCATCAACAGTTATATCTCCCTCATCGCCTATCCCATTCTGGAAGAAGCGAAGGAGCTGAAGCCGACTCGCCTCAAACCGCAGGGTGAAAAGTCTAAACGCCGCCCGCGCCGCCGCCGCAAACCGGAGGCCGCGTCCGCCGCAAAGCTGCCCGATAGCGAAGAAAAATCCTGATAAAACAGGGTGATATATAAATCTTAACAATTCGTGAATTTACGACTTAACGCCGTTAATCTTCCTTTAACGGCGAAGGGTGTATTCTGAAACTAGGAACACATTCTTTACCTTTGTGAATATGCTTCCTACGGAATTCTGAAGTTTGACCTTCATCTGTGCCTCCTCGTGATACCTTTCACCCCGCCCTTTCGAGGGCGGTTTTTTTTGGTGCCTGTTTTCATTTGTCCCCGCCTGCTTTAGTCTGAAGACATGACAAAACGCATCCTTATCATCGCCGTTCATGGCGCAGGTCTGCAGGGCAGCTTTTTCGGGGCGCTCGCGCCGCATTTGCTCGATTTCGCCCTCAAGGCCGTAACTTTGCCCGGACATGACGCGCGGCGCGGCGATGCTTTGCTGGTCGATATCCCCGCGATGGCCGCGTGGCTGGGGCGCGAAATCGACGCTATTCCCGCCGAATATGATGTTGTGCTGCTGGGCCATTCGATGGGCGCCTTGGCGGCGCTGGAGGCCGCGGCGCATCCGCGCATCCGCGCGGCCGTGCTGCTCGGGGCGGCGGCGGAAATGCCGGTGCATCCCGATTTGCTGCAAACCGCGCGTGACAATCCGGCGGCGGCGGCTGATATGGTCGCCAAATGGGGCGTCTACCGCGCACATGCGCAGGCAGATACGCTGCGCACGGTCCTTGGCCATATGATGGCCGCCGTGCCGTCCGCGGCGATCGGCCATGATCTTGCGGCGTGCAATGCCTACAAGGGCGCGGCGGCAGCGGCGGCGCGGGTGCAAAAACCTGCGCTGGTGCTGGCTGCGGACAGTGACAAGATGACGCCGCTTGCAGGGGCGCAGGCCTTGGCCGATATGCTGCCCCAGAGCACGTTTGTGATCGCCGAGGAAGCGGGGCATATGCTGCCCATCGAAAAGCCGCTTGAATGCGTCAATGAAATCAAGGCGTTCCTGCAGGGGTGATTTTGCTGCGCAGCGTTAAGATTTTCTCAAACATCTCCTGATATGATGAAAGAACAATCGACGAAACGCCATTTCCTTACATTGAAGGAGAAGACAACTATGGCCACAGCACATCTGTCCGCGCTGCAAAAAAAACACGAAGACCTCGAAAACCGCCTGAAGGTCGAATTGAAACACGCAGCCAGAGACGAGGCGCAGATTCGTCGCCTGAAGGAACAAAAGCTCCATATCAAAGAGCGCATAGAAAGATTGCAGGAAGGCACCGTGCATTAAGTGCCGTTTGCCTTCAACAAAAAAGCCCCCGCGCACTGCGGGGGCTTTTTTTATGGCGTTTGCGGTGCTTTAACCGTTGGCGCGGGCATCGTCTTCGTCATCGATGTTCAAATCGTCAAGGTCATCGAGAGCGGGTGTTTTGCCGCTTTCGATAGCAGCGGGCGCCATGGACGGTGCAGGCGCGTTGGCCGCAGTTTCTTCGGCGGCATCATTGCCGAAAGTCGGGATGGGTTTGCCGGCAGCTTTCGCTTCGCGCTGGACGCGGCGCTGGGCACGGCGCACGGCTTTTTCCAGCTCTTCGCCTGTGCAAAGGCCGATTGACAGCGGGTCGGTCGGTTTCAGCGACGTCATCAGCGGATGCGTTTTGCTCCGGATGGATTCAACCGTCGGCTTGGTCGAGCCGATGAGTTTGGCGATTTGCACGTCCGCCAGTTCCGGATAGCGCTTCAGCAGGTACAAAACCGCGTTCGGCTTTTCCGCGCGCTTGACGACAGGCGTATAGCGCGGACCCTTCGCGCGAGCGCGCGGCTTGGGCAGGTCGGTTTTGAGCATTTTCAGCTTCGCGCTGCTGGTTTTTTCGCAGCGCGCGATTTCTTCAGGCGTCAGCTCGCCATTCAGGATGGGGTTTGCGCCCATGATGCCGGCGTTCACTTCGCCATCGGCGAGGGCTTGAACTTCCAGCGGGTGCAGGCCGCAGAATTCGGCGATTTGATCAAACGTCAAGGTCGTGTTGTCGACCAGCCACGACGCGGTGGCTTTGGGCATCAGGGGATAGGCCATGTGATAGTCTCCTTGCTTCTAAATTCCGGCCCCAAACGGCGGATATAGTTCATACGCACGCGCCACTTGGGAAAAGCAGCGACGACTGAAACAGGTTCAATCGTTTTGGGAAAACGTCGCCATCATAAGGGAATAGCGCGGAAAGTCCAGAAAATAATCCACAGCCCCGTGGCGGAGGATGTTTTCAAGTGATTGTATTATAAGAGATTTACGCAGGCTCGCTGCGGGGTTTGGCAAGGCCGCGGCGCGGGCCTTCTTGCGGCAGGGCAGGCATAGCTGGGGGGGGCTGCCGCCCAATTCGCAAAGCTTGGCATGCATAAATTCAAGCGATTCGCGGTCCAGCTGGCCGAAGGGCGTGATTTGCGGACTGCTGCCGGTCTGGCCGTTTTGCGTGATCAGCGTGCGGCCCAAGAAATCATAGTTTTGATAGATCGTAGCGGCGGGTGTGCTGATGCGTACGCTCAGTACAACATCGGCATTTTTCTCAAATTTATATACATTTGTCGCTGGAGGTGTTGAAATCCGGACTGAGCGCCGTGCCGCTCATCGCTTCAGGCCTCTGGGGCCGAAGGGCGAGGGGGTGAAGCCTTGTGCCACCGGTGCGGGGCCGGGGTGTGCTACCAGCTCGCTGTGGCGCATATGCTGCCGCATCATCTGTTTCCATTGGCGTGTATCCTGAATGAAGCGGGTTTCCAGCTTGTAAGTCTCGTTTTCAGGCGTGGTTACTGCCTTTTCGCGTACTTTGGGCTGGCCGTTTTTGTTCAGGCCATTGGCGGTAAAGTAGCCCATGCCGTCCAGAATATTGCGCAGGGTTTTTTCGGTTTTGATATCCGTCGGAATGACCAGACGCTTTTGCTGGCCGAGTTTAGAATCCGGATTTTCCTTGGTGTAAAACACGTGGCCGCCGCTGGTATGGTCGTAGGTGTAGCCGAGTTCACGGGCGGCGCGGACGACTTCGTGGTGCGTGCGTGGAATACCGGTGCTCATTGTCTGACCTCAAAATCAAAAACGACTTCATCCGCTTTGACGTTATCCATTTGCAGGTATTCGAGAGCCAGCGTGCGCGACAGCTCAAAAATCTGCTCCCGATCCTCATGCTCGACGTTAAAGCCGGGCATATCGTCGCTCGTGGCCAGATAAACGTTTTCCGGCTGGTGTTCGATGACGATGGTGATATGGCGCATTGCGGCTATCCTGATACTTAATCAGGAAATTATAATGCCATAAAATGCCTTCGGGTAGAAGAAAATGAATCCCCGCCACCCCCTAAAAGGTAATAAATGGAATGTTTTCAGGGTTTTTCGGCGGTATTGACCCGCAAAATAACCTTGCCGAAATGCTGTCCGGCCTCCAGATAGTCGTGGGCGGCCTGCGCTTCGGACAGGGCATAGATGCGGTCGATGACCGGAGTGATTCGCTTGCGGGCGATAAACGGCCAGACGTTTTTCTTGAGCGCCTTGGCGATTTTGCCCTTGGCCGCCGTGCTTTGCGGCCGCAGGGTCGATCCGGTCATGACCAGACGTTTTGACATGATTTGAAAAATATCAATCTCGGCGCTGCGGCCGCGCTGCATGGCGATGCTGACATGGCGCCCGCCGGGGGCCAGGATTTTCAGGTTGCGCGGAATATAATCCCCGCCCACCATATCCAGTATCACATCAACGCCCTTGCCGTCGGTTTCGCGCAAAATTTCGGTATCGAATTCCGCCGCTCTGTAGTTGATGGCCTTGTTTGCGCCCAGCTTCAGGCAGGCGGTGCATTTAACGTCGCTGCCGGCGGTCACATAAACCTTGGCGCCAAAAGCACGCGCCATCTGTATCGCCGTCGTGCCGATGCCGGAGGCGCCGCCGTGCACCAGCACGCGCTCTCCTTTTTGCAGCCCGCCGCGTTCGAATAAATTCGTCCAGACGGTAAAAAATGTTTCAGGGATTCCTGCTGCCGCAATCCAGCCCAGATTTTTCGGCAGCGGCAGACACTGCACGGCGGGCACAACGCAATATTCCGCATAGCCGCCGCCTGCAACCAGTGCGCAGATTTTCTGCCCCGTCTTGATTCCGCTGACGCCGCTGCCTGTCATCACCACGTCGCCGGAAATTTCAAGTCCGGGAATATCGGTCACGCCCTCCGGCGGCGGATAAAGCCCGCGGCGCTGCAAAAGATCGGGACGATTGACGCCGGCGGCGCGCACACGCACCAGCACCTCGCCCGCGCGCGGCATCGGGACGGGCACTTCTGCCGTGACCAGTTTCTGGTCGCGGATGATGGCAGCTGTCATTGTTTGCGGAAGGTCAGGCGCTTTTTTCACGGTCTGGATTTCCCCGCGGGCTGTATTTATAGTGAAGGCGGATGTCATCGGCAGGACAGGCCAACCCCAAAGGAGCATAGCATGATTTTCGACGAGGATTCAGAGCCGAAAAACAAAAAACCCGCCCTGCGCCCGCTCGACAAAATGTCGGTGGATGAATTGCGTGAATATTTGCAATCTCTCGAGGTGGAAAAACAGCGCGTCAGCGCGGAAATCGAGCGCAAGCAAAAACATATGCAGGCGATGGATGCGCTGTTTGGCGGGAAAGGCGGCGGCTAGGCGGCAGGCACCTGTCTAGCGTGCGTTTGTCGAGCGGACCACGCGCCAGCCGTCAATCACCATGCCTTCGGGAGCGTTTTCGGCATCCGTGCGGATAATAATCGCCTGCGCTTCGAAGTTACCGCCGGCGACCTGCTGGTGTTCACCGTTCTCGTCGATTTTATAAAAGCTGATAAGCAGCGGCAGCGTCACGTTCCACGCATAAACACCCCCGATGGGGCCGCTCGCGACAAAAGCGGGGTTCGACGTCGCAATCGTCGACATTTCATTGCCACGCAGGTTCACCATATCCAGCACTTTGGCATCGCGCATGTAGGTTACAAATTCGCGGAAGCCTTTTTCGCTGAAAACGGGACGGTATTCGCGGATCTTGTTTTCAATTTCCGCCGGTTTGTGGGTCATCAGATCTGCGGCCAACCCTTTGAACCAGTCGCCGACTTCTTCGGCGGTGCGGTGCGGGTTTGACAGGATTTTCTGCGCCTGCAAATAGGGGTCTTTGTATTCCATCCAGCTTTTATCGACCTTCACCGGCGCTTCGTTATACGACTCCGGCGGCGGTTCGGGCGGGCCGTCTTTTTCTTCGCCCGGCAGAGCCTCCAGGATAACCTGTGCCTCCGCAACGGGACTGAACAAAAGAAGCGCCGCCAGCAAACTGCCGGCCCATCTGGATGTTTTCATGCGAAACCCCTCCGCTTGTTTAAGTCTGGTTGTGCCTTACGCCGCGCGGGCGATGGCACGCAGTACGTAGTGCAGGATGCCGCCGTTTTTGAAGTATTCGATTTCATCCAGCGTATCGATGCGGCACAGAACCGTGAAGGTTTCGACCGCGCCGTTTTCGCGTTTCATCGTGACGGTCAGATCCATGCGGGGTTTAAGGCCGCTTTCGATACCCGTCACGTCAAAGCTTTCGTTGCCGGTCAGCTTCAGGTCGGCGCGCGTCTGGCCATCCTTGAATTGCAGCGGCAGTACGCCCATGCCAACAAGGTTCGAGCGGTGGATGCGCTCGAAGCTTTCCGCAATCACGGCCTTGACGCCCAGAAGGTTCGTGCCTTTGGCCGCCCAGTCACGCGACGAGCCCGTGCCGTATTCCTTGCCCGCGATAATCAGCAGCGGCGTTTTGGCGCCGACATATTTCATCGCGGCATCGTAAATCGGCATCACTTCACCGGTGGGGACGTGTTTGGTCACGCCGCCTTCGACGCCCGGCACCATTTCGTTTTTGATACGGATGTTGGCGAACGTGCCGCGCATCATCACTTCGTGGTTGCCGCGCCGCGCGCCGTAGGAGTTGAAATCCGCCGGCGTGACGCGGTGGCCGATCAGGTATTTGCCAGCCGGGCTGTCTTTTTTGATCGAACCTGCGGGCGAGATGTGGTCGGTCGTGATGGAATCACCGAAAACGCCCAGCAGATAGGCGCCCTTGATGTCATGCACGGCGTCTGTCTGTTTGGAGATATTGGTGAAGTACGGCGGGTTCTGCACATAGGTGGAGCCGTTATCCCAGTTATAGGTCATGCCGCCCGACGTTTTGACGCCTTGCCATTCGGCGGGGCCTTCGAACACGTTGGCGTAGCGGGATTTGAACATCTCCGACGTCAGCGCCTGCGCAAGTGCTGCCTGCACCTCGGCCTGCGACGGCCAGATGTCTTTCAGGTAAACGGCCTTGCCGTCCTTGTCGATGCCGATCGGATCGATGGAAAGGTCGATTTTCATCGAACCCGCCAGCGCATAAGCGACAACCAGCGGCGGGGAGGCGAGATAGTTCGCCTTGACGAACGGATGGATGCGGCCTTCGAAGTTGCGGTTACCCGACAGAACGCCCGCAACCGTCAGGTCGCCTTCCTTGATGGCGTTTTCGATGGCTTCGGGCAGCGGGCCCGAGTTGCCGATGCAGGTCGTGCAGCCATAACCGACAAGGTTGAAGCCGAGGGCATCGAGGTCTTTTTGCAGGCCGGCCTTTTCAAGATAATCCGTCACGACCTGAGAGCCCGGCGCGAGGGAGGTTTTGACCCACGGTTTCACTGTCAGGCCGCGTTCGCGTGCTTTGCGCGCGACAAGACCCGCGCCGATCATGACCGACGGGTTTGACGTGTTGGTGCAGCTGGTGATGGCGGCAATCGTCACATGGCCGTGTTCCATGCTGAAATCGTGGCCTTTGACCGCAACCGATGTTTTGGTCTTGTCGGCGCCGACGTCCGCGGCCAGTACTTCGTTGAAATTCGCGGCGGCTTTGGCCAGCGCCACGCGGTCTTGCGGGCGCTTGGGGCCTGCCAGCGAAGGCTCGACAGCGCCGAGGTCCAGCTCCAGCGTATCGGTGAAAACGGGGTCGGGGCTGTTTGCATCGCGCCACATGCCCTGTGCCTTCGCGTATTCTTCGACCAGCTTGACGCGGTGTTCGTCGCGGCCGGTGAAACGCAGATAGTTCAGCGTTTCGTTGTCGATGGGAAAGAAGCCGCAGGTCGCGCCGTATTCGGGCGCCATGTTGGCAATCGTCGCGCGGTCGGCCAGCGACAGGTTGTTAAGGCCGCTGCCGTAGAATTCAACGAATTTGTTGACCACGCCTTTTTTGCGCAGCATTTGCGTGACCATGAGAACGAGGTCGGTCGCCGTCGTGCCTTCTTTCATCTGGCCCGTCAGTTTGAAGCCGATGACTTCGGGGATAAGCATGGATACGGGCTGGCCTAGCATCGCGGCTTCCGCCTCGATACCGCCAACGCCCCAGCCGAGAACCGCAAGGCCGTTCACCATGGTGGTGTGGCTGTCGGTGCCGACCAGCGTGTCGGGATAGGCCACGGTGCGGCCCTGTTTGCTTTCGTCTTCTTCGGTCCAGACGGTTTGCGACAGATATTCAAGGTTGACCTGATGGCAAATGCCGGTGCCCGGGGGCACGACGCGGAAACGGTTGAAGGCTTTGGACCCCCAGCGCAGGAACACATAGCGCTCCATGTTGCGTTCGAACTCGCGCTTGACGTTCGCTTCGAAGGCTTTCGGGCTGCCGAAATCGTCGACCATGACCGAGTGGTCGATGACAAGGTCAACGTTCGCGAGCGGGTTGATTTTTTTCGGGTCGCCGCCCAGCGTCACCATCGCATCGCGCATCGCGGCGAGGTCGACCACGGCGGGCACGCCGGTGAAATCCTGCATCAGCACGCGCGCGGGGCGGTAGGCGATCTCGCGGGTGCTTTTTTTATCTTTCAGCCACTCGGCCACAGCCTTCACGTCGTCGGTGCTGACGCTCTGGCCATCTTCGAAACGCAGCAGGTTTTCCAGCAGCACTTTCAGGGAATAGGGTAGCTTCGTGATATCGCCGATGCTCTTGGCCGCTTCGCTCAGGCTGAAGTAGTCATACTCCTTGCCATCGACGGTGAGGGTTTTGCGGGTCTTGAGCGTATCATGTCCGGTGGTGGTCACGTTTGAAAACTCCCTTGGGTATCCGGTGGATAAGGCCGCCGTGGGGGCGGCCGGAAAGGCCTCTTTTCCGACTATAAAGCAGCTTCCCTAAGATTTTGTAACTCGGGGCTGAATGGTCTATAGTCGGCCCGCGCGCGGGCGCAGGGCGGCGATGCGCCGCGTTAACAGACATTAATATAGGCCAAAGACCGGTCATGGCGAAACGGCTTTTTTCTTCAACCCTGCATCTGTCGGATGTGACCTGCATCCGCGGTAGCCGTTTGCTTTTCCAAAACTTTTCCGCCTCCCTCGCGCCTGGTGCGGTGCTGCGTCTGGCGGGCGATAACGGTACGGGCAAGACCAGTCTTTTACGTATGATGGCGGGGGCGCTGCCGGTGCGGGCCGGACGCATATTGTGGGATGGCGCAGATATTTTGGAAAATGGGCGCGAGGCGCATAACGCCCGCTTTGCCTTCCTGCCCGCCGACGACCGCGATTTAAAACTTCTGGAAACTGCCGCGGAAAACCTGCGGTTCTGGGCGCAGCTCTGGCGGCTTGAAAATCCTGCGGCGGGGGTCTCAGCGGCGCTGGCGGCGCTGGGGCTGGCCGCGCTGGCGGATACGCCTGTGCGCGTTTTGTCGGCGGGGCAGAAACGCCGTTTGTCGCTGGCGCGCATGGCGATGAAACAAAGCCCGCTCTGGTTGATGGACGAGCCTTTCAACGCGCTGGATGACAAAGCCATCGCGCTGCTGTCACGGGCGATGGCAGCCCATGTCGCGGCGGGCGGCATGATCGTGATGGCGACGCATCACCATCCCGATATCGC
The DNA here is from genome assembly GCA_964551435.1 of uncultured Micavibrio sp. Taxonomy (GTDB): domain Bacteria; phylum Pseudomonadota; class Alphaproteobacteria; order Micavibrionales; family UBA2020; genus UBA2020. The sequence goes on from CAZKBS010000001.1 coordinate 451,123, forward strand.
GGCGATGCAAACGGCGGTGCTGGGCGCGCCAAGGCAGGCGGCATGATGGCGGCGCTGCTTGCCCTTGTCGCGCGCGATCTGCGCCTCACGCTCGGCCGCGGGTCCGAAGGTCTGGTCACGCTGTTCTTTTTTTTGATGGTGGTCACGGTATTCGCGCTGGCCATGGGCGGCGATGCGGCGTTGATTGGCCGCGCGGGCGCGGGGATTATCTGGACTGCGGCGGTCCTCTCTGCGCTGCTAACGCTTGAATCGGTGTATCACCGCGATTATGCCGACGGCACGCTGGATTTGCTTTTGCTCTCGCCGCTGCCGGCGTGGCAGATTGTCGCGGCTAAAATGCTGTCGCACTGGATTTTGGGCGGGTTTTTGCTGCTGCCTGCCGTGCTTGTCGCGGCGCCGATGCTGTTCATGCCGTTTGGCGCTTTGCCTGTTTTGCTCTTGTCTTTGCTGATGGGCACGTTATATCTCAGCCTGTTGGGCGGGCTTGGCGCGGCCCTGACGCTGGGCAGCCGCCGCCCCGGGCTTTTGCTGGTGGTAATCGTGCTGCCGCTTTACACGCCCATGCTGCTTTTGGGTGGTATGGCCGTTTCTGCCGCGATGATGGCCATGCCCGTCAAAGCCTATCTGCTGTTGCAGGCGGCGCTGCTGCTGCTGGCCTCGCCGCTGGTGCCGGTTGCCGCTGCTGCCAGCCTGACGACGAATATGAGGTCATCGTGATCCGCCGCTTTGCCAATCCTACCCGCTTTCTTGCGCTGGCCCGTGTGGTGATGCCGCTGGCGGCGGTTTTGTGCGTGGCGCTTTTGGGGGCGGGGCTCTGGCTTGCGCTGGTGTCCTCTCCGCCCGACTACCAGCAAAAAGAAACCGTGCGCATCATGTACGTGCATGTGCCGGCGGCATGGATGGCGCTGTTCATTTATACCAGCATGGCGATTGCCGCGATCACCGGATTTGTCTGGAAACATGTGGTTGCCGAGCTTTACGCCCGTGCCGCCGCGCCCATCGGCGCCGCCTTCACGCTGATATGTCTGGTTACGGGCGCGTTGTGGGGCCAGCCGATGTGGGGCACATGGTGGGCGTGGGATGCGCGCATGACATCCGTGCTGGTGCTGTTTTTTCTGTATCTTGGGTATATCGTTTTGTCCGATGCTTTCGATGATCCGCAGCGCGGCATCAACGCTGGTGCGATTTTGCTTATCATCGGGCTTGTGAATATTCCGATTATCAAATTCTCTGTCGATTGGTGGAATACGCTGCACCAGCCCGCCAGCCTGACGCGGCTGGATGCACCCGCGATTGACGGCAGCATGCTAAAGCCGCTGCTGGTGATGGCGCTGGCGTTTAAAATGTTTTTTGTTGCCGTGGTCCTGCTGCGGCTTGATGCCGAAATTCTGCGCCGCCGTATCGCCGCGCGTCAGCAGCAGCTGGCAGGGGGCGGATTGTCATGACCATCGAAAACCTCAGCCACGCGCAATATATCGCCCTTGCCTACGTATCTGCGGCGCTGGTTCTGCTGGCGGTTCTTGTCCAATCCGTTTTTGCCTATGCCGCCGCCCGCCGCGCCGCGCGCAAGATGGGCATCGATATCCGCCGCGGGGATGATGCCGCATCATGAAAAAACGCCAGCGGCTTTATTTTGTGATTTTCGTTCTGCTGTCGCTTTCGGGGGCGGTCGGTTTGTCGCTTTATGCCCTGCGCGATAATATTTCCTATTTCTACAGCCCCCGCGAAATTGCCCAGATGCGCACGGCTGGCGATACGCGCGTGGCAGTTGGACAGCGTTTCCGTCTTGGCGGTCTGGTCGAAGAAGGATCTGTGGTCAAAAGCACGCAGGAAGCCAAAACCAGTTTCAGCGTCACCGATGGCGATGCGCGCATCACGGTGCATTATACCGGTATCCTGCCCGACCTGTTCCGTGAAGGACAGGGCGTGGTTGCGACAGGCACTATCGGTGATAACGGCGATTTCAAGGCAAGCGAGCTTCTGGCCAAGCATGATGAAAACTACATGCCGCCCGAAGTTGCCAAGGCCCTCAAACAAGGCCACGAAGAAGGCAAAGCCCGCCTGATGCAGCAGGATGCAGGTACGCCATGATTATCGAACTTGGTCATTTCGCCCTGATACTCGCTTTCATGCTGGCGCTTTTGCAGTCGGTGGTGCCCATGATGGGCGCGGCGCAAAACCGCCGCAGCTGGATGATTTTCGGACGTCAGGCCGCATGGTCGTCGCTGGGGCTTTGCACGATTGCCTTTGTTGCCCTGATGCATGCCTATGCGCTGTCGGATTTTTCAGTCAAGAACGTGGTTGAGAACAGCCACACCCTCAAGCCGCTTCTTTATAAACTGGCGGGCACATGGGGCAACCACGAAGGGTCCATGTTGTTATGGGTGTGGATGCTGTCGTTCTGGAGCGCGATGATTGCGCAAAAGGGCAGCCACCTGCCGCCGACGCTGCAGGCGCGCGCGCTGGGCTTTCAGGCGATGATTACGGCGGGGTTTATGCTGTTCGTCCTCACAGCGTCCAATCCCTTTTTGCGTCTTGATCCGGCGCCGCCTGAAGGCCTTGGCCTCAACCCGGTTTTGCAAGACCCTGCGCTCGCCATCCATCCGCCGTTTCTGTATGCGGGCTATGTCGGGTTTTCAGTATCTTTTTGCTTTGCCATGGCGGCGCTGCTGGAAAAGAAAATCGACAGCACATGGGCTGCTTTTCTGCGTCCGTGGATGCTTGCGGCCTGGGCGGCGTTGACAGTGGGTATCGCGCTGGGGTCTATCTGGGCTTATTACGAACTGGGCTGGGGCGGCTTCTGGTTTTGGGATCCGGTTGAAAACGCGGCCCTGATGCCGTGGCTGGCAGGTACGGCGCTGCTGCATTGCCTGTCGGTTTTGGAAAAGCGCGGCGCGATGAAAAACTGGACGATTTTTCTCGCTATTCTGGCCTTCAGCCTGTCGCTGCTTGGGGCGTTTCTGGTGCGCTCGGGTGTTTTGACGTCGGTGCATGCTTTCGCGCTGGACCCGGCGCGCGGGGTTTTCCTTCTGGTGCTGCTGGGGCTGGCGACGGGCGGCGCGCTGTTTTTATATGCGCTGCGCGCGCCGTATATCCGCGGCGCGGCACTGTTTCGTCCGTTCAGCCGCGAAACGGTTTTGTTGCTCAACAACGTATTTCTGTTTGCCTGCGTTGCCACGGTTTTCATGGGCACGCTCTATCCGCTGTTTATGTCTGCGCTGGGGCTGGGCAGCGTATCGGTGGGTGCGCCTTATTATGCGGCAGTGCTGCTGCCGATGTTGCTGCCGTTTATGGCCATGATGGGCATTGCCCCCGCCATGCCGTGGCGTGCGGGTAAGCCGCAAACAACCCTGCGCCGCTTTGCCGCGCCGCTGCTGCTGACGGCGGCGGCAGGCGCGGTGATGGTGTTTTCGCCGCTGCCGTCCGGCCCTGTGGTGATGATATCGATGCTGGGCGCGCTGTGGGTTGTCCTGACGCTCGGACAAGACGTGCTGCGCAAGGCGGGAAGTTTGCGCGGCTTTTTGTACCTGCCTGCGCGTTATTACGGCATGGTGCTGGCGCATGCGGGCTTTGCACTGGTGGTCGCGGGCGCGGCGGGCGCGACGCAGGCGCATAGCGAAAATATCCGCTGGATGGCTGCGGGCGACCGCACGCGTATCGCGGGATACGAAATTGTAATGCTGAATGCCGCGTCCGATATTGGCCCCAATTTCAACCGCGACAAAGCGGTTTTCAGCGCGCGTGAGGTCGCAGACGACAGCGGCGATTCCGCCTATTTTTTCATGACGCCGGAAAAACGCTGGTATCCTGAAAGCGAAAAATCCACGAGCGAGGCAGCGCTTTCCCTGCGCGGACTTGACATGCTGTATGTCGTGCTGGGCGATGAAGACGCGGCCGCGACCACGGCGCGTTTTGTGGTGCGGGTTTACTATCATCCGTTGATTGCGCTTTTGTTTGCAGGGGCGGGTTTGATTGCGCTTGGCGGTGTTCTATCTATGCTGGCGCCGCGGCGCGATGCCAAAGGGGCGCGCGCATGAAACCGCAGTTGCTTGCCCTGATACCGCTTTTGTTTTTCGTGGCGCTGGTCGCGCTGGTGGCCGTGCCGTTGATGCGCGGCACAGATCCGGCAAAGCCGGAATCGGCGATGATTGGCCGTGCCGCGCCGGACGTCACGCTGCCTGCCGCGCTAGCGGGGCAAAATGCGTTTTCGACGCAGGCGCTGCGCGGAAAACCTGCTGTGGTCAATTTTTTCGCTTCGTGGTGTGTGCCGTGTCAGGCCGAACAGCCGTTTCTGGCCAAAATCGCACAAGAAGCCGGCGTTGATGTTTATGGCGTGAACTATAAAGACAAGCCCGAAGAGCTCGCTCCGTGGCTTGAAAAACATGGCAACCCCTTTACGGCGATCGGCGCCGATACCGATGGCCGCGCGGCGATTGAATGGGGCGTTTATGGCGTACCTGAAACGTTCATTATTGACCGCAACGGCGTCATCCGCCTGCGGCATGTCGGGCCCGTGACCGCCCGCGAATATGACAGCATCTTCATGCCGCTGCTGGCGGAGGTGAAAAAATGAAAACGTTTTTGTTTGCGTTTTTGCTGGCGATTTTCCTGCCTGTTGCCGCTTTTGCCGTGCAACCGGATGAGGTTCTGGCAGATCCGGCGTTGGAGGCGCGGGCGCGTTCTATCAGCCAGCAGCTGCGCTGCCTGGTCTGTCAGGGTGAAGACATCGACGAGTCCGCTGCGGGACTTGCGCGCGATTTGCGCTTGCTGGTGCGCGAACGGCTGGTCAAGGGTGACAGCGATGAACAGGTGCTGGAATTTGTGCGTGGCCGTTATGGCGATTATGTGCTTATGAAGCCCCCGCTGGCGCCGCGCACATGGCTTTTGTGGCTGACGCCGGTTCTGGTCCTGCTCGCGGGCTTTCTGGTTGTTTTGCGCATGATGCGCCCGCGCCGCCGCGCGCGAGGGGGCGCGGCATGAGCATGCTTTATATCCTGATGGCGTTTCTGACGGCGGGCGTCTGCATCAAACTGGTGCATATTCTGGCGCATGAACGCGGCAGTGTGCGCGCCGGACGCGAAGACCGGTTTCTGGTCGCCTTTATTGTGCTGATACTGCCTGTTGCTGCGCTGGCGCTGTATCTGGCGCTTGGTCGTCCCGATTTGCGCGGCCAGCAGGCGATTTTTGACGTGACATCGGATTTGTCGATGCGTCAGGCCGCCCTGCTGGCGCATAAACCGATGTTGGTCCTGCTTGAAAAAAATCCCAACGATATTGGCGCGCATCTGGCGCTGGCGGAAATCAACCGCCGCATCGGGCGTTATGATGAAGAGGTGAAGTTTATGGCGCGCGCGGTCGAACTGGCGCGCGAAACGGATGACCCGTTCCTGCGGCACTATGCGGCGACACTGGGACAGGCGCAGGTCCGCCACAACAAGGGTGTTGTTGGCGATGATGCGCTCGAAACTTTTGCCTATGTGCGTAGCCTCTATGCGCAGGAGCCGCTGTCGCGTCATTACGAAGCGCTTTCCGTCGCGCAGCGCGGCGATCCGGCGGCGGCCTTGGCGCTGTGGCAGCAATTGCTTTCCGAGGGGCCATCACGCGCCTATTGGAAAGATATGGTGCGCAAGGAAATGAACGCGGCGCGAAATGCGCTGCGTCAAAAAAACAGCGCCCCGAAACAAAAACCGGCAACTGACAAATAACGCCCTAGCGGCGACGCGTCTGTTGTCCCGGTATGGGGATGGGGTTGGGTTCATGCGCGCAGGCATTCGACAGGCGCGTATATTCTTCGCGGTTATCGATGCGCTGGTGGCGGTTGCGCCGAACCTGATCCATCTCGGCGATGGCGGCCTGCGCGGCGGCCTGCACCTGCTGGCCGATCCATTCTTGCAGCAGCGGCAGCTGGTTTTTTGTCACGGGTTGCATCGGCGGCAGATTATTCACGGCCCGCTGGATGGCGGCCTGAATACGCGGGATGAACTCGTTCAGGGTGATGATATCAAGGTTAACGTGCTGCACTTCGTGCTGCATCGTCGTGTTATAACGGCAGGTGCCGGGCTTGTATTCGCTTGCGATGTAAACATCGGGCTGATAATCCAGCACGACTTGTACTTGCTTGACCGACGCGCAGTGCGCATCCGCGCCGCGCATCGACATGATGGTCATCTGTATCTGGCGCGAAATCAGGATTTTGCCCTGTGTGACGCCGCCAACGACATAAATTTCGTTGTCATGTTTTGAAAACGTGGTGTCGATAGAAAAATTGCCAAGCTGTGCGCTTGGCAAATGATAAAAATACTTCGGCGTGCCGTTGCGTGTCTGGATATAAACGGGCCCGGGCTGTACCTGCGGGCAGGTAAAATTGCTCGCAAGGGTCATCAGTCCTGCGCTGATGATGTGTTCCAGTCCGAAAATCATGCCTGTTTCCTCCCCCGATTTTTGACCACAGCCATGCCCCGCTTGATTTTCTCGCCGGCGCTGCCGGCGGCTTTGCCGACTTTGAGCACGTTATCAATGCGCCGCGCCAGAAATGCCTGCGTATCGGCATATCCCTCGCTATCGTCGCCCAGCCAGTAAAGAAGGGTTGCGGTGATGACGCCGGACAGCAAAAATCGTTTGGTATATCGGTTATAATCAGTGGCGGTGTCGCCGGCGGCCTGCCAGATGATATCGGCGGTGCGCCAGACCTGCCGCGGCAGCAGCAGCCCGCCGGGCGGGGTGCCCAGATAGCAAAGCCCGCTCGAAACCGCCTGTTTCCACGGCGTTAGTATTTCAAGCCGGATTTCAACGCCGCGCGCCACACGTTCGCGTACGCGCAGCTTGTCGAGCGGTTCGCGTGCCAGCCGCGTCTGCATTTCCGCATCGGCCCAGTCCGAAAAATAAAGCGCAAGATCGCGCGTGCCGCCGGGAAAAGCGTTTTCTGCCGCCACGACCGATATACCGGCACGGGCGGCGGCGGCCTCCACCAATCCTTCGTGCCAGCCATCAAAGGCGACATCGGGCAGGGCGGAGAGCAGGATTTGCCTGCGCAGTGTATCCTGATCGGTCTGGTGGTGGCGGGCGTTTTTGGCAGAGCGGGCGGAGGATGGCATGTGTAGCCTTTGAATTTGAAGGGCGGATGTGTAGATTACTCCAAACACCCTTTACAAATTCTATCACATTTAGGTGTCAGAGAGTAGTCATGCCCGCAAAAACCCGCCCCGCCGTCTCGAAAAAACCCGTGAAAACAAGAGGCTCGGCAGGGCAGGGCGCTTTGCCTGTCTGGTCTTTGGATGATCTGGTGCCGCCGCCTGTGCAAAAAAATATTACCGCCACCCTTGCAAAGGCGCAGCGGGAGGCCGCGGCCTTTCGTAAAAAATACGAAAACAAGGTCGCGCGTCTGAGCGCGGCGGGATTCGGCGCGGCCTTTGCCGCTTACGAAAACATCAGCGAAACTATGGGACGTGTCGGCAGTTATGTATCACTGGATCGCCAGACGAAGCTTGATGATGCGCGTGCGGGGCAGCTCTACCAATCAACCAGCGAGGCGCTGAACGATATTTCCGCGCATCTGGTTTTTTTCCGTCTGGAAATCAACCGCGTGTCCGATGGCGTTTTTGGCAAATGGCTTAAACATCCGGCTGTCGCTCGTTACCGTCCCGTGCTGTCGCAAATGCGTGCGTTCCGGCCTTATCAGCTGTCCGACGAAGTCGAGAAAATCCTGCATGACCGCGATGTGACGGGCGCGGCCGCCTGGATGCGCATGTTCGATGAAACAGCGGCGAAGCTGCGCTTTCCCTTCCGTGGCAAAATCCTGACCGAAACAGAAATTTTCCATCAACTGCTGTCGGATGACGCGGCGGTGCGCCGTGACGCGCATGTGTCTATCGGTAAAGTGCTCAAGGAGCATGCGGGCACGTTCGGCTTTATTCTCAACACCCTTGCCAAGGAAAAAGAAGTCGACGACCGCCAGCGTGGATTCAAAAGCGCGATGGCGGCGCGCAATCTCGACAATCAGGTCGAGGATGCGGTGGTAACGGCATTGGTCGATTCCGTGCGCGCCAGCCACAAAAACCTGTCTCACCGCTACTACAAACTCAAAGCCGGATGGATGGGTAAAAAACATCTCGATATCTGGGACCGGAACGCGCCGCTGCCTTTCGCGGCAAAACGCAAACTGGGCTGGGGCAAGGCTTGCGACATGGTGCTGCAGGCCTATGGCCATTTCCATCCCGAACTTGCGCGGGTGGCGCAGCAGTTCTTCGACGGCAGCTGGATAGACGCACAGCCGCGTGCGGGCAAAGACAGCGGCGCGTTTTCCGCATCAACCGTGCCCTCCGCGCACCCTTATATTCTGATGAACTACAAAGGCGGTCTGGAGGATGTCATGACGCTCGCCCATGAAATGGGGCATGGCGTGCATCAGGTATTGGCGGGCAAGCAGGGATATTTCATGTCCGATACGCCCCTCACGCTGGCCGAAACCGCCAGCGTGTTTGGCGAGATGCTGGTCTTTCAATCGCTGCTGGCATCCGAAACCGACCCTGTGGCGCGCCGTGCCCTGCTGGCCCGCAAGGTCGAGGATATGCTCAATACCGTCGTGCGTCAGGTTGCGTTTCACGATTTCGAATGGCAATTCCATCAGGCGCGCAAAAAGGGTGAACTGACGCCCGATGAAATGGGCGATATCTGGATGGACGTCATGCGCCGCAGCCTCGGCCCTGCTTTCAGGTTCGATGAAAATTACCGTTATTTCTGGGCCTATATTTCACATTTTTATCACGCGCCGTTTTACGTCTATGCCTATGCCTTCGGCGATTGTCTGGTGAATGCGCTTTATATGGCCTATGTGGATTCTGAAAAGAAAGGTCAGGGCCGCGCCTTCGCCGACAAATATATCGACCTTCTGGCGGCAGGCGGCACTTTGCATCACCGTGCGCTTCTGAAGCCATTCGGGCTTGATGCGGGAGACCCGGCGTTCTGGCGGCGGGGATTGTCGCTGATTGAAAGTTTCATAGACCAGTTGGAATCGGACGGGAAGGCTGATAATCTGGCTGCGCCGCGCAGAAAAACGCGCTCGCGTCAAAAGAGATAACAGACAGCATGTTCCTTTTCGGTAAAAAAGCCAGAATCGCCGACCTGTGCCGGCAAATCTCCCTTCATGCCGAAGAAGCCGTGGTTATTATCGACCGCAACAGCGAAATCATCTTTTTCAACGAAGGCGCCGAAAAAGTTTTCGGCTATACCGCCAGTGAAATCACAGGCCAGAAACTCGATATCCTGCTGCCGGAGCGGTTTCATATCCAGCACGATATGATGATACATGAATTCGGCCATTCCGAATCTACCGTCAAACATTCCGAAGACCGCCACCGTCAAATCTATGGCCGCCGCAAAAGCGGCGAGGAATTTGTCGCCAGCGCGTCGATTTTCGATCTCAGCCGCGGCGACCAGAAATTCTATGGCGCGGTGGTGCGCGATATCAGCAAAAACCGCAAAACAGAAGAAGAATTGCTGCGCCTTGCCGCGACCGACCCGTTGACGGGCGCGTTCAACCGACGCGAATTTACCGCGATTGCCGCACGCGAAGCGCTCCGCGCCAACCGTTATCATCACCCGCTGTCGATTTTGATGCTCGACCTTGATCACTTCAAGCGGCTGAACGATACCTATGGCCACGGCGCCGGCGACAAAGCCTTGCAGCGCTTCACCATGATTTGCACCAATGCGCTGCGCAACGTCGATGTTTTCGGCCGCTGGGGCGGCGAAGAATTCGTGGCGCTGCTGCCTGAAACGGATATTCAGGGCGCGGTCGTGATTGCGGAGCGTCTGCGCCGCCTGACCGCCGATAACCTGCTGACCTATAACGACCATAAAATCAATTTCACTGTCAGCATCGGGATTGCCGAATTCAAGGACGGCGAAACGTCCATCGACGGCGTATTGGGCCGTGCCGATAACGCGGTCTATGACGCCAAGAAGGCGGGCCGCGATAGAATTTCCGTATTCAGAAATTAATCAAATATTCTGAAAAACAAAACGGGCGCAGGGGTAAAAAAGCCTTTCTGTCATAAAATTCTGTGTTAGGCTTTTGGTCGTTCGTTCAAACAAGAAGCTGTCCACCGCCGCCGGCGGATGTCAAAGACGGCCGGTATGGGCGGTAAACGGGTGTCTGCGTGGCCAAGGCCGCGCCGTGCAAACTTCGGAGGCCGATGCAAAAGCAACCGGACCAGACACCGGATACCCCGCCGCCGCAGGACAAGCTCCCGCGCTGGGATTTGTCGGCCCTGTTTCCGGGCAAAGATTCCCCTGAATTTAAAAACGCTCTCGCGGATATCGACCGCGATGTGAAATCTTTCGCGCAGGACTGGCGCGGCAAGGTCGCCAAGGCTGACGGCGCGGCGCTGGGCGCGGCGGTGGCGCGGTTTGAAAAAATCACCGAAAACATCGCGCGCGTTGAAACCTATGTGTCGCTGCTGCGCGCCGCGGATAACCGCGAAGACGCCTTCGCCAGCAAAACTGACGACCGCCTGCGGGCTTCGGTGCAGGAACTTTTGTTTTTCACGCTGGAGCTGAATAAAATACCCGAACCCGCGCTGTTGCAAAAAATCGCCGCGCCGGAACTGTCGGTCTACGCGCCGTGGATAGGCGCACTGCGCGCCAGCCGTCCGCACCAGCTGGATGATGCGGCTGAAAAATATCGTCACCTCAAAGAAGGCGCGGCTGAAGATGCCTGGCGCCGTCTGTTTGATCTGACGATGCAGGGGCTGCGGTTTGATGTGGGCGGCGAAAAGCTGACCGAAGCGGAAACGCTGAATATCATCGACAACGACCGCGATCCGGCCAAGCGCCGCGCCGCATGGGAAGCCTTCACCAGGGGGCTTGGCGACAACATCGGCCCCTTCGCGCTGATCACCAATACGCTCGCCGCACTCAAGGCGGCCGAAGACACCCAGCGCGGTTTTGAAAAGCCCGAAGACAGCCGCCATCTCGAAAACCATATCGAGCGCGATACCGTGGCGGCCCTCAGCAGTGCCGTCAAATCGTCGCAGGCCAAAACATCGCACCGCTATTACAGCTGGAAAGCGAAAAAGAACGGCGTCGCCAGATTGCATCCCGCTGACCGCAATGCACCGCTTGCGGATGCGCCGCAAAAATATATCCCGTGGGAAGAGGCGAGAGAAATTGTACTGGCCGCCTTCGCGCAAATGTCGCCGGAGATGGAAAAAATCGGCCGCCGCTTTTTCGACGAAGGCTGGATAGATGCCGAACCGCGCGAAGGCAAGGACAGTGGCGCGTTTTCGCATCCTTCCGTTCCGTCGGCGCATCCGTTTATTTTGCTGAATTATTTCGGCACGCCAGGCGATGTGATGACGCTTGCGCATGAACTCGGTCATGGCATCCATCAGGTCTTGGCGGCGAAACAGGGGCAGTTGATGGCCGATACGCCCCTGACAATCGCCGAGACCGCCAGCGTGTTTGGCGAGATGCTGACTTTTCGCAGTTTGCTGGAACGTGAAGAAGCCCCCGCCGCGCGCCGCGCGATGCTGGCCGGTAAAATCGAAGATATGCTCAATACCGTCGTGCGCCAGACAGCATTTTTTAATTTCGAGCAAAAACTGCATGCCGAATACCGCGAAAAAGGCGAGCTTTCCGCGCAGCGTATCGGCGCTCTCTGGCGCGAGGTGAACCGCGACAGCCTTGGCCCTGCGGTTAACATGGATACGCCGGGGGCGGAAAACCTCTGGGCCTATATCCCGCATTTCATCCATACGCCTTTTTACGTTTATGCCTATGCCTTTGGCGATTGTCTGGTGAATGCGCTCTACGACAGCTATGACAAGGCTACGGATAAAAAAGATTTCGCGCAGAAATATCAGGCGCTGCTCGCCGCGGGCGGCAGCAAAACGCACGAGCAGTTGCTGGAGCCTTTCGGTTTCGATATCAACGATCCCGCGTTCTGGCGCAAAGGCCTCGGCGTGCTGGAGCGTTATATCGACGATCTCATCGCGCTTGATAACAAAATCGAACAGGCGAAAAAGGCAGAACAAGATTTCAAACAGGCTGGTAAATCGCTGACGGGCGATAAAGCGGGCGCAAACGATAACAAATCCGCCAGCGCGTTTAAAAACGCCGCACGGCGCAAGCCGCCGGCGGCGGGGCTCGACGAAACGCCTAAATCTTCCGCGCCGCCCAAACCCCCGAAAGCGGGAGGAACGCCATGAAACCGCAACGCAGTGGCATGCTGCCGCAAAAACGTTTGCAGGATGATTTCAATCGCGCCCGCAAGGCGGTGAACGACAACCCGTCGCCACATGATGACGATCTGCCGCGCTGGGATCTGCAATCCCTTTATAAATCCCCCGACGCGCCGGAGCTGAAGGCCGAACTCGCGCAAATCGACAAACTCTGCGACGATTTCGTGGAAACCTACGAAGGTACGTTGGAATGGCTTTCGGGCAGTGACCTTGGCAAGGCGCTGATGGTCTATGAACAGATCGAAGTCTTGCGCCACAAAGTCAGCTGTTACATCACGCTTATGGAATCCGACGATGTCGCTAATTTCGCGCGTCTGGGCGATCTCAATAAATGGTTTCAGGAAAACGGCGGCAAGATAGGGTTTTTCGAAGCTGAACTTGCCGCGATGAAAGAACAAACCCTGATGCCCAAATTGGCCGCGCCGGAGCTGGCGGCCTATGCCCCATGGCTGGCGGTTTTGCGCGCGCGCGACGGACAGTCGCTGCCGGACGGCCTTGGCGGTCTCTCGGTCGACTTCGCCACGACCAGCCGCGAAGGCTGGAACCGTTTTTATCATGAAACCATCAATGCGCTGCGCGTTGAGTGGCGCGGTGAAAAACTGTCGCTGGATGATATGGCCGACCGCCTGTCGTCAATGACGCTGGCGGAACGTCAGGAAGGCCGCCGTGCGATGGCGGATGCGCTGCGCGCGCAAAGCGCACGCATCGCCCTTTGCTACAACGCGATGATCCGCGACGATATAATTGACAACGACCTGTCGGGCGTGACCCGACCCGATGCGCCGGTCAACCGCGCCAACCGTGCCGGTGACGAAGTGGTCGATATGATGTTCGATACCATTAAATCATCTTATGCGCAGCTGTCGCACCGTTTTTATGAATGGAAGGCGCGGCAGCACGGGCAGGAAGTCATGCCGCGTGCACAGGTCGGCATGAAATTGCCGGGGCTGGAAGAGGCCAGCCATGAATATTCGTTTGGCGAGGCGAAGCGTCTTGTCATGCGCGCCTTCCGCAAATTCTCCCCCAAATTCGCGCGTCTGGCCGAAAAAGTTTTCAGCGCCGGTCATATCGATGCAGAACCGCGCGAGGGAAAAGACACCGGCGCCTTCGCCCTGCCTACGGGGCCGGGGAATGTGCCCTATGTGATGCTGAGCTTTACCGGCACGGCGGGCGATGTGGCGGCGACGCTGGGACATGAGCTTGGTCATGCCGTGCATCAGCAGCTGGCCGAAAAGGCCTGCGGGTTTTTCATGTCGGAAGTGCCGACGCCGGTTGCCGAAACCGCGAGCATTTTTGCCGAGATGCTGGTTTTCGAAGAATTACTCAAGACCGAAAAAGACGAAGCGGTGCGCAAAAAACTGCTGGTTGACCGCCTTGAAAACATGCTTGGCAACGGGCTTCAGCAATTGGCCTATTACGATTTTGAAAAGCGCGTGCATGAAGCCCGCCGCGAAGGCGAGCTGGATGCTGAGGCGATTTCCGACATCTGGGTTGAAACCCAGCGCGAATATTACGGCCCCAGCGTCGAGACGGATGATTATGACCGCTATTACTGGATGACGGTGCCGCATTTCTTCGACACGCCGTTCTATGTGTATTCTTACGCCTTCGCCCAGCAGGTGGTCAGCGGATTGTACCGTTCTTACAAAACCGCCGAAGCCGAAGGGCCGGAGGCGCGGGCGGAATTTATTGAAAATTATATCGGGCTGCTCGAATCCGGACTGACCAAGAATCTGTATGAAATGTTCCAGCCGTTCGACCTCGACCCCGAAAGCAAGGAATTCTGGGAAAACGGCCTGTCGCTCGCCGCGCAATACATGGACGAACTGGCGGCGCTGGACACCCGCGCCCCCGCCGCGCGGGCCGATAAACCGTCCAAAAAGCAAAAAGGCCCCAAAAAATAACCCGGCCGAAGCCGCTTCGCCGTGGGCTAAAATAGGATTGAGGCGGGGCTATTACAGAATCCTCTCGACTTTTTTGCACCGCGATATCATCTTTGCATCATGAGCAAAGATCGCGACGGCAAAAAACCATCCGGCAAATCCCCCGCAGGCGGCAAAAAAACACCCGCCCGTAAATCCGCTGTATCCGCCAGCGCGAAGGAATCCCCCGAAAAACCTGCAGCCAAAGACACCGAGAAAAGTACCGTCGGCGGGCGCATCAAGCGCTATGCGCGTGTTTCGACGACCATGACGGGCCTCGCGGCGCGGCTGGCGGGGCAGAAATACCTCGGCCTTGATATAGACAAGCCGCAGCATGCCAAGCAGCTGATGGAAAGCCTCGGCAATCTCAAGGGCCCGCTTCTCAAAGTCGCGCAGCTGCTCGCCACTATCCCGAATGCCCTGCCCAAGGAATACGCGGCGGAGCTGCAAAAACTGCAATCACAGGCGCCGCCCATGGGCTGGTTGTTCGTGCGCCGGCGCATGGCGGCGGAACTGGGCCGCGATTGGGAATCAAAATTCAAAAGTTTTGAAAAAGAAGCGGCTGCGGCCGCCTCCCTCGGGCAGGTCCACCGCGCCATCACGCATGACGGGCGCAAGGTCGCGTGCAAACTGCAATACCCCGACATGCAGGCAGCGGTCGAGGCTGATCTTGGCCAGCTGAAACTGGTCATGGGCGTGTTTGAAAAATACGACCAGTCCGTGGTGACGGATGATATTCAAAAAGAAATCGCCGCGCGTTTGCACGAAGAACTCGACTATGCCCTCGAAGCGCGCCATGCGGCGCTTTATGCGCGGATGCTCAAGGACGAACCCGGTGTGCATGTACCGCAGGTCGTGCCGGAACTGTCTTCGGCGCGGCTGATTACCACGACATGGCTGGAAGGCGCCTCGATACTCGGCTTCGTCGATGCCAAGGCGGATATCCGCAACCGCATCGCGTATAATCTGTTCCGCACATGGTATGTGCCGCTTTATTTCTATGGCGTTATTCACGGCGACCCGCATCTGGGTAACTATACCGTGCAAAAAGACCAGAGCATCAATCTGCTCGATTTCGGCTGCGTGCGCATTTTCCCGCCGCGCTTTGTCGAGGGGGTTATCACCCTTTATCACGCCCTGCAGCGCGAAGACCGCGATATGGCGGTCGCTGCCTATGAATGCTGGGGTTTTTCAGGGCTGAACAAGGAAACCATCGATGTGCTCAATATGTGGGCGGGGTTCCTTTATGGCCCCGTGCTGGATGACCGCGTGCGCCCGATTGGCGTTGTCGAAAACGGTGTTTATGGCCGCGATGTGGCATCGAAAGTTCACCGCGAGCTGAAACGCATCGGCGGCGTGCGCGTGCCGCGCGAATTCGTATTCATGGACCGCGCGGCGCTGGGGCTTGGCTCGGTCTTTCTGCATTTGCGGGCGGAGATTAACTGGCACAACCTGTTTCATGAACTGGTTGCCGATTTTAGTGTCGATAAATTGAAAAAACGTCAGGCGGAGATGCTCTCCGGCTTTGGCCTTACGGCACCCGTTTAAGGTTGCGCACATCCGCGCGCGGCGCGGCGGATCTTTCCGGCAGATCGAGCCCGAAAAGAATCTGTTCGCGGTTAAACGCAAATTCGCGCTGCGCCAGTTCATGCATGGCGCGCGTCCAGCCGGGGCCTTCCAGAGGTTCGCTGTTTACCCGCACATAGCTTTCGGCGTTTTGCATGTCACTGAGCGTGCCCTGAATGTAACCGCGCAAAACAGGCGCGCCCCATTTGAAAATTTCCCAGCTGTTCGTCTCCAAAACGGTCTGCGCCAGAATGCGGTATGGTGTGTCGTCGCCCGGCTGCTGCGCTAGTGCATCCTGAAACGGCTTGAACGCGTCGGTGATGTTTTTCACGATCTGGTCGTTCGGCGTGTGGGCAATCGCGATGCGCGCCGCCAGGGTTGCGGTCTGCTGCGCATCCATACGGGCGAGGGGCAGATCCGGCGCCAGTTCGATGACTTTATCAAGAACGAAGCTGGTGAAGTGATCGGCATGGCGCGTGCCTTGCAGCGATACCAGACGTTGCGCGCGGCGCAGGCGCAGTCCTTCGACGCCTTTGAGACCGTCATCGCCGAACAGCTGTATCTGGCGCAGGGCGGCATAGGTATCGGCGGTTGATTCATGCAGCGTGCGACTCAGCTTTCCGGGCTGGCCATAGAGCGTGACGATATGGCCGATTTCATGATCGACCACGAAGTTCATAGCCTGTTTGTGACTGACAGCCGATCCGAGCAGGGCAATCGAGTCCGTACCTGTGTAAAGAACAACAAAAAAATCGTTATCCGGCCCTTTGAACACGATCGAATTTTTTTGCGCGCTGTATTTTTCCAGCTGATTGTTCAGCGATGTGCGCAAGGAGGGGTTGGTCTGCATCAGGCGGGCGAAACGCGCGTCTGCATCCGCATGGCCGCCGATATATTCTCTGCGAAAGCTGTCGACAAAATAAATCCGTCCGGCCATATGCGGAAATTCCGCGCGGATACGTGCGGCGGTTTCGGCAAAATCGAAATTGTCGTTGGCGGTTTTCAACAGCGTTTTCCTGACTTTCACTTCGGGCTCAAGAGTATTTATTATACATAATAATTAATCAGCGACCACCTTTTTGTCATAGAAAGCGGCTATTCAGCCTAACATACTGATTTACCGTGAAAAATCTACCCAAAAATGGCGGCTGCGGTTGAGTTTATGCGGGTTTTGCGGCATGCTGAAACCGCTTTGGCGATTCACTGCCGCCGTGTGTCATACACGTCCTTGCGGCAGCGCCAACAGCCGGGATAACCCCCGGCCTGTTCTTGCGATCTTCACCACGGCCAAGCGCCGTACAAACTGAGAGCGGCCTGCCGCCGCATATCTGGGGAAACGTGTCATGAAACTCGCCATCGGCAAAGAAACTGCCACCGCAGAAAAACGCGTCGCCGCGTCGCCCGAAAGCGTGCGCAAGTTCATCGCGCTCGGCTTTGACGTCAGCGTTGAAAGCGGTGCGGGGCTGACGGCCGCCGTCACCGACGATATGTTCGCGCAGGCGGGTGCTAAAATCGTGCAGGGCGCGGATGTCTATAAAAATGCCGATGTCGTGCTGCGCGTGCGCCACCCTGCGGCATCCGAAATCGCCGCGATGAAAAACGGGGCGATATTGCTGGCGCAGTTGGCGCCTTATCAGGAAAAAGAAACCCTGCAAGCGCTGGCCGCGCAGGGCGTTACCGCCTTTGCGATGGAATTCGTGCCGCGTATCACGCGCGCGCAGACCATGGACGTTCTGTCGTCGCAGGCGAACCTTGCGGGCTACCGCGCGGTACTGGAAGCGGCGGCGGCCTTTGGCCGCGCCTTTCCCATGATGATGACGGCAGCGGGCACCGTGCCGCCGGCCAAAGTATTTATCATGGGCGCCGGCGTTGCGGGCTTGCAGGCGATTGCGACGGCGCGCCGCCTTGGCGCTACCGTATCGGCCACCGACGTGCGCCCCGCTGCGAAGGAGCAGGTGCAAAGCCTTGGCGCATCCTTTGTGATGGTTGAAAACGAAGAAACCAAAGCCGCTGAAACATCGGGCGGTTATGCCAAGGAAATGAGCGACGATTATAAACGCCAGCAGGCAGAGCTGATTGCCGAAACGATTAAAAAGCAGGACGTGGTGATTACCACGGCGCTGATCCCCGGCCGACCTGCGCCGAAGCTGGTCACCGAAGAGATGGTGCGCAGCATGAAACCGGGCGCGGTGATTGTGGATTTGGCCGTCGAACAGGGCGGCAACTGCGCACTGTCGAAGGCGGGCGAGATTGTCGAGGTTGGCGGCGTCACCATCGTCGGCCACCTCAACCTGCCCAGCCGTATCGCCGTCGATGCCTCCGCGCTTTATGCGCGCAACCTGCTCAACTTCCTGATGCCGCTGGTGGATAAAGAAACCAAGGCGCTGAAGCTGAACCACGAAGACGACATCGTCAAGGCATCGATGGTCACCGACGGCGGGCAGATCGTGCATCCGCAGCTCAAAGTCTGACCAGAACCGCATTAACCCCCATACGGGAGAGAGAACATGGACTCACATAAACTCGCCGAACAGGCCGCAGGCGTCGCGACGGGCGCAAGCCAGTTGTCGCAGCAGGCGCAGGACCTCGCGCTCAGCATCAGTCAATATGCCGCGCCCGAAACGGCGGGTATGCCGTTTTTTGTGGTCGGCCTGACGGTTTTTGTTCTGGCCTGCTTCGTCGGTTATTACGTGGTCTGGCGCGTGACGCCGGCGCTGCACTCCCCCCTCATGGCGGTAACCAACGCGATTTCGTCTGTGATTATCGTGGGCGCGCTGATCGCCGCGGGGCCGGAAGAGTGGAACTTTTCCAAACTGCTCGGCTTTCTGGCCGTCGTGCTCGCCTCCGTCAATATCTTTGGCGGGTTTATCGTGACGCACCGCATGTTGCAAATGTTCTCCAAGAAAAAGAAACAAGGGGCCTGATCCATGCCGATGACCGTATCTCTTCTGGCCTATCTGGTTTCTTCTGTGTGCTGCATCATGGCGCTGCGCGGTCTTTCGGGGCCGAACACGGCCAAGGGCGGCCTTATGTTCGGCGTGGCCGGTATGGCGCTGGCGGTGGTCACCACCTTGATGCTGCCGGGCGTTTCGTCGTATGGCGTCATTCTCCTCGGCATCGCCCTTGGCGGCGGCATCGGCGCGCTGATTGCCAAAAAAATCGAAATGACGGCGCTGCCGCAGCTGGTCGCGGCCTTCCACAGCCTTGTGGGTCTGGCGGCTGTATTCATCGCGGCGGCGGCTTTCCACAACCCCGAAGCCTATAACATCGGGACGCGCGGCGAAATCCACATCGGCAGCCTGATTGAAATGGCGCTGGGCGTGGCGATTGGCGCGATTACCTTTACAGGTTCGGTCATCGCCTTTGGCAAACTGCAGGGTATCGTGACGGGCAAGCCCGTCGTGTTCAAGGGCCAGCATATGCTGAACGCCGTTTTGGGCGGCATTCTTTTGCTGCTTATCGTTTTGCTGTGCATTACTGAATCGACCTTCGTTTTCTGGGCGATTGTGTTCCTGTCCTTCCTGCTGGGCGTTCTGATGATTATCCCGATTGGCGGGGCGGACATGCCGGTGATTGTATCCATGCTCAACAGCTATTCCGGCTGGGCGGCGGCGGGTATCGGCTTCACGCTGCAAAACAACCTGCTGATTATCGTGGGGGCACTGGTGGGCGCGTCGGGCGCGATCCTCAGCTACATCATGTGCAAGGGCATGAACCGCTCTTTCTTCAACGTTATTCTGGGCGGTTTTGGCGGCGAGGCATCGGGCGCGGCGGCTGCGGCGGCGAAATCGGATAAGCCTGTTAAAATCGGCTCCGCCGAAGATGCGGCCTTTATCATGAAAAACGCCTCCAGCGTCATCATCGTGCCGGGCTATGGCATGGCGGTCGCGCAGGCGCAGCACGCGCTGCGTGAAATGGCCGACCAGCTGAAAAAAGAAGGCGTCAAGGTGCGCTATGCCATCCACCCCGTCGCGGGCCGCATGCCGGGCCACATGAACGTGCTGCTGGCCGAAGCCAACGTACCGTACGAAGACGTGCTGGAGCTGGAAGAAATCAACCGCGATTTCAGCCAGACCGATGTGGCCTTTGTGATTGGCGCGAATGACATCACGAACCCCGCCGCGAAAAAAGATCCGGCATCGCCCATCTACGGCATGCCGATTCTGGACGTCGAGGCGGCGGGCACGGTGCTGTTCGTCAAACGCTCCCTCGGCTCCGGCTATGCCGGTATCGATAACGAGCTGTTTTTCTACGACAACACCATGATGCTGCTGGGCGATGCCAAAGAGATGTGCGAAGGCATCATCCGCGCGATGGAGCACTAAACATAATCTAAATATTTGAAAACGGCGGCATCCTGTGGTGCCGCCGTTTTTGTTTGTGTGCGGCGCAGCATGGGAAGACATCTGCTGCACCGCAAAAGCCGGGGGCAGGAAATTTTCAGCACGGGCTTTAGTGGGTAGTAATCCGTTTATTTCACGTTATACTCTTGTAGACATCTTCAACGCCGCAGTTTTCGAGGAAAGAGACAGCCGAGCATGGAGTATCTGGCCAGATTTTTCGAACCAGACACATGGCAGGAAGGATCTTTTACCAACCGTCAGGGTAAGACGATACGCTTTGGCCATGCGACGCCCGAAGGCGCCGTCAAAGGCACCGTCGTGATGACGACGGGATATGCCGATTTTATCGAATCCTATTTTGAAACTGTTCACGAATATCTCGACCGCGGCTATCAGGTTTACATGATGGACTGGGCTGGCCATGGCGGGTCTGAAAAAGTGAAGGCGGCGGATGTCAAATCAGGCGCTCAAAAAAAGCCGGCGATCCTCGACGATCACATTGCCGACCTTTGGCAATTCCGCACAACGGTGGTGAAACCCGCAGCGGACAAGCCCGTGTTCCTCAGCACCCATTCGATGGGCGGGCAGGTGGCGCTGCATACGCTTAAAAACCATCCTGAAGGATTTGACGGCGCCATCCTCGCGACGCCGCTGGTGGACGTGAAAGTGAAGGGACTGCAAAAAGCCTTCCTTGCCGCCGCGATGCGCGCCGCCGTCAAGCTGGGTCTGGGCGGCAAAGTCCTTGAGGGCGGCCGGCAGAAAGCCGTGCGCAAAATTACCCGCGCGCGGCGCGAACGTAAAAAAGACAACCCCGTGCGCATGGGGCTTCACAAGGCTTTTATGCTGCGTGCACGCGATTTGCGTGCCGAAGATCCCACCATTGCCTATGCCGATAATATTTACCGCGCGACGGCCGCCCTGAATGCGCCGGGGGTGCTGGAAAAAATCAAAACGCCCGTGCTGTTCGGCATCGCCGGACGTGACAACATGATTGATAACGACACCATTCGCCGCGCCGCGAAGGTCATGCCGCAGGCGCGGGTCTGTGATTTGCCGGATGCCAGCCATGCCTTCTGGATTGAACGCGACGATCTGCGCAACAGCTGGTGGGGCGCGATTGATACATTTCTTGCCGATTGCCATGCGGATTTTGACCGCAAACGCCAGCCGGTCAATGACAATAAAAACAATGTGGCGCAGGATGCGCCCAAAAACGCTGCGAAAGGGCCGCGTGCATGACGGAAAAACCCGTACATCCCCTTAGCGAACCTGCGGGCTTCAAATGGGGTAGCTTCACGAATGCCAAGGGTGCGGATATCCGCTACGGCAGCCTGAAGGCGGACGGCGAGAGCAAAGGTACCGTGGTTATGCTGCCGGGCTTCCGCGAAAGCATCGAAAAATATTTCGAAGCCGCGCGCGAGATGAAAGAACGCGGGTTCGATGTCTGGCTGATGGATTGGCGCGGGCAGGGTGGTTCTGACCGTTATTTGCAGGATAACCCGCAAAAAATGCACCACGAAGGCTATGACGAGCAGATCGAAACCCTGCACCAGTTCACGCAAACCGTGGTCGACAAGACGCCGTCGGGTCCGATGTTCATGATGGCCCATTCCATGGGCGCACATATCGGTCTGCGCTATTTAAAAGAACACGATGGCGTGTTCGATAGCGCCATGCTGAGCGCGCCGATGGTGGATATCAACACGGGCACGCTGCCCAAACCGCTCGCGCGGCAGATGGCAAAATTCGCCAAGGCGGGAAATTATCTGGATAAATATATCCCCGGCGGCGGCGACTGGAGCGAGGAAAAAAACGCCTTCAAGGACAACAACAAAACCGGTGACGAAACGCGTTTTAACGCCGCGCTGGATATCCTGAAAGCAAAGCCCGAACTGAAAACCGGCGATCCGACGTACGGCTGGGTCTATCATACCTTCCAGTCCATTGACATCCTTAACCAGGAAGACTATTTGAAGGGGATAAAGACGCCCGTTCTGATGCAGATTTCAGGGCATGAGAATGTTGTCGACCGGCCCGCGCAGGAACGCGCGGCGGGGCTTCTGCCGAATTGCCGCCGCGTGGATATTGCGGATGCGCAGCATGAAGTCTGGCACGAAAAAGATGCGCTGCGGAATGTGTGGCTGTCTGCTGTTGATGCGTTTATGGCAGAACGCCTGTCGCCGTCGGGGCCTGCGCCAAAAAAGCCTGACCCGTCAGCGCCGCGTCCGCCGAAACTATAGGGATGTGCTGACGGCGGATATCTGCCGGACGTAGAGAAGAAAAAGAATACAGGAATAAAAGACTATTATGACGGACCAACGGCCTTACCAGCGCCTCAGCGACCTTATTCTCGAGGCGCTGAGCTTATCCCTCGAACAAAAAGATGTCGTGATTTCCGACATCCTCAGCCGCGCGCTTGAAATGTCGATTACCCGCAATGCCGGCGGCCGCGACTTCATTGAACGCCGCGACCTGTCCAAAGACGTCGAATCCGCGCTCGAAAAGCTATATGCCCTCAAGCGCGAGGCCAAGGGCCGCGACTGATTTTCCAATCATGATAAATACGCTCAGGCAGCGCCAATCAGGCCCAGCCATTCCTCTTCGCTGAGGACGGTGACGCCCAGCTCCGTGGCTTTTTTCAGCTTGCTGCCCGCATCTTCGCCCGCAATCACGTAATCCGTATTCTTGGATACGCTGCCCGCAACCTTGGCGCCCATGGCTTCGGCCTGTGCCTTGGCTTCTTCGCGACCGAGGCGGACGAGCTTTCCGGTGAAGACAACGGTTTTCCCGCTCACGGGCGAATCCGCCGCCTGAGTGCGGATATATGGCTGGATATCCAGCTCGCCGCAGAGGTCGTCAACAGCGGCCATCTGCTGCGCATCGTTGAAAAAAACTGTGATATCCTGCGCAACCGACGGGCCGATGTCTTCGACGGCGATCAGGTTTTGATAGGCGCTGCTGTTGATGTCTGCCGCCGCCTGCATTTCGCTGCGCAGGGTGTCCAGCGTCTCGTAATGCATGGCGAGTTTTTTGGCGGTGGCCTGTCCGACCTGACGGATGCCAAGCGCGTAGATAAAACGGTCGAGCGAAATACGCCGCCGCGCATCAATCGCGCTCATCAGATTGCGCACGGACAAATCGCCCCAGCCGTCGCGCTCTTTCAGCATATCCGCATGGCGCGATAACCTGAAAATATCCGCAGGCAGGCGCACAATGCCCTCGTCGTAAAACTCGCGGATGATTTTATCGCCCAGCCCTTCGATATCGAAGGCCAGACGGCTGACGAAGTGTTTCAAGCGCTCCACAGCCTGCGCGGGGCACAAAAGACCGCCCGTGCAGCGCGTGGCCACCTCGTCTTCGGCGCGCACGGCAGGTTTGCCGCAGGCGGGGCAATGCTGCGGGAAAATATAGGGCACGCTGTCTGCACCGCGCTTTTCCGGCAGGCTGCGCACCACCTGCGGAATAACATCGCCTGCGCGCTGGATAATCACATGATCGCCCGCGCGTACGTCCTTGCGTTCAATTTCGTCCTGATTATGCAGGGTCGCGCGCGATACGATAACGCCGCCGACGTTGACGGGCTTCAGATGTGCAACAGGGGTCAATGTCCCCGTGCGGCCGACTTGCACTTCGATAGCTTCCAGCACGGTTTCCGCCTGTTCAGCGGGGAATTTATGCGCAATCGCCCAGCGCGGCGCACGGCTGACAAAACCAAGGCGGCGCTGGAATTCAAGGTCGTTCACTTTGTAAACGATACCGTCAAGGTCGTAGGGGATATCGGCGCGATCACCGTAAACGCTTTCGTGGAATTGCACCAGCGCATCGGCGCTGCCGCAGACAACCGACGGCGCGGGGATTTGAAACCCGAATTTTTGAAGCGCGGCGCGGATGCCCTCCTGCGTTTGTGCCACGGGCGCGGAGGTTTCGCCCAGCGCATAGCCAAAAAACCGCAGCGGGCGGCGCGCTGTGATGGTGGGGTCGAGCTGGCGCAGCGATCCGGCCGCCGCGTTGCGCGGATTGGCGAAAATTTTATCTTCGGCGGCGGCCTGCGCGGCGTTCAGCGCATCGAAATCGTCGCGGGTCATGTAAATTTCCCCGCGCACCTCCAGCACCGCCGGCGCGCCGACGATGGTTTTGGGTACATCGGATACCGTCATGATATTGGCAGTGACGTCTTCGCCTTCTTCGCCGTCACCGCGCGTCGCCGCCTGCACGAATATGCCGTTTTCGTAGCGCAGGCTGCACGACAGGCCGTCGATTTTTGGCTCCGCCAGTATATCCAGCGGCGCATCGGCGGCGAGCGTCAGGAACTTGCGCACGCGGTCATAAAAATCCGCGACGTCTTCGGCGCTGAAAGCATTGCCCAGCGACAGCATGGGTACACGGTGGCGGACCTTGGCGAAGGCGGCGGCCGGTTTGGCGCCTACGCTTTGCGTCGGGCTGAACAGACCGTCTGCCGGCGGCAGGATTTTTTCGATTTCCTCCAGCCTGCGTTTCAGCTTGTCGTATTCGGCGTCGGAAATTTCGGGCGCGTCTTGCTGGTGGTACAAAATATCATGCCGCGCGATTTGTTCGCGCAGCAGGGCGGCTTCCATTTCCAGCGATTTGACGGATTTTTTAGGCGGCGGGGACATGCTTTTCCGCATTCTCCAAAAGCCTTGCGGCCTGTGCGCGCGCTTCCGTCGTGATATTGGCGCCCGACAGCATGCGGGCGATTTCTTCCTGCCGCGCCGTCAGTTCTGTCAGCGGGGTGATCCGCGTGACGACGGTGCCTTTTTGTTCGGTTTTGGCGACATGCCAGTGATGCGCGGCGCGCGCGGCGACCTGCGGGCTATGCGTGACGACCAGTACCTGACAGTGCAGCGAAAGGCGCTGCAAACGCTCGCCCACCGCATCGGCAACGGCGCCGCCGATGCCGCTGTCGACTTCGTCGAAAATCAGGGTCGGCACGCTGCCGCCGCCTGACAAAATCAGCTTCAGCGCCAGCATGAAACGACTCAGCTCTCCGCCTGATGCGATTTTATCCAGCGGCCCCGGCGCGGCACCGGGGTTGGTGGCGACCACAAAACGCACGCGGTCGATACCTTGCGCGCCCCAGTCGTCTTCGGACAGCGATTTTTTGCACTCGACGTCGAATTTTGCCTTGTCGAGCTTGAGGGCGGGCAGCTCGGCATTCACGGCCTTGGCCAGCTTACCGGCGGCTTTCTGGCGTTTGGCGGAAAGTTTTTCGGCAAGGGCGATATAACCGCCGCGCGCGCGGGATACCGCGGCTTCCAGCTCGCCCAGTGCATCGTCCTGATGGGTAATCAGGCGCAATTTTTGCGACAAGTCTTCCAGCACGGCGGGCAGGTCGTCGACGGTGCAGCGGTGTTTTTTGGCGCAATCGCGCAGGGCGAAATAACGCTCTTCGATATCTTCAAGGTTGCCGTCGTCTTCGTCGCCTGCGCCCAAAAGACGTTCGGATTGCCAGCCGAGGTCTTCGAGGTCGACGCGCACGCGCGACAGGGTTTCCAGCATCGGCGTGACGCGCCCATCTTTCGCGGCGAGCTTTTCAAGCACGCTTTCAAGGCGTCCGCACAGGCTTTGCAGGCCGCCATCTGTGGTGATGATATCCGCCGCTTGCGACAGCCCCTCGGCCAGTTTGCCGCGGTTGAGCAGGCGCTGGCGTTTCTCGGCCAGCAGCGCTTCCTCTCCGGCTTTGGGGGAAAGTTTTTCCAGCTCCGCCACCGTATAGCGCAGATATTCTTCTTGCAGGCGCATGGCATCAATGCCTGCCCGTGCTTCTTCCAGTTTCCCGAGCGCGGCGCGCCAGCCGTCCCATGCGGCGGCGACGGCCTTGGCATCGGCAAGGCTCTCCGCGAAAGCATCCAGCGTATCGACATGCGTGGTGCTGTCCAGCAGGCCGTGCGTGTCGAACTGGCCGTGGATTTCAATCAGCTGTGCGCCGACATCGCGCAAAAACTGCACGGATACGGCGGCATCATTGATGAAGGCTTTGCTGCGGCCATCCTTGGTAACGCTGCGGCGCAGGATAATGTGCTCCGCCCCGTCAATGCCGTGTTCGGCCAGAAAATCGCGCAGCGGGTGCAGGGCGGGCAGTTCAAACGATGCGGTTACCGTTGCCTGCGCGGCATCATGGCGGACCAGTCCCGCATCGGCACGCGCGCCGAGCGCAAGGCCCAGCGCATCCAGCAAAATCGATTTACCCGCGCCGGTTTCACCCGTCAGCGCGACAAGTCCGGCGTCGCCTTCCAAAGACAGGCGATCAATCAGAACGACGTTTTGAATATCAAGGCTGGCCAGCATGTGTTGTCCTGCCTGCTCCTGCGTTTAGAACAGTTTGCCGATCGTGCGGTCGTAAACAGATTTCTTGGGCGGCGGTGCGCCGTTGTCCCCGACCAGCGCATAGGTATCTTTGTACCAGCGGCTTTCGGGGAAGTTATAACCGAGGATGGCGGCCGTTTTGCGTGCCTCCGCCGGAATGCCCAGCGCCAGATAGCTTTCGGTCATGCGGTGCAGCGCTTCGGGCACGTGCGTTGTGGTTTGATATTTATCAACCACGCGCTGAAAACGGTTGATGGCGGCCTGATGCTGCTTGCGTTCCTGATAATAGCGGCCGATTTCCATTTCCTTGCCGGCGAGGTGGTCGCGCGTGAGATCGATTTTCAGCATCGCATCGCGCGCATAAACGGTATCGGGGAAACGGTCGACCACGCGCTGAAGGTTTTCAAGCGCCATTTCGGTCAGGCGCTGGTCACGGCGCACGTCGACGATTTGTTCGTAAAAGCACAAAGCCCGCAGATAATGCGCATAAGAGATGCTGTCATCGCCGGGGTGCAGTTCGATGTAGCGGTCAAGCGCAAGGATCGCCTCGTCATATTTCATGTTGCGGTAGTGCGAATAGCCGGACATCAGCTGCGCGCGTGTCGCCCATTGCGAATAGGGATACTGGCGGTCCACTTCGTCGAACAGCTTGGCGGCGTCGAAATAGGCGCCTTCATCAAGACGCTGGGCGGCGCGGTTATAGAGAGTTTCGACCGGCTCCTGCTTGGCGGCTTCGGCGGCGACGCGCTTGGCGGCTTTTTCCTCTTCGGTGGCGCAGGCCGACAGCGGCAGGCACACCAGCAGCGCCAAGAGTACAAGGCGCGGCGTGCGGCCGGTTTGGCGCAGCGGGAGGGGGGCTTTGAAAACGGTCATAGGTGTCGCATCCGCACAGTGTCTAAAAATCTGAAAACAGGCTTTTTATAGCATGTTTCCGCACAGCGGGGCAAACACCGGCGCAGGGCTTTTGTGTCTATATTATATGAAAATCAGGCGCCGACAGGAACGGCTTCGCCGAAATAGGCGGCGCTGCGCACGGGGGCCTGCGTTTCGGGCGCCTGGTTCAGCGTGACGAGGGCATAGGCCGTCGGATCCGCAAAAAGCGCATGCAGGACTTTGTTGTTCATCGCGTGGCCAGCCTTGATACCGTGGTAGTGGCCGATCAGCTGCGCGCCGGCGAGGTAGATGTCGCCAACGGCATCCAGAATTTTATGGCGCACGAATTCGTTTTTGAAACGCAGGCCATCGGGGTTCATGACGGTATCGCCATCAATCACGATCGCGTTGTCGAGAGAGCCGCCGCGGGCAAGCCCCATTTTGCGGAGCATTTCGACTTCATGCAAAAAGCCGAAGGTACGCGCCGCCGCGATTTCACCGCGGAAGCTGTTTTCTTTCAGCTGATGCGTATATTTCTGGCGGCCGATCAGGGCGTTGTCGAATTCGATTTCAAAGCCGAAATACTGGCCATCTGCGGGGCTCAGGATGGCTTCTTTGTCGCCGTCCTTGACGCTGATGGTTTTTTTGATGACCAGCACTTTGCGCGCGGCTTTCTGGCGCGCAAGACCCGTTCGGTCCATCGCTTCGATAAACGGTTTGGCGCTGCCGTCCATGATGGGGGTTTCGGGCCCGTCGATGTCGACTTCGGCGTTATCAACGCCCAGCGCGGCAAAGGCGGACATCAGGTGTTCGATGGTGGATACCGTCGCGCCCGCCTTGTTGGCGATGACGGTGCAAAGGCGCGTGTCGGCGACGTGGTCCCAGCGTGCGGGGATAACATTGTCGCGGTCTTGAATATCGGTGCGGATAAAAACAATTCCGCTGCCGGCAGGTGCGGGGCGGATGGTCAGCGTGGCGGGCGCGCCGGAATGCACGCCGATGCCGCTGATGGTCAGGGCCTGTTGAACAGTGTGCTGGTACACAGATTTCAGCATCTTAAACATCCGCTTTGTTGCGATGCGGGGCATCCCCGTATGTTCAGGAGTAACAAAGTTTCTTGAACGGCTGAAGTCACTCTTTGTGACAGAGTGTTACAAGGATAAGGGTATGAATCATAAAGTGTTTTTCGGCCTCAAGGCGGCGCGTAAAATGAATTGACATAAGGCAAAAGCGGGCGTAAATCTAAACCGATTTTGAAAACTGCCTGCTGATTCATCCCTTGCCTGTGGGCAGGGCAGGGGTTTTCCGCCCGCCGGCCCGCCCGGCACGTGTTCGTTTTTATAGGGAGATACCCTGATATGCGTCATTCATTCCACCGTGCGGCCCGCCGCCATTCCATTTTTTCCGGCGTTGTCATGACCGCTGTGGCCGTCGGCTTTGCGGGCGCCATCGGCGGCAGCGTTTACTACCAGACCTCGACGCCCGAAACCGTGCGCGCGATGGTGACGGACAAGGAACGTCAGGTGTCCTCCGACAGCGACGGCGCCACCACAAGCAAATATATTGTATTCACCGACAAAGAAGTCTTTCAAAACACCGACAGCATGATCCGCGGCAAATGGCGTTCATCCGACCTGCAGGGCAATCTGCACGCGGGCTGCACCTATGATTTCAACGTTTATGGTTTCCGCAATGGGCCGTTCAGCATCTACCGCAACATGGTCGATGCGAAGCACGTGCCGACCGAGGCCTGCCCCGTTAACAAGCCCGCCGCCGCGCGTATCGCGCCGCAATCCTGAAGAAGGAAATTAAACATGACGCCGAAAAACAAACAACTGCTGCGTGCGGCTTTTACCATGGCGGCCTTCGGGCTTATGGTCACGGCGGTTGCGAATGCGCAGGATATCAAATCCCAGCCCGAAGCCGGTAAAAACTGCCTCGGCATGGTGGAGCTGGATATCCGCCAGTCCTCGTTTTCACTCGACCCTACGGTGCATATCAAAAACGCCGCCAACGCAACGCAAATCACCGTGCCGATGTTTGTGTCCGACTATAATAAAATGAAAGAAGGCCAGAAACTCGACAGCAGCTTCCGCACCGGCTCCGCCGTTTTCAACGGCAGCATTTCCTGGCGCAACGTGACCGTGAAAAAGAAAAAAGGCTTCGTGTGCGAATAGTCAAATCGCCAGAACAAAAAAGCCGGTAAACAGTTACCGGCTTTTGTTTGCGCGCTTCAAGGCGTGCCGTACTGGCGTATATAGCGTATTTCTTTTTGCCATCGGTTGTGCGTGCGGCGGCTACATGAAACCAGACATAGGCGAGCATGGGAACGTTGATGCCGCTGTCTTTGAGTTTTTCTGCATAGGTGGTCGCCAGCATCATCTGCGCCGGTAATTCCATGTGCCATTGTAATAGGCGAGAGCGATGCGGCGTATCGCTTCAAGGTTTCGTTGTTCAATGGCTGTGCCCCCGTTTTTATTTGCATCTTTTTATTCTAGGCCAATGTTTGCGAATAGAAACAAATAAAAAGGCCGGAGATTTCTCCCCGGCCTTTTCGTTACGCCCCTAGCGGAGGGGTAGTAGCTTTTGGTTCGCCCGACGGCTTGGCCGTCGATTAGTTCGCCTGGCGGCGGAGGAAAGCGGGGATATCCAGCTCGTCCTCTTCTTTTTTGCCGCCTTCTTCAACGGTCAGCTTGCCAGCTACAGGCGCAGCCGGCGCGGCAGCGGGTGCAGCTTCGACGGTTTCTTCCTTGTGGCGTTGCAGGGTGAAGCGTTCGAACAGCGACGGCGATTTTTTCACCGGCTTTTCGGTTGCAGTGGGTGCTACGGCTTTGGGCGCGGCGGCTTCGGCTTCGCCAAACAGATCAGCGCTGGGCGCGGCGGCCTGACGCGGATCGACGGGTTTGGGCGGAATGAAGCTGTTGCCGTGACGCTCTGCACGCGGCTGCGTGACGGGCGGTACGGTGCGGTTGTAGCTTTGCGCCGGCGTGCTCGGGCGGGTCCAGGTATCGGACTCGCTGACCGTTTCATCCAGCTTGCGGGCGGTTGCCGTAGCAGCAGCAGCGGGGGCAGCGGTAAAGCTGGCCGCATGGCCGACAGCGGGTTCGCCAGCCGTTTCGGCTGCTTGCCAGTGGCCTTCACCCGACGTCACCGGTGCAGCGGTTTTCTGCGCGGTGGCTGCACGTGCCTGACTGGCATGTGCGGGGATGATGGACGACGGGATGCCGCCGGTGAAACCCGCTTCGCGGGCAACCGGCTGCGGTGCGGCGCTGTAGCCATAGCCGCCCTGCGTACCCATGCTGCCTGCGGGCTTCGCGCCGCCAAGGCCGCCACGGCGCGCAGGTTCAACCTGCGTGCCGGCCAGATGCAAAGGGCGCGGTTGCACCATGCTGGCTGCTTCGATACCGGTTGCGACGACGGACACGCGCATCGCGCCGTTCATCGTCTGGTCGAAGGTGGAGCCGAAAATGATGTTCGCGTCGGGATCGACTTCGTCGCGGATGCGGTTGATCGCTTCATCCACTTCGAACAGCGTCATGTCGAGGCCGCCGATGACGTTGATGAGAACGCCTTTCGCGCCCTTCATCGACACATCGTCAAGCAGCGGGTTAGAAATCGCTGCTTCTGCCGCTTCGATTGCGCGGCGTTCGCCTTGACCGATGCCCGTGCCCATCATTGCCTTGCCCATTTCGAGCATGACCGCGCGAACGTCCGCGAAGTCGAGGTTGATGAGGCCCGGCATGACCATGAGATCGGTCACGCCGCGGACGCCGGATTGCAGGACTTCATCCGCCATTTTGAAGGCGTCGGCGAAAGTGGTTTTTTCATTCGCGATACGGAACAGGTTCTGGTTCGGGATGATGATGAGGGTATCGACGTATTTTTGCAGCTCCGCAATGCCGTTTTCGGCGAGCTTCATGCGGTGCGTGCCTTCAAAATGGAATGGCTTGGTCACCACGCCAATCGTCAGGATGCCCGCTTCGCGTGCGGCCTGCGCGATGACAGGCGCTGCGCCCGTCCCCGTGCCGCCGCCCATACCGGCGGTGACGAAAACCATGTTGGAGCCTTCGAGATAGGCGAGGATTTCCTCGATGCTCTCTTCAGCGGCGGCGCGTCCGATTTCCGGGTTTGCGCCAGCGCCAAGGCCGCGCGTAACATTTGCGCCCAGCTGGATTTTATGCGGCGCGGTAGAACCTTCGAGGGCCTGCGCGTCGGTATTGCACACAAGGAACTCGCAACCTTCGAGCTGCGAGTTGATCATGTTATTCACGGCGTTGCCGCCGGCGCCGCCGACACCGACAACGGTGATCTTCGGCTTCAGTCTGTTGGTGGGTGATTGCATTCTTACATTTATCATTGTTGTTATCCTCCGCTTCGTAACGCTGCCGATTCTACTTACTCTCTTCGCCGCTTTCCAGAGTCATCATGCACTTCGATGCATTTTTTTTGAAATCAGTTCAGGTCTAACAGTTTGGAAAATCAGGTGAATTTTGGCCCGTTCACCGGAAAACCCAGCCGTTTGAATCGCTTACCAGTTCTCTTTCAACCAAGACGTGACCTTTTGCAGCATATTGCCTTGAAACGCGCCATGCAGCGCGAAGGGAAAAGCGAAGTTGTAGCTCTGCGCCGCGCGCGGTGTTTCGTCCATGGCATGCTCCGCCGCATAGGTCAAAAGGCCTGCGCAGGCGGCAAAAGCGGGGCCGCCTGTCGCTTCGGCAAGGCCGCGCAGACGCTGCGGACGGCCAAGGCGGATTTGTTTGTCGAGGATCAGCTGGCCGATGTCGCAAAGACCTGGCAGCTGCGATGCGCCGCCCGTCAGCACGACGCGTCGCCCTGCGATCTGGTTGATGCCGTTGTCGACAAGCTTCGCGCGCACCAGTTCGAACGTTTCCTCGATACGCGGCTGGATGATGCCGACCAGCAGCGATTTGGGAATGTAATTCGGCTGCAGCGGTTCTTCCTCGCCAATCGGCGGCACGTCAATCAGCGCGCCATCGTCGGTGGATGTCGCATGTGCGGCGCCATAGAGCGTTTTGATGCGCTCCGCATCCGCAACGGACGTTGTCAGGCCGCGCGCGATATCGCTGGTGACGTGATTGCCGCCAACAGGAATAGCCGCCGAATAAATCAGCTTGCCCTGCGCGAAAACGGCGATGGATGTTGTGCCGCCGCCCATGTCGATGACGGTGCAGCCGAGATCTTTTTCATCTTCGACCAGCGTTGCAAGCCCTGCGGCATAAGGCGCCGCGCAAAAGCCGTCGACTTCCAGATGGTTCTGGTGCAGCGCGGCCGTGATATTGCGCAGGGCCGTGCTTTGTGCGGTCACGGGGCTCAGCAGGACATCGAGGCTTTGGCCCGTCATGCCGCGCGGATCGTTGATGCCGCGCTGGCCATCCAGTGCATAGCCCGCTGCAATCACATGCACCAGTTCGTCGCGGCCATGCTGGACAGCGCCGCGGCTGTGGGCCAGTGCGCCCTGCACGTCGCGGTCGGAAACTTCGTGGCCGGAGATTTTGACATTGACCGACATCTGCTGCGATTTGGTATGCACACCCGGCACCAGCGCGAATACGCTGCGGATGGGCTGGCCCTGCAGCTGACGCGCCGCCATCAGTTCGGCAGACTCAACAGCGTGGGAGATCGCCGTTTCAACCGCTTTCAGATCGACAATCGTGCCGGCTTTGACGCCGCGCGATGCCTGATGGCCAATGCCGATAACTTCGATGCCGCCATGGGCGCGCATTTCGGCGATGAAGCAGCAAATCTTGCTGGAGCCGATATCCAGCGCGGCGATGATATTACTTTCAGGCGCGCTTTTGCGGCGCGACGCCGGTTTGGCGGCAACGGATTTGCTGCCTTCTGCGTCGCTGGCGGTGGCTTGCTCCGGCGGGGTTTTGCCCTTCTTCATCTTGTGCTCCCTTCGATGTCTTTTTTGTTCTTTTATTTATATGTTGGTTCAGATTTGTTCGTTGTCTTTAGCGGGCGGCGCGGGGTTTGGCTCTACGACCAATTTTCCTGCGATACGCAGGTCGATATGCCCGACGTCGCGCGCCAGAACATTGTCGGTATCATCCAGCCGCGCCAGCTGGCGCAGCGCCAGTTCCACATCTTTTTCCGGCAACTTGACCAGCAGACCGTTTTTCAGGCGCAGATCCCAGCGGCGGTTGCCGATGCGAATGGCGGCGGCCAGTTCGCCCGCGATATCCGGCTCGGCGTGCAAAAGCCCCAGAAGGGTCGCAACGTCCTGCGGCGCGTGTTCGCCCACCACCAGAGGCAGGTGTTTCCAGCTGTCGAGGTTTTGTTCGGTCAGCACATGGCCTTCGATATCGATGACGGAGAGCTTTTTGCGGTACTGCCACAAAGCGGCAGGTTTGCGCTCTTCGATGGTGACGGCGATAGTATCGGGCAGACGGCGCGCCACGCTGGCGGTTTTGACCCACGAAATCGCGGCGATTTTTTCCTGTCCGTCCGCGATGGAAACGCCGAACAGCGCATCGCCTTTTTGCATGCCAAGGCGCGAGAGCAATTCCTCGGGTGCGGTATTGCTGCGGCCAATCACCAGAATGTCATTGATTTTGAATCCGGCAGCGGCGCTGGCGGATACGGCTTTTTGCGCGGCAAAGCTGCCGGCGGCTGAAAACCAGCCGCCCATCCAGCCATAGACGGCGATACCCAGAATAACGCCGAAACCGCCGCCGTAAATGCCCGCGGTCTTCAACCGCTGCACCCAAAGCCGCGCACGGCGCCGGGAAGCCGACGCGTCGCCTTTTTGTCCAAAAAATCTCATCTACCCCAAAAACCTGCGGCTTTGTTAAGCGCCGCGGTGCCCGTAACCCCTTACGTATGCACCTCGGCGTGCTCGACGAGCCACGCCACAAGTTCCCCAAAGCTCAACCCCGTATGCGCCGCCTGTTCCGGGACAAGGGATGTTGGCGTCATCCCCGGTTGCGTATTCGTTTCGAGGTAGTAAAGCCCCGAAACGCCCGGTTCGTTATCATTGTATCTGAAATCGCTGCGGCTGACACCTGTGCAGCCGAGTTTTTCATGCGCGAAGGCCGCCATGCGCAGCGCTTCGTCAAAAACGGCGCGGTCAATCGGCGCCGGAATAACATGCGTGGAGCCGCCCTGCGCGTATTTTGCCTCGTAGTTGTAAAAATCCACATGGGTGCGGATTTCCGTCACGGTAAGCGCGCGGGCTTTTTCATCCTTGATTCCCATAACAGCCACAGAAAGCTCGCGGCCCGGAATATATTCCTCGACCAACGCCCATTCGCCGAAGCTCCAGGTATCAAGGCCCAGCGGCGGTTTGTTGTCGCCGGGGCGTACAATATAAACACCCACGCTGGAGCCTTCGCTGTTCGGCTTCACGACATAGGGGCGGGGCATCGGCTCTGCGCCTGCGCGGATATCGTCGATATGCACCAGCTTGCCTTCGGGACAGCGCATGCCCAGCGGCTTCAGCACTTCCTTGGCCTTTTGTTTGTTCATCGCCAGCGCCGACGGCAGCGGGCCGCTATGCGTGTAAGGGATGCCCAGCATTTCCAGAACGCCCTGAATGCAGCCATCTTCGCCGCCTTTGCCGTGCAGGGCGTTGAAAACGACATCGGGTCTCGGCGTCAGTGCGGCCAGAAGCGCGGACAGGTCGCGCTCGACATCCACTTCGCGTACGTCATAGCCATGTTCGCGCAGCGCTTTGGCGCAGGCACGCCCGCTCGAGAGGGAAACTTCCCGCTCCGACGACCACCCGCCCATCAGTACTGCGACTGTTTTGGCCATGATTTGAATTTTACCCCTTCATGAAGGACAGAATATCCTTGTCCTCCGGCAGCGGAACCCCAATCCGCTTGATTTCCCAGCGTAACATGATGCCGCTGTTTTCCGCAACACGTTTACGCACTTCTTCGCCCAGACGTTCAATGTCTGCTGCACTGGCGCCGCCCGTGTTGAGCAGGAAATTGCAATGCAGCTCCGACACCTGTGCGCCGCCGATTTTTAAACCGCGGCACCCCGCGGCGTCAATAAGCTGCCACGCTTTTGGCGCATCTTTCGGATCCGCGCCCTGCGGCGCGGGCGGGTTGGCGAAGGTGGAGCCGCCGGTTTTGGTCTTGATGGGCTGCGTCTCGCTGCGCTTTTTCTTGATATCGTCCATGCGCGCATCGATGTCGGCTTTGTCGCCCGCCCTGCCGTCAAACACCGCGCCGAGGAAAATCACATCCTCCGGCAAATCGTTGTGGCGGTAGCTGAGGCCCATTTCCGCACCGCTGAGGGTCTTGATGCTGCCGTCGCGCATCATGACATCGGCATGGCGCAGGATGTCTTTAACCTCCCCGCCATAGGCGCCTGCATTCATGCGCAGCGCACCGCCGATGGTGCCCGGAATACCAGACAGGAACTCAAGACCTGCGATACCATGTTTCGCCGCCGTCAGCGCGACGTTGATATCCAGCGCGCCCGCGCCGGCGGTCACGCTCGTTTCGCTGGCTTCAATCTGCGCAAATTCGCGGCCCATGCGGATGACGACGCCGGGGATGCCGCCATCGCGCACAATCAGGTTCGACGCAACGCCCAGCACCGTGACCGGCACATCTTGCGGGCATCCCGCGATAAAATCAGCAAGGTCGTTGCGGTCTTCGGGTTTGAACAGAACTTCGGCGGGGCCCCCAACGCCAAACCATGTCATCGGGCCGAGAGAGGCATTCTCGCTCAGCCGCCCGCGCACCTTGGGCAGGCGCGCCAGCAGTCCGGTATCAAAAACCTTTTGCGCCGCGCCCGACATCAATGCTTCCCGTTTGCAGCTTTGGGGGCAATCCCCAGCAGCGTTTCCAGCTCCCGCGGCAGAGCATGCGCCCATTGCGTGATGCTGCCCGCGCCAAGGCAAATCACGAAATCGCCCGGTTTGGCGATATCCTTGATAAGGGCGGGCAGGTCTTCGGGTTTTTGCAGGGCGCGCGCATCGGCATGGCCCTGCTTCTGGATAGCGGCAACCAGCGTGTCGCGGCTGATGTTCGGGATCGGCTCTTCGCCGGCGGTATAGACATCGGCGATGACGACCTTGTCGGCCAGTGCGAAGCAGGTCGAAAATTCCTGAAACAGGTTTTTGAGACGCGTGAAGCGGTGCGGCTGCATCACGGCAATCACATTACCGCCGCCGCGGCCCGCCACAGCGTCGCGGCCGGCCTTCAGCACGGCGGCGATCTCGACGGGGTGGTGCGCGTAATCATCGATGACGGTGATGTCATTCACGATGCCCGTGGTAGTGAATCGGCGCTTTACACCTGCAAATTTTTGCAGGGATTTGGCGATTTGTTCGGCGGGAATACCGATTTCGTGACCGACCGCGAAGGTGGTCAGCGAATTCTGTACGTTATGCGGGCCGAACATTGGCAGTTTGACGCCTTTAATTTCGCGCGGGAAATTCGTCAGGTGCGGGTCGTTGATTTTGACGTCATACAGCAAACCCTCCGGCGTCGAGACGACATTAACGGCCTGAATATCCGCCTTGTCGCTGAAGCCGTAGGTGATGGTCTTGCGGTGGAATTCCGGCACTAGTTCGGCGACGACCGGATGGTCGATGCAGGCGACAACCACGCCGTAGAACGGCAGGTTATGCGCATAGGCGATGAATTCTTCTTTCAGCGCATCGAAGGTTTCGTAGTAATCCATATGTTCGGGGTCGATGTTGGTGATAATCGACGCCACCGAGGGCAAATGTGAAAACGTGCCATCGCTTTCGTCGGATTCAACGACCATCCAGTTGCTCGCGCCCATGCGCGTATTGCTGCCATAGGCGTTGATGATACCGCCGTTGATCACGGTCGGATCGATACCCGCCTTTTCGAGGACATGGCCAATCATCGACGTCGTCGTCGTTTTGCCGTGCGTGCCCGATACGTTGATGCACCATTTGGATTTCATCAGTTCCGACAGCAAATCCACGCGGCGGATGACGGGTATTTTTTCTTCCTGCGCCGCGATGATTTCAGGGTTTGTTTTTTTGACAGCCGTCGATTTGACAACGACGGCGGCGGGTTTGCCTTTGGCGTCGAAAACGTTTTTACCGTCATGGCCGATCATCACGCGCACGCCCAGTTCGCGCAGGCGCTGTACATTGGCGTTTTCCGACTGGTCGGAGCCTTGCACGTCATAGCCGAGGTGGTGCAGCACTTCGGCATAGCCGCTCATGCCGATACCGCCGATGCCGATGATATGGACGGTGCCAATGGGAAACGGAAAAGTCTTGCTCATGCGGATGTTCCTTTCATGCGCAGAGGGCAGGGGCGCCAGGGCGCATGCCGGTTGTGTTTTGGACGTGCCGCGTGCCGGATTTTCATGGGGCGGCGGCCTGTTCTGCTGCCAGATCGGCCAGTTTTGCCGTGGCGCCTGTCTGCCCGCAGGTGGCGGCAGCCGCGGCGGCATGGCTTAGCAAGGCGGGGTTTTCAGCGAAAGTGCGGATTTTTTCCGCCAGCGCCGCCGGCGTGAAATCCGGCTGCAAAAACACCCATGCGCCACCTGCTTGTGCAATGATGTCAGCATTATGTTTTTGCTGCATATCCTGATGGCCGGGGTAAGGTACAAAAATCGCGGGACGCCCCGCAACAGCTAATTCCGCCACGCTCGATGCGCCGCTGCGGCCGATAAACAGCTGGCAGCCCGCCAGACGCTCCGCCATATCGCTGAAAAAGCTTGCGGTTTCAGCTTTAATTCCCATATCGGCGTATTTTTTTGCCGTTGCCGCAAGGTCATTTTCGCGGCATTGATGCATGACATAAAGTCGCGATTTTATATTTTCTGGCAAATCTTTAAGCGCCTCAGGCACCACATCGGCAAAAACGCTTGCTGCCTGACTGCCACCTGTAATCAGGATTTTAAAAACATCCGCAGGCGGTTGATAGGGAATATCGCGCACCGCCATGATGGGCGCGCGCACGGGGTTGCCCGTGACGACCGCTTTCGTTTGCTGGGCGGGCGAAAGCCCGCGTGTGCCCGCCAGAGACAATGCGATTTTGCGCGCGCGCGGTGCCAGCAGCACGTTCGCCTTGCCAAGGACGGCGTTCTGTTCGTGCAAAATAGTAGGTTTGCCCAATATCTGCGCCGCCAGAACACCGGGGAAAGACGGATAGCCGCCAAAGCCGACGACCAGCGCAGGCTTCAGTTTCGATACCAGCCGCAGCGCCGCCAGAACACCGATACCCATATCCAGCACGGCACGGATTTTCGACACCAGCCCGGGGCGCAGGGTGGCAGCCCGTACAGTATATATATTGACGCGATCGCCAAGGCTTTTGAACGCATGTCCGCGCTTGTCGGTGACGATGGCAACGGTATAGCCGCGTGCCAGCAGCTCGGCCGCCAGCGCTTCTGCCGGATACAGGTGCCCGCCTGTGCCGCCTGCCGACAGCAGGATGGTTTTGTTTTCGCCTTTTGTCATGCTCAGCTGTTCCTGCCTTCGCGCATGCCAAAGCCGCGCCACATATTACCCGACGTCAGTTGCTGACGTTTGCGCGTCAGCGACAGCAGCATGCCCATGCCCAGTCCCAGCGCCAGCAGCGAAGACCCGCCATAGCTGATAAAAGGCAGTGTCATGCCCTTGGCGGGCAGCAGCTGAAGGGATGATCCCATATGAATAAGGCTTTGTAGCGCGAATTGCGTCAGCAAACCGCCTGCTGCCAGCACGACAAACAGATCCTCGCTCTGCGCCGTGCGCCACAGGCTGCGCAGCAGAATGAAGGCGAAAAGCCCGACAAGGAAAAGTGCGGCCAGCAGCCCCATTTCCTCACCAGCTACCGCAAAAATGAAATCCGCATGTGCATCAGGCAGGTTCATTTTGACCTGTCCGTGGCCGGGGCCGGTGCCGAACAGCCCGCCGCTTGCGAAGGCGTCCAGCGATTTTTGTACCTGATAGTTATCGCCGCTGGAGGGGTCGAGGAAGCGGTCAATCCGGCTGGATACATGCGGGAAAAACATATAGGCGCTGAAAAGCCCCGCAACGCCAAGACCACCCAGAACAAAAACCCAGATCATCGGCAGGCCAGCCAGAAAAACCTGCACGCCCCAGATGGCGGAGATAACCAGCGACATGCCAAGGTCGGGCTGCAAAAGTAAAAGACCCAGTACAAGCCCGAACAACCCCAGCGCCAGCAGGTGACCGGGAAATTGTCCCTCGTCTTGATCCTGATGCCGCGCCATCAACCACGCCGCCGTCACGGCGAAGGCGGGTTTGGCGAATTCAGACGGTTG
The DNA here is from genome assembly GCA_964551435.1 of uncultured Micavibrio sp. Taxonomy (GTDB): domain Bacteria; phylum Pseudomonadota; class Alphaproteobacteria; order Micavibrionales; family UBA2020; genus UBA2020. The sequence continues at coordinate 490,627 of CAZKBS010000001.1, forward strand.
CAGCGAAAAGCCGAAAATATGCACCCAGCGCGTCGCGCCTTTGATTTCAGGGCCGAAGAAAACCGCGCAGAGCATCAAGACCATCGATACCAGCAGCGTCAGCGAGGCGGTGCGCCAGAGCATTTTCCGCGGCAGCATGGATGCCGCCAGCATCATACCCGTGGCAGGCACCAGAAATACCAGATGCCGCACGACGAAATAAAACGGCGGCAGGCCAATGCGCTCCGCCACCGACGGCGATGCGGCCGATACCAGCAAAATACCGCAGAGCATCAGAATGGTCAGTGCCGCCAGTGTCCAGCGGTCCATCGACCACCACCAGGCGCCCAGCAGGGATTTATCAACCCGCGATGACAGGCCGCTCATAGGGGGTCTCCTTTTTTCTCGGCTGATTTGGTGCCCGTGGTGACGCGGCGCACGGCTTCGCTGAAGATATCGCCGCGATGCTCGAAGCTTTTGAACTGGTCAAAGCTTGCGCAGGCGGGGGAGAGCAGGACGGTCGCGTGGTCAAGCGCCTCGCGCTGCGCGAGGGCGTGTGCAGCCTCGACGGCTTTGTCGAGAGTGCCGCAGCGCGTATAAGGTTTTTTGTGCTTATCCAGCCATGCGGCCAGAATATCTTCCGCGGCGCCAATAAGAAACGCGTGGCGAATGTGCGATAAATGCTTTTCGCATTTGTGATAGCCGCTGCCTTTGTCCTGCCCGCCCGCAATCCAGTAAATCGGGTTATAGGTCGACAGCGCGACGGCGGCGGCGTCGTCATTTGTCGCCTTGCTGTCGTTGACATAGGTCACGCCGTGCAGGCTGGTGACGATTTTTTGGCGGTGTTCAAGACCCGGGAAGCTTTGCAGCCCCTTGGCAATCGCGGCGGTATCGATACCGGCGGCGCGGCAGGCCGTATAGGCGAGCGCGGCATTCTGCCAGTTATGCCGTCCGCGCAGCGCGGGGCAGGTATTGAGATCGACCACGCCATGCGGGCCGTCGAACAATTCGCCCTCGGCGGAAACGAAAACGCCCTGCGTCATCGGGCGCAAGCAGGATACCGGCGTCATGCGGCGCTGGCCTTCCTTGCGCTGGCGGGCGAAAATTGCGGCGCTGCCTTCATCATCGACGCCGATGACGCCGATGCCTTTGCCGCGGAAAATACGCTCTTTCGCGGCCATATATCCCTCCATGCTGCCATGGCGGTCAAGATGGTCGGGGCTGATATTCAACAGCAGCGAAATATCGGGGCTGAAACTATGCATCAAATCCAGCTGGTATGATGACAGCTCCAGCACGTAAATACCGCCCGCGCCCAAATCCGGCAGCCCCAGCACGGCCTCGCCGATATTGCCACCGACGGCAACTTCGACGCCAGCGGATTTGATGATATGGCCGATCAGCGCCGTTGTGGTCGATTTGCCGTTGGTGCCGGTGATGCCGATGGTACGGGCCTCCGGCTTGGCGCGGTGGAACAGCTCCATATCGCCCAGAATGTCGATGCCGTGCTTTTGCGCGGCGGCAATCGCCGGATGCGGCGCGGGGTGCGTCAGCGGTATCCCCGGCGCGACGCACAGGCAGGCAAAGCGCGACCAGTCGCCGTTTGTGAAATCCTCCACCGTTGCGCCTTTATCAAGGGCAGCCTTGCGCATATTCTCCCCGTCATCCCACAGCACGGTTTGAATACCTGCGGCCTTGCAGGCTTCAAAAACCGATAGCCCGCTGCGGCCGAGGCCCAGCACGGCAACCGGTTTATCCTTGAATTGGGATTTGAGCGCGGAGAGATCGATCATGCAGCAGCCATGTCCTTATCGCAGTTTGAGGGTCGACAGCCCGATGAGAGCAAGGATAATAGAAACAATCCAGAACCGCACAACGACTTTGCTTTCGGCCCAACCGAGTTTTTCAAAGTGGTGATGCAGCGGCGCCATAAGAAAAAAACGCTTGCCACCCGTGCGTTTGAAATAAACGACCTGAACAACGACCGACAGCGTTTCCGCCACAAACAGCCCGCCGATGATGGCCAGCACCAGTTCGTGCTTGGTCACCACCGCAATCGCGCCCAGCGCGCCGCCCAGCGACAGCGACCCCGTATCGCCCATGAAAACCGATGCGGGTGGGGCGTTGAACCACAGGAAACCAAGTCCCGCACCCAGCAGCGCGCCACAGAACACGGCAATCTCCCCCGCGTCCGCGATGTAATGGATACCGAGGTAGCTGGAAAAGTTGACGTTGCCCACCAGATAGGCAATCAGGCCGAAACAGGCTGCCGCAATCATGATAGAGCCGATGGCAAGGCCGTCCAGCCCGTCTGTCAGGTTCACGGCATTCGCCGCGCCCACAACCACAATGACGCCGAAAGGAATGAAAAACCAGCCAAGGTCAATCAGCAGGTTTTTGAAAAACGGAAAAGCAAGGCTGCTGCCCAGACCGCCGGTGGTGAGCAGCATGATGGAGAGCACCGCCACGGCGGCGATGGCCATTTCCAAAAGCAATCTGAGTTTGCCCGGAATGCCGCGGTGACTGCTGTGCGTCAGCTTCGCGTAATCGTCGGCAAAACCAATGGCGCCATAACCGAGGAACACAAACAGCACAATCCACATATACGGGTTGGTAATATCGACCCACAGCAGTGTCGATACCGTTACTGAAAACAAAATCATCAGCCCGCCCATGGTGGGAGTGCCTTTTTTCTTCAAGTGGGTTTCGGGGCCATCCTCGCGGATGGGCTGGCCTTCGCGCTGCTTTTTCTTCAGCCAGCGGATGACCGCAGGGCCGATGGCAAGGCTGATAATCAGCGCCGTCATAATCGCGCCGCCGGTGCGGAAGCTCAGGTATTGAAACAGGTTGAACGCTGTGAAGTAATTCGTCAGCGGATAGAGCAGGTTATAAAGCATTCTTTTTATCCTTGCCGTTCATGCCGGCGAGTTTGTCGTTTTTATCGTTGGCGGCGCCGCTGTTTTTATTTCCGGCGGCGTTGATATCCATCGCATGCAGCGCCTCGATGACATAGGCCATGCGGCTGCCTGCGGACCCCTTGACCAGCAGCACGTCACCCGGCTTCACCGTTTGCTTGATGATATCGGTCAGGGCCTTGCTGTCCTTGGCGTGGGCGCCTTGCCATTCAGCGGGCAGCGCCTGATAAAGCGCGTCCATCAAGGGGCCGCAGCAGAACAGTTGGTCGGTCTTTGCTTTCAACAGCGGATTGGCCAGCTCCGCATGCAGGCGCGGGCCGTCCTTGCCCAGCTCCAGCATATCGCCGAGAACGGCGAGGCGGCGGCCTTCGCCCTGCGGCTCCACCAGCTCAAACACTTTAAACGCCGCCTGCATGGAGGCAGGATTGGCGTTATAGCTTTCATCGATGATGGTCAGCGGCGGCTCTCCCGCGACCAGCGTGACCTGATAGCGGTTGCCGCGGCCCGATACGGCTTCGGCGTTTTTCAGCGCTTCGATGCCTTTTTCAAGATCGCCGCCGGCAGCCTTTACAACGCCCAGCGCGCCCAGCGAATTGAGTACGATATGTTTGCCGGGGATTTGCAGTTTATATTTAACTTTCTCGCCGTCGATATCGGCGGTGACGCGGCTGCTGTCAGCGTGCAGGGCGCAATCGACCAGCTTGATATCCGCGCCGTCTTCTTCGCCAAATCCGCGAATGTCCTTGATGCCCTGCTTTTCCGCATGCGCTTTCAGGCGGTCGAAATAGGGATTGTCGTGATTGAGAATGGCGATGCCTTTTTCCGACATGCCGGTAAAAATCTCCGCATTCGCATCGGCGATACCGTCAAGGCCGTTGTCGAAAAATTCGATATGTTCGCGGTCGATCGTGGTGATGATGGCGATATCCGGTTTGACCTGGTCGGTCAGGCCGATGATTTCGCCCGGGTGGTTCATGCCGATTTCAAAAATGCCGAAATCCGCATCTGCGGGCAGGTTGCTCAGTGATAGCGGCACGCCCCAATGGTTGTTAAAGCTTTTTTTCGACGCATGCGTCTTGCCGCTGGCGGATAAAAGCGCAGCCAGCATTTCCTTGGTGCCCGTTTTGCCGACGGAGCCGGCAACGCCGATAATCGTCCCCTTGCAGCGCGCGCGCGCGGCGCGGCCGAGGTCTTCCAGTCCGCGCGTGGTGTCATCGACAACCAGTACGGGGCCTTTCGCTTTAGAAATATCGTAGTCTTTGGATACCATCACGGCGCCCGCGCCTGCGGCGAAGGCCGCATCGACGTAGTCATGCCCGTCCAGTCTGTCGCCTTTCAGGGCGACAAACAAATCGCCCTTTTGCAGCGTGCGCGTATCAATAGAAACGCCATGTACAGCAAATTCGGCACTGGCGCGTCCGCGCGTGGCAGCCGCGGCGTCTTTGGAGGTCCAGAGCGGGGTTTTGTTATCTGTCATCTTATTCTGTTATCCTGTTATCTTATTGTAGGTCTAGGGTTCTTTGGTTTATCAGGCGCCGCACGCGGTGACGGCGGCTTTCGCCTCTGTCACGTCGTCGAAGGGCAGCACTTCCGCGCCGACAATCTGCCCTTGTTCGTGACCTTTGCCGGCGATGACCAGCAAATCACCCGCGCCGAGGCCTTTGACGGCCTGACGTATCGCATCGCGGCGTCCGGCAATTTCGGTTGCGCTGGGGCAGCCCTGCATCACTTCGCTGCGGATGAAGGCGGCATCTTCGGTGCGCGGATTGTCGTCGGTGACGATGGCAACATCGGCAAGCCGCGCCACAATCTCGCCCATCATCGGGCGTTTGCCGCGGTCGCGGTCGCCACCGCAGCCGAAAACCACATGCAGCTTGCCCGCGGTATGGGGGCGCACGGCTTTCAACATGGTTTCAAGCCCGTCGGGCGTATGGGCGTAATCGACGTAAACCGCCGCGCCGTTTTTCAGGCTGGCGGCGTATTCCAGCCGCCCGCGCACGCTTTGCAAACGCTCCAGCGCATGCACGCCCTGCATTTGCAGGGATGGACTGTCAGGGTCGGCGGCGAGAACAAGGCCAAGCGCCGTCAGCGCATTCATTGCCTGGAAATCGCCGACCAGCGGCAGCTCCAGCGTATAGCGCTGGCCCATGACCATCAGATCGAGGTATTGACCGTGCGGCAGCGGCTTTTGCGCAGTGATCTTGATATCCTTGGCCGCATGGCCGACTTCGATGACGCGGATATGGCGCGCATCGCAAATCGCGCGCAGCTTTTGCGAATAGGGCGTGTCCATGCAAATCACGGCAACGCCTCTGGGCGACAGCACATCGCTGAACAGCCGCGCCTTGGATTCAAAATATTTATCCATCGTGCCGTGATAATCCAGATGGTCGCGCGTCAGGTTGGTGAAGGCGGCGGCCGTCACCGCAACGCCATCCAGCCGGTGCTGGTCAAGTCCGATGCTGGAAGCTTCGAAGGCGAGATGCGTCACGCCTGCCGCTTCCAGCTCCGCTATTTCGGAGTGCAGCACGACAGGGTCCGGCGTGGTCAGCAGGCCCGGGCGTTTGAATCCGGCAATCTTGCCGCCGGCGGCTTCGACGCCGATGGTGCCAAGGCTGGCGGCGGCATGGTCCATCGACTGCCAGATCTGACGGCAGAAATTGACCGTGGAGCTTTTGCCGTTGGTGCCTGTCACGGCCGCAATCGTGGACATCTGGCGGCCATAAAATTTGGCAGCCATCAGCGAAAAGCGGCGGCGCGGGTTGTCGTCTTCGATAATCACCACATCATCGTTGGCCGCGCCCGTCATGTCGGTGCCGCGCGGTACCAGCACGGCAGCCGCCCCGCGCGCAACCGCGTCGGCGATGAACTGGCGGCGGTCAAGCTTCGCACCCGGGAAGGCGGCAAAAACAAACCCGGCACGCACTTCGCGCGAATCCGCGCTCAGCCCCGTGATATGCAGGTCGGCGGCTTTGTCAGCGTTCAGCAGCGTGACGCCTGCGGCGTCCGCGTCATCTATCAGTTCCAGCAGTCGCAATGCTCTTTCCTTCCTTGCTGTCTTTCAGGTAGCGCGCCATTTCCAATTTGATGTCGCGCTGCGGCCCGCTTCGCGGCGGAATGCCGTAAAGGGGCGCCATTTGTTCAATCACTTTGCCGACCACGGGCGCGGCGGTCCAGCCGCCGGTCGCGTAGCCGAAGGTTTCTTTGGTGGGCTGCGGTTCATCCACGATGGCCAAAACGACATAGCGTGGCGCTTCAATCGGAAATACGCCGATAAAAGACGACAGGCGCGCATTCTTGCTGTAGCCGCGGCCTAGTGTTTTATCCGCCGTGCCGGTTTTACCGCCAACGCCATAGCCTTCAGCTGCCGCCTTGCCGCCGGTGCCGCCCACGACAACCAGCTCCAGAAGGTCGCGCACGCGCTGCGATGTCTCGCTTTTAACAACGCGCGTACCCTTGATGTCATTTCCGCGCGCCGGGTCATAAATCATCGTCGGGTCAATCAGCACGCCGCCATTGGTCAGCGCCGCCGCCGCGCGCGCCAGATGCACGGGGCTGACGGCGATGCCGTGGCCATAGGACGCCGTCAGGGTGTGGATTTCACGCCACGGCTTCGGATACAGCGGCGCGCCGCGCTCCGGCAGGTCGATGGGGGCGCGCTCCAGAAAGCCAAGTTTTTTGTAAAAATCGCGCAGCCCATTTTCGCCCAGCGATTGCGCCATTTTCGCCGTGCCGATGTTGGAGGAGTGGATGAACACTTCCGGCAAGGTCATCACGCGGCGCTTGGCGTGGTAATCGTTGATGGTATGACGGCCAAAGCGGATGGGTTCGCGCGCGTCATAGCTGGTGCCGAAACTGGCGATGCCCGCATCTAGCGCCGCAGCGACAGGAAACAGCTTCATGGTCGAGCCCATTTCAAACACACCCAGCGTGGCGCGGTTGAATTTCTGCTCGTCGCTGGCCTGCGCGGGGTGGTAGGGGTCGAAATCCGGCAGGGATACCATGGCGATGATCTCGCCATTGCGCACATCCATGACAAGACCTATAGCGGCCTTGGCGCTGAAGGTTTTCATCGCGGCGCTCAGTTCGCGGTGCAAGAGGTGCTGGATGCGCAGATCGATGGTGAGGTGCAGTTCTTCCTCCCCCTCTGCCAGCTGTTTTTGATAGGCGCGTTCAATACCCGCAATCCCGATGCCATCCACGTCGGTATAGCCAAGAATATGTGACGTCAGGCGGCCATGCGGGTAAATGCGTCGTGCTTCGTCCTGAAAGCCCAGCGACGGCTCGCCCAGCATGTTGATGGCCTGCATCTGGCGCGGCGTGATGTTGCGGGCGATCCAGATGAATTTGCGTTTGGAGCTGAGCTTGGCGAAAAGGTCTTTCTCTTTTTCCTCCGGCAAAATCTGCGCCAGCTGTTTGGCGAGTTTTGCAGCATCGCTGACCACGGTTGCGTCTGCGAAAACCGATGCCATGCGCAGCGACGTCGCCATCAGCTCGCCGTTGCGGTCGGTGATGGTGCCGCGCAAGGCATTGGCGGGTTTACGCGGGGCAGTGCTATCGGCCGCGGCGGCGGTCGCCTGCGGTTCGGTATCGCGCAGCAGCGTCAGGTCAATCAACCGCAGCGACACGGCCAGATATCCGACCATGAAAACCGCGGCAACGAACAGCATGCGCAGTTTGGCCTGTCCGAGCAGGCGCGCCTGATGTCCTTCGACGCGGGTTTCAAGGGTGCTGCGCATTACGGCGTCCCCCCGAGGCTGTCGAGAACGTCGTTGAAACTGCGCCGCGCGGCATCGTCGCTTTGCGGCTTGACGGCGGCGGCTTTGGCGGCAGGTGCTGCGACGGGTGTGCTGGCAGGCGCCTGCTTCTTAACGGCCTGAATGCTGCGGGGGGGCGGCTCGGTTTTGATTGCGGGCTTGAAGGCGGCAGGCTGGCGCAGGTCAGCGGGTTTGCGCGGCGGGGGCATGACAGACCCTGCCGCGGGTTCGGTGGCGCTGGCGGATTTTTTTTCATCCGCTGTGGCGGCGGCATTTTGCGGCGTGGCGCTGGGTTCGATATCGGTTGCGATAGCGGCGATCAGGTCATCCTGCGGCGCGGCGGGGGTTTCTGGCGCGGGGCGCAGCGGCAGTTCCTGTGCTTGAATGAATTGTTTGCCGCGCATCGGCGCAAGCTTCAGGTATTGCGCCGCGAGTTTTTCCAGACGGTCAGGCTGGTTCAGATAGCTCCATTCCGCCTGCAGGACGCGTAGGGAGTCTTCTTCGCGGCGAATATCGGCGGTAATCATATCAAGCCGCGCTCGCCCCTCTGTCACGGCCTGACTTGTTTTAAACAGCATCGCGCCGCATACGAGGGCGCAGATCAGCCAGAGAGCGGCAAATTTGCTCATGCGCCCCCCCTTGCTTTGCGGGTAGCTGCGGCTGTGGCCACCGGCGCGTCTGTGCGGATAGCATAGCGCAAGCGGGCGGAGCGCGCGCGTGGGTTTACCGCGGTTTCCGCATCGCTGGGCGCAAGACCGTTTCGTTTTTCAAGCGCGAAAACAGGCGGCGCTTTTTGCGACATATCCGGCGGCAGGTGGCGCGATGTGCCGGCCTGTTCGCCCGATTGTTCGCGCAAGAAAGCCTTCACGCGCCAGTCTTCGAGCGAATGGAACGACACCACAACCAGCCGTCCGTTTTGTTTCAAAATCGCGGGGGCAGCGGCAAGGGCGCGGTCAATCTCCCCCATTTCGTCATTCACATGGATACGCAGCGCCTGAAAACTGCGCGTGGCGGTATCGGTTTTCATGCCGCCGTGCATGGGCAGCACGCGGTGGATGATGGCAGCCAGCTGCGCGGTCGTTTCGATGGGTTTTTCGCGGCGCGCCTCGACGATGGCTTTGGCGATGCGGCGGGCGGCGCGCTCTTCGCCATAGGTGTAGATGATGTCGGCAATGTCTTTTTCATCTGCCGTATTCACGACATCGGCGGCGCTCTCGCCGCTCAGGCTCATGCGCATATCCAGCGGGCCGTCATGCTGGAAGGAAAACCCGCGCGAGGCGGTACCCAGCTGGATAGAGGAAACCCCAAGGTCGAGCACGAAGCCGTCGACCTGTTCGACGCCAGCGCCTGCCAGCAACTGCGCGACATCGCCAAAGCAGCCATGCAGCGGGTGAAAGCGGCCCGCGAAATCGCGTTCGAATGCACGGGCGCGGGCGAAGGCTTCGGGGTCGCGGTCGATGCCATAGACGCTGCAATCCGCCGCTTCAAGGATGGCGCGCGCATAGCCGCCGGCGCCAAAGGTGCCGTCGACATAAACACCGCCGTCTTTCGGGGCAAGGCAGTCCAGTACCTCGGCCAGCATCACGGGGATGTGGCGCGCGGGCGCGGTTGCCGCGTTGTGAAGCGTATCGGTCATCCGTTGTTTAATCCGTCCCCAAAACTGTCAAGGCAGCGGGCGCGCAAATCGCCCTAAAAACCTTGAAATCCAACCCCTTGTTTAATTTACACGGCGGGGGTGGGGGCGTCAATCAAACAGGGCTGTCGGTGGGGGCGAAAAACGCGGCGCGACGTTCAGCGCGGCGGGCAGCGCGGGCGGTTTTCCGTTTGAATCCGGCGCGGGCAGCGGCGACGGGTTGCCCTCCATTTTGCGGAGCTGTTCGTGCATACGTGCAACTTCGTCGAGGCTGTAGAGGTCGCTGAAATTCTACACATGGATACTGCTACCGAGCGCGTGACCATACCACATGCTATAAATTGTCGTAATATTCTGAGCGACAAAATTGAAAACGCGGCGCAGTTCGGGGTCTGCCTTGGATTGGCGCTAAAAATCATTCACGACGCTGAGCGTGTAGTCGTTCAGCTTTTCGAAAATCTCGTCGTTGGTTTCGTGAAGGATATCGGCGCTCATGTCTATGTAAACAATCTATTTGCTGTATATTTTATGATTAGGGTGTTGTTTTACCGGCGGCGGGGGCTTTCAACGTGCCTTTTTTCATCTGGGGAATGCCCTGCATGACCTCGTCCAGCGGCGGGGGCTTGCCGCCGCGCTCACGCAGTTTTGCGTGCATCTGCACGATTTCATCGGGGTTCGGCAAATCCTTGAAATCATGAATTTGCATCGACGACGTCACGGCGGCGCTATACCCCTTCGAGCTGCTGCCATAATCCGTATGTTTTGGAATGGTATATTCCTGCAGCACGCCGCGTTCATAAATCGTGGTGACCTGACGTGATATAAAATTGAATATCCGCGTCAGCCGCGGCGCGCCCCAGTCGCTTTTGTCATGCGCGAGGGACGAGACGACGGCGAGGGTTGTCGGGTCTATGCGATGATAATCCGTCATGGGCGGCGCGGCTGCAGTCTGGGTTTGCCTGTCCTCGCGCTCTGCGCATCGAGGATTTCTTCGAGCGGCGGCGGGTTGCCTTTCAATTCTGTTTTTAACTTGCGGTGCATCTGCTCAACTTCATGAAGCGAGGGCAAATCGCGGAAATCCTGCACATGCATCTGCATCGAAGAGGCAACACCCGCGCCGTGATCCGAAGAGTAATTGCTGGCCACACCGGCAAAATGCCGCGCGAGCGTGATGACTTGTCCGGTGCCAAAGTTAAAAATGCGCGTCAGCCTGTATTCGCTGGGAGAGCGGAAACTGCCCAAACTCATGTCCTTGTCGTCCAGGATCTGCACGGCTTCGAGCGTGTAATCGTTGATTTTATGGTAGCTTTCGGCCATGCGGTTCACCCTTTCGCGGCGGGCAGATGCGCGGCGGGCTTTTTGCCGAGGCTGCGCAGGACATCTTCAAGCGGCGGGGGATTGCCCTTCAATTCCGTTTTCAGCTTGGCATGCATGAAACAGATTTCGGCGTCGCTGCGGAAATCTTCGAAATGTTGCTGCACCAGACTTGTCGACACGCCGCCCGCACCGCCGGTTTTATACCCGCCGTTATTGCCCAGTGCGACATCATGCACATGCGTGGTAACCTGCTGGGCCAGAAAGTTGAAGGTACGCGTGATGATGCTGCGGTTTGTAAAGCCGTTCATATCGTCAAAGCGGCGGGTGGTGACCTCGCTCAGGGTATAGTCGTTGTCGACAACATAGCTTTGTTCGCTGCTCATGTCTGATGCTCTCGAATCCTGAAAAATGAATGAAATCAGGTGTAACAATACGAAGCGGAAATAAATATGTCAATTAATAATTTACATATTTATTTCAAAGGCTTGAGCTTCCCCCAGCCGCGCAAAAATAAAAACCAGAAGGCCTGTAAGCCGGGTTCTGTCCCCCTTGCGGGGTGACGGCCATTCATCTAGGGCGGCGGTTGCCCGACGCCTCCAGCGACCGACCCGGAAAGCGGGCTGAAAACAGGCCCTGCGGTTGCCCGCGTGCTTTCCCTATTTGGTCTTGCTCCCGGTGGGGTTTACCCTGCCATTTCCGTTACCGGAAACGCGGTGCGCTCTTACCGCACCTTTTCACCCTTACCGGCGGGCCGAAACCCGCAGGCGGTATGTTCTCTGTGGCACTGGCCGTCACGGCTGCCGAGGCTGCCGCGCCCGGACGTTATCCGGCACCGTGTTTTCAGGGAGCCCGGACTTTCCTCCCCCGCTTTGCAGCGGCGGCGGCCGTCCGGCCTTCTGGTTTCGGAACTCTAGGCGCAGCCGCGCGGGCTGGCAAGTGAATTATGTCATTATTCAGGCGTCAATCAGCGCGAGCAGCCCCGACAGGCGCGACATCGTGCGGCCCGTGACCATGCCGGGCATGCCGCCATCTTCGAAAGCTTCCGGCTCGAAATGGCGCTGGAAGGCGGGGACCAGAACCTCGGCGGGCAGCGTGGGGTCATAGCCTACATGCGCAAGCGCTGTCATGAAGGCCTGCGGCGACATCAGGCCGCTCGCCAGCTCCCGCGGCCACAGGCCGATGCCTGCAGCGGCCAGCGTGCGCCACGGAAACAGATGCCCGGGGTCTTGCTTGCGCGCAGGCGCGATGTCGGAATGCGCCAGCACGTTGCGCGCCGGAATATCGTGGCGCGACAGAATATCGCGGCACAGCGCCACCACGCCTGCGATTTGTTTGTCTGGAAACGGCACGTAGCCCAGTGAATGGCCGGTGTTTTGAATCTCGATGCCGATGGAATGGGTGTTGAGGTCGGTCATGCCGCGCCAGTAGGATTGCCCCGCATGCCATGCGCGTTTGTTTTCATCGACCATCTGGATCACGCTTCCATCAAGATCAACCAGATAGTGCGAACTGACTTTTTTTTCAGGATCGCACAGCCATTGCCGCGATGTTTCCGTATCCGGCAGGTCGGTGTAGTGCAGCACCAGCACGCTCGGCGCGGCACCCGCTGCGCGGTCGTTGAAATTGGGCGACGGCGATTGCGTCAAGGTGACATAGGACATGCGCGGGGTGGCCTAGCGTTTTGGGCTGAATTTTTTGTTGATGCGGGCGACCGCGCGCAAAAGGGCAACGGTATCCTTGCTGGCTTCGCCCGGCTTGGCGCCTTCGGTCGTAAACAAATGCGGCTCATAGCGCTGCTGGAACGCATCGATGACCTGACCGAGCGACGGGGTGCCGTCTTCATGCACGCCGGTATCGTATCCGGCTTTTTTGAAAAGCTTGGCCAGTTTTTGCGGATTCTTGGCAACCGCCGCGGCGTTGAATTTGTCGCGCAGCTTGGGCTTGGGCCAGACGCCGATGTCGTGCTTGGCCAGCTCCTTCCACGGGAAATGATATCCGGGGTCCTGCTTGCGCGCGGGCGCGATATCCGAATGGCCCACTACGTTTTCAGGCGCGATGTTGTGACGGTGCATGATGTCTTTGCACAACAGCACCAGCGTTGTTAGCTGCGCAGGGGTGTAATCTTCGTAGCGGCGGTTGGAAATCTCGATGCCGATAGAGGCGGAATTGAGATCGGTGCGGCCGTGCCATGACGAAATGCCGGCATGCCATGCGCGTTTTTCTTCGGGCACCATTTTGAAAATGTTTCCCGCTTCGTCGATTAAATAATGGCAGCTGACAGGCGGGTCATGGTCGGGGTCCGACAGGCGCATCAGCGCATCGACGGTCGAATTCATGCTGGTAAAGTGAATGACCAGCACCGACGGCTTTTCGCCATTTTCGCGTTCATTGAAATTGGGCGATTTCCAAGGAATAACTTTCATGCCGCAATCTCCGCTGCCGATGCTTCGCGCACGAAGGCTTCGACCAGTGCCTCGAAGCGCGCGGCGCCGCGCGCGGCGTTTTCAAGCGTATGCGCATGGCTCAGGTTTTCGTCCGACAGCCCCGCGCCCATATTGGTAATCATCGAACAGCCGACAACGCGCATGCCGCAGTGGCGCGCGATGATGCAATCGGGGACGCTCGACATGCCGACCGCCTGCGCGCCCATGGCCATGGCCATGCGAATTTCGGCGGGCGTTTCGAAGGTCGGGCCGCGGAAGGCCATATAAACCCCTTCATGCAGCGGCGCATTCGCGGTTTTGGCGGCGGCTTTGAGCATTTTTTGCAAATCGCCATCCCATGCGCCGGTCATGGGCACAAAGCGGGGGCCGAAGCTGTCATCGTTCGCACCGACCAGCGGGTTCAGGCCCATGTAATTGATGTGGTCGGTAATCATCATCAGCTCGCTGACTTTGATATCCGCGCGCAGTGACCCCGCGGCATTGGAAATAAACAAAATCTCCGCCCCCGCCGCATGCACCGCACGGATCATGGTTTTGAGCGGATAGGCGTCGTCGGTTTCATAAAAATGTTTGCGACCTTTGAGCACGATGACATCGGTGCCGCCAAGGCTGCCGATCATGACCTCGCCGCTATGGCCCTGCACGGTCAGTACGGGAAAGCCCGGCAATTCGGCATAGGGCACCGAAACCGCATTTTGCAAACGATCGCCCAGACCGCCAAGGCCGGAGCCGAGGATGATGGCGATTTTCGGGCGGCGCGGCCCTGCGGCGGCGCGGATTTTGGCGGCGCTGTCGGCGACGTTGTCGGCATGGCTGCGGGTCATGGCGCGATCCTTTCGCTGTTCCCGCGGGGCGGGGTGTGCATCGTGATTTGGATGGCGAAATAGTGCCGCAAAATGTCCCAGCTGTCACCCCCATGCGGCAAATTTGGATTATATATTTGAAATAAAAAGATAAAATATGCGGCCTTCGTTTTTAACATAAGGGCCGATGCGCCGTTTTGCCGCGATGTGGCCTGCGCGGGGTTTTCTGGATAATGGACATCGATATTCTGGACAGCTGATGCCCGGCGCATAAAAACAAAAAAGCCCTGCATGTATCGCGGGGCTTTTTTTGTGCGGGCAAGATTACACGCGGCGCTGGATCATCAGTTTTTTGATTTCTGCAATCGCTTTGGCGGGATTGAGACCCTTGGGGCAGGTATTGGTGCAGTTCATGATGGTGTGGCAGCGATAAAGGCGGAAGGGATCTTCGAGGGCATCCAGACGCTCGCCCGCCGCTTCGTCGCGGGTGTCGTCCAGCCAGCGGTAAGCCTGCAGCAGAATGGCCGGGCCGAGGAAACGGTCGCCGTTCCACCAATAGCTCGGGCAGGACGTGGAGCAGCAGAAGCACAAAATACAGGCCGCAGGGCCATGGCCGTCTTCCCCGTTCAGCTTGTTGGCGTCTTCGGACGATTGCAGGCGTTCGCGCGCGGGCGGGGGGCTTTCGGTTTTCAGCCACGGCTCGATGCTCGCATACTGCGCATAGACATGGGTGAGGTCGGGCACGAGGTCTTTCATCACCGGCATGTGCGGCAGCGGGCTGATGTTCACATCGCCGCTGCAATCCTCGATCGCCTTGGTGCAGGCGAGGGTGTTCTTGCCGTCGATGTTCATCGCACATGAACCGCAAACCCCTTCGCGGCAGCTGCGGCGGAAGGTCAGCGATGAATCCACGTCGTTTTTGATGTGGATCAGCGCGTCCAGCACCATCGGCCCGCATTTCGCAAGGTCGATTTCATAGCTGTCGACGCGCGGGTTTTCCGCGTCATCGGGGCTCCAGCGGTAGACGCGGAAGGTCTTGGGCTTCTTGGCGCCTTCGGGGGCCGGATGTTTTTTGCCATCCTTGACCTTGGAGTTCTTGGGCAGGGCGAATTTTGCCATGATGCGTTATCCTCGATAGATATAGGTATCTTTAGGCGGTAGCGATTAATACACGCGGGCTTTAGGCGCGATAACTTCGACGTCGTTGCTCAGCGTGCGCAGATGCACGGGGCGATAGCCGATGTTGGTCTTGCCTTTTTCATCCACGGTGATGACGGTGTGCTTCATCCACTCTTTGTCGTCACGGTTCGGGAAATCCTCGTGAGCATGGGCGCCGCGCGATTCCTTGCGGTTTTCCGCGGAAACGATGGAGGCGACGGCCTGATACATTAGGTTGTCCAGCTCGATGGTTTCGACAAGATCCGAGTTCCAGATGAGCGAGCGGTCGCTGACACCCACATCTCCGCGGCCGGAGAAGATTTTATCCATTTTCGCCACGCCTTCCTTCAGGCTCTCGGACGTGCGGAAAACCGCGCAGTGGTTCTGCATGGTTTTTTGCATGCCAAGGCGCATGTCGGCCGTGCGCGTGCCGCCTTTGGCATTGCGCAGGCGGTCAAGGCGTTCAAGGGCGATATGGCCGGCATCGGCGGGCAGGCGCTTGTGCGGCGCGCCCGGCGTGACGGTTTTGGCCGCCTGAATGGCCGCCGCGCGGCCAAAGACCACAAGGTCGAGCAGGGAGTTGGAGCCGAGGCGATTCGCGCCATGCACCGATACGCAGGCCGCTTCGCCCACGGCCATCAGGCCCGGCACGATACGGTCGGGGTCGTCTTTCGACGGGTTCACGACTTCGGTATGCACGTTGGTCGGGATACCGCCCATGTTGTAATGCACGGTCGGTAAAACGGGGATGGGCTCTTTGGTCACATCGACGCCGGCGAAAATCTTCGCGGTTTCCGCGATGCCGGGCAGGCGTTCGCGGATGATGGCGGGGTCAAGGTGTTCAAGGTGCAGGTGGATATGGTCGGCATGTTCGCCCACGCCGCGGCCCTCGCGGATTTCGACGGTCATCGAACGCGACACGACATCGCGCGAGGCGAGGTCTTTGGCGCTGGGCGCGTAGCGTTCCATGAAACGCTCGCCCGCGCTGTTGGTCAGGTATCCGCCTTCGCCGCGCACGCCTTCGGTAATCAGACAGCCCGCGCCGTAAATACCGGTCGGGTGAAACTGGATGAATTCCATGTCCTGTAGCGGCAGGCCTGCGCGCAGCACCATCGCGTTGCCGTCGCCCGTGCAGGTATGCGCCGATGTGCAGGAGAAATAGGCACGGCCATAACCGCCCGTCGCCAGCACCACGCGGTGCGCGCGGAAACGGTGGATGGTGCCGTCGGCCAGATTCCATGCCATGACGCCGCGGCAGGCGCCTTCGTCGTCCATGATGAGATCGAGCGCGAAATATTCGATAAAGAATTCGGCTTTGTGTTTCAGGCTTTGCTGATAGAGCGTGTGCAACATCGCATGGCCCGTGCGGTCGGCGGCGGCGCAGGTGCGGCGCGCGGTGCCTTCGCCGAAATGCGTGGTCATGCCGCCGAAGGCGCGCTGGTAAATCTTGCCTTCTGCCGTGCGGCTGAAGGGCATGCCGTAGTGTTCCAGCTCGATCACCGCGGGAATGGCTTCGCGGCACATATATTCGATGGCATCCTGATCGCCCAGCCAGTCCGACCCCTTGACGGTGTCGTACATGTGCCAGCGCCAGTCGTCTTCGCCGTTATTGCCAAGTGCGGCGGAAATGCCGCCCTGTGCGGCAACGGTATGGCTGCGCGTCGGGAAGACCTTGGTGATGCAGGCCGTTTTCAGGCCTTTTTCGGCCATGCCGAAAGTGGCGCGAAGGCCCGCGCCGCCGGCGCCGACGACAACGACGTCATATTCATGTTCGATGATCGCATAGGATTGCATGATGTCTTACCCGAGATTGAGGCCGAAATTGATGCGCACGATGGCGTAAATCGCCACGATGCCAAGAAAAAGAAAACCCAGCTTGTTCAGCAGTAGCAGCGCGACCTTGCGGCCTTCGCAGTGGACGTAGTCTTCGATGATGACCTGCAGACCCAGCGCCGCGTGATAAAACGCCGCGGCAAGGAATGTGCCCAGCGCCAGAGCGGCGCAGGGTTGTTGCAGCCACATGATGAAGGCGTCGTGGTTATGCGTGAACAGCTGCGGCAGCTGGGTCAGCAGATAAACCAGCGACGGTACCATGGCGATGCCTGATACACGCTGCACCCACCAGTGATGCGTGCCGTCTTTTGCGCTGCCAAGGCCGCGGGCGCGGCCAAGCGGTGTGCGGATGGAAGAATCTTTGTGTGCGGTCATGGCTTAATGTCCTGCGTAAAACCAGAGGGCGGCGGTCATGGCAATCGCGCCGAACAAAACGGCATAGCCGCTGGCATAGGCGCCTTTCAGCGTCAGCCAGCGTCCGGTATCCCAGACCAGGTGGCGCAGGCCGTTCAGAAAATGGAAACTGAGCGAGAACAGCCAGCCCGCCAGCATCAGCTGCCCGATGAGGCTATGGGTGAAATCGTGGAAGCGGTCGAAAGAATTCGCCCCGCCCAGCGCGGCCATCAGCCACCACACGGCCAGAAAGGCGCCCATGGCAAGGCCAAAGCCCGTGATGCGGTGCAGGATCGACAGGAACATGGTCAACTGCCAGCGGTAAATCTGCAGGTGCGGAGAAAGGGGGCGGCTATTATTTTGCATAATGTATATTCCGTAGGGTCACGAAACAAATGGCCAGCCGCAACTTGCGGCGGCGCACGAGATACAAGGAAGATATCGCCCGAAAGGCGGTACGTCCAGTCGCCGCGCTATAAAAATATGGAATAAACCCTTCTAAAGCCCGATAAAAAATAGGACCAAATACCGTCTGTCGGTCATTCGTTCAAAATCCGGCCGGAAACGGCCGCCGCTGTGGAGGGGAAGATGTAGGCTTGACTTTTCATATCCTCAATTTAAGCTGCTTCCTACAAGCATATATATAAGTAAGAAAAGGGTGTGCCGGAGAACGGCGGCAATAACCTGCGGCCATACGGCGCGCAGCGGGATTAGCCGTGTACTCCTGCCGGATTTCGTTGTAATTATGGCTACCTACGACAAAGATCCGGATTCGAAGTTTCTTGCGGCCCCGCCGCGAGATGTGTGGCCTGCCCAACCGCCTGCGCGGCGCGGCAGGCGGCGACAACGAAAGGCACGCCCCGATGACGACCGACCGTCCGCGCCCTGAATCTCACATCCCGCCTAAACGGCAGGAGCATGCCGGCGTCTATACCGTCGCACCCGACCAGCCCTTTCTTGCCGCGGTTGCGCGCGGTGTGCTGACGCGCATCGGCGATGACCCGCTGCGTCTGTCGGACCTTACCATTCTTGTGCCCAACCGCGATGTGGCGTTTCAGCTGCGTCAGGCTTTCACGGAGCAAATGGGCGGACGCCCCGGCGTGATGCCGCGCATCGATGCCCCCGGCGATATCGACGATGGTTATCTGTCGCTGCGCATGGCGGACAATCAGGTGTTGTCACAGGCGCTGATGGACATTCCGCCGCCGGTGACAAGGCTGGAGCGTCAGTTGATGCTCGCCTCCGAAATCATGAAAATCCCCGGCATGGCCTCTTCGCTGCAAAAAGCGGTGAAGCTGGGCGGGGAGCTGGGGAATTTTCTGGATGAACTGCAATCCAACAACATCCAGCTGCGCGATATTGACCGTCTTGTCCCCGATGCGTTTAAAAAGCAATGGGCGCCGACAGCGGAATTCCTGCGTATTATTACCGACGTCTGGCCGAAAAAATTGCAGGAAATGGGGCAGGTCGACCCCGAAGAACACCGCAGCGCGCTGATACAAATTCAGGCCGCACACTGGCAAATGTCGCCACCGCGCAATCCGGTGATTGCGGTCGGCTTTTCGGATACCAATCCCTCGACCCTCACATTGCTCAAGGCCGTGATGGGCACGCCGGGCGGCGCGGTTGTTTTGCCGGGCGTCGATACGGAGCTGGATGACAAAAGCTGGGATGTGCTGACGCCGGTGCATCCGCAATATGCTTTCAAAAAAATCCTTTCCGCGATGGATGTGTCGCGCAAGGATATCCGCACGCTCGAAGGCGCGGCGCACACGCCGCAGCACGCGCGCGCGAATAACCCCGAACTGACCTCGCGCGAGCGGCAAAAGCTTCTGCGCGAAGCGATGCGCCCCGCCGGCACCGCCGAGGGCTGGAGCCATCTGAAAGCCCAGAAAAAAACACCGCCGCGCATCGCCAAACTGGCCGAACCGGTCAATGACGATAAAACCATCAGCACCGCCGCGCTGAACGGTATGGATCTGGTCACCTGCGGATCTCCGCAGGAAGAAGCCAGCGTCATCGCGCTTAAAATGCGTGAAACGCTGGAAGTGCCGGGCCGCACCGCCATGTTGGTGACGGCGGACCGATCCCTCGCGCGGCGCGTATCGGCGCGTCTCAAATACTGGGATATCCATGTCGATGACGGCGCGGGTTTGTCGCTGGCCGATACGTCGGCGGGCGTGTATCTGCTCGCCTCCGCCCATATGGCGACAGAGGAATGGGCGCCGGTGCCGCTTCTGGAGGCGCTCAAGCATCCCCTTGCCACCATGGGCGAAAGCAAAGCCGATTTCCGCGACAAACTTGCCGCGATCGAAGACATGGTGCTGCACGGCCCGCGTCCGGGCCCGGGGGCGGAGGGCATCAAGAATATGCTCGCCGCGGCCTTCAACCGCCAATCGCGCCGTCCCGACCAGAAACTCAGCAAAGAAGAACTGGCCGCGAAGCAGGCCGATCTGACGGCCTTTGTTGACCGCATCGATGCGGCGGGCAAGCCGTTTTTCGATATGGTCAGCTCCGGCAAGCCCCAGCCGTTTGCGCAGTATCTTGATGCGCATATCCGTTTTGCCGAAGCGCTCGCGGCCGAAGGCAAAACCAAAGGCGCCGACCGCCTGTGGCGCGGCGACGACGGCGTGAAGGCGTCGCGTTTCCTGACCCAGCTCAAAGACGCCGCGCAAAAACTGCCCGACGTCACCGGCCGCGATTATGTGGACGTGCTGCAGGGGCTGATGCGCGATGTCACGGTGCAGCCGACATCACGACCCCATCCGTTTCTTAAAATCGTGACACCCGAACAGGCGGCGCTGCAGAAATCCGATGTGGTCATCATCGGCGGCATCAACGACGATGTCTGGCCGCGCAAAACCGCCGAAAACCCATGGCTGTCGCCGGACATGATTAAAAAACTCGGCCTGCGCGAGGCGGAGGAAAGTATCGGCCGTGCCGCGCATCAATTCGTGCAAATGGCATCGAACCCGAACGTGCTGTTGTCGCGCAGTGTGCGCAGCGGCGATGCGCCCAGCGTGGCCTCGCCTTTCCTGACGCGGCTGATGATGGTGCTCAAAGGCGCGGGGCTTGAAAACGCCATCGAAAGCCGCGACCAGCTGCGCGATATCCATGCCGCCATGCATACCCCCGGCGAAGTCACGCCCATCGACCCGCCCGCACCGACGCCGCCCGTATCGGCGCGCCCTAAAAAATTGCCGGTGACGGCGGTTGAATCGCTGATGCGCGATCCTTATACCGTCTATGCGAAATACGTTCTGAAGCTGCGCCCGCGCGACCCGCTGGATGCCAGCCCCAGCGTCTCGGAAAAAGGGACCTTCACGCACGATGCGCTGGACGCTTTCGTTAAAAAATATCCGGAAAAACTGCCGGATAACGCACTTGAGGAACTGCTGAAAATCGGCGAGGAAACCTTCAAAGCGCGCATGAACAATCCGACGGTGCAATCCTTCTGGTGGCCGCGTTTCGAGCGCATCGCCAAATGGTTCGTGAAATTCGAAAACGAGCGGCGCGAACTCAGCCGCACCATGGGCACCGAAGTGAACGGAAAACTTGAAATCGACCTTGGCGGCGGCGAGGTATTTACCCTGACGGCGATTGCCGACCGTATCGACCGCGACAGCGAAGACCAGCTGCAAATCATCGACTACAAAACAGGCTCCGTGCCGCTGCAAAAAGCGGTGGGTCTGGGCTTTTCGCCGCAGCTGACGCTGGAGGCGCTGATCGCCTTCACCGGCGGTTTCGACGGGATTGACGCGGGCGATGTGGGTTCTTTGCAATACTGGAAACTGTCGGGCGGACGTCCTGCGGCCGAAGTGACCGAAGTGCGCGGCGATGTCAAAAAGCTGGTCGGCGAAGCGCGCGAAGGCGTGGAGCGTCTGGTCAAGGCTTTCAACGACCCGAAAACGCCCTATCTGTCGAACCCGCGTCCCGAATGGGCGCCGCGTTATCAGAACTACGAACACCTCTCGCGCAGCGGGGAGTGGGGCACGGTCAGCAAGACCAACAACAAAAAACAGCCGCGCAAAGCCACGCAGCGCCGCCGCAGCACGGGCAACATCCCGGGCAGCAAGGGAGGGCAGAAATAATGACCAACCCCCATCAGGATAAAAACCCGAAAAACCTGCCGCCTGCCGCGAATGACGCCCTGCATGACCAGCCAGATGCCGCAGGCAAACTCGCTGCGCCCAAAAAATCCGCCCGCGCGCCAAAGCTTGACCCGAATATCGCGCAGCGCAAGGCGTCCGACCCGCTGGCCAGCGTCTGGGTGACGGCCAGCGCGGGTACGGGCAAGACCAAGGTTTTGACCGATCGCGTTTTGCGCCTGATGTTGTCGGGCGCGACGCCCGACCAGATTTTGTGTCTGACCTTCACCAAGGCGGGCGCATCGGTGATGACCAACCGCATCCGCGAAGAACTGGCGGTCTGGGCCACCTGCGACGATAAAAAACTCGAAGAAAAACTGACCAAGCTCAGCGGCAAAACGCCGGACGAGGCGACGACCAAACGCGCGCGCCAGATGTTCGCCGAATTCCTTGATGCGCATGGCGGGTTGAAAATCCAGACCATTCACTCTTTTTCGCAATCGCTCATCCGCCGCTTTCCGATTGAATCGGGCATTCCGCCCTATTTCGACGTCATGGACGACCAGACGGCGGCGGAAATGCTGCGTGAATCGCAGGCGGATATCCTGCGCCGCATTCAGCGCGAACCGAATACGCCGCTGGCGCGCGCCGTGCATGCGGTGACGCCCGAGGTTTCCGAAGACGATTTCGCCGCCCTGATTGGCGAGCTCACATACCGCCGCGGCCAGTTGCTGGCAATTTTCGGCGAACGCGGCGGGCTCGAAGAAACCATTGATGCGGTTTACGATCATTTGCAGGCGCCGCGCGGCATTGACGGCCAGACCATGATGGCGATGCTGAATAGCGAAGCGGGCCTTGGCACGCCGCCCGATATGACGGCATTGAAACGGGCGGCGGATATTCTGGCCGCGGGTAGCGCGACCGACCTTGAAAAAGCGAAAATCATCAAGGCCTGGATTATGCACCCCGACAGCCGCGTCGAGATTTTTCAGGACTACGCCGGCGTGTTCCTGACCAAAGACGGCGAGATGCGCAAGCGTCTGACGACCAAATCGACCGCCCACGCGCAGGAGATTCTGGAGCAGGAAGCCAAACGCCTGATGGACGGCATGGAAGCGATGGCGACAGTCAATACCGCGCGCAGCACCGAATCCATCCTCCGCCTGACCGGCGCCATTCTGGAGCGTTATGCCGAGAAAAAGCGCAGTCTCAACTACCTCGATTACGACGATCTGGTGCATTACGCGAACAAGATGATGCGCGAAGACAATGCGGCGGGCTGGGTTTTGCAAAAACTGCCGGGCAATCTGAAACATATTCTCGTGGACGAAGCGCAGGATACCAACCCCGACCAGTGGCAGCTGGTGTCCGCCATCGCCAAAGAATTTTTCACGGACGCCGAGCGTAAAAAATCCAAAGACCACACAATTTTCGTGGTCGGTGACGAAAAACAGTCGATTTTCAGCTTTCAGCGCGCAGACCCCAAGGAATTCGCGCGGCGCAAGAAAATGTTCGCGGATCTCGTCGGCAAATCCGGCGGCAAATGGCGCGAAGTGCAAATGGAAATCGCCTTCCGCTCCTCTCCTGCGGTGACGCAGGCGGTGGATGCGGTGTTTGCGAACCCCGAAGCCTCCGACGGCTTGTTCGATGAAAACGAAGCCGCCGATAAAAAAGTCCACCACGATCCGTTCCGCCGTGGTCAGGCGGGAATTGTCGAAGTGCACCCTGTCATCCGCGCCAAACAGCCCGAAGAAGCAACGCCCTGGGCGCTGCCGCTGAAACGCGAAGACGTATCAGACCCCGCCGCTGACCTTGCCGATAAAATCGCCGACCAGATCAAAGACTGGCTGGACAACGGCGAGGAACTGCCGTCACGCAAACGCCCCGTCAATCCGGCGGATATTATGATTCTGGTGCGCCGCCGCTCGGCGTTTGTCGACCACATGGTGCGTGCGCTTAAAAAACGCGACATTCCGGTTGCGGGCGCAGACCGCATGTCGCTGCGCGAACAGATTGTGGTCATGGACTTGGTCGCGCTGGGCGAAGTGTTGCTGTTTCCCAAAGACGATTATAAGCTGGCCAGTGTTCTCAAATCCCCGCTTGTCGGCATGACCGACCAGCAGCTCGAAGACCTTGCCGTGGGGCGCGGCGCAGATTTGTGGTCGGCGCTCAAAGAAAAAGCGGCGGATGAAAAATCCGCCGGTATTTACAAATCGGCTTTTGAATACCTCTCCCGCCTGCAGGAACGCCTGACGGCGGAACGACCGTATGAATTCTATTCCTCCGTGCTGATGGATGCCTGCCCCGCGCATGCGCAATCGGGCCTGAACGCGCTTTACAGCCGCCTCGGGTTTGAGGCGGAAGATCCGCTGGTCGAATTCATGAACGCGGTCGAGCGTTTCGAGAAAATCCATGTCCCCAGCATGCAGGGCTTCCTCGCCTGGCTGGATGCGGGCGAGGCGGAGGTAAAGCGCGAGATCAACCTCGATTCCGACTCTCCGCGCGTGCATATCATGACCGTACATGGCGCGAAGGGACTTGAAGCGCCCATCGTGATTTTGCCCGATACCACGGGCATCCCTGCCGACAATACGCGCGCCCGACCCAGATTTTTGTGGCCGGAGGGCGACCGACCCGTGCCGCTATGGGTACCGCGTGCCGATCAGGAAAGCCGGATTTTCGCTGCCGAACGCGAACGGGCGGAACGGGAACGCGACCGCGAATTCCGCCGCTTGCTGTATGTGGCGATGACGCGCGCGGGCGACCGCCTTTACGTGTATGGCAGCCAGAACCGCGATAAAGTGCAGGAAAAAAGCTGGTATTCGCTGATTGCTACGGGGCTTCAGCAAAATCTGGGCGATCAGGTCAAGGTTATTGACGCGCGCAAAGCGGAGGGCGAGGGCAAGCCCGCCGCAGCCAATGATAACCCGCCTGCAGACGGTGCCGCGCCCGCGCCCGAAGAGGAGGCGCAGAAAATCCTGCGTTTCGAGGTAAAACAAACCGCCGCGCCGCAGCCCGATAACGTAAAGCCGCTTGGCAAAAAGCGTGTCGCCGGTATTCCGGCATGGGCACGCACCGCGCCGGCCGTATCGCAGCAGCCGGTCGAAAAATTCCGCCCGTCGGAATATAAACGCACGGCGGATGATTACAGCGCCGCCTCCCCGCTTGAAGGCGCAGGGGAAATGTATCACCGCCAGCTGGGTACCGTGGTGCATAACCTGTTCGAATTCCTGCCTGCCGTCGCGCCCGAAGCGCGCGAAGCGGCGGCTAGAAAATTCCTCGCCAAACCGGCATGGGGTTTGAGCGCGAAAGATCAGGAACAATCCCTCAAACAGGTGATGTCGATTTTGAACGACCCCGATTTTGGTTCGATTTTCGGGCCCAACTCGCGCGCCGAGGTGTCGATTACCGGTATGTTCGACAAAGACGGTAAAAAGCAGATGATGTCGGGGCAAATCGACCGGCTTGTCGTCGATGATAAAACCGTTTTGATTGTCGATTTCAAAAACAGCCGCAAGGTGCCCAAAGACGCCACGCAGGTGCAGTATAAATATGTCGCGCAGATGGCATCCTATCGCCTCGCGCTTCAGCAGATTTATCCGGACAAGCAAATCAAATGCGCGCTGCTTTATACGCGTGAATCGAAACTTATCCCCCTGTCGGGGCAGAAACTCGCCGCCGCGGTGCGTAAACTGCATCTGGCGCCGCAGTTCAAAGCCGCCGCTGCCAAAAAACCGCGCAGCCGCAAACAAACCCCGAAGCCCCAGCCGCCGCAGGCGTGACAACCTGCCATCAAAAGGAAGTATTCTTATGACGCAAACAATGTCTGCGAAACTCGGATTCATCGGCCCCGGCATTATGGGGCAGCCGATGGTTTTGAACCTGCTGAAGGCGGGGCATCATGTGGCTGTTTATGGCCGCACTGCTGCACGCACTGCGCCGCTTGCGGCGGCAGGGGCGCAGATTTGCGCATCGCCCGCCGAAGTCGCGGCCGCAGCGGATATTATTTTCACCTGCGTATCCGATACGCCCGATGTCGAGGCGGTGATTTTCGGTAGCCAAGGCATCATCCACGGCGCCCGCGCGGGCAGTGTGGTTGTGGATATGAGCACGATTTCCCCCGATGCCACGCGTGATTTCGCGGCGCGTCTGGCGGCAAAGGGCATCGGCATGCTGGATGCCCCCGTATCGGGCGGCGAAAGCGGCGCGATTGCAGGCACGCTGTCCATCATGGTTGGCGGCAAGGACGAAGTCTTTGCGCGTGTGAAGCCCTATTTCGACGCCATGGGCAAAAATATTGTGCATGTCGGCGCGAACGGCGCGGGGCAAGTTGCGAAATCCTGCAACCAGATTGTGGTCGCCGTCACTATCGAAGCGGTGGCGGAGGCGATGCTGCTGGCCGAAAAAAGCGGCGTTGACGGCGCAAAGGTGCGCGCGGCGTTGCTGGGCGGCTTTGCGGGCTCCAAAATCCTCGAAGTGCATGGCAACCGGATGCTGAGTGATGATTACAAGCCGGGCTTCAAAACCGCGCTGCACCGCAAGGACATGGGGATTGTGCTGGATACTGCGCAGCGGCTCGGGCTGATGTTGCCGGGGGCGATTCTCGCCACGGGGCATCTGGATGCGGTATTGGCGGCGGGCGAGGGGGAACAGGACTCGTCTGCTATTTTCAAGGCGCTGAAGCGCGCGCAGCACAAAAATCCTGTTCGCAAAACCGCGACGTAAGCGCTTTACGTAAATTATCTAATCGATGTTATATTTTATATAATCAAGCGCCCCTTGCAGGATATGCGTGGCGGCGAGCTTGTCGATGACGGCGCTGCGTTTTTTGCGGCTGACGTCGGCCTGTTCGATTAAGAACCGCTGCATGGCGGCGGTCGACAGGCGTTCATCCCAGAAACAGATGATGGGGTCAAACCCCAGAATATCCTTTGCGCGCAGCAGGTTATTGCCGAAATGGCGCACGGATTCCGCGCGGTTTCCCTCTGCCCCCGACATATGCACGGGCAAGCCGATCAGAAAACCGCCGACCTCGTATTCCTTGCAGATCGTGGCCAGCTGGCGGGCGTTTTCGGTGAAGGTGGTGCGCGCGAGGGTTTTCAGCGGCGTCGCGATGGAAAGGTCATGGCTGGCGAGCGCCAGACCCAGCGTTTTTTCACCATGATCCACGCCCAAAAGCCTTGTTTTGGCGGGCAGATGGACCTTCAGTTCTTTTATTGCGACAACCGGCATGCTAGATTTTTCCGCTGGGATTTGACTACTTAAATAAGGAAAAATACGGAAATGTCCATCGATAAAGATACGGTCGGTAAAATCGCGCGTCTGGCGCGCATCCGCGTGACGGAAACGGAAAAGGAAACCCTTGCGGCGGAACTTTCCGGCATTCTGTCTATGGTCGAAAAACTGAACAAGGTCGATACCAAAGGCGTCGAGCCCCTGACCTCCGTCGTGCAGGTCAAATTGCCGCAGCGCCCCGATGTCGTGACCGATGGAGGCATCCCCGAAAAAATCCTGCAAAACGCGCCGGAACAGACGGCGGGCTTTTTCGTCGTTCCCAAAGTCGTTGAATAAATTCACGCGCTGCCAAGCGCCATCCGAAAGCAGACTGACATGACCAAACTGACACACCTGACCATCAAGGCCGCGCTCGACGGTCTCAAGAAAAAAGAATTCACCGCGACCGAGCTGGTCGATGCGCATATCGCCGCATCCGAAGCCGCGCGCCATCTGAATTGCTACATCACCGAAACCTTCGACAGCGCCCGCGCGCAGGCGAAGGAGTCCGATGCGCGCTATGCGGCGGGTAAGGCTTTGCCGCTGGATGGTATTCCAATTGCGATGAAAGATCTGTTTTGCACCGAAGGCGTGCAGACGACCGCCGCCAGCAACATTCTGCGCGGTTTTGTGCCGCCCTATGAATCAACCGTATCGGCAAAAATGAAAGCCGATGGTCTGATTTCGATGGGCAAGGCGAATTTGGATGAATTCGCGATGGGCTCGTCGAACACCACCTCCGCTTTTGGTAACGTTATCAACCCGTGGAAACGCAAGGGTGATAACCGCGACCTCGTGCCCGGCGGTTCTTCCGGCGGTTCTGCCGCGGCGGTTGCCGCGCGTATCGCCATGGGCGCCACGGGGACGGATACGGGCGGTTCCATCCGCCAGCCGGCCGCGTTCTGCGGCATTGCGGGTATCAAGCCGACCTATGGCCGCTGCTCGCGCTTTGGTGTGGTGGCGTTTGCCTCCTCGCTCGACCAGCCGGGGCCTTTCGCGCGCACGGTCGAAGATAACGCGCTGCTGCTGCGCTCCATGGCGGGCTATGACCCGAAAGACTCCACCTCCGTGAACGTGCCGGTGCCGGATTATGCGGCGGCCTGCGGCGGCAGCCTCAAGGGCCTGCGCGTCGGCGTGCCGAAAGAATACCGCGTTGACGGCACCAATCCCGAAATCGTCGCGCTCTGGGACAAGGGCGTGCAGATGCTCAAAGACGCGGGCGCGGAAATTGTCGATGTATCCCTGCCGCATACGGGCTATGCGCTTGAAACCTACTACATTATCGCGCCGGCGGAATGTTCGTCGAACCTCGCGCGCTATGACGGTGTGCGTTTCGGCCAGCGCAGCGCGGGTGAAAACCTCATCGACACCTACGAAAAAACCCGCGCCGAAGGTTTCGGCCGCGAGGTCAAGCGCCGCATCCTCATCGGCACCTATGTGCTGTCGGCAGGGTATTACGATGCCTATTACAATCAGGCGCGCCGCGTGCGCAAACTCATCTGGCAGGATTTCATCAATGCCTATCAGAAATGCGACGTGCTGCTGACGCCGACGGCGCCGACGCCGGCCTTCGCGATTGGCGAAAATACCCAAGATCCGGTGACGATGTATCTCAACGACATCTTCACCATCCCCGCATCGATGGCGGGCATGCCCGGTATGGCGGTTCCGGTCGGGCTCAGCGCCGACGGTCTGCCGCTCGGCCTGCAGCTGATTGGCAAGCCGTTCGAAGAAGAAACGCTGTTCAAAGCCGGCCATGCGCTGGAACAGGCGGCGAAATTCGACGTGCTGCCGCAGCTGGTCGCGGCGTAAGGGTTGCAGGAACAAAGTCTATAAGGAATAAAAATATGTCTGGAATTATCAAAGGCGAAACGGGCGATTGGGAAATGGTCATCGGGCTTGAAATCCACGCCCAGGTGCTCAGCGAAACCAAACTTTTCTCCGGCGCCTCCGCGGCTTTCGGTGGCGCGCCCAATGCGCAGGTCTCCCCCGTCGATGCGGGCATGCCCGGCATGCTGCCCGTCATCAACAGCGTTTGCGTTGAAAAAGCGGTGCGCACCGGCCTTGGCCTCAATGCCGCGATCAACCTTGAATCGGTGTTCGAGCGTAAAAACTATTTTTACCCCGACCTGCCGCAGGGGTATCAGATTTCGCAGTACGAAAAGCCCATCGTCGGCAATGGCGAGATTGAAATCGACCTGCCCGATGGCACGGTCAAGAAAATCGGCATCGAGCGCCTGCACCTTGAACAGGACGCGGGTAAATCGCTGCACGACCAGCACCCGCAAAAAAGCTTTGTGGATCTGAACCGCAGCGGCAACCCGCTGATGGAAATCGTCTCCAAGCCAGACCTGCGCACACCCGAAGAAGCGGCGGCCTATGTCGCCAAAATCCGCGCCATCGTGCGCTACCTCGACACCTGTGATGGCAACATGGACGAAGGTTCCATGCGCTGCGACGTCAACGTATCGGTGCGCCGTCCGGGCGAGCCTTTTGGTACGCGCTGCGAGATTAAAAACGTGAATTCCGTGCGTTTTGTGCAGCAGGCGATTGAATACGAAGCGCGCCGTCAGGTCGAGATTCTCGAGGCTGGCGGTAAAATCGTGCAGGAAACGCGCCTGTTCGATACCAAAAACGGCACCACGCGCTCCATGCGCTCCAAAGAAGACGCGCATGACTATCGCTACTTCCCCGATCCCGATCTGCTGCCGCTGGTGCTGGACCCCTCTTTCGTCGACGGTATCAAGGCAACCCTGCCCGAACTGCCGGATGCGAAGAAAAAACGTTTTATCGCCATGGGGCTCACGCCCTATGACGCAGGCGTGATTACGGGCGAGCGTGACCGCGCGGCCTTTTTCGAAAAAGTCGCCAATGGCAATGACCCGAAACTCGCGGCCAACTGGCTGACCAACGAGCTTCTGGGGGCGCTGAACAAAGCCGAAAAAGACCTTGCCGACAGCCCCGTATCGGCCGAGCAGCTGGGCGGGCTTGTCGCCTTGATCGCTGATAACACGATTTCCGGCAAAATCGCCAAGGAAGTTTTCGCCGAGATGTGGGCGACGGGCAAAGATGCTGCCGTGATTGTCGAAGAAAAAGGCCTTAAGCAGGTGACCGATACCGGCGCGATCGAAAAACTGATCGATGATGTGCTGGCCGCCAATGCCGACAAGGTCGCGGAATACCGTAGCGGCAAGGACAAGCTGTTCGGCTTTTTCGTCGGCCAGATCATGAAACAGTCGGGCGGCAAAATGAACCCCGCCATGGTCAACGATCTTCTGAAATCCAAATTGCAAGGATAACGCACATGCCGACGGTCAAAGGACTGCCCAAGGGCAAAGCCGCCCCCCTGATGATATCGCAGGACGCGGCACGCCGTTTTTTCGTCGGCCTGTCGTGGGATCCGAAAGAACCGGAAAAGCCGAAGCTGATACCGCCCTTCCCCACGGGTGATCCGGCGGCGATGGTGCCGTGGCTTTTGCTTTTGCTGCCGCGTCTGGTGCTGCTGCCGTTTCGTCTGTTGTTTCGTCCGGTGATTCAGGCCGATGCGAACGCCAAGGCGCAGTGGAGCAAGGCCGATGATGCGCGGGGTCGCGATAAAAACTCCGCGCATTTCGATCTCGATCTTGCCTGCTATGTGTTTGACAAGGATTTCAAGCAGCTGGCCTATGTCGGCCCGGACGATGCCGCGTTTATCGATGCCAGCAAAAAAGTCTATCACAGCGGCGAAGATCAGGGCGGCTTTGGCGGCCCTGACGATGAAACGATTTCCGTCGAAACGCAGGGTTTGCCCGAAAACTATCACCATTTTTTCTTTGTGGTCGAATGTGACAGCAAATTCAGCCTTGAAGAAATCCGCAATCCCGCCATTCGTCTGGCCGATGGCAAAACCAATGAAAACGCGATTGAAACCACGCTGACGCCGCCCGCGCATCTCAATGCGCACGGCTTCGCCTTTTGCCATGTCTGGCGCGAAGGCGAGGGCTTCATGGTGCGTAACCTCGAAGAATATACCGGCGATAATATGGACTGGCCGAAATTCCTGTCCGGTTTCGCGGCGGCGTAAGGGATACGATGTCGGGTTTTATTGTATTTGATGTCGACGGCACCATTCTTGACAGCTTCGGCATGTATGAACGCGTGCTGCGCGTGTATTCGGAGCTGAACAAGCTGCCCTATCCGGACGTGAACGCCATCAAACGCGGATACGGCGAGCCGGAAAAGCACGATTTTATGTGGGGCGTTGCGCGCGAAGAGCAGATCAAGCATCTCATGCAAAGCTTCAAGCTGAACGATGAATGGTCGCTGTCGGGCGAGCCGGATAAAATCCCCGACCTTTTTTCGGGTGCTAAGGATGCGCTGGTGCATCTTAAAGACCTTGGCTATACCCTCGGTATCGTGACGTCCAAGCCCGAAGGCCCGCTGCTGTATCAAATGGAACATCACGGCGTAAGCAAGCTGTTCTCCGGCATTCGCACGGGCACCGATGTGAAGCGCCGCGGCGAGGCGGAAAAACCTGCGCCCGACCAGCTGCTGAGCCTGATGCGCGAGCTGGGCAAACATGCCGAAGAAACCCTGATGGTCGGCGACACATCGATGGATGTGCGCATGGGCCGCAATGCATCAACCCTGACGCTGGGCGTTACCTGGGGTGCGCATCCGGTGCAGGAACTGGTCGATGCGGGCGCGCATCATATTGTCGATACGCATTTCGATGACGTGGTCGGTCACGTCAAATCGGTTTTCGGATAAAAATCCCGTTTAAACTTGCGGCGGCTATCAGCCCGCGCGGCGCGCGCCTTTGCTGGGCGGCGTGCGTTTGACGCTGGCAGATAGAGGGCGCTGTTCGGATGGGCGCTCGACGTAATGAACACCGTCGAGTTTGCGGATTTGCGCGGCGAATTTTGCGGGCGCATGCATGAAAAAAATGCCGCGGCTGCCAAGGGTGCCGTCATCATTTTTCACGCGCACCTGATTTTCAAGGCCGGCGGTTTTCGCCATCTCGCGGATACGGCGCATCATCGCTTTGACGTCTTCGGTGATGTCGGTTTTGGCGCGCGACCCTTTGGCGCGCAGGCCGACCGAATACACATAGCACTTGGCTTTATCGTTGAAATCCTTGCGGGCGTCGTTGCTCATGGCGATGTCCTTTCGCGCTTAAAATCCGAATTTGGGAGAGCGCGGTGTCTGGCACGGCGGGGGCGGTGTATAGGGGGCGAAATCCTTGGCGAAGCTTTGTGCGGCGATTTTACGCGCAGCGTCTTCGCTGCAGCGGATGACGATACCGATTTCGCCGTTCATCGGGGTAATGGCGGCAACGTCTTTTTCAAGTCCCTCGGCTTTCAGAAAATCGCGCAGGCGGCGCAGCGTTTTTTTCTGGGCATCGTCCATCTGGCGCATGATTTCCATGGGGCCGGTGCAAAAGCTGCCGGGCGCGGGCTTCAACTGGACGTCATACGTGAACTTATAATTTTGCATGTAAATATTCCGTGCAGGCATCCGGCGGCCGGATGATTCGCTCTAATCATGACTATGGAATGCCATAATCTATAGGCGCATGGCGGCGGACTGTCAATCCGGCCTTATATTGACATAAGCAATAATCTTAACAGCGGAAGGCGCGCAGCAGACGCGGCGCTGCCTGTGGCGGCACTTGCGGCTTGGGGGCGGCGGTGTTGTCGTTGTCTGCGGCGGGCGCGTTGTCGTTGAACGCGGCGGCGGGTTTGGCCTCCGGCTTGTGTTCGGGCACGGGGATGTTGAAATGCTGTTTCAATTTGCCGGCTTCGGGCAGGGGGTGCGGAATATCCTCGCCAAGATCATGTGCATCGAACGGCACGGGGATCGGATGTTCGACAGGCTCCGGCGCTTGCGGTTTATCAAGGCGCAGCACCTTTGCAAGCCCGCCGCGGATATTCTCAGCAATCGCGCGCCAGCCGCCTGGCGTGACCCGACGTTCGGCATCCGCCATGATGGTGGCGTTGATGGCATGGGCGGCGGCAATCAGGCCATGGCCTTCCCCAACGCCAATCGCGGCAAAACTGAAACCGGCGCCTGCTGTCATCAGCTTCGGATGGCCCAGATGCTCTTCGGCATTTCTGACGATGTTGCGCATGCTGATACCAAAAGCGAGCGCGACCACCGGCAGCACAAACAGCGATACGCCGCCCGCCATTAGCCCTGCGCAGGCAAAGCCACCATTGATATAAAGATCAGGACGCTTCACCGATAAAACAGCGATGGTTTTGGCTTTTTCGACCCAGCCTGCTTTAACGACCGGCGCTGCAGGGGCGGGTGTTTGTACTGCGGCGGCGATACCTTGTTCCAGCTGTTTTTTATGCGCGGCCTCTTTTTCTTTAGCAATACGGTTGGCTTCCATGGCATCGGACAGGCTTTGCGCCAGTCTGAAGTTACCGACCGCCAGCAGGAAGCTGGCCGTTGCCGGCAAGGCTGTGCCGCCTGTGACGGCGGCGCCTGCGACAACCAGCAGCGCCAGGCCGCTTGCGCGCAGCGCCGTGCGGCTGTCGCCTGCGATATCCGCAATCTGTGCGTAGTTTTTCAAAAATTTCGGCTGCGCCAGATGCAGCGTTTTGAGCCCCACAGAAACTCCTGTCGCGCCAAGGCAGGCGATGAAACCCACAGGATTGGTTTTGGCGAACATCAGGACATCGGCAACACCGAATACGATGCCGGGATCGAGAGCGACGTCTTTGACAAAGGTGCGCGGGGTCAGCTTCAGGTTTTCGGGGGAAGTCGGTTGGGACAAGACCGCCATAAAGATTCCTGCGCAAAAGTGGGTAGGTCGCCGCTATAGTCGGGCGCCGCATCTTTTATACATGGGTTTCGGGTTTTTGTGTGGATGGCGTAAAAATATATTTTTCTACGCTTGGCACCCCTGCGCGGCGGCAGATGAAACCGCCAGTCCGGACAAGGGGTTGCCATCTGCAGCGTGTTGGGCGGGCCGCGAAGATATATATTTACATAATAAAAAACGATGTTAAGATAACGATGGTCGGCAGCAAAAAACCCAGCAAATCCGCGCATCAGAGCCCGATTCCGGCCTTGGCGGCGGGCAGGGTGTTGCGCGGGGGGCAATGTGGGGTAGACTGCCCTGTCTCCGGCCTTTGCCTGACACCGACAAGCATTCAAAACGACCAGACCCGATGACCGATAGCACCCCCAAACCCGCTGGCAGCAAATTCGCGCCCATTGATTTCACCCCGCCCACCGCCGCGCCGCAGACGGCGGAGCCGTCGGTGCTGTTTTACGATGCCATTATTTTCGGCGGCGGCATTGCGGGTCTGTGGCTGGCCAATACCCTGCGCCGTGCGGGGTATAACGTCATCCTGTTTGAAAAAGACACGCTGGGCGGCATGCAGACGCTGGCATCGCAGGGGATGATCCACGGCGGACAGAAATACACCCTCGAAGGCGCGGTGACGCAGCATGCCTCCTCTATCGCGCGCATGCCGGAACGCTGGGAAGCCTGCCTCGGCGGTTATGGCGAGATTGACCTGACCGCGGTCAAATTCCTGAGCGAGAACCAGATTATGTGGCCCGCAGGATCGCTGCTGTCGGATGTGGCTGTCTTTGGCGCGGCGCAGCTGGTGAATGCGCAAACCACCAAACTCAAACAGCCGGACATCCCCGATGCGCTCAAGGCGCCGGGCAAGAAATTCAAAGGCTCGGTCTACAGCATGCCCGAAAAAGTTCTGGATACACGCACATTGGTGCAGGCACTGGCCGCGCCGCTCAAAGGCCGCGTGTTCAAGGGCGCGCCGAGCGAGATATTACCGGACGGACAAGTCGCCGTGAACGGGGTTATCATGCAGGCGCAAATGCTGATTTTCACGGCGGGCACAGGTAATGAAGAGGCGTTTAAAATGCTCAAGATAGAAAAACGTCTGAGCCAGCGCCGCCCCCTGCGGCAGGTGATGGTGCGCCCGTTGCCCGAGCCTCTATACGGCCATGGCATTGTCGGCAAGCCGAAGCCGCGCCTGACCGTCACCGCGCATCCGAACGGGCGTGATGGATACGTCTGGTATCTCGGCGGCAATATCGCCGAAGAGGGCGCGAAAATGACCGACGAAGAAACCCTGCAATTCGCGCGCAAGGAATTGCAGGCCGTATTCCCGCATATCGACTGGACGGACAAACAATGGGCGACATGGGCGGGCGACCGCGCGGAGCCTTATGACGACAGCGGCCATCTACCGCCCGGCCCCTTCGTGCAGCAGCGCGGCCGCGTGATGGTGGCATGGCCGACCAAGCTGACCTTCGCCCCCGCGCTCGCCGACCGCATGATGGATAAACTGCGCGAACGCAAAATGATGCCCGAATACAAAACCGAACCGCCTGCCGATAAATTCCCGGCGGCCGAAGTGGGCCGCTATCCGTGGGAAACCGCGCTTTGGCGCAAACTGCGCGATTGATGTGCCGCAACCGCCCGCAACAACAGAAAAGGACAGGTTGATATGAAACTGCCACAGCGCCCCTTCGCCGCGACAGGAAAGAATGTCAGCGTACTCGGCCTTGGCACGGTTAAATTCGGGCGTAACCGCGGCGTCAAATATCCGGGCGGCGATGGCTTTGCGCTACCGCAAGACGCCGAGATATCGGATATTCTCGATCTCGCGCTCGATCTCGGTATCAATCTTCTCGATACCGCGCCCGCCTATGGTCTGGCGGAAGAACGCCTTGGCGCGATTTTGGGCGCGCGTCGGCAGCAATTCTTTCTGGTCTCCAAAACGGGGGAAGAATTCAACGCCGATACCGCCGCGTCCGAATATATTTTCACCGCCAAACATACCCGCATGAGCGTCGAGCGCAGCCTGCAGCGCCTGCGCACCGATTATCTGGACTGTGTGCTGGTGCATGCGAACCGCGATGATGTGCACGTCATCCTTGAAACGCCCGTGCTGGAAACCCTCGCGCGGATGAAAGAAGCGGGCAAGATTCTCAGCTTCGGCGTGTCCACCTATACGGTCGAAGGCGGTAGCCTTGCCGCGCGGCTTAGCGATTGCGTGATGATGGCGTATAACGTCGGCTACCTCGACGAAGTCGGCGTGCTGCCCGAAGCGCAAAAACTCGGCAAGGCGGTGCTGGTAAAAAAAGGCCTCGCCTCCGGCCATCTTGGCAATTACGCGCAGGGTGGCGATGCGGCGGCGGAGCTGGTTGCCGATAATATCCGCTTCGTGCTGGATACCCCCGGGGTGACGTCGATGGTTTTTGGCAGCCTGAATCAGGCCAATATCCGCGCGAATGCGGCGGCGGCCCTGCAGGCGGCTGCGGGCGCCACCCCTGCGCCTGATGCTAAGTAATTGATTCTAAAAGCATGATTTTCCGCCCCCGCGCGTGACAAGAGACTTCCCTTTTTGCGTCGCGCTATATATGATGTGCCCCTGCTGCTCAAGGCTGGCCAGCGCCCGCTGCGCCGCCCGAGCATAAAACTAAAACGCCTTTCTGCGGAGACGTGGCCGAGTGGCTGAAGGCGGCGGTTTGCTAAACCGTTATACGTTTGTAAAGATGTATCGAGGGTTCGAATCCCTCCGTCTCCGCCATTTCATATCCGTCGCGTTTATAAATCATTGCCCCTTGTGTGTAAGCCGTCGCGTGTCGGACGCTTTTCGATGCGGCTTGGTAGGCTCTGGCCTGCTATAAAAGCCAAAGAACAAACGGGGGGATCTATGTCTGGCGGCGCAGCGCGGCATCATTATCCGCGATCCTGTGGTGCTGGTGCTGTACGGCGATTTTCGACAAAACCGGCATCCTGCCGAAATAAACCGATGATCTGCTCCGTTGTATAGCTCTTCCTCGCCACCTTATGCGCCCCAATAAAAAGCCTATTACGAATAGCAGACGCCATTCATCCTAGACTCCTTTATAGGGGGGCTCAAAAGCTGGATGTAAAGGCCGATGCGACCTCCGTTGATTTTGAAGGACTTCTGGTCTTCGTGCATCGGCGATGCCGCAACAGATACGTCCGTGCCGCAATAACGTGGTCTTGCTCAAATCGCGTCCCCGGGCTGTTTTCCGCGCGGGGTTTTCCCGCGACGGGCTCTTTTTACCCTAATCCGATAATTTTTCTTGCATTTGGCGGTCCGAATCAATAATTATGCGAATATCGTACGTGCCAATGACCCGCGGCTCCCGACCAATGGGGGCGCCCTTAAGGAAGCTTCTTCCCTCAAGGCAGGTTAAGCAACGGCGAACTTTTTAGTGCTATCCGTCTGTGCGCTCCGGCGCGCGGGCATATCGCAGCGAAGAGTTTTCGCTTTTGTTAACTGCTTGATTGATGAGGAGGCTCCCATGTCAGCCGCAGCCAAGCCATACCCTGTATCCGGCGCCAAGTCCGGCCTTTCCACCTCCCGTCGTCCGGAGGGCTTTTGCCATGATTAAAAAAATCAAAAACGCACTCGATGCGGCGTTCGAACGCATTTCGCATGAATTCAACGACGAAGGTGTGACCGTCGTCATGGCAACCTATACCCCGCCGCAGGGTCGCCTGCTGTCGGAATTCAACCGCGTGGGCGGCAAAGCCGTCATCGCTGGCGGTAAAAAAGACGCGCCCGCGTTTAAAAACGTGGCGCAATACGGCCTTGATTTCGATACCACCCCCTATATCAACAGTTTCCCCAAGGGCATGTCCGAACAGATCGTCGGCGCTTTCCCCGAAGCGGTGCTGAAAGATAAAAAAGTTGCGGTTTTTGCCTTCATCACGCCGCCCGCATCCTGGGCGCGTTATATCGAAGAGCGCAACCTCAATACCAACGTCGTTGCATCGAACGAGCAGAACACACGTCTGTTTTTTGAAAACAAAGGCAACCTGATGCATATCCTGCAGCAGGCGGGACTGGGTGCCTATGTCATCCCGACCGAGGTTGTCGAGGCGAAAAAATCCGAAGCCGAGCTGCGCGCCATCTATAACCGTGTCAAAAGCGACAGCGGCAAAGTGGTGGTGCAGCCCTGCGTCGAAAACTACGAGCCGACGCGCTTTATCGATTCCGAAGACGCTTTCGTCGCGCATGCCCTGCGCTCCAAAACGCCGTTCAAGGTGACGCGCTTTGTCGAGGGGAACGAGGCGAACCTGTCTTTCTTTGTCGGCAATACCCTGCCGAACGAAAACGGCCGCGGCGTGACCAAATGCAACCTGCCCGAAGGCATCGACCGCGGCAAGCCCGAGAGCCTTGCGCTCATCGAAGCGCATGCGGCGTCCAAGGGTATTGATGCGTCCAATGTGTTTTCTGTTACGGGCCGCGCGACGTTGAAAGTCGTCGGCGACAGCCTGCTCGCGAATGAACCGGGCGACAGCGTCGGCAACAACATCGGCCACGTCTACGAAGAAAAAATCGCCAAGCAAATCGCCGAAATCGGCGACAAACTCGGCTGCAAAATGGCGCTGGGCGGCAAGGTCGGTCTTGCCGGTGCGGATCTGATTATCGACCGCAACGGCAAAATCTGGATCAACGAAATCAACGACCGCCAGCAGGGCCCGACTGACCAGATGAGCGCCGATGCGGAAGCCAACGGCATCCCCGGTCTCAGCCGTATGGCGTGGTTCGCGCATTTCGCCGATTTTTCCAAAGCTGAAAACATGGCGGTGCTGTCCGCGCTGCGCGACAACGCGGCGGGTATTCACCAGCAATACGCAACGTCGTCGGGCTCTTTCTATATCAAAGTCTACGCGACTCACGACAGTGAACTGGACGGCAGCATTGCAGCGCTGCGCGATTTGCCCGCCGGCACATACAGCGTGCGCAATGAAAACGGCAAATGGAAATGGCAATCGCTGGGTGAAAACGCCAAGCTGTCGCCCATCGACCTTGCTTCGGGTGCGCTGACTGTGAAAATCAGCGGCGGCAGCCTGAAACAGGGCGATCAGCCTGCCGCAGGGGCGGAGCTGTTCCGCATCACCGGTATCGCCAGCGGCGACAATGCGCCCTTCGTGATTGAAAACGGCGTGTCCTGCATCAACCCCGCATGGCGCGGCGCGCTCAAGCAGCTGTACGCCGATTGCTTCGGTGCCGATTACGTGGAGAAAAATCCGCTCTATCGCGCAACCATGCAAAACGCGAATGACAATGCTGTTTTGCGTCCGGCGAAAAACCTGCCCTCCGGCACGGCGGCGCGCTAAACCCGTCCGGCTTTACGCAAACAAAAACCCCTTCCGCGATGGAAGGGGTTTTTGTTTTATGCGCCGTTGCGGCGGCTTAAAGTCTGACCAACCATTCTTTGGGCACATAGTGCAGCGTTTCATCGCCAAGGCGATAGATATGCGTCGGCGCGTGTTTATACATCACGCCGTCTTCGCTGGCGATTTCCGGCAGCTCCTCGCCCAGATCACGGCTGGGGTGCAGGGTAAACAGCGTATCGCCTTTTTTGAAATCGTCGCCCAGTTTGACGTCATACCGCACAAAACCTGCCGCGCGGGTCAGGATTTTCTTATGGTCGCGGAAATAATAACAATCCGCAGGGGCGGGCGGCGCCAGATTTTTGTCAATCATACCGAGACGCGCCAGCAGCCGCAGGATGCCATTGAAAACCTCCTCGATTTTCGCGGCGTTGTATTCATCGTGGCTGCCGCATTCGATACACAGATTGTCGATGCCCGCAGGGTCCATGGCGTAATCAAATGACCCCGCCGTTTCGGGCGTCACAATATCGTCCATGTAATTGTATTTGAACCCGACATCACGCACGAGCGGCAGATAGGCTTGCTTGGTGAAAATCACATAAGGGTTGCTGGCGCGCGCCGTGTGCAGGTCAAGGCCAAGGTCGCATTCCTTGGCCAGCGAAAACAGCGCGTGGGCGATGCGCTGGTGCAGGCTGCCTTCCGCCTTTCCGGGGAAGTGCGAATTGCAATCCTTGCCGTCATAGAGGTCAAATTTACCGAAGGTGTAGAAATAAGACCGCTGGTCCCATGACGCTGGATTGGCGCAGGGGATAAAAACGACCTCCCCCGCCTTCAGGTGTTCTTTGAGGAAGCGGAACAGGCGGTGCTGCACCCAATAGGTAATCTCCCCGCCGTGCATGCCGCTCTGGATATGCAGCTTTTTCCCTTTGGCGGGGGCGGCCAGCGTGTAGGTCACGATATCGATGGGGTTGCCCGCGATGGTCTCGCCGACGGGGATACGGTTTTTTGCACTGTGCATGGGGCTTCCTCCATTTTACAGGGCATGATTATCGGAATTTTTACCGCGAAAAACAAGCAGGGGTTTCCATGCCTGCGACGGACGTCCGCTTTCCACTGGAAATATCCCGAAGGCGGGAGTATTTTTAAAATAGGTGCCGCGTCCCCTGCGGGACTGTTCAGGGTATTTATCTTGGCATATAACTTCAAAAATGTTCGTATTC
The DNA here is from genome assembly GCA_964551435.1 of uncultured Micavibrio sp. Taxonomy (GTDB): domain Bacteria; phylum Pseudomonadota; class Alphaproteobacteria; order Micavibrionales; family UBA2020; genus UBA2020. The sequence continues at coordinate 530,568 of CAZKBS010000001.1, forward strand.
TGATCGTCGAAAGTTCGCCCGAGTTGTTCGAGCTTTTCCGCGGCGTGTTCAAACTGTTTACGGTGCCCGAGCGCAATATCGACAGCGCCTACAGCATGGATGAGGGATTCGAGAAGTTCGCCGACGGCAATCACGATCTTGTCATCATCGACTGGTTGCAAACGCCCGACCGCGGCATTGAACTGACACGTAAAATCCGCATGTCCGACCGAAGCCCCAATCCGTTTGTGCCGATTATCATGACGGCAGGCAGCGGCCATGAAAACCGCGTCATGCGGGCACGTGACGCGGGCGTATCGGAATATCTGGTCAAACCGTTCACGGCGAAAACGCTGGCAAAGAAAATCGAACGGATTGTCGAAAATCCGCGCCAGTTCGTGGTATCCGAAAAATATGTCGGCCCCGACCGCCGCACAGGCCGTGGCGGCTACGAAGGCCCCGAGCGCCGCCAGCAAACGGCGGAGCAAGCCGAAAGCCAGCTGGGCAATGCGATAAAAGAATAAACCCGAGAGGGGCGTGATGAGTTTTATCTCCTGTCCCGAAGCGGATGCGCAAAACGCCGCGGGCGCAAATCCGGTCGAAATGACGATTATTCCGCGCAGCGGTGATATCGGCGGCTACGAAGTCCGCCGCGCCCTGCCTTTTCGTGGGCGGCGTATGGTGGGGCCGTTCATTTTCTGGGACCAGATGGGCCCCGGCGAGTTTCTGACGGGGCAGGGGCTTGATGTTCTGCCGCATCCGCATATCGGGCTCTCGACCGTCACGTATCTGTTCGACGGCGCGATTGACCATCGCGACAGTCTGGGTACGCTGCAAACCATCCGCCCCGGTGATGTGAATTTGATGACCGCGGGCAGCGGCATTGTCCATTCGGAGCGCACCGGTGCCGCAGAGCGTGCAGCGCCCTCGCGGCTATTCGGTATTCAAAGCTGGCTGGCGCTGCCCCTGCCGCTTGAAGAAACGGCGCCCGCGTTCGAACATCACGCCGCGCCGTCTTTGCCGCGGCTGCAGGCCGAAGGGATTGATTTGCGCCTTGTCATGGGCAGCGGATTGGGTCTGCAATCGCCCGTGCGCGCCGATTGGGATACGCTTTATGCCGATGTGACGCTCGCGGCGGGCGCCGTATTGCCGCTGCCGAAAGAAACCGAAGAGCGGGCGCTTTACGTGCTGTCCGGCGATATCGAGATCGCAGGGGTGCGCTATGCGCCGCAGCAAATGCTGGTGCTGCGCCCCGGTGACGATATTGCAGTGCGCGTCCTTAACGATGTTCGGTTGATGGTGCTGGGCGGTGCTGCGATGGACAGCCCCCGCTATATCGACTGGAATTTCGTCTCCTCGTCCAAAGAGCGTCTGGCAATGGCCCGCGACGACTGGCGGGCGCAGCGCTTCCCGAAGGTGCCGGGCGAGGGTGCGGCCTTCGTTCCCTTTCCTGAAAAGGTCTGATGACATAAACCCGAAAACGGCGGCCTGCGCCTGCTATTGGCTCTGGCAGCATGCGCGTCTGCAGGCTAAAATAGTTGCCGCTGTCCGCAAGGGCATTGCGATGATAACCCCAAGACCGGAGACAGGGCATGACCGCCGCCGTGCAGGATAACCAGGTGCAAACCGATGACGGGATCAACCCCGAAAAAACCAGCCGCGCCTATATGCTGCTGGCGATTATGCTGTTTACAGCCATCACGGGCGCAGGGTTCCTGCAGCATCACATCGGCAATAAACAAAGCGCGCTGATGCAGGTCGCGATGCTGACCGAACAGCAGGTGCGTCTGACGCAGCTGATGGGTATCATCGTTGCGCAAAATCAGGAAACGCCTGACCCCAAGAACATTGAGCGTCTGCGTGATGCGGCCAATGCCTCCGTTCAGGCGGATTCGCGTATCCGTGTTTTGATGCCGCTGACCGAATGGTCGCCGGTGCCGCAGGTCAATCTTGAAACCATGCAGCCGCTGCGCCAGCTGACGGACAAGGTCTTTAGCTATGCCGCCCACAGCGAAGGTGGCAATAAAGGCTTTGCCCGCGATTACGCCAAGGAAATCATTCAGCTCAGCCGCGAGAATATCGCCGCTGCCTGGCACGACGAAGCCACCAAATTCATACAGGAGCGCGCATCGGAAACCCAGAAAGTCATTTATCTTTCCTATGTGCTTTATGCGGTGATGTTGGCGCTGCTGGCGTGGCAGGCGGTTGGCCTTGTGATGCCGGCGCTGAACATGATTATGCGCCAGCGTGATTTTCTCAAAAACCTCGCGGCGGCAGACCCGCTGACAGGGCTTTATAACCGTGGCATGTTGTTTCGCGTGGCGAGTATGCTGATCAGCTCCGCCCGCCGTCATAAACAGGAACTGGCGGTCCTTAGCGTCGATGTCGACGGCTGCCAGAAAATCAATGACAAGCACGGGCGCGGCGGCGGCGATCTCGCCATTCGCGTGATTGCCGAAACCATCGCCGAACAACTGCGTACCAGCGACGTGGTGGGCCGTGTTGGCGGTAACGAATTCGCCCTTTTCCTGCCCTCTACGGATGAATACCGCGCGGGTGTGGTGGCGGAAAAAATCCGCACCGCGGTCGAGGCTATTCCCTTCAGCATCGGCGATAGTAACATCGTGCTGACGATCAGCATCGGCGTTGCCGATATCCAGCCCCACCATAAAACCCCCGACGATATGCTGCGCGCCGCTGAATATGCGCTGCGCGCCGCGAAAAAGGCGGGCCGCAACCGTGCGATGACATACAGCGCCGCGCATCTGGCCGCGGCGGAGGCCGTCGGCGGCGGTGCCACGGGCGGGGATGCTATCGGCAGTCTTTGATAGGGTTCTCGGCGCGTATCGGGCTTCTTTTTAAATAATTCCCTTCTTTTGCTTTCCGGCCGCTATGATAGGCGCCGGAGGAATCGATAATGTTTTTTTATATTCTGCTGGGTCTTTTTGCCGCCGGTCTTGGTTTCGCCTGCTACCGCTTCGGCGTCGAGCGGGCGCTGGGACTGGCGATATGGCGTAGCTTTGGCTATCCGGTACGGGCGAGTTTTCTGCGCGGTGTCAGCAAAAAAACCGGCGCAACGCTGCTGGATGTGACGCCCGCGCGCCCTCCGCTGCGTTTTATCGGTGTCATGGGCGCGGCGACCGTATTTTTGCAAATCGTCGGCTTTAATCTGGGCCGACTGATCGGCGGCGAGGGGGCGACCATGCTGCTGGGCAGCCTGATGGCGCTCGCGCTGGTGGTGACGATCTGGCTGCCGTTTTTCCGTGCGCAGATTCACCGTAAGCGCGTGCGCATCGGCGTCACGCCGCGCGGCATTCGTCTTGCCGGTGGTGTATTCCATCCGGCGTCTGATATCGGACAGGTTTATGTGCGTGCTGCCATCGATGCGCCGCAAAATCTGATGTTGCTGAATGAGCGTTTTGCGACCTCGTTGGCCAATCTGGGGCGCGGGGTGACGCGGCTTCTGGCGGCGCGTTCATGGCTGGTGACGTTTTATCACCGTGAATCAGGACGTGAAGACGTGCTGGCGGGCGGGCTGACGCAGGACTGCGCCGAAGCGCTGGCGGAGGCGATTGTCGAGGTATTGCAAAACGAAACCGCCGCGCTGCTAGAGGAAGATACGCCTGCGGCGACCCCGCGGCGCGAAGAGCTTGATATCGAATAACGCGGCGGTTATGTGCGCAGTGACGCGGGCTTGAGTCTGTAAACCGCCGTACATAGCGCGGCGGGCGCGGGCTCTGCGGGCGGCATATGGGCGGCCGCGGCAAAAACGGGCGCCAGCGGCGCGGGGAGAGTATCGTTCGCCGCAACGATTGCAGGGTGTGCCGATAGCTTCGTGCGCATGGGCGCCGGTGCCATATCCCGGTCGCTCCATATGGCGCCGCGCAACCAGCCGAGCGCGCTTTGCACAATTTCACTACGTGCCAGCCAAAGTCCCAGCCCGCCACTGGCGAATCCGGCGGCAAAGGCGACGCCGGATTTCTTCAGGCGTTTTTTGTCAAAAAATTTTGCAGTTTTGCGCTGTTCTTTCGGTCCGCGCAATTTTTCACCGGCAAAATTCTTCATGTAATTGTATGACGCGTTGGCAACGCCGGTGGCGCCCGCCAGCAGCGCCACCATCCCCAGTGACGAAACGCCGCCGATGATACCCGCTACCCACGTCACGGCAATCAGCCTGAAGCTCATCGATACCATCGTGCCCGCTGCCATATCGGCGGCTTTTTTGCCCAGACTGGTAGCGACGTTTTTCAGCCGGTTGCCCTCGGCTCGCCATGCGCGCAAGACGCCGCTGAATCCGGCGATGCCGATGCCGGTTTCAAATACGCGCGTGCGCAGTCGTTTACGTGGCGGCGCGGCGGATTCCTGCTCTGGGGCGGGTGTGATCATGCGCTTGATTGTAAAGCGAAGTGCCTGATGCGTCCATGCGCTAAATTGTAGTTTTGACATAGACAGGCGCGCTTTGCGCTTGAGCCGGAAACAAAAGCCGCCGGTATGTTGCCGGCGGCTTTTGTTTTTAGAAAATATATCTTTAGAACATTCCCGGCGATTTCGGTTTTGACGGCGGCGGTGAGACGACGTTGAGTACGGAGCCTACAGCCCCCTGTACTTTTTGCGGATCTGGCGGCATAAAACTGCCCGGGTCTTTGAGGTGCGGGCCGATCATCATCTGGATGAACTGCGCCTTCTCGGAAAAGCTTTTTTTATCGCCGATGGCTTTGGCAATCACGTTCGCGGTTTCTGTGACTGACGTATTGCCATCGTTGCGCGCGCCAGCCTGATGCAGCGCGGTGGCGATTTTGGCGGCCAGCGGCGAGGCGGCATTCACGTATCCCGCATTCTGCTGCGGCTGCTCGGGCTTGCGGTTGTCGAGCAGTTCCTGATAATAGCTGCGAAATCCGGCTTCCGCTTTTGCGGCGCGCTCTTCGCCTTGACCGTAACTGGATATAAACTTCGACATGGTGACCTGCCTGCTGGCTGTGCTTGAGTGATTCCAATTATATGTGAAAAGCCTTAACGCTATCTTAACGATTGCCGTGCAGCTGCCGGACGGTCTAGCATAGATGCATGATTAAACCCGATGCACTGCTGATTATCGATATACAACAAGGCTTTATGAAGAACGGCGCCGATGCCGTCATCGCGCCTGTGGCGGAGCTTGTGAAGGCATGGCCGCAGGACAAGCTGTTTTATCTGCGCTACCGCAATTATCCCGGCAGTTTGTTTGCGCGTCATCTGGACTGGCATGAATTCATGACCTCGGGGCAGGTGGATATCGTGCCTGATGTGTATGTCGAGGGCGCGCCGGTTTTTGAGCATTACGGCTATCGCCCGCCCGATACCCTCATCGAGGTTCTGCGTGGATTCGAAACCATCGGCATTTGCGGTGTCGATACGGACGCCTGTGTCATGGCGGCGGTCTTCGCGCTATGGGATGCGGAAATTCGGCCCGTGGTGCTGGCGGATTATTGCATGTCATCCGGTGGGCGGCAATTTCATCTGGCGGCGCTGGATTTGATGCTGCGTCAGTTTGGCACCGACGGCATTATCCGCGGACGCCTTTAAAATCTGGCCTGTTACCAATCCCAGGTGATACTGCCTGCGACACGCGCATCGCACAGGTTGTCGCAGCGATCTTCCGAGATGCTGGTATCGTAGAAGCGCACATCGACCGTAAACGGCTCGAAAGCATAGGCGAGGCCGAGTGAGTAGTCGGTGTAATCGGGGGGGCGCCGAAACGGTCGTTGTCTTCCACCCATTGATGACCCACATGGCCGACGAGGCTGAGCCCCTCCAGCACCGGCAGCGGCACGTCGGCGGTCGCGGCGAGATAAACGCCGGTGCCCGAGTCAGCAAAAAAGTCCGGTGAATAATAGGCTTCCGCGCCCAGTGTCGCGATGTCGTTCGGTAGGGTGCTTTCATAGGAAAGGATGAATTCGTAGTGGTCGTAGTCGAGCGAACGCTCTGCGCCCGGATACCAGTAATATCCCGCGCCCACCGACATATCGCCGGGGCCAAGACCAAAGGTATAGGTCAGATAGAAGTCAACTTCGGCTTTTGCTTCCCAACTGTCGTTGTAATCGACGTTGGATGCCCAGACTTCTGCGGCCCATCCGCTGTCATGTTCCAGCACCACGTTGCCTTGCAGCGCGGGGTGGCTATCGGAATCAGAAAAGCCGCGCGTCATATATTCGCTGGCAAGCGTGAGCGAACCGGAGAGCGCCCATGGTCCGGCGGCTTCTTCGGCTGCGGGGGCGGCGTCGCTTGCGGCGGTTTCCTTGGCATATACCGGCAGGGTGGCGAAGGTCAGGGCGGAAAAAACGGCGGCAGTCAAAAACTTCTGGGCTTGGCGCATGAAAAGCTCCCGATAAAAATGCTGATTGATTATAGCGGCAGGTCATGGAAAAGCGCTCAAAAATATTTATTTCGATAAGATGGCTATAAGCGTCCCGCTCGGAGGTAAAATGGCGGTGCGCGGCGCGCGCGGGGCATGCTATTGTGCGAAAGGGAAAAGGGGGAGTCATCCATGAGTATGATCGAAGTCAAAAACCTCAACTTCGACTATCCCGGCAAACGCGTGCTGCATGATGTCAGTTTCAATATTAAAGCCGGCAGCGCCACGGCACTGGTCGGGCCGAATGGCGCGGGTAAAACAACATTGCTGCGCTGTCTGGTCGGGCTTGACCGTCCGCACAGCGGCCAGATTATCGTGGGCGGCGTTGATGTCGCGGAAAACCCGCGTGCGGTGCATCGCCAAATTGGCTACTTGTCCGACTTTTTCGGATTGTTTAACGATCTGACCGTGCGCCAGTGCCTGACGTATATGAGCTGGTCTCAGCAGGTTGACCATAAAAACGTCGCCGCCCATGTCGAAAAAATCGCCCGCGATGTGATGATCGATAACATGCTTGACCGCAAGGCGGGCGTTTTGTCGCGCGGCTATCGCCAGCGGCTGGGCATCGGTCTTGCCCTTGTCCACGACCCTGCTATTGTGATTTTGGACGAGCCTGCCTCCGGCATGGACCCGGAAGCGCGCATCCAGCTTTCGCGCCTTGTGCGCGATCTGCGCGCGCGCGGCAAGACGCTGATTGTGTCATCGCATATTTTGAACGAGCTTGAAGATTACTGCACCGATATGCTGATTATCCGCAGTGGCCGGGTGGCCGACCACGTGCAGCTGAGCGAGCATGCGGCGCAAGCAGCCCGCCAGCTGCGCATTTCGATGCAGGGCGGCGCGGCTGCACATGTCACGGCCCTGCAGGCACAGAAAGGCCTGACGGTCGAGAGCATCGAGGGCGATGTTGCCCTTTGCCGTTTTGAAGGTGACGATGCCGCGCAGCGCGGGCTTCTCTCCGCGCTGACGGCGGCGGGCGTGCCGGTTTATAATTTCAGCGCTGCGGCGCATTCCCTGCAGGATGCCTACATGCGCGTGACTGAAAAAGATCCGGCGGAACCGTCCGCCCGCAAGGAAGGGCCTGCCGCATGAGCCGTTATATCCTCAGCCCCGAACTGAACCGCCAGATATGGCTGCGCTTTTCATGGCTGCGCGTGCTGTTGATACCTGCCGCGCTGATGTGCGTTATTTACAGTCACTATATGATTTACGACAAGGATTGGGCGATTATCGCGGCCGGTCGCCTGTGCTGGATATATTTCATTCTTGTCGGCATCTGGGGCAACCACGAAGCCGCCAATACCATGCGCGACGAAGTCACGACAAATACATGGGACATGCAGCGCATGACGCCGCAGGGTGCCGGCGCGCTGATATTCGGCAAGCTTTTTGGTGCGACATCCTATGTCTGGTATGCGGGTGTTCTGACCATGCTGGCCGCACTTGTGCTGCATCATATCGGCATTCGCGCATTCTATAGCGATGGCGCGGGGCTTGCGCCCGGTGCGGCGTTGCTGGTGACGCCTTATGGCAGTCTTTATTTTGTTTTTTTCATGCTCATGGGCGGCGTACTTGCGCATGCGGCGACATTTCTGGTGTCGCTCGACGGCATGGTCGGCAAGGTCGAGGTTGACCCGCGCCATCGCCGTCCGCGTACCGTGACTGCGTTTCTGGCGGGATTTGGTATCAGCTGGTTCCTCATCCGCCGAGCAGCCGTAAACATGCTGGAAAACGGACAGGTTTACCGCGCGCGCGGCACGGTGGAATGGTTCGACTTCCAGCTGCCGGTCGAGTTTTTTATTGCCGCCGCCGCGGTTTTTATGGCGTTCTGGGTTTTTGTCGGCATTTACCGGCTGACCCGCGCGGAGATGATGTACCCGCTCACGCCGGTTTGCTGGTTTCTGGCAGTGGCCTCGATTTCGCTATTTGTCGGCGGCACGGCTTTTGACCATACCATGGTGACGCGAAATTCCATTTTCGAATTTGCGCGCAGTTACGCCTTTCCATTTTATGTGTTTTGCGCATCGCTGGGTGCGACCTATTACGCCATGCTTGCGCAGGCGGGCGATTTGCGCCGCTATGGCCGCATGCGTGAAGCCTTTTGCGCGCGCCGCTGGCGCAAGGTTTTTGAAAACATGCCGCAGTGGCTGGCGTCTTTTGTGATCGTTCTTTGCGCCTTTGGTTTTGTGCTGTATGTAGTGCGTCAACCCGTGCAGGGGCCGTTCGGCTTTCTGGTGAAGCCGGAAATATTTATTTCCCTTGCCGCATCGTTGATGTTGTTCGCCTTGCGCGACGGGCTGGCCATGCATGTGATTTCCGCGCTCTCTTCAGGCCCCAGTCAGAAATTCGAACGTAGCGTTTACTATGTGTTCGTCTATTTCCTTTTGCCCGCTGTACATATGTCTGTCGCGCTCAAGGGGCTGCAGATAGATCCGATGCGCTTTTTCTCGATCATTCAGGGAAACGGTGCGTTCCATCCGTTGATGTATTTCGGCTGGTATTATCCGAACCCGTTTCCCAACCCGGTGATTTCGCTTTTGCCTGCCTTGGTGCAGATGGTTTTTATCGCCATCGCATACCTGCTGCTGCGCCGCCGCGGTGTGGAGCCGGCGGATAACGGCAACACCGGCGCAGGCACGCGCGGGAAAAAAGCCAAACAGCAAAAAGAACAAGAGGATGTCGTATGGACGTCGTAATGCGCGTGAACATGGCTGATGCGTCGGCGGGCAAGCAGCCGCAGGCAGAAAGTAGGCCCGTGCGCGCATTGGTGCATCCGTGGCTTGATTTCTGGCTGCTGGGCGGCTTGTCGTTTGTGGCGCTGGGCGCGTTGTGGCTGGCGATTGATGTTTTCAAGGTCAATATCGGTGCGCGCGTGCCGTGGTGGGCGTATTACGCGTCCTTCGCCGTCAATTATCCGCATTTCGCGTATTCTTACCAGCTGTTCTATAAAAACTACGCCGCACGGCTTTCGTCGCCGGAAACCGGCTGGGCCAGCCGGTTGCGCCTGATCATCGCAGGTATCATCGTGCCCATGATGATGATCGGCTATTTCATGCAGGCGGGGCTGCTGCAAGACCGGCAACTGATGGGATACGGCGTTTTTGCCATGCTGTTTTTCGTCGGCTGGCACTACGTCAAGCAGGGGTATGGCGTTTTGATCACGACATCGGTCTACAAGGGTATTTTCTACAGCAACTGGCAAAAACGCGCGCTTTATATCAACGCCTATGCCATCTGGGCCTATGCATGGCTTAAGGGCAATATGATGCTGGCGCAGCACAAATATTATGATGTGGCCTATTACACCATCGAACTGCCGCGGATATGGATGACCTATGCGGGCTGGGCGGCGGTTATTACCTCGGCGCTGGCGCTGGCGGCGATCCTCTGGGTCTGGCTTTACGAGAAAAAAGGTATCACGCCTAGCGGTATCGTCGGTTATGCCAGCGCGACCTATTTCTGGGTCATGTTGCCGCATGTGCACCCGCAGTTCTTTTTCTTTATTCCGCTGTTCCACTCTCTGCAATACCTGCCGTTTGTGTATAAATTCAAAAAAAGCGAATTCCTGCAAAGCCAGCAGGCGATACCGCCCGCAGAAAAAAGCCTGCGCTTTGCTAAAATCGCGCGGCTGGTTATGTTTGTTTTTGGCGGCTTTGCGCTGGGCGCGCTGTTCATGGATCTTCTGCCCGGGGCGATTGACAAGCTTGTTGCCGAGGATTGGATTCACTTCAGCCGCAATTATTTTATCGTCAGTTTCCTGCTGTTTATCAACATTCATCACTTTTTTATCGACAGCGCCTTCTGGCGCCGCGATAACAGGGATGTGCAGCAATACCTGTTCCGGGCCTGAGGCGTGGGTGTCTTAATACTTTGATAAAGAAGGTCAAAGCGTGATTTTGACCCGCGTAACCGCGGCGGTGTGGTACAATGAAGAATGCGGGCGGTAAGGCCTCGCGCGGTGCGGCTCCAGAACGGAGGATATATGCATGACCAATATTCTGACCCTGCTTGCGGGTACGGGGCGCAGCGCGGCCCGGACGGCGGCAAAAAGCCCGCAGCGCGCCATTCTCGAAAACCTCGCCAAATCCGACCCTGAAAAAGCCAAGCAAGCCGAAGAGCGCATGAATGCGCTGCAAGATATCCTGCGCCAGATGCAGCAAATGCGTCAGGATCAGGACGCGGCGCGCAAAGAAGCCGCGCGCCAGAAAATCGCGCGTATCAAGGCGCAGATACGGTGGATTGAAAATCCACTGCCGTCGATCGATATAAAAGCGTGACGTGCAGCAAGGCCCATCGCGCCGCGCCAGACGCAGGGCTTTTACCGGAGGGAACGTATGAAACGCAGAGATTTTATGGCCGGAGTTGCCGCAGCGGTTTTTATGGTCTGGCCGGGCGTAGGCCGCGCGCAGCAATCACAGCCCGAAGGGGCGGCGTCCGTTAAAAACCCTTTCGATTCCAAGGAAAAGCAAAAAATGAACCAGAGCCTGACACGCGAGCAATGTCACGTCCTTGACGAACAGGGGACGGAGCGTCCTTTCACCAGTCCGCACCTAAGCGAAAAGCGCAAAGGCGTTTTTGTCTGCGCCCGCTGCAAAACGCCGCTGTTCAAATCGGCGACCAAATTCGACAGCGGTACCGGATGGCCGAGTTTTTACGAAGCGATTCCGGGCGCACTGGGCACCAGCGAGGACAATAAACTTGGCTATACCCGCATCGAATACCACTGCGCGAAATGCGGCGGGCATCAGGGGCATGTTTTCAACGACGGGCCAAACCCGACGGGTTTGCGTTATTGCAATAATGGCATTACCCTTGAATTCATCCCCGACCCCGCGCCATAATGGCCGGACGCTCAACGACGATTTCATTAAAGGGGATTCATATGAAAAAATTCTTTCCGCTGGCGGCGGCCTTCGCCGCTGTTCTGTTTCTGACCGCTTGTTTCGAAGACAGTGATAAAGCGGCCGCAAAAGAAGCATCCCCTGAGGTAGCGGCCGCAACGCAAGTCACGCAAGACGAGACAGCTTCAGGCACGCCGGATGCCGCAGCGGGTGTCAGTATTGCTGCGCCGTCTGCCGATGAAATTGTTGAAACGCCGGAGGGGCCTGTTTCCGACGTGGCCGAAATGGATGGCGGCGAGGAAAAGCCCTTTCCCGCGGAAGAGCCTGCCGCTGTCGCCGGAGTGGGCGCGCTGACGGCGCATGAATGGCTGCTCGAGGACATCAAGGGTGGCGGCGTCATCGACCGCCTGCGCCTGACCATCCGCATCGATGCGGCGGGCAAAGTAAGTGGCCATAGCGGCTGCAACCGTTTTGGCGGGCGGGCAGAAATGAAACCGGGGCAAGACACCTCCGGCGAGATTTCTTTTGGCGCGCTTTTTTCTACGCGTATGGCCTGCATGGATGATGCGCGCAACAATCAGGAAGCGGCCTATCTGGCGGCGCTGTCCGAAGTTGCGGGCTGGCGCACCGATGAGAACGGGCTTTTGCACCTGACGGATGCGAACGGTGCCGATGTCTTGCGTTTCGCCAAGGCCGAATAAACAGTATTTGATAAATAAAAAGCCCGGGCATCATACCCGGGCTTTTTTTATGCCTGTTGCTAGGTTAGTTTTCTGTCCGGTAATTCGGCGCCTCGCGCGTGATGGTGACGTCATGCACATGGCTTTCGCGGTATCCCGCGCCCGTCATGCGAATGAATTTGGCGCGCGCCTGCATATCGGCAATCGTCGCGCAGCCCGTATAGCCCATGGATGCGCGCAAACCGCCGATCATCTGGTGAATAACAGCGGCGATGGGGCCTTTGTAGGGCACGCGGCCCTCGATGCCCTCGGGTACCAGTTTCTGGCTTTCCTTGACCGACCCTTGCGCGTATCTGTCGGCGCTGCCTTTCACCATCGCGCCCACGCTTCCCATGCCGCGATATTCTTTGTAAGAGCGGCCCTGATACAAAATGACTTCGCCCGGCGATTCATCGGTGCCCGCAAACATGCCGCCCAGCATGACGCAATCCGCGCCCGCCGCGATGGCCTTGGCCATGTCGCCGCTGCTGCGGATGCCGCCATCGGCAATGACTGGTATATCGTATTTATGCGCCACCGCCGCCACGTCCATCACGGCCGTCAGCTGCGGCACGCCGATGCCCGCCACAATGCGCGTGGTGCAGATCGACCCGGGGCCGATACCGACTTTCAGGCAATCCGCGCCCGCATCAATCAGCGCCTTGGCGGCCTCGCCCGTGGCGATGTTTCCGGCAACGATGCGCACACGGTTGTACAGGCGGCGGATTTTGCCTACCATCTCGCCGACCGATTTCGCATGGCCATGCGCGGTATCGACAACGATTAAATCCACATCGGCATCGACCAGCGCGGCGGCGCGCTCGAAATTGCTCTCCCCCGTGCCGATCGCGGCGGCGGCACGCAGGCGGCCTTCCCCATCCTTGCAGGCGGTCGGGTGCAGCTGCGCTTTTTCGATGTCTTTCACGGTAATCAGGCCGATACAGCGCTCGTTATTGTCGACCACCAGCAGCTTTTCAATGCGGTGGCGGTGCAGGAGGTCTTTGGCTTTTTCCTTGTCGGCTTTGTTATACACCTTGACCAGATTTTCAGACGTCATCAGTTCGCTGATTTTCTGCTTGGGGTTTTTGGCAAAACGCACGTCGCGGTTGGTCAAAATGCCGACCAGCTTGCCGTTTTGCAGCGTCACGGGGATGCCCGAAATATTGTGCGCGCGCATTGTCGCCAGCGCTTCGGCCAGTGTGGCGTCGGGGCGGATGGTGATGGGGTTCACGACCATGCCGCTTTCGTATCTTTTCACGCGGCGAACCTCTTCGGCCTGCTGTTCGATGCTCAGGTTGCGGTGAATAACGCCAATGCCGCCCGCCTGCGCCAGCGCAATCGCCGCCGCGCTTTCGGTCACGGTATCCATGGCGGCCGACAGCAGGGGGATATTCATGCCAATATCGCGCGTGATGCGGGTGGAGGTATCGGCCTCGTGCGGCTGGATTTCGGATGCGCCGGGCAGCAAAAGTACATCGTCAAACGTCAGTCCCTCCGCCCCGATTTTGCTGCGCGGGTGCGGCAGGATTTTGGGCGTGCGGGATTTGGAAACGGTCTTTTTGCCGGCCGCCTTTTTCGCTGCGCCCGCTGCGGTCTTGCCCGATTTTTTTGCTGATTTCGCCATAATGCAACCCCCTGTAAACCCGATTTCCGCCGGATGACGGTTGCATGTTTTTATAGAACGGATTGCGCCGTCTGTCTATTGGTTAATCATGAATACCGCCGATGTATTGCGCCGATGACATCGCTGAGAAGTGTATCTCTAATTTGGTAATATCTTGGCGTTGTTACTACAGACTGTAGCGCGCTGATTATTTCTGAAGCTTTGGCGGCGCGGTATAAGATTGTAGGGCTTTCATTCCGTGCATAATTAAACATGCGTGTAGCAAGCCAGTTTAACTCTGCGGTATCTAAAACCCTCTCTTGCCATTCGTAATCATTAGAATGGTCATTTCTGCTAAGCCAGTCCTCGATCCTTGCTCTGTGCACTTGATAAGTTGTCACAAATTCAAAAACCGCGTCCGCCGTTTCTCCGTCTAGGGCCAAGACTCATTAAATCCACCATACGAGAGCGGCGACGAGGCAGACAG
>CAZKBS010000002.1:0-268623 GCA_964551435.1 uncultured Micavibrio sp.
AGGGAGGAAACATGGGGATACGGCCTGCGCCGTTCATCGAAGACCCTTGCGGCTGCGAGGGGTTTACCCCTGAAACTAGATTTGTGATTTCTTTTTCATTTTTTGCGAAAGGGATTGTTACCCGTATGGGCGAAGACAGCTTGTTGGCTTCGTGCGCTTGCGCATAAAGCGCGGTGCGCGGCTTCGCCGCGTATTCGTCCGAAGATCAGAACGATTTGAATAATTATTTTTCTTTTGTCTGAAATGCTGTCGATGTTGGTGCCGTCATGTCGGGCAACGGCTTTTTACGGCTCATTCCGTTTCAGTCGGGGGTGCCAATTTCTTGCTCAGCTGAATGGGTTTTCTGCTCGTCTTTCTTTCCGCTACACGGTCTTCTGATTTCGCATCCTGTCATCGGTTCGTCTTAAAAGGCGCAAGCCCTAAAGGGCTTCTCCACTTCGTTTCATCAAGTGCGCCCAGACGATACGCGCTGCCCTGTCCGCGTCATGAAGCCCGCGATGGTTGCGGGTCGAAAGACAGGAGCAGAAAAATGTCCTACATCATCACGCAAGCGGAACTAGCACATCTGACCGAAACAGAACTTCGCGGGTTGTATCATCGGATAGTTTCCGAGCTGACTGGACGCAACCTCAGCCTTGACGATTGCCCGCTGGCGAAAATAACGCTTCAAAATATCCTGCGTGTTCTGGCACGGAAACAGGCTTTGCAGCACAAAGCCCCGCGCTTCTAAGGCGCAAACACACAACCCCGCATCGCTAGACAAGCGGTGCGGGGATTTTCTTTTTTTCTAAAATATAGGGTGAGGGAAATAATATCTATGCGCTGGTCATACCCTGTTCAGGGTATTTACGACCACCATGACAGGCGTTCACCTGTCATTGCGCCCGTACAGCAGTCGGTCGTATGACCTTTTTGCTTCACGGCAAATATGTTCCGCGCCAAGGTATCTTGGCGAGTTCGGAACATAGTTTTCAGGGAACAGATGGTGCGGGCGGTCGGAATCGAACCGACACTCCTTTCGGAACGAGTTTTTGAGACTCGCGCGTCTACCAGTTTCGCCACGCCCGCATTGATACACTTTTATAACATGCCCATGTTTTATGCAACTATAAAAATCCTTTTAAATTGAAGGTTTAGGTTATTTTTTTGGCTTGTTTTTTGACTTCTTTTTAACCTTCATGACGTTTACTGCGGCGGTATCAATATTGTTTTTCAAGTGTCGCGCATAGTGTTTTTCAATCATTTCTACAGATGTACGGCAATTCTTGGCCACTTGGTAAATGTCTGCTCCTTCCAGCAATCTCAGGCAAATATAGGTATGGCGCAGACTGTAACAGGTGCGCATATGCCCATCACGGTCATGTTTCAGGTTCAATTCATCCAAAACGATGTTCATGAGTTCGCGTGGCGTTTTACCGAAAATTTTTTCTGTTGGTTTCAACTTCTTGCGTTTTGAAAGACGCTCAAACGGCAATACGGCTCCGGGCATGGATTTGCAAAAACCAACCCCTCGCTTACCGCGCACCTCAATTTCAAGGATTCGCTCTCCTGTCGCCTCGTCTTCCACAATCGAAACGTCACGCATTTCAAGCCGTGCGGATTCATCTGGCCGCAATCCGGTATTGCCCATGAATAAAACATAGTCATGAAATGTTTCACATACGGAACGCCAGCGCTCGTTCGGCGGCTTGTTTGCACGCTCGCGCGTATGCTCATACAGCATTTTATATTCATCAGGTGAAAACCATGCCCGATGTTCAATTTTTCCGGATGATTTATAGGGCGCAGACATATCTGGGACTGAATCAATCCAGCCCTTGCGGTTGGCCGTTTTGAGAATTTGCCTCAAAGTCACAATCTCGCCATGCAGCGTGGCACGGGCAGGCTTTTTGGGTTTACCTGTTCTGGGGTCTATACGTGAAGTCTGGCGGTGCATACGATATTCCTGCACTAGTCCTGCCGTGATTTCCGATACCAATTTGTCTGCGAAAAAAGGAAGCAGATGAACCCTGATCTGATCTTGCTTCTGCATAACGTATTTTTCGTTACGCTCACCTTCTACCATTACGGCATATTCGGAGAAAAAAGTCTCTGTGGCTTCTCGGAAGGTTACGCCACCTTGTGCCGAACGACGGCGACGGTCTGCACGGCCCTCAAAGACGCCGATTGGGGTTTCGATAACACCGTCCGTGATTAAAGATTTCCCACCTCGTCTGCGACGGCTGTCTTCCACATAGAGTTCCATAAACCAATCTTTGGCGAAAGCTTTGGCATGGGCGATATTTTGTTCTTTGGTGGTTTGGCGATAATTCCGTCCGTTGAGATAGGTCGAGCATTGCCAAAATTTGCTCCCTTCACGGCGGTAAAGGTGCAGCTTTCCATCCATCATTCTGAAAACTTCACTGGCCATGCCTGCCCCTAAATTGTGTAAGACATGTGTAAGTTTATCTGGTAAATATTAAAAAGTCAAATATTTGATTATAAAAGATAAATTATCTAATTTTTAATACATAATCCCATTTTGAGTCGAGCGCGTCTACCAATTCCACCACAGGGGCGTGCAGGAATGCAGGCGTAATATAATAACGGCTTGACGGCGGCTCAAGTGAAATCTCCGGCGGCTTCGCGGCTGTTATCGAACCCTTGTATATGGCCGTGTCCGTTTGTGGACGTTTTTATTCGATATTTCAGATATTTGGGCGGTCATTTATTGACATAATTTTACAGGCATGCGAGACTATAATCGTTCAATCACAACAGGTTCTCCGCCGCATGACCGTTGAGACACCGCAGCCCCCCGCTTCGACATCCGGCCCGATGGTGATGGTTTATATCGGCGACGATGACCCGACGCGCGGCGACAGTCACGGGTTCAAGGGGATCGGCCTGCGCATGGCGCAGAAGCTTGGCGGACGTTTTCATTACCTTGAAGACAAACATCTGACGCAGATGTACCCGGGCATGCCCGACCCGCGCAACGCGCTTGATCTTTACATGAAACAACACGGCAAGCCGGATATCCTGCTGAGCCGCGCGGCCTATTACGGCGGCATGATGACGCGCATCTCGCCGCTGATGATGGTCAGGGATATCAACGAAGGCTTGTCGTCCGACCTTCTGGGCGATATCAGTCTTGTGTCGCATCACCTGACGCCAGAAATATTCGACGAGCACGGAAAAAAATTCCGCGACCATTACAAGGATATCAAATCCCCCATCGTCGCGGTGATGATGGTGAATATCCAGGATATCGAAAGCTTTGCCCAGCGCATGATTTCAAAATGCGCGCAGCACGATGAACTGACCGTTTTCATTTGCACCAGCCGCCGCACCTATCAGGATAATTACATCCACCTGAAAGGACGCATGGAGGAACTGGCGCGCGAAAAAGGCCTCGGCGAGCGTCTGAAAATCGACGGATACAATTTCCATGAACATCTGGGCAAGGAAAACGTTTTCAATCCCTATATCGGCCTTATCAAAGAAGCCGACCATATCATTGTCGGCGGGGATTCACTCTCGATGGTGTCCGAACCTTTGGCCGCCGGCAAACGCGTGATGGTGTTTGAACCTGCCCACGGCTACAGCAGCCTTAAAGAAAAAGGCATGGTCATACATTTCAACGATTGTGCGGCTGATAAACGATTTGAAACGCCCTCGTTCAAACCTGTCAACGTAACCGAAGATATCGCGAACAAGCTGGTCGACCAATTCAATAAAGTCGCCAAAAAATACGCCGGCCCTATCGGCTGGGCGAAGCGCAAGTTCGACAACCTCAAAAGAGCCCTCGACCTTTAAAAAACGGATTTTGCCGGGCGGTAATATGCCATATTGCCGATTGCGCCAAACGGCCTGCCGTGGTACATCTGCGGCATCATGATGAAATATATTCGCCAATTATACGACTGGACGCTGCGTATTGCCGCACACCGTCATGCAACCTGGGGGCTGGCGGGCGTATCTTTTGTCGAAAGCTCGTTCTTCCCCATTCCCCCCGATGTCATCCTGATACCGATGTGCGTCGCCAACCGCAAAAAAGCGTTTTTATACGCCGCGATCTGCACCATCAGCTCGGTCATCGGCGGGCTTTTCGGTTATGCCATCGGCTATTTCCTGTTTGAAACAGTGGGCGAAGCCATCCTGAAATTTTACGGCATGACCGAACGCTTCGCCGAACTGCAAAAAATGGGGCATGAAGATTTCGGCTGGCTGATTTTCGCCAAGGGGCTGACCCCCTTCCCTTATAAAATCATGACCATCACGGCGGGGCTCATACAAATGAGCATTCCGGTGTTTATCATCTCTTCTATTTTCGCACGCGCCATCCGCTTTTTTCTGGTGGCGGCCCTGCTGTGGAAATTCGGCGCGCCGATACAGGAATTTATCGAAAAACGCCTCGGGCTGATGACATTTTTGTTCCTTGTGCTCTTGATTGGCGGATTTATCGCCGTAAAATATATCATATGAACCGTTTGCTCGACATTCTGGCTGATCGCCGTAATTTGGCGCTGCTGCTGGCGGCGACGGGGGCCGGTATTCTGGCTGTTGTCTATACGGCGCAATACGGCTTTGGCTGCGAACCTTGCATTCTTTGCCGCTATCAGCGTGGCCCTTATTACGCGCTGCTGATCCTCGGCCTGTTTGCCGCAGGGACAGTGCGCAGCCAACCCAAACTGGGCCTTGGTTTTCTGATGCTGTGTTTTGCCGCGATTTTGACGGGGCTGGGTATTTCCGGCTATCACGTCGGCGTCGAACAGCAATGGTGGATGGGCCCCAAAGCCTGCGGCGGCGCCCTGCCCGTGACGGATGATATCGAAGTGCTGCGCCAATACCTGCTCAACCGCCCTGTGGTCGATTGCAGCGTGCCGATGTGCAAGGTCGGCCTGTCGATGACGGGGTGGAACTTCCTGTTGTCGCTGGGGCTGGCCGGATTTACAGGTATTCTGCTGATGCGCGGCCGCAAGCGCGGCTAACGCGACAATCCATTCAAAAAACTGAAACGATGTTTACGGGCTTTCAAGCTCCGTATCCCAATACAGGTAGTCATTCCAGCTTCTGTGCAGGAAATGCGGCGGAAAGGCGCGCCCGTTGACCTGCAACTCGCCGGTTGTCGGCTGTACGGGCTTGCGCAGCGGGTGCATGCCGCATTCGGCGGGCATCAGGTTCCCTTTCAAAAGGTTACAGTCCTGACAGGCCGTGCAGATATTTTCCCACGTTGTTGTGCCGCCGCGGGATTTCGGGATGACATGGTCAAAGGTCAATTCGTGGGTTTTGAACTTTTCGCCGCAATATTGGCATGTCCACAAATCGCGCAAAAAAACGTTGAAGCGGGTGAAGGCGGGCCGCACCTTGGGCTGCACATATTCACGCAGCGCGATCACGCTGGGCACTTTCATCTGGAAACTGGGTGATCGGATGACTTCGTCGTATTCCGAAACAATATCCACGCGGTCAAGGAACACGGCTTTCACCGCTTCCTGCCAAGACCATAATGAAAGAGGAAAATAGCTCAGAGGACGATAATCGGCATTCAGTACCAAAGTCGGACAGCTGTCCAAATGGTTATGCACGGTAGGGGTTCCCTATGTTCGGTCCGTCCCGCCTCCACTCTGCCCCGAACCATTTCGGTCAAAGGACGGTGACGAATCTTCACCCATAGGCTCATTATATCACGAATTTATCCACAGGCTGGGGCGCCGGGACTTAAATCGTTGTTTTTACAGATGATTTGATATTTTAGATGAGGTTATACGGCGGCGTTATTCCCTGCTTTTTCAAAGCATTCTTTCACGAAGTCAAGGCCGCGTGTGAGGCCGAAACCGTCAATTCCATGCCCAAGACCGGGGCGCAGCACAGTTTCCACATCATAGCCAGCCGCGCTAAAGCCGCGCTCAATCGCATCCAGACTCGCAGGGGGAACAACCTCGTCACGGTCGCCGTGGATAGCCAGAACGGGGATTTTAACCATCTCGGGCCGCTTCAGCGCCTCGGCCTCGATGAGCATGCCGGAATAGCCGATAACCCCTGCGCAGGGCTTCTGGCGGCGCGGCATGGTATACATCGCCATCATCGCCCCTTGGGAGAACCCCGCCACCAGCAGGCGGCTCTCCGGTACGCCCCATTTGGCCAGCTGGGCGTCCAGAAAGGCATTCAGGGCGGGCATGGCCTTTTCGGCCTGTTTTTCACGCTCGAAGGCGTCGGGATCGATAGCACGAATGGAAAACCACTGATATCCCTGCGACCAGATTTCGCAAACCTCCGGCGCGTTCGGGGATACAAAAGCCGTATCCGGCAGATATGGCGCCCATTCCTGCCCGATAGAAATCAGGTCATCCCCGTTGGAGCCGTAACCATGCAGGAAAACCACCAGATTTTTGGCGGGGCCGGATTTGGGGGCGATGAACGGACCGTCGATCATTTTGGTCATAAGATATCTCCTGCTGCTCTTTTCACGGGGCGTTGCAGAGCCTATATTACTTTCACATTATTGCAATAAAGGAAAACCGTGATGTCCCCCCTGTCGATTATTTTTGTTGTTCTGGCCGGAATGGCCTTTCTGGGGGTTGTCGGTTCCCTGTTTTGGGGTATGGTGGTGATGACCCGTGGCCGCGAACAAGACCACAAAACCAGCAACCGCATGATGCAATTCCGCCTGATGTGCCAGGGATTGGCCTTGCTGTTTTTGTTTCTTGCCTATGCCGCAAAATGACAAAATAATAAAAACTGAAGCAAAGCCATAAACGGTTTTCATCCACGCCGCGCATGAAGATACTTTTTATTTCCGCCACGAACCTTGGCGATGCTATCCTGACCACGGGCGCGCTTGACCATTTGCTGCGCCTGCATCCGGATGCCGAGGTGACCGTGGCCTGCGGCCCGCTGGTCACCGGCATTTTCTCGGCCATTCCGAATGTGGTTAATGTGATTTCAATGAAAAAGGAACGCTTCGGCGGGCATTGGCGCCTGCTGGCGCGTGCGGTCACGCTGCATAAGTGGGATATCGTTGTCGATATGCGCAACAGCCCCCTGTCGCGCGTGCTGCATACCAAAAAGCGTTATATCTGGAGCCGCCAGAGCAAAAGCATGCACAAGGTCGAACAGGTCGCGCGCGTGGTCAAAGCGTCACCGCCGCCTTCCCCGCGCTTTTGGTTTGATGAGGCTTCGCTCGCCAAAGCGGCCAACCTGATACCCGAGGGGATTCCGGTGCTGGCGATCGCCCCTGCCGCGCGCTGGCCCGGTAAAACATGGCCTGGTGAAAACTTCGCCGAGCTTTCCCTGAAGCTGACCGCGCCCGAAGGGCCGCTGCCCGGTGCCCGTATCGCCGTTTTTGCCGCACCGGGTGAAGAGCCAGTGGCGCAGCCGGTGCTGAACGCCCTGCCGGAAGACCGCCGGATTGATGTGATCGCCAAGACAAGCCCGCTGGAAGCCGCAGCCTGCATCGCGCGCTGTGCGTTTTATGTCGGTAACGATTCCGGCCTCACCCATGCAGCGGCTGCGGCGGGCACGGTGACATTGGGTCTGTTTGGCCCGGGCTATCCTGTGCTTTACCGTCCGTGGGGACCGAAAGCTGCATTCGTATCGACGCCCGAAACCGTGGACGAGTTGATGGAAAATGCCCCGCTCAACGAAAACGGAAAAGTGCGTGTGAGTTTGATGGGAAGCCTGACGGTGGATGCCGCCTACGCCGCCGCGCTAAAGCTTATCGAAAAAACGCGCAAATAAACCGGCACCCTGTGCCTGTACCAAAGACAAAAAAACCGCCACGACAAACGTGTCATGGCGGTTTTTGTATTCTTGATGCAGAAGTTACTTGTTGAGGCTGGAGTAGTTGTTTTTGACAGCTTCGACTTTTTCTTCCTGCTTCTGGGCAGCAGCATCGCCGCTTACACCCCAGACACGCAATTCCTGCGTCTCTTTGTAAGTTTTGTGAGCCTGACGCGCGGTGTCGTAGCGCATGAAGCGTACACGTTCCCAGCCACGAACGCGCATGCAGCTTTCGAAATCATGGTAATCGGTATGGGATACCTTGTGGTTGCCCAGACGCGTCGGCGTGTCATAGAACGCGAGATCGCCCGAAGCCTTTAGCGCACGGTGATATTCGCTGTGCGTATCGGGCGGCGTGGTTTCGCGCAACGCGCCGAGTTCAACGAGTTCATCCACTTCACGGACGCAGCCCGCGATATCCTGATCCAGTTGCTGCTGCGCCTTCGGCCCTGTCATCCAGAGTGCGGAATTATCTTCCACGCGCTGCCAATATGCCTGCGCAACCGGCGTCTGCACGGCGCAAGCGGAAAGAGCCAGAAGCCCGCCGGCCAGCGCCAGCATTTTGAAACCTTTGGTCATGAGAACAGAAATCCCCCTCGGCAAATGTTCATTCTCTTTTAGTACGTTAATCATTTCCCGCGCCCAAAACAATAGGGATATGTCAGGGTACGGTTTTTGGCGCGGTTTCCCGCCACCAGCTTTCCAGAACTACCCCGTAAACAGGGGTTATTTCGGGTCTTTTGACCTCTGTATATCGGGCAATCAAATCCGCGCCGGGATAAAACAGGGGAATCATGTAATAGCCGTGCATCAGTACACGGTCGAGCGCCCGCGCCCGGGTCACCAGCTGCGCACGTTCGCGCGTGCGGGCGATGCTGTCGGCCAGCGCATCGACAACGCCATCGCGCACGCCCGCGTAATTGCGGCTGCCCTCCTGCGCGGCGGCGGCGCTGCCCCAGTAATTGGTTTGCTCGTTTCCGGGGGAAAGCGTATTGATCCAGCGATAAACCACCATATCGTAATCGAATTTATTGAGACGTTCGGTGAATTGCGCGCTATCCACGGTGCGGACCTTGACGTCGATACCGATACGGCGCAGCGTGCGCGCGAATTCGAGGGTGATTTTCTCGTCCCCCTTCAGTCCGCCCAGAATTTCGAAAGTCATCGGACGGCCTTCGCTATCGACCAGTTTCTGGTCTTTGTATATCCAGCCCGCATCGCGCAAAAGCGTCAAGGCACGGCGCTGGCGATCACGCATATGGCCACTGGGGGATTTATAGGCATCGCCAAAAACGCGCGGATTGACTCTGTCTTTGAAGGCATTAAGAACTGCAAGCTCCTCGCCCACAGGTTTGTCGCGCGCGGCCAGTTCGGAATTCGCATAGATGCTTTCGATACGGTGCATCTTGCCGGCATAAAGCGTTGTATTCAGCCATTCATGATTGAACATCTGATCAAGCGCTTCGCGCACACGGATATCGGCAAAAATCTTGCGGCGGGTGTTGAAGACCATCGCGCGCAAAAGTTCGGGTCTGCCGTGCGCGATTTCTTCCTTGATAGCCCGTCCATCTTCGAGCGCGCGGAAATCATAGGCGCTGTTCCATTTGGCCATATCGTATTCCTGACGCATGTCATACTCACCCGCCTTGAACGATTGCAGGGAGATATCATCATCGCGGAAATACGAATAAACGATGCTGTCAAAATTATAGAGCCCGCGATTCACCGCCAGATCCTTCGCCCAGTAATCCTTCACCCGTTTGTATACGATGCGGCGGCCGGGATCGACGCTGGCGATTTTGTAAGGCCCGCTGCCAAGCGGCGGGGTCAGGGTCGTTTTGGTGAAATCGTTCTTTTCCCAATAATGTTTGGGCAGCACGTTCATTAGCGACAAAATCATGACGGTTTCGGGGTCATACCCGGGACCGAAATCAAAGCGGATGGTACGCTCGTCGATAATTGTCACCTTGCTGACAAGGCCGTAAACGCGGCGGCGCACCGGATGGCCGTTTTTAAGGAACGTTTCATAGCTGAATTTGACATCCGCTGCGGTCATCGGCGTGCCATCGTGGAAACGGGCTTGGGGGCGCAGCCTGTATATCACCCAGGAGCGGTCTTCGGGCGTTTCCACACTTTCGGCAACAAGACCGTAGAGGGTAAACGGCTCGTCCCAGACGCGCTGCATCAACTGGTCGCCCGTCATCGACAAACCATCTGCCGCCGTTCCCTTCGCGGGGTTATGCGGATTGAGAGTATCGAAGCTGCCGGTTTTCGACAGCCGCAGCACCCCGCCCTTCGGCGCCTCCGGATTGACATAGCCGAGATGGGTGAAATCGGGCGGGTATTTCGGCTCCCCATGCATGGCGAGGGCGTGACGCAGATGGCCCGCCTTTGCCGCCAGCGCAAGTTCCGGCACAAAGGCACGCGCCCCCGCCGCCACAAAAAGTACGGCGGATAGCAGACAAGCCGCCATCAGTATCACAAGGCTTTTACACAGGGCACGGTGCATCGGCGAAGACCTTCTGTTTTTATCCGGCCTTGCGCATTTTGACCAGCGCGGCGAGGTCGCTTTGCGGTCTTGCACCGACATGCGAAATCACCTCCGCCGCTGCGAGGGAGCCGAGATAACCACACTCCCCAAGCGGGAAGCCACGCGCATGGCCGAACAGGAAACCGGCGGCATACATATCACCGGCGCCCGTCGTATCGACAACCTTGGCGACCGGCGCGGCGGGAACGATAATAGGCTCGCCCGTTTTGCTGACAATCACGGAGCCTTTTTCGGAACGCGTCAGGGCCGCCAGTTCGCAATGCTGTTTGACATCCCAGACCGCGCGGTCGAAATCTTCGGTTTTGTAAAGCGACATAATCTCGCTTTCATTTGCGAACAGGATATCGACGTGATGTTCGACAAGATCAAGGAATTCGTCGCGGTGACGCTCCACACAGAAAGCATCGGACAGCGACAGCGCGACCTTCTTGCCTGCGGCATGCGCGACTTCGGCAGCGCGGCGGAAAGTTTGCTTGGCGCGCGGCCGGTCAAACAGATACCCCTCCAGATAGGTGACGCCGGCATTGGCAATCATCGCTTCGTCCAGATCGCTGGGGGCAATCCAAACGCAGGCGCCCAGATACGTGCACATGGTACGCTGCGCGTCGGGCGTAATCAGGATAAGGCAGCGCGCGGTCGACGGGCCGTCTTCCAGCGGCGCGGTGGTGAATTGCACCCCGCTTGCGCAAATGTCATGGCGGAAGACGTTGCCCAACTGGTCGTTGGACACCTTGCCGATATACCCCGCGCGGCCGCCCATGGCGGCAAAGGCGGCGATGGTATTTGCGGCAGAGCCGCCGGACATTTCCATGCCCGGGCCCATTTTTTTGTAAAGGGCTTCGGCCTGTTCTTCCTCGATCAGGGTCATGGCGCCTTTGTTCAGGCGTTCGGATTGCAAAAACGCATCGTCGGTTTTGGACAGAACGTCAACAATCGCGTTGCCGATGCCGACGATATCCACGGGCTCTTTACTCATGACGAAAATCCTTGTAGTTTTGAAAAGAAAATCAGGGGGTTATCATGGCACAATCGCAGCGCGGAAACCAGACGAAAGTCAAAAAAAAGAAAGCCGCAAAACCCAAGGCCGCCCGCACGAAAAAAACCTCAGGAGGACGTCAAAAACCGTCCGAGGAAATGCGCCCCCTGCTCCTGCGTGCCGCGATGGATATCGCTGGACGCGACGGATGGGAGGCGGCGACGCATGCCGCCATCGCCGCTGAAGCGCGGTGCAGCGTCGATGACGTCAGCTTCTTTTTTGAAGACATCTGGGACATGCTGTTCGAGATGCTTGACGGTATCGAAGACCGCACGCAAAACGAGGTCGGCGATTACCTGACCGGCAACTGGCGCGACAATCTTTTGGAAATCCTGATGACGCGCTTTGACTTTGCGCAGGATTACAGGGATGCGCTCAAGGCATTACCCCGATTTGCCGCCCGCCACCCGCTGCACGGCAAACGTTTTGCCTACCGCATTTATGAAACGATGAAGCGGATGCTGTATCTCTGCCGTCTTGAGGAAGAGCGCATCACGCCGGTTGCAATTGGCGCGTTTAGCCTGCTTTATCTCTCGCTGGTCGAAAAATGGGCCAAGGATGAAAGTCCCGATCTCGCCCCGACCATGGCAGCCGTTGACAAACGGCTGGGCTGGTTCGAACAGGCGCTTGGTTATATTGATTATACGGCGCCCGTCTGCCACGCGGCACATAAAGCCAAAGGCAAAGTCAAAAAAGCCAAGAAAAAAAATCAAAGAGGCAATCTGACGACCACGCGCAAACCGCCGCGGTTGCTGTCTTCAAGGAAAATATCGCCGCCATGCCCGTGAATGATGTCACGCGCAATCGACAGGCCGAGACCTATGCCGCCGGTTTTCTTGTTTCTTGATTTTTCCAGCCGGAAGAACGGACGAAAAACATCTTCGCGCATGTTTTCGGGAATGCCCGGGCCGTCATCATCAATCGAGATTTCAAGCGCGCCGGATTGTTCATAGGCATTCAGCCAGACATGTTTGCCGTATTTGCAGGCATTGCCGATGATATTCGCCAGCGCCCGTTCGGTCGCGACGGGGCGTACGCGTATCATCAGTTTTTCCGCCATCTGGGCCTGAATATCTTCCCCCTGCCGCTGCGCCCGCCCGATGATACGGTCGAGAATAGTGCGAAGATCGGTCATTTCCGGCGCCTCGCTGCTCTCGCCCTTGGCAAAATCCAGATAGGCTTCGAGCATCTTTTCCATCTCGTCGATATCCTGACGCAGATGCGCGGCGGTTTCGTCGTCCTTGGCCATCGCCAGTTGCAATTTCATACGCGTCAGCGGTGTGCGCAGGTCATGCGATACACCGGCCAGCATGGCGGTACGTTGTTCCAGCTGCCGCTTGAGGCGGTCGCGCATTTGCAGAAACGCGCGTGAAGCCTGCCGCACTTCGCGGGCGCCCACTGGTTTGAAATCCGGCACATCCTGCCCTTTGCCCAGTTTTTCTGCGGCAATCGCCAGACGGCGTATCGGGCGTATCTGGTTGCGCATGAAAATAATCGCGATACCGAATAGCACCACCGAACTGCCGATGAGCCAGAGAATAGAAATATAAGTGGTCGAGCTGTTCAGCCGCCTTTCGGGACATAAAAATACCAGCATGCGTTTTTCGTCCAGCTGCACCACAATTTTGAAACGGCGGCTATTCTCGTCATAATCGCGCACCATGAACGGTTGTGTCAGGCGTCGGTCAAGCGCGACATCCAGCTTGCTGCCGATACTGAACCAGTAGAATTTTTCGAAAGGCGACACGGTTTCCTGCAGCATCGCGGGATCGAAGCGTTCCAACATGACGTGGATATCAAGGCTTTTAGCCGCCTCGGCAATGATTTTTTCTTTCTCGATATCACCTTTTGCTTCGTTCATCTGCGTCGTCAGCATGCTGACTTCGCCCGCCAGTGCATAGATCAGCCGTCCGCTCATGGATTCCCAGTGACGGTCAAAGAAAATGAACGACACAATCATCTGCATCAGCAAAATGGGCGTCGCGATGATCATCAGCGAACGGCCAAACAACGTATTCGGCAGCAGTTTCTGTTTCAGCGTGGATGCGATGCGCGATGCCATATTGCGATACCCTAAACGCTGTCGCCGTCCGGACGCAGGACGTATCCCTTGCCGCGGACGGTCTGGATGTATTTGGGCAGGCGCGGATCTTCCTCCACTTTTTTACGCAGGCGCGTGACTTGCACGTCGATGGTACGTTCGCTTGCGTTCATATTGCACATTTCGGCCAGCTCTTCGCGCCCGATGACTTCGCCCGTGCGGCTGGCCAGTGCGCGCATCAGGGTATGTTCGACGGATGTCAAGGGCATGCGTTCGCCAGCGGTATCATCCACCAGCTCGCCGTGTTCGATATCCAGACGCCAGCGGCCAAAACGCAGCGGAAGGCCTTCGGCTTTCTTTGGCGCTGCCGCCGCGCTGCGGCGCAAGATGGCGTTGATGCGCAGCAAAAGCTCGCGCGGCTCGAACGGTTTGGGTAGGTAATCATCGGCGCCCGCTTCGAACCCGTTGATGCGCTGTTCGGTTTCGCCCAGCGCCGTCAGCAGCAGCACGGGCGTGACAAAGCCTTCGGCTTTAAGCCCGCGCGTGAGCGCCATGCCGTCCTCGCCCGGCATCATCACGTCCATGACCAGCAAATCATACGCCAGATATTTCAGCACTTCGCGCGCATGCGCGGCATCGGTGGCGGTACTGACCAGAAATCCGTTCTCGCTCAAAAACCGCGACAGCAGTTCGCGCAGGCGTTCGTCATCATCCACGACCAGAATATGCGGCTTCTGGTCGGGTGGCATGTCGCTGGCGTTATTTTGCTGTTGAATAGACATAAAACATGTTTAAGGGTTGTGAGCTGTCGGCAATCAGGATAGTATGATTACGTTCATTTTCACACCGTAAACAGCAGGAAAACCGGCAGATGGCACTTATTCCCTATGACGATCGCGACGGATATATCTGGATGAACGGCAAACTGGTGCCGTGGCGCGATTGCAAGGTGCATTTCATGACCCATTCGCTGCATTACGCAGGTGCGGTTTTCGAAGGCGTGCGCTGCTATGGCGGGAAAATTTTTAAAATCAACGAACACAGCCAGCGCCTGATTGATGGCTGCAAGATTATGGATATCGCCTTCGATTACACCGTCGAACAGGTCAATCAGGCCTGCATCGAGGCGGTGCGCGCCAACAACATCACCGACGGCTATCTGCGCCCCCTCGTCTGGCGCGGCGCGGAGCAAATCGGCGTTGGCGCGCCCGAAGCCAAAACCAATTTTGCCGTCGCGGCATGGGACTGGCCGCAGTACTACAAAGGCGACCTTCTCGAAAAAGGCATCAAGGTCTGCACCTCCAAATGGCGCCGCCCTGCCCCCGATACCGCGCCCGTGCATGCGAAGGCCAGCGGGCTTTATATGATTTGCACCATCTCCAAACACGCCGCCGAGAAACAGGGCTGCAACGACGCGTTGATGCTGGACTACCGCGGCCATGTGGCCGAATTGACATCGGCCAACCTGTTCATGGTTAAAGACGGCGCGCTGCATACGCCGACGCCCGATTGCTTCCTGAACGGCATCACGCGCCAGACGGTCATCGAACTGGCGCAGCAGCTGAGTATCCCCATGCATGTGCGCACCATCATGCCGGACGAAATCAAAACGGCAGATGAATTCTTCGCGACCGGCACCGCCGCCGAAATCACCCCTATCGGCCAGATTGACGATACGGTTTACAAAGTCGGCCCCATCACGCGCAAAATCCGCGAAGCCTACAGCGCATTGGTACGCGGCGGCGCGGTGGAAAAAGTGGCCTGAATAAAAGCAGCGCCGTTTATTTCAAGCTTTGATCTGACGCCACATCTTTAGCTTATCTGCAAACGTCATGCCCGCATGCGCGGGGCTGGTCGAGGGCAGCTGCGTGATGGTCAGCCGCGCTGAAATATCCGGCGGCAATTCCGGCAGCACGCGGCGTTTGAATTCCTGCGCGGCCTTGCCGCCGTTCAGGAATATATGGCGGATATTTTGATAGCGCGCCAGAAAGGCGGCGAAGTCATTGACCTCGATACTCGCGCTGTCGATGGCGGAATCGAGGCTTCCTTCCCGCTCGCAATATTTCAGCACATCCCAGAGCGCGAGGCGGTTTTGGGTGATGATACGCAATCGTTGCGCATAATCATCGGCAGGCATATCGAACATGGCTGATAAAATCTTCCAGAACGCATTTTGCGGATGCGCGTAATATTGCCCCGCCGCCAGCGACGCCACCCCCGGCATGGAACCGAGAATAAGCGCCGCCGGATCTTCCGCCATCACGGGCGGAAAACTGCGGCAGGACAGTGTCACGGCACTGTCAGGGGCGCGGCGGTTTTTGTCCGGGGATCGGGGCATTGAAAAAGTCTTTCGCGGCCGCGTCGATACGCTGGGCTGTATCGGCGAACAGGTTGTCAAGCTGCGGGACGCCCGATGAAACCATGCCGCCATCCAGCATTGATTTCAAAGTCCTTATATCGCTGGCCACGCGCATGAACTGGGCATAGGGCACATATTGCGTGCGGCGGGTTTCTTCGATTTGCTCCGCATTCACAATCAGGAAGGTCATGGCCAGCTGGGCGGCTTCGGGCGATTTTGTCGCGGCCAAGGCAGGGTTTTGATTGTTCATCATCAGCAGATATAAATCTTTCGTCTCCGGCGTGACGCTGTCGAGCCCGCGGTGTTCGTTCATCATGCCGCGCGGCATCGGCAGCAGGATGGCTGCGGTCAGAACCTCCGGCTTTATATTCGGCACGTTTTTATCGAGGACGTTCAGCAAGCACTGCGCAAAGCTGGGCTGCGCACCGCCGTGTCTGTCGGACATGGCTTCTTCAAAGGCCACGCGGCGCAACATATCTTCTGCGCCGGCAACGCCTGCGAATTTGCGGCGGAGGCTATCGCCTAAATCTTTGTAATTAAAAGACATAAAATAAATCCTTTCCTGCGGAAATGCCGGATTATCTCCGCAGGAAAAGGTTATGTTGATATAGATTTATCAGGCGGCTTTGCGGCTTTCGAGCGGCTGCACGGCACGCTGCGGCACGCCGTTGTAAACCGACAGCGGGCGCATCAGCTTGTTGTTTTCCAGCTGCTCCATGATATGCGCCGTCCAGCCGGTGATGCGGCTCATGACGAAAATCGGCGTGAAGACCGGAATGTCAAAACCCATCAGATAATACGCGGGGCCAACGGGGTAATCGAGGTTGGGATGGATGTTCTTTTTCTCAACCATCGTTTTTTCGAGGATTTTTTCAATCTCGACCCATTTCTGTCCGTCCTTGATGGCGGCCATTTCATGGAAATATTTGGTCATATACGGCACGCGACTGTCGCCGTTTTTATAAACGCGGTGGCCGAAGCCCATGACCAGTTTTTTCTTTTCGGATAGCGCTTCGTCAATCCATGCCTGCGCGTTTTCGGGCGTGCCGATATCAAGCAGCATATGCATCACTGCCTCGTTCGCACCGCCGTGCAGCGGCCCTTTGAGCGAGCCGATAGCCGCCGTCACCGCCGAATAGATATCCGACAGCGACGACGTGACGGTGCGCGCGGTGAAGGTCGACGCGTTGAAGCCATGTTCCGCATAGAAGGTCAGCGAGGCATCAAAGCAGCGCACGACTTTTTCATCCGGCACTTCGCCGAAATACATGAAAAAGAAGTTCTGCGCCATGGTGAGTTCCTTACGCGGCGCAATCGGCTCCTTGCCGCTACGCAGACGGAAATCAGCGGCGATAATCGTCGGAATTTTCGCGAGCATGCGGATGGATTTTTTGAGATTGCCTGTGGGGCTGGCATCTTCCCATTCCGGGTCTTCAACGCCGAGGAAGCTGATGGCCGTGCGCAGCGTATCCATGGGGTGCGCGTCTTTGCGGAACTGTTTCAGCACGGTCAGCATCTTGTCGGAAATATCGCGCTCGCTGCGTTCCTGCTGTTCGAATTTTTTCAACTGCTCTGCCGTCGGCAGCTCGCCGTGCCAAAGCAGATAGGCCACTTCCTCGAAACGGCAATGTTCGGCCAGTTCCTGCACGGGATAGCCAAAATAGGTCAGCGTGTTGGTATCGTCGAAGACTTTGGAGATGCGCGAGGTATCGGAATAAATACCGGCGAGGCCTTTGGCGATAACGGGTGCGGAGGTTTCCTGAGACATTTTTTATCCTTCCTGATCCTGATCCGGCTTTGCGGCCACCGCATCGGTGCGCGGCGCAAAGCATGTTTTCTGGCTGTGCTGATAATGAATTACGCCCTCTTCCTGCCGCTGGCAAGGGTAAAAACATCATTTAAAATCATATGGTTAAATTTTAATACTCTGTTCATGGGCGCTGCGGTATAATAGGAATATTCGAAAGGATATTTTCGCCATGGAACTCGCCGCCATCGCCGCACAGCAAGCCATGTTCCAGCAAACCATCAGCCTTCAGATGGTGAAGCAAAACGCGCAAGCACAACAGAACGTGGCCGAAATGGTCGCCGCCGCCGTTGATGCAGCCCGCGGGAACACTCTCAATATTACGGTTTAGGCCCTAGACGCTTTTTTTTTACGGCGTATCCGTGCCCAGCAGTTTGGCACGGTCGGCAACCTGACCTTCGTAATCAATCAGCGACTGAAAATTTTCACGTGTTTGCAACTGCCCGCTATTGGCGAGGTCGCGCTGCGTGCCTTTGTCGTGGATTTCTTTGTACATCTTCGCCGCTGTTTCGCGCTGACCGCGGTAAACGGACAGCGGATTGAGAACGATGTCGATATTCCCGCCGCTTTCCTGCGCCAGCTCCGACGGGGTTTTCAGCGCGACTTTGCCAAACTCGGTCATATTGGCAAGCACAGGCTTGCCGCCCGCCGCGCGCTTGACATCGGCATAGGTTGCGCTGTCGGGAAAAGCTTCGGCGAAAATGATATCCGCGCCGGCATGCGCATAGGCCGCGATACGCTCCAGCGTTTTTTCCATCCCCTCGACGGCCAGCGCATCGGTGCGGGCCATGAGAACGAAGGCGCTGTCTTTTTTGGCGGCAACCGCGCGCGCAACGCGGTCGGTGGCAGCGTCTTTGCTCACGACATGCTTGCCGGGCAAATGGCCGCAGGCTTTGAGGTCTTCCTGATCTTCCAGATGCACGGCGGCAACGCCCATGCCCTCCAGCGTGCGGATGGTTTCGGCGACATCGTCAAATCCGGTATCGATATCGACCAGCAGCGGCAAGGTCGTGCCGCTGTCCATGATACGCTGCACGCTTTCGGCCACATGGCGCAGTTCAAGGCGGCCGATGTCCGCCCAGCCGCGCGATGCCGCCATCTGGCTGCCCGAAAGATAAATGGCGTTAAACCCCGCGCGTTCCGCCTCGAGCGCATCGCTACCGTCAGCCACGCCCACGATATGCAGCGGCGCGCCCGCCTTGAGCGCCGCCTGCATGGCGTCGCGGAATTTTTGTCCTGCGGATGTTTTTGTCATTATGCGCATTTCTCCGCTTTGCAGGCGCCGGCGCTACAGCTGCGCAGCGCGTTGTAAACACCGGTGGTTTTCAGCTCTTCCAGCTTGGCCATATCCACCTCGGGCGTCATCTCGCCCAGTTTGGATGCATCCAGCGTTTCGAGTTTGTCAACGGCAGCAAGGAAGGCCGCGCGCGTCTTGTCGCTCAGCAGATGCTTGGTCAGGTTTTCGAGTTTTTTGATGTACTGCGGACGCTTCCACGGGGTGGAGCCCAGCGGGTGCGCGTTGGCGCAGGCTTTTTCATCGGATACTTTGGTGCCGTCTTTGAGCGTCACAATCATCTTGCCGCCGAAAGATTGTTCTTTCGGGTCGGTGCTGTGATAGCGGCGTTCCCATTCCGCAACCTGCACGGTCTGGATTTTGAGCATCGCGGCGCGCAGCTCTTCTTTTTCCTCCGGCTTGATGTCATAGACATCTTCGTCCCAGCGGGCGAGCTGGATGGAACGCGCGATCGCAAACATGATGGAATGGTCGAGCGTGCCGCGCGGGCTGTCCGGGTCGACTTTCTGCGGGTCATGCGCGCCCGTGCCGATGACGTGGTCGGTATGGTGGCTGGTTTCCAGCAGGATGCCGTCAATCTGCGACCAATCAACGGTTTTGCCGTCGGCTTTTTTCGGCAGCTTGGCAACCATTTCAAGCGCCATATCGATAATCGCCTGACCTTGGTATTCGAAAGCGTGTTCTTTCGGATAGGTCATCATGATGTTGCGCAGCTTGTCGCCCGGCTCCGCCAGTTCGACTTTGTATTCGGCATCGGGGTTGTTCTTTCCGTCAAGGAAGCGGCGGATGATGCTGTCCTCGCCCTCGTACACCGGGTTCGGGCCTTTGAGGCCGTGCATGGCGGCGTTCAGTGCATCGATGGAAATCTCCGCGCTGAAACCGGGCACGAATTCTTTTTGCGCGCCGATATCGCCTTTGCGTGACTGGCGCGACGAAATGGCGTTATGCACGGCGAAATTCACCGTGTGGTAAATCTGTTCGACCGGCAGGCGCAGCATCGCGCCAAGCCCCGCCGCAGAGGCTGCGGCAATATGCGTCATGTGGTCGACTTTGTGTTTGTGCAGGCAGATGCCCGTGCCGTTGCCGGTGCCGACCAGCGCCACATGCACTTCGTAGGCGACGGCGATACCGCGGATAAGGTCTTTGCCCCCGATGCCCAGCTGCTGCGCCACGGCCAGAATGGGGGAAATGTTGTCGTCGGGGTGCGAATATTCAGCCGCCAGATAGGTATCGTCCTGATCGCGGAAGCGTACCGCGACGGCGTTGACGAAAGCCGCTTCGCGCGGGCCGAACAGGCGCGTTTTAGGCAGGCCGTAGATGGTGGCGCGGCCGATACCTTCGGAAGCCATGGCCTTGTCGCGCGCAACCGTGACCGCATGTTCGTTCACAGCAGCGATGGCAATGGCGGCGTTGTCGATGATGCGGTTTTTGACCATGTCCACAACGTCGGCATCGAGGTCTTCATCCTTGGTCGCGGCGGCCAGCGCGGCGATTTTCCAGGCCAGCTGGTCTTGCTTTTTCAGCAGGGCTTTTTCAGGATGGAACTTGACGGTATGGATTTTCATGGGGCGCGCTCCTGTCGCAAAAATGGGATGCGCAAAGATAACAAAAAAACCCGCCGTGGCCTATATCCAACCGCGCCCGGCGTTAACATAAACGGATGTTTTCGGCTTAAAATTTCTTGCGTTGCCGCGGCTGCTTTTGTTGCGTCGCAGCAGTATTTTCGGGCGGCGTCATCGTCCCTTCGCGTGCTTGCATCAGGATGGAAATCATCATGGCCTTGTTCTGGTAGACCGTGGTTTCCTCCGCCGTCAGCTCGCGCCGCATTTCCTGCTTCACGGCGTCGGATGCGGTGATCTGATGCGGGTGCAGATTGGTGCTGTAGAGCAAATTGTTCTGCCGGTCCACGACGACCATGCGGCGGGCGATATTCTCGCTCTCCAGTGTTTCCACTGTTTCAACAAGGGCCGCGGGGGCATGGTCCTGCTCTTCGCGGTTGACCCAGCGCGGGATAACGTTCTGCCCCTGCTTGGCGGCGGCGAAATTCTCCTCGAAACGAAGATGCACGGATTGCCGCGCCACAATCGACGGCACGGCCACGACCACGGCACTGATGTCATAGCCATTCGCACGGAAGGGTGCGAGAACAAGCTTTGTCACCTCCTGCCCCATCGCGGCATCGTCGAGAATAACATTCAGCTTGCGCTGCGCCGCTTCCTCGCCCAGCCAGCCGATAAGGCTTTCCACCGCCTTGTCGATACGCGCGGCGGCATTCACGTTGTCTTTTTGCACATGCTGGGCGTAGCGCGGATGGTACACGCGCAAATCATCAAAATTGATATGAACGGAATCCTGCAGCTCCGGCTTGCGCGCTTTGGCGGCGGCGGCGAAGGTGCTTTTGCCCGCGCCCGGCAGGCCGGTGATATAAAGCAGCGACGGGGTTTCCTGCGCGGCTTTACCGTCCAGATAATCGCGCGTCATCGCACGGCAGGCCGCGGCAAATTCAGCCGCGCTCAACAGATCGGGCTGCGCATCCGCATTGATGTCGTTGAAAGCGGGCGAAAGCGTTTTGTCGTTACCGTTCACCGGCCCGCCGCCCGCACCATTGGAAGCCCCGTTTGTTGCCATGCACAAACCCTCCGGTTCCCCAGAGCCCTATTATAGCGGTTATATGAACAATACGTCAAATGGTCGGCGTGCAGTGCAGCAATTACACGTTGAAGCGGAACAGCATAATGTCGCCGTCTTTCACAATGTATTCCTTGCCTTCGGAGCGCATTTTGCCGGCTTCCTTGGCGGCGGTTTCACCGCCGAGGCTGACGAAATCGTTGAAGTCGATGGTTTCGGCGCGGATGAACCCGCGTTCGAAATCGGTGTGGATGACGCCAGCGGCTTGCGGCGCCTTGGAAAGCTTGCGCACCGTCCACGCGCGCGCCTCTTTCGGGCCGACGGTGAAGAAGGTGATAAGGCCGAGCAGCTGATAGCCCGCGCGGATAACGCGGTTCAGCCCCGGCTCCTCAAGGCCCATGGTGGCGAGGAATTCCATTTTCTCTTCATCGCTGCCCAGCTGGGCGATTTCCGCCTCGATGGCGGCGCAGATGATGACATGGCCCGCGCCTTCGGCTTTCGCCATTTCAGCGACGCGCGCGGTATGTTTGTTGCCCTTTTCAACGTCGCTTTCAAGGACGTTGCAGATGTAAAGAACAGGCTTCGACGTCAGCAGCTGAAGCCCCTGAAATGCGCGTTCCTGATCTTCGTTGTCGCGTTTGACGATGCGCGCGGGGCGGCCTTCGCGCAGCTCCACGAGGCAGCGGTCGATAACTTCGACCTGCAGGGCAGAGTCCTTGTCGCCGCCCTTGGCTTTTTTGCGCAGGGCATCGACGCGTTTTTCAAGGCTTTCCATGTCGGCAATCATCAGTTCGGTATCGATGATTTCCTTGTCGCGGATGGGATCGACGCCGCCTTCGACGTGGGTGACGTTTTCATCTTCGAAGCAGCGCAGGACATGCAGCACGGCATCGGTTTCACGGATATTGGCCAGAAACTGGTTACCCAGCCCCTCGCCCTTCGATGCGCCGCGCACGAGACCCGCGATATCCACGAATTCCAGCTGCGTCGGCACGATATTTTGCGATTTGCCGATTTTGGCGATGGTATCAAGGCGCGCGTCGGGTACGGCTACGCGTCCGACGTTCGGCTCGATGGTGCAGAAGGGATAATTCGCCGCCTGTGCCGCCGCCGTTGCGGTCAGCGCGTTGAACAGCGTGGATTTGCCGACGTTGGGAAGGCCGACGATACCGCAGTTGAAACCCATGTTTTTATTCCTTCTGTGCTTTCTTTTTGTCCTGAGCGTCGTCAGGTTTTGTTTTGACGTCTTTTTTGTCGTCTTTTGTCTTGTTTTCGCGCGGCGGCTGCAAAACCTGCGCCACCTTGCTCATATACCCGTCCATATCGCCCGCGGCAAGGCGCGGCGCATGATCGGCCAGCGCCTCCAGCAGCGGTGCAAGCCATGCCTCGTCCGCCTTGGCGAAATCCCCCAGCACATAATTGCTGACAAGATTTTTATCGCCCGGATGGCCGATGCCAAGACGCACGCGCCAGTAGTCCTGCCCCAGATGGCTGTCGATGGACTTGATGCCGTTATGTCCGCCGCTGCCACCGGCTTTTTTGATGCGCAGCTTGCCCGGCTGCAAATCCAGTTCGTCGTAAAATACGACGATATTTTCGGGGGCGATTTTATAAAATGCCGCCGCCGCCTGCACCGATTGGCCCGACAGGTTCATGAAGGTTTGCGGCTTGAGGAGGATAATCTTTTCCCCCTCCAGCGTGCCGGTCGATATCTCGCCCTGAAACTTTTTGGACCAGTCGGAAAAATTATGGCGACGGACGAAAACGTCCATCGCCATAAATCCGATATTGTGGCGGTTATGCTGGTATTTCGGGCCGGGATTGCCTAATCCGACAAACAGCCACATGCCAGCTTACCACCCCTGAACGGAGGTTACTTCTTCGCCGGAGCGGCAGCTGCGGGTGCAGCAGCAGCAGGCGCAGCCGCAGCAGCGGCAGGTTCCGCTTCAGCCTTCATGGCGGTCGGCGCCACGAGGGTGATAACGGTGAAGTTGCCATCGAGCGTCGGCTTGACGCCTTTCGGCAGGTTCAGGTTTTCGACATGCAGAGAACCGCCGACATCAAGACCGGTCAGGTCAGCCACGAATTCTTCGGGGATGTCGGTTGCCTTGCAGTAAACTTCGAGTTCGTGGTGAACGAGGTTGAGCACGCCGCCTTTGATCAGGCCGGGGCAGGCTTTTTCGTTCATCACGCGCACAGGCACGTTGATGCGGATGATCGTTTTATCGGATACGCGCAGGAAATCCGCATGTTCCGGACGATCGTTCACGGGGTGCAGCTGAACGTCGCGCGGCAGAACCAGCAGGGTTTTGCCATCGACCGTCAGGTCGCACAGGTGCGTGAAGAATTTCTTGTTGGACAGTTCCTTGACCAGAACGCGCTCTTCGAGAGAGATGAGCATCGGTTCTTTGTTGTCGCCGTAAACAACGGCGGGAACTTTACCTTCGCGACGTACTGCACGGGCGGCCCCCTTACCGGCCTTCGCGCGTGCTTCTGCCGCAAGCGTCGTTTTGTTTTGTGCCATGATATCTTATCCTTTTGTTTCAGTTTGGTTTTAGACGTTCCCGCATAGCCTCCAGGGGTGCTGCCTGCGCGAACGGCGTATATAAAGCCAACCACACTGAAAAATCAAGGGAATTATGAATTCCGCCACCTGCCGCGCCGCAGCGGCGGCCACGCTTCAAAAATACGCTTTAATTTCAATAATGTATACAACTTTACAGGGGAGCTAAAATATGAGACTGAAGAAACATATTCCCCACGCGCCCATACGGGAGGCTGCACATGAAAAAGCTTTTTAACTGGCTGGCACAAAAATCAACCGCGCAGCCGACGCTCGGCTATGTGCTGGGCAGGCCGTTTCTGGGCCCGTCCGATGTCAACCGCGCCATATACAACACCGCCAACCTCAAAAACGGCGGACGGATTGTCGAGCGCGTGATTTTTCTCGCGGGCATCTTCGGCGCTGCGGCGGCGATGCCTGCCGCCACGCCTGCTCTCGCCACGGCCTTCCTTGCGGGCGGCGCCTTGATAGCAGGCAAAACCGTGGGCGTGCTGGCCGGAAAAGTGGCTGATTTCCTGATCGAGGATATCAACAGCCGCGTCATCCCCCGCCGCGAAGCCGCCCGCGCGCAGAAACAACAGCCAAAACCTTGAGGCTTAAAATCAGGCGCTGACCGGAACGGTATCGAACAGCGAGGAGACAGAACGCTCTTCGCTGATACGCAGAATGGCTTCGCCAAACAGCGGCGCCACCGTCAGGTATTTGATTTTCGCGCAGGCCCTGATTTTATCGGTCGCGCGGATACTGTCGGTCACCAACATTTCGACCATGGGGGATTTTTCAATCCGCTCGACCGCGCTGCCGGAGAAAACGCCGTGCGACGCCACCGCCCGCACCGATGCCGCGCCGTGTTCCATCAGGGCGGCGGCTGCATTGCAGATAGTACCTGCGGAATCCACCATGTCATCAATCAAGATACAATCGCGGCCCGCGACTTCACCGATGACATGCATGACTTCGGAGATGCCGGCGCGTTCGCGGCGTTTGTCGATGATGGCAAGACCCGCATCGTCCAGACGTTTGGCGAAAGCGCGCGCGCGCACCACACCGCCGACGTCGGGCGATACGATGGTCAGGTTATCGACCTTGCAGGCCTTTTGAATATAAGGCACGAAAACCGGCGTGCCGGCGAACAGGTTGTCGACGGGAATGTCGAAAAAGCCCTGAATTTGTCCGGCGTGCAAATCCATGGTCAGCACGCGGTCGGCACCGGCAGTGGTAATCAGGTTCGCGACCAGCTTGGCCGAAATCGGCGAGCGCGCGGTGGTTTTGCGGTCCTGACGCGCGTATCCGAAATACGGCATGACGGCGGTGATGCGGCGCGCGGAGCCACGCTTGAGCGCATCAATCATAATCAGCAGTTCCATCAAATGGTCATTCGCGGGATACGATGTCGGCTGGATGACAAACACATCTTCGCCGCGCACGTTGTCGAGAATTTCGAGGAAGATTTCCTGATCCGCGAAACGCTTCACGTTCGCTTCGGTCAGCGGAATGCCCAGATAGGCGGAAATCGCCTCGGCGAGCGGCTGGTTGCTGGTGCAGGAAATAAGCTTCATGGCATTCCGTCCTGTTCGTCGCGATGTGAGCAAAAACCGCGTCGATACTACTGTTTCCAAAGCCAAATTCATAGGCTTCGCTATCAAAAAACTTGCAAATTGACATAAGGGCAGCGGGTTGGTAGGCTTCTGACATGTCCGAAAATTATGTAAGCCTTTCCAAGGAATTCAACCAGACCGCACAAGCGATTGGCGCGGGCGAAGGTAATTGGCAAATGGCTGTCGCCAAATTCACCCTTCTGATGCGCCATAAAGCGCAAACGCCAGAGCAAAAGCAGGAACTCTGCGCCGTCATGCTCGACGCGGCCATCAGCCGCCTTGAGAAAGTTGTCGAGAAAATTCCGCAGATGGACAATTTCACCGCATCACCGCTGGAGGCGCTGTATGGCGTGTTCCGTCCGCTGGCGGATCCGGAAAACCTGCCCCATATGCCCAAAGACGCATCGCAGCGTCTGGCCGATGTCACGCTGGATCTGGTGCGTGCAGTGGAAACATATCAGAAAACGCAAAACGTTCTGCTCGAGGTTTATAACAACGTCCGCAAATACTACACCGAGTTCTCATTCTTCATGCTGGAAACCGCACAGGCCGTCAAAACCGCAGAAGAAGAACGTAGCGCCCGCGCCGAAACCCAAAGCGACCTGACGCTCGGCAAACCACCGACCATCAAACCGCGCCATCCAGGCGGCAAAACCCCTTAAGTTTTCTTTATATCAGCGGATAACGATCGCCGATATCTGGCGACCGTAATCCTTTTCACCGCGCAGGCAGCTGCGGCGGTAACTGTAGAATGCCGTTTCATTGGGCAGTGTGTCTTGCTGCGTATCGAAAACCGTCTCGATACCGGCCAGGCGGATGCGGTGCTTGGCATAGGACGGCAGATCGAAAATCAGATGCCCCTCTTTCGCTGCGGGCTTGAAAAATGTCTCGTTTGCGCTGTCTTGCTCGATAAAAGGTTTTTTGAAATCCATGCTGACTTCATAAGACACAGGGCCGATGCAGGGGCCGATGGCCGCGACGATATCGCCGCGCGTGGCGCCCAGTTTTTCCATCGCCTCGATGGTCGCCTCGATAACGCCGCCAATGGCGCCTTTCCATCCGGCATGCGCGGCGCCGATAATTTTCTTGCCGCGCGCAGCCAGAAGTACAGGCGCGCAATCCGCCGTCAAAACGCCAAGGGCGATGCCCTTGCGGTCGGTCACCAGCGCATCGGCTTGCGGGGCGGTGTCATGCGTCCACGGTTCGGCAATCGTGACCACGCGCGCGCTATGCACCTGCTTGAGCGTGAGCAGATTTTCCGGCGCAACGCCAAGAGTTTCAGCAACCTTGGCGCGGTTCATGGCGATATGTTCGGGATTATCGCCCGATGAAAACGCACAGTTAAGGCCGCTGAAAAGCCCGCCGCTGGCACCGCCCAAACGGGTAAAAAAACCATGGCGGAGGTATTTAATATCCTCAAGGCCTGTGGTCAGAAAACGCATCCCCTATTCCCCCTTTGCAAATCCGGCGGGCGCCAGCGCGGCGCCTTTTTGTTGCCAGCATATCACCTTGAACAAATCGCCCATTGCCGACGGCGCGGTCAGCCGGTGCACGTCCAGCGGTATTTGTACCTGCTGCTGCGGCGTTGCGCGTGCGGCGAGCTGCTGTGCGCGCATGTGAATGCCGAGCGTGCCCAGAAACGCCCCCTGCGTCACCACAGGCCATACCGCCGCCCCCGCCGCAGCTGCGGCCGCGCCGAGAGCATCGAAATCGACATGCGCGGTAATGTCCCGCGTGCCCGGCGCCGCCAGAACATCGGCATATTCATGGCGGCTGACCGCCTGAAGCGTATCGCCAAACCCGCTTTGGGCATGACCGTAATCAATCGCAAGGCATGCCCCGCCGCTTTGCGCCACATGCGCGCCCAGCATGGCGGCGATATGACAGCTTTGTTCGCTGTGTTCAAAAACGCTGCCATCTGGCGCGGTCTGTTGCAACGCCTTTGGTATCCAGGCCTCGGCATCGGCGCACGGGCGGGTGGTAAAGCGCAGCGCCGCCTCGGCCTCATCCCAGATCACATAACGCTCATGCCATGCCCCTTGGCGGCGGATGAATTGCCGCACCGGCAGCGCATCGAAAAATTCGTTGGATATAATCAGGCTGAAGGTATCTTTGGGGAGCGACGCGGCATCGTCATGCCACTGCGCCTGTCTATCGCCAAGCGCCTGCGCCTGCAGCGCGCGCAGCTGCGGACTGGTTTCAACCAGATGCACAGACAGCGCCGCATCAAAATCAGGCCAGTTACGCGCCGTCCGCAGGATATCCGCCATCAGCGTCCCGCGCCCCGGCCCCAGTTCGGCCAGCATGATGCGCGCAGGCCGTCCGGCCTGCATCCACAGGTCGGCGCACCAAAGACCGATCATTTCCCCAAACAGCTGGCTGATATCCGGCGAGGTAATAAAATCGCCCTCTTTGCCAAAAGGCCGCGCATGCGCGTAATAGGCGGAAACCGCACGCTGCATATATTCTGCAACGCTGATACCGCCCTTTTCGCGGATATACGCCAACAGATCTTGCGTCTGTTTTGAAAGCTCAGGGCTTTTGCTGGCCGCTGCTGGTGGCTGCATCTTTTTTGCGTGCGTACTGGATGATAAGGAAACCAAGGATAATCATCGGCAGGCACAGGAACTGGCCCATCGAGAAGTATTGCAGGAACAGACCCAGCTGCGGGTCAGGCTCGCGCACGAATTCGACCAGAAAGCGCGACGTGCCATAACCGACCAGCAACGTGCCGAACAGGACGCCATGCATACGGCGGATTTTTGCTTGACGCGCCATATAGAACAGAATGAAAAACATTACGATACCTTCAAGAAATGCTTCGTACAGCTGGCTTGGGTGGCGCGGCAGCCCGCCGCCTGCCGGAAAATTCATCGCCCATGGTACGGTGGTGATACGGCCAAAAAGCTCGCCATTAATGAAATTGGCGATACGACCGAAGAACAATCCGATAGGCACCACGGTGGCCACGATGTCGCCCATCGCCAGCGGATTGATTTTGTGATAGCGGCAAAAACTGACAATCACGATCACGACACCAATCAAACCGCCGTGGAAAGACATACCGCCTTCCCATACTTTGAAAATACTGAGAGGGTGCGCGACGTATTCACCAAAATTGTAAAACAGAACATAACCGATGCGGCCACCCAGAATGACCCCCAGCACCAACCACGAGAGAATGTTATCGATGTCTTCGCGGTTCGGGCGGCGGTCGCGGTCAAGTTCGGCCAGCCAGCCGCCATAAACCCAGCCCCCCATAAATCCGGCCAGATAGGCCAGCGCATACCAGCGGATCAGCAAAGGGCCAAAACCGAATATAGGGCCGATACTGATGGCCACGGGATCTATTTCAGGGAAAGGCAGGCCGGTCATGATAATTTACTTACTTTCGGTGGCTTCTTTTTGAATTTTCAGCTATTTTATAGCCCTGACATCCCGGCAAAGCCATGTTTTTTTATTGCAAATTCCGCTCCGGACGTGTTACGACAGGGGCCTCAAGAGGTGGATTATGAGAAACGCGCGCGAAAAGCTCAAGCAAGGCCTGGATATGGATGGTCTGAAATTCTTCGACGACATGGCCCGCATGGCCACCGGCGCGCTTGGATCTTTCAGCGAAGTGCGCCACCAGATCAAAGCGATGGTCAAGCAGCGCGTGGATCAAATTCTTGCTGAAACCGACCTTGTGACCCGCGCCGAATTCGACCGCGTGGAGGCACTGTCCACCCGCGCCCGCGCGAAGGTAGAAGAACTCGAAGCGCGCCTCGACGCGATTGAGGGCAAAAAGAAACCCGCGGCCAAGGCGAAACCCGCCAAGAAAGCCGCCGCCAA
Organism: uncultured Micavibrio sp.; assembly: GCA_964551435.1. GTDB lineage: Bacteria > Pseudomonadota > Alphaproteobacteria > Micavibrionales > UBA2020 > UBA2020. Next base: position 29,473 of record CAZKBS010000002.1, read on the forward strand.
AAAGACCACGACCCAGAAGAAAGCAAAGAAATGATCGGCTCCCCGTTTGAACTTGCGCATGATGACAACAACCCGCTCGATATGGTCGAGGAGCTGTCGCGTTCCAAAGGCTGGAACTTCACCCGCACGGATGAAGATTTCCTTGTCATGACCCTGCCCGGCCAGCACGGCCCGCTGGAACTGTGGCTGGAATGGCAGGATGAATTCTCCGCGCTGCTGCTGTCTTGCTCCATGCCTGTCGAAATTTCCGACGAACATTACGAAATGGCCTGCCGCACCATCGAACAGATTAACGAAAACATCTGGCTCGGCCACTTTGACCTGTCGAACAAAGGTACCTTCCCCACTTTCCGTCACACGCTGCTTTTGCGCATGATCCCCTCGGGCATCGCCATCGACACCATTCATGATGTGGTCGATATCGCCATGGCGGAATGCAACCGTTTCTACACCACCTTCCAGCTGGTGCAGTCCGGTGACGTCCGTCTGCAAGACAACCTCAGCGCCGCCGTGTTTGATACGGTCGGCGAAGCCTAAGCCTCGGCGCCATGAATTTGCTTCTGGTCGGTTGCGGCAAAATGGGTCAGGCGCTGCTGAAGCGCTGGCTTGAACGCCGCCTGTGCCAGCAGATTTACGTCATCGAACCCGCCGCCATCGAGGCCGACGTGCCGCATGTGCAGCTGCTGGGCGATATACCCCCGACATACAAACCCGACGTCGTGGTTTTCGCGGTTAAACCGCAAGTCCTGCCCGTTATGGCCGGGCAATATAAACGATTTGCCGATCAGGGTGCGCTGTTCATTTCGATTGCGGCGGGCAAACCCGTTTCATTTTTCGAACAGCATCTGGGCAGCAACGCCGCCGTGGTGCGCGCCATGCCCAATACCCCCGCCGCGATTGGTGAAGGCATGACCGTCGCCTGCGCGAATGCCGCCGTCAGCGATGCGCAGAAAAAACAGGCGCAGGATTTGCTGTCGGCTGTCGGCGATTTCGTCTGGGTGCCGGATGAAAAACTGCTCGACCCTGTCACGGCGTTGTCGGGCAGCGGCCCCGCCTATGTATTTTTGCTGATCGAAGCCATGACCGCCGCCGGTGAAAAACTCCGCCTTGACCCCGCTATGGCGGCGCGTCTGGCCCGCCAGACGGTTATCGGCAGCGCCGCGCTCGCCAAAGACAGCGCGGCTCTGCCCGCCGCCAAGCTGCGCGAAAACGTGACCAGCCCCGGCGGCACCACCGCGGCCGCCCTCAGTGTGCTGATGCGCGCAGAGAACGGGATGCAGGCTTTGTTTGACGAAGCCCTCGCCGCCGCCAGTAAACGGGCGGAAGAATTATCCAAATAACCATCTGATATATCAAACGTTTAATCGCGGCCCTTGGCATGTATCCGAACGTCATCAGCGCAAAACCTTCTGCACCCAAACCACCCGGAAAATAAAAAGCGACAATTAATTATTTTTTGCGGTTCACGCCAAGGCCGCTTTCCTTGGCCAGATGGCTGCGCTTTTCCGCGTAGTTCGGCGCGACCATAGGATAATCCGCCGGCAGGTTCCATTTTTCGCGGTATTGCTCCGGCGTCATGTCATAAGCGGATTTCAGATAACGCTTGAGCATCTTGAGCTTTTTGCCGTCTTCGAGGCAGACGATATAATCCGGCATCACCGATTTTTTGATAGGCACGGCAGGCTGCTGCGTCACGGCGCCGCCTGCGGGCGCGGCGTGGCTTTCATGTTCAATCGAGGCAAGGGTTTTATGCACCTGACGTATCAGGGTTTGCAAATCATGAACGTCGTGACGCGATACATAGGCCGCCACAATCGTTGCGGTATGCGCCATGATATCGGTCTTGGGGTGTTTGACATCGGTCATGCCTACTGCCCTTCGATGTGGCGGTTTTGATGTGCTGAAATCGTAACATCCGCCGGACGCAAATAAAAGGGTGACGGACGGTATGGCGATGGCCCGTCTTTGGCGTAAACGGCGGTAGCTTTTTGCGCCAGCTGGCGGGCGTCTGCGAGTGGGCTGATGACCTGCGCCTGCGGCATAAATGGCGCCAATTTCTGTGCCGCATCGCCTGAAATCACGATATCGCCCTCATATTCGGCAAAGCGCTGCGCGAAGATTTCGGGCGCTTCGTTCACGGGGGCGTTGTTGCCCGCTTGAAAATACAATTCTTCGCGCCAGGCTTCGATGGCCACGATATTCAGGGCATTTTCAATATTTACAGAAAACAGATCGAAACTGCTCAGGCCGACAATCGGCTTTTTCGCCGCCATGGCCAGCGCGCGCATTGCGGCAATACCGATGCGGATGCCCGTAAAGCTGCCCGGGCCTGTGGCCACCGCCATCAGATCGATAGCGTCATAGCCGATGCCTGCCGCTGCGAGGGCTTTTTGCACATGCCCCAGCAGCAAGCCGCCTTGATCGCGCGTTTCGGCGGTATCAAAAAAATACAGCACATCATCGCCATCGCATAGCGCGACCGAAAGAATGGTATTCGCGGTATTGACGGCAAGACATTTCATGTCAGATGACCTTGGCAATCTGCTCGAAGCTGAAGCGCGGGCTGCGGGCGAAAGTTTTACTGTGGTCGCCATAGCCGATGTTACAAATGAAGTTCACCTTGAAACGTCCATCGGGGAAAAATTCCTTGTTCACGCCCCCGGCATCGAAGCCCGACATCGGCCCACAATCCAGACCGAGTGCGCGCGCGGCGACAATAAAATATCCCCCCTGCAGGCTGCTGTTGCGGAACGCGGTCTGGGCAATCAGGTCATCGTTGCCCTCGAACCACGACTTCGCATCCGTGTGCGGAAACAAAAACGGCAGATGTTCATGAAAGCGCATATCCATCGCCAGGATGGCGACCACAGGCGCGGTCATGGTTTTATCGATGTTTGATTCCATCAAAAATGGCTTCAGGCGCACCTTTGCCTCCGGCGATTGCAAAAAAAGCAGGCGCAGCGGGCAGCTGTTGGCGCTGGTCGGGCCGAATTTCATTAACTCATGGATTTGATGGAGCAATTCGGCGGAAACCTGCCTGTCCTGCCATGCGTTGGCGGTGCGGGCAGCGCGAAAAATCGTATCCAAAGCCTGGTCTGTTAATACGGCAGATGTCATGTTAAGATACGCTCCCGTTAACGGCGATTAGATAAAAAGATGCTGACTATTCAAAAACATACTTACGGCCATTTGTACAGGGGCCTTTTGTATAAAAGTTTGTGTGCGGCCTTTGCGCTGGGGATGACTTTTGGCGCCCCCGCGTCTGCACATGCCGCCAGCATCAGCGCCGACCGCGCGAGTGCAGTTATTTTCGTCTATCAGCGCGTAGGCGAAGAAGCGATGCCCCAAAGCAGCATTTCCGTCGAACAATTCCGCGAACATATCCGCGAGCTGAAAACCGACGGCTATACCGTGCTGCCGCTGAAAACGATTATCAAGGCGCTCAAATCCGGCGAACAGCTGCCGCAGCGCGCGATTGCGATTACGCTGGAGGGCGGCTGGAAATCGACCCTGCAAAATGCCGTCCCGCTGCTGCAGGAAGCCAACCTGCCCTACACTGTTTTTTATGCCAGCGATATGGCCGATAACAACGCCCCCAGCCATATGAGCTGGCGCGACATGAAGACCCTGCGCAAGAACAAGCTCGCTGATCTTGGCATCCTGCCCGCCAGCTACAGCCACATGGCGCAGCAGACGCCCGAAAAGAATGCCGAGGCCATCAACCGCGCGGTCAGCCGCTACCGCGCCGAATTCGGTGAAGATCCTTTGTTCTTTGCATACCCTTATGGTGAATATTCATCCGATGTGCGCAAACAGGTCGAGGGATATAAATTCGAAGCCGCCTTTTCCCAGCAATCCGGCGTTGCCTATGCCGGATCTGACTTCAACGCCGTGCCGCGCTTTATCATGACGGCGGCCTTTGGCGATCTGGACCGTTTCATGCTGACAGCAAATGCCCTGCCCCTGCCTGTGACCGACGTCATGCCGGACAACATGATTGTCAGCGAAAATCCGCCGCCTATCGGCTTTACCGTATCGCCGGAGCTGACGGACCTTGGCAAGCTGTCCTGTTTCGTTTCCGGTATCGGCAAGGCGGAACTGGTCAAACCGGGCGGCAATCGCGTTGAAATCCGCCTCGACCGCATGCTAGAAGAACGCCGCACGCGTATCAACTGCACCATGCCAGACGACACCATCATCCCCGGCCAACCGCAAAGCTGGCGCTGGTTTGGCATGCAGCTGGTTCTGGCCGATTATACCGACGAAGAAAGTATCGAAACAGGCGACAGGCCGGAGTAATCCTTCCGCACAAAAAAGCGCCCCATTTGCGGGGCGCTTTTTTTATGGCGGATGCCAGGCCTTATCAGGCTTTTTCGGCAGCGGTCTCAGTTTCTTTATCGCCGCTCGAAACCGTTTCAGGGCGGACGTTCAAGTACAGCAGAACCGGCGCCGCGACATAAATCGACGACAGTGTACCGATAATGATGCCGAGGATCATGGCGTAGATGAAGCCCTGAATAGCCGTGCCGCCCAGAATCGCCAGCACGCACATCACCGCAAAGGTGGTCGAGCTGGTGATAAGCGTACGGCCAAGCGTTTCGTTGATGGCGATGTTGATGACATCCGGCAGCGGCATTTTGCGGTATTTGCGCAACTTTTCGCGGATACGGTCAAACACAATAACCGTATCATTCACCGAATAACCCGCAACCAGCAGGATAGCCGCAACGGTGGCAAGGTCGAATTCGATACCGGTGATGATAAAAAACAGCAGCGTCAGAATAACGTCATGCGCCAGCGAGGCGATACTGGCCACGCCGAACTGCCATTCATAACGCATCCAGATGTAAAGCATGATGCCAATCATCGAATACACGAAGGCTTTGACGCCGGTCATGATGAGTTCCTGCCCCACCTGCGGACCGACGTATTCGGTGCGGCGAAACTCGACTTTCTCGCCCAGCGCCGATGCAACTTCGGCATAAATCTCTTTTTGCGTGGCGGTGTCGGCTTCTTTGCCGGGGATTTTAATCATCAGCGTATTTTCGCCGAATTCCTGAATGGAGGGTTTGCCCGCCTTCAGTTCGCCCAGCTTGCTGCGGACGTCTTCGACTTTCATACCTTCCGGTACGGATACTTCCATGAGTACGCCGCCGGTGAAATCGATGCCGTAGTTCAGGCCGCGCGTGAACAGCAAAAAGAAAGTCGCGACAATCATGGCAACACCGATAAACATGCCAATTTTATGGTGCCCCATAAAATTGATTTTGGTGTCATCCTTGATGAAACGGAGACGAAAGGCCATTTTCTGTATTCCTTTGGCTATCGTTAAAGTTCAAGTTTCGTCGGGCGCATTTGGCGCAGCCAGCCGATGATAATCAGACGCGTAATCATGATGGCGGAGAACATCGAGGTCACGATACCGATGCTCATCGATACCGCGAAGCCCTTGACGGGACCGGTACCGAAGGAGAACAGGATCAGCGCCACAATCAGCGTCGTCAGGTTCGAATCCACAATCGTGGACATGGCCTGTTTATATCCCGCGTCGACGGAGGACAGAATAGAGCGGCCATTGCGCAATTCTTCGCGCACGCGTTCGTAAATCAGCACGTTGGCGTCAACCGCCATGCCGATGGTCAGCACGATACCCGCGATACCCGGCAGGGTCAGCGTCGCCTGGAACAGCGACAACAGCGCGAAAATAAAGATGACGTTGAACGTCAGCGCGATATTCGCAAACATGCCGAGAAGGCCGTAGAAAGACACCATCATCACGCAAACAACCACAAAGGCGACAATCGTCGCTTTCTTGCCGGATTCGACGGAGTCAGAACCCAGCGTCGGGCCGACGCTGCGCTCTTCGATGACTTTCAATTCGGCCGGCAGCGCGCCGGAGCGCAGCAGCAGCGCAAGTTCTGCCGTTTCCTGAGAGGTGAAAGAACCCGTGATGATGCCGTCGCCGCCGCAAATCGCGCTTTGAATAACGGGCGCGCTGATGATGGTACCGTCAAGAACAATCGCAAAAGGCTTGCCGATGTTATCGCGCGTCACGTCGCAGAAACGCTTCGCGCCGATGCTATCGAATTTAAACGACACCGCAGGGCGCTGGTTCTGGTCGAATGTCGCCTGCGCATTCACCAGCATTTCGCCGCTGATGATAATACGTTTGCGCACGACCATCGTCGCGCCGGGGGAATCTTTCATCGGCAGACGCATGGACAGCGGGCCCGGGCGGCTGGTCGGCGTTGCTTCGGGATCCGGCAGGTGGAAAGTCATTTTGGCCGTTTCACGCAGGCGCGATTTGATTTCGTCGGGGTTTTCGACGCCCGGCATTTGCAGCACGATGCGGTCAGACCCCTGACGCTGGATAATCGGCTCCTTGGTACCGGTTTCATCCACGCGGCGGCGGATGATTTCAATCGACTGGCCGATAATTTGCGCCTTGAGGGCGTTGATGCCCGCTTCGGTCATGTTCGCGCTCAGCGTGCCGTCGGGGGCAATCTGGATATCCAGCCCCTCGGCAAGGTTGCTGGCGATTTTGTATGCCGCAGCGCGGTCTTTATCGAGGTCGCGCAGACGGAACGAAATGCCGTTCTTGCGCGCCGTCAAATCGACATAGCCGATTTTTTCAGCGGCCAGTTCCTTGCGCGCGGCATCGACCATGCCCTCCATACGTTCGGCAATCACGGCGTCGGTATCCGCCTCCAGCAGCAGGTGCGAACCGCCCTGCAGGTCAAGCCCCAGACTGACCGTCTTTTGCGGCATCCATTCCGGCAGACGCGACTGCATCCATTCCTGCTGTTGCGGCGACAGCACGTTCGGCATGGCATAGGCAATCCCCAGCACGCACAGCAAAACGGTCAGGACAATTTTCCACTTTTCAACGTAGAGCATATTCAGTCTGTTCCTTATGGAAGGGATGCGCGGCCGGCGCGCGCTATCGCAAATCCGCCGGCACGCGGAAGGTTACTTGGCGGCGTCTTTTGCGGCATCTTGCTTGGCAGCGGCGGCTTCTTTGACCAGCATCAGGCTATGGCGCAGGGCCGTCACCTCGATACCGTTGCCGAGGTCGAGCAGCACGTCCTCCTCGCCAACCAGTTTTTTAACCGTGGCATGCAGGCCGCCGCCAGTCACGACCTTGTCGCCCTTGGTCAGGTTGTTGACCATACGGCGATGTTCAATAATGCGTTTGTTTTGCGGGCGGATGACAAAGAAATAAAACACGATGAAAATCAGCACCAGCGGCGCCATGGAGACGAGCAGGCTCGGCTGTGACGCCGCTGCGTCTGCGGATTCAGCTGCCGTCTGGGCGAATGCGGGCGATATGAACATGTTGCTTTACTCCTTGGAACTCTTAAGATGTTTTGGCTGTTGTTTTTATACCTGCGCATATATTGCTGATTGAATGCAGAAAAACAATAGAAAACAATACAAAAGCACATGCATCGCCTGTCAACACGCCCTTCTGCCCGATGGACCTCATGAACGCTTCTTTCAAAAAAACCGGCCTGAAGGTTCTCGCTGCCGTAGCGGCGGTTTTCGCCATTTTAATCATTGCGCTATGGGCCAAGTTTCAATTTATTTCTGAAAAAGCGCTGCATATCGCTGGCTATACGGATGCCAGTATCGGCACAGCCCGTTTCACCCCTGCGGGTAGCTTTTTTGAAGATATAAAACTGACGGTGGGCGGCACGCCTGTCACCGTCGCACGTGTAGAAGCCTACGCCACGCTAGGCGATGCACTGGACGGCCGATTGACCAAGGTTGTCATCGACGATGCCATGATCGCCATCACGGCGAAGAATGATACGGAAAAAGACGGTGGACAGACGCAGGATATTGTTCTGGCCCTGCCCACCCCGCTTGACTTGCCTGCGCGCGAAATTGTTTTTCGTAATATAAGAACATTCATCCCCTTTGCCGAAGGGGCGCCGGCTGTTTTTTCAGGCTCCCTGCTCGACCGCGGCGCGGAATACCAGCTCAGCGGCGATTACCAGATAACGGGTGACAGCCTGCGTGCGCAGGGGCAAATGTCGCTCAAGGCCGTCAAGGCGACGGGCGCGATCTCCGCACAGGTCGATATCGGCGATGCACATCTGGATTTGCCCGCCTCGCATCTGGCCCTGCGGCGCGGCGCGGGCTGGATAACACTGGAAGCGCCGCCCGATGCCATCGCAGGTAAAGCATGGCCGGTTATCAATGCGCAGCTGTCCGCAGGCTCTCTCAAAGCCTATGCCCTGCCCCTGCAAGGACTGACCCTCACCGCCGCCATTAAACCGGAGAAAAGCGAAATCCTGCTGCAAGGCCAAGGCATGGATGACACCGGCGAGATACTTGCCGAACTGCGCCTTGACCGCAGCGACAGCGCCAAAGACAGCCTGAAGCTTTTGCTGGATACCAAGCTCAAAAACCTCGATGCCCTCGGCGTCAAGGACCTCAAGGGCCGCGGACAGGCGAAACTGGATATCACCGCGCAAAAACCGCGCGCTGACGGCTGGCTCAGCTGGCAAGACGTCGGCGGCGGACTTGAACTTGCCGCGCAAAAACTCTCACTGCCCGGTCTGATGCGCGATGTGGAGGCAGCGGCAAGCCTTGTTCTCTCCCACAACCTCGCCGATAGCACCACAGTGCTGCGTGCGGATGCGGAGCCGATTACGCTCAAGGGTATCATCCTGCCCATCGATGCCGAAAAACCCGTTTCGCTGAACCTGCCCGCCAATAGCAAAACGCCCGCCACCGTAAGCTGGAAAGCCCCCACAAAGCATCTGGAAATCGGCTTTCAAGGTCTGGATATCAGCACGCCGCTGGTGGGCGCCAAAAACTTCTCCCTCGCCCTTGTGGCGGGATTTGCCGGGGATTATCCAGCCTTGAGCGGTACGCTCAGCGCGGCAGAACTGTCACATGCCGCCAAACCGCCCGCCTTTGTTCCCGTGCGCCTGAATGGCGTGATACGTGCCGACAGCGGCAAGGCAAACATCAGCCTGTTCAACCTCGACCTGACCGAAAAAAACGGCCTGTTGACCGTGCATATCAATGGCCGGCATGATTTTGCGCAGAACAAAGGTCTGATTGACCTTGCCATGCCGCAAACCACGATGCGCACGGGGGTATATAGCCTGAAGGACATCTTCCCCCTCTCCGCCGCTTATGTGCAGGACGTAACCGGAACGCTCGGCATGAGCGCTGCGTTCACATGGCAAAAAAGCAAAAACGGCTGGACCACCGCGTCATCCGGCGAAGTCTTCATGCGAGAGCTGACAGGAAACGTGAATGGCAACGTCATCACCAATGTCAGCGGCGTCATCAAACTCGACAGCCTGAAGCCGCCGGTCATGACACACCAGAAACTTGCCGTTGGCAGTGTCAACGTCGGCCTGCCGCTGAGCGCGGGACTGGTCGAGGCGAGCCTCGATGCCAAAAACACCTTCACCCTGCATGCCGCAGAATGGATGCTGGCATCGGGCAAAATCGTCTCCTCCCCCTTCTCGGTCAGTCTGGACGACCTGACAGCGGAAAATATCACCCTGAGCGCGACGGGGCTGCAACTGGCAGAACTTTTCAAAATTGCGCCTATGGACGGGTTGACGGCAGAGGGTGTTGTGGATGGAACTCTGCCGCTGCGCATACGCGCGGGCGAAATATCGATTGAAAATGGCGTATTGGAATCAAAGGGTTCGGGAAATATTCATTACAGCCCGCAGGATATGCCCGCCTTCCTCCGTGACAGTTCTCAGAAGCAGATGGTTGATCTGCAGGTCGCGCTGCGCGCCTTCGAGTTCGAGACATTAAAACTCACCCTCGATGGCACGCTGGGCAAGAACCAGAAGATCGGCATTTCTGTCAAAGGCAAAAACCCGGAATTTTACAACGGCTATCCCGTCAGCCTGAATTTAAATGTGGAAGGGCCGTTGGAAAATATCCTAAAATACTCGCCGGGCAGCAGCCAGATACCCGACAATATCCGCAAACAACTGGAAGAATACGAGAACAACAATGCCAAAAAATGAATTCAACCGTGTTGCCCTCATGCCGATAATTTTCGGCATCGGGATGGTTCTGGCGCTCGGCGCCTGCTCGCCCACCGTCAAGGTCGAGGCGCCGGACAAACCCATCGAAATCAACATGAACATCAAAATCGAACAGGAAGTCCGCGTGAAGGTCGAAAAAGACCTTGAAGACATGTTCGCGGAAGAACCCGAATTGTTCGGTATCAAGAAGTAATTCCCTCTCTGCGTTAAAGGATAAATACGTATGAAAAACACGATTGCTAAAATCCTCGGCTTCGCCACCATGATGGTTGTCGCCATGCCGCTGGCTTTCGCCCAGATGAGCGTCGAGAGCGCCAAGACACAGGGCCTCGTCGGCGAGCGTCAGGATGGTCTTTTGGGTGTCGTCGCAAGCCCGACGCCCGAACTGCGCCAGCTTGTCGAAACCACCAATGCCGAACGCCTTGAAAAATACAAAGGCATCGCGCAAAAACGCGGTACTGATCTCAAAAGCGTGCAGGCATTTGCCGGTAAAAAGCTGATCGACAGCGCATCGCCCGGCGAGTACATCCAAAACGCAAGCGGCGGCTGGCAGAAAAAATAATTCTTACTTTACTAACCCAAGAAAAGCATACCCCCAAATGACGCGCCTGCATGCGGACCTTCTTTTGCTTGTTGCCGCGCTGATTTGGGGGTTCGCTTTTGTGGCGCAAAAAGACGCGCTTTTGTATATCGGCCCCCTGACGTTCGTTGCGGGCCGTTTTCTTTTGTCTTTTCTGGTCGTACTGCCGCTGGCCCTGCGCGAACGCCGCAACGCCGCGCGCGATAAAATCGAAGACCGTAAAATGGCGCCGTTGCTGGCCGCGCTTTGTACCGTATTCACAGGCGGCGTTGTTTTGCAGCAAACCGGCCTTCTCACGACATCGGTCACCAATGCAGGGTTTCTCACGGGGCTTTATGTTGTTTTCGTGCCCCTCATTTTCTTCGCGCTGTTCAAACAGAAAATTCCCGCCGTGATTATTCCGGCGGCGCTGCTATGCGTCACGGGCACTTATTTGCTGTCCGGCGGCGGGTATGCTTTTGGCTGGGGCGATATACAGATTTTAATCTGCGCCGTATTTTTCGCCTTACACGTGGTTTTGGTCGGGCGGATCATGGCGCGCGCCAAAAGCCCGCTGCAGATTTCATGCCTGCAATATGGTGTGGTGGCGTTGATTGCGCTATGCGGCGTGGCCGTTTTCGAAATACCCACCGTGGACGGCCTGCGCGAAGCGCTGCCGTCGCTGCTTTATGCGGGCATTGCGTCGGGCGGCATCGCCTATACGCTGCAAATGGTTGCGCAGCAATACGCGCCGCCGTCGGATACCGCGGTCATCCTCAGTTCTGAATCCGTTTTTGCCGCTGTGGGCGGATATCTGATTTTGAGCGAGTGGATTTCAATGACCGGCATCGCAGGCTGCGGCCTGATTATCTGCGCCATTCTGCTGGTCGAGCTTGCGCCGCATATCCGGCGCAAAAAGCTTATCCCGCAATCATGAATTCCTTGCGGTAGCCCTGCATATACAACAGTGCCGTCAGGTCTGTATGGCGCACCTGATGCGGCGTTGCGGCCTGCACGGCAGGCTTGCCGAAATATCCGACGCCTGCCCCCGCCGCCTGCAACATCGGGATATCATTGGCGCCATCGCCCACCGCCATGGTGCGCGCAGGCGTGAGACCGAGCTTTTCTGTTTCTTCAAGCAGCGTGCGGCGCTTGGTGTCCTTATCGACGATGGGCGGCAGCACATTGCCCGTCAGCCTGTCGTTTTCGATTTCAAGACGGTTACCGATGTTGCGGTAAAAACCCAGCACACCTGCGACATGCCGCGTAAAAATATCGAACCCGCCCGAAATCAGCACACATTTGGCGCCATAGCGGCCCATGGTTTTGACCAGCGTGGCCGCCCCCTTGGAATAACGCATCCCCTCCAGCGTTTCGAATAGGGCGGATACAGGCAAACCTTTCAAAAGACCGACTCGCAGCCGCAGGGCCTCGGCAAAATCCAGCTCCCCCCGCATGGCCTGCGCGGTGATGGGGGCGATTTTATCCTTGAGGTTCAGATGGGCCGCCAGATCGTCCAGCGTCTCCCCCTCCACCATCGTCGCGTCCATATCGGCCAGCAGCAGCCCCTTGCGGCGGTCGTCGTCGAGGGGTTGAACAAAAATATCAAACGGGCCTGCGTTTTGTAATTTTTGGCGCAGACGGGCGGTCAGTTCGGCACTATTCCCACTCACCATGATATCAAGCGCGCGGCCGGAGGCCAGCCAGTCGGTGCGCAAACGCTCCACGCCGAGGGTTTTGATATCGCCGGCAAAGCGGTTTTCGTCCGCACTCTTCAGGCCGCCGTCGGTGGCTGCAACGATTGTAACAACTGTTTCTGTGGCCATTTTCCTGAAATCCGTTGACGTGACTGATAGGTCGGAGAATAATAACCGCGGCTGCATCAGCCGGAGCATAAATCTCCGCCACAGCCAAAACAACCACAAACAGTATATTTTAACCTCGTCCCCAGAGAGTGTGCCATGACGCTGCAACGCCCCGCGACCAAGCCCGCCAATCCGAATTTTTCTTCAGGCCCTTGCGCCAAACGTCCGGGCTGGTCTGTCTCCGCACTCTCCGGCGTACTGGCGGGCCGCTCGCACCGCGCCGCCCCCGGCGTCAAAAAACTGGCCGAGGTGATTGAAAAATCCAAAGCCATCCTTGGCATGCCCGCCGACTGGAAACTGGCCATCGTCCCCGCATCCGATACAGGCGCGATGGAAATGGCCATGTGGTCGCTGCTGGGCGCGCGCGGCGTAGATGCGCTGGGCTGGGAAGTTTTCGGCAAGACGTGGATTACCGACATCACCAAGCAACTGAAACTCTCAGATGTGCGCACCTTCGAAGCGCCGTTTGGCGAGATTGTCGACCTGTCGAAGGTCGATAGCGACCGCGACGTGGTTTTCACGTGGAACGGTACGACGTCGGGCGTAAAAGTCCCGAACGCGGACTGGATCAAACCCGACCGCAAGGGGCTGATGATTTGCGATGCGACCTCCGCCGTTTTCGCCATGGATATGCCGTGGGACAAGCTGGATGTGGTCACTTGGTCGTGGCAAAAGGTGCTGGGCGGCGAAGCCGCGCACGGCATGCTGGCGCTGTCGCCCCGCGCGATTGAACGTCTGGAAAGCTACACCCCCGCGTGGCCAATGCCCAAGCTGTTCCGCCTGACCAAAGGTGGCAAGCTGATTGACGAGCCGTTCGAGGGCAAGACCATCAACACCCCCTCCATGCTAGCGGTCGAAGACTGCCTTGATGCGCTTGTCTGGGCTGAAAAACTGGGTGGTCTGCCCGCGCTCTTGAAACGCACGCAGGCAAACCTTGCCGCCGTTGAAAAATGGATTGAAAAAACCGAATGGGCGGAATTCCTGCCAAGCTCTCCGGCGATCCGCTCCAACACATCCATCTGCTTCAAGGTCGTTGACCCGTGGCTAACCAGCCTTGACAACGACGCGCAGGCGAAAATCATCAAGTCCGTGGAAAAAATGCTCGACAAAGAAGGCATCGCCTACGAAGTCGCCAACCACCGCGATGCACCCGCTTCGTTCCGTCTTTGGGGCGGCGCGACAGTTGAAACCGCCGATATCGAAGCCGTGCTGCCGTGGATTGACTGGGCGTATCGCGCGGTCAAAGCCGAACAAACAGCAAAAGCGGCCTAAATCGGGCCTGAGCCTTCACGAAGAAAAACGCGGCGTGCCTGATATCAGGGCGCCGCGTTTCTTTTTTTGATTTGCGCAGGCTTGAGAATATCGACGTCGCGCAGGACTGTCATGGTTCTGGCAGCCTCCGCCAGTTCGGCGGCGATGTGCGGCGGCAAAACAGGCTTCATGCTGCTTTCATTGAAGGCCACATTCATGAAACTGGGGTGTTTTTTATCAAGACTGCTCAGGCTCAAGATCAGATCGGTCCCGCTGCCGTCGGCACGCTCCTGATATCTCGATTTATCCACCCGCCACAGGCCGTTTCTGAAGGTGGCAAAACCGTCTGTAGCGTCTTCTTCGATGCGCAGCTGCGACCCCGGATGGGGAAAGACCGCCTGCGGCTGACCCCCCGCATCAGCGGGCGGAAAAACCCGCATGCTGATCGGATTGAACGCCACCGTCACAAAACGCAGGCTATCCCAGTGGCCTATGCTTTTGAGCTTGAGGTAAGGACGCGGCGCGGCGTCTTGGGCGCGCTGTTCCTCGCGCAAGCCAATGATCTCCCATGTCTCGTGGCCATCCACCCAGCCGGGCGATAATTCCAGACCGCCTTTGACATGGATTATGCAGCCCACTTCGGGCTTGATGGGGTTTGGGTCGTTTGGATGGTTCATGAAAACTCCGTCACAACTGCATTAGGTATCCTTATACCTCATTTACATAAATTAAACAACAAAAATCTTAGCCCGAAGCGCCCCGAAACCCGCTTTGCCGTTTTATGGACTCGGCTACTGTGTCTATACTGCTTTGCAACAATAACAATGCCAGTTGCCACGAGGAGTGTGCCCATGACCGCCAACAAACCCAAAGTCCTTATCAGCGATAAAATGAGCCCGCAGGCCGAAGCGATTTTCAAAAGCCGCGGCGTCGATGTCATCGTCAAAACAGATCTGAAACCCGAAGAACTCGCCGCTGCGCTGAACGATGTCGATGGTCTTGCCATTCGCTCCTCCACCAAGGTCACGGCAGATATCCTGAAGAACGCGAAGAACCTGAAAGTCATCGGCCGCGCCGGTATCGGCGTGGATAACGTCGATGTTCCCGCCGCGACGGCAACGGGTGTTGTGGTCATGAACACGCCCTTTGGCAACTCCATCACCACGGCGGAACATACCATCGCGATGCTGATGTCGCTGGCGCGTCAAATTCCGCAGGCCAATGCCTCCACCCATGCGGGCAAATGGGAAAAATCCAAATTCATGGGGCAGGAATTGTTCGGCAAGACGCTGGGCGTTATTGGCTGCGGCAACATCGGCGCCATCGTGGCCGACCGCGCGCTGGGCCTGAAGATGAAAGTGATTGCGTTCGACCCCTTCCTCTCCGTCGAACGCGCGGTTGAACTGGGCGTTGAAAAGGTTGAACTGGAAGACGTGCTGACCCGCGCCGATTTCATCACCCTGCACACCCCGATGACCGACAGCACCCGCGGTATCATCAACAAGGCCGCGATTGCGAAAATGAAAAAAGGCGTACGCCTCATCAACTGCGCACGCGGCGGCCTGATTGTCGAGGCGGACCTGAAAGAAGCCCTCGACAGCGGCCATGTCGCCGGTGCGGCGCTTGACGTGTTCGAAGAAGAACCGGCAAAAGCCAACCCGCTGTTCGGCCATGAAAACGTCATCTGCACCCCGCACCTTGGCGCATCGACCGTAGAGGCGCAGGAAAACGTCGCCCTGCAAGTCGCCGAGCAAATGGCGGATTTTCTGCTGCAAGGCGCCGTGGCGAATGCGGTGAATATGCCCTCCGTTTCCGCCGAAGACGCGCCGAAGCTGAAGCCTTACATGAAACTCGCCGAACAGCTCGGCAGTTTCGCAGGGCAGCTGGCCGAAGCGGACACGCAGGAAATCCAGATTGAATACGAAGGCCTCGTCGCCGGTCTCAACACCCGCCCGCTGACGGCGCTGGTGCTGGCAGGCTTCCTGAAGCCGTCGATGGAGGGCGTGAACATCGTATCCGCCCCCGCCCGCGCCAAAGAACGCGGCATGACGGTTGCCGAAACCAAGCGCGAAAAGAGCAAGGACTTCCTGACGCTGGTGCGCGTCACCGTCACCGGAAAATCGGGCAGCCACAGCGTGGCCGGCACGATTTTCGGCGGCGAGCAGCCGCGCCTTGTCGCCGTGGACAACGTGCCGATCGAAGCGCAGCTGGACGGCGAAATGCTGTTCATCCAGAACCTTGACAAACCGGGCCTGATTGGCGCGGTGGGGACGCTGCTGGGCAATGCGAACGTCAACATCGCCGACTTCAACCTCGGCCGTATTCCGGGCAAGAGCAAGGCGATTTCCCTGATTTCGGTCGACAGCGCCGTGGATCCCAAAATCCTTGACGCCATCGACGCGCTCGAGCAAGTCGAAGTCGTCAAAATCCTGCGTTTCTAAATCAAGGCACGGAAAGAAGCCCGATATCATGACCATGACAGCACTCTTCGGGCTTCTTTCCGTGGCCGCCATGCTGGCGGCGCGCCTGGCGTATTTCACCAGCATCTGGCGCGGCAAAACCCGCCCGCATGCTTTTTCATGGTTTATCTGGGGCGTGATTTCCTCCATCGGCTTTGCCGCGCAGTTTGCCGAAGGCGCCGGTGCGGGGTCATGGGCGCGCGGGTTTGGCGCGGCGACCTGTTTCCTGCTTGTGGGGATCAGCCTGTTTCACGGAGAGCGCAATATCACCCGCGCCGACTGGATGACGCTGCTTGTGGCGCTGCTGGCCATCCCACTGTGGGTTTTCACCAAAACACCGGTATGGTCGGTCGTGCTGGTTTGTTTGATCGATACGGTCGGGTATTTGCCCACGGTGCGCAAATCATGGACGAAGCCGCAGTCTGAATCGGCGCTCAGCTATACCATCGGCTCGCTCGGCGCGTTTCTGACGTTGCTGGCGATTGAAAATTATACGGTATCGACCTGGCTTTATCCGGCGGTGCTGGTCATCAGCAACGGCGCTATGGCCCTGTTTTTGCTGGGACGCCGCGCCCGTCTGGCCGTCCCCGCGCCCGCCGCCTGAAACTTGAACACGGCATGCAAAAGCGTGTTTATTTTTTAATAAACGGCGTTATTCTGTCGGTATGACAAACAAATCAACATTTATCATAATTTTTCTAAGCCTGATTTTGTGCCTGCTGCCTGTGCACGCAGCGCAGAGCCTGAAGCCGCCGCCGGGGATGGCACCGCAGCCGCAAAGCGTGGCCGAGATTCAAGTGTTCAAAAGCGAACGGCGCATGGAACTGCTCGACAAATACGGCAACGTCGTGCGCAGCTACCGCATCGCGCTGGGTAAAAACCCGCTGGGCCACAAGCAGTACGAAGGCGACGGCCGCACCCCCGAAGGCACCTATTTCATCAATGCCCGCAATCCCAACAGCGATTTTTACTTGTCGCTGCGCATTTCCTATCCCAGTGCCAAAGACCGCGCGGATGCCAAAAAACGCGGCCATAAACCGGGCGGCGATATTTTTATTCACGGCATGCCAAACGGCAAAGGCTGGATGTGGTGGAAATATAACACAAAATCCGACTGGACGAACGGCTGCATCGCCGTGGCCGATAAAGACATCAAAGAGATGTGGGGACTGATTGCGGATAAAACCCCGATTACCATCCGCCCCTGACGCAGCTGCTAAATACAAGGAACGAGTATTCATGACGCCGCACATGACGCGCTTTGCCATCCTGCTCGCCTTATCCGTCGCGGCATCGCCTGCGTTTGCAAATGAATGTCCGCCTGCCGCACCTGTCAGGGTCAATGTTACATTCGAACACAAGCCGAGCCCGGTTGAAAAGAATGTCACATCGCGCCAGCTGACCGATGAAATGCGCACCGCCGATATTCAGGCCGGCGGCGATAGCGATATTTTCGCAACCGAAGCGCACTGGATGGTTGGCGGGCTGAACCGCAGCCAGATCAAAACCTCTTATCAGATGCCCTATATGCGCCGCGACAACAAATCCGCTGGAACTTCATGCTTTATGCCGCAGGCATTCAACTACAACATCGTCTACGAAAACACTATTTTCATTGCAGAAGACTTCAAGCTGATGGGCTGCCGCTACAGCGCAACCATGGCGCATGAAAAACGCCACGAAAAAACCGATCTGAAACTGCTCGAAGATTACGCGGCAGACGCGCAAAAAACGCTGGAAGCCGCCGTCGCCGGTCTGCGCCCGATAGGCCCCGTCCCCACCGAAAATCTGGAGGCCGAATATACCAAAGCCATGGAATCCCTGACGGAAAAACTGCGCCCTGGGTATACCCGCATGCTGCAAATGCGCCGCCAAAAGCAAGCCGACATCGATTCCTACGAAAACTACATGCGCGATACGGCCCTGTGCCCCGAACAGTTCCCGCGCTTTGACGAAGAAGCCGGAGAATAAACAATGACAAAAACCGTTCACATCATCGGCGGCGGCATGGCCGGCTCCGAAGCGGCATGGCAAATCGCCGAAGCCGGTGTCAAGGTTGTACTGCATGAAATGCGCCCCGTGCGCAAAACCGATGCCCACCAGACGGAGAATTTCGCGGAGCTGGTCTGTTCCAACTCCTTCCGCTCCGACGATTTCGAACATAACGCCGTCGGCCTTTTGCACGAAGAAATGCGTCGTGCGGGTTCTGTCATCATGTCGGCGGGCGATAAGCACAAAGTCCCCGCAGGTTCCGCCCTTGCGGTTGACCGCGACGCCTTTTCCGCTGACGTCACCGGACGGCTGAGCGCACATCCGAATATCACCATCGAGCGCGGCGAGATTGCCGGATTGCCGCCCGCGGAGTGGGATAACGTCATCATCGCGACAGGTCCGCTGACCTCTCCCGCGCTTACGGAAGCCATCGGCAAGCTGACCAACGAAGACCATCTGGCCTTTTTTGATGCGATTGCGCCGATTATTTTCACAGAAAGCATCAATTTCGACATCGCCTGGTACCAGTCCCGCTACGACAAGCCGGGTCCCGGCGGGACGGGCAAGGATTACATCAACTGCCCGATGGAGAAAAAAGAGTATTACAATTTTATCGAAGCCCTGCTGGCAGCCGAAAAAACCGAATTCAAGGAATGGGAAAAGAACACCCCCTATTTCGAAGGCTGCCTGCCCATCGAAGTCATGGCAGAGCGCGGCGCCGATACCTTGCGCTGGGGCCCGATGAAAGCCGTGGGCCTGACCAATCCGCGCGCAACCGAATTCCCGCGCCCGTGGGCGGTGGTGCAGCTGCGGCAGGATAATGCGCTTGGCACGCTTTACAACATGGTCGGGTTCCAGACCAAATTGAAATACGGCGAACAACAGCGCATCTTCCGCATGATACCGGGCCTGGAAAACGCCGAATTCGCCCGTCTTGGCGGCATCCATCGCAATACCTTTATCAATAGCCCCAAGCTGCTGGATACTTCGCTCAGATTGAAATCGATGCCGCGTCTGCGTTTTGCAGGCCAGATTACCGGCTGCGAGGGGTATGTTGAAAGCGCCGCCGTCGGCTTGATGGCGGGGCGTTTTGCCGCCGCGCAGGCGCTCGGCCTGCCGCCGCAGGTACCGCCGCCCACGACGGCGATGGGGGCGCTGCTGAACCACATCACCACCGGCGCGAATGCCGAAACCTTCCAGCCGATGAACGTGAACTTCGGCCTGTTCCCGCCCGTGGACGAAGCGGCGCTGCTACAGGCCGGCAAAAAGAAAGTCGACAGCAAAGACCGCAAAAAGGCCATGAGCCAGCGTGCACTGAGCGACCTCGAATCATGGCTGGTTTCGCAAGCAAAAACAGGCACTTAAAATATTACTTACCTGTAAAAGCCCGCTAATATGCTAGAATAAGAAATGCTTCCGCAGCCATCGGGAAGGTCTTTTTTATGCTTACGTTTCTATATGCCGTTGTCACCAGCGCCCTGCTGGCGGTTGTCGCGTTCAACGAATTCTACCAGCACAAGATGAAGGTATCGCCCATGCCGACGCCGCAATCGACGCGCAAGGCGATGCTCGGCAGTATTCACCAGACGTCACCCAAAGTGATTGCCGAGCTGGGCTCCGGCTGGGGTGGCATTGCTTTGGCTGCGGCGCAGCGTTTCCCACAGGCCAAAGTCATCGGCTTTGAAGGCTCTCTTATCCCGCTGCTATTCTCAAAACTCCGGTTGCTGGCGAACCCTCAAATCAAAAATGTGACGTTCGAGAAAAAAAATTTCTTTGAAAAAGATCTGCACGATGTGGATGTCGTCCTGTGTTACCTGTCCAATCCGCATATGGCGCAGCTGGAACCGAAACTGGACCGTGAATTGAAATGCGGCGCGGAAATTATCAGTTCGACATTTTACATGCCGCACTGGCGCGTACGCGAAAAAACAACCGTTGGCGGCATGTACGATACGGATATTTTCATCTACGAAAAAACCACGGCGCCCCTGCCCGCAGATCTTGCGCCTGCGGCGCTTAAACATGCGCGCTAGACGAACAGCAAACGCAATTCACGCAGCAGCGGCGGCACGCCCATGGCGGGTGCAAATACACCCCCCCCTGCACGGCGGATTTGTTTTTGATACATCCTCGATAACTTGTTCATGCGCCGCAAAGACTTGGGCGCTGTGCGCGCAACATCCGCAGCCTTGCGTTCGGCCCGCGCCAGAACAGCCATGACAACCGGCGATATTTTTGTGGCCGCACTGCCGTCATAAAGGTCATAGACGGATATTTCCTGCTTATGCAACATATCTTCGGGGAGATAACAGCGGCGCTGGCGGAGATGCGCAGGCAACGCGCGCAGCAGCCCCGTGAGGCCATAGGCGGCAGCCACGTTATCAATATCGGACTCATTGGCGGTTTGTCCGGCAATTTTCATGGACAGTCGCAGAAGCGGCGCATTGGTATAAACCGCATATTTCACCATCCCGTCGAGATTGGACGGCAGACGGTCTTCAAGGTCGAATTCACGCGCGTACATCAGGCTATCGAAATCTTCGCGCGGCAGATTGTATTGGGCGATCGCCGCGCACAGCGGCTCCAGCACCTGATGTTTCAAAACCGCGCCCCGTTCATAATATCCGGCCAGCGCATCGCGCCACCATTGAAGGCGGATAAGGCCGAGCTGGGTTTCGGTCACGACCTCGCGCGTTTTGGCGATTTCATGGTGAAAGGCATAGAGTGCGAACAATCCCTCGCGCACAGGCGCGGGTTCGTAGAGGCTCAAAAGAAAACGGTCCGGATCGTGTTTCCGGACCATTTCTCCGCAATAAGACAAAGATGTCATCGCGATTTGTATTAATCGTTCATATAGAAGTCTTTGCCAAAGAACACTTTGTTCTTGGTGCTGACCGTACCGGGCTTCACGCGCGGCAGATGGAGTTTTTCATCCATCAGGAAGTTGCGGTAGTAGCCCGTGGCGAACGGATGATAGCGGTCATCGAACTGCACAGAGTCGAGAATGCTCATGAACAGGCCCGCCCAGCGGTTGTATGCTTCACTGCGAGAGGAACAGGTGCCGACATAACGCTTGCCGCCGTAGATGCTGGAAATCATCACGCCGTGCATTTTAATCAGGTTGCCCTGTTCGTCCTTGTTGTTGAACGCGACCTGAATGGCCGTTGCGTCGCCTTTGTCACCCAGACTGGCGGGAGAGAAGAAAGCGGTGATTTCAGCATCCAGCAGCTGGCCGGTTTCTTTTTCCCAATAATCCTGCGCGAGGGTATTGGCAACCGCTTCGTCGGTCAGTTTTTTGGGGTAAATCTTCAGGCGGCCGTCATCGCGCACTTGCAGGCTGCAGGTCGGCAGCTCTTCGGCCAGCGGGCCGGCGATGCGGATACGGGTATAGGGATGATCTTCCGTTTGCATGCTCCAGCTGTCGGGAAAAGAGATCGTGTAGCCGTGCGGAACGTCTTTCCAGACGAACGTATCGGCTTTCGCTACGGGGCTAAAACCGACGACCAAAGCGGCTGCGACGATGGCGGCGCGGAAAATGTGACGCATTCTAAAACTCCTCTACTGTCCAAACTGCTGGACGTCTCCGATTGTGTCCTGTTTTTTGCGTTTTGGGAATAGGTCTTTCACCATTTGCGGCGTTAAAATGCCGGTCACGTACAAAATCGAACCATAGACCCCCATGCCGCTGGCGACCAGCAGGGCAACGCCCGACAGGCGCCACGCCTCGCCTCTATCCATAAACCACGGCATAATCCACTGTTCTTCGGCCCAGATACCGGCCCCCATCGCCAGCGACGCCGCAAGGATAATCAGACTTTTCTTTACAGAACGTTTGGCAAAGGGCGCCATGTTTCTTTTACGCAATCCGCGCAGCAAAAGCCCGAAGTTGACCCATGCCGCAAGCCCGGTCGCCAGCGCAATCCCCACATGCTGGAAATACTGCAAAAGACCAATCGCCAGCAGCGTATTCATGATGGCGCAAACGACCGCATATTTGACGGGCGTCGCCGTATCGCCATGCGCGAAAAAGACCGTACTGAACACACGGCTGATGATGAAGGCCGGCAGACCCAGCGTATAGGCAATCAGCACATACCCTGCCTGCACGCCGTCATTTTCGGCAAAGGCGCCGCGCACGAACAGCACATCGACAATCGTATCGCCCACAGCCAGATAAGCCACGGTTGCAGGCAGCGCCAGCATCATGCTGATCTCGATACCCTTGTTGAACAGGCGGGCGGCGTTGTCGTGTTCTTCGGCCTTCAGCGCGCGCGACAGCATCGGCAGCAGCGCCGTGCCGATGGCAATTCCGATCACGCTGAGCGGCAGCTGGTAAAGCCTGTCCGCATAATACAAATATGAAATCGCACCCACAGGCAGCAGCGACGCCAGCACCATATCGACAAACAGGTTGATTTGCGCAATCCCCGCGCCGAAAACCCCCGGCCCCATCTTGCGGAACAGTGCGCGGATATGCGGCGTCAGGCGCGGCCTGCGCCATTTGAGAATAATCCCCAAGCAGCGCGTCGCCCAGAACAGCCAGAGCAGCTGCAATATGCCCGCGAGCACAACCCCCCACGACAGCGCATGTCCGACCGTCCCCGTAAAGGGCTTGAAGCAGAACATCGCGAAAATCAACGCAAGGTTGAACAGCATCGGCGCAGCGGCAAAGGGCCCGAAACGGTCGAACGAATTCATGACCCCGCCCAACAGCGCCGTCAGCGACATCAGAAGAATATACGGGAAGGTCACGCGCGACATTTCAAGCGCCAGATCATATCGCTCCGGCGTGCTGCCAAAACCGGGGGCGACGACATACAGCACCCACGGCATGCATAGCAGCATCAGGATGGTAAAGGGCACCAGCACGGCCAGCATGACGGCCTGCGCTTCTTCGGCAAATCTGACGGCTTCGCGTTTCCCCTCCGGCCCGTCGGCAAGCATGCCGGAAAACATCGGCACGAAGGATACGCTGAACGCCCCCTCCGCCGTGATGCGGCGGAAAAAATTCGGCAGTTTGAGCGCGACGAAAAATGCATCCGCCACCGGCCCCGCGCCCAGCATGGCCGCCGTCAGGATATCGCGCACGAAACCCAGAATACGGCTGCCCAGCGTCAGCCCGCCTACGGTTGCTACAGATTTGAAGAAAGACACGCGACGCCCCTTTGTGCCTGTGGGGGTTATATTTACTTGCTGCCAGACTAGACCGAACCGCGCGGTTTGTCACCTTCTGCGGCAGAGGTTATTTTCGATAAATATACCAGCCTTGCTTCGGGGCGGCCTGCGGGCTTATAGTGCACAAAAAAGGGCGGCAGCATGGCCAAAAAATCCACATCTTCGGACAAAAACAAAGAATCCCGCTGGTTCGGCTATGACCAAGTCGACCCCGCCGAAAAAACGCGCCGCGTGATTGGCGTTTTTGACTCGGTTGCCGACCGCTATGACCTGATGAACGATATCATGTCGGCTGGCATCCACCGCCTTTGGAAAAACCGTTTTGTGCGCATGATGCGTCCGGCGGCGGATAAAAAACTTCTCGATGTTGCAGGCGGTACGGGCGATATCGCTTTCCGCTACCGCGAAAAAGCCGGCAAGGATGCCGAGATTACCGTCAGCGACCTGAATGCCGAAATGCTGCGCGTCGGCCAGAAACGCGCCATCGACCGCGGTTACGTGAAGGGCTTTACATGGGTCGAGGCGAATGCCGAACGCCTGCCGTTTGATGACAACAGCTTCGATCTTTATTCGATTTCTTTTGGCCTTCGCAACGTCACGCATATCGACGATGCGCTCAGCGAGGCCTACCGCGTGCTGCGTCCGGGCGGGCAGTTCTTCTGCCTTGAATTCAGTCAGGTCAGCGACCCGCTGTTGCGCAAGATTTACGACCGCTATTCCTTCAGCCTTATCCCCGCCATGGGCGAAATCGTGGCCAAGGATCGCGCCAGCTATCAATACCTGGCCGAAAGCATCCGCCAGTTCCCGACCCGCGTGCAGCTGAAACGCCGTCTGGAAACCGCCGGATTCGAACAAGTGAAGGCCATCGCCCTCACCGGCGGCGTGGCCGCCATCCATATCGGCAATAAACTGTAAGTAAAATCAAAGCCTTATATACAGCCCCTGCAACGCTATAGTTTTATTGACTTATGGCAATAGTAATATTATAACAATCTAGCACTTCAGGGGTTTTTACAGTCTATGGATTTCGACGTTTTCAAAGCCAAACTGCATCAGGTGCTGGACTTCTTCAAACCGGAAGTTCAGGCCACAACACGCGTCAAGCTCGACCTTGCCGCGGGCAGCGCCGCGCTTTTGATTATCGATGTGCAAAAAGAATTTGCCGACCCCGCGCAAGGCCGTGGCAATACCGAAACCAGAAACGTCACCAAGCGTATTAACAGCCTTATCCCCGCCTTCCGCGCCGCAGGCATGCCGGCCTATGTGGTTTATTTTTCCGACTACGAAAAAAACCCGCAGGATATCGATTTTTACATGTTCCGCCCGCATCCGCAGGACAAGCTGATTGCAAAAGACGAAGACAGCGCCTTCAAAGGCAGCAACATCAAAAAAATTCTCAAGCATGACAAACGCAAGACGCTGCTGGCTTGCGGCTTCAACCTCAACGCCTGCGTTTTCAAAACAGTAATGGATGCGCGCGACAACGGGTTCGAGGTAGTTTTGCTGCGCGACCTGACGGGCAACGATAACGATAACGACCGCACAAAAACCGACGAGCAAATCGAGAAAATGAAAAAACGCGGCGTAAAATTCGTGAACTCGATCGACCTGCTCGAAGACATCAGCGATTTCAAAAAAGACCGCCCCCTGCCGGCCGCCCGTCAGCTGCCGCCGCCAAAACCAACAGGCCCGTGCAAATAAAAACACCTGTTTTTACGGGCTTTCCTGCGTTTCCCCGCCTGAATGAATCTGCTATAAAAGGATGATTCTGTTATTCACCCTTTTTACGCGGAGATTTCATCCATGTCGCAGGCCACGCTCGTCTCTCTTCAACTGCTGCCCCATGCGAAGGGCCTGAACCTGCCGCAATACGCAACCGCCTTGTCTGCGGGCGTTGATCTTGAAGCCGCGGTCGATGCTCCCATGACGCTGAAACCGGGTGAGCGCGCACTGGTGCCGACCGGACTTGCCATGGCATTGCCCGCCGGGTTCGAGGCGCAAATCCGCCCCCGCTCCGGCCTTGCCTTCAAAAACGGCGTGACGGTTCTCAACAGCCCCGGCACGATTGACGCCGATTACCGCGGTGAAGTGAAAGTCCTTCTTATCAACCACGGCCAGCAGGATTTTGTGATCGAACGCGGCATGCGCATCGCGCAGATGGTCATCGCCCCCTTCACGCAAGTCAGCTGGGGCGTTGTCGATACGCTCGACGAAACCGCACGCGGTGCGGGCGGCTTTGGCTCCACCGGCGTTGAACAGGCCGTGAAGAAAGCGGTTTAACCGCCATGCGCATTTACGACCACATCTGGCAAACCGTGGGCGGCACGCCGCTGGTACGCATGCCGCGGCTTTCTGCCGAATACGGCGCGAAGGCCGATATCGTTTTAAAGCTGGAATTCTTCAATCCGCTGTCGAGCGTCAAAGACCGCCTCGCCCTTGCGTTGATTGAAGCCGCCGAACAAGACGGTAAAATCGGCAAGGATACGCTGATTGTGGAACCGACATCCGGCAATACCGGCATCGGCCTTGCCTTTATCTGCGCGGCCAAAGGTTACCGCCTGCAGCTGGTCATGCCCGAAAGCATGTCGTATGAACGCCGCAAGATGCTGCGCCTGATGGGGGCGGAACTGGTGCTCACCCCTGCCGAACAGGGCATGAAGGGTGCTGTCGCTAAGGCGCAGGAAATCGTCAATACCAATCCGAATGCCTTCATGCCCCAGCAATTCGACAACCCCGCCAACGCCGATATCCACCGCCGCACCACGGCTGAGGAAATCTGGCGCGATACCGACGGCAAGGCCGATGTACTGGTCGCGGGCGTCGGCACCGGCGGCACACTCACGGGCGTATCGCAGGCGCTCAAGGCACGCAAACCGGGTTTTAAAACCATCGCCATCGAGCCTGCGGACAGCCCCGTATTGTCGGGCGGTCAGCCGGGGGCGCATAAAATTCAGGGTATCGGCGCGGGGTTTATTCCCACCGTTCTGGATACCACGCAAATCGATGACATCATCACCGTCACCAACGATGACGCTTATGCCATGATGCGCAAGGTCGCCAAGACCGAGGGGATCCCCGTTGGCGTTTCATCCGGCGCCGCTATCCACGCCGCGCTCAAACTTGCGCAGCGTGACGATATGGCGGGAAAAATGATTGTCACCATCGTACCCAGCATGGCGGAGCGGTATCTCTCCCTCCCGCCTTTCAAGGACCTTGAAGGATAAAACCTTCATCAAAAATCAAAGACGGGGCATCTGATGAAAAAAACATCTCTCTCTGCGCTACTGTGTGTTTTTCTTCTTGCCGGCTGCCTGTCGGCGGCGCGGGAAAATAATTTGCGCTATGTCGACGAAACCTACGGCAAAGTCATTTATCAGGAATACACCGACGACAAAGACGCGTGGCGGATTTTCGACAGGCCCGATCTGCAAAAAATGGGCGTAAGCCTCAGCCTTAACAAAAGTATCGAGCTTGGCAAAAAATTCGGCACCAACTGGCCCGGCAAAGATGATTTCCGGATCGCCGCCGAAGGGTTTTTCAAACAAAAAAACCGAAACTGCCAGATTACGGCAGACAAAACCCTGTCGCCAACAGGCTATGAATTCAGCTACGCATGCAAGTAATGACCGATAATACAAAAATAAAAAAGGCCGCTGTGATAGCGGCCTTTTTTATTGATACCAAGAACAGCTTACTGTCCCGGCGCTTTCGGCGTTTGCTGTACGCTGGGCGTGGCAGCAGGTGCGGCTTTGGGGGCTGCATCGGCAGCTTGTGCATTCGGCTTCACGCTTTGCGCAAAATCGTTTCTTGATGTTGCGGCGGGGTCGAACGAAGACGGCGCTTCGGCTTGCGGTGCGGCGCGCGGGGCTTCGGCGGCGGCTTTGTTGCCGCGGCTGTTCCACCAGCTGCGCAGGCTGTTCAAATCCTTCGTTGCGTGAACAGACAGGTCAGACCAGAATTCTTTCACATCGTTTTTGACGCGATCCAGAAATTCGGCGCGGTCCTTGCGCACGGCCACAGTGACAGCGGCAGCCGCCACCAGCGGTACCGTGACAAACGGCGCCGCCGTCAGCAGGAAAGCCCCCGTGGCAAAAGCGCCCGTGGCAGCCAGATAGGCGGTGGTTTTATTGATTTTGGGTTCGCCAGACATGATTATTCCCCTCTTTGATGTTGTTGTTTAATCAAAATGACTTAACAGATGATGTTGAGATAGGCGCTATTCTAGCGGCGCATTATGTCATGTCAAGAAAGATAAAAGCGGTTGTTTCCAAACGGAAAAACACCTAAAAAAGCATTATGAAACCACAAGCCGCCCCCATGACCGACGCATCCGACGAGGATGGCCAGAGCGCGAGCATATCCGCCGCGCAGCTGACGCCGATGATGGCGCAGTATATGGACGTCAAACAGCAATATCCGGATTGCCTTGTGTTCTACCGCATGGGCGATTTTTACGAACTGTTTTTCGATGATGCGGTCAAGGCCAGCGCGGCGCTGGATATCACGCTCACCAAACGCGGCAGCAAGGGCGAAGACGTGCCGATGTGCGGCGTGCCGTGGCACAGCCACGAAGCCTATCTCGCCCGCCTTATCCGCATGGGCTTCAAGGTTGCGATCTGCGAACAGGTCGAAACCCCCGAAGAAGCCAAACAGCGCGGCGGGTACAAGGCGCTGGTGCGCCGCGATGTGACGCGCGTGGTGACGCAAGGGACGCTCACCGAAGACACGCTGCTGGAAAGCGGCAGCAATAACTACCTCTCCGCGCTTGCAGATGTCGCGGGCGCAATCGGTTTTGCATGGCTGGATTTGTCCACCGGCGATTTCACGCTGCAGCCCGTCGCCGCCAAAGACCTTGGCGCGACGCTGGGCCGTGTGGCCCCCGGAGAGATTTTGCTGCCCGAAAAAATGCTGCAAAACACGCAGCTGTTCGAAACGCTGGGCGATTTTAAACAAATCCTGACCGTCCAACCCAACAGCCGTTTTGACAGCGAAAACGCGCGCAAGCGGCTGGAAACGCATTTCGGCGTTGCAACGCTGGAAAGCTTTGGCGGATTTTCGCGCGCCGAAATCGCCGCCGCGGGCGCGCTGCTGGATTACGTGGAGCTGACCCAAAAAGGCAAAGTGCCGCGCCTGTCGGCTCCCCGCCAGCTGGCCCTCGGCTCCGTCATGGAAATCGACGCCGCGACGCGCCGCAACCTTGAGCTGACCCATACAATGTCGGGCGAACGCAGCGGCAGCCTGCTGTCGGTCATGGATATGACCGTAACGGGCGCGGGCGCGCGTTTGCTCGCGCGGCATATCGCCATGCCGCTCACAAACCCGCAGCAGATTGATGACCGTCTGGATGCCGTCGCGGCCTTCGCCGATAACAGCACGCTGCGCAGCGAAACGCGCGAATTCCTGCACGGCTGCGCGGATATCGAACGCGCCCTCGCCCGCCTGAGCCTTGAGCGCGGCGGGCCGCGCGATCTTGCCGCCATCGCGGGCACGCTGGCCGCCACGGTCAAATTGCACCGGCTGATTTCTGCCTCTGTTGATGACATTCATAAACTCCCCGCCCTGCTTGCGCAGGCCTTGGCCGCGCTGGCGAAATGGGGATCGCACCACCCGCTGGTGAACCAGCTGGAGCGCGCCCTCGCCGCAGACCTGCCGATGCTGACGCGCGATGGCGGTTTTATCGCCGGCGGCTATTCGCCCAAACTGGACGAGCTCAAAATGCTGCGCGATAACAGCCGCCAGCATATCGCCAAACTGCAGGGCGATTACATCCGCAAGACGGGTGTGAACACCCTCAAAATCAAACACAACAACGTCATCGGTTATTACATCGAGGTTACGTCGAACAATGCCGATAAACTTTTCGGCATGACAGATACCTTCATCCACCGCCAGACCATGGCGAGCGCCGCACGGTTTACGACGGTGGAGCTGTCGGAACTGGAAAGCAAAATTTCCGAAGCCGCCGCAAAATCGCTGGCGCTGGAGCTGGAGATTTTCAAACAGCTGGCGGACGAAGTCCTCGCGCTTGGCGAAACCATCGCCGCGACGGCGGAGGCGATTGCCGCGATTGACGTGGCGAGCGCCCTGGCCGAACTGGCCGTGCGCAACCATTATTGCCGCCCGCGCATTGATAGCACACTGGCATTCGACATTCAGGGCGGCCGCCACCCTGTGGTCGAACACGCGCTGAAAAAACAGCACAATCAGGAATTCATCGCCAATAACTGCCGTTTGGCGGACGAAGCGCGGTTGTGGCTGCTGACCGGCCCCAACATGGCGGGTAAATCGACATTTCTGCGCCAGAACGCGCTGATTGCGCTGATGGCGCAGATGGGGTCTTACGTCCCCGCCGCCTCCGCCCATATCGGCACGGTGGACAGGCTGTTCAGCCGCGTTGGCGCAGCCGACGACCTTGCGCGCGGGCGTTCGACATTCATGGTAGAAATGGTCGAAACCGCGACGATTTTGCATCAGGCCACGCCACGTTCGCTGGTTATTCTGGATGAAATCGGGCGCGGCACGGCAACCTATGACGGTCTTTCGATTGCCTGGGCGTGCCTTGAACATCTGCACGACGTCAATACCTGCCGCGCGCTGTTCGCGACACATTATCACGAACTGACATCGCTGACCGAACGTCTGAAGCATCTGGCCTGCCACACCATGCGCGTACGGGAATGGCAGGACAATATCGTGTTCCTGCACGAAGTCGCGCCGGGCACGGCCGACCGTTCCTATGGCGTGCATGTCGCCAAACTAGCCGGATTGCCGCCCGCCGTGATTGCACGCGCAGAACAGGTGCTGGGCATCCTTGAAAACGCGAAAAACCCGATGGACGCCAGCAAGACCATGAGCGACCTGCCGCTGTTCAGCACCGCGCCCAAGGAACCCGCGAAGGCGAAAACGTCGGCGGTCGAAGACGCGCTCAAAGCCCTCGACCCTGACAGCATGAGCCCGCGCGACGCGCTGGATGCGCTTTATGCCTTGAAATTCAAGCTCAATTCCATAACTTGACCCCTCTGCCGGGTTTTGCTATCCATGAGCCTTCAACCCACTCGCGGAAAGCCCAGAGATGACCAGCGCAAAAACTTTATTGCAGCTCAATACCTACGATATCGACAACCTGCGCCATCTGGCGGAGAGCGCACGGATGAGCCAGTCGGAGGCTTTCCATACCGCCATGGCATTCTGCGACCATGCCGTCAATTACATGCGCCGCGGCTATAGCGTCTCCGCGCTGTATCAGGATTCATATGCGCGCTATACGACGAACAGCTTTTCACCGTCCGCCGTCGCACACAGCATCAACAGCCGCCGCCGCGATGTCGAAATTCATGAAACGCCGCTGCCGCTGTTTCGCACCACGGCGGATCGTCTCGAAAACATCAAAAACTTTTTGAAAACGGACTCAGATACGCTGGCCGTTGCCTTCGCGCTTGAATACGCGCGCACCGCGCATGACCGCACACATGCGTGCAATAAAGGCAAAAAAGCGACCATCTTTTTCAGCCTGACGAATGCGTCGGGCGACCGCGGCTATTTGCTGGGCAAAAATCACCCGTATAACGCCAATCTTGGCAACAGTTTCCGCCGCGCCACCCGCGGCCTGAAACAGCAGATGGCCGCCGCCAATCCCTTTCGCAAAAAGCCGGCCTTGCCCACGCTGCCAGCCCCTGCGGCAGCGGCGCCCGCAACCCCCGCGCCAGAGCCGCAGCAGCAGATACAGGAAATCCGCCTTCTGCAATCCCCCACCGTCAACAAACGCGTGCAGGACGGCGCACCGCAACCGCCCAAAAACGGCGGCGGTTTTTCGCTCTGATCATTTGTTATCCGCTTAAGGTTTACGCTGGGGCGGACGGCGGATATTCGCTGGCTTCAAAACCGAAATATCGCGCTGCAGGATATGCGCAAGCCGTCCGGGCTTGGCATCGCTTTTGACCGGATGCATGGTTTCCGCATTGAACGCGCGGCGCAGATAGGTGGATGTCTGGCCTTCCTTGCGCGCCAGCGACAATTCGACTTTGGTATGCGGCTCCCCCTTCAACGGGTCTTTGCCGACTTCATAAGCCTCTATTTTCCAGACGCCGTTATATTTCTTCATATCCGCGCGGGTTTCGCGCCAGAAAATCTCCGCCCCCACGCGGATGAAATCAGGCGCGCGGCCATGCACTTCGCGCACACGCTCCGGCGTATACTCGACGATATCGCCCGATTTGGTCTGGATAACCAGAATTTCTTCGGACAGAGGATGGCGGTCTTTGCGCGCCAGACAGAAATCGCGGATCGTATGTTCCTGGCCGTCCACTTCGATGATGGCGCCGCGATAGATGAAAGATGGAATTTCTTCGGGTTTCATGGCCGTCTGCCCCCGCCGCCTTTGCGGCGCACATCACCCACGGGTTTGCCCACGCGGGTATCGCGCGACAGGATATGCGGCGGCGTATTGCTTTTGACCGTCATGGTTTTCGGATCATACAGCGTTTTGAAGGTCATCGCACTGCCGCGTGACAAGACCATTTCGATGCGGGCATCTTCGGGGTTGTCATTCGCATAGCGCGCGGCAGCCACACGCCAGATACCAGAAATGGCCCCGCTGCGGCGGATCGTGACATCGTCCCCCTTCGCGATAAACGGCTGTTTTTCACGCGGGGCCACGGGATGACACTCAGGGACGGAAACGGTCGTTGGCGGCGCTGCGGCGCGGTGACATCCCGCTTTGCTGCGGCATATAACGGTCGTCGTTCGCCGGTGGTTTGTCCCCGCCCATCTGCGGCGGTACGGGCTTGACCGGTGAATGATACGGCGCGTATTCCTTTTCAATCGCCGTGTAATAAAGCTTGAGAGAGCGGATCTGCGTATCCGTCACATCCTGCCACTTCGCGCGGCCGGATCCGCGTTCCTGCTCTATCTGCTCCAGCTCCTTGCGGGCTTTGGCCAGCGTCATATAAGGGGCGCTGAGATCGGGGTTGAGCACGCGCGACGCGATATGACGGCGCATCAGTTCCTGCTTTTCCGCGCTCAGGGCTTCGGGTTCGGCCTCGAACACGATGCGCCCCGCGAATTTCGCAAAACGGCGGATATGCGGCTCGGTTTTCAGTTCTTCCTCGAAGCGCTGCGGGAAATCGACGACCAGCTTCGCGGCATCCGCCCAGCTTGCCGTATTGTTGAATTCCTTCAGCCACTGGTTGACCTTGATACGCACGGGGGCCGACATGTCGACATCCATCAGCGTTTCCGGCAAATGCGGCGCCACGGGCTTGACCCCCGCATCGCGCACCTTCGCGGCAGCTTCGGATATACGTTTGGCGAAATCGCTGTCGGCTTTGATCATATCGGCGCGCTGTTCGGCCAGTTTGTCATCAAACTTCGCCGGAATAACACGGTCGGACATTTCCATCGGCATCAGGATGGGCTGACCATCCTTCGGCGCGTGGCGGAACGGATGGTATTTGGCGTTTTGCGGCTTCAGACATTCGGCCAGTTCATCGACCGTCATCTTCATGTATTTCGACGGATCGGACGACAGGTCGAACATGATTTCGGTCGCATCGCCGTCGCGCGTGGCGATGTTGGTGACAACGGCAGAGCGCACCTTGCCATAGGCCATGAACGAATGGGTGAAAATCTTGTTTTTGGCCATGAAATCGTCAACGCCGGAAACGGTCGCCAGATTGGTCATTTGCTCCCATATCTGGGGGGCTGCCTTGCGGATGACCTTGGCAACGCCGATGGTCGCCTTGATGTCGTTCATGGCGTCATGCGCATCGTGATTGCCCAGCGATACGCCGTTTTGCTGCGCGACGTTGAGCAGCGACAGGCTGGCCGTGCCGTAATCGTTAAGGGTATCGAGCTTCAGCGCCTCCGGCATATGGATGGCGATCGCCTTGACCAGCACCATAATGTCAGAACGCCCGTTGGTTTCGCCCGTCGCGGGGGATTTCAGCGTGGTCAGGCCGGGGTCGAGCAGGTTCTGGTGCAGGTTCTGGGCCAACAGCGGCTCGTCATACCCGAGCGTATTGTAGCCGGAGAAAATCACCGGCATGTACTGCGAGCGGATCCATTCGTCCACTTCCTGCATCATT
Organism: uncultured Micavibrio sp.; assembly: GCA_964551435.1. Taxonomy (GTDB): domain Bacteria; phylum Pseudomonadota; class Alphaproteobacteria; order Micavibrionales; family UBA2020; genus UBA2020. The sequence continues at coordinate 62,887 of CAZKBS010000002.1, forward strand.
TCATAGTGGGAATTTTTGCTTTTCTTGAGGTCTTCCGGCGTGAACCCCGTGGTCAGCAAGGCCCCCGGTGACGGCACCACCCACGGCGAGCGGCGACATTCGATTTTCTTGCTGGACAGGATGTTCAGGTTATCGTCCGTGAACACAAGGGCGATCTGCAGGATTTGGCTGAAATCCTTGTCGAGACCCGAGGTTTCGGTATCGTAAAATATGAACACGTGGCCGGCTCCTTCGCTTGCGAGTGGTCGTGCGTTTCACAATTTTCTTTTTTGTTGGTGGAATATTGAATATCATCTTTTGTAATCAAACGCATCAAAAAAGATGGTTTAAGGAAATATTATTACCGTATTAACAAACGGTCGCACTGTCAGGCACGGGAACTTATGGCGCTACTTGGTAAAAAAACGGCATCCTCTGCGCCAAACGACAAAAAAAAATCCGCTTTTGATAAAAAATTAAATGAGTTAATCCTCTTTTTTCAAGCAGAATACGAGATTATCAGCGACCCGCTGCGTGCACCGCGCGATACATCAGAAAAAACTTTCGTTTTTCCTCTTAAGTATTCTGATTTAACAGATAAATATATCAAAAAAATTGCCGATGCCTGCGCCGGATTGCATCCCACCGGCAAGCCGCCAGCGATTGTCGCCACCGGCGGTTATGGCCGCGGCGAGCTGGCGCCTTTTTCCGACATCGACGTGCTGATCCTGACCGCGGACACGATTGATGCCGCCACAAAAAAATGGATTCAGAATCTGCATGCCGCCTGCTGGCAGGCTGGCATCCGCCTCAGCTACAGCGTCCGCAGCCTTGATGAATGTGCGGGTGCGCTGCGCGGTGATTTGCATTTTATGACCAGCCTTCTGGAGCGGCGGTTTATCTGGGGCGATAAAAAACTCTATCGCCATCTCGATAAAGTTTATGACCAGTATCTGCGCGAAGCCGGCACCGGCCCCCTCATCGCCGCGAAACTGGCCGAACGTGACGCCCGTCACCGCAAACAGGGCGACAGCCGCGCCCTGCTACAGCCCAATATCAAGGAGGGCAAGGGCGGGCTGCGCGATTTGCAAAACCTGTTCTGGCTGGCCACCCTGTCCGATAACGCGCCCAGATTGCAGGACATGGTGCGTAAAAAACTGCTGAGCGCCGCCGAAGCCCGCAGCCTTGGCCGCGCGCATGAATTTTTCTGGCGTGTGCGCTGCCAGTTGCACATGCTGGCCGAACGCGCAGACGACCGCCTGTCGTTCGAAGTGCAGCCGCATATCGCCCTGCGTATGGGCTATGACAATCCCGCCCCGAACCTCAGGGCCGAAGCCTTTATGCGTGATTATTTCCGCATGGCCAATGAAACCGGATATCTGACCCGCATTCTTTGCACCGTACTGGAGGCGCGCGCCAGCAGCGGCGGGGCCACCGCAGGGTCGCGCAAACTCGCGCTGAGCGAAAATATCGAAGGCTTCGCCGTGGCGCAAAACCGCCTGCTGCCGCAAACGCCGGATAGTTTTGACAAGACGCCGTCGGATATCGTGCGGATTTTCCGCGTGAGCCAGACCAGCGGCTTCGACATTCACCCCGATGCCCTGCGCCAGATACGCGCGCGCATCGACCAGTCGCCCAAACGGCTGCAAGACGATAAAGACGCATTGGCTATTCTGCGCGATATCATTCTTGACCGAAAAAAATCGGCGCAAACCCTGCGCCGGTTGAACGAAGCGGGCCTGATGACCGCGCTGATCCCCGATTTCGCGAATATTTTCGCGCATATGCAGTATGACATGTACCATTTTTTTACGGCGGACGAACACACCATCAACGCCATCGACATGCTGCATAAAATCGAAAACGGAGAGCTTCAGGCCGAAGCGCCTGTATCGACCATCCTGTTCGGTCAAATCCATTCGCGTCGCGCGCTTTATATGGCGATGTTGTTTCATGACATGGCCAAGGGCACGGGCGGCGAACACGCCATCAAGGGCGCCGCTATCGCACGCCGCATGTGTCCGAAATTCGGGCTGGATGCCGCGGAAACCGAAACCGCCGCCTGGCTGGTCGAATATCATTTGCTGATGACCATGACCGCGTTCAAGCGCGACCTGTCCGACCCCAAAACCGTCGCGGATTTTGCCGCCGCCGTGCAATCGCCGGAGCGTCTGAAACTGCTGACCATCATGACCGCCGCCGATGTTCTGGCCGTCGGGCCCGGCCGCTGGAACAACTGGAAAGCGGGCCTGCTGCGCGATCTTTATGCACGCACGCAGCACATCCTTAGCGGCACGCCCGATTTGTTCGACGATGCGCAGGCCACGCTGGTCAAACAAAAAGCCGTGCGCCGCCTGATTGGCGACAAGACAACTGCGCTGCGTTATCTGACAGACCGCGCCCCCGCCGATTTCTGGCACAGTTTCGCGCCCGAAACGCTGGCAGGGTTTATTAGCGCCCTCGACAAAAACGCCGGCATGAAGGAACAGGCCACCGTCGTGCGCGTGCTGCCCGCCCCCGCGCAGGATTTCACTGAAGTCTTCGTATTCACGCCCGACCGCACGGGGCTTTTCGCCACGCTGGCAGGCGCGATGTCCGCCGCAGGCGCGTCGATTGCCTCCGCGCGTATTTTCACGCTGCCAGACGGCATGGCGCTCGACGTGTTTCAGGTGCAGGATTTGCAAGGCCATGCCTACGACAATCCGGCCTTTATGCAGCGCACGGTCAAGGCCGCGCTCGCAGGGACGCTGGATATCGAGGCGGAAATCGCCCAGCACCGTAAAAACCAGCCCCGCCGCAGCGAGAATTTCCGCGTCGCGCCGCAGGTCATCCTCGACAACAACGCGAGCAACAGCCACACCGTCATCGAGGTGACCGGCAAAGACCGCCCCGGCTTTTTGTATGACGTCACGTCAGGCCTGACCGAGCTCGGACTGCAAATCAGCGCGGCCAAGGTTACAACCTTTGGCAGTCGCGCGATGGACGTGTTTTATGTCAAAGATGGCTATGGCCTGAAAATCATCCACCCCCAAAAACTGGGCGGAATTGAACGCCTACTCAAGAATATACTTGAAAAAATGGCATAATCGGCCCCATACTCTTGTAGTTAAAGAAAAAAAGCGGAGAACGGGTGTGCCTCTCAGCGCGGTCGACACGAAACAATCCACAGGCTGGTCACCAGACAGCTGGCGCGGCAAAAAAGCCGAACAGATGCCGACCTATGACGACCTCGCCGCGCTCGAAAAAGTCGAACATACCCTTGCCAATTATCCGCCGCTGGTTTTCGCGGGCGAAGCACGCCGTTTGAAAAACCAGCTGGCCCGCGTCGCCGCAGGTGAAGCCTTTGTGCTGCAAGGTGGCGATTGCGCCGAAAGTTTTGCCGAATTCCATCCGAAAAACATCCGCGATACCTTCCGCGTGATTTTGCAAATGGCGATTGTCATGACCTTCGCCGCGGGTATGCCTGTTGTAAAAATCGGCCGCCTTGCCGGACAGTTCGCCAAACCGCGCAGCGCGCCCAGCGAAACGCGCGACGGTGTGACGCTGCCCAGCTACAAGGGCGATATCATCAACGGCCCCGAATTCACGCCCGAAGCGCGCCGCCATGACCCGCAGCGCATCGTACAGGCCTATAACCAGTCCGCCGCCACGCTGAACCTTGTGCGCGCCTTCGCCTCGGGCGGTTATGCCGATTTGCACCGCGTGCATAAATGGACGCTGGATTTCATCAAAGGTCACCCGCTGGAAAGCCGTTATCAGGATCTGGCCTCGCGCCTGGACCAGACGCTGGCCTTCATGGCCGCGGCGGGTATCACTGTCGACAATTCCCCGCAAATCCGCGAAGTGGATTTTTACACCTCGCACGAGGCGCTGCTGCTGCCTTATGAACAGGCCATGACCCGCATCGATTCAACCACGGGCGAATATTACGCCGTTTCCGGCCATATGCTGTGGATTGGCGACCGCACGCGCCAGCCCGACGGCGCGCATGTCGAATTCCTGCGTGGCGTGAAAAACCCCATCGCTTTCAAATGCGGCCCCAGCCTGCCGGTGGATGACATGCTGAAGCTGATTGATATCCTCAACCCTGACAACGAACCCGGCCGCCTGACGCTCATCAGCCGCATGGGCCATGACAAAGTCGCGGCGCATTTGCCCGCGCTTATCCGCGCCGTCAAGCGCGAGGGTAAAAACGTCGTCTGGTCCTGCGACCCGATGCACGGCAACACGCATACATCGACCACGGGCTATAAAACCCGCGCCTTTGACAGCGTGTACAGCGAGGTTGAACAGTTCTTCCAGATTCACCGCGCCGAGGGTTCGCACCCCGGCGGCGTGCATTTCGAGCTGACCGGACAGGACGTCACCGAATGCACGGGCGGCGCCTACAAAATCACCGATGAAAATCTTGGCGACCGCTACCACACGCATTGCGACCCGCGTCTGAACGCATCGCAATCGCTGGAACTCGCCTTCATGATTGCCGACGAGCTGCAAAAGCACGTCAACAGCACCAAAAGCTGAATACGGACTTGATAAAAACAACAAGGATGCAACGGGGGAAGCAGCCGGATGTTCGAAGAACAAGGAAACGAAGGGTACGAAAATATCGTCAAGGCGCAGGCTTTGTTCCGGCGCCTGATGGAATGCGAACCGGGCGGCGAGTTCAAGAAAATCTTCGCCGACGCCATCCAGCAGCATACGCTGGACGAATTCTATCCCGTTGTCGTGCGCGCCGAACTCAGCGCCGCCTTGATGCTCTGCCATTCGCCGCCGCGCAGGTGCCGGGTTTCCTGTTCAGAAATTACCTCAACGAATGCTGTGGTCTGCGCCCCGCGCAGCTGATCAACCTGCCGCTGCGCGACGTTGCGGATATCAGCGAAATGAAAATAGAAGACGTGGAGCCCATCGCCCGCGCTTTTGGCTATGTGGTCAAGGACGGTATTCTTGCCGACCATCCCGACGCGCACCGCAAGGATGACAAGGACACCGTGGTCAGCCTTGACGGCAAGCGTGGCGTGCGTCACGCGGGTTAATCCCATGATGGACGACAAGCCGCAAAACCCCGCTGACGATACCGGCTGGTTCCGTCATTTCCGCATGACAAAATATCTGCCCGCCATCGCGAATAAATTCGATGCGGCAATGGCCGAACACGCAGCAGATGCCGCCGCGACCAAAGCGGTCATGACGGGCTATGCCGCTGCCGCACTGGATATCCTGCTGCATACAGGCGCGCAGCCCAAACATATCGCGGCGGAGCTCGGTGAAACATTCCGTCTGACGCCGCAACATTTTTTGCTGCTGAATGTCGACGACTTCGCCCGTCTTAGCGGCCGCGGGCGTCTGACGCTTGGCGAAACACTGGCCGATGCCGGATTTCTGATTGACCAGGGCATCGTCGCAGGCTTTCGCCAGCCCGGCGACGGCCGCCGTCCACCACGCCCGCCTACGCCCTAGAAATATCCTTTTTTCGCCCGTTTTATGGGCTTTTCACGGCAAAACCGCGGTTTTTGCCCCCTTGGGTTTTCAGGGGGGCTGGTGTAAGATGGGCGCCTTGAAACCATAAGGATTACGATACCATGACCGTCGCCGTCAGATTTGCCCCCAGCCCCACCGGAACGCTCCATGTCGGCAGCGTGCGCACCGCGCTTATCGTCTGGCTTTGCGCCCGCAAGAACAAGGGCAATTTCATGCTGCGCATCGACGATACCGACCTCGTGCGCTCCAAAGAAGAAAACGTCGATGACATCATGGCGGGTCTTAAATGGCTCGGCCTGACGTGGGACAGCTTCGCGCGCCAGCGTGACCGCGGCGCCGATTACGACCGCGCCATCCAGAAACTCAAGGACAACGGCCGCCTCTATCCCTGCTATGAAACCGAAGATGAACTCGGCCTCAAGCGCAAAGCGCTTTTGTCGCAGGGCAAGCCGCCGATTTACGACCGCGCCGCGCTGGAGCTGACCGACGCGCAGAAAAAACAATTCGAAGCCGAAGGCCGCCGTCCGCACTGGCGCTTCAAGCTGGAACACAAACCCATCATCTGGCAGGACCTTGTGCGCGGTCACGTCGAATTCCACGGCAAGGATATGACCGACCCCGTGCTGATCCGCGAAGATGGCCGCCCGCTTTATCATATCTGCTCGGTCATCGATGACATCGATTTCGGCATCACGCATATTGTGCGCGGCGAAGACCATGTCAGCAATACCGCCAGCCACGTACAAATGTTCGAAGCGCTGGGCGCAACGCCTCCCCAATTCGCGCACGTCACGCTGCTGGGCGATATGGAAGGCAAAAAACTGTCGAAACGCAAAGGCTCTTTCAGCGTTTCCTCGCTGCGCGACGAAGTCGGCATCGAACCGCTGGCGCTTATCAGTCTGATGTCGCGCATCGGCACCTCCGACCCCATCGAGCCGCTGAGCAGCATTCAGGACGCCATCGACAGTTTCGATTTCGCCAAATTCTCGCGCAACCTGCCGAAATTCGACGAAGAAGAACTGTATCGCCTGAACGCGAAAATCCTGCACAAAATGGAATTCGCACAGGTTAAAGACCGCCTTGCCGCACTCGGCATGGGCGATGTAGACGAAGCATTCTGGCTGGCTGTGCGCCCGAACCTCGAACTTCTGGCCGACATCAAGGACTGGTGGCAAGTCGCCAAAGGTCCCGTCACGCCGGTTATCGAAGATGCCGAATTCGCCAAAATCGCCGCCGAGCTGCTGCCCGAAGGCCCGTGGGACAACAAAACATGGGAACAATGGGTCAGCGCTATCAAGGCCAAAACCGACCGCAAGGGCAAGGCACTGTTCATGCCGCTGCGCCTGTCGATTACCGGACAGGAACACGGCCCTGAACTGGGCGTGCTGCTACCCCTCATCGGCCGCCAGCGCGTGCTGGAGCGGCTCAAGTCGGCGGCATAAAAGCCCTGCATATGGCTGGCACCGATACATCGCAACCTCTCGTCCCCGCCGATATGCCGCTGGCGCCCGTGGTTATTCTGGTGCGCCCGCAGCTGGGTGAAAACATCGGCATGTGCGCGCGCGCGATGTTGAACTGCGGCGTCACGGAACTGCGTATCGTCAAGCCGCGCGACGGCTGGCCCAACGAAGACGCCATCGCCGCCGCATCGGGCGCGATTGATGTTCTCAATGGCGCGAAGCTTTACGAGACGACGGCCGAGGCTGTGGCCGATCTTGAATACGTGCTGGCCACCACGGCACGCATGCGCGATATGGTCAAACCGGTTTTGAAAGCTGAAGAAGCCGCGCGTGACATCCACCACCGCCATCACGGCCGCACGGCGGCGAATTGTGGAATTCTTTTCGGCCCCGAACGCTCCGGCCTTGAAAACGAAGACGTGGCCGTGGCGAGCGCGATTTTGAATATCCCGCTCAATCCCGGTTTTTCATCGCTTAATCTGGCGCAGGCGGTTTTGCTGGCCTGCTACAGCTGGCTTTGCTGCGATAACCGCTTTCCGCCCGCCGCCGCACCCGCGCCCGAAGACGGCGAGAACGAAGCGCCCGCCACCCGCGGCGAAATTGAACACCTGCTGCAATACCTTGAGGCCGACCTCGACGAGCGCGGCTTTTTCAGGAGCGCGCCGCAAAAACCGACCCTGCTGCGCAATATCCGCAATTTCTTTTTCCGCGCCACCCCGACGGTGCAGGAAGTCCGCACCCTGCACGGCATTCTGGTCGCCCTGCGCGGTAAACCCCGCGGCCAGCCTTAAGCACCAGGCCGAAAAGCCTTATTTTTATCCATAAAATCCGTTATTTACGATATGTTAAGTGCCTGCTGATAGGATTCAGATAGGATAAACAGGCATTTTTGGTTGGATATGTTCGAAAAGCGTCTCAGAGCGGCCTTTACACTGGTGACCGGCATCTTGCTGGGCAGCGCAGGTACGGCGCTTTATAACGATGCGCAAAAAGACCAAACCGCCCGTGCCGATACCCCGAAAGTCGAAAGCGTCGATCGGCATATCCTCAGCCTCGGTACCGTCGATGCCTATACCAGCGACAACCTGCCCGTGCAGGCGCGCATTTCGATTGTCGGACTGACGCCCGCCGGATTGCAGGATGAAACCACGGTACGCAGCGCGGTCATCCATACACTGAAACAGCACATCGCGCAAAAGCCTGCCAAAGATATGGGCGTCGACCAGCGGCTGGACGAAATCCGCAGCTCTTTCATGGCGCAGCAAGACCGCAGCCAGCTGTCGCATGTGACGATTGAACTGCCCCAGCGCAATCTGGATGAATTGGCCGCCAGCCTGATGGACGCCGTGCGCCATACGGCAACAGGCCAGTTGGCGCGCGATGCGGATGTGCGCCTGACGGTCGAGGCCACGTTCGACCCGCGCAATGTGGAGCGTTATTACGCCCGCAAGGATAAACAGGCACAGGCCGCCAAACCGTCGCCGGGCCATGGCGCCCCGTAAGCAAAACAATTCGCGTAGCAAAAAACCGCCCCGTTGCCAGGGCGGTTTTTTGTTCGTCCATCCCGCAGGAATTAGCGGGAGTAGAATTCGACGATGAGGTTCGGTTCCATGTGAACAGGATACGGAACTTCTTCGAGTTTCGGGCCGCGCACAAATTTGCCGGTGAAGGCTTTGTGATCGACTTCGAGGTAAGACGGGATTTCGCGGTCAGCCGCTTCGATCGCGCCCATAACCAGCGCCATCGTGCGGGATTTTTCGCGCACTTCGATGATGTCGCCGTCTTTGAGGGAGTAAGAAGCGATCGTCACGCGCTTGCCGTTCACTTTAACGTGACCGTGGCTGACGAACTGGCGTGCCGCGAACATGGTGGGCACGAATTTCATGCGGTAGATAACCGCATCCAGACGACGCTCCAGCAGCTCGACAAGGTTGTGACCGGAGTCACCTTTGCGGCGGCGGGCTTCTTCGTAGTAGCGGTAGAATTGACGCTCGCCGATGTTCGCGTAGTAGCCGCGCAGTTTTTGCTTTGCGAGCAGCTGGATCGCGTAGTCGGTCGGCTTTTTCTTGTTCTGGCCGTGTTGGCCGGGACCGTATTCGCGCTTGTTGAAGGGCGATTTTGCACGGCCCCACAGGTTGACGCCAAGGCGGCGGTCGATTTTATGTTTGGCTTGTGGGCGTTTTGCCATTGTATTTCCTCACTTTTACTAAATTGTCCCGGTAGTTCGGCCCGCTGTTGCGGCGACGGGGAGAGGATATAAATCCGGCCCTCTTTCCCGGGAATGTGGGCACTATAAGGATTTGGGCGGGATTGTCAACAGCATTATTATGGATTTATTGGTGTTTTTTCAGGGGTTTGCGCCCCCTCCTTCACAAAAAACACCCCGCGCCGCCGCTTAATGCCGCGTTTGGGCTGCCTGCGCCGCCATTTGCCGGATAGCAGCGGCATGGCCGCTTTCCGCGGCACGTTCCAGCCACGCGCGGGCTGCTGTCATATCGGGCGCCGTGCCGCGGCCCAGATAATAGCGCAGGGCAAGCTCGTATTGGCCAGCGGGGTCGCCCGCCTCCGCCCGCCGTTTGAGGGCGGTCAGGTAATAATCATCGGCGCGCTGGCGGCATTCCTGCCGCGCGGCATCGTCGGCGGGTATGGTAACGGCGATGCCGTATTCCTGTTCCAGCTCCTGCGCCTCTGCCGCCGTCAAATCGGCATCCATCGACAGGGCGGAGCATATCACCTTGCGCCCCGCGTCTTTATCGACCGCAACGCCGTCGCCATGGTACAGCGCCTGCCCGTAATAACGCAGCGCCAGCGTGTCGCCGAAATAATAGGCCGCTTTGTAGAAATACTCGGCCGCCTTATGCGGCGCGTCGTAGCGGTAGTAAAGTCCAAGCTCGCGGCATGCGCCCGCGGCGCCCGCAACAGCGGCTTTCTGCAGCCACGACAGTCCCTCTTCGCGGTTGACGGTCAAAAAACGCTCCCCCGCATTCGGGCCCATAAAACCGCTGAGATAGGCGCGGCCGATATTTTCCATGGCGGCGGCATGCTCCTGCTCCGCGGCTTTGAGCATCCAGCCAAAAGCCGCCGCACCGCTTGGCGTCAACACCTGTCCGTTGCAATACCCCGTCATATGGCCGAGCGCGAGCTCGTATTGCGCATCGGCATCACCCGCCTCGGCGGCTTCGAAAAGCGCATCAAAATCGCGGTAGATTTTCATGACGCCGCCATCCGTCGCAGGGGCAGGCGCAAATGCTGTAAAATCATATCCGTCCGCGCGGCAACCGGCACCACGGGTACGCTGACGGGCGTATAGCCAAGCGCCGCGTAATCCGCGCGCAGCATGCCGTCAATTTTCTGTGCGACAGCTTCGTCTTCGGCACGCACGCCGTCTTTGACCAGCGGCAAACGGTCGAAAATAAATACGGCCTCATACCGATACATGCGGCACGCCGTGAAGGCCGCATCCGGTTTCATGCCCGCCAGACGGAAATAGGCGATGCTATCAGGCATGCCGCGATCCATGAAAACCTGCTGGGCGGGGTCAAGCGCCGCCTCACGCGCGCGTTTGATACGCAGGATATCCTGCTGCAACTGCTGGCCGCCATCGCGGCGCACGTCATCGAGCGATAATCCCTGACGCAAGGCCAGCTCGATAAGTTCACGCGCGACTTCGTCCTGTACGTCGTAGCCGCGCGCGCGCAAATCGTCAATCACCGAGGTCTTGCCCGACGACGGCGCGCCTGTAATCACCACCCAGTGCGTTTTCTTTTCAAAATCAGTCATTTTTCCCTACAAACCGTGATTATGCCACGCCGCCAGACATGCGTAAAGCCGCGCAGCGCGCAAAAGAAAACCGGACGGGATATCCCCCGTCCGGCTCGATTTCAGGAAAGTCCGGTGTTAATCGTTGCGGCGCGGGCCGTCACCACGGCGCGGCGGCGCATCGCGGCCGTCGCGGCGGTCTTCGCGTCTGTCAAAACGGTCTTCTTTACGGTCGCGTCCGTCTTCACGGCGGTCGTATTTATCTTCGCGTTTGTCGTAGCGGTCTTCCTTGCGGTCGTAACGGTCTTCGACTTTATCGCGTTTGCCGCCGTCATGCTTGTCATCCCAACGGTCTTCGCGGCGGTCTTTGCGATCTTCAGCACGGTCGCGATGATCTTCATAACGGTCACGGTGGTCTTCGTGCCGGTCACGGACATCTTCGCGGCGGTCGCGCATGTCTTCGCGATGTTCCTTGATGCGTTCATGCCGCTCTTCGACACGTTCGCGGTTGTCTTCGCGACGCTCCTGCATCTTTTCGCGATGTTCCTGAATACGCTCGCGCATTTCTTCCTGATGTTCGCGCCACGCCTCCGGCGGCTTGCCCGAGGGCGGCAGCGGACGTCCCTCCGGCTGGGCGTAGGCGCCAGTGGCGGAAAAGAGCATCAGGGCACCAGCGGCGACAGACAGAAAATGATACTTGTTCATAAAAATTCCCCTTGGGTTTTGTATCCTGTTTTTCATCTTTTCAAGACGTTGGCGGCTATTTTTGCAGCCATCCGGCCTTGTTGTTACGTCTATGACACGGGCGGCGGCGGCAAACCCTGCGCTGTTTTTTAGCGCCCGCCCCCCGTTATCACAACGGCCGCACAGCCTGCGGCAAATAGCGCAAACAGAACGGCAAGGGCCCATCTGTCGCTGGTGGTGGCGGCGGCATATTGTTCGACCTTGACCAGCGACGATGTGCGCGTGATTTGCATCAAGGCGCCGATAATGAATATATAGGCCAGAACATATATCTTGTCCGTCAGCAGCAGATAATCGACATCAGGCAGACCGCTGGCCGTCGTCAGCTGCAAGGCAACCAGAGTCAAAAGGGCCGTAATCGCGACACCCAGACGCCCCTCGACGTAGAGCGGATGCACAAAGAACACCAGCCCCGCACAAAAAATCACCAGACCAATCGGCATGAAAATTTTGACCGCCGTCGTTGCCGCTGGCCGCACTACCGGCACCACAAATGACGCCCGCGCATAGGGATATAGTTTATCCTGCGTCAAATCCCCGAAATCCGTGGGGTAAGGAAAGGCGCGAATTTCAAGCCGCGGCTGTTCCAGTTCAAATCCCGGCAGGCTGATTTCGGGATTGATGCTGATGGCGCCGCCCTTGGCGCTGCGGTCGGCGACATACACAACATTTCGAGTATCATCGACGCTGTCTTCCATTGACGCGACGAGCAACTGGCGGTCGAACGGATAATCCGCCAGCGGAAATTTGGAACTGAATTTTCCCTGCTGGCGTATCACCATATGAAGCGTGCCGTCGGGCATTTTTTGCGGGGCGTCATATACGGGCGTGCGCACATGGTCGGCAGGATCAAAGGCATTCATAAATTCCGCCGTTTCCCACGGTTTCAGCGATGGATCTTTCCAGCGGAACCAGACATACATATCAAGACGATAGCTATGGCTGCGCATATCGACTTCGAGGATATCATTGATATGTGCGCCGACGACAACGCGTTCGGGCTTTTCGTATTTGACGGGCGGCGGGATATCATCGGATGTCACGGCAACCGGCGGCACGGCAGGCATTTTATTTTGCGCATCCGCACCCGCCAGCGGCCAGACCAACACAAAAAAAGCCAGAAATATCCAGATATGTTTCATTGTACCACCGATTGAATAAAGACGTCGACCGCGCGCGTGTAATCGCTATCCTTGCCAAGTTCCGCTGTCACGCCGCCATGCCCGAGTTCCACGGGATAGACATGCGCGTATTTTTTCATCTGTTCCAGCTTGCGCGCCAGAACTTCTGCCTGCGCGCAGGGTTTATCCTTGCGGGTGCTGGAACAGACCATCATAAGCGGCACGACGCTGTCACTGGCCTGCCGCGTCAGGGACGTTTTTTGCCACAGTTCTTCGTCGCCACCGAAGGCTTTGTCGTAGAATTTCGCATGCGGCAGCTTCATCAGCGATACGACATCAATCGCTCCGCTATCCAGCATCACCGTACCTCGCCATGATTTTGCCCCCGCAGCAAAAGCCATCGCCGGATTGACCGCCAGCAGGCCGACCAGATGCGCGCCCGCCGAATGTCCCATCGTCACGATACGCTGCGCATCGATGCCCCACTCCGCTGCATGTTGCTGCACATAGGCCAGGGCTGCGGCAACATCCATCGCCTGCATATAGGGGTCGATACCGTCCGGCACCATGCGGTAATTGACGGAGACGACGGCGTAGCCCTTCGGCATCCAATAGGCGGCTTTGTTGCCGACGACACCCTTGTTGGCTTTGTCGCCTGTTATCCATGCGCCGCCATGCACCATGAAAATGACAGGCGCCTGCGCCGCATCCGGCGGCAGATAGACATCTATTTTTTGTTTTTCGTGCTGGCCATAGGCAACATCGCGCAGCACACGCGCCCCGTCTGGCAAACCGGCAGGTTCGTCATGACCAGCCGTCCGCCCTGCCAGCATCTCACGCAGCTTGCCGCCGCGCGCTTCGCCGGCGCCGCCATCCTGACGCTCCGCCCGGCGGGCTTCCAGACGTTCGCGCAGACTTTCCGCGCCCGCCCCTTGGGGCGCCGCAAGCAAGCACAGCGCAAAAGCGAGAACAACAGAAAACAAAATTCGCGGCAACATCATGACATCCTTCCTTGCCAGTATAGAAGTGATACCGGAAGACGGGCAAGCAGCCTGCGCGCGCAGAAAATAAAGATAACAACCATTATTTGCGGTAAAGCGAGGAGAGCCGCGCCCATAACCCCTGCGCATCCGCCGTTTCGACCAGAATGGTTTTCTGGCGGCTGGTATCACCGGCAAGCAGGCTGAAAGCGGATTTCGGAAGCCCCCATTCACCCGCCAGAAAATCGATAAGCGCGCGGTTGGCTTTGCCATCTTCGGGCACGGCATTCACCGATATTTTCAAAAGCCGTCCGGCATCCGCCCCGCCCGCTTCATCGGCAAAACCCTGCACACCGGTTTTTCTTGCCCCGGGCGTCAGGCGGATACGGACTGTCACGCCTTTGCTGTGAATTTGGAACGGCATCAGGGTGTTTTCGGTGCGCTCGCTGGCGGCTTTGGCGGCGGCGTATCATGCGCAATGACCGTTCCGTTGCCAAGGTTGATGGATTTGACAAATCCGTCCGGATGCAGCGTGACGGTGGGTATCGCATCGAAAAACGCGCCGTAATATGTTTTCGCAACGGCGGGGACAATCGGCCGTGTGCTTTCTTTGCCGGTTTGCCAATCGGATGCTACGGCGATATTCATGCCGTATCCATCGGCCAGCTCCGGCGTGGTGCCGGTGCCTTTAACAAAAATCTGGAACTGCGCAAGAAAGACGGTTTCACCGGTTGCGGCGCGCGCGCCATAGGCGGCATTCGCGCCCTTGATCGGCAGCACAGTAAAATCCGCGCCATCCTGCGTTTTCCATTCAACGTCGACCAGTTTTGACGTCTGCTGTTCAAACGGTGCGGGGCCATAGGCTTCGTCGATATAATCGGCCAGCTTGCCCGCTTTCAAATCTGCCACAAAACGCGCACTCAGGCCTTCGGCGCAGAGGTCATAGATGTCAAAAAGCTCTTTGGCATTCGCGGCCTGTTCGCCCAGCGTTGCGCCTTTAACCATGATCATCACAGCGGTTTTATCGCCGCTGCCAGGGATGACTTCTTCTTTGGATCCGGAATGGTCGCCGGGGTTTTGAAAACGCATCTCGCCGCCCGATACGTTGCTGACGATCAGGCGCACATCGGGACGCCGCGGCGTTTGCGGCAACGTCAGGCCATGCGTATCGAGCATCGCCTTGACCTGCGACCAGATATAATCCCCTTCGACAACTTTGTCCTGCCATGACTGGCCAGGGCCGAACCCGCGCGAGGGCTGCCCTTTTTGTCCGCTGCTGTTGAAATCTTTATCGATAGACATGAAAACCAGATAAAAACCGTGAAGCCCTTAATTATATCAGTCTTTTTTAATTTTATGTTAAAAATATAAGGGCGCCGATCATTATCACGAAGCCTTTGATTTATCACGCAACATCAGCCCGATCATCACACCGCAGGCACCGAAAAATCCGGCGGCAAACACGCCCTGCCAAAAATGTCCGGCCGTCATCATCCACAGGCCCAGCACAACGAAAATCGCCGATACAATCACAAAGAAAATCAGCGTACCGCGGTTATGCGATTTGGCGGAATTGCGCCGCGCTTCCGCGACTGTCATTTTTTCGCTGGATACATCCAGCCCCGACGTCCAGCGTTTGAGCATCACCACATACCAAACGAAATACAGCGGCAGGAAAACAAGGTTCGCCTTCATACCGAAAATCGCCTGATTGAGGATAATCACCGGCAAAACGACCATATACATCCATTTGATGTTCTGACGCAGTTTTTGGTAATGCGCCGCATCGCGTGTCACATACCCCTTGCCCATCACGCCCCAAGGATAAAAAACCTGACGCCCCTCGGCATCGGTTTTGAACGCGGCATCTGTGAGACCGTCGAAATATCCCATGTCAATCTTTCAACTTGCGCAGAACCATGCCGGGGCGCGTTGTAATGGCGGGTTTTTCGACTGCGAAACGCTCTTTATTGGCTGAAATGAATTCATCGACGGCCTGTGTTTCACCCGGCCATTCTTCAAGCCCGTATTCATCAAACACAAAAACGCCTCCAACAGAGAGTTTGTCATGCAGCAGATCGAGCATAACTTTGCACGGCTCGTACAAATCCGCATCGTAATACAGAAACGAGAATTTTTTATCCGGATTTTTATCCAAAAATACGGGCAGCGTATCTTCGATAAAACCCTGATGGATTTCGATATCGTTTTGATAGCCGAACAGGTCGATTACTTTTTGCAAGGTTTGCAGATTGCCTTGATACTTGCCTTGGTTGCCGTCCTGCACGCCGTCTTCGGCCTTGAAATTCTGGAGACCTTCAAAGCTTTCGAAGCAATGAATTTTTTTGCGGCCCTGCAAGCCGTAAATCTGGCAAAGCTTGGCGAGATAAATCAGGTTCGACCCTTTGTGCGACCCGAATTCGGCGATATCGCCCTCGACATCGGCGACACTGCGGAAAACATCGAGAATCTCGACGGTGCGCGCCAGCGTCTTGAGGCCGACATACAGCGGCCAATGGTCGACAACGTCGTAAATTTCCTGCTTTCCGAGCTGGTCGGAAAATTCTTTGCGCTTTGCAAGAAAGGGGCTTTTCTGTTTCATATTATCCTGCGTTTTTGCGGGTGATGACGGCGTCGATCGTATCCATACTGTTATCGGCTTTGCCGCCGTTTTCACAATCGAATTTCCATTGGTGACGCGGACAGATGACGTATTTCCCATCAAAAGCCGCATATTTCAAATCAGCCACCTGATGCGGACAGAAGCGGCGGCAGGTAACGCTCGACTGGCCGTCCGGACTTGTCAGCGTGACGCATTCGTCGCTGGTGCGGAACTGCGCCAGTTTTTTAAGACCGAAATCCAGATCGTCGTCGTCATTCGCGACAAAAAACGTACCCATGGCAGAATCAAACACATCCGGCATGCGGCGGCTGCGAAACAGGAACGACAGGAAATACGTACCCCACCCCTTGCCCGAGTGAATTAGTTTTTCAATCGCGGCCGTGCTGGTGGTATGCAGGTAATACGGTTCGTGAATATCACTCCGCGCGACTTTCGCAAGCGATGGCTGAGCCGGATTGATACCGTAAATCACAGACGCGCCGTCCGATAATTTGACATCAAAATAAAGTGCGCACCCCAGTGTCACATGCGGGTGTTTTTTAAGAACCTCTATTTTGCGGTTCATTTCACGCTCGAAATACGCCAGCACTTCGGCATCGGATAGCGGCGCGGGTTTCGGCGCCGCGGCATCGACGTCGCGGTAATATTTTATCATGCCGCGGATATCATCATCCGACAGCGGCTTGGCAATTTTATCAAACGTAAACCCACCTTTACCATCGGGCGTCACGCTGCCCAGCACATCGAGCGGCATACATTCAACGCCGCTATCCTTGCTGTTCATATAATCATGAAATTCCCACCATTTCGGGAAGATATTCCCCTCTTCGAAATTCAGATGTTCATGCTGCGGAAAAGAAAATACAGCAGGCCCCGCCGACGGCATATAATAGCGCGGCTTCAGGTCGCGGATGAAGTTGCGCACCGCCACGAATTTGCGCATTTTTTTCTGGCGAGATACCTGTTTGTATTCCTCGCCGGACATTTCATAGCAAATCGGATGCATATTGGCACCGCTGAACTGGGACGACAGAATGTCAATCGGCCCGCAGCGTTCGGCCAGCCACTGGGCGCGGTCGAAAATCTTGCAATCATTGCCGTCAAAAAATGACAGCCCCTCCGCACGCATAAAAATCGCGCTGTCGCGGTTGATGCCGCTTTCGTCGATAAAAATACGGAATTCAATATCGTGGAATTTCTGCGGGTCATCTTCGGCCAGCAGTTTCGGCTCGACACCCAGATTTCGGTTGATGAGCTTTTTCAGAAACGTATTTTCATACGCGGGCACGCACATATGGTCGGCATGCGGCAGGATTTTTTTGAGGGTTTCTTCGTCATAGTGGTCTTCATGTTCATGCGTCACATAAACCATGACAGGCTTTTCGCGCATTTTGGCAAGCACCCAGTCGAGCGCATGCGCATTCGGCGGCAACTGACGCCATGCACCAAGAAAAGCCCCCGCCGGATTGAGCCAAGGGTCGACCACAATCGCCGCCTTGTCGGTTTCAAAACAAAAACTGGCATGGCCCAGATAGGTCAGACGAGTCATCAGAAACACACTCCGCTCAATGCTTTATATATTTGTATGTAGTATGCCCGGAGTGACTTGAACCCGCAGGCCTTGCCTGCCAATTCTTATTCCTTCGGGGGCTTCAAGTTCCGTATCCGAAGTCTTGTTTATTAGATTGGTGGGCCCGGAGGGACTTGAACCCCCGACCAGACCGTTATGAGCGGCCCGCTCTAACCAACTGAGCTACAGGCCCCACCACCCCGCGGCCGGCGCCGGAGGGGCGCGCGGCGGTGCGGGGGTAATCGATGTTTAGGTATCGAGGAAGCTGCGCAGCTGGCGCGAACGCGACGGATGCTTGAGCTTGCGCAGCGCCTTCGCCTCAATCTGGCGAATACGTTCACGCGTGACCGAGAACTGCTGGCCGACTTCTTCCAGCGTGTGGTCGGTGTTCATGCCGATACCGAAGCGCATGCGCAGCACGCGTTCTTCGCGCGGGGTCAGCGTCGCCAGCACGCGCGTCGTGGTTTCGCGCAGGTTGGCGTGGATCGCCGCCTCGACGGGCAGGATGACGTTTTTATCCTCGATGAAATCGCCGAGCTGGCTATCTTCTTCGTCACCCACGGGGGTTTCGAGCGAGACCGGCTCCTTGGAGATTTTCATGACCTTGCGCACTTTATCGAGTGGCATGCCGAGACGTTCGGACAATTCTTCCGGCGTCGGCTCGCGCCCGATTTCGTGCATCATCTGGCGGCTGGTGCGCACCAGTTTGTTGATCGTTTCGATCATATGCACGGGAATACGGATGGTGCGGGCCTGGTCGGCGATGGAGCGCGTAATCGCCTGACGGATCCACCACGTCGCATAGGTCGAGAATTTATAGCCGCGACGGTATTCGAATTTATCCACCGCCTTCATCAGGCCGATGTTGCCTTCCTGAATAAGGTCGAGGAATTGCAGACCGCGGTTGGTATATTTTTTGGCGATGGAAATCACCAGGCGCAGGTTCGCCTCGACCATTTCCTTTTTCGCCTTGCCGGCTTCGCGTTCGCCCTTCTGGATAGTATGGACGATGCGTTTGAATTCTTTCAGCGGCAGGCCGGAGGTTGCGGCGATTTTTTCAATCTCCGCACGCACGTTGGCCACGTCGTCTTTATGTTTTTCAGCGAACTTCGCCCAGCCCTTGGCTTTCAGCTTGGCGACGTTGGCGATCCAGCGCGGGTTGGAATCGCTTTGCGGCCATTCTTCAAGGAAGCTTTCACGCGGCACACCGCAATCGACCGCCATGCGCATCACCTGACCTTCGAGGCTGATGACTTTGCGGTTCATATTGTAGAGCTGCTCGATCAGCTGTTCGGAGCGGTAGATATTCAGGCGCACCGACTGCATCAGGTCGACAAGTTCGGATTTGCACTTGCGGTAGTTGTCGGCAAGGCGCTTGGGCACCTCTTTGCTCTTTTCCAGCTCGAGGCGGCGCTCTTCCTGCACCTTGGCGAGTTTTTTATACGCCTTGGTGATCATCTTGAAGGTTTCGATGATTTGGGGCTTCAGTTCCTCCTCCATCGCGGCGAGGGAGAGGCTGCTTTCATCCTCGGTATCGTCTTCGGCGGGTTTTTGTTCCGGCTCGTCGTCGATAAGAACATCATCGGAAGCGGCAGCTTTTGCAGCAGCCTTGGCGCGCGCTTTTTTGCGGGCCTCTTCTTCCTTGGCGCGTTCTTTTTCTTTCTTTTCCAGCTTGTCGGCAACGGCCTGCTGGATGGCTTTGGCGCGGGCGCTTGCGGCATCGTCG
Source organism: uncultured Micavibrio sp. (assembly GCA_964551435.1). GTDB lineage: Bacteria > Pseudomonadota > Alphaproteobacteria > Micavibrionales > UBA2020 > UBA2020. The sequence continues at coordinate 82,330 of CAZKBS010000002.1, forward strand.
CCGGATGCGGCGGGGTCAGCGGGCGCGTCGTTGTCGCCATAGGTTGCTTCGAGGTCGATGATGTCACGCAGCAGCATCTCGCCGTTTTCCAGCGCCTTGTGCCACGTCATAATCGCCTGAATGGTCAGCGGGCTTTCGCAAATGCCGCCGATCATCATTTCACGGCCGGCCTCGATACGCTTGGCGATGGCGATTTCGCCCTCGCGGCTCAGCAGTTCGACCGAACCCATTTCGCGCAGGTACATGCGCACAGGGTCGTCGGTGCGGCCAAGGTCGGTTTCGGCCAGATTGCCGCCGTCGCCTTCTTCCTCGTCTTCACCCTCTTTGGGCTCCGCGGTTTCTTCTTCGGCGTCGGCCTCGTCCTCGATCAGGTTGATGCCGATATCGGACAGCATCGCCATGGTTTCGTCGATCTGGTCGGACGTATATTCACCGGCGGGCAGCATCTTGTTCAGCTCGTCATAGGTGACGTAGCCGCGCTCCTTGCCCTTCGCAATCAGCTTCTTGACGACTTTGGCCAGCGCGCCGCCCTGTAGGGGAGATTCCTCCGCCTCTTCGACAACGGTTTCGGTTTCCTGATCTTCGTTTACTTTCGCGACCATGCGCGCATCCACTCCTCAAGTCTAAATCTCAAAAATCTAAACGCGGCACCGACCCCTTCGGTGTCGCGTGATGCATCAGCGGTCTTATCCCTCAGACCTTTTGCCAGCGGGATTTCTCCCGCCCGCGGGCATAGGCGTCCCGCCACCCTTCGCGCACGATATCCAGCGGCTGCCCGGGTTTGGCGAAGCCCGCATGAACATACAGGGAAGAATCGAAGATTGCATCAAGTATCTTGCCATGCCCTTGCACAATAAGATGTTGTTTAACCGCCTGATGGTCAAGGTATATTTCACCTTCCAGCGCATCGGACAAAAACAGCACCAGCGCATGGCGCAGACCGTCATATCCCTCGTTGGGGATTTCGAGCATCCCGACCTCTTCCGAAAACTCCTCGTAAAGTTCAGGGTAATTGATTAGCGCAGCCAGCAGCACCTTCTCCCGCAACAGGCGCGAGGTGCGTATCGGCTTGGCCGGCATGTTCAGCGGGCGGTACGGCGTATGGACGCCGGGCATCTGTTTTTTGAACATCCCGCCCTTGGCATAGCCGCCGTTATTGCCGCCTTTTTTGTTTAAGTTATTACTTAAAAAAACTTCATTAATTTTTTGATTTATTTCATGAATAAAGAATTCCTGTACCGTCATATTGGCAATCGCCCGGGCGCGTTTTTCAAGCGCGCTGCGGAAGCCCGCCTTCGTCTCCGGCTGGGTAAAATTGCGCCCCTTGCTTTCTTCGGCCCACATCATATCGAAAATACCGATCGCGTTATCCAGCACCCGCTGCATGGCGGCGGCGCCATCGTCTTTGATAAGGCTGTCGGGGTCGTGCTGCTCCGGCAGGAATGCAAATTTTACAGAATGGTCCGGCTTCAGAATAGGCAGCACCCGCTCCAGCGCCCGCGCGGCGGCCCGTTGGCCGGCGTTATCGCCGTCAAAACACAGCACCGGGGCGCGGTTTTCTTCGGGCATGACCCGCCACAACTCTTCAATCTGGGTTTCGGTCAGGGCTGTGCCCAGCGGCGCCACAGCGCCGTTGAACCCGCCCTGCACCATGGCGATGACGTCCATATACCCCTCGACCACCACCACGGTCACGCCATCGCCGATCGATTTGCGCGCGCGCGACAGGCCATAGAGCATGCGGCCTTTATGGAAGATTTCCGTCTCCGGCGAGTTGATATATTTGGGCGCGGATTTATCCGGCGGGCCGCCATGGCTTTCCGGCAGCACACGGCCGCCGAAGGCGACCACCCGCCCCTGCAGGTCCTGTACAGGAAACATCACACGGCCGCGAAAGAAAGGATAGACCTCTCCCTTGGTGCGCTGGGATTCCCTGAACAGTCCGGCTTCCAGCATGGCTTCAAGGCTATAGCCGGCTTTTTGCAGGCTTTGCTTGAGAATAACATCTTCGCCGGGCGCGAAGCCGAGACGAAAGGATTTGATGGTTTCAAGGCTCAGGCCGCGGGTAATCAGGTATTCCAAAATCTTTTTGTTCTGTGGCGCGTGCAACTGCGCCTCGTACCACTTGGCGGCATGTTCCATCAGGTCATAGAGCGTCATCTGACGCTGGAATTTCTTTTGCTCCGCCACTGTCGGCTTGGGCACCTGCATGCCCGCCAGCCCCGCCAGATGTTCGATAGCATCCATAAACGTCATATTGTCATGGTTCATGACAAACCCGACAACATCGCCATGCGCCCCGCAGCCGAAGCAGTGATAAAAACCCTTCTGGTCATTCACGGTAAAGGACGGCGTTTTTTCGCCATGAAACGGACAGCAGGCCTTGTATTCTCTGCCGGCGCGCGTCAGCTTCACGCGCTTGCCGACAACGTCGGACAACGGCACGCGGGCGCGGATTTCATCAACAAAGGCCTTGGGCAGTGACATAGGCACTATTTACAGGGTTTTGCGCGGCGGCTTCAATAACAAAAGCCGCGCACCTATTTACCAGAAACGCACATCAAACGGATCAACCGGTTTCGGGCGGCGCGATGGCGGGATAAGCTCCAGCGGCGGCTCCACCCGCAAGATATCGGTCGAGAACTGCCGCAGGATATCCAGCATTGCAGGCTCCGTCGCCTTGAGCGTGAGCTGTGCCGCGCCCGCTTCGCTTGCCGCCACCTTGATATCGCTGACCAGCCTGTCGCCCGTACCGCGCAGCTGCGGCCAGCGGCGGATAGCAGCGCCCAAGGCCTCCGCCCGCGCCTCCGGCGTCCCTTCGCCGCGGCCTGTCAGCGTGATGGTGAAATCAAGCTTTTTGGTATCGTCGCGGTTGATATCAGATTTCTGATTAAAACAGTCTTTCATGACATTAAGACCCTTTGATAATGCGCTGCTTGACCTGCGCAGGTTTCATGACCGGCATATCGGTTTGCAATGTGGTCGATTTTTTGCGAAATTCTTCTTCTGCCAAGGAGATATATCTTTTGATCTCGCGTATGAGATGAGGGTTTCCGCTTTCCTCCGCCATTTTCAGCGGCGTGATGGTGGCATCATATTTATGCGGCTTTTTCGGGTCGGCATTCGCGTACCAAAGCAGTTCGACCAGATCCGTCCGCCCCATCTGGCAGGCATGCAGCAACGCGGTCGCGCCGTGACGGTTATAGGTGTCGATGTCTACTTTGCTGGTTTTCAGCCAGTTATCGAGCTTGTGCGGATTGCCGTCTTTAACGATTTCAATAATATTAAACACATTCGTTGCGCGCGTTACCTCATAAAGAACCGTATCCGCGTTCTCGTCGCCAGTGCGGCTATGTATATAGGCAAGGTCTGCGGCCATCTGGTCGCTGATGTCCTTTTTCTGGCTGTCATGGTAGCTGGCGCATAGCGGGTCTGCCCCCGCCGCCAGCAGCAGCTTGACCACCGGCAGCGGTGCGGCGATATCAATCGCCACGCGCAGCGGGCTTTTGCCGCCAACGCCGGACAGATTCACATCAGCCCCTGCCTTCAGCAGCAATTCAACCATCGCCGCATCGCTGCGCGATACCGCCAGCGTCAGGGCCGTATCATCGTCTTCATCCCCCGTATTCACGGGCACACCCTGCGCCAGAAGACCGGATACCGTTTTGACGCAGCCCGTCGAGACGGCGGCCAGCAGTTGCATCTGCTGGCTGGTCGTGATTTCGGCGCGCGCAGGCGCGATGTTGCACAAATCGGTCGGCATCGGGCGAAGCCTTGTCCTGTTATTCAGTCATAGGGATATGTCACAGACTAAGGCGCGCCTGCGGCAGTGTCAATATTTATGAAAACATTGAAAAGACGGGATTTAGGCCTTCGCCGTCAGGCGGTCTTTAACCAATGCGCTGACTTTCGAAAAATCGACCTGTCCGGTGTATTTCGATTTCATCTCGGCGATGACTTTGCCCATATCCTTGATACCCGCAGCACCGACAGCCTCAATCGCGGTATCGATCGCGGCTTTGACTTCGTCTTCGCTCAGCTGCGTCGGCAGGAAGGTTTCGATAACACGAATTTCCGACGCTTCGCGTGCCGCAAGGTCTTCGCGTTTGCCTTGCTGGTACATTTTTATGGATTCATGGCGCTGCTTGATCATCGATTGCAGCATGGCGAGAATTTCATCTTCGCCGATACCATCCCAGTTACCCTTGCCGCGTGCGGCGATATCGCGGTCTTTCATCGCGGCAATGATTAACCGTAATGTCGACGTTGCGATTTCATCCTTCGCATGGAGGGCCTGTTTGAGCTGTTCCTGAAATCGCGTCCTGAGCATGTGTTTCCTGCTTTTCGTCTGGCTAATCTGTTGGTTTGTATGCTATGCCAAGCAGTATCGAATTACAACACACCAAACATCAGGGAAATCATGTTGTCAAAACAGCACTCCCCGAACTTGAATGCGGCCCTGCTTCTGGCAGATGGCAGCATTTTCAGGGGGAAAGGCATCGGCGCGCCCGGCATCACCGGCGGCGAGGTCTGCTTCAATACCTCCATGAGCGGTTATCAGGAAATCATGACCGACCCCTCCTACGCGGGGCAGATTATTACCTTCACCTTCCCGCATATCGGCAACGTCGGCGCCAACCGCGACGATCTTGAAGCCGAAGCGCCCTTCGCCCGCGGCATTATCCTGCGCACGGATATCACCGCGCCTTCGAACCACAGGGCCGAAGAAGATTTCAACGCATGGCTCGCGCGCGGCAACCTGACAGGCATCTGCGACATCGATACGCGTGCGCTGACCCGCCACCTGCGCGACAAGGGCGCGCAAAACGGTGTCATCGCCTTCACGCCTGACAAAACACCCGATATTGATAAAATGCGCGAATACCTGAAAGCCCTGCCCGACATGAACGGGCAAGATATCGCGCGCACGGTTTCCTGCACCAATATGTATGAATGGAACGAAAAACCTTCAAGCACGCAGGCACCCCATGTCGTGGTTATTGATTACGGCGTCAAGCGTAACATCCTGCGCTGCCTTGCGCGTCAAGGCATGCGACTGACGGTTGTTCCTTGTTCAACCACCTTTGATGCCATCATGGCGCTGAAGCCGGACGGTATTTTCCTGTCGAACGGCCCGGGCGATCCGGCGGCGACAGGTGTTTATGCCGTACCGGTCATCCAGTCACTGCTGCAAACGGGCATGCCGCTGTTCGGTATTTGTCTGGGGCATCAGCTGCTCGCGCGCGCGATTGGCGGCGAAACGCGCAAGCTGTCGTTCGGCCACCGCGGCGGCAACCACCCTGTCAAAGACCTTGAAACCGGCAAGGTGGAAATCACCAGCCAGAACCACGGTTTCCACGTTGTCCCCGAAAGCCTGCCCGACACGGCGGAGGTCACGCACCAAAGCCTGTTCGACGGTACCAACGAGGGCCTGCGTCTGAAAGGCCGCCCTGTATTTTCGGTGCAATACCACCCCGAAGCATCCCCCGGCCCGCACGACAGCCACTACCTGTTCGAACGTTTCGCCGCCAGCCTGCACAATCAGGCACAAAAACAGGCCGCCTGACATGTCCGAAACCGCCGCAACAGCAAAGGAACAACATCCCGAACCTGCAGCGGGCAAAAGCGTTTTTTCTGCACTTGTTCTCGGTGTCTTCAGCCTGACGCTTTTCCTTTCGGCCGCGCTCATGTTTGCCATCCAGCCGATGACCGGCAAGATGCTGCTGCCTCTGGTGGGCGGCACACCGTCGGGCTGGATTGTCGCGATGGCGTTTTTCCAAATCATGTTGCTGGGCGGGTATTTGCTCGCACACGCGCTCTCCAGATTATCGCCCCAGTTGCACGCGCTGTTTTATTTATCCGCGCTGGCTTTCGGGCTTTCTTTTTTACCTGTCGATATCGGCAGTCATGCCGCCAGCCTGCCCACCAGCCCCGGTGCGATTGATATTTTCAAAATCCTTTGCGCCAGCCTGTCGGTACCATTTATCGCCATTTCGGCGACATCATCGACGATACAGCGGCTGTTTACATCCACCAGCCACCCCTCGGCGCATGATCCCTACTTCCTTTATATCGCCAGCAACGTCGGCAGTCTGGCCGGACTTTTGCTCTATCCCACTGTCTTCGAGCCTGCGCTCACCATCAGCACGCAGGCCGGTTACGCAACACATGCCTATATGTGGCTGCTGGGTATCGGCGGACTGTGTCTTGCCCTTTCGTTCTGTCTCATCCGCCGTGAAAAACAAACCGCCGCAGCCGCAGCGTCTGCATCTACCGCGCCGCTGCGCCTGATGTCGCGTGAATGCCTGCAATGGGCTGCGCTTTCGTTTATCCCCTCCAGCCTGCTTTTGGGCGTTACAATATATATCACGACCGACATTATGTCGGTGCCGATGATGTGGGTTATCCCCCTCGGGATTTATCTTGTTACGTTCATGATTGCCTTTTCCAAAGCCGCATGGGTGCCGCGCAATCTGCTGAAAGATATGTTGCCTGCCGCGTCGTTTGTCGCGGTACTGGCGATTTCAGTGATGCAGATGCCGTGGATGAGCGATTGGGCAGGTATTCTTTTTTATCTCACCATTTTCACCGTCGCGACGCTGGCCTGCCATATCGAACTGGCCAATCGCCGTCCGCTGGAAGGACGCAGCAAAGATTTAACGGCCTATTACCTGATGATGTCCATCGGCGGCGCGGCGGGCGGCGTTTTGAATGCCTTCATCATACCGCTGGTGGCTGACAGGCTGGTGGAATTCCCGCTGGTGATGGCGGCGGCACTTTTGCTGCATCCGAAATTCTCGCTGCAGCGTCCGCTTGGCAAAGTGGCGACTGGCGCATTGCTGCTTGCGGTGCTCACGCTGCCGGTCACGCCCCCGCAGATCGACATAACGCCAAATCATGTTTTTGAGATCGTTTTCTTCACGATTTCCATGATTTTGCTCAACGCGCTGGTATTCCGGCAGGTACGCAAACATATCAATTCTGAAAGCTTGATCGCCGTGACAGCGATGCTTCTGTTTGTCGGGCAATTCATCCAGACACGCGAAAATCTGGTTTATATCGACCGCAGTTTTTACGGCACGATACGGGTATTTGACAGCCCCAGCGTTACGGCGAGCAATATCCGCTATCAGCTGCGCATGTTGCATCATGGCACCACGGTGCACGGGGTGCAGGTCTTGTCCCCCGACATCCTGCGGACCGAGCCGACGGCTTATTACAGCAAACCCGGTCCGCTCGGAGATGTTTTCGAGGTTTTCAAGCCCGCGAAAATCGGTGCTATCGGCCTCGGCGCGGGCGTCCTCAGCTGTCATACCGCGCCCGGTCGCCACTTCACCTTTTTTGAAATCGACCCGTCGATGGTCAAGGTCGCACAGGAAAAATTCTATTACCTCAAAGAATGCGCCAACGACAACCCGCCCGATATCATCATCGGCGACGGACGTCTGGAAATCGCCAAGCAACCGGTCGGCGCGTTCGACCTAATTATCGTCGATGCGTTTTCGTCGGATTCAATCCCTGTCCACCTGATGACGCTGGAGGCGATGGTCGAATACATCAACCATACCAGCCTGAACGGCGTCGTCGCGTTTCATTTGTCCAATCGCTATTTCATGCTGGAAGACCGCCTGGTTGCCATCGCCAACCAACTGGGTCTGGAGCACAGCTTCCGCTTTGACTATAAATTCAAACACGACAGCAACCTGCTGTTCCGCTACCCCAGCAAATGGCTGGTGATTTCGCGCGGCAATCTGGACGTCTTGAAAAAGCACAATAAAGAATGGCAAAAAATAAAAGCCAGCGAGGGCAAGCTGTGGACGGATGATTACTCCGATCTTCTCAGCGCCATTTACCAATTATCGCCCCTTGCTATAAAAATCAAAAAGACCGAGCAGGAGAAGAAATGACCGCACAAACCGCAGCACAGCCGTCCGGCTTCCGTCAGCAGGCAGCTCTGATTGTTTTCAGCCTGACCCTGTTCCTCTCGGCGTCGCTGATGTTCGCTATTCAGCCCATGACCGGCAAAATGCTGCTGCCCATCGTCGGCGGCACACCCGCGGGCTGGATTGTGGCCATGGCGTTTTTCCAAATCATGCTACTGGTCGGCTATCTGGCAGCGCATCTTTTGGCGAAGCTGCCGGCGCGGCTGCATGCGATGACTTATATCGGGCTTCTTTGCATCGGACTTGTTTCGATGCCCGTCATGCTAGCGCCCTATGTGCAAAAGCTTGACGTGACCCCCGATGCAAGCGGCATTTTTATTATCCTGACCTTTGCCCTCGCCCTGCCTTTTGTGGCGGTATCGGCGACATCATCAACGATACAGCGCCTGTTTACCACCACAGGCCATAAATCCGCGCATGACCCTTATTTCCTTTACGTTGCCAGCAACATCGGCAGTTTTTCCGGCCTGCTGCTTTATCCGCTGGTGTTCGAGCCGAGCCTCGCGCTATCCGAACAAACCCGCTATGTGACGTGGTTTTATTGCGGCTTGATTGCGCTGGCGGCTATATGTCTTGCACTTTCCGGCAAAGAAACAAAAGCGGCGCCACAGAACGCTGCTGGCCCGACCGTGCCCGTCACCGGCGCGCAGTATATGCAATGGATGCTACTGGCCTTCGTCCCGTCGAGCCTGTTGCTGGGCGTCACGTTCTATATCACCACCGATATCATGTCGGTGCCGATGATGTGGGTACTGCCACTGGCGCTCTACCTGCTTACCTTTGTCATCGCTTTCAGCCGCAAAAGCATTATTCCGCTCTGGCTGGTGCAAGCCCTTCACCCTTGGGCCGTGATTGCCGTTATTCTGTTTGCCAGTATCTACAAACTCAAATGGCTGGCCAGCTGGAATGGTGTATTTTTCTATCTGGGTATATTTTTCATCGTGGCGCTGAGCTGCCATCTGCGTCTGGCCGCACTGCGCCCGCTGGATGAAAACCGCAAACACCTGACCGGTTTTTACCTGATGATGTCCGTCGGCGGCGCGCTGGGCGGCATTTTCAACGCCTTCATCGTGCCCGCTTTTGCCGTACGCATGATGGAGTTGCCTCTTATTCTTGTCTTTTCACTGCTGCTGCATCCAGCCATACAGAAAAAAGGTCTGGCTGCGGGGTTGATTTGCCTGATCTGCCTGATCTCCGCCCTGACGATGGGGCAAACACTGCCGCAGTTCCTTGTGCCCAAAGATGCACTGGCGAACCTGACAATTATTGTTTTGATGTTGATCACGGCGATTGCGTTTATCGCACAGCGTTTTGTCGATGTTTTCAAAATGCCCACGCTGCTTGGCCTGACAGCGCTTCTGTTCCTGCTTTCGCAGTTCATGACCGACGCTGCCGATATCCAGCACAGCAGCCGTAACTTCTATGGCACCATCCGCGTATTCGAACGCATGATTACCATCGACAATCCGCTGGCAAGCAACAAGGAACAAATGGAAAGCAAGGACTACAAAGTCCGCTTTATCGTGCATGGCACCACCACCCACGGCCTGCAAATTCTGGAGCCACCCGAATACCGTAACACCCCGACGCTTTATTTCTCTCCGCGCGGACCGCTTGGCGATGCGTTCGAGATGAAAAAACCGAAACAGGTTGCCGTTATCGGCCTCGGCGCCGGTGTCATCAACTGCTATAACGCGCCGGATCGCCATTTCACCTTTATCGAAATCGACCCCGACATGGTGACGACGGCAGAAAACTATTTCACCTTCCTCAGCGATTGCAAATCGGCCGCCCCGCCCAAAATTATCGTGGGCGATGGTAGGCTGGAACTTGCCCGCATGGAAGACCGCAATCTCGACATGATTATCGTCGATGCTTTTTCTTCTGACTCTATTCCGACGCACCTGCTGACCAAGGAAGCGATTGACGAATACATGAAGAAGCTGAAGCCCGACGGCATTCTGGTTCTGCACCTGTCCAACCGGTTTTTCTACCTCGAAAGCCTGTTCGCCGCTTATGCGGATGCTTTTGGTCTGCAAAATCGTTTCAGTTTCTTCCCTTACGATGACCGTCCTTTCACGACGCCTAGCCGCTGGATGGTATTGGCCGGAAAAGAAGCCGACCTCTCCAAGTTGACCAAAGAAAAACATTGGCAGGAACTTGACGGTAAAAATACAACCTACTGGACGGATGACTACACCAACATCATGAGCGTCATTCACCTGACACCGCCCGAAAGCCACACCTATCGCATCAAAGGTCAAAAACAATGACGACCACAACCGCATCCTCCCCGAAAAACAACGGTAACGTCGCGCTGTATCTTTTCAGCGGCACGTTATTTATTTCTGCGGCGCTGATGTTCGCCGTCCAGCCGATGGTGGGCAAAATGCTGCTGCCGCTTATCGGCGGCACGCCGGCGGGCTGGATTGTCGCCATGGCGTTCTTCCAGATCATGCTGCTGGTCGGGTATTTTCTGGCCCATGCGCTGTCGATGGCAACGCCGCGGCGACACGGGATGCTGTATATTCTGGCGCTTCTCGCGGGGACTTTTTTTCTGCCGCTGCACCTCTCGGACGGACTGGACGAGAAACTGCCGATTTCCATCGAAATCCTGCGCCTGCTGACATTGACGGTCGCGGTGCCATTTATTGCACTCTCGGCCACGTCATCGACCATCCAGCGTTTGTTTACCGAAACGGGGCACCCTTCGGCGAATGACCCGTACTTCCTTTATGCGGCCAGTAACCTTGGCAGTTTCGCGGGACTTTTCGCTTATCCCATTCTCGCCGAACCGCAGCTGGGGCTGTCTGCCCAGACACAGGTATGGCAAGGCGCTTTCCTGCTGCTCATCATACTGGCCACCAGTTGCCTGCTGATTGCGCGCGGCCATGTGCGCAATCATAGCGCCGCGGAAGCCCAACCCTCCACCGAAGACAACATCAAAGTATCGAACACGCAGCGCCTGCGCTGGATTTTGCTGGCGTTTATTCCCTCCAGCCTGCTGTCGGGCGTCACGACACATATCTCGACGGATATTTTTTCCGCCCCGATGATATGGGTACTGCCGCTGGGCGCTTATCTGCTGACATTCGTTATCGCGTTCAGCCGAAAGCCGTTTGTTTCTTTCGACACCATCAACCAGCTGCATCCGCTGGTGGTGCCGCTGGTCATCGGCCTGCTGTCGAGCAATAACCTGCTGATGCGCCTCTCGTGGCCGGCGATGCTGTTCCACGTATTCGCCTTCAGCGTGGTTGCACTGCTGTGCCACATGCTACTGGCGCAAAGACGCCCCGAAAACAGCCGTAAACATCTGACAGAATTCTACCTGATGATGTCCATCGGCGGGGCGCTTGGCGGTATTCTGAATGCCTTTATCATTCCCTATACGCTCGACAGCCTGATTGAATATCCGCTTCTCATGATCCTGTCGCTGTTCGTCAATCCGGCCTTCAAAAAGCCGCTGACGCGCTACGGCCGTACGCTGATCCTCATCAGCATCGGCCTTGTCGGCGGATATTATATATTTATCAAAACGATTGCCCCCGCCATCTATTCGACGGCGGTCGGCATCATCACGCCGCAAATCGTCATGGTCGATATTGCCATGGCGGTTATGTTCATCATCATGTCTGCAAACGTGCGCAGCGCCATTGCCGGCTGCGTGGCGATGCTGATTTTGACGGAAATCATCCTGCCCAAAAACCAGCTACTGACCGAACGTAACTTTTTCGGTGTCATTACTATTTTCGAGCGCCCGATGCAGATCGAGGGGCAGAAATACACCGCCCGTTTCATGTATCACGGCACGACGACGCACGGCACCCAGATCATGGAAAAGCCGTATAACAAGACACCGACCACGTATTTCACCGAAATCGGCCCCCTTGGCAATACGTTCATGCTGTACCAGCCCAAAAGGGTTGCCGTCATCGGCCTTGGCGTCGGCACCATCAATTGCTATTCGACACCGGACACGGAAATGACGTTTATTGAAATCGATCAGGGCGTTGTCGATGTCGCAAAAAGCCATTTCACCTTCCTTGACGATTGCACGGGCAAACGCCCGCCGCGTATCATTGTCGGCGATGGCCGCATCGAACTTGAAAAGCTTGATGAAAAATTCGACATGATTATCATCGACGCATTTTCGTCGGACACCATCCCCATCCACCTGCTAACGACGGATGCTATCCGGAGCTACCTCGGAAAGCTGGATGACAACGGCATGCTGGTCATGAATATTTCGAACCGGTATTTCAACCTTGCCCCCATTCTGGCGAAAAACGCGGCGGAGGTCGGAATTTATTCCCGCACCCGACTGCATACGTTCGAAGAAGTCGAGGGGAACGAGGAGTTCAACCGCCGTTATCCATTCGCCTCTTCCAGCTTCTGGATGGCGATGTCCAAAAACCGCGACACGCTGATGCCGCTACGCGATATGCAGTGGGTCGAACTGGCCGCCGACAAATCGCTGCGCGCGTGGACGGATGATTACACCAACCCCATGCGCATGCTGATACATTTGTATCCAGTCAAAATGCGCGCCGCCGAAGAAGCCGAACAAACACAATAACCGTCACAACCACGGACAAGTAAAAGAGGACACGCACATGCCAAAACGTACCGATATAAAAAGCATCGCGCTCATCGGTGCCGGACCCATCGTTATCGGACAGGCATGCGAGTTTGACTATTCCGGCACGCAGGCCTGCAAGGCGCTGCGCGACGAGGGATACCGCGTCATCCTCATCAACTCCAACCCCGCGACCATCATGACGGATCCGGAACTCGCCGATGCAACGTACATCGAACCGATTACGCCGGAAATTGTCGCCAAAATCCTCGAAAAAGAACGCCCCGATGCGCTGCTGCCGACCATGGGCGGACAGACGGCGCTGAACACCGCGCTAGCGCTGGCCAAGAATGGCACGCTGGAGCGTCTGGGTATCGAGCTGATTGGCGCCAACCAGCGTGCGATTGAACTGGCCGAAGACCGCCAGCTGTTCAAGGAAACCATGGCTAAGCTGGGGCTTGAATGTCCCAAAAGCCGCACCGTCAGCACCTTTGGCGAAGCGATGGACAGCCTTGAGCATGTCGGCCTGCCTGCCATCATCCGTCCGTCCTTTACGCTGGGCGGTACCGGCGGCGGCATTGCCTATAACCGCGATGAATATGTGGATATCGTACGCTCCGGCCTTGCGGCATCGCCGGTGAAGCAAATTCTTATCGAAGAATCCGTGCTGGGCTGGAAAGAATATGAAATGGAGGTCGTGCGCGACAAAGCCGACAACTGCATCATCATCTGCTCCATCGAAAATATCGACCCGATGGGCATCCATACAGGTGACAGCGTCACCGTCGCCCCGGCTCTGACGCTGACAGATAAAGAATATCAGGTCATGCGCAACGCCTCGCTGGCGGTTTTGCGCGGTATAGGTATTGAAACGGGCGGATCGAACGTGCAATTCGCGGTCAACCCCGCCGATGGCCGTCTGGTCGTCATTGAAATGAACCCGCGCGTCAGTCGCTCCTCCGCACTTGCGTCCAAGGCGACGGGCTTTCCGATTGCCAAGGTCGCGGCCAAGCTGGCCGTCGGCTACACGCTGGACGAACTGACAAACGACATCACCAAAACGACCCCTGCGTCGTTCGAGCCGACAATTGATTACGTCGTCACCAAAATGCCGCGTTTCAGTTTTGAAAAATTCCGCGGCACGGAAGAGCGCCTCTCGACATCCATGAAGTCTGTCGGCGAGGTTATGTCGATGGGCCGCACGTTCGAAGAGTCTTTGCAAAAAGCTTTCTGTTCCATGGAAACCGGCCTTGTCGGGCTGAAGGAAATGAACCTGGCGCCCGCGGGTGAGGAATTCCACCCACAGCACGTGCTGGCCGCCCTGTCGCAGCCGCGCCCCGACCGCCTGCTGGTCATCGCGCAGGCCTATCGCCACGGATTTTCCACCGAAGAAATCCACGACCATTGCAAATTCGACCCGTGGTTTTTGGAAAAAATCAAAAAACTGGTCACCGAAGAAGAACGCATCCGCAAGGAAGGCCTACCCAAAACCCAAGCTGAATGGATTGCCGTCAAACAGCTCGGCTTTTCCGACGCGCGGCTTGCCCAGCTGACGGGCAAGAAAACTGCCGATGTCACCAAGGCGCGGCATAAAGCGGACGCGCTGCCCGTTTTCAAACGCGTGGATAGCTGCGCGGGCGAATTTCCGTCGGATACGTCCTATATGTATTCGACATACGAAACCGACCGCGCGCTCAGCAATGAATGCGCGCCGTCGAACCGCAAAAAAGCCATCATCATCGGCTCCGGCCCCAACCGCATCGGTCAGGGCATCGAATTTGATTATTGCTGTGTCCATGCCTCCTTCGCCCTGCGCGAAAAAGGCATCGAAAGCATCATGATCAACTGCAACCCTGAAACTGTATCGACGGATTACGATACCTCCGACCGTTTGTATTTCGAGCCGATTACCGCCGAAAAAGTGCTGGATATTATCGACGCCGAAAAGAAAAACGGCGAAGTGCTCGGCGTTATCGTGCAGCTGGGCGGACAAACGCCGCTGAAACTCTGCCGTGACCTTGAACAGGCGGGCGTCAAAATTCTCGGCACCAGCCCCGATGCCATCGACCTTGCCGAAGACCGCGAGCGTTTTTCAAAACTGCTGCACAAGGCAAAACTGAAACAGCCCGCCAACGGCCTTGCCCGCAGCGCGGCCGAGGCGGAAAAAATTGCCCACGACATCGGCTATCCCATCGTGATCCGCCCGTCTTACGTGCTGGGCGGGCGCGGCATGGAAATCGTGCATGATACCGCGTCCCTGCGACGTTATATCAATACCGCCGTCGAGGTTTCCGGCGATGCGCCGGTGCTGATCGACAAATACTTGCAAAACTGCATCGAAGTAGATGTCGATGCGCTGAGCGATGGCAAGGAAGTCTTCATCGCCGGCGTGATGGAACATATCGAAGAAGCGGGCATCCATTCGGGCGACAGCACATGTTCCCTGCCGCCGCATTCGCTGCGTCAGGAAATTGTGATTGATTTGATGGACCAGAGCATCACGCTTGCCAAGGCGCTGGGTGTTGCCGGCCTGATGAACGTGCAATTCGCCGTGCAGCAAAGCCGCGACCCCGCCAATCTGGATGCCTATGAAATCTATGTCATCGAAGTGAACCCGCGCGCGTCGCGCACCGTACCGTTTGTGGCCAAAGCGACCGGCATGGGCATCATCAAGGCCGCCACGCGCCTGATGACGGGCGATAAAATCGCGGCGCTGAAAGCCGAAGGCATCATCCACCACCGCAAATTCGACCACGTATCGGTGAAAGCGCCCGTCTTCCCCTTCGACCGTTTCCCCAAGGTGGATTCGGTGCTTGGGCCAGAAATGCGCTCCACCGGCGAAGTCATGGGCATCGACCGCGATTTCCGCCGCGCATTTGCCAAGGCGCGCATCGGCGCGGGCGCCAAATTGCCCCTGTCGGGCACGGTTTTTATCTCGGTTCGCAACAGTGATAAGAACGTGATTATCCCGCTCGCGGCCAAACTGGCTGATATGGGTTTTCATATTGTTGCCACCAGCGGGACGGCAAAACACCTTGTAGAGGCCGGAATCCGCGCCCGCAAAGTCAATAAAGTCCATGAAGGTCAACCACATATCATTGATGCCATGATCAACGGCGACATCGCGCTGATGCTGAACACCACCGATGGCCCGCAGGCCGTGGCCGACGACTTTAACTTGCGCCGCGCGGCGTTACAGAATAAGATTCCCTACTATACGACGATTTCCGGTGCGAAGGCGGCTGTGGATGCCATAGCCGCCCTGCGTCAATCGGGGCCGTTTGACGTCAAATCGCTGCAGGATTATCTGGCGGCGGCCTGACGGAACAACCAGACACAGAGTTTCAAAGAACAACACAATGAATACGCGCACTGTCTTCCCGCTGTTTTCCTGATACCGCATGCCGCCGCGCTTGCGGCAGGATGCCTACAGGAAAAAAGCAGGAAAAGACAGTTCGATATTTTTGCGCATGCAAAAAACCATGCGCCGACGAAGTACAAGGATGACAAAGATATGACGACCAAGCTCCCCATCACCGCCGAAGGTTATGCCCGCCTTGAAGAGGAAATCAAACACCTCAAGTCCGTGGAGCGCCCTGCCGTCATTGAGGCGATTGCCGAAGCGCGTTCGCACGGCGACCTGTCTGAAAACGCCGAATACGCCGCCGCGCGCGAACGCCAGAGCTTTATCGAAGGCCGCATCGCCGACCTCGAAGACCGCCTGTCGCGCGCCGATGTCATCGACCCCAGCAAGTTCAACGACAAGGTCGTGCGTTTCGGCGCATGGGTGAAAGTCGTGGATGAGGAAACCGATCAGGAACAGGCCTTCCAGATTGTCGGCGAATACGAAGCCGATATCGAAAAGAGCCTGCTCGCCCTCACCGCCCCGCTGCCGCGCGCGCTAATTGGCAAACAGGTCGGCGACAGCGTCGAAGTCCACACCCCCAAAGGCCCCCGCGCCTACGAAGTGCTGGAAGTCAAGTACGCCTGACAGCAAGGGAAAACTTACGGTATGTCCTGCATGGACGCTCTCGTATGATTTTTATTAAATCCTTGCGCCTGCAAATCATGGTGCTTGTTTTACTTGTGCCACCGACAATTGTGGCTTGTCCAATTGTCGCAGGTATTCTCTTACAGCAGCCAGAAAACGGTTTTCGCGAAACGCTACGCCTGCTTTTTCTATCCGACGGCACCGTTGACCTGCCAATACTTGCCGGACTCAGCGTGCTCGGTCTGCTTTTGCAGTCTTTCTACTGGCAGGCGGCCTGTTTTCTATGGCGGACAAACCGCAGGCAATATCCGCTTTTTATATTGGCCGCCGTCACAAACGTATTCCTGTGCGGCACGCTCAGGGCTTTTATCGCCGATGCTGGTATAGCCGCGCATATGGTTGTACTGGCCACTATTCCCGTGGCGGCCTTCATCGCGGTTTTTCATTTGTATCTTTTGAAAAAATATCACGGCTATGCATCGCTTGACTAAGCACGCATCGCCTGCCCTTAAAATCATGGCTTTCTTAGTGTCGCGACTTCGTCTCGCAATGCTTCTATCTCAGCTTTTACTTCAAGCAGAATCTGCATTTCCTCGGTATGATCGCGGTGGGCGAGCGTGTCGCCGGCTTCGTCGTGCAGAATATTCATCGCATCGACGATAATCCCGATAAACAGGTTCAACACCGCAAAAGACGTCACCACGATAAAGATCACAAAAAACGCCCATGACGACGGATAGTATTCAAGGGTTACCTCGGCAATTTCATGCCAGCCTTCCAGTGTCATGATCTGGAACAAGGTAAACATTGAATCGCCGATAGAACCGTAAAGCGCCTGCATGCGCGCATCATCCACCGCGCCGAAAATCTGGGTGGTCATGACGGCCGATACATAAAAAATGACCAGCAAAACAGACATAACCGATGTCATGCCGGGTATGGCCGTCAACAGCGCCGACACCACACGGCGCAGGCTGGGGACTGTTGAAATCAGCCGCATGACACGCAGCACGCGCAGCGTCCGCAGCACCGCGAACGGTCCGCTCGCCGGAAACAGCGATATGGCGACAACCGCGAAGTCGAAAAGATTCCAGCCGCTTTTGAAAAACCGGCTGCCGAGGGCGAAAACCTTCAATATCAATTCAGCAACGAAAATGCCCAGAATGACATGATCAAATGCGCGTATCAGCGGCCCGTGCGCCGCCATGATGCAGTCACTGGTTTCAAGCCCCAGCGTCACCGCGTTCGCCAGAATGACAGCGGTAATCGCGTTCACAAAGGATTTTGACGTCACCATCGCTTCGATGCGTGAACGGCATGACTGAAAGCTCATATCCTGATTCCGTATCCGGCGCGGCGGCGACGATTATTCGACGTCGACGGGCACGCCCGGCTTGTGCTTGGCAACGCGGATGCCGAGCGCGGATTTGATGTGGCTGACGTTCGGCGCGGTCGTCAGGTGCGAGGTCAGGAATTTCTGATACGCATCCCAGTCTTCCGCCACGATTTTGAGGATGTAATCCGCTTCGCCCGATACCAGATAGCACTCGCGCACCAGCGGCCAGCCGCGCACGAGGTCTTCGAATTTCTTGAGGTCGGTTTCCGCCTGATTGGACAGGCCCACCTGCGCGAAAACCGTCACACCAAAGCCCAGCGAATTGGGGTCGATATCGGCGTGATAGCCCTTGATAACCCCCGCTTCTTCCAGTGCGCGCACACGGCGCAGGCATGGCGGCGCGGAAATGCCCGCGCGCTCGGCAAGCTCGACGTTGGTCATGCGACCGTTTTCTTGCAGATCATGAAGGATTTTGCGATCAATACGATCCAGTTTTACTTTTGGCATAGGGGGATACCTGACAGGGTTAGAATCAAACTCATTAATGTAATAATATTATCATATTTTTGTTTCAAGAGAAATAATTCGACCCATAAACTTTAAAAATATTGCCGAGGGGGATTTGTCAAAACGGCGCAAACCGTTATACTTAATCCTGATTTCACGTTTAAATTCAGGAGCTTGAATTGTCAGAACGCCCCCCGACATGCTGGGTCGTTACCGAAGGCATCGCCGGCACGGAAAACCAGTGCATCGGCGTGGCCGAGGCGATGGGTATAACGCCCGTTATCAAGCGCGTCAAGCTCCGCTTCCCGTGGAAACAGCTCAGCCCGTGGCTACGGCTGGGGCACCAATACGCCCTCGCTGCCGGCAGCGACAGCATCGCCCCGCCGTGGCCCGATATTGCGCTGGTCAGCGGCCGCAAGGCCGTGGGCATCGGCCTCGACATCAAACGCCAAAGCGGCGGCAAAACCCTTCTGGTGCAGATACAGGACCCGAAACTGCCCGCCCGCCTTTTCGACATCGTGATTGCCCCGCAGCATGACGATATCCACGGCGATAATGTTCTGGTGACTACGGCGGGGCTGCATCGCGTGACGCCGCAAAAATTGGCGGCAGCGCGCGGCACATGGGGCTGCAAGCTGGCCGCCCTGCCCGCGCCGCGCGTTGCCGTGATGATAGGCGGCAATAGCCGCGCCCACCGCATGACGCCCGCCGCCGCCGAAAAACTGGCCACAGGTCTGCAAAAACTCGCCGCATCGGGGGCCGGGCTGATGGTGACGGCCTCACGCCGCACGGGGGAGGACAATGCCGCCCTTCTGCGCGCAAAATTGACCGGAAAGAATGTTTTTTTCTGGGACGGACAGGGCGAAAACCCCTATTTTGGCTTTCTGGCGCTGGCAAATTATATCATAGTGACCGAAGACAGCGTGTCCATGGCGTCGGAGGCGATTTCGACGGGCAAACCCGTGTATATCGCGGCGCTCGAAGGCGGCGCGCGCAGGCTGGATAATTTCCACCGCCTGCTGCGCGAACAGGGATATACCCGCCCCTTCGACGGTACGCTCGATAACTGGCACTATGACCCGCCGCGCGATACCGAAAAAGTCGCCGCCGCGATTGCGCAAAAAATGAATATCAACCTGAATCCGGATTTGGATTTGAACAACAAGACACAGATGAACAAGGAAGGAAAATAAACAATGTCCAAGACCCACCGCACCAAGGTGCTGATCATCGGATCCGGCCCCGCAGGCTACACGGCGGCGATTTACACCGCGCGCGCGAACCTGAAGCCCCTGCTGGTTGCCGGCATGCAGCCCGGCGGGCAGATGACCATTACCAGCGACGTTGAAAACTTCCCCGGCTTCGCCGCCCCCATTCAGGGCCCGTGGCTGATGGAGCAAATGAAGGAACAAGCCGAACACGTCGGCACCGAAATGATCAGCGACATCATCACCAGCGTCGATTTGAACAGCAACCCGAAAAAAGCCATCGGCGACAGCGGCGATGTGTATCTGGCCGACAGCGTCATCATCGCGACGGGCGCACAGGCCAAATGGCTCGGCCTGCCGTCCGAAGAACAATATAAAGGCAAAGGCGTTTCCGCCTGCGCGACCTGCGACGGATTTTTCTACCGCGGCAAGGAAGTCATCGTCGTCGGCGGCGGAAATTCTGCGGTCGAAGAAGCGCTGTTCCTCACCAACTTCGCGACCAAAGTCACCGTCGTGCATCGCCGTGACAGCTTCCGCGCTGAAAAAATCATGCAGGACCGCCTGTTCAACCACCCGAAAATCAATGTGGTATGGGATAGCGCGCTTGAGGAAGTCACGGGCGACAACATGGGCGTGACCGGCGCCAAAATCAAAAACCTGAAAACCGGACAGGTCACCGACATGAAGGTCGACGGCGTTTTTGTCGCCATCGGCCACAAACCCGCCACCGATTTGTTCAAAGGCCAGGTCACGATTGACGCCGACGGCTATATCGTCACCAAACCTGACAGCACCGAAACCAATATTCCGGGCGTTTTCGCTGCGGGCGACGTGAAAGATAAAATCTTCCGCCAGGCCGTGACCGCCGCCGGCATGGGCTGCATGGCCGCGCTGGAGGCCGACCGCTACCTCGCCCAGCTCACGGCAACGCCGTCGGTGAACCACAACAACACCAACGACGACACCACCAACGCCACGCCGCCCAAGAAAACCGTCAACGGCAACAAACCGCCAGAGGTTTGAGAGATGGATATACAAAACCTACATAACCTTGATTTAAGCTCTAAGATTGAGAGCAAACTCACCCCTATCATACAACTCCTGATTGACGATGAATTTTATTCATACAACAAAAAATGGTCGGAAAATAGCCAATCCATTCGCTTTCACAAAAGCTTTTTTAGATCAAGCGAGGATATTAAACTCTTACTTAAAACTACACAAGACTTGCAATTCTGCGGCATCTCCCGCCTTGCACTGAGTAAGCAGGCGCTTTTTAAAATATATACCGAGAGTGATAAAATTATAAATCTTCTTATGGAGATTAAAGCTTTCTGGGAAGATGAAAAAAGCCTTCCCCCAATAAACGCACTACAAGAAAGAAGAGACGACCTAGCAGGCGCCCTCTCATCTTCAGTTGCGGAATTCATCAGCTTGACAGAGGCTGCCTTTCTTAAAAAAAAGCTAGAAGATTCCGAAGCCAGGCATAAAAAAGATGCTGAACTATTGATTCAAAGGGAGATACAAAAACTACAAGTCTCCAAAGCCATAAAAACATTTGAAGATAAATTCTTTGCCCCTGTAGCGCGCAACCACGAAGAAGCGGCTACAATCTGGATGTTTATGGGTGTATTCTATTTAGCAATTTCTGCGTATGTCTCCTATGGAATATATGATGACGTCAACTCAATATTCATGAACTACATAGATAAAGATAAAACACAAGACGTACCTCCGTTTTTATTTGCAGGAGTGCTAGCCTCTAAATTTTTCTGCCTATCTATATTAGTTTTTGGGAATCTTTGGGTTTTAAAGAACTATAAAATTAACAAACATAATGAACTAAAAAACAAACACAGGTCTGTAACCTTGCAAACCTTTAATCATTTGCTTGACGGTGCTGGTAATGACCAAGAAGCACGAAGAAATATATTAAATTTAGTAGGACAAACCCTGTTCGAAACTAAAGAATTTGGGTACATAAATAAAAAATAACAAAAAACCGCCCCTCGTAACAGGGGCGGTTTTTTGTGTGCTTGTAAATAGAGGGTATCTATTTCGCTTACGCGGCGGCTTCTTGCGAAGACAGGGCGCGGTAGAGGTAGTCGCCCACGTATTTCGACATCAGCTCGGTTTCGCCGGGGTTGTTGAAGAAGTGGCCGGCGCCGGGGATGACGCGGTAATCCACGCCGTTCGGGCCGCGCTGTTCTTTCAGCTTGTCGACGAGTTTGTTGACGGATTCGACATTCACGACCTGATCCGTGTCGCCTTGAACGATAAGACCTTCGTTCGGGCACGGGGCGAGGAAGTTGAAGTCATAGATGTTTGCAGGCGGGGAAATCGACACATAGCCGTCGATTTCGGGGCGGCGCATCAGCAGTTGCATGCCAATCCACGCACCGAAGGAGAAACCGCCAACCCAAACGGACGATGCGCCGGGGTTGACGCTTTGCAGCCAGTCGAGTGCGGATGCCGCATCGGCCAGTTCGCCTTCGCCGTGAGAGAATTCACCCTGCGAACGCCCGACACCGCGGAAGTTGAAACGCAGCGTCGAAAAGCCGCGATCCGCGAAGGACTGGAACAGGGTATAGGAAATTTTGTTATTCATCGTCCCGCCGCGCTGCGGATTGGGATGAAGAATGAGCGCGATGGGCGACCCGGGGATCTTGCTGTGCTTGTAGCGGCCTTCGAGACGTCCGGCCGGGCCGGTGATCATGACTTCTGGCATATTGAGATTTAGCCTCCTGCTGCCTTACGGTTGAATATTTCTTGTTTTGCTTTACAACCTCTATCGAAGACGAAACTATACATAATGAAAAAATGATAGCAAGAAAAATCTTGAATTCGTCATATATATCAATTATTTATATTTCGTTGTTCACAGATTTTTCGACTCGACTGAACGGTATTTAGAACACAAATGAGCATAAGCGGACTCACCTATCTGGATCACAACGCGACGACGCCGATGAAGCCCGCCGTGGTTGAAAAAATGCAGGAAATGCTGGTGTTTCCGGGCAATGCCTCCGCTATTCACAAGGCCGGACGCGAAGCACGGCGCAGAATCGAACAGGCGCGCGGCGAAATTGCTGCGGCGCTGCATATTGGAACGCGTGATGTGATTGTATTCACAGGCGGCGCGACGGAGGCGAATAACCTCGCCCTGCTCGGTGCGGGGATGGAGCGCGTGATTGTCTCCGCCATCGAACACCCCTCCGTCCTTGGCGTGCGCGGCGATGCGGAAGTGCTGCCCGTACTGCCCAGCGGCATCGTGGATGTCGCGGCGCTTGATAAAATGCTGGAAGGCAATACGCGCCAGACTCTGATTTCCGTGATGCACGTCAACAACGAAACCGGCGTCATCCAGCCCATGGCCGACATCGTCGCCATCGCCCGCAAACGCGGCGCGTTGGTGCATACCGATGCCGTACAGGCTTTTGGCAAAATCCCGCTGGATGTGCAAAAGCTGGGCGCGGATTTCGTTACCCTCTCCGCCCACAAAATGGGCGGGCCGCAGGGCGTGGGCTGCCTTGTCATTTGCAACTGCAACCCCGTCGCCCCCATGGTGCGCGGCGGCAATCAGGAAAAAAACATCCGCAGCGGCACGGAAAACCTGCCCGGTATCGTCGCCTTCGGCCATGCCGCGACATTGATTGATGTGGACGGGTTCCAGAAACTCGCCGTCTGGCGGGATAAAATCGAAGCCAGCCTTGCGGCTGCTGCGCCCGAACTGGTTTTCTTTGGCAAAGACATGCCGCGCATCGCCAATACCACCATGTTCGCCCTGCCCGGCGCGCCGTCGGAAACGCAGCTCATCTCGCTCGACCTTGCGGGGATTTGCGTCAGCAATGGCTCCGCCTGCTCCAGCGGCACGGTCAAGGCCTCGCATGTTCTCAAAGCCATGGGGGCGGATGACGCAGCCGCCGGCGCGTCCCTGCGGGCCAGCCTCGGCTGGAACACCACGGAAAAAGATGTCGATTTCTTTATCGAACAATGGCTGAAAATGTATAGCCGCGTTCAGCAGCGCACAGGGGCAAAACATGGGTAAAGGGGCGTTTCTTTTGATGGCCGCTTTTCTGCTGTGCCTGCTGCCGCGCGCGGGTTTTGCCGAAGCGGTTGCAACCATTCAAACCGATAGCGTCACAGAGCGTGATATCTACGGCGGGCTTGGCGGCGGCACGGGGCCGATTGGCGCGGTCACCGAATTTATCGCGCCGGAAAATCCTGCGCCGTTTCTCGCCCTGGGCGGGCGGCACGCTGCATTGTTTACGTCGGGATATGTTTATATCGTTGAGGAAGCCGGAAATATGATGGCCTGCGGCGCGAAAAGCGAACCGCTCAGCTGCCTGCCTTGCGCGGAATGTGCGGCGATAAAAGATAAACTCATGGCGCTGGACGTATCGAAAACCGCCGCCGTTTATAAAAAGCTGCGTGCTGAATATACCTATAGCGCCAAAACCGGCGCCGCCGCAAATGGCTACGAATTCCACAAACCCGCCGCCAGCGGACAATCGACGCCCTATATTCGCGCGCAGATGACCGCGCAAAACGCCACGCAGGCAGCAGAGCGTTTTTCCGGCAAGGCCTTTTTGTTCAGGGCAGAGGCGGAAAAAGACTACAGCTTGTGCCCCTCTCCCCGCTATGATATCTCTGCCTGCCTTGCCTGCACGGATTGTGCGGACAAACAGGCGCTTTTTGATACAAAACCCAACGATGCAACCCCGCACTAAACAGGATATGCCATGCCCAAAATGACCTTCATCGAAAAAGACGGCACCGAGCGCACGGTCGATGCGCCGAATGGCCTTTCGCTCATGGAAATTTCGCACAAGCACGGGATTGATATCGAAGGGGCCTGCGGCGGTTGCCTTGCCTGCGCGACCTGCCACGTCGTCGTCGACCCAGCATGGTTTGACAAACTGGACGAGAAAAAAGAGGAAGAGGAAGACATGCTTGACCTCGCCTTTGACCTCAAAAAAACCTCGCGCCTTGGCTGCCAGATTTTGATGAGCGATGATCTGGACGGCATCACCGTCGCCCTGCCCGGCGCGAAAGCGCCATGGGATAAATAAGGCGCACCCTTGACGTCTATTATTTGGCTGTGAGCTTCACGCCTTTGTGGCGGTTTCTGAGTTTGTCCAGCACATCGCCGAACTTCGGTGAATCCAGCAGGCGTTTGTCGGCGACTTCAATCTCGATATAGCGTATCCACTCGTTTTCACGGTCTTTGCTGTTCGCCGTTCTGAATTTTCCAGCCAGCGGGCTTTCATGCGCGCGCGCCCTTGCGCCGTCGGGGTTCGGCACGCCCTGCTTTTCCATCCAGATTTCCATGCCCGCATTACGGTTGATACCAAGCGTGTAATCGTTATGCACAAAAGCAATCCCGCCATGCTGGCGCACGGCCATAAAAGCCTCGCGCACATGATGGATATAGGGAGAGGCAAATTCTTCGTGGCTGTAACCGCTTTGCCATGCGGCATCAATATAGGCGAATTCGACCTGTTGTCCGCGCACCTGCCCGCGCCAGAATTCGTCATATCCCGGCCGTCCTGTCACCTCCGACAGTGCGGTGCTGCCCAGAAAATATTCGCGCATCGCATCGGGGATGATTTTCTTGCCGCTGCCAATGCTGCCGCGCACGGAAATCACCAGCGGATCATGTTTGTCGGCCATGATATCCGGCGAAAGCCCCGCAGATAATAGCCGCGCCATGAAAAATATTTCCTGACGACTATTGGTAATAAAGGCGATTTTTTGCCTGTCACGCGAAAGCGGCATCTGTTCCCCTTTTTTATTTGGGCGCAGGCGGCTTTTTGCCGGTATTGCTGTTGGAATGGTGAATAACGAATTTGTGGCGCAGACCCTGATGATATCCGTCGATGATTTCTTCGGGTGTGCAGCCGGGTTCGAACTCCACCGATACATGCGGCAGGTGGATGATCAGCGGCTGGTTCGACTCTTCCATCATGCGGGCGAAGTTTTTGGCAGCGGTGCGGATATTGAATGCGCCTTCGGGCGTGAACTCGATCACATGATCGTCACCGTGATGTCCGCCGTCGTTGTCTTTGCGCCCTGCCATGGTTGCTCCGGTTTTACCTGACGGAAACGAAGCTTGGTTTCCGCACCCCGATTATACCAAAGCACACTTGAACAAACGGTTAAAAATCAAAAAATCTTTTATTATCAAAGCCCCGATACGGGTTTTGGCGTGACTTTAGGCGCGGGCGGAAAGACATCGCGCACCATCGCCTGCACATCGTCATAAATTTTGCAGCCCGTTGATTGCATATCCGCTTCGCTGACACGGCGAAGGTCGTCGCGTATCCACACAAAATCCACCCCCGCCGCACGGGCGGATTTGTAATCGCGCATGGAATCGCCGACCGCCAAGACATCACGCGGCGCAAATCCGTATTCTTGCATCATCTCCACAATCATCGCGGGCGATGGTTTGGCGCGCGGGTCTTCGGTCTGCCCGGGGATACTCCAGGCCAGATAGAATTTTTCAACGGCCGCCGCATCACCCAGCAGGCGGTTCATATGCGCATGAATGGCCGCGACGTCATCTGCGTTCACGAGCCCCTTGCCGATACAGTTTTGCTGGGTAAACACAAACGGCAAAATCCCCTGCGCGCGCAGCGCCTCCAGCGCGGGCTTCACGGCGGGGAAAAGCGCCAGCTCCTCCGGCGCCAGTACATAGCCGTCCGTCGCATCGCCCGCCTTCTGCCCCGCGCGCAAAATCTGCGTGGTGCGGTTCAGCGTGGCATCGCGGTCGAAAATGACGGCCTTGTAAATGCTCACTCCGGCTGCTCCGTCATCTGGGCGGCCAGATGGTCGAGAATATCCTGATATCCCTCGACGATATCCTCCAGCGTCGCGCCCTGTTCGACTTCCATGGTAAACATCGGGAAATGGATGTCGCAATCCATGCCGTATTCTTCCATCATCCCAATCACGGTATCGGCGATATCTTCGATGGCGGCGTCGTCTTCGGGGGTGAATTCCAGCACATGTGCGCCTTCTTCGCCGTCTGCGGCCATATCATCGTCAAAATCATCCGGCGTTTCGGTGGGCGCTACCATAGGTGGTTCCTTGTCAAAAATGATAAATTTCAATCATCTAACCACAGCCGCCGCCCCTGTGCCAGCCGGATTTACGAGTCTTTAAAATATGAAAAATACTTGATTTTGAACACCCACCCCGTATATATTGCGCGGCAGAGCAAAAAGCAGGCGATAAACCTGCCCGAATTTGCCAAAGACCCAAAAGATACGCGCCCGCATGCGATGCATGCAAAACGAAAAACGGCAAGCAAGACGGTAAAACAGCAAGATGAACTCACTCGGCTTTGATAAAGACCCAAAAGATACGCGCGTCGTCGTCGCCATGTCGGGCGGCGTCGATAGTTCTGTCGCGGCATCGCTGCTGCACGAACAGGGGTATCAGGTCGTGGGTATCACCCTGCAGCTTTACGACCATGGCGAAGCCTTGGCCAAAAAAGGCGCGTGCTGCGCAGGCCAAGACATTTACGACGCCAAACGCGTTGCCGAAAAAATGGGATTCGAGCATTACGTGCTGAATTACCAAAGCCGTTTTCAGGACAACGTCATCGAGGATTTCGTCGAAAGCTATCTGCGCGGCGAAACACCTATCCCTTGCGTAAAGTGCAACCAGAACGTCAAATTCAAGGATTTGCTCGAAACCGCGCGCGACCTTGGCGCCGACTGCATGGCGACGGGACATTATATCCAGCGTATGCTGGGGGCGGATGGACGCGCCGAGTTGCACCGCGCCATCGACGCCGGCAAGGATCAAAGCTATTTCCTGTTTGCCACCACGCAAGAACAGCTGGATTTCCTGCGCTTCCCCCTTGGCGGCTGGAGCAAGGATATCACCCGCCAGCATGCGGAGCGTTTCGGGCTTATCGTTGCAGACAAACCGGACAGTCAGGATATCTGCTTCGTGCCCAACGGGTCTTATGCCCGCGTGGTTGAAAAATTCCGTCCGGGCGCGATGAAACCCGGTGACATCGTGCATATCGATGGCCGCGTGCTGGGCGAACACAACGGTATCATCCATTACACCATCGGCCAGCGCCGCGGGCTTGGCATCGGTGGCGGGCATACCGAAAACAACGCGCCACTGTTCGTCGTCGGCCTGCGCCCCGATAAAAATCAGGTATTGGTTGGCCCCTACGAAGCATTGGGCCGCGATACCGTATTCCTGAAAGAATGCAACTGGCTGGCCGATATCCCGCCCGACGGGCTGGATGCGGAAGTCAAACTGCGCTCCGCCCAGATGCCGATACCCGCGACCGTATTCGCAGATCACGTGACACTCAAAACCCCCGCCTTTGGCGTCGCGGCCGGACAGGCCTGCGTTGCCTATATCGGCAACCGCGTGATTGGCGGCGGCTGGATTACGGGCGCGGAAAACCGCTCGCTTTCCGTCGCGGCCTGATACACCCACGCACAACCCCGCACTAGAATATCTTTCCTGCGCTTCTCCGCTGCGCGCGCCCTCGTTTTTTGGACACACTCAATGCAAACACATTCCCGCCAGTTTTATATTTTCGTGCTGCTGCTGGGCAGTCTGACGGCTTTCGGGCCGCTGTCGATTGATATGTACCTGCCCGCCTTTCCGGCGATGGCTGAATCGCTGGGCGTTCCGCAGGGGCGCATCGAATTTTCGCTGGCCTCGTTTTTTATCGGCATGTCGTTCGGCCAGCTGGTATACGGGCCGCTGACGGACAGATACGGACGTAAAAAACCGCTTTATGTCGGGCTTTGCATTTACATTCTTGCCTCTGTCGCCTGCGCGCTGGCGCCCGGTGCGGACAGTCTGATTTTCTTCCGCCTGCTGCAGGCGCTCGGCGCCTGTGCGGGCACGGTTGTGTCGCGTGCGATGGTGCGCGATTTGTTCGACCACCGCGAATCTGCGCAGGTCTTTTCCCTGCTGATGCTGGTGATGGGCGTGGCGCCCATCCTTGCGCCGCTTTTGGGGGGCTATGTTTTACTGCATTTCGGCTGGCGCGCGATTTTCTGGTCGCTGGCAGGCGTCAGCGCGGTCATTTTTCTTTTTGTCGGCCGCTATCTGCCCGAAACACGCAGCCCAGATGAAACCGTGCGTTTCAGCCGCAGCTTCCACACCTATCTCGATATCCTCAAACACCGCGGTTTTGTCGGCTACTCAATGACAGCGGGTTTTATGCAGGCCGCGCTGTTTGCCTATATCACCGGATCATCCTTCGTGTTCATCGAATACTACGGCATCGCGCCGGAGCATTTCGGCTGGATTTTCGGCTCCAACGCCTTCGGCCTGATTATGGCCGCGCAGGTGAATGCGTGGCTTTTGCGCCGCGGCATGCACCCCGATACCATCATGCAGCGGGCGCTCTATGCGCTGGCAGCCTTTGGCGTTTTGCTGGCCATCGCCGCCTTTGCCCATGCGCCGCTGTTTGTGCTGCTGCCGCCGCTGTTCGGTTTCCTGACCATGGCGGGGATGATATTCCCCAATGCGGGTGCAGGTTCGCTCGAACACCAGAAACACCGTGCGGGCGCCGCGTCGGCGCTGGCGGGTATGCTGCAATTTTGCCTCTCCGCCATCTCGGCGGGGCTGGTCAGCCTCTTGCACGCTGAAACCCCGCGCCCCATGGCCGCAGTGGTCGCCATCTGCGGGCTTATCGCCTGCGGCATATTCATCTACATGAAAAAATACCGCCCGCCCGCCGCCATGACCCCAGCCGAAACCATGCCGGACGCCTGAAAAACAACCCCAAAGCCGGAAATAAAATCAAAGATTTAGCCGATTTGAACGGCAGACTTGACAGCCGCAGGCTTTATTGGCATATAGACGGACACTTTCCCTGTGGCGGGGTAGCTCAGTGGTAGAGCAGAGGAATCATAATCCTTTGGTCGGGGGTTCAAATCCCTCCCTCGCTACCAAATGACTAATTAAGTCATAAAAATCAACGATATAGCGTCTTGTGGTTCAAGGTGTAACACGAAGGTGTGACACCGCATGCGTATTCCGTCTTATCTGGCACTCTCCCGCCACAATGTGTTTTATTTCCGCTGGCCTATTCCTGTAGCCCTGCATCCGCAAGGCAAAAAACTGACTGCCCGAATTTCGCTCCGTACCCGAAACCCGCGCCTAGCATTGCAGATGGCGCGGTATCTGGCCTACCATGCTGAAAACATCACAGGGCATTTGATAGGCATGAACCTTTCGGAAATCAAAGCTGAATTACAGGCGTTCTTTGCTGGCAAGCTGGCAGAGTTCGGGGCAAGGCGAGAGCTTGGCGGCAGATTGCCCGTATGGATGGAAGAACAGCACCGCCAAAACCTGAAAACGATAGAACAGGCCAACAGCAACGGCATGGATGGGCGTATTGCCTTTGACGGTGAAGAAATCATCCATCAGCAGATAGACGAGATCATTCAAGTCCGTAAGCTGAACATCAGTAAAGATGCGCCGGAATATGACATGCTGCTGCGCGAATACCCTCTGGCCTATGCCCAATATCTGCGCGACATGCTGGCACATAACGATGGCTTGAAGGACTACAGGCTCTCCCCTGCACAAAGTATTACGGTGCAAGCTACCGCCACAGGCATCATGCTGAAACAAGCCGTGGATGATTTTATCGCAGAGCGTCAGCGTGGCAATGCGTGGACAGGCAGGACGCTGAAAGACCGTACAGCACAGCTTGCCCTTTTGCTGGAATTACTGGGCGAGAATAACGATATTGGCAGCGTGGACGCTATCAAAGCGGCAGAGGTTAAGAAAATCCTGCAAGCCCTTCCCAAAAACCGCAATAAAAATCCGAAAACACGGGGAAAGACCGTGCAGGAAATGGTCAAGGTGGCGGGTGTCGAGAAGATGGACACAAAAACCGTCAACGAATACTTGACCGTGTATCAGAGCTTTTTCGGATGGGCAGAGCGTCAAGGGCACATACCAAAGAATGTCTTCAGCGGCTTGCAAATCAAAATGGGGAAACGCACAGCAAATCCCCGCATACCTTTCACGCCAGACCAGATCAAGACCATCCTTGCCGCCTTACCAGCGCATACACCGGAGAAGTCCGGCAAGTCCTTCCGCTACTGGGGCGTGATGCTGGCGATTTACACAGGCGCAAGATTGAATGAAATCGCCCAGCTTGCCCTTGACGATATTCAGCAAGCCGATGGTATCTGGTATCTCAACGTCACAGACGAAGGGGATGACGACAATAAACGCCTGAAAAATGAAAGCTCTAAACGCCGTGTGCCTGTCCATGCCGCTTTGCTTGCCGCTGGCTTTATTGACCGTGTGCAGAAATTGAGGGATGCAGGACATAGCCGCCTCTTCCCTGACCTCGAATATCAGCAAGGGCACGGCTACGGCAGAGGATTGACGCGCTGGGTAAGCTCGAAGCTACTGGTTGACCTCGGCATAAAGGACGAAGGGCTTTCCTTCCACAGCTTCCGGCACTCGTTCATTACGGGCTTGCGGCAAGCTGGCGTGGAATTGCAAACCGTTCAGGAGCTTGTCGGCCACAGCAAGGACGTTGTGACAGAAACGGTTTATAACGCCACGGCCTACCCCCTGCCGATGCTGAAAACAGCTATCGACAAGCTAGCATATCTCTGACTTGCCCCATGCCGGATATTCCCGTATCATGCCCATAAGCCTTGCAAGGTGGTCTTGCAGGGCTTCGGGCTTCAAAACCCGTTTCAGTATGCGGCTGGCATCAGCCGTGACGTGATGCTCTCCTGATTTTTCAGTAAGCATCATGGGATGTCGCCTCTCGGTCTTATGACTGGGTGGCGGCAATGGCGTGTCGTTCACTCGGTACGCTGGATGTCCAAGCGTGAGCTAAAGATTGCCGCGCCGTTTCATACTGAACGGTTTTGAACGCCCAGTCGCCAAGCCCACCCTTGGCGGCTGTTTTTATTTGTTCAAGACTGGAGAGTAGAAGGCCATGAAGCGCATTATTATCATTTTCCTTGCTGTGTTATTGACCAGCTCTTTTTATCCCGTAATGTCCTATGCCGTAGATAAAAAAGCAGATGAAATATCTAGCGGGTGGAATGCTCGATGGAACATCTTGTTAGAAAATGAGAAGGCCATTGCAGACTTAAAGAAATTGGGAATACTTCAAGCTCGATGCGTCATGGGAAAGAAAATCAATCTTGATAAATCTGAGGTAGCGAGAAACTGCAAGGAATATAAAGCTCAATCTGCAGATATAGAAATGGAAGCTATATTGCGAAGATATGTAAGCCGACAAGCGTTAGGGATATTGAAAGATGAAGACGATACAGCCTCCCGTTTCATAAAAGACATATTAAAGAAGCAAATAGATGAAGTCGAAATCAACTCTCCAACTAATCAATTCCATCCTAAAGAATGGAAAGAATTAGTAGAAAGTGTTGAATCTGAAATTTCCTCGAAACGAAAAAAGAAATAAGAGAGGCAAGAATGAAAAAAAATATCTTAATGGCTTTGTGCTTGTCTGTCTTTCTTTTCGGGTGCGCTATGACCGAAGAGGAAAAAAAAGCTCAAGCTGAGAAGCGCTGTTATGTGGGGTCTGAGTGCTGGAAAAAACTCTCGCCTGAAGATCAAAAGTGGGTAGCGGAGCAGTGGGCAACATTTGAAAGAAACAACGCTCAGCGCTGGGCAAATTATCGGCAAGAAATGGCAATAAAAAATCAACAGCATGAAACGGACAAGCTTAAGCGCGAGTTGGAAGAGGCCCAGAGACAGCTTGAAGATGCTGAATGGCGCGCGCGTTTTTATAGAAATCACTGATAATTGGTGCAGACTAACCTAAATCAGCAGATGGCGACAAAAATATAAATTATTATTATATTTCAGCAGGGTATGTAAATTTTATCCACTAAATGGCTCATATATAGAAGAGAAACATTCTAATTGCGCCAAAAGTGGCCTATAATTTCTCTTTATAGGAAAAATTGTCGGAATTAAAGATGCCAGCCGTAAACCCTGAAACCTTTGTTTCTGCCATGGCGAAAGCTGAAGGCTTTAACAGCTTTATGCCAAGTCGCGCTTTGAAAGATGCGTGGCGAGAAATGGCTGTCACTTTCAATGACTGCATCGAAGGTAAGATAAAGCAGGACAAATGGGATGATTGGGCTGTCTGGTTTAAGGAGCGTGGGTTTTTGCCTGATGCTCAATGGAATGTCCTGACACTCCCCACAGGGACAGGTAAGACCCAAGGGGTTATCCACTATTGCGCCCTTCTTTCACAGACAGAAAATCCGACAGGCGTTCTTATTATCACTAAGTTCACGGATGAGGTTGAGCGTATCGCCGTACAGATAAATGCGCTTGTAGGCAAAGACGTTGCTTTTACAGACCATACTAAGAAAAAGGATAAAAAACGTCTTTCACGGGAAGAGATGGATGAAGCGCCTATCCTTATCATCACTCATGCAGCATACCAGATCGCCCTGAAAGCAAGCGTAGAAGATAAAGATTCACCAGAGAGATGGAGGGGATTTACCACATGGAAAAAGGGGCAGCGTGGCCTTGTCATCATAGACGAATGTCTTGATGTCGTCGAACCTGTTGAAATAACGCTGGATACTTTGAGGATGATACGGGGATGGATTCCGTATATGTGGGAGGGTTCGGAAATAGCAGGGTCTCTGGATAAACTGATCGAGCAGTTTATTAAATGGGAATCTGAATATCAGCAAGAATACACAAGCGAAAAAATATCTCCGCCTCATTGGAGCTTTCTAGACATAGGTGCAATTGCACTTCTTGGCCGTGAACTTCGTAAGTTACCCCTCGCCAAGATGATAACAGGCCGTAAAGATAAGGGCGCGATGTTTCTTAGGTGTACTGAGCTATTCTCGGATATTTTGTATCTACTTTATCATCCGAGCATCTGCCAGAAGAAAGACGGTATTATTCGATTGCGATCTGCTTATATTGGGCTTCCGCTACATATCAACAATGCGGTTGTTTTAGACGCTACGGCAAAACTCAACAAGATTTACAATATGGCGGGAGTATTGCCTTATTTTCGAGATATTCCTAAGAACGCCCGCAGTTATAAAAATGTTTCCCTCCACCTTCACTACGGGGCAAAAAACAGTAAATATGCCTTAACGGAAATGGAAGCAGAGGCAGATGAAAACATCCTGTTCGATCCTATAAAATCTCTTCAGCCAGCAATTAAAAAGAACGAAAAAGTTCTTATAGTAACTTTTAAGAAAGTTGTAAAAAAGCTGTCGGCTTTATTGAAGCAAGAGGGATATAAGAATTTCTCTACTGCATACTGGGGAAACCTTAATGGAAAGAATAACTGGCAGGATTACGAAACAATTGTTTTATATGGCATACCAAGACTTGATGACGTTACCGTAGAGAATGCCGAGCTTGCGTTCGATCTTTGGCACATGGAAACACAGAACAAGTTTTCATTACCAGATGCTCTTATCAACCCGGATGCAGAGCTGATAGAGATTGCTCCGCAACAATGGGCATATGATGATACCGGTAGTCAGTCCATTGAGAGCTATCTTGAATACGGTGAATATCAGCAAGGCTTTACAGCTTCCGAGGTGATTCAAGCAATCAACAGGATTAGATGCCGCAGGGTGGTGGATGGCAAAGGGAACTGCGAACCCTGCAAGGTATACCTTTTGCTTAAAAAGGGAGAAACCGACCCGCTCGAAAAAGCTATCCTTGATGCTATTCGTTCAGAGATGCCGGACATACAGGAGGTAGCTCCTGTTCACTTGGAAACTAAGGACAACGACAAACTGACGAATAAGAATGTTCTCGTTTTGAATTTCTTCAGAGAACTAGAGAAAGGAGAGCATCAAGCTAAGGCAATTAAGGAAAAAGTGACGGCTTTAGGAGCCTTCTCCTATCGCACCGTTGAAAGGATATTTGAAGAAATCGCTAATGCTGAAGCTACGAAATTTCTTCCAGATAGCCTCGTGGCGCAAGAAATGATGAGGATTGCGCGGTATGCGCCTGAGAGAGGAAAACACGCTAAGAGTATTTATATTAGACTCTGAACTGCGGAGCATTTATCTTGTTTGGCGAGAATGAGTAATAAATGTTTATGAAGGCTTATTACTCCATGTGAGGTTTTTTCTATGATTGAAAATATTTTTGTCAATCTGATTGTGCAGGCTTATCATGTACTCGACACGCTGAGTTCCTTTTTCGAGGGAGTAAAAGAAAGAGTTAATTTTTTAACGCTAATAGACTGGATGTTTCAGCTCCCTTATTTGATTGGTATGGGGGTTGGCGTTATTATTGGACTATTTTCTTTAAATAAATTGTTGGTGCGCCTGTTCATGGGGCATGAGGTTTCTACATTTGGCGTAGTTGAAAATCCCCCCAAGCTATCCGGCAAACAAATTGCCACCCTAAAGGAATCTTTATATTGGTGGAATCGTCAGTGTGATAGATGGTACATCACCGAACCGTCTTCAGTTGATAAGATATACACGGCTAGAAAGATAAATCTGGTTGATGTCCAAAGAATAAGCGATGCAATTAGACATGGAGATATGTTTGTTAAGATATCAAAAAAAGATAAAGCTAAATTCAAGCTTCTTGATGAGTGTCTGGTTAAAACAGAGCGTCTACTTATAGATGAGATTAACTACAAGAAGACGCATGCTAAGGTTATTGATGAACTCGATACTCTAAGCAAGCAGTTGAAGATCACCCATTATGCGGCTATGGCCGCTATTGCATCGGCTGTTGCAACAGGAGTTATGGCGTATATGAGCTACTCGGAAGCTATTAACCCTTGCCGCTAGCGGAGGATAATCCTTTTTATATGACAGTCCTCATTTTATCTTCTATAGGAGGTTTTGTCGGAATTAAGGCCTGACGAGCAGAAAAAATGGCATAAAAATCCGCGACAGCTCACTTAAACATACACGCGCCGAAGTTCCCCCGTGCCACCCCGTGCTAACGCGCAAGGCTGCAACGTAAACAACAAGCATAACCCATTTCTGGCGCGGCCCGCTCCGAGTCATTACGGACTCGCTGGATAGGGTGCGCGGTTTTCTGGCTATCCCACTAGCCGAAAAACCAGAGGGCATTCAGCGGCTCTTAAAACGCGAATTAGCCATATTGACATTTTGGCGCATCTGGTGTGACAATAGGGTGTGACATTGATTAACCCTGCCTTGAATTTGTAAGGCTATATCAATGGCTTAATAAGCACTGGTCGCTAGGTCGGCAATCCCTCCCTCGCTACCAATACTTCATCAAAAAAGCCGGACAATACTGTCCGGCTTTTTGTTTTTAAACCGCAGAATTTAAACCGTGATATCCAGCGAGGATTGCTGGGGTGGCGTTGACGGACTGCCCGAGGTATCGGCAACGGGCGCTACGCTCTCGCCGCCGGCGGCGGCGGCAGGCGTTTCGCTGCCCGCGGTCTCCGGCGCGGTGGTTGCCGCTGCCGGTACGCCGCCCGTCGTGAAATCGGAAATCGCCTGCGCAATCTCGCCAAGACGGCGATCAGACTGATAATAGTTCAGGTCGAAATATTTACCCATCATGCGCAGCGGGCCTTTTTGCGCTAGCAACAGCTTTTTGAGGTCTTTGGTCATCAACTCGACGCGGTTGATAAAATCCTGGTCGCGCGCGGCGTCATAACCACCGCTGGCCGCTGCAGCTTCGCTGGAGATTTCAACAGTATCCCCGCCCTCGCCGTTACCGCTCGACACAGCCGTCGTCGTACCACCGCGTCCGGCGATATAATCATTCACCGCGGTTTGCAATTCCTTGACAATCTGGTTGATGGCGCTGGCGATTTTACGCGGATTGCTTTTGGCGTCGATATTCTGTTTCAGCGCGCGGGTGGCGTCCGTCAAAAAAAGAGTTTTGCGATCAGCCGAAGCGATTTTTTTCTGTTCATCGCTCAGCGTGGTATCCGCCGCGATTTTGTTCTGCGCGACGGTTTCGTTATACCGTTTGGATTTGAACATGCTCAGCTTGAAGGCGTCATTGCCAAAAAGAGAGCCCACGTTTTGAAACAGCAAATCCGTTTTGCCCGCTATCTTATATTTATAAGTAGAGGCAAACTTTAAAGTCGCTGAACTCAATTTAGGCGTGCTAGCCATTCTGGTGCACCTTCTGCTGACAGGCTACTGCCCTATATTTTAGTTTATCCGGCTTTTCGTTAATTTTTCATTAAGAATGCAAGGTTTATGTTTTATGGGCGTATTCTTCGAGCTGTTTTTCGAGTTTTTGCGCGATTTCGACGGGTGAGCCCGTGCGCACCGCCAAAATCCGGTACATCATCGGCACAACGAAAATCGTGAGCAGGATAGACAGGCAAAGCCCCCCGATAATCACGACGCCGATCACAAAACGACTTTCCGCCCCCGCGCCGCTGGCCATGATGAGCGGCACCGCCCCCATGATGGTGGTGGCCGTGGTCATGATAATCGGGCGCAGGCGTTTGGCGGCGGCCTCGAGGATGGCATCGCGGAACGCAACCCCCTCGTCACGCAGCTGGTTGATGAACTCCACAATCAGGATACCGTTCTTGGCGGACAAGCCGACAAGAATGATAAGACCGATCTGGCTATAGATATTCAGCGTCTCCCCCGTCGCCCACAGGCTGAGCAACGCCCCCGTAACCGCCATGGGTACAGTTAGCATGATGATGAAGGGGTGCACAAAGCTTTCGAACTGCCCCGCCAGCGCCAGATAAACTACCAATAACGCAAGCGCGAAGACAATATATATAGAGCTGCCGGATTCACGCAGGTCGAGGGATTCCCCTTTATAGTCATAGCTGGCGCCGGGTGGCAAATCTTCGCGCACCACGTTTTCAAGGTAATCGAGCGCATCGTCGAGCGAATACCCCTCCGCCAATCCCGCCTGCAGCGTAATCGCCCGCACGCGGTTATAGCGGTTGAGGGTGGTTGCGTCGGCAAATTCGTTCAGCGTCACAAAACTCGATAGCGGTACCAGTTCACCGGTGCGGCTGGAGCGCACAAACGTATTGGTGATATCCAGCGGGCTGCTTTTGCCCACCTTCTCGCTTTCAAGGATGACATCGTATTCGCGGCCGCGTTCGATAAACGTGGTCACGCGGCGCGAGCCCATCATGGTTTCCAACGTCCGCCCGATGACCGAAACTGGCACGCCCAGATCCGCCGCCTGATCGCGGTCGATGCTGATACTGATTTGCGGCTTGGTCTCGTAATAATCGTGGTCAATCTCGATAAGTCCGGGGTTTTGCCGCGCACGCTCTAGCAGGATATCGCGCCATTCCAGCAAATCCTCGTAGCTGGGACCGCCCAGTACGAATTGCACGGGCTTTTGCGCCCCGCCGCCAAAAGCACGACGCACCGTCGAGGTCACACGCACACCGGGAATATCTTCGGCCAGACGCCGCGCTTCGTCCATATAAAACCAGATGGGCTTGCGCTGGCTCCAGTCCGACATCACAAAAGTCCCGCGCGCATCATTAAATGACGATGTTGAACCGAAGCTGCCGGGCGCGCGCATCAGCATGCGCTGCACCGCGCCTTCCTCGACGAAAGGCATCAGGCGTTTTTCAAACTCGCCCAGATGTTCCATGATATAGTTATAGGATGCCCCCTCCGGCCCGCGGATAAGGATGTTGAAAGCGCCGCGGTCTTCGCGC
Source organism: uncultured Micavibrio sp. (assembly GCA_964551435.1). GTDB lineage: Bacteria > Pseudomonadota > Alphaproteobacteria > Micavibrionales > UBA2020 > UBA2020. Next base: position 120,540 of record CAZKBS010000002.1, read on the forward strand.
GGCGCGAATTCGGATGGTATCTGGTTGAACAGCCAGCCCGCCCCCGCAAACACGGCAAACATCGCCAGAATACCGGCGAAGCTGTGATCCAGAATCTTATCCAGTACGCGCAGGTATAAGTTTTTTAGCTTTTCAAAACTATCGTCCACAAAACGGTTGAAGCGCCCCGGATTGTCTTCGTGCCGCAGCAGTTTGGAGCAGAGCATCGGCGTCAGCGTCAGCGCCACGAAAGCCGACAGCACGATGGCGGCCGTCATGGCGACGGCAAATTCCGAAAACAGCCGCCCGACATCCCCCTCCAGCAGGGTAATCGGCAGAAAAACCGCCACCAGCACAACCGTGGTTGCGATGACGGCAAAACCGACCTGACGCGTACCGCGGAAAGCAGCGACCAGTTTAGGCTCCCCCATTTCCACGCGGCGATAGGCGTTTTCAACCACGATAATCGCATCATCGACCACCAGACCAATCGCCAGAATAAGCGCCAGCAGGGTCAAAAGGTTGATGGTAAAGCCCATCGCATAAAGGATGATACAGCTGCCAATCAGCGACGCCGGCACCGCCAGAAACGGGATAAGGGTGACGCGCATGGAGCCGAGGAAGGCGTACATGATGATGCCCACCAGAATAACCGTGATGCCGAGCGTCAGATATACTTCGTGCACGGCGGCTTCGATGAACACGCTGCTGTCATAGCTTTGCGCAAGACGCATGTTGGACGGCAGGCCCTGATTGACAATCGCCATTTCCTTTTTGGCCACGCGCGCCACGTCCAGCGTATTGGCCTTGGACTGTTTGATGATACCGATACCCACCATCGGCACGCCGTTGCCGCGCAGGGTGCCGCGCTCTTCCTCCGCCGCGACCTCGACACGCGCCACATCGCCAAGGCGCACCAGATACCCGCCCGCATCTGATGTGCCGCGCGACAGCACCAGCTGGCGGAAATCATCCGCTGTCGCATAGCCGCGCTGCACGCGCAGGGTAAAGTCGTTTTTCTCGGATTCAATACTGCCGGCCGGAAGCTCCACGTTTTCGGTGCGCAGCGCGGTTTCGATATCTTCCACCGTCAGGCCGCGCGCGGCTAGTTTCACGCGGTCAATCCAGATGCGCATCGAAATATCCCTTGCGCCGCCGATTTGCACCCGCGCCACGCCGTCCAGCGCGGAAAAACGGTCTTCGAGATAACGGCGGGCATAGTCGGTGAGTTCGATGATGCTCATCCCCTCGCCCTGCAGGTTCATCCACATGATGACATCGTCATCGGAATCCGCCTTCTGGATATCCGGCGGGTCGGCTTCTTCGGGCAGGTCATCCAGCACGCCCGACACACGGTCGCGGATATCGTTGGCGGCGGCGTCAATATCGCGGTTGACGTCGAATTGCACCGTGATGCGCGAAGAACCGTCGCGGCTTTGGGATGTGATATTGCGCACCCCCTCGATACCAGCGATGCGCTTTTCGATGACTTCGGTGATGCGTGTTTCGACGACGTTGGCCGCCGCCCCAGCGTAATTTGTATCAATCGACACCACGGGCGGGTCAATCGCCGGATATTCGCGCAGCGGCAGACGGTCAAAACACAAAAGCCCGAAGGCGACCAGCAGCATGCTCAGCACGCTGGCAAAAACCGGACGGCGGACGGAAATATCTGAAATCACCATCCGTCAGGGCCCCTTCGTCTCGGCAGCGGGCGGTATTGGCGCTTCAGGTTCCGGCTCCGGCGCCCTATCGGCATCCGCGCCCCATTCCGGCACACCGGGTATCACACGCGCGACATCGACAGGTTGGCCGGGACGTACGCGGTTGAGCCCGCGCACAACCACGCGTTCACCCGCATCGACACCTTTGACGATTTCAACACGGCCCGGCAGGCGCGCCCCGACCGTGACCTGACGCTCTTCGATTTTGTTGTCAGGCTCGGACACCACTAGCAGGTAATGGTTTTTCTGGCGCTGCAAAATGCTTTCTTCGGGCAGAATAATGCCGGTTCTTTCGTTTTTAATCAGACGCACGCGCAGCAAAAGGCCCGGCTTCAGCTGGCTGTCGGGGTTTGGCAATATGGCACGCACAAGTACGGATCGCGTCACGGGATCGATACGTGTATTCAAGCTTTCGATCTTGCCGCGGAAAACGCGGCCCGCAAGCGCATCGGATTCCGCCTCTATCGCCACGCCCGGTTTCAGCGACGGCAGATAGGCCGACGGCACGGTGAAATCGAGTTTGATGCTGCTGATATCGTCCAGCGTCGTAATCACCTGCCCCGGCTGCACCAGTGCGCCCACGCTGATCATACGGACGCCGACCACCCCGTCAAAAGGCGCGACGATGGTGCGGTAGGCGATGCGCGCCTCTATTTCCTCTACCTCGCGTTTGGTGATTTCAAGACTGGTCAGGCGCTGGTCATAATCCTGACGCGGCACGGCCTTGTCGCGCAGCAAGCCTTCGAGACGGGCCAGCTCGCGGTTTTCCTGTTCCAGCCGCGCGCGCGATGCCGCCAGCTGCGCCAGCAGCTCGCGCTGTTCCAGAACGGCAATCACATCGCCCTTGCTGACCTGCTGGCCATCCGAGAAACGGATTTCGCGCAGAAGGTCGGAAACATTCGCGGTAATATTCACGGATTCAGTCGCGTTTGCGGTGCCCAGCGCCTCGACGCTGTCATAGACGCGGCCTTCTTTGGCCAGCGTGACATAGACGGGCGTGAGTGCGGCGGGTTTTCCGGCCGGCTTCTCGGCACGCAGGTGCGATGTACCGTAATACCCCGCCACCGACAGCGCCGCCACAACGACCAGAGAAACCAGAATTCGTTTTTTCATAGACTGAATGTATCCTGTTTTTCAGGCAAGGAGCCCTGCCCGTATCTATTTGAAATGCAAAAATCGCGCCGGTTTGCCCGCGTTCGCATCAGGCCCTCGTTGCTATATGGATGCAGATGGCAAAAAATCAAAGGCTTTCAGACAGAAAAGCTTTTGCCTCGGCGATGGTTGCGGCAATCGACTGGTTAATTTCTATTGCCATATCATGGAAGATTTGCTGTTCCGTCTCGAAACTGCCCCCTGCGACCTGCGAGGATTGCGATCTGGTCTGGGCAATCAGGCTGTTTTCGTCGCTCAATACTGCTGAAAATCTGTCCAGCGCCGCGGGCAAGTCTTTGATAGCCGCCGCATCAATCCAGCCCTGACGGCGCATGTAAACCATCACAGGCAAAAACGCGCTGACGGCAGCCTTGATGTCATTGGCACGTGCGGAAGCTTCCAGCCGCGCGATGATGTCTTCGGGTTTTTGTTCCGAAAAAATGCCCAGCACGCTGTCGCGCCGCACAACGGGGGCGAGATACTTCGAAAACCCGGACGCGGGCCCCATCGGCGCCGCATAAGATGATAAATCATCAATAAACAGTTTCGTATGCTCCGCCATTTCGGCACGGTCCTCGGGCGTGACAACATGCGGCGCGGCGCTGTCGCTGGATGACGTCAGACGCAGCAAATAATATGCACGCGCATGCCAAAGCCCTGCCGCGACGGCATTTTTGCAAATATCGGCCACGGCAGCAGGGCCGTAATCATCGCCCACATCACGTTCGGACAACACCTGCAAAAGACGCAACCAGCCATCATCGCGGCCATCCTGTGCGGCCTGTTTGTAAAACCTGACGGCGAGTGCCACATCGCCCCGCTCCATGGCGCGGTCGCCCATCAGCAGCTGGTCGCTGCGCATACGCTCCGCCGGACGGTCACCGATGGTCACCTCGTCGAAATAGTCGATTGCGGCGTTCACCTTGTCGGAAAAAATATCGTAATCCAGCAGGGCTTCGTCATCGGGCGCAAGGATAATCAGGAAGCTTTGCAAAGTTGCGACGGCATCTGCATACAAAATCGTATCCTGCTTGCACGCCTGCGCATATTCTTCGAGGAATTCGGTGAACATCTGCCACGCGCGCACAGCCGGCTGGATATGCCGTCCGGCCATCAGGGCCTCGGCAGCGAAAAAATACATCAGCGGGTATTTATGCGCCTCCTGCGTCAGCAGATGGCCCGACAGCGCATCGGCAATAGCCGCTTCCGATCCGGCCTTCAGGGACAGCGCGACAATCGCCTCGGCCCGTAGCTTGATGTCTTCTTCGGAATATGTCATGCGGCAGCCTCCCAGCTGCGCGCAGTATGCCATATTTCAACATAGACGGCGATATTCAAATCGCGGCGCAAATTTTTTATTGAAATGACTCACTTGAACTTTATCTTTTATCTTCGGGCTTGATATGCGAAATTATGCCGGACAAACATCAATTACATCTTAGGGAAATAAAAGCCGCATGGCCGCTGTACACGACCTACCGCTTATTTCGACTTTGGCGACAGGTCTGAGCCTTGCATTCGTATTTGGCCTGACAGCTGCAAAACTGCGCATCCCGCCGATTGTCGGCTATCTGCTGGCCGGTATTGTCATTGGCCCCTACACCCCCGGTTTTGTCGGCAACATTAAAATCGCCGAAGAGCTATCAGAGATAGGTATCGTGCTTCTGATGTTTGGCGTCGGGTTGCATTTTTCGACCAAAGACCTCATGGAGGTGAAAAAAATCGCCCTGCCCGGGGCGGTCGTGCAGATGGGCGCCGCCATTTTGATGGGTGCCGGACTTGCCTATTACGCCTGGGACTGGCCGCTGCATAGCGGCATTATGTTTGGCCTTGCACTGTCGGTTGCCAGTACGGTCGTTCTGCTGCGCGCGCTTGAAGAACACAATCTCTTGCAATCCATGAACGGACGCATCGCCATTGGCTGGCTGATTGTCGAAGACCTTGCGATGGTTCTGGCGCTGGTTCTGGTGCCTGCGCTGGCTGCTACCCTGTCGCCGTCCGAAACCGCCGGTGCAGTGGGCGGGGGTATTCTATTTTCGCTGCTGGCCGCGCTGGGCAAAGTCGCACTATTCATCTGCGTCATGTTTTTCGGCGGCAAGCGTCTGCTGCCGTGGTTGCTGGGGGTGGTTGCGCAAACCCGCTCGCGCGAGCTGTTCACGCTGGCGGTTTTCGTCGCGGCGCTGGGCGTCGCTTTTGCAGCTGCCAAGATGTTTGACATCTCCCTCGCCCTTGGCGCGTTTTTCGCGGGCATGATGATCCGTGAATCCGACCTCAACCACGAAGCCGCCGACCGCGCCCTGCCGTTTCAGGACGCTTTTGCCGTCGTCTTTTTCGTCGCCGTCGGCATGCTGTTCGATCCCAAAATTCTGATGACGCAGCCGGTCGATGTGGTGCTGACCACCTTGATTATCATGGTCGGCAAATCGCTCGCGGCGTTTCTGATCGTTATTTTGTTCAAATATCCGATGAAAACGGGTCTGCTGGTTTCGGCAAGCCTTGCGCAGATCGGTGAGTTTTCGTTCATTCTGGTCGGCCTTGGCCTTTTCTATGGCCTCCTGCCCGCAAGCGGCCGCGACCTTGTGCTGGCAGGGGCGCTGGTATCCATCGCCCTCAACCCGTTGGCCTTCCGCTTCTCGCGCTTTCTTTACGAATATTCGGGCCGCAGCGCGCGCCTGTCGTCGATTTTCAATATCAGCCCCGAAGCCGATCTGTCGCAACTGTCACGCAATGAAAAGGTCACGCTGAAGGAAACCGTTATTCTGGTCGGCTATGGCAAAGTCGGCGTCCATATCAGCCAGAATGTGCAGGAAGCGCATATCGATCTGGTCATCATCGACAGCAACCGCGAAAAGGTCGATGCCCTGCGCGAACGCGGCATGCATGCGATTGCGGGCGACGCCACCTTCCCCGAAACCCTGCAGGAAGCCGCGATTTCAAAGGCTGTCGCGCTGGCCGTGGCCATCCCCGACCCCTTCGCCGCCCGCCGGATCGTCGAGGAAGCAAAGCTGCTGAACCCCAACCTGCGCATCCTTGTGCGCGCGCACAACGACGAGGAAATGGATTATTTCTACGAGCAGAACGTCGACCTCGCCCTGACCGGCCCGCGCGAAATCGGCCGCCGGATGGTGGAATACCTCAACGATATGCGCAAAACAAAACCTGTCGCCAAGCCGCACCACTAGGCGCGGCACCGGCGTCAGTTGAGACGGAGCGCAATCTTGACCACAGCGGCAAGATCCTTCATCTCGTACTTATCAAAAAGCGCCGCGTTATCCTGCGTGGCCAGCGCGGCGGGCAGCAAACCCGCCAGTTTCTCGTCAGCATGTCCCGCACGGCGGGCAGCGCGCACAAAAAGATCAACATTCTTGTGCTCGTCAAAGGCCATCCATGCGCCGCCTCGACGCTCGAGCTCCTCGCTTGTGGCCGTCGTCATCGCCTGCAATTCGGCAAGCGCGATATCCATTTGTTTACGCTGTGCGTCTTTTTCCTGCTCCGTCGCGCGGACAGGGCCCAGTGCATTTTTGGTCAGGTCACGCTTGATGGCTTCTTGAAAAACGATCGACAGCTCAACGGTATCCAAAAATACCTTGCCGTCTTTGGGCTCGATTGAATTGAACATCAACAGGGGCTCCTTGCCGGGTAAAGAATGGCAAAAAGCTACCTCCGTTAAGGTTTTATGTCAAGAGACTGCCTCCGATAATCCGAACCAGCACCTTCAGGCCTCTTCCTCCTCCATATCCCTGAAAATGTGATTTTTGAGATCGTCTTTCAGGTCATCCAGGCACAGCGCCGCCAGCGCCAGATGATGTTCGTTGTCGGCCACGTGAACCCAGTCCACATGGTCGTCCTCGGTAATCGTCAGGATGATGGCGGACTTCACCTTGTCCTTCTGCGCGCGCTTGGCCAGCTCGCGCAGCAGCTTGGGTATGCCGCCTTCGCCTTCGTGATGCGTTCTGCCCAGCACATCGCCGTCCTTGAAATTGACGGTGATGACCGAGACCTTGTTTTCCGACACACCCTTGGTGATGTCGGAAGACGGTGCCACGATGTCTGTCATGTCGGTCATAGCCGTAACCCCCCGAAACGTTAAGAAACTACAGACTCACGAGAATATATAACTCGTTGATCTAATTATATATTATCGAAAATATGTTCATAATCCGTTAACAAAAACAGGCAGATTTAAACATTTTGTTAACTGCTTGAAAACAAGACGATCTTGCATTTCACATATATCATAAATGCAACAATCGGTCGTATTTTTGCAACAAATTGACCATAACGGGAGAGTCTGCTACGAATAAACCTTCTCGACATGACACTTTCGCGCGGCACTTATATACCGCAAAGGCTTAACGCAACCCCTTGAGGAAACGGACGGATGGCCGACAGACACGACCCGATGCCCTCCCCTCCGTCCGGCGGTGGCGAGGCGCCGCGCAAGATGCTAGAGCCCCTGTTCGGCAGCCATTGCGCCAGCCAGACCTACGGGCTCAAGGCCTATGCGCGCGGCAGCTACCACATCCGTCTGGATGCCTATCTCGATGACCCAATCAAAAAAACATGGACCGTCCAAAAAACGACCACGGTGACAGAACCGGCGGGCGGCGGCATCCTGTTTGGCAACAGCCGCGAAAAAACGCGGACACAGGTTCAAAAAATCAAAACCCGCGCCAGCTTCAACGACGCGCTGGACGAACTGATCCGTTTTGAAAAAATGTGTCAGAGCCGCGGCGAGGGTTACATCCCCCAGAAACCCGATGCCGAGGGCATGGGTTTTACCCACTACCGCGCCTTTGCCGAACGCGAAGGCTATGTTTTTGACGCCAAAGGCCAGCCGCATGCACGTCCGCACCGCAACGTGCTGCCCGCATCCGAAAACGGTTTTGTACAGGCCGATATCGACCGCGCCGACAGCCGCCTGAAGCGCCCCGAAAACGAATTCGATAACAACGGCCCCGCCAGCAAAGCCCCGCAGACGCATTTCCTGTTCGACCAGTTCACCCGCGCCGCGCATGTTCACAGCATGGATGACAAGCTGGCGGAACTGCGGGTGCTGGATATCCTTGACCGTTTCGCGCAGCAGGTACACCGCGCCCACGACAACATGCAAACCTATTGCGAGAAATATCACGAACTGGGACAAGGCGGCCTGATTGATAACGCCCTCGACGCCCTGCGGCTGGCGGGTGCGGCCGTACGGCAGCTGAAAGCCTATGGCGTAGAGACGGAGAAGTTTGAATCCTTCGTCCTGCAATGCAAAATTACCTGCTATGTGCTGCATGCCGAAGGTCTTTATGACCTGATGAACCGCGGACAGGGCGATTTCGCGCAGAACGAAACCCTGTTCCGCCAGCGCGTGGACAAGGCCGTCGAAACCTATCGCCGGATTGACGATTCAGAACACGGCATCAATATCCTGCGCGATATGATCGTCCAGACGCCCCGCCCCGCCGTCCCGGGCGCCATCACGGCGTTTTTGCAGGAATACGACGCCCAGCGCGCCGCATGGCAAAAAGCCTATAACGCGGGACGCAATAACGACCCCAAAAACAACTAAAGCTGACTTCGGTTTGATATTTACGCGCGGGCGGAGATTTTCTCCGCGCCGGAAACCATAGGCGCGCGCAGCCCCAGCATGTGGCAAATCGCCAGCGTCAGGTCGGCGCGGTTCAGCGTATAGAAATGGAAATCCCGCACGCCGTTTTCGTACAGCACGCGGCATTGTTCCGCCGCCACCGTCGCCGCGACAAGCTGGCGGGTTTTGGGCTGGTCGTCGAGTCCTTCGAACAATGTCGGCATCCATGCGGGGATTTTCGCGCCGCAGGCCTTGGCAAAGGACAGCGTCCTGTCCACGTTGGTAATCGGCAAAATGCCCGGCACGACGGGCACGGCAATGCCCATCGCGGCCACGCGGTCGCGGTAGCGCAGGAAATCTTCCGGCTCCATAAAAAACTGGGTCATGATACGGTTCGCGCCGGCATCGACTTTGCGGCGCAGGTTTTCAAGGTCGGCCTCGGCGCTTTGCGCTTCGGGGTGGGTCTCGGGATAACCCGCAACGCTGATATCAAAATCGCCAATGCGGCGCAGCCCCGCGACAAGGTCGGCGGCATAGGCATAACCGCCGTCATGCGGCACATATTTCTGTTGCCCGCCCGGCATGTCGCCGCGCAGCGCCACGATATGGCGAATACCTGCATCCAGATAGGCGCGCGCAATACTGTCGATTTCCGCGCGCGTCGCGCCGACGCAGGTCAGATGCGCGGCGGCGGTCAGGCCCGTCTGCGCCTGAATGCGCGTGACGATATCATGCGTGCGCGCGCGCGTGGTGCCGCCCGCACCATAAGTAACCGACACGAAACTCGGGCCGAGCGGCGCCAGCAACTCCAGCGACGCCCAAAGCGTTTTTTCCATCTCTTCCGTCTTGGGCGGGAAAAATTCGAAACTGACGCGCAAATCGCAATCTGTGGGCGAAATAAACGGCAGCGACATCTGGCCGCGCGGCATGCTGGTCATACGGGTTCCTTAAAAGGTTTCTTTGGTTTACATCATGAAATCAAAACCGTTGCCATATTAGATTTTGCAGCATGGAAAACCAAGCCCAAAAATGATGCAAAGCACCATGTTTTTCAGAAAGACCACCCCGCCGAACGGCTTGAATTTAGCGGCAAAAGCATCAATACTCACATTCGTTCAATGACATTCACGCTGACTTTGCAGGAAGGACATCGCCATGGCCGATTTGTTTGAAAACCCGATGGGCACCGACGGTTTTGAGTTTGTGGAATACTGCCACAAGAACCCGCAGGAACTGGTCGATCTGTTCACCAGCCTCGGCTTCAAAAAAACCGGCACGCACAAATCCAAAAAAGTTTCGCTGTGGCAACAGGGCGATATCAACTTCATCCTGAACGAAGAACCGGAGGCGATGGCCTTCGCCGCCGACCGCAACGGCGGCGCTGCCCGCGCGATGGGCTTCCGCGTCAAGGATGCGCAAAAAGCCTATGCCCGCGCGCTGGAAAAAGGCGCCATCGCCTATGAAAGCAAAATCGGCGCCGGCGAGCTGAAAATACCCGCCGTTGTCGGCATCGGCGGTTCGGTGCTGTACTTCGTCGATGTTTACGGCGACAAAGGCTCCATCTACCAGACCGATTTCAACATTCACGACACCGCGCCGAACCCGGGCGTCGGTCTCACCTACCTCGATCACCTGACGCATAACGTCAACCGCGGCAACATGGACAAATGGGCGAATTTTTATACCGATTTGTTCAACTTCCGCGAAATCCGCTATTTCGACATCGAAGGCAAGCTGACGGGCCTGAAATCCAAAGCCATGACCAGCCCCTGCGGCAAGATCCGCATTCCGATCAACGAGTCCTCCGACGATAAATCGCAGATCGAGGAATTTCTGAAGCGTTACAACGGCGAAGGCATCCAGCATATCGCCTTCGGCACCGACGATATCTATGCGACGGTCGAACAGCTGAATGCTCGCGGCATCCAGTTTCAGGAAACCAAAGATACCTACTACGCCCGCGTGGATGAACGCGTGCCCGGTCACGGCGAAGACCTCAAGCGTATGCAGTCGCTGAACATCCTTGTGGACGGCGCGCCGACCAAAGGTCAGGGCCTGCTGCTGCAAATCTTCACCAAAGACGCCATCGGCCCGATTTTCTATGAAATCATCCAGCGTAAAGGCAACGAAGGTTTCGGCGAAGGCAACTTCAAGGCGCTGTTCCAGTCGCTGGAAGATGACCAGGTCCGCCGCGGCGTTCTGAAGGCATAAGCAGGACTGACACACCCATGAAACTCGCTTCCTACAAACACGGCCGCGACGGGCGGCTGATGGTGGTCAACAATGACCTGACCAAGGCCACCTCGGCGGAGAAAATCGCCCCGACGCTGCAATACGCGCTGGAGCACTGGCCGGATTGCCACCTGCCGCTGGAACAGCTGGCCAAAGACCTTGATGGCGGCAAAGCGGCGCCGCAGCCTTTCGACCCGAAACAATGCGCATCGCCCCTGCCGCGCGCCTATCAATGGGCAGACGGCAGCGCCTATGTGAACCATGTCGAGCTGGTACGCAAAGCGCGCGGCGCGGAAATGCCGCCGAGTTTCTGGACGGACCCGCTGATGTACCAAGGCGGCTCCGACAGTTTCCTCGGCCCCATGGACGATATCGTTTTCGCGCAGGATGACTGGGGCATCGATTTCGAAGGCGAAGTCGCCGTCATCACCGACGACGTTCCCATGGGCACGACGGTCGAGGATGCGGGCAGCCATATCAAACTGGTCATGCTGGTCAACGACGTCACCCTGCGTTATATCGCGCAGCCGGAACTGACCAAAGGCTTCGGGTTTTTCCAATCCAAACCCTCAAGCGCGTTTTCGCCCGTGGCGGTATCGCCGCAAACACTGGGCAGCGCCTGGAAGGATAACAAACTGCACCTGCCGCTTATCAGCTATTGGAACGGCGAGAAATTCGGCGAACCCAACGCGGGCATCGACATGGTATTCGATTTCGCGCAGCTGATCGCCCATGCGGCCAAAACCCGACCGCTGTGCGCGGGGACGATTATCGGCTCCGGCACCGTTTCCAACGTCGACCGCAGCAAGGGACATTCGTGCATTGTTGAAAAACGCATGCTGGAGAAAGTCGAACACGGGGAATTCAAAACCCCCTTCATGAAATTCGGCGACAGCGTGAAAATCGAAATGCTGGATGCCCAAGGCAAATCCATTTTCGGCGCGATTGAACAAAAGGTATCGCAATACCAATACGTATCGCTGGCCGACCGCCGCGCCGCCCGCCGCAGCGGACACGCGGTTTAAAAACCGGCACTCAGGCCTTTGGCCCGTTACGGTTCAAGGTCGGCGTGGTTTTCGGTTTTTCGGGCATGTAGGCGTCGGGTTTACCGCCATGCGCACGTAGGGCGGCGGCGGCTTGCTCCAGCAGCGGGCTGACTTCTATCTCGTCAAAGGTTCTGACGCTGCTGCTTTCGGCATGGGTGTTGGTATTGGCGGCGATGCGCGTATGCAGCTTTGCGCTGAAATTGAACACATCCGTGAAGCGGTAGCCAATCGCCGGTTTTTCCGACACATGGGCGACTTCATCCGCGCCGGTCAGGTGCCAGCCTTCGGCCAATGCGGCTTCGGCGGTTTTTTCTTCATTGATGCCCATTTTTTGCCACAGATATTCGGCAATGCGCGGGTATTCCTTGGCGGCGACATCGGCGGGCGTATTCATATGTTTATCGCGCGCGGCAATATCCGCGCCCTGTTCCAGCAGGAAGGCAATCATATCCATCTTGCCTGCATGCGCGGCGCCATGCAGCGGCGTCAATCCGTTTTCATCGGTGGCGTTGATATGCGCCCCCGCCTCCAGCAGCAAACGCGCGGCATCGCCGTTGCCTTTGTTCGCCGCCATACGCAGCGGCGTATAGCCGAACGGCCCGCGGCCATCGACAGGCGCGCCACGCTCCAGCAGCAGCGGCAGCGCGGCGTTGAAATTGTTGTTCACCGCATGATACACCCATCCCCAATACCCCTTGGCGTCAATCGCGCCGCCAGCATCGAGCGCTTCTTTGAGCTTGGTGATGTTTTTGGCGTCAATCGCCTTGTAGACGCGGCGGTCGAGCCTTTCCTGCTTATTGTCCCAGAACATACCCATCAGGCGTTCCTCCCGCTTGGATGCATGGTTAGACCTGCGGGCTTTTTACCTGTCAGGGATGCCGCCGCCACAATCTTGTCAGCATCGCCGCCAAGGCGCACATAGGCATCAGCGGCCTGCTGCAAAAGCGCACTTCCCTGCATTTCATCGAAAAGCCGCATCGACTGGCTTTCATGGTCGGTCGACAGATTGCGCGCGATGCGGTTGTAAACGCCCGCGCCGAAATTGAAAATCTCGGTAATGCGGTAGCCGATGGCGGGCTTGTCGCTGATACGCGCGATTTCCTGCGGCGCGGTTTTGTGCCAGCCTTCGCGCGGCTGCGAGGTTTCGGCGGCAGCGGGCCCACCGATTTCACCGCGCAGCAACGACACGACACCCGGGTAATTTTCCTTGGCCGCGATATCGGCGGCGGTATTCATGCGGCTGTCGCGCAGGCCGGTATCCGCCCCCTGCGACAGCAGGAACTGGATGACTTTGCCGCGGCCCCAATAAGCCGCATGATGCAGCGCCGTGCGCCCGTCGTTGCTTTGGGCGTCGATATTTGCGCCGCGTTCGCACAGCAGTTTTGCCAGCGCCACATCGTCATGCGATGCCGCGGCCATCAGGGCCGAATAATCGTTATCGGTTTTTCCGTTGGGGTCTGCCCCGCGATCCAGCAGCAAAAGCACAATATCGTAGTGACGGCTGGACGCATGATAGGCGATGGCGCTGTCTCTGTATTCGTTGCGCGCGTTCGGATCCGCCCCCGCATCAAGCGCGGCGGTGACTTTGCGGATGTCATCCTTGAACAGCGCCTTGTCGAGACGCTTCTGGCGCGCTGCCGCTTTTTCTTCAGGGGTTTTGATCCAGCCCATGACGCCCGCTGCTTGAAGATTGTCAGAAATATGAGAAATCAAAATTTAGACATAACCCTCCCTGCTGTCAATCGACGACAGCGTGATGGGTTTGCAAAAATATGATATTATGGAATTGTGCAGTGCGGACGGTCTTGCCCCGCGCCGCCGCGGCCCGATACAATCCCAACCATCGGTTTTATCAGGATATTCGGGGGATCGTCGCGATGATGAAGCTCTATAGCTATTACAGGTCGTCCTGCGCCTACCGCGCGCGGCTGGCGCTGCATTTCAAAGGCATCCCCTTTGAATACATCCCCGTGCATCTAGTGCGCGACGGCGGCGAACAGCACAAACCCGAATACAAAGCGCTCAATCCGCAGGCACTGGTGCCGACGCTGATCGACGGCGATTTCATCCTGACGCAATCCATGGCGATCATGGAGTATCTGGAGGAGAAATTCCCCGCCCCAGCGCTGCTGCCGCAAGATACCGCGCAGCGCGCCTATGTGCGCCAGATTTCGCTGGTGAACGTCGCGGATATCCACCCCATCAATAACCTCAAGGTGCTCAATCACCTCACGGGCGATTTCGGCGTGACGCAGGCGCAAAAACTGGACTGGTATCAGAAATGGATACGTCAGGGTTTCGACGCGCTTGAAGTCCTCATCAGCCGCAGCCCGTTTTACAAGGGCAGTTTCGTCTGCGGCGATGCGCCGACCATGGCCGACATGTGCCTTGTGCCGCAAATTTACAACGCGCGCCGCTATGAAATGGATGTCTCGGCATGGCCCGTCATCAGCGCGGTCGATGCGGCCTGCGCGGAATTGCCGGCTTTCGTCGCTTCCTGCCCCGAAAACCAGCCCGACACGCCGGATGACCAGCGCCCGAATTTCATGAAAGGAAAAGCGTCATGACCAACAACATCCCCGAAGACCGCGGCCTTGCATCCGCCAAGCACTACAACCCGGGCGAAGGATGGACGCGCGGGAACCTCGATTTTTTCATCGTGCCGCAGCATGAATACACGGCCGAGGAACATGACGTCTGGCGCATCCTGTTCAAACGCCAGCAGGATATCCTCAAAGGCCGCGCCATCGACCTTTTCATGGATTCCATGTCGACACTGGGCATCAACGCCGAACGCGTGCCGTCGTTTGACGAAGTAAACGCGATTTTGATGAAACGCACCGGCTGGCAGGTCGTCCCCGTCGAAGGGCTTATCCCCGACGAGCCGTTTTTCGAACTCCTCGCCAACCGCCGCTTTCCGGCGGGGAATTTTATCCGCACGCGCGACAGCCTCGATTACATTCAGGAACCCGACGTATTCCACGATGTTTTCGGGCATGTACCGCTGCTGGCCGACCCGACCTTCGCGAAATATATGGAAGAATACGGCAAGGGAGGATTGAAAGCGGCCGGCATGGGCATGACGCATAAAATCGCGCGGCTTTACTGGTACACGGTCGAATTTGGCCTGATACAGCAAAAAGATGGCCTGCGCATTTACGGCGCGGGCATTCTGTCGTCGCCAACGGAATCCGTTTTCGCACTCGAAAGCGACTCCCCGCACCGCATCGGCTTTGACGTCAAACGCATGCTGCAAACGCATTACCAGATTGACGATTTCCAGGATAACTATTTTGTTATCGACAGCGTGGAGCAGCTGTTCAACGATACCTACGCCGATTTCACGCCGATTTATGCGGAGTTGAAAGACAAGCCGGAATACAAGGCAGGCACGCTGCTCGATACCGACAAGGTCATTCACAAAGGCACGGGCACCTATGCGATAGAGGCGGAAAAGAAACGCGCCGCCCGCCGCGCCGCGGCCAAGTAACACCGCACCCGAAATCTAAACAAAAAAAACCGCGGCAGAAATATCCTGCCGCGTTTTTTTAAACCTGTTTGTTTCAGATACCCTTGGGCGGTTTTTTGCGTTCTTCCTCGATGACCGAGGGATCGACGTTGCGTCTGGCCGCTTCTTCGGCAAGGCTGGCCTTGTCATTCGCGGCACGCCACATGTATTCAGGTGACGTTTCAGTGACCAACGGCATATCCATATCGGCAATCTTCCACCATTCGCGCAGAATTTCACGGTCCAGCTGGCGCGGTGCCCATCCGGCATATCCGCGCAGCACAATATACCATGTCGGCGGCGGGTTCAGCTTGCGCAGCTCTTCGGCGCGCGGCCCTTCGACATAGTAAAGGCCGGTGTCACCGACAGGCACGCCACCTTCGAAATTGGCGATGCCTTTATAGAGAGCGGAAATCTTCTCCGGCTCCACCGGACCACCGAAAAAATAGCCGGGGTTTTTCGCATCGGGTTTGTTGATAACAACACCGTAGGCGCCTGAGCTGTTATGCTTGACCATAAACACAACGCTTTGCTCAAAAATACTGCCCGGTGCGCCGTTGTGTACCAAAAGCTTGTGATGCGCGCTGTCGGATTCGCGGAAATAGGTTCCAACAGCAAACAGCAACAGCGCGAGAAAAATCAGCAAATATCCGTCGCGGCGGCTTTTGTGTGCTTTGAGGGCTTTTTGTTCGGGCGTCAGTTCTGGCTTTTTATTTTTTGTGGTCATTACGGCGCGAATTTATCCCGGAAAGATTTGATGCCGTGTTTTTCATTCGGCACTTTGGGATCACCGTAATCGCTACCCGCCAGATTTTCAAGCGCGGGGCGCAGATTTTTCATGATAGCGCAGCGGCTGAAATCCAGCTCGTATTCCTGCCCCGTCGTGCGGTCGGTAATTTTGGGATTTTTTTCTGTATCCAGCAGCGTTTTCGCAATGCTCGGCATATGTTCAACCGACAGCTGGAACCATTCGACCGGCAAACCCGCATCGTCGGGCGAAATCGAATAGCCGACAGCATCCTGCAAATCCTTGGGGATATCGAACGGCACCGCGCCGTGCTTGAGGAACGCGTTTTTGGAACGCTGGTTGCCAATCACGATTTCAATCGCGAAGCGGTCTTCGGGCGGCTCCATCATATAGGCCTGCATGACCTGTGCGCTCAAAAGCGTTTTGAAAAGGCCGAGGCCTTCCTGCGTGATGCGCACTGAGCCAAGCTCCGTCCATTTATGAACCTCATCGCCCTGCTCGTTCTTCACGACGACTGGATAGGAAATCGCGGAAGCGACAATCTTGCCGTCCTCGTCCTCGATCAGCGTCACCGCGCCCGAAGCGATACGCTCGCGCCAGACATCCGGCTCGCGCTTGGCGACGAATTCGTGTTCATTATTGGAATAAAAATCAAATACAGCCTTTTCATCGGCTGGTTCGGCATAGCGGACAAAGAGCTTCTTGGCCATGGGCAGACCCTTGCTTGAAAAAAATGAACCACCCTTTAGTGCCGTTTGCGAATATGATACCAGTAATACTCAAAAAGGACATAAAAATGTCGTCTGGCAATGTTAAATCTCTGGAAAAGGAAGCTTTTTTAAGAAAGCTGTCCGCGCTGGCCGCGTCGAAAAGCGTCAGCGACAGCGATTTTGCAGATTCTGTCTATACCGCCCTGACCCGCTTCGGGCTCGACGAAACGGCCTTTCGCGCGGGGTTCGGCCTGTCCAAAGGCGCCGTCGACCGCTGGACGACCCTCAAAAACCTGCCCCAGCCGACCGTCCGGCCCCATGTGCTCAGCTGGATTGCCGCGCAATTAACGGATAAATCCGAATAGCGGCTTGACATATTATGTCAAGATTGGCTATCTTGGCCTCTCCAAATCATTTTTGAAAAACCGCGCATAAAGGGCCGCCACGATGACGCCTGAAGAAGAGAATTACATCAAGCTGCTGAAGTCGCATGACTGGTATTACGATTACAGCGACGACCACAGCGTCTGGCGCCGCGGCTCGGAAGCTTATGGCCGCTTGCGCAGCATGCAAAAAAACCTCGACCCCACAGGCGCGATCTGGAACGAACACGCCCCGAACGATTTCAAGATGAAACAGCCGGAGCCCGCGAATATCAATTTACTGCCGCCGATGAACATCAAAAAACGCGGCCCGCAAGGCCCGACATAACCAAGACCTGAGGAACACGCATGCTGGGTAAATACAAACTCAAAGAAATGTGGGACGGCTATATCCCGCCCGCCCCCAAAAAGACGGAGCCGAAACCCGCAGCCCCCGAAAAAGAAAACAGCGGCGACGAGCACAGCATCGCCGTACTGCAACCCGCGGCCATCAAAAAGCGCCTCCGCAGTGACGGGGGCCCCGCACACGGATGAGCCCTGTTGCAGCACATATCCAGAATGGACTGGCGCTGCTGAAAGAAATCAACAGCGGCACGCCGGATATGTCTGAAATCAAACGACTGATCGACGCCGGCGCCGATCTTGAACAAACCGGCGGCGATATCCAGCAGCGCACACCGCTGCTGGCAGCCTGCGCCACCAGCCACTGTGAAGATGCGGTGCGTTGGCTGTTGCAGGCAGGCGCGAATACCGAAGCGCGCAACCAGAACGGCGCCAGCCTGAATCGCTGATTTTTTATCGGCCGTCATAATACTGATAATCATTTTCAACAAGCAGAGCATAAGCCGTTGAAATGACGCCATATTTTTTGTAATTTAATTACTATAATATACTCAAACTTGACATTATATTAGATATTTGCTAGGGTTTTGGCTAATTTAAATACAGTTCAGGTTGCTTAATATCTGATTTCAGAGGGTTTTGACAATGAGCCAACAAGGGTCTCGCTTCAACCAGGCCGTACAAGGACAGCGCGCCGAAGCCGCCGCATCTGTGCAAGTGCAGCAAACAACGCCGCAACCGGAAACACGCAGCGCGCCATCTTACACACCGGAGCAAAAAGCCCTCGGCATGTCGCTGCTGCTCGAAATCGCGCAGAACACACCCGATACCCGCAAAATCACCGACCTCATCGCCCGCGGCGCGGGACTGGATATGAGGAACGCGGAGGATTGTACCCCGCTGCTGATCGCCGCGCGGCGCGGACACGAATATATTGCCGACATGCTGATACAGGCCGGCGCCGATGTGAACGCCAAAGACAGCGAAGGCAATACGCCGCTCATCCTCGCCACCATTTCCGGCAACGTCAAAACGGTGCGCAACCTGACCGACAAAAACGCGGCGATGGACCATCTGAATAGCCTCGACCGTTCCGCGCTGATGTGGGCCGCGGCGCTCGGCCGCCGTGAAATCGCGCAAATTCTTATCCGCCGCGGCGCAGATCTTGAACAGCATAACCGCGCCGGACAAACGGCGTATGACATCGCGCGCCTGCATGAAAACTACAGCCTTGCGGAAATCCTCAAAGCAGGCGTGCAGCTGCAAAAAGACGCCGCCAAGGCACAACCCGCCACGCCGCCGCGTGCCGCAAGTTACAAAGATTTGCTGGGTAAAGTCTAAAACCGCATCAGCATAGAAGACTCTGCCGCGCAACCCCTGACAACTTCAGGGGCTGTCCGGTTTTTTGCCGAAGGGTTTTCTGAATTTCGGCTTGTCGAGGCCGTTTTGCTTATCGTCCTGCATCTGGCCGACCTGTTGTTCCAGTTTGGCGAGTTTGGCGCGCAGGGCTTCAATCTCCGCCTTCGCTGCGGGCGAGAATTCATCTTTCAGGCTCGCCTCCGGCGCGGGGCCTTGCTGCGGCGGTGCCTGTTTGAGCTGCTGCATCTGCGCCTCGAAACGCGCCTGCTGCATGTCCTGTATGCGCGATTTGACGGTTTTCAGTTCTTTACCCACTTCACGCGCACGGCGGGCGTACATCACGTATTCACCCGCGCTCCATACCGCGAAAGCCGTACCAAGCCCACCGGTAATCGTCCAGTCCGCCGCAATCGCCAGCGCGCCGATCGCACCCCATAAACCGACATCGCCGATTTCACCGCGTGCCTTGCCCGTCAGCGTGTCATAGCGGTCTTGCAGACGGCGGCGCTCTTTTTCAAGCATCGCCAAAGGATCGGCATCCTTTTTATTGGAACTGCCGTTGGTATTGTCTTCTGCATTGTTTTTCGGGCTATTCGCCATGCTGTCGTGCCTGAATGTTTGTATGGGAACAGGCGCGTTATAGCAAAATTACATAACGCAGGCAAGCCCGCTTTTTATTCCGTACCGCGGTCATTTCAGAGCCGAAAAGACCTTCTGCATCAGCTCCGTGCTTGCCTTCGCGGGGTCCTTGCGGATAGCTGCCTCTTCCTGTGCCATGTAATAGAAAATACCGTCCATGGCCTTCGCGGTAGCGTAATCGGAAAGGTTCGCTTTGATGTTTGGCATCATCGGCATCGCAGCCTGATAGCGCGCCATCATCAAATCATAGGCCTGCACCGCCCCCGCCTCTTCAAGGGCTTTGTTGACCACAGGCTGCATCGCCGTTTTCAGCTGCGTACCTGCCTGCTGCCGTAAATAAGATGTGGCGGCATCATCGGGCCCGGTCAAAATCGTCTTGGCATCGGCCAACGTCATTTTGCGGATAGCCTCCAGCAGGATTTGCTGGGTTTTCGGCGTCGCCAGTTCAGCCGCTTTGTTCAGACGGCTTTCCAAATCCGCTGTCAGCGTGCCCATGCCCACAGTCTTCAGCGCCTTGTCGACGGGCTGCAACACGGCAGGCAGCGGAATGCGGATTTTAGGATCGCTGTTAAAACCGCCCGCGCGGCCCAGTTTTTCGACAACCCCCTGTGTCGACATTTCAAGCGCCTCGCGCAGCGCAGCCTGCACATCACTCTGGCTCAGCGCGGCAACGGCCTTGTTTCTTTTGGGCCCCCCGCTGAAAAGACCTTCCCAGAAGCTGCCCGCCTGCGCCTGCGGCACAGCCGCCGCGCACAACATCATGACCGCACATAAAGCCAGAAACAGACTACGCATGTTCATCCACCTTTTCACGAAAAACAGGGGCACAGCCTGTGCGCCCCTGTTTTGTGTTCATACTCTCTTCGCGCCCTGCTGGCTATCAGGATTTCTGTGCCAGCCAGGTTTCCGCCAGACGCACCCAATAGGCGGCGCCTACCGGCAGAACTTCGTCGTTGAAATCATAGTGCGGGCTGTGCAGGCCCGGATCGTTGTCCGTTCTGCCCTGACCGAGGATGATATACGCCCCCTTGCAGGCTTCGAGGAAATAGGCGAAATCTTCGCCGCCCATCATGGGGGTGAAGGGGAATACTTTTTCGGCCCCCACGACTTCCTTCGCAACCTCGCGCGCGAAATCGGTTTCGGCCGCCGTGTTGATGCAGGACGGATAGCCCTTGTGCCAGTTGATATCCACCTGCGCGCCGTATGCATCGGCAACGGTCTTCACGACATGACGGAATTTTTCTTCCATCAGCTGGCGCAGCTCAGGCTTCAGCGTGCGCACGGTACCGCCGATTTCCGCCGTTTCCGGCAGGACGTTATGCGCGCTGGTGCCTGCGTGGAATTTGCACACGCTGACGACAACGCTGTCGGCGGGCGCGGTGACGCGGCTGACGAGATGCTGCAACGCGGAGACGATTTGCGATGCGCAGACAATCACGTCAATCGTGGTATGCGGGAACGCGGCATGGCCGCCCTTGCCCGTGATTTTCACATCGAAGCTGTCGGTCGATGCCGATACGGCGCCTTCGCAGATCGCCATAGTGCCCGCGGGCAGCCACGGCCAGTTGTGCATGCCGAACACGGCCTCGCAGGGGAATTTTTTGAAGAACCCTTCCTGCACCATGACATCGCCGCCGCCGCCGCCCTCTTCGGCGGGCTGGAAGATCGCATAGACGTTGCCGTCAAAATCGCGCGTTTCCGCCAGATGCTTGCAGGCCGCCAGCAGCATGCTGGTATGGCCGTCATGGCCGCAGGCATGCATCTTGCCCGGCGTTTTGGAGCTGTGGGGCAGATTGGTTTCTTCGAAAATATTCAGCGCATCCATATCGGCGCGCAGACCGATGCCGCGGCTGGAGCTGCCCTTTTTACCGCGAATGACACCGACCACCGCGGTTTTCGCCATGCCGCGATGCACTTCGACGCCCCAGCTTTCAAGAAGGCCGGCGACGTAATCGGCCGTTTTCACTTCCTCAAACGCAGTTTCGGGGTTCTGGTGCAGGTGGCGGCGCCAGGTGGTGAATTCCTTGTTCTGCTCTTTCAGCTTGCCGAGTACGGTCATGATGCGTGTATCCCCTGTGTTGAAAGCCGTTTGTTTGATTAGCGGAAAAATTTCTTGAGCCATTTGTCGCGTGACTGCTGCACGCCCTTTTTCATGTCCGGCGTATCGGGCGAGCCGAAATCACGCTTGGCGAGGTGCCTGATTTCTTCTTCGAACATATTAAAGAAGGTGGACTTGCTGAAATCAAGCTGGATCTTCTCGCCCGTTTTGCGGTTTTCCAAAACAGGGTTCTCGAGCGTCTTGACCATCCATGCCGCCATCACCGGCAGCGCTTCGGTACCCACATGGAACCAATTCACATCGGGCGCCGCGGTGGACTGATCATTCGGATTGACCGATTTTTTCTGCAAAAGGATAAGATCCTCTGGCGCCGTAAAACGGCGCCAGCCGAGTTTTTCCGCCATTTTCTGAACAGGCTCGGTGTGCATACGCGCGACGAGCCTGTCTTCCGGCGGTTCGACCAGAAAAGTGCGCAAAACCTGCATCGTGACCATAGCGTCGAAGATCCCGGGATAACCATTCAAAACAATGCGGGTAGAGCCGACTTCCTGCCATTTTGTGCGCTCTTCACCTGCGGCATCTATCGTTTTATGAGGATAGGTAATACTTGAGGCAACAATCGTGCCCTGCTCGTCTTCAATCAAAACGACGGAGCCGTCTTCTATCCTGTTACGCAGGATATCGGTTTCCCGCTTGCGTACGTTTTGATGGGCATGCAAATCGTAAAATTCGAGGATCTTCTGTTCATCCTCTACTTTCGAAAACCGCACGAAATATTTTTTAGGCGCATCGCCCGCCGCGTTTGCAGGCGGCTGCGCGGGGGGAAGATTGTCGTTGCTCATTTGCGTGTCCTTCAAGTGCTGAAAACGAAGTCGTTTTTACAGGTTCGAGACACACACGCTATTCGCACTGGTTGCGTTTCTTGTCGAATACGCACTCGCCCCGGCAATTCGGGATTGTTTTTATGATGCCTTGCGATAAGGCATTTTACCCAAATGCCGGGACGAAGACCAGAGGGGCTCTGTTTTTACGTATTGCAGCAAGCTTTAGCCGGCGCAGCCCCCGCTGCTGCCTTGTTCCACGGCGCGCGGGCCAGCAAAAGCGCCATACCGCACCACTCCGTGACACCCGCGACAATCAGACCCGCCCCGCAAAAGGCCGGCAGGATATAAAACCACGGGCTGACAAACGTCCCCAAGGCGGTACCCAGCAGAACGGTCGAACCGACCGCAATCCGCACCTGCCGTTCAAGGGATATAACCTCCCCCGTTTTGACCGGCACGCCGCAGGCTTCGCAGTTCAGAATACCGCCGTCGATAACATGCACGTTGTCAAACCCTGCCGTGCGGAAAGCTGCCGCCGCCTTCGCCGCGCGCGCACCGGCGCGGCAGAGAATATAAAGCGGTTTGCTGCCATCAAGCTTATGTTCGGCAACAAACGCCGCCGCATCCAGCGTATCAAGCGGTACATGCACGTGCGGCGCGCGCAGGCAGGCCGCACGGTGCTCGATATCCGTACGGACGTCGAGGATGAGACAACTGCCGTTCTTGACCGCCTCGGCGGGCGCAATTTTTTGAATGTCGGACATGATATTTCTCCTTTGTTTGCGGTAATATCAGGCAACCTGTTCTTTGCCCGCGGCGAACTGGTCGTAGGCGCGCAGCGCATCCGCCGCATACATCAGCGACGGGCCGCCGCCCATGTAAACCGCCATGCCCAGTACCTCGGCCACTTCCTGCCGCGTCGCGCCCAGTTCGTGCAGCGCCTTGGCATGAAAGCCGATGCAACCGTCGCAGCGCGTGGAAACACCAATCGCCAGGGCGATGTATTCTTTTGTTTTCTTGTCGAGCGCGCCGTCTTTGGTCGCCGCCCCTGCCATATCGTAGAAACCTTTGAGCGTGTCGGGGATGGCCGGTTTCAGCTGACGGATATATTCGACAATATCGCCGGTCACGTTATGATAGTTCTTGGACATGGGAGCCTCCTTGGGGTTAGATCCGCACCGGATGATGCGATTTCATTTGCGTATATTCTAATATTAGAATATACTAAAATTAAAGTCAACAAGAAAGCGGCAGCCTTGAACAGCAAGAGCAAAACAGTGCAGGACATGAAACAAAACGCCGAAGAAGCGTCAGGTTTTCTCAAGAATCTGGCGAATCCCAGCCGGCTGATGATCCTTTGCCTGCTCACGCAGGGGGAAATGTGCGTGACGGATATCCTCGCCCATCTGGATATCAGCCAGACCGCCCTGTCGCAGCATCTGGCCCGCCTGCGCGCCGAGGGAATCGTCGACTTCCGCCGCGAACACCGCACGCTTTACTATTTCATCAAAAACGAAAACGTCGCCGCGATTATATCGGCCCTCTATGACATCTACTGCGCCCCGCCGAAGGCCAGAAAATAACAATAAAATCAGCACGTTTTATATATACTACGCTCCCGTCTGCTTACCATAAAATAGCATGGGGTATTATTTGCGGTATTTGTTGACATTTCAGGGCGCTATGCGTAATTTCCCGTTGCCTTAAATGCGCGACGTATCAAGATTTAACGGGTGTTTTTCCGATGAACGACAAGTCCGGTGAACTGGCCCGAAAAATCCGCGAAGCACAGGAAAGGCAGCGCCAGATGGCGGCCGGCAGTAACGACGGCAGCGGCGAGCCCGGCAAGGACGAAAAAGGCAAAGCCCTTCGTGCGGGAACGGATCTGGTCGCGGCGCTGGCCGTGGGCATCTTCCTAGGATACTGGGTCGACCGCTGGCTGGACACCAAACCATGGGGCGTGATTTTCTTCGTCTTCGTCGGTTTTGCCGCAGGATTTTTGAATATCTACCGGTCGCAGACCGGACAGGACTACAAGGTCGGCTTCAAGCCTGGCGCGCCGGACAGCAAAACCGGACGTTCGCAGGGTCAAAACGACAAAACGGAATAACAGAGGAAAAACGCGCGTGGCCAATCCGCTTCAGCAGTTTGTCATTAAGCCCCTCATCCCGCTCAACATCGGCGGTTATGATGTTTCCTTCACGCAGTCTTCGCTGTGGATGGGTCTGGCTGTTCTCTCCGCCACGCTCCTCATGACGCTCAGCATGCGCAGCAAATCGGTTGTGCCGAACCGCTGGCAGAACGTCACCGAAATGATTTACGAATTCGTTGCCGGCATGGTGCACGAAGCCCTCGGCCATGAAGGGCGCAAATATTTTGCCTTCGTCTTTTCCGTGTTCATGATTGTCCTGATGGGCAACATGCTCGGCATGATCCCCTACTCCTTCACCTTCACAAGCCATATCGTCGTAACCGGTACGCTGGCACTCATGGTCTTCCTGACCGCCACGCTGGTTGGCATCTTCCGCCATGGTTTGCACTTCTTTACGTTGTTCCTGCCTGCGGGCCTGCCTATCTTTCTGGCACCGCTGATTATCCTGATCGAAATCGTGTCGTATCTTTCGCGTCCGATCAGCCTTTCCGTCCGTCTTTTCGCCAACATGGTTGCCGGCCACACGATGATGAAAGTCTTCGCGGGTTTTTCGGTCATGATGGCGGCAAGCTCCGGCCTTGGTATGGCGGGCGCGGTTCTGCCGCTGCTCATCAACACGGCGCTGGTCGGCCTCGAAATCCTTATCGCCTTCATTCAGGCGTATGTTTTCGCGGTACTGACCTGCATGTATCTCAAAGACGCGATTGAACTGCACTAAACCAACCCACTCGTTTCAGTAACCACAACCACCAACGCACAGAAAAAAGAAGGAAAAACCACAATGGAACTCGAATCTGCAAAAATGATCGGCGCTGCTCTCGCTGTTCTGCCGCTCTTCGGCGTCGGCCTCGGCCTCGGCATGCTGTTCTCCAGCATCATCAACGCGATCGGCCGCAACCCCTCCGTTGCTCCGACGGTTAAAGGCGCTGGCCTGCTGTACTTCGCGCTGATCGAAGCGACCGGTCTGTTCGCACTGCTGATCGCCCTGATCGTTCTGCTGGGCTAATCGCATACCAAGAGGAAAAAAGTCATGGCAACACGCCGACCGTTCACATCCCTGTCCCTTGCCACGCTGGCCCTGACCATCTTGTTGATGGCAGGCGCGCCCGCGGCACCGTCCTGGGCGGAGGAACGCACGGTCGGCGTGTCCGTTGACAACGCCGTAACCGCCGAGGGCGCCGAAGAGGTTTCCGAAGCGGCAAAGGCGGCTCCTCACCATGACACAACGTCGCATACCGAAAACGCGCTGCCGCTTGAGGCTGCGACGGAAGAGGCTTTCGACGTTGATACCGCGGCAGCCGCCGCGGACGGACATGATGGCGAGAAGAAAAAATCCGGCCTTCCGCAGCTGGATCCCTCGACCTACCCCAGCCAGATTTTCTGGCTACTGGTGTCTTTCGTATTGCTCTATACACTGATGTCCCGTGTGGCGCTGCCGCGCGTGACCGAGGTTTTGGACATGCGCCAGACCCAGCGTGACAACAACCTGAACCGCGCCGAACACCTGCAGGAAGACGCCGCGAAAATCCGCCAGACGCTGGATGCCGCCATGGCCGCCGCACAGGCGGAGGCGCAAGCGACCCTCAGCGCACGCGAACAGGAAAACGCCAAAAAGCTGAACGTGGAAAACGCCCGTTTCATGGAACACGCGCGCAACCGCATCGCCAGCGCGGAGCAGAACATCGCCAAGGCGAAAGAAGAAGCCCTTCTGTCGCTGGCCGATATTTCCGCCGAAGTCGCGGCGGATATCGTGCAGAAAGTCTCCGGCTCTGCCGCCAATAAAAACGACGCCAAAAAAGTCGTCATGAAACTGATGCAGGAAGGGTAAGCATATGGCTGCCGAACACTCCGGTCTTTTGGCCGACAGCAATTTCTGGGTTCTGCTTTCCACCATCGCCTTCGCCGCGATCGTCTGGAAAAAAGGTCGCCAGCCGATTGTCGAGATGCTGGATGCCCGCACCGCGCGTATCCGCGCCGAACTGGAAGAAGCCGAGCGTCTGCGCGAAGAAGCGCAGGATCTGCTGTCCGAGACGCAGAAAAAACACCGCGACGCCCTGCAAACCGCGCAAAAAATCATTGATAACGCCAAGAAAAACGCACAGGCTCTCGAACAGGACGCACAAAAACGTCTTGAAGAAAGCCTGAAGCGCCGCGAAGAGCAGCTGCTGGAGCGTATTCAGCGTGCCGAAGCCGCCGCAGTGCAGGAACTCCGCAATCAGGCTGCCGATATCGCGACACGTGCCGCCGAAGTCATGCTGGAAGAAGCCCTGTCCAAACGCGGCGGAAAATTGGTGGACGAAGCGATCGACGATATCCCCGCCCGTCTGCGCGCATAAAAACAGTAAAGATTATCTACTTACCGAAGGCGCCCGCATTCCGGGCGCTTTTGCTTTCATGGATATGGCGGGCGGTTCGGCTGACGGGCCTGTCATTGACGGCTTTGCCTGCCCAAAGCCCATATCGCCGGATTTGATCAACGTCTGCGCGGCTTCGAGTGCGGATTTCCGTGCAGGATTATCGCGGTCGAAAAACTTACTTTGATAGGATACATGTTCTGCCGCAATCAACGCCGCTTCACGTTTGGTAAAACTGTTATGCCGGTAATGTAAATCATCGAGCGGACGGTGCCCCGGCGTATCCAGATAATTCACACCGCCCGACATCGCGCCAAGCTTTTTGATATCGCCCACCGTCAGATGCCGCATGGGCGCGCGAAGGTTTTCCCGATGCAGGCTTGCCTCAATCCTGTGCATGGTCAAACCTTGCGACGTATAAATCTGGGTCAGCTTATCGCCGAGCGCCGCTTTGGCATCGAACCAGCTGTCATAGGCGGCGCGTTTCGCGGCGCCATTGGCGAGCGCAGCGGGGTCACGCTTGACCGCCGTTTCGTATGATTTTGCAATACTGGTCGGCCATGTCCTACCGCGGTTGATTTCGCGCCACGCATCGGAATGTCCCGCCTGATGCAGCTTGTAGGAAATATCGACAGAAGTGGCGGAGGCATCGGCCTCGATCGCGCGGTTATACCAGAGGTTTTCAACCGGGGAGACCTGCTTGGACGATCCGAGATATAGAACATCGTTCATAGCCTGCTGCAAATGCCGCAGTTCATGTGCCAGATGCGCCACCAGCCGCCCATGGTTCGAATAAGCCGGTACAATGATGTGCATCGGCAAAGCGCGCAGCTGCCCGTTTTCAGACGCCGTAAGGTTCGAAAAGAAAGCTGCGTTTTTATAAAGAAGATCGCCCTCCATACGCACAGGAATATTCGCCGCTTTCAGTAAGCCGACAAGTTCGCGCCCCTCGGGCACTTGCGACAAGGTATTAAGGGCGCGGTTGATGCGCAGGTTTTCCACCAACGGTATCGCCGTCACCAGTGTCAGGGGGTTGGCCATCACCACCGTGGCCTGACTAAGCTGTAGGTTGACGTCGCGCAGCTCGTTCTTCGCCCATGATAGATAGGACTTCAAGGCATCGCGAAACGGCTTGGACGGCGGCTCCGCCTGTGGCTCTGCCAGTTGCCGGAGAGTTTCGCCGAGATATCGTGACTGGCCGGAGCTGGTATCTTTCAGTTCGGGCGATATATTTTGCGGTGCATCCGGTGACGAAAGGGTCATGTGTTACGCACAAAAATAATGTGGCCTGATATCGACATATCAGACCACATTATATCATAAAACAGTACCTCGCAGGAGGTGCAGATGCTAACTATCTGTTTTTAATCAAAAACCTCCCGCATCAAAACCACCGCCGCCACCGAAGTCGGAAACCGAAATCGAAACATCGGGCACGGAGATATCCGGCACCGAAATGTCGGGAACCGATATATCCGGCACGCTGACATTGACATCCGGCACGTTCACATCGACGGAACCGACCGCGCCGTCAATCGCCGCACTGTTAAAGCTGTCACCCATCGCGCTGCCGGCATCAGGTACCGATACGTCGGGCACATGCGGCGCGTGGGAAATATCGCTCATCATGATAACCGCCATGAAAAACACAGGGTCCATGCCGCCCGGCGCACTGGCCGCCGCCGAAGACACCTGCGGGGACGGCGCCGCGCTGAACTTGTAGTCGCGCACGGCACTGCTGGTCTGGCGCATCTGCGCGCTTTGCGCCTTCACGCTGGCCTGCATCCCGCCAAAGCTGGTTTTGATGCCGTTGAGGTCGATGCTGATGCGCGTGCTGCCCGAACTGCTGGCCGCGCGGCGCAGCTTGGACATATGTTTATCCAGCTTGCCGCCCGCCTGCTGTACGGTCTGGCGGGTTTTCAGCGCGCCGTCATGGATTTTGCGCAGATTTTCCAGCTTGGCGCGCTGTTCGGTCACAAATACCGGAAACTTCGCGCCCATTTTTTTCGCCGCACGGTTGAAAAACGTCATATCGTCAAACGCCGCCATGACTTCTTTTTTCAGTCTTTCGCGCAGTGTATGTTCGCTATGGGCGCCATCCGCCGCTTCGCGCATATTTTTAAGGATAGGCTGGAGGCGGTTTGCCTCGGCGCTCATCTCCTCAAGGCGCGCCTTTTTCTGCGCCTGCTGCGCGGTATCGTCGGCCAGCGACTGCTGCACGGCGGGAATGGTTTCCCCGCCCTCTGCAAAGCTTTTTATCAGCGCGCGGCCGCCGCGGTAATGGCTGTCGAACATCCACGACCAAACATGCGAGAATCCTTTTTTGGAAGAGAAATAACCGATACCTTCCGCATCCAGCTTCGGCTTACCTGTATACGCGGCCTGCGCGTTAAAGCTATCGACGGGCCGCAGCGTTTTTTCCTGCCGGCTGATCGCGCTTGCCAGCGAAAGGCTTTCCGCGCCCAGCGCGCTGCTTTCGCGCGAAAGGGCATCCAGTTTTTGCTTGAGCGTTTTTTCTTCGCCATGCGCCGTAACAAGGCCGTTCAGGCGGATTTCCGACGCGCGCGCCGCAGCCATATTATTGTGATATTCCTGTTCGAAATCGCGTTTGCCGGTGGTCAGGCCGGACAGCGTTTTCAAAGCCTCGCTGTCCATCGGACGCAGCAGCGAGGTTACGAATTTATCAAGCGCGCGGGTATAAAGCCCGTCCACCGCCTCCATATCCGATTTGGTTTTGCTGATCGTCTCGTCGATGTCGCGGATGACTTTGGCGTTTTCGCCAAGGATGCTTTCAAACGTGTTTTTCACATCGCGGACGCTGTGTCTCTCGGTCATTCAGGGGCCTTCCCTTTCCATTCTCTGCTTCTGTTTTTGATACATGCACATCCTAGCTTTTCGGCGCAAATCCGTCAATTTTATGTCAATTTTTTGCGAATTTTCAAAGGATTAGCGAAAACGGTACATAAACACCGCAGCCGCAAATTTGCAAATTGCCCCATGCAAAGCCGCCCCGAAACGGGTAAATTGAACGGGCAAAAATCAAAAAAAACCGGAGACCCGCGCGATGCCCCAAGCCGCCACATCCCTGCCGCCGTCCACCAGCAGCGACGCATCCGTCCTGCCCGCCCTGCCGCTGAACGATGCGTATCATCTGGATGAAAACAAATCGGTGGAAGAACACCTCGCGCTGCTCTCTTTCGACGAAGCGGCCACGTTGCGTATTAAAGGCAAAGCACGCCAGCTGATACAAAACGTGCGCGACAACCGCCGCCGCTTTGGCGGGCTTGACCGTTTTTTGAATGAATTCGGCCTGACCACCCGCGAAGGTATCGCCCTGATGTGCCTTGCCGAAGCCCTTTTGCGCATCCCCGACAGCGAAACCGCCGACAAGATGATCCGCGATAAAATCGGCGGCGCGGAATGGGACAAGCATATCGGCAAAGCCGACAGCCTGTTCGTCAATGCCTCCACCTGGGCGCTGATGCTGACGGGCAAGGTGATTGCGGATGTGGAGGAGGAAAAATCCCTCTCCGTCTCCGCCATTGCGGGAAAAATCGTATCGCGCGTGGGTGAACCCGTGGTGCGTCAGGCCATGCTGCACGCCATGAAAATCATGGGCCAGCAATTCGTCATGGGCCGCAGTATCGGCGAAGCGCTTTTGCGCGCTGAAGAAGCCGAAAAGACCGGCTATCGCCATTCCTATGACATGCTGGGCGAAGGCGCGCGCACCGCAGCGGACGCGCAGCGTTATTTCGACGCCTACGACAATGCCATCCATTCCATTGGCAAGGCGGCCATGGGCCGCGGCTGCATCGAGGCGCCAGGCATTTCTGTCAAGCTTTCTGCCCTGCATCCGCGCTATGAATACGCCAAGCGCCATATTTGCGTGCCGGATCTGAGCGCGAAGCTGCTCAAGCTCGCGCAGAAATGCGCGCAGTATAATATCGGTCTTACCGTCGATGCCGAAGAAGCCCACCGCCTTGAAATATCGCTGGAGATTATCGCGAATGTGTTCCGCGACCCGTCGCTGAAAGGCTGGAACGGTTTCGGTCTTGCCGTGCAGGCGTATCAGAAACGCTGCACGCGCGTGCTCGATATTCTCGCCGCACTGTGCGAGGAAACCGGCCAGCGCATGATGGTACGCCTCGTCAAGGGCGCGTATTGGGACAGCGAAATCAAATATGCGCAGGTGAACGGCCTGCCCGGATATCCGGTTTTCACACGCAAAAACGCGACCGATGTGTCGTATCTGGCCAATGCCGCGAAAATGCTGGCGCGCCGCGATGTGTTTTATCCGATGTTCGCCACGCATAACGCCTATACCGTCGCCGCCATCATGGAAATGGCCGGCGCCGACCAGAGCGGTTTTGAATTCCAGCGTCTGCACGGCATGGGCGAACCGCTGTATCACCAGATTACAGGCCGCGGCGACGGCAAATATCCCTGCCGCATCTACGCGCCCGTCGGCAGCCATCAGGACCTGCTGCCCTATCTGGTGCGCCGCCTGCTGGAAAACGGGGCGAATACCAACTTCGTCAACCGCCTGCAAAACGACGCGGTGCCGATTGATGAAATGCTCCAAGACCCTGTCGAATACATGAAGGCGCTGCAAAGCAAGCCGCACCCGAAAATCCCGCAGCCCGCCGACCTTTATGGCGGCAGCCGCAAAAATTCGCGCGGCATCGAATTCGCCAACGGCGCTGTCAGCGACAGGCTGCTGGCAGATATTCATGCGCAGGCGCAAAAAACATGGACAGCCGCGCCCGTTATCGGCGGCGAGACGCGCAAAGGCAGCGCACAGGATGTCTTCGACCCCGCCAGCACCGCCCGCCGCGTTGGCAGCGTGGTGTTTGCCGGTAAGGAAGATTGCGGCATTGCGCTGCATACCGCGCAGGAAAATTTCGCGGCATGGAATGCCACCCCCGCCACAGACCGCGCCGCCGCCTTGTTCCGTATGGCGGATTTGATGGAAGACAATATGGCAGAGCTGATGGCGCTTTGCGTGCGCGAGGCAGGTAAAACCCTGCCCGATGCGATTGCCGAAGTGCGCGAAGCCGTCGATTTCTGCCGCTATTACGCCGCCGAAGGCCGCGCGCATTTCGCCGCGCCGCACATCCTGCCGGGCCCGACGGGTGAGAGCAACGCGCTGCAGCTGGAGGGCCGCGGCGTGTTCCTGTGCATCAGCCCGTGGAACTTCCCGCTGGCGATTTTCATCGGTCAGGTTGCTGCCGCGCTGATGGCCGGCAATACCGTTATCGCCAAACCGGCGGAGCAAACATCGCTGATTGCGCATTATGCCGTCGAATTGATGTACAAGGCGGGGGTGCCCAAGGGCGCGCTCAACTTCCTGCCCGCCACGGGCAAAGTGACCGGACAATATCTGGTCAGCGACCCGCGTATTGCGGGTGTCGCCTTCACAGGTTCGACCGAGGTTGCGCAAATCATCAACCGCAGCCTCGCCGCGCGCGATGGCGCGATTGTGCCGCTGATTGCCGAAACCGGCGGACAGAACGCGATGATTGCGGATTCAACCGCCCTGCCCGAACAAATCGTCGATGATGTGATCACCAGCGCCTTCCGCTCCGCGGGGCAGCGCTGTTCGGCGCTGCGCGTTTTGTTTGTACAGGACGGCATTGCCGATAAAGTCATCGAGATGCTGGCCGGCGCCTGCAAGGAACTGAGCCTCGGCGACCCGCTTGAACTGGCAACAGATATCGGCCCCGTGATAGACAAGGCCGCGCTTGAAATGCTCGACGTGCATGCGACGCGCATGGCGACGGTTGGCAAGAAAGTCGCCGAAGTAACCCTGCCCGCCCATGCGCCCAAGGGATATTTCTTCGCGCCGCGCGCGTTTGAAATTCCCGATATGTCGGTGCTGAAGCGTGAAGTTTTCGGACCCGTTCTGCATATCATCCGCTTCAAGGGCGACGATATCGACAGCGTGATCCAGCAAATCAACGCGACCGGATACGGCCTGACCTTTGGCGTGCATACGCGTATCGACCATACGATGCAAAGCCTGTGCCGCCGCGTCCGCGCGGGCAACTGCTACGTCAACCGTTCCATGATCGGCGCGGTGGTCGGCATGCAACCCTTCGGCGGGCAAGGTATCTCCGGCACCGGCCCCAAAGCGGGCGGGCCGCATTACCTGCCCCGCTTCGCGACCGAGCGTACCATCACCATCAACACGACGGCATCGGGCGGCAATACGACGCTGGTATCGCTGAGCGAGGAATAAGACTTGCGCACGGCACCATCGCTTTACACCAGCAACTTGTGGTCGGGGCGCACGGTCGGGCTTTTGGGCGGGTCGTTCAATCCCGCACACGAAGGACACCGCCACATCAGTCTGATGGCGCTGAAACATCTGAGGCTGGATGCGGTCTGGTGGATGGTGAGCCCGCAGAACCCGCTGAAATCCACACGCGACATGGCGCCCCTGCCCGAGAGGGTGGAGAGCGCGCGGCGCGCAAGCCGCCACCCGCAAATCGTGGTCACGGATATCGAACAGTATCTCAATACCCGCTACACGGCCGACACTCTGGCGAAATTGCGCCAGATTTTTCCGCGCACCCGTTTCGTCTGGCTGATGGGCACCGACAACCTGCGGCAGGTGCACCGCTGGCAGGACTGGCAGGATATTTTCGAGACGACGGCGATTTGCGTGCTCGACCGCCCGCCGCGCGGCAACAGCCTGAAATCCTGCCCCGCGATGGAGCGTTACCGCCACCGCCTGATACCCGAAAGCGTGGCCCCCACCCTGAAATTCCGCGAACTTCCGGCATGGACGGTCCTGCATATTCCGCTCAATCACCTCTCCGCCACGGCCATCCGCGCGGCGCGCAAAGCCAAACAGCCCTGAAAACGCCCGTTTTTCAGCGCCTTTTACGGTTGTTGCCCCGCCCGCCCGAAGGCGGTATAATAGAAAAAGGATCAACAAGTCCGGATTGACGCTTTTGCACAGGTTTATATCCTCTTCACCCAATCATTGGACGCAAGACGCATAAACCGCGCTTGCGTTTTTTGTTGCTTAACACCAAGGAGGCGACCATCGCTACCCCACCCAAAAAGCCCGCCAAGAAAGCCACCAAAAAAGCAGCCGTGAAAAAGCCGGCGCTCAAGGCCGTAAAAACGCCGCCTGCGAAAAAAACCGCGAAGGCCGCGACGGACAACCGCGCGAAGGCGATGCACCAGATGATCGTGAAGGCGCTGGATCAGGACAAGGGCGACAATATCGTGTCCATCGACCTTGCCGGTAAAAGCTCGATTGCCGATTACATGGTGATTGTCACCGGTACATCCACCCGGCACGTCATCGGTATGGCGCAAAAACTGAAGGAACGTCTGAGCAAGGAAGGCCACAGCGCGCGGCTGGAAGGCACCGACAGCGGCGACTGGGTTATCGTGGATGCGGGCGATGTGATTGTGCATCTGTTCCGCGCGGAAGTGCGCACTTTCTATAACCTTGAAAAGCTCTGGTCGGCGGACTTCTCTTCGACCGACTATACACTTTACAAATCGGTTTAATAAAAAACAAAAACCAGTTGAATAAATAATGAAAATTAAAATCATCGCCGTAGGCCGGCTCAAGGCCTCGCCCCTGCGCGAGCTGTGCGATGAATACATCAAGCGCCTCGGCTGGCCGGTCAAAATCGAAGAAATCGACAGCCCCAAAGCGGCGACATCCGCCATTGAGGCACCGCTGATTTTAAAATATATTCCGGAAAACGCTTTTGTGGTCGCCCTTGATGAACGCGGCCAAAGCTTTTCAAGTCCCGAGTTCGCCGAAAAACTGTCCCGCTGGCGCGATCAGGCGCCGGGCAACGAGATTATCCTGCTTATCGGCGGCGCCGATGGTTTCGATAAAACCGTGCGCGACAAAGCCAAAATTTTATTGTCTTTCGGCAAACAAACATGGCCTCACATGCTGGTTCGGGTTATGCTGTTAGAGCAGATTTACCGTGCCCAGCAAATCCTTGCGGGGCATCCGTATCACAGGGCCTGAAGGTCGACACCAGATGCCGCGCTTGACCGCCGCACATATCCCGTTGATGGCATTTTTGCTGCTGGCTTTATGCGTCGGCACGTCCCTGCCCGCCGCCGCACAGCAGGCTGACCAGAAAAAGAAAATCGAAGCCGCCATCGAAGAAAAACAGGCGGCGCAAAATGCGCTGAGCCTTAAATCGCGCGAGCTGGAGCAGGAAACAACTTCCCTGCAAAAAAAACTGATTGATATGTCAAAAGGTCTGCGAAAACTTGAAGAAGACCTCGCAAACAGCAAGGCCCGCGCCACGGAATTGCAAAAACAAAAATCCATCCTGCAAGATAAGCTCTTTTCCGAACAGGAAACGGTCGGCGGGCTGGTGACCGCCGCGCAGCGTTTCAACCGTACATCCACCCCGACGATGATGACGCAGTCCGACCCGCTGGAAGCCGCGCGCGCCGCGCGCCTGATGAAAACGCTCATCCCGCTTTTGCACGAAAAATCATCGGCGTTGCGCGCGGAAATTGCTGCACTGGATAAAATCGAAAATGATATTATCGCGCAGCGTGCCGCCCAGCAAAAGGCACTCAAGAATATCAATGAAGACGAAGAAAAACTGAATAAACTTCTTGAAGAACGCCGCAGCGCCCTCAAACAAACCGAGGCGGAACGCGAGATGAACAACGCCGAGGTTGCCCGCCTGACACGCGAGGCAAAAAACCTCGAAGAACTCGTCGAACAAGTCGAAAAGCCGCGCGCAAAACCCGCACGCGAAGCCCAGAAAGCCGCCAGCCAGGGACGCATGGCCGGAACGCCCAATGCCGCGGACGATCTGCGTGCGCCGGTGGGCACCGCCAGCTCGCCCGTGCCCGGCACTATCCGCACGGCCTTTGGCGATATCGATGATTTGGGTGCGACCAGCAAGGGCATTACTTACGAAGCCCGCGGCAACGCCCGCGTTGTCACGCCGCTGGCAGGTGTTGTGCGATTTGCCGGGCCGTTCCACAAATACAAGCATATCTTGATTGTGGAACATGCCGGGGGGTATCATAGTTTGATTGCAGGGCTGGGCCGCGTCGACACCGTCGTGGGTGCCCGCGTCGCTGCCGGCGAGCCTGTCGGCAGTGTTGACCGTACCGATGCCGAACATCATCCCGTTTACTACGAACTCCGCCGCAATGGCACCCCCATCAATCCCCAGAAAATTCTGGTCGCACAACGCAAACAGGACAAGAGTTGAACCATGACTTCGACAAGAAAAAAACTGACTGCCGCCGCCAGCGCCATCGCCATCGCCGTCTTTCTGACGACGTCCTATTCGGTCGTTTTCGCAGGCAGCG
The DNA here is from genome assembly GCA_964551435.1 of uncultured Micavibrio sp. Classification (GTDB taxonomy): domain Bacteria; phylum Pseudomonadota; class Alphaproteobacteria; order Micavibrionales; family UBA2020; genus UBA2020. The sequence continues at coordinate 156,653 of CAZKBS010000002.1, forward strand.
GCCAGCCGCGCGCAGCGGGGAAATCGGTTCCGGCCAGCACTTACCGCGCGCTTGACCTGTTCGGCGAAGTGTTCGAGCGCGTGCGCGCCGATTACGTCGACCCCGTCGAAGATCGCAAGCTGCTGGAATACGCGCTGGTGGGCATGCTGTCGAACCTCGACCCCCATTCGACCTATATGACCGAAGAAGAAACCAAGGCCATGTCGGTGCAGAACCGCGGCGAATTCGGCGGTCTTGGCATTGAAGTCACCATGGAAAACGGCGTTGTCAAAGTCGTATCCCCGATTGACGAAACCCCCGCGGCACGCGCCGGCGTTCAATCCGGCGACCTGATCGTCGAAATCGACGGCCAGCAGGTCATGGGCATGTCGCTGAACGAAGCCGTCGATAAAATGCGCGGCCGCGTAGGCACCAATATCGTCCTGACCATTGTACGCGCCGGCGCGTCGGAGCCGATGCGACTGACGCTGACGCGTGATGTGATCCAGATCAAATCCGTACGCTCCCGCGTCGAAGGTGGAAATGTGGGCTACATCCGCATGTCGGCCTTTAACGGCCAGACTTTCTCCGGCCTGCAAAAAGCGTTCGAGGATATCAACAAAGAAGCCGGAAACAAAATCATCGGCTATGTGCTCGACCTGCGCAACAACCCGGGCGGTCTGCTGGATCAGGCGATTGCGGTTTCCGACGCTTTCCTTGAAAAAGGCGAAATCGTTTCCACCCGTGGCCGCAAAGCCGAAGACACCCGCCGCGACAACGCAACCCCCGGCGATCTCGCCCGCGGCCTGCCGGTTGTCGTGCTGGTCAACGGTGGTTCCGCTTCAGCATCTGAAATCGTCGCCGGTGCGCTGCAGGACCACAAACGCGGTATCATCATGGGTACGCAAACCTTTGGCAAAGGTTCGGTGCAGACGCTGCTCGAAGTGCCCGGTGGCGGATCTATCAAACTGACGACAGCGCGTTACTACACCCCGTCGGGTAAATCCATTCAGGGCCTTGGCATCACACCGGATATCACGGTAGAACGCGCCAAGATCGTGGAAGAGAAAAACGCATTTGGCGAAGTGCATGAAGCGGACCTGAAAGGCTCGCTCAAAAACCCCAACGCGCCAGAAAAAGCGCCCGAACCAACACTGCAACCTGACGGCAAAAAACCCGAAGATAACGCCGCGAACAAGGGCGCCCCCAAAGCCGCCGGCAAGGATGACAAAGCCGTCGATGCGCAAAAGAATGATGACTATCAGCTCATTCGCGCTATTGACGTGCTGCAGGGGATTTCGCTTTACCGCGGTACAGCCGCGCCCGAGCAGCCGGCAGCTCCGTCCACCCCCTGACCGGATGAATGACTGAAAAAACAGATGAGCGAAGATTATCCAGCAAACGACAAAAACGGCAAGGCGGGCTCTTTCTGGACCCGCCTGTCGCCGCTTTATAAAAAGCGTTTGCTACAGGGGATTTTCGCTTATGTTTTTTTGCTATTCGTTGTGGGCGGATGGTTATGGATTCATGCGCAGGAAACCCGCGATGCGTGGAATGCGCGTATCCCGCAGGCGGTTATCGCCTTGCCGCAGCAAGGCGAAGACACTGCAGCTGTTGGCGTTGAAACGCCTGAAGACAACGGCACTGACGCCACCGGCGACATCACCCTGCCCGCCGGAAAAACGGCCAGAATTGCCCTGATATTATCGGATGCCGGCCTTTCGGAATCCGCCACCTTGAACGCAATGCAAAAGCTGCCTACGGCTGTCGGTTTCGCTTTTTCGCCTTATGCGCCGCGCCTGCAGGCCCTGATGCAACAGGCGCAAGACAGCGGACGCCAGACCCTGCTGCTGCTGCCGATGGAACCGCTGAGCTATCCGAAAGACGATCCGGGCCCACGCGCGCTGCTGCTGCGTAAAAGCAACGCCGAGAACATCGCCGTACTGCAATCGTTACTTGCACTCGGTAAGCCGGACGCCGTCATGAATTTCATGGGGTCGCGTTTTTTGGGCGATCAGGCGAATATGCTGAACGTCATGGAACAGCTTAAACGCCGCAGCCTGCCCTTCATTGAAAATCCTGCCATGGCGGGCCTGCGTTCGGCCGCGTCTTATGCCCATGAAACCGGCGTCGGATATCTTTCGGCGGACCTGCAAATCGATAGCAAACCGGTGCCCAAAGACATCCGCCAGCAACTTTATGAACTTGAAAAAGCTGCCGAAGCAAAAGGCTTCGCCCTTGGTATTGCCACCCCCTATCCGGCGACCATCAACGTTGTCAGCGAATGGGCCGAAGGGCTGGAGAAGCGCGGCTTCACACTGGCTGCCCCGCTGGACGTTCTTAAAATCGCAGCGACAACACCAAGGACACCCTGACATGACCGTTTTAATTGAACGAGACGATAACCTTTATCGTCCCTGCGTCGGCATCACTCTGTTCAACCGCGAAGGCCTTGTTTTTGTCGGTGAACGCCTTGATGGCCCTGGCGCATGGCAGATGCCGCAAGGCGGCATTGACGAAGGGGAAGAAATCGACGTCGCCGCCTTTCGCGAAATGGAAGAAGAAATTGGCACGCGAAATGCCCGCATCCTCGGCATGATTGACGAATGGATTTACTACGATATTCCGCCGCGCACCGCACAAAGACTCTGGAACAACCGCTATCGCGGGCAGCGACAGAAATGGGTGGCGCTGGAATTTACCGGTACGGATGCAGATATACGTCTGGATGCTTTTACGCATCCTGAATTCGGACAATGGAAATGGGTGCCGCTGACGACACTGCTGGATTACGTTGTGCCGTTCAAACGTGATGTGTATAGCCGTGTTATGCAGGAATTCGCCCCCTTCGCCCGCAATCTGAGCAAGTGAGAGGCCACCATGCCGCTTATTCCCATCGGCGACGATAATCACCACCGCGACAAACATTGGTTCAACTGGATTTTCATTCTCGCCGGACTTGGCGTCATGGGTTACGCGGTTTTTAAAGACCGCAATTTTACTATGACCGTGCTCGAGCCCTATATGCTAGCGCCGGGTGATACCGTTGCACTGACAGACAAAGCCGACCTGCAAAGGCTGGGCAGCAGTGTTTTCATCCATCAAAACCCGTTTTTGTTGGGGCTTTACGTGTATATGCTCTGGATGCTCGGCGATAACGTCGAATATATCATGGGGCATCTGCGTTATCTGGTGTTTTTTATCCTGACGGCCACCGGCGCGCTGTTCGCACAGATGCATTTGGGGCAAACCGGCGATGCCCTGCCCGTCATCGGCTTTGGCGGCGCAGCTTTTGCCGTGATGGGCGCCTATCTCGCCTGCTTTCCGAATATCAAAGTCGATATGATTTACTGGTTTCAGGAAACCACCATGAGCGTCAAATGGCTGCCCGCCATTTATCTGATCATCGATGCTGGACTGGGACTATGGTGGAGCCTTGATCGCATACCCGGATTTTTTGACATCCTGTCGGTGGAGTACCTGCGTATCTCGGCCATTCACTTCGGTGCGTTTTGGATCGGATATATTCTCTATTTCATTTTCCGCGACCGCAGCGTCATCATTGATCTGCCGCTGCATAAACGCTCATTGGAGAGGACCGGGGCAGGTCACGAATGGGACCGTCTTTAATTTTTACTATTAAATAACGCCAATAAAAAAAGCCCGCATCATGCGGGCTTTTTTATTTTATGCACATTGCCGTGATTATTTGTTCAGCGGCGACCATGCCGGGTCGGAACCGTCCTGCGGCAGCGGCAGGCGCTGTTCGTTATAACCCGTCAGGTCGATGGTGTAGATTTGGGCGCTGCGGCCCGTGCGGCGTACGCCCGTCGGGCTTTCCTTGAAGTAGGACAGCACGCGGCCGTTCGGCGACCAGGTCGGGCCTTCGACGTGGAAAGCCTGCGTAATCAGACGCTCGCCGCTGCCATCGGGACGGATCACGCCGATATAGAACTGGCCTTTCAGCATTTTGGTGAAGGCGATCAAATCACCGCGCGGCGACCATACGGGGTTGGCGTAGCGGCCATCACCAAAGGTAATACGCTTCACGCCACTGCCATCGGCGTTCATGACGTAAATCTGCTGCGTCCCGCCACGGTCGGATTCAAACGCAATCTGGCGTCCGTCGGGCGCGAAACTGGGACTGGTGTTAATCGAGCTGTCATTCGTCAGCTGACGCACTGCGCGCGAACCCAGATCCAGCGTATAGATATCGCTGTTACCGTTTTTGGACAGCGACATAATGACGCGGCGGCCATCGGGCGAGAAACGCGGCGCGAAGGTCATACCGGGGAAATCGCCCAGCACTTCCTGCTTGCCGGTATCGATGTTGTAGACATAGACGCGCGGCTTGTTGTTGTAATACGCCATGTAGGTAATTTTCTGTTCCGTCGGCGAGAAGCGCGGCGTCAGCACCAGCGCACGGCCATCGGTGAGATAGCGATGGTTCGCACCGTCCTGATCCATGATGGCCAGACGTTTTTCACGCGCATTCGCGGGGCCGGATTCCGAAATGTAAACGATACGGCTGTCGAAATAACCGTCTTCACCGGTGATGCGTTTGTAAATCGCATCGGAAATAATGTGAGCGATTCGGCGCCAGTTTTCCGGCGTCGTCATATAGGCGGTACCGACCATTTGCTGTTCGGAGAATACATCCCACAGGCGGAATTCGACGCGGGTTTTACCCTCTGCCGTTTTGCTGAGCACACCCGTCACCAGCGCCTGCGCGTTGATGGCGCGCCAGTCGCCGAAGCGCGGCCCCGCCTGCGCGGCGATGGAATCCTGAATGAAAGAACGCTGGTCGAGGGTGCGGAACAGGCCGGAGCGGTTGAGGTTCGCCGCAATCACTTGCGTCATCTTGGCGCCCATTTCATTGTCAGCGGCGTTGCTGCCCTTGAAATCGGGGATGGCGATGGGCATCGGCGCGACGTTACCTTTCGTCACGTCAATGCGCAGATCGGCCTGTGCCGGCACAGCCGCCGCCATGATGCCGAGCATCATCGCCGCCGCCAGAAAAATACCATAAAATTTACGCATCATAGACCTCTGTTGATAGGTGTTCGTTAGGTTTAGAACATTTCACGCGGATTAAAGTTCACGACTGTCGTCTTCCAGACCTCATATTTATCAGGCGGCAAAGCAAAAGGCGAGCAAGAAGGATTACGCACAGCCCGCAGCGCACTGTCCGCCGCCGCCCGGAAAAAGCCATCACGGTTATAACGGGCCGTATCCACCACCCGTGCATCCCGCAGGGTACGGTCGGGGTTGATGACCATATATATCTCGACGTTCAGGTCTTCGGCATCCTTCGCGCCGGCGGGGAAGTTCCAGCATCCCTCCAGCTGGCGGCGCAGCGCGTCCTCCTCGCTCATGGTCATTTTCTGGCCCAGCGGCGCCTTGGCGCCGGAATCCGGCGTTGCGGTTTTAAGCCCCATATCCGGCTGGGTCGCATCGCTGGCCGGTGCAGGTTTTGAATCGGCAAGGTTTTTCAGCAGCGAATTGAAATCGCTGGCATCATCCTTTTTCGGCTCTTTTTTCTCGTCTTTCTTGGGCGGCGGTTTTTTGTCCGCCTTGGCGAGCGGGTCTACCTCCGGCTTCGCGTCTTTCTTTTCGTCTTTTTTGGGTTTGGGGTCGGGCTTTTTGGGCGTGGGCGGCGTCGGTTCCTTCGCCGTGTTTTTCGGCGCGGGCGGCGGTGGCGGCTCGTCCTTTTTCTCTTCTTTTTTCTCCGGCGTCGGCGTGGCGACCTTTGTGGTTTCGGTCACCTTGCCCAGTTCCACAAACTCGACCATCACGGGCGCGGGCATTTCAAAATCCTTCTTCAGCCATGGCAGGCTGACCATCGTGACAATCACTGCCGCGATGTGAAAACCTACTGATATGCCAAGAGAAGAAAGGCGCATGCGCCAGTTTCCAATCCAAAAGTTATTTCTTACCCGATGTCGGGTCGGTCACCAGTGCGATTTTGGTGAAGCCAAGACTGCTGACCAGCCCCATCACCTGCATCACCTTGCCGTAGTCGAGCGCCTGATCCGCGCGGATATAGATGCGGCGTTCAGTGGTTTCCGCCGCGATCGATTGCAGCATCACCGTCAAACGGTCAACCGTGACCTTGGTTTCCCCCACGAAGATCGTACCCTGACGGTCCAGCGTGATTTCCAGCGGCGCGTTATCCTGCTGGCCGATGGCCTGCGCATCCGCCTTGGGCAAATCGATTTGAACACCCGCCGTCAGCAGCGGCGCCGTCACCATGAAGATGACCAGCAGCACGAGCATGACGTCGACGAAAGGCGTGACGTTGATTTCCGCCATCACCCCGTGCGCGCGGCGGCGGCGTCCGCCGCTATTGCCGAGCTTGGCGCCCATCAGCTTTTGCCCTGCTGTTCGAAATGACGGCCGAGGATGGCGCTGAATTCGGTCGAGAATGCTTCCATACGGTCATGATAACGGTTGAGGTCGGTCGAGAATTTGTTATACGCCACAACCGCCGGAATAGCCGCGACAAGGCCGATAGCAGTGGCGAACAGCGCCTCCGCAATACCGGGTGCGACGACGGCAAGGCTGGTGTTTTGCGAACCGGCAATAGCGGCGAAGCTGTTCATGATACCCCAGACCGTACCGAACAGACCGACGAAGGGCGCGGTAGAACCAACGGTGGCAAGGAAAGTCATGTAGCGCTCCAGCTTGCTCACCTCGCGGCCGATGGCGCTGGCCATCGCGCGGTCGATACGCTGCTGCAATCCTGCGCGCAAATCGCCGTCGATATGGACGGCGGCCTCGGCGGAGAGTTTCCATTCGTTCATGCCCGCGCAGAAAATCTGCGCCATGGGGTCGCCGGGTTTGTTCTGGATTCTTTTATAGAGTTTATCCAGCACCTCGCCCGACCAGAAAGCGGCTTCGAATTTAGTCGCCTTGATGTTGATGGATTTGAAGGTGATCCACTTGTCGAAAATAATCGCCCAGCTCCAGATCGACGATCCGGCCAAAATCAGCATCACCGTTTTAACGATGATGTCGGCCTGCAAAAACAGTCCCATAACGGACAAATCGTGATGCACGGTGCCCGCAAGCTGCGTGGTCTGTACGGCGATGGTCGGATCCATAATTCTCTCTTAAACCTCTGATTTAAATAAGTCCCGGACGGCTTGCGGTAATCTAACAGCTTTCAGCGCGTTATCAATACACACGAGCGTGACTTTTATTTCACATATCAAGTTAGCCCCCCTGTAGATATCCTGCTGCATGTCCATACTCGCGCCCCCAAGGCGGCTGATAGAGGTTTTGACGACCAAAAGGTCATCCAGCTTGGCGGGGCTGCGGAAATTTATGTTCATGGCAACAACGGCGAAGGCGATGCCTTGTTCCTTAAATAATTGGGCATGTTCGAAACCGGCATCGCGCAGCATTTCGGTACGCCCCCGCTCCGCAAAGCGGATATAGCTGGCGTGGTACACAATGCCGCCGGCATCGGTATCTTCGTAATAAACGCGGACGGGAAGTTCGTGGATTTTGGTCATGTTTTTCTTCTTTTTTGATAATTTTTGACGATTTTACCCCATTCCCCCCCCCTGTCGAGCGAATTGCAAACCCGCGGCGCAAAGCCCATACTGGCCTCCAGACAACAAGGGTTTCGCATGCTCCCCCACCTTCTCCTGCTTTTGCTGTTCGTTCTGACGATTGCGCATCTGGTCACGCTGAAAATCTGCAGCGTGCGGCTGGATCACCGCACCGCGCCCGTTTTTGTCAGTGTCTGGGTATTGGCGGGTCTCGCCGCTACCGCGCCGGTTTTTGCGGATTTATGGCGGGACGGGTTTGTTTTTTTGCAGCAGCATCCGCTGATGCTGGCACTGGCGGTGGGCAAAGGCGTTTTGCTCTATGTGCTTTTGGTCGTCAGCCAGCAGCTGATGCAAATCAGCCTTTCTTCGCGGCACTATGTCACGCCGCTCGCGGTGGGGATTCTGTCGGTCACCAACGCGCTTCTGGGCGAACAGCTGGCGCCGGGGCAATGGGCATCGGCACTGGGGCTTTGCGCCCTCGCCGCCGCGTTTTTTTTCAAGGGGCATTTGTCGGACCTGAACCGCACCTCGCGTATTCATTACGCCCTGCTGGTGGGGTTTTCGGTACTGCTCGGTTCGCTTGATCATGCCCTGCTCTCGCGCGGGATGAACTGGTGCACGCTGCTGGGCGTGTCGCATGTCGTGCTGCTGCTGCTGTCGGTGGTTCTTTTGCGCGGGCAGATGGCGGTTTGGAAAAGCGCCCTTTTCGCCGCACCCGCGATATTGGCAGGCCTGACCTATGCCGCCACGGAACTGGTCAAATTCTACCAGCAGGTCAGTATCAACCCCGTCACCGCCGTAGTCACGGTACAGGCCTCGACCAAACCTTTCATCATGCTGCTGGCCGCATGGGTATGGAAAGAACGCACCGCGCGCGAACAGTTGGTATGGGGCGTGATGGCGCTGCTGGTGATGCTACCGCTGTTTTTCTAGCCTGTTCGAAACATCATGGAAGATAAACTGGTTTCCGGCCTGCGCCGGAATGACCTTTGTTTTTGAGATATACAGCCGCGCAACAGATCCTCGCACCGGCGCAAGGCCAGTGTCCAGCGCCGCTCAAATAACATCCCCATCCACCGGCAAATCCATTTGCAGGGCCAGCTGCCTGTCTTTGACATTGGCCGGCGGCGTGAGGCCGAGGTGTTTGTATCCCGCATCCGAAATCATGCGTCCGCGCGGTGTGCGGATGATAAAACCACATTGCATCAGATAAGGCTCGACCACTTCCTCGAGTACGTCGCGCTGTTCGGAGAGAGCAGCGGCGATGGTTTCCACCCCCGCAGGGCCGCCCGCGTAGTTTTCGGCGATGCAGGACATATAACGTCTATCCATGCTATCGAGGCCCTTGGCGTCCACCTCCAGCCGCAGCAGCGCGGCATCGGCGATTTTGGCATCGACCGTTTTGACATCCGCAACCAGCGCGAAATCGCGCACGCGGCGCGTCAGGCGTCCGGCGATACGCGGCGTGCCGCGGCTGCGGCGGGCGATTTCGAATGCGCCTTCGTCGGTAATATCCATGCCGTGGATTTTCGCGCCACGCATGACAATGCCCGCCAGTTCTTCGGCGTTGTAAAATTCAAGCCGCAGCGGAATACCAAATCGTTCGCGCAAAGGACGCGTAATCAAACCGCTGCGCGTGGTTGCCGCGACCAGCGTAAAGGGCGGCAGGTCGATGCGTACACTGCGCGCGGCCGGCCCCTCCCCGATAATCAGATCGAGCTGGCGGTCTTCCATGGCCGGATAAAGAATTTCTTCGACCGCCGCATTCAGGCGGTGGATTTCATCGATGAACAACACATCGTTCGGCTGCAAATTCGTCAAAATCGCGGCCAAATCGCCCGCACGCGAAATCACAGGGCCGGAGGTGGCGCGGAAACCGACACCAAGTTCCTTGGATACAATCTGCGCCAGCGTGGTCTTGCCAAGACCGGGCGGGCCGAACAGCAGCACATGGTCCAGCGCCTCGCCGCGCTTTTTGGCGGCATCGATAAAAATGCGCAGGTTTTCACGCGCCTTTTTCTGGCCGATGAATTCTTCGAGCGACAGCGGGCGGATAGACGTTTCCCCCGCATCCATATCGGCGTTATATTCGCCCGTCACGGCGCGCTGTGCGTTTTGTTCTGCGGTCATGCGCTCAGCTCCTTCAGGCTTTCGCGGATCAGATCGCCAAGGGCTATCGCCTCGCCTTTATCGCGGATGACGTTGGCGACGGCACCAAAGGCCTCCGCACGGCCATAACCGAGATTGATCAGCGCCGAGACGGCATCGTTGCTGACAGTTTGCGGCACCTCGACCACGGCGGCAGAGGCCTTCGCCCCTGTAGCCGCCTGTGCCTTGCCCGCTTTTTGCTGCGCGGCCGTGCCGAGGGCCATTTTACCTGCTTTTTCCTTCAGCTCCGTCACGATACGCAGCGCGAGTTTATCGCCCACGCCATCCGCGCGGCGCAGCGCCGCTTTATCTTGCGAAGCGATGACCAGCGGCAACTGTTCGACCTGCACGCTGCCAAGGATACCCTGCGCGACTTTCGCGCCGACACCCTGCACGGTGCAAAGAATTTGAAACCAGTCTTTTTCCGCCGCATCGGCAAAACCGTAGAGCGTGATTTGGTCTTCGCGCACAATCGTTTCAATCAGCAGCGACACCGGCGTGCCGCGCGCGCTGCCGATACGCGACAAAGTGCGGCTGGAGGCATAAACCAGATACCCGACGCCGTTCACATCGATAATCACGTAATTCAGTCCAACGCTGTCGATGACGCCTGTCAGTTTTGCAATCATCGCACGCCCCCCGACATGATACCGCCGAGCTTTTCGCGCGTCGCGCCGTGGTGTGCATGGCAAATGGCGACAGCCAGGGCATCGGCAGCGTCATGGCTGGCCTCGACCCCCGGCAGCAGCACGCGGATCATCGCCTGCACCTGTTCTTTTTCCGCATGGCCTGCACCGACCACGGATTTTTTGACCAGATTGGCCGGATATTCCGTCACGCGCAGCCCCGCCTTGGCCGGCGCCATCATGGCGACGCCGCGGGCAAGGCCGAGTTTCAGCGCGGATGCGGGGTTTTTGTTCACGAATGTTTCCTCGATGGCGGCATGGGTCGGCTGCCACAGGGTGATCATTTTCATCAGTTCTTCGAAAATATGCGTCAAGCGGTCGGCTGTATCGGATTTGGCATTCGTCTGGATGACGCCATGGGAAATATGCGTCAGGCGATTGCCCGTCACATCGACCACGCCCCAGCCGGTGCGCTGCAGCCCCGGATCGATGCCGAAAATCCTCACATTGCCTCCCGCTTGGCCAGTTTTTTTGCCGGACGTCCGTCAGGACGCCATCAGTTTCTCCATGATATCATCTGCGATGTCGAAATTGGCGAAAACGTTTTGCACATCGTCGCTGTCTTCGAGGGTTTCGATCATATCGAACAGGTCTTTCGCCTGTTCATGCGTCAGCGACACCGTATTGGACGGTTTCCAGATAATACCGCTGGACTGCGGCGCGCCGAATTTTTTCTCGAGCGCTTCTTTCACCGTGATGAAATCTTCGGGCAGGGTCGCAATCTCGTGCGTCTCGCCATCGCTCTCCACATTTTCGGCGCCGGCTTCGACGGCAGCTTCGAACATCTGGTCATTGCCCGCGACAGCAGCCGGATAAACGATGGAGCCGATTTTGGAGAACATAAAGCTCACCGAGTTCGTCTCCCCCATCACGCCGCCATTTTTGGAAAAGGCTGAGCGGACTTCCGCCGCGGTGCGGTTGCGGTTATCGGTCAGCGCCTCCACAATCACGGCAACGCCGCCTGGGCCATAGCCTTCGTAGCGGACTTCGTCATAGTTATTGGCATCTCCGCTGTTGGGGTTGGCGGATTCAATCGCCCGTTTGATGCGGTCGTTGGGCATATTTGCAGCCCTGGCAGCCAGAATGGCGGTACGCAATCTGGGGTTGCCGTCTGGGGTGGGCTGGCCCATTTTGGCGGCGACGGTGATTTCACGGCCCAATTTGTTGAAAAGCTTGGCGCGTTTTTTGTCCTGCGCGCCCTTACGGTGCATAATATTTTTAAACTGCGAATGGCCGGCCATGGTTTTAGTCCCGCGGGTTTAGCGTTCTTTAAGGGCTTATCGTTAAGATAAGGATAGTCTCCTTTTGTTCTAGCATGCCGCTGAGGGGCAGAAAAGCGCGATTTTGCTTGAAAACTAACGACTTCGGCATTAGATGAATAATGTGCCATACCGCACATATATATACATAAAGTAATCATGGCCTATCAATTTAAAAACATGACTGTGCTGCTGGTGGAAAGCACCCGCGCCATGGCCGACCTGACAAAATCCATCCTCATGACATTTGGGGTGACAGATATCCATACCGCCTTCACCGCGCAGGAAGGCTATGAGAAGTTTTGCACGCTGGAGCCGGACCTTGTGATCATCGACTGGCTGCAGGAACCGGACTCCGGCCTTGATCTCACGCGCCGCATCCGTAGTTCGGGGGACAGCCCCAACCCCTTCACGCCCATCATCCTGATGACGGGTTATAGCCAGAAAAAACGCGTCCTGCTGGCGCGGGATTCCGGCATTACGGAATTTTTGGTGAAGCCTTTCACTGCGCGCGCGCTGTACCAGCGCATCGAACAGATCATCGAAATGCCCCGCTACTTTGTGGTCAGCGATAAGTATTTCGGCCCCGACCGCCGCCGGAAACGGGATTCAAACTACAAAGGCCCCGACTGCCGCAGCGATAACCAGCCGGAACCGTTCAGCTCGCCCGAGCGTATCAAGGCCACCCTCTCCGCTGCCGAAAAGGCGCGTGAAATTCTGCGTAAACATACGCTGGAAACCGGCGCATCATCGTAAACTGTCATCTGAAGTAAAAAGAATAACCTCATCATGTCACAAGAACTTTTCCCGCAGCAGCAAAAAATTCGCCGCGCCGAACTCATCAGCCCGCCCAACCGCCTGAAAGAAAAAGTCGGCAGCGGTGGCATTGATGAAGCCGTTTTGATGAAAGCGCAGGAACTACTTGAAAAAAATACCATTAATTTCGAACCTATCGCGAATATGCTGCTCGACCTGCTGGTCGAGGCCATCGCGGATGCCAAGGCAGGCGCCACCAAAGGCGAAGAAGCCATCGAAGCCATGATCTACCCTGCCATGCAGATGAAGGCGCAGGGCAGCATGTTTCACTATCCGCTTATCAGTGATATCAGTCACATATTGGTGAATTTTCTCGAAACGGTTGAAGATATGGACCGCGACGTTCTGGACATCGTCGTTGCGCACAAAATGTCCATCAAAGCCGTTCTTGCCAGCCATTTGAAGGGCGATGGCGGCAAAATCGGCAAGGAATTGCGCGAAGCCCTGATGGAAGCCTGTGGCCGTTATTACCGCAACAAAAACAAATAAATTAAAAAGATAAATCGAAGACTTAATCTGATTTAAAAAAAATCAGATGTTACTGCCCCATAGCTGCCGCAACCAAATGCTGGCGCTGGCGCAGCGCATCGGAAATCGTCTCGGCGCCGGTTTCAAACGTCACCACAACCATCTCTGCCCCGTCGGACATAAAGGCCAGCACGGCGGCGGCCTGATTGGTTTCATCTATACAGGCAACTTCGGCCGTCACCATCGTCAACCCGGATGCCGCAACAGGTTCAGACTGTTTCTTGGCAAAATCACCTGCGCAGCGTCCTTCAAGCGCAGAAATATATAGCGCCACCGCCTGCGCATCTGCGGGCCATGGCTGGACAGCCACCAGACTGTTGCCACTCGTCCACCGCCATACGGAAATACCATTCGCCGTTTCAGGCGCCCCGCCGTCGTGCGCCATCCAGCGAAGCACGCGGGACGCCATCGACGGTATAGCTGCCGCTTGCGGCGCAATGGCGGCGACCTGTGTCATGGCTTCGGGGTCGGGCGACATGACGGCATCCTGCGTGGCCTGCGCCGCCGGATTGCCGGCTGCAGGCTGTATCGCCTGCGGCGGTGTCGCGGGGGTGGGAAAACGCACGGATACAGCCTTGGCGGCCGCGCTGGGCGTGCGGGTTGACGGCGCCAGCGTTTCTTGTACCGCCGCCATGCTGGCCGCCTCGTCCCGCAGACGTTCATTTTCAATTTTCAGCATGCGCTGCTGGCGCTCCAGCTCCGCCAGTGCAGCAAGCTCTGCCTCCGCTGCCGCGATGTCGCCCGCTTTCAGACGCGACGTGACCGCCTGATTTTCCAGCTGCAGACGGCGGTTTTCTTCGCGCAGGCGCTGTATTTCTTCGGACAGGCTACTGCTGACGGCCTGTTCGCTGAGTTTCATGTCGCTGTTGCGCGCCAGTTCGTCCGCCACGGCTTTTGCCTCGGCGGCTTTGGCTTCGGCCTGCGCGGGCGTCGGCAGTTTCGCCTGCGTATATGCCTGCCCCTGCCCGTGCGCCGACGTACAGCGCGTGAGTTCGTCCAAGGCCGCGGCGGCGCCCTTCAGGGAAAAGCTGAGCTGCTGGTTGTTGAAATCCGCTTCCAGCACATCCTTGCTGCGCATCATGTCAAAAAAATCGCGGTCATCCCCCATTTGGGAAATCAGGACTTCGGTCGTGGCGGCGATGGCGACCATCGTGCGGTGGATGGGGCCGACGTAAAAAGTCACATAGTATTGCGAACCCGCCGTCAGGGATTTTTTGCCGAAATCAATCGCCAGCGAACGCGCGCCCTTGGTATCGCTGGCCACGACCAGCGAATGGCCATTCGCATAGCGCGTTTTCATAGAGCAAAAAGACTGCCCGTTTGACGATTTGATATTGATGGGGCCCACCACCCACTCACCCGGTTCGCTGTGCAATACCTGCGCGGAAACCGGCAACGCGGCGCATAATACGCCCACGGCCAGCAGCGCGGCAGATATCACATGGCGGAACATCATTCTATCCCCTCGCCTTTCAGCGGCGCTCTAACGGTTATTGGACGACCACGGTTTCGAATTCATCGGACGTTTGCGGGGCCAGCGGGATGGCGGATACCGGCGGCTCCGGCGACATCACGCTGCGGCGGATATCTTCCTTGGGCATCGCCGCACGTACAGGCGCGGCAGGCGCCGCGGGCAGCGGCGACAAACCGGCGGACGACGACAGCGTGTAGAAAATATTATCGCCCAGCGATTTTACCTGCGCCGCATCGGACGGATTGCCCGAATGCAAAATCGCGGCAAAGCTTGCGCCCGATTGCACAAACAGCATCGAGGTTTCATAGGCATTGCCCGGCATGCTGCAAGACAGCGTACCGTTTGCCACGGTGCCTGCGGGCGTCTGCTCGGCCGCGCCGAGTTTGACCGTCAGGTTCTGCGGACAATCGTCGCGGTAGCGGCCGATATAATCCTGCGCCAAGCGATCAAATGACTGACCGGCAGCGGGCATTTGTTCGTAAAGCCCGCTCAGGCGGCCCAGCGTCCACTGGCGCGAAGCTTCGCCGCCCGATTGCTGCATGGGCTGGAATACCGCACCGCGCACGCCGGATTGCTCCAGCAGGGTTTCAAGACTGACCGCACGGCCCGTTTGCGCGGGCACCGCTGTGCCGCGCAGCGCAGGCTGCTCGACGGCGGGCGCTTGCGGACGTGCCGCGGGTTGTAAAGCAGGGGCGACAGGTGTTTTTACAGCGGGCTGCGGCACCACCGCTTTCGGCGCGGGTGCACCCTGCGGGCGATGGTGTTTCATGATGCCCTCAAGGAAGGCTTCGGCACGGTTGCCACCCGACGTCAAATCGGAAGCGCCCGCTGCCGGTTCAAGACGCGACAGGCTGCGCGCATTCGCCGCAGGCGACGGCGGCACGGCGGGTACAACGGCTACGTCGCGCTTTTCCAGCGGAGGCAATACCGCTGCCGATTGCGCGGACGATTCCGCCATCACAGCGCGCGGGGCAGATGCAGGCTGCTGCGCGGCCATAGCCTTTTGCAGGGTGGCTTCGGCCTGCTGCGCGGCGCGTTTTTGTTCGGCAGCTTGTTTTTGTTCAAGCGCGAGCTTCTGTTCAAGCGCCGCTTTTTCTTCGCGCAGCGCGCGGATTTCAGCCTCCGCTTTCAGACGGGCCGCATCACGCTCCTGCGCCAGAACCGCTGTGCGCTCGGCTTGCAAACGGCGTTCTTCTTCGAGTTTGGCGATACGCTCCGCTTCAGCTTTGCGTTCCGCTTCCAGCTTCGCCACGCGGTCAGCTTCAGCCTTGCGCTCAACTTCTGCTTTTGCGATACGTTCAGCTTCCAAGGCGCGTTCCGCTTCGAGTTTTGCGGCGCGTTCCGCTTCTGCTCTGCGCTCTGCTTCCAGATTGGCGATGCGAATGGCTTCGGCTTTACGTTCTTCTTCCAGCTTCGCCAGACGCGCGGTCTCTGCCTGACGTTCGGCTTCAAGGGCAGCCAGACGCTGCGCCTCTGCTTCACGCGCCGCAACTTCGGCTTTCAGGCGGGATTCCAGTTGCGCCTTCTCTTCGGCAAGTTTCGGGTCGGGCTTCGCCGCGACCTCGACGGGCACTTCGACCGTCACAGGCGGCTTGGCTTTTTCAGCGGCCAGCGCCAGTTCAAGTTCTTTCGCCTGACGGATCTGGGCGGCCAGCTGCGCTTCGAGTTCGTTCGCGCGGCGCAGGGCATCTTCGGCCTTCGCGCGCTCCGCTTGCTGCAACTTCAGGCTTTCCGCCAGATCCTTGTTGGCGGTTTCTGCATCGGCCAGCTGCTGGCGCAGAGAGGCGCGCGCTTCTTCCGCCGCACCCAGTTTTTCTTCGAGCGCGCGGATTTTGGTATCCCCCTCGCGCTTGGCCGTTTCAAGTGCAGGCACAACCGTGCGGCTTTCGCTCAGCGCTGTTTCCAGTTGGCCGCGCAGAACATTCCGCTCCGCCTCCAGCGTTGCAAGGCGGGCGTTGAAATCCTGTTCGGTTTTGCTCAGCGCTTCGGCCAGCTTGCGCGTTTCTTCTTCGCGCGCAGCCATCAGCTCGTTCATTTCGGCCTGTTTCTGCGCCAGGGCTTCGGCTTGCTGTTTGGCGGCAAGCACATCGGCAACCTGCTTCGGCTCGGTCGCCTTCTCGGCGGGTACGGCAGCGGCAGCGGGCGCTGCGGCAGCGCGGTCGGCAACGGCCTTTTCAAGTGCGGCGATTTGTTTTTGCAAACCTTCGGCCTGCATCAGCATCGCTTCCTGACGGCGTTCGGATTCCTGGACCTGCTGCTGGGCGTTTTGTGTGGTGGTGCTGGCCAGCGCGGCGATTTCCTGCTCTTTGCGCGCCATATCGCGCTCCAGCCGTGCAGACTGGATTTTTTCCATCTCGCGCGCGCTCATGCCGACATTCTCGGCAAAAACGGCATGACCGGTCACAGCCATGGACGCCAGCAGTTTACGTTCGGGCGGTGCACCTGCTTCGGCGGTATCGACATTATCAAGCGCCGCAGCCTCGACAGCGCCGGCAGGCGCTGCAACGGCATCGGGCGCCGCTTCGGCCGCGGCGATCACCGTTTCCGCTTTGGGCGCTGCCGGTTTGGGCAGCGGCAGGGTTACGGCAGCGGCCTGGTCAGATTTTTTTTTGCTGACCGCGGCGGTTTTCGCAGCGGATTTTTCATCGTTCCAGACGATGTCGTTTTCGGAGTATTGCCGCATACTGGCAGCAGCGTTAGCCGCTTCCTGCTCGGCCGGTTTTGCTTTCAGCTTCTGGAAGAAGTTTTTAAACGGCGCCAGCGGCGATGCGGCTACTTGCGGCGCTGCAGCCTTCGCTGCCGGCATCTGCGCGGTCGACTGGCCTGCGGCGGCCATTTCGGCCGGCGGCAAATCTACCTGTTCTTGGGGGCCGGCGAGTACAGTGGCGCAGGTAACAAGCTCTTTGTAGCTTTTGCCGAATTTGCTGATCGCAAAGCGTACATCAATCGCCGAGGTCGTCACGCGCAGCGTGTCGCTGCGGCTGAAAGTGTCATAGAGCGCATCGTCTTCGCCGATTTGCAAAACCAGCGAGCGCGCGGTCGTCGCCTCCCCGCTGAAGGTGCGCGGGGCGAGATTTTCCAGCGTCAGGGTGACTTCGTATTTTTTGCCAGGTTTGAAAAGGTCATCGAAGAATTCGATACCGAGAGAGCCGAAACCCTCCACGCTGCGGGCGAAAGCGAGGGTGCTGGCCTGATCGAATTTGCCGACCATCGCGCAGTAAGGTGCGCCGCTGCTGTCGACGGTGCCGACTTTCCACTGCTCTTTCGGCTTGAGAACGCCGAGCATCTGAACGGCGGGCTGCGTTGCCTCAACGGCCGTGGCCAGAGCCATCAGGGCCGCAAGGGAAACACTCGTCAGGGCGAAAAAGCGTGAACGGCGCATGGGAAATCCTTGTCGATGGGGACGTGCAAAAATTGTCGTTATTTAGGTGTGCCATCATAAGGATTTTTGCGTGTTTTGCCAGCAGTTTTTCGGAAAAGAGTGGTCATATTTCAGCGACATACCGCCGCCGCGCCGGTTCTTGACAACAGGAAATTTTGCTAATATTATGAAAAAATTCAATTTTTAAACCACTAGGCGGCTGTTGTGGCTTTCGGACAGGCAAACGGTATTTCTGCAGCTTTTGATCAAACCGCCGGCGGTACGCCGGAGGAGCGCAAGGCGCTTTTCAAAGCCATCCGCGCCGGAAACACCGCCGAGGTGACAGAAACCCTCGCCCGCCACCCGGGCGCTGCGCTGTGGCTTGAGCCGTTCAAAGCCGACGACAAGCCCTTTGCCGCCGACGACACCACCTTGATGGCCGCTGCACAGGTGCGGCGCAGCGACATGGTTAAACTGCTGCTCCAGCACGGGGCCGAAGCGCTGATCGACCGCCAGAACAGCCGCGGCTACACCGCCCTGATGTATGCGGCATGGCAAAATGCCGAAGAAGCGGCCGAGGCCTTGCTCTGGCACGGGGCCGATACCACCCGCACCTGCGAACAGGGGCATGACGCGCCGGTTTTGGCGCGCATTCGTGGCCACGACACGCTGGCCAAAATGATTGAAAAGCACCGCGACAAGAC
Source organism: uncultured Micavibrio sp. (assembly GCA_964551435.1). GTDB lineage: Bacteria > Pseudomonadota > Alphaproteobacteria > Micavibrionales > UBA2020 > UBA2020. The sequence goes on from CAZKBS010000002.1 coordinate 175,164, forward strand.
AGAAGGCCCTGTGGCCTGCCTGAACGGAACGGCGAAGGATGTACCGCTGATATCCCTGCCCGCCATCCGCCGCCGCACCCCCTAAGCCGAACGGCTGCGGCATGGATAGTCTATTTCCTTTCAATCCGGAATGTCGTAATCATCGGGTATGAAAACACCTGAAAAAATCGCCGTATCCGCCGCCCTGCTGGGGCTTGTCGCCTTTTACATCGCCGCCCCCTATCTGGCGATGGAGAGGCTTTACAAAGGCGTCATGCAAATGGATGCCAAGGTCATCGAAACCCATGTCGATTTTCCGATGCTGCGCGAATCGCTGAAGGAACAGGCCAACGTCTATCTTGCCGCGCGCGTACCCAAGGGACAGGACGGCCGCACGGGGATTTTCGGCGCGGCCAGCCTTGTCATGCTGCCCAAAATCGTCGAAGCGGTTGTGGATGCCTATGTCACGCCGACAGGCATGCGTCAGGCGCTTGACCGTGCCATCATCAAAATCGACGGGCAGGATATCCACGACAAAGAGCCCCGCCCCTTGTCGCGCAAGGATATAGATCATGCGTTTTTTGAAAACCCCGATACTTTTCGCATCGAAGCGAAGGGGATGGTGTTTGTGATGCGCCTGCGCGACTGGCGATGGAAACTGACCGAAGCACGCCTGCCGCCCGAAGTCTTCGCGCGCCGCAAAGCGGATACGCAGCCGCCTGCGGAAAATCCCGCGCCCGTGACGCCCTGATATATCCGGCGCCCTGATATATTTTTTGAAGGCTATATCCGTTAAACCCGACGCGCGACCATGCTGCGGATTTTATCGGTATTCAGCGGCTGATGCTGGCCGTCTTTTTCAAGGCTGAAGCCATTGCCACGCCAGATACCGTCTGCCACCTGCGCATAAACACGCATCGACAGTGCCGCTGCCTGCTTGTCGGACGACAGTTTGAACGTGCGGCGGATATCCGACAACTTGCGCAGGTCTTCGCCCGCCAGCGTAAGGCCGATGTCGCCCGTCAGATAGGCAATACGTTCCTTGCCACGCGCGGTTTTGACGGCCGTGGCTTTATCAAGGAACAGGTCGGGCCCCGTCCATGCGCTACCTTCGTATACCGCAGCGCCCTTGGCGATATCGCCCGTGACACCGTGCAAAAAGCTGATGGCTTCTTTCAGCACCGTCTTCACGCGGCGGTTCGGACGCGCCGCGGCACGCACGTTGAATTTTTCTGCAAGCGACAGGGCACGACCGTAGTCTTCTTTGGGAAGTTTTGCGTTATGCGCGATGGCCATGGGATATCTCCTGCAAAAAATGATATTTAAAATCAGTCAAGGTCTTCGTAGGCGACTTTGGGCTCCGCGCCATCCTTGCCGGCGTTGAGCTTGTAGGCCAGAGACGCTTCGAGAAACGCATCGAGATCGCCATCCAGCACCCCCTGCGTGTCCGAGGTTTCATGCCCCGTGCGCAGGTCTTTGACCATCTGGTACGGGTGCAAAACATAAGAGCGTATCTGGTGGCCAAAACCGATGTCGGTTTTTTCATCTTCGCGCTGCTGTCTTTCGGCATCGCGCATCATCTGTTCGCGCTCATAGAGTTTCGCTTTCAGCATTTTCATCGCCTGCTCGCGGTTTTTGTGCTGGGAACGTTCACTCTGGCAAGCAACCACAATCCCCGTCGGGATGTGCGTCAGGCGCACGGCGGAGTCCGTTTTGTTAACGTGCTGGCCGCCCGCGCCGCCGGAGCGGTAGGTATCCACGCGCAGGTCTTTAGGGTCGATCGTAATATCGATATCGTCATCGACAACCGGCGTTACAGAGACGGAGCAAAAGCTGGTATGGCGGCGCGCGTTTGAATCGTAGGGCGAGATACGCACCAGACGATGCACGCCCGATTCAGCTTTCAGCCAGCCGTAGGCATTTGGGCCGGAAATTTCCAGTGTCGCGGATTTGATGCCCGCAACGTCGGCATCCTGTTTGTCGAGCAGCGCGAGTTTATAGTCATGCTGTTCCGCCCAGCGCATATACATGCGGAAGATAATCCCCGCCCAGTCGGCCGCTTCGGTACCGCCCGCGCCGGCGTTGATTTGCAGATAGGCGTCGCTGCCGTCCATTTCGCCGGACAGCAGGCTTTCCAGTTCGCGGCGCGCGACATCGGCTTTGATGGCATAGAGGGCTTGTTCCGCCTCGCTCACCAATGCGGCATCGCCTTCCATCTCGGCAAGTTCGATCATGCCCAGCTGGTCTGTCAGGTTGTTTTCGATGGCGCGGACACCATCGATTTGACCTTCGAGGCGGGTGCGTTCCTTGAGGATTTTTTGCGCGCGTTCCTGATTATCCCAAAGCTTGGGATCCTCGGCGAGCGCATTCAGTTCGGCAAGACGGTGGACGGCACGGTCCCAGTCAAAGATGCCTCCTCAGCAGATCGAGGGAGGCTTTGATATCCTCCACCGCTGCTAAGACTTCGCTTTTCATGACAAAACTCCGTTATCCCGTGGCTGCGCTGCTATTAGGCGGCCAGCTGCTGCTGTTCTTCAACCGGGCCGCTCTGGATATGTGCTGCCATGTTCTGGATGAAGGAAGACAGGTCTGCGCCCTCGCCCGTCATCAGGATGCCATCGACGTGTTCTGCCGCGCCGCTCCAGACGGCACCGGCTGCGACGAGGATCTGGTGCGAACGCTCGGGGCCCGTGACGGTGAAGCCTTTGGCGAGTTCGATTTTGGCCAGCAGTTCGACCGCATCGCCCATGAATACCATCGGTTTGCCCGCGGTAATGAAGCTGGAAATGATACGCTCCGCATGCGGGTTCGAGCCCAGTTTCTGCACGCTGCGCGCGCCGGCCGGCACGACAAGCGCGTCAAAATCGGAACCCAGCGTCTGGCCGATTTGCTGATCTACGGGGAAATACAGGCCCCAGCCGTTGCTTTGGCTGTTCCAACTGTTCACAAGGCCACTTTCCGTGCCAACGGTTTTGACGGTCGCACCGGTTTTCAGCATATCGCGCTGAACGGTGGACATAACGACTTCATCAACGCCGTTGGAAACGAGTACCAGAACCTTGCGACCGGAAAGTTGGATATCCATGTAGATTACTCCCTTGTTATTATTGCTTATTTTTCGACAAAGCGGGATAGCGGCATAAAAGCGCGGCTTTTCAGATGGTTGGCAACATAATCTGCGAGACCTGACAGAGTCAAGATTTTTCTTAACGTGGAACGTTTTGACCGAAAGCTATATGTGCAAAAATTGACATAATAATAAAGGCATACTATGATGCTTTATTATTCGTTCAACCACGCTACAGGCCGCCCCCGATGACGCAGGACGCAGACGAACAGCACGCCGCGCTATTCCGCGCTGTCCGTATGGATGACGCCGCGGCGCTGCAGAAAATCCTCGAAGCGTCGCCGGACGCCGCAAGCTGGCATGAAAAGTCCGCAGACAAGCTGACGCCCCTGCACGTCGCCGCCCATCATGGCAGCACGCAGGCCATACGGATTTTATACAAACACAACGCCGAACTGGACGCGCAGGACAAGGACGGCTGGACTCCGCTGATGTATGCCGCGGCTTTTGGCGTGCATCAGGCCGTCGTCACGCTCATCGAATGTGGCGCCAATCCGCATATCGAAGACAACAACGGCGATACCCCGTTGACCAAAGCCGTCAAACGTTTCCGTAGCGACCTCATGCCAATTGATTATTCATCGCTGACGGCGCTGGTGACGGCGGGTGTGGATCCTGCCCGTAAAACCTCCAGCGGTGACAGTGCCTTCAGCCTTGCCAAATCGTTCAACAGCAACAGTGCCGTAATGGCCCTGATACATGCGGATCGCCTGCGTATCGACCACGCCGATCTGGCCGCAGGGAAGGAGCCCGCCATCCGTGTTATGACCCCGCCGACCATCAAAAAAAGAAACAGGCCGGGGCATAATACCGCCGGCCTGTCTTGATCATCCACCTGCGTCAAAGCCCGGGTTTGGGCATGGCTTTGAGCAAGGCGATGCGTTCTTCCGGTGTCAGGCTTTCCGCCATATCCACCACCATTTTCTGTCCGAGCAGCTGCAGGGCATCGACGGATTTGTAAAGTTCGTCAAACGCCTTCTGAAGCGCTGCCTTGTCGTAGTCTTTTTGCTCCAGCACCTGACGCACGGCTTGACGTTTCGCGCGGATATCGCCCAGCATCTCGCGCACCTGCGGCAGCTCTTTTTTCAGCTCCGCCTTGACCTTGTCGCGCGTTTCGGGCGGCAGGGTGCGGAAGTTCTTTGCAGCTTCCGACAAACGCTCCATACGCTGCGCGGCGGGCGGCGTGCCATAGCGGCCCATCAAAAGCCCGCCCATGAAAATATTTGCCGCCAGCGACAGAAAAAGCACGCCGTAAATCCAGAAAGATTTTTTGCAAACCGTATCTGTCATGACCATTCCTCCCATCCGATATCACCGTCAATCATTGAAAAAATCACCGCGATGTCTTCATCGCCCTGCGGGGCGGCATGCTGGGATTGCCCCAGATGCAGCCCCAAAAGCCCCACCAGCGCGAAAACCGTGCAGGCGAAGGCCAGCCCCGTGCGCATATCCGGCAGCAGCGATGCCGCCCAGGCTTGCCAGCCGCGCGGCGCGGCGGCGGGCACGGATTGTCGCTGCGGCATATGGGTTGCCACCTGCACAATCCGCGCATGCAGATCATCCGGCACGTCTTCGCGCAGCAGGCTGAATTGCCGCATCAGCGCGTCTTCTTTTTGTGTGTCATTATTACGGTTCATCATTTCCCCCGTTTCTCACTCTTTCTCTTCCAGCGCTTCCAGCATCGGCTTCAACGCGCGGCGGGCCCTGACCAGTAGTCCTTCCAGTGCCTTGATATGCACCCCCATCACGGCGGCGGCTTCGGCATTGGTCATTTCCTCAAGGTAGCAAAGCGTGACCGCCATCCGCTGGCGCTCCGGCAAACTGCGGAGCATGGCGCGCAGACGCTTTTTCTTTTCGGCCTCTGCATATCCCTGTTCCGTATTCGCCGTCATATCTTCTATATCGACGGATATCTCTCCACCCTGCGGCTGACGGGATTTTTTACGCAAAAAATCGTAACAGCAATTCACCACGATCCGGTGCATCCACGTCGTGACGGCAGATTCCCCCGCCCGCCATGTCGGGGCGTACATCCAGACACGCATCATGGCGTCCTGCGCGGCATCCTGCGCATCGGCTTGATTATAAAGCATGCCATAGGCGACGTTATAAGCCCGCTTCAGGTGGCGGCGCACCAGCATATCAAACGCTCTGGCGTCGCCCGAAGCCACAGCCGCCATCAGCGCCTCGTCGGCGGCTGTGGCGGCTGGATTTTCCCGCAATCCGTCGGGCTGGCCTGTCACGGCGCGATATCAACGGTTGAATTGATAGGTGACGCTGCCATCGCGCGTATTGCCCCGCACACCGGTATGGCTGCGCGTCACGGTATTCGTATCGGCGTCATGCGAGGTGGTGGTCGCATTGTTGTAGGCTTTCCCGCTGTCGGTGGTGACACTTTTGGTCTTTTCGATGCCGCTGTCGGTTTTGCTGACGGTGGCGTCATAGCTGCCGGTCTTGCCGCCAGACGTCGTATAGCTGCCGCTGCGCTGGCCGTCGCCTGCCGTGCCGGTATAAGTGGCCGATTTGCCGTTCTGGCCCTCGACCGTGTTGCTGTAGGTGCCGGTTTCCTTGTCGTAGCTGCGGCTGGAATCATATCCGTATGACTTACCGCTGTTCGTGGTCACGTTTTTTTGCGCATCGACACCTTGGCCCTTGGTATAGGACTTCTGGGTATTCACCACCCCGCCACGGTCGTTGCCAGTCTGGATGTCTTTCTGGCGGCTGCGGCCTTCACCGCGCTCGACGTTGCGGGTGGTATCGACGGTTGCCGAACGCCCGCTGCTACCCGTGAAGCTGCCGCTGCGGCTGCGCTCGCGCGCGTCGGCATCCGCCGCACCCGCCGTGCAAAACAGACCCAGCGCCATAACAGCACAAACGGCAGTAGAGAAAAAACGGAACGAGAGGCAGGAAGGTTTAAAAGCGGATGGCATGCGGCGATCTCCCGGATAAATATTGTTTCAAAGCCCCTTTCGGACTTACTTGGAGATGATACCAGTGAAGCGTTAAAAATCCTGCGCGTTCGTCTTTTTAATTTTATGCAAATAAAATCAGACAGATAGCCGCGCAGCGCTCAATCGAAGGCAAAAAAGTTTGGAGCGGATGAAGGGATTATAACAAGCCACTACAAATAAACAACATTTTTTGCTACAATGACCCACACAGAACCTACACAGGTACGGCATATCAAGCACTTACGCCGCCAATCTGCACAGTTTCTGCACAGTGGGAAGCGGAGAAATGAGTTTCATCCTCGATAAAGAGCAGATCAAGCCCGGCCTTATCATCTTCCGACGCGGCGACGTCGGGCACGACCACTATTACTGCCGGATCAGAATCCAGAACGAAGACCGCTACAAGACAATCTCGCTGCGGACGGCGGACCGGCAGACGGCCCGCGACCGCGCGATGGACGAGTATGCCGATATCCGCTTTCGGGTGAAACACGATGTTCCCGTATTCAACCGCCCCTTCTCGCAGGTGGCGGAGGAATATGCCGACGCCCAACAGCGCCGCGCCAACGCGGGCGAGGTCAGCCAAGCCCGCTGCAAAAATATCAGAAGCAAAATCGACGGCCCTCTCAAGGCTTATGTCGGCAGCACACAGATTCATCTGGTTACGCAAGACCGCTGGTCAGAATATCCGCTGTGGCGACGCGAAAACGGCGAAGGCCGTCGCAAGAGCGTCATCAGCGATTCCACTATCCGCATCGAGATGACCATTTTCGCAGCCATCATGAACTTTGCGATCAGCAAGCGATACGTGCCCGCGCATCATCGCTTCGAGGGCATGCCAAAGCTCAAATCGAACCGCCGCGACGAGTTCACGCTTGAGGAATACCGCAAGCTGCACACCAAAGGTCGCAAGTGGATGAAGGAGGCGACCACGCCGCAAGGCGTCTGGTATCGCCAAGTCTGCTACAATTTCATTCTGATTATGTGCAACACGGGGATGCGCCCGCCAGAAGCGAAGAACCTGCGCTGGCGGGACATCACCACCGCAAAAGACAAAGACGGACAGGAAATCCTTGTCCTCTACGTTCAGGGCAAAGGCAAAACCCGCAAGCTGATTGCTCCGATCAGTGTCGGGAAATACCTCGACCGCATCCGCGAGCTTTCCAAGGCGACCAAGCCTGACGACCATGTCTTTACGATTATCAACGGCAAACCGGCCAAATGGCTCTATCGAGACACCGTCGAAGAGTTATTGAAATACACCGACCTTCGCGAGGGGCCGAGCGGCATTCCCCGCACGACCTATTGCTTCCGCCATACCTACGCCACGCTCCGGCTCTCCGCCGGGGTGGACGTCTATATCCTCGCCCAGCAAATGGGCACTTCCGTCAAAATGATCGAGCAGCACTATGGGCATGTGAACACCATCAAACATGCCGACCGCGTGCTCATGGGTATCGGCGGTTGGGATGCGATGCATGCCGAAATGAACGCCGAAATCGACGAGCTGGAAGCCAAGGCCAAAGAGGTGCAGTCCATCAAAGCCAAGCAAACGGACAAACCGAACCGCCCCAAACGCTAGCGCGCATCGTACCAGCCATCGAGTTCGATGGCCGATGCAACAGAGCTATGCGTTTCTGCCGGAGGTCACGACGCGCCGCTGGCGCATCCCGGTCGTGGAGTCCGGCCAAGCGGGCACGGGAAAAAGGCGCGCCGAGCTTCAAGCGCCCCTGTGATCGCGTCTTTCCGCGAAGCCGTTGCCTCAGCCGCTGGCGAACCAGAGGCAATGGATAGCGGGGCCTGCCTTCATGCAGGCCACCCTTACCCCAAAATCGCTATATCTCAGGATATGCCGCCGACCTTTTGAACGGCCACTTCACCCCTAGCAGGCGTGGGCTTTGTTCTCGGCTTCGTCATGAATTCCCCTTGTGTTGTTTGCATCCCCATCGGGCAGCGTCATGCCCCCTGCCATGCGCGGGCGCTCATGGCGTCAACAGGAAGCCTCGGCTCCCCCGTCCGCAGGCGTCCGGTCCCCCCAATTTTCCTGTGTGACGCCGCGCCATCGCGCCTGGCTCTCCGTGGGCACGCCCGAAAGGGAAATGCAAACCAAGGAGAAAAAACATGACGAAAAAATCCGAAACCAAAGTGCCCGCGCTGATTGCGTGGCACGTCAGAGAAGCCAAAGGCGGCAAATCCTTCTGGACGCGCATCGGGGCCGCTTGGCCCCACCAGAACGGCGACGGCCATACCCTGCAACTCGACCTCTATCCGCTGGACGGTCGTATTGTTCTGCTCCCCCCGAAAGCCGACGAAGCGGCGGAAGGCGGTGCAGCATGACCCGCAGCCAGCGCCTCTCCAGTGGGCTTAACAGCATCTTTGACCACGTCAGCTTTATGCTCGACAACTACGAAACCATCACCGGCGACGCCCGCCGCGACCTCCAAGAGGTGCTCTACATCGTCGGCGCGGCTCAGGACGAAGCCGCCCAACTTCCCATCGCAGAGGGAGGTGCAGCATGAGCCGCCTCTGCAAACGCTATACGGAGCATCACGAAACCGTCTGGAACGGCGTGATTATATCCATCAGCTACGAACCGCGCTGGCTCAGCCTTGCCGACGACTACGGCCTCGACACGGCCCACCTCGAAATCGAGGCCATCGCGCCAGAGCGCGCGCCGCTTCCCATCACGGAAACCGGCTACCGCTCGCACTTCACGACGGCAAATGCCGTCGCCGCCATGGGCGGGCCGGTGGCCCTTGTGCGCACATGGCTCGACGAGGAAGCGGCCTCGTCGGACTGGCGGCGGCACGAGGCCGCCGCCAGTCAGCTCACCCTCTTTTGAGGGTGACGCGGGCGGTCAAGCAGGTAGATGAAAACTCAGTCACTATTAGAATCCATACTTTTCCCGGCGCAGACGGAAAGCGCTTTCTCCACCTTCCATGATGCGCTTGATTGCCTCGCGCGCATCGGGAACGTCGATTGCCCCTTCGCCCTTGATCGTGCCTCTGGATTCATCACCAGCGGCACGATACCCAAACCACGTCACCAGTTCCGCGTCGCCATTCACGACAAGGTTGGCGTTGTGGCTGGCAAATACAATTTGCCGAAGTCGCTTTGCTTCCCACAACTGCTCGACAATTTCGAGCATAACAGGGTTATCCAAATCCTCTTCCGGCTGATCTATGATTAGCGGTGGACCGGGTTGGTTCAGGAGCGTCTTGAGCAAAGCCGTGGCCTGCTGGCCCGCCGACGCATTTTCAAACGGGATATACTCACCCTCGCGGGCGCGAAACTCATAGACCGGAACCGACTGAATCGGCGTCAACAAAAGCGACAGCCAAGTGTCGGGTTGAAGCGTTTGAGCTATGCGATTCAGGTCGTTAGCCGTTAGCCCGGCGGACATGAGCGCGGCCACTGTCGGTTGACCGTCGGTTGGCGAGTTTCCCGGCTCGTATTCGGCTAGTTTTTCCAGATCATCCACGATTTGCAGCCAGATCGCGCGCGGGTTCTCAGCCTTAGTGATTGCATCGCCAAGCGCCTCAATCTTGTTCCCTTGCACTCTGGAACCAGACAGACCCTGCCGCAGCAACTCCACGAAAGCGGCGCTATCCGCATACCGTCTAATGCTAACCCGGATAGCGCCACCGGATCGCTGGGTGAGCGCCGCGCATTCCCGTTCGATCAACGAATCTTGCTGCCCCTGCGCAGTAAGCCATTCGTCACGCGCCGCGATATAATTCGCATCGGCGGACGCAAGGGTAGCCAGAAGCTCCCGCGTCCGAGTTGTTTCCGCTGCAAGCTCGCGCACCCTCTCTTCGAGCGCGCCAAGCTGTTGCAGCTTTTCGGTATGGGACGAGGACCTTTGGACGGCGGCGTGATAGCGATCTTGAAAAGCCTGATAGCGACTATCCCAATTTGCCCACGGGCTTGACCCATCGGGCGCATCGACATCGACTTCCCCAACAGATTTGGCGGCAGCAGACAGATTACCAATAGCGGAAAGCGTCGTTTGAAGCAGCGTATCGTAAGCGGCGCGCGCTTGTTCCAGAACCTCTCGTTCATCGGCTGGCTGATCGGGAGACGGTTGCAGAGTTTTTATTTGACCCTGAACGATTTGCGCCAACTCGTCGGCTTTTTGCCGTATCGTTCCTGCTCCGGCACGCCATGCGTTAACTTGGCTGTTTGCGGCGGCATAATCCTTGCCCTGTTCAAGCAGGCGACGATCATCCTCGGTCAGGCCAGACAAGGATTCTCTGAGGACGCTTGCTTGTTCGGTAATGGATTGTTCTTCCAAAACCCGATTCCCAAGCACGCGCGACAATTCACGGAATCTTTGCCGCGTGGCATACGATTCCCTAATTCTATTGGCGCGATCCGACGCATTCCGTTCGAGGCGGTCCAAATCCCCCTTGATCGGCGCGGTGATGAATCTCGTTAGCTCATCTACCCTGACGCTCACATCGCTTAGCTGCTTCTGGCTATATGCCTGAATCGGCAGAAGAGCGCGAACTTCCTCCTCGGAGCACGGTCGAAACTCCGCCGTGCCTATCTTCATTTGCACCGCGCCATCAACGCTCGACCGCCTGATAAGGTGTGGCACCCCATTGAGAATATAGCCAACTTGGACGGTCGCATTCAGCGGTCGCAATGTCTTGTCAATCAGTCGGGCGCGGCGGGCCTGATAGTTCGGAGCATCGTCCTGATCGTTGGCTGGCGGCTGATCGCACAATGCCCATCGGATATATTCAAGGATCGTCGATTTGCCCGTTCCGCGCCCACCGATCAGGGCGCTGTACTGCGGGTTTAGCTCAAGATCGACAGGGCCTAGAAAACTCGAATTGCTGACGCTTACATTCGCAATATATGTCTCCGGAACGTGTGGCGTTTCCAGTGCTACGCGAGATTCTTGCGCCAGACACGCTTGACGCAGGGCTTCGGCGGTAGGCGTTGCCCACTTGATCCAAGTAGACGGCACGCCCAACGTCGTATGGTCATCACGTCGAGAGTCGGAAGTCTGGATACAAGCAACGCGCTTGTGGCCCCATGCCTTGTCCTTGCCGGAAAGAATATTCTTGGGGCCATCCTTGAGCTTTGAATATTCGCCATCGGTGTATCCACCAACCCACGGCATTTCGGCATACTTTCCAGCCATTCCCGTTCTCAAAAGTGAGAACGGCCCTTCGCCGGAAACATTTGGAAAGACTGTGTAACGGTTCCGCAGAAAGCTGTGCTTATCCAATTCCTCTTTTAGCTGCTTCAAGCTTTGGATATGATCGAGTCTTTGCACCTCCACAGTTTTGGACTGATCCGACCCATTCTGATTGATGGTTAAAGCGGTCAGCACATTCGGAAGAAAATCACTCGGAAAATCAGCGTCAAGAATGATAATAGCTTGGCAAGGCACCCCCAGCGTCAGTTCCATGCCGGGGAACACGACGATACGCTCACTATCCTGCAACTCCGTCCCGTCCGCCGCCGTTTCTTCTGCGGCGGCCTGCCTGATGTGCGGAACGAAGGTCATGCAATGATGATCGGTGATCGCAACTGCGTTGATACCACGCTCCCGGCAAGCGGCGATAAGCCGCTTGCCGTAGGCTAGACGCTCATCATCGGTCGTCGCGGACGGTCCCGTCCATCGTAGGTCGCGGGGTGTATGAACTTGGAAATCGCAACGATAAAAATGGGCGCCCTTATCCATCGTAACTCCTAAAACGCAAACTTGGCCTGTCCCTTGTCCTCGACAGGGCGTAGGCGGGCATAGGCGAGAAGATCGGCAACCGAGCCGCCCTTGTCGCGCCAGCCGTAGAACGCGTCCTCTCCCAAGAGGACGTAGTGCCATTCGGCATTGCTCCGCTGTTCCGGCGCTATGGCGTTGATCCGGTCGCACCACGCGACCGCCGCCTTGCGCTTGCGGAGCACGTTCGGAGTCGTGAGCTGGTTTTGCGCTTTCGTCTCAACTAGATAAATGGAATCTCCGGCTCTCACGAGGAAGTCGGCAGAGTAGAAGGCGGGTAGGCCATCTTCCTTGATGTAGCGCAGGCGGGCGAAGGTATGCTTCTGCTCATTCACCTTACAGAAGGCATCGACACTGGCGTCCCGCTCACAGCTTTCCATGAAAGCCTGTTCGAGGCCACCGCTGCGGGAAGGATACGGCAGGCGCAAGTAAATCGCCTTTTCAACCGCCAGCGACGAACCTTCGCGCATGGCGAGCTTGGCGACCTCGGAAAGACGGCGGTGCGCCACTTCGGCGTCCGCTACGATCACGCTGTCCTCAGCTTCCAGAATCGCGCGCGCCCAAACCTTGATGATATGTTCCGTCACCGGGTCGATTAGCAGAACCCGCCAGTTTTCATCTGCAAGCGGGTCCATTTCGCGCTTGAAAAGATGGTAACGGATGAAGGTGTCTATGCCTTCCGCCAATTCCGCGCGGTTGATCTGGATATAGGGAAACTTGCTCGCATTAGCGAAAGCCTTGGAACTCGACGTCGTATCTGTCAGCGTTACAGCTTCCGTGATCCGGCGCGTGATGCGCGACAGATAGTCGTTGTATCCGGTAGCGGTCATGACGCCGCCATGCACACGGTAGTCGCCAAAGCGTGTTTTCGCCTGCACGTCTTCCGAATGGAATTTCTCGCCGTGCCCGAGTTGGCTTTTTAGTTGTTCGAGGTTGAAAGCACCGAACGGTACCAAGGAATCCGGACTAATCTGTGTATCTTCCAGTTCCTCCACCTGCTCGCGCAGGATGAACGGAATTGCGAAGTCGTAATTCTCGAAACCGGGGCGAAGGCCTACCGAAATTAGGTCGCCAGTACCGCTGGTATTCCGATCATCCTCGTCATCCGATTCAGCGGCGAGCCCCTCCTGAATCAGTTCCTCATAGAAGCTCTGGAACGCCGGATGCTCGACGATGGACAGAATGTCGATCATGTTGCTTGGTGTCTTGCCACTGCGGATAAGCTGACGGTTCTCTCGCTTGATGTCGTCATATTCGTTGCCGCGCCACATGAGACGTAGTCCGCGACCGATTGTCTGCTCAAGAAGGATTCCGGCGCTCGACGCGCGAAGGGGAACGATCACGCAAATATTGTTCACGTCGAAGCCCTCGCGTAGCATGAGCACGCTGACTATGACGCGCGGCGATTTATGCCGGTCCACGTCAAATAGGCGTTCGCGCAACACCTTCCATTCGTCTGGCTTCAATTCCCCCTTGCGGTTGGAATCGACCCGCAGCACTTCGTCGTCGGCCAGCCCTTCAAGCTGCATAAAATCAGCAACAAGAGGCGTCACTGTAGTATCTTCGCAAACCACCAGCATCTTCGGATGCTTATCGGGATCGAGGCCCGCGAAATCGGCTTCGAGCTTTCGAAGCTTGGTCAGGCCCGCGCGCAGCATAATCCGCTGCCCTTCGGACAGCATCGGATTGCCACTTTCGTCGCGGTCAGCCTTGAAATCCAAATCTTCATGGCTGAGCGCCCCGATTTCGGAACGTTTGTCGAGCACAAGAGATTTGACCAACCCGGCCCGCATGGCCGTTTTCAGGTCGAAATCTACGACGATGTGCGGGAAGTAGGATTTTCGGCTGTTCCGGCCAGTGCCGACCTCATTGTAGGGCGTCGCGGAGAAGTCCACCTGCACAAAGCGGCGGCCCTTGGGCTCGGCGATCAGGTTGAGGCTCTTTTGCCATTCAACCTCAGTCACTTCGCCTTCGCGCTTGAACTCATGGATGTGGTGCGCCTCGTCGTTGAACACCATGAGGGCGGGCAGGTCTTTCAGATAGGAAAGTATGCCGCCTCGCTCATAGCGCCGGTTCAGCACATTCAGGTCATTGCCCTGACTCGTGCCCGGAGTCAGGGGCAGGATGCTTTGTACCACAGTCTTGGGGTCCGCAGTCTGACCCGGTGCTTCGATTTCTTCGTCCTCAAGCGGTTCGCTTTCCTCCGACAGTACATGCCAGTTGGAAATAGCAATGATCCCGCCCGCCGTGACCTTGCGGCCAATATCCTCTTTCGGGCAGACTGCGCCTTGGACGAAGCGGAACACCTCGTCGCGATAGGCGTCCGGAATGAATAGCTCTTGAAAGATGGAGAGGTCAGAGATCGAAAAGTCGCGCTTCCCGTGCCGCTCCTTACCCATGAAGGCGTCAAGGAGCCGGTCGTAAACGATCAGGCCGGGCGCGACGACAAGGAAATTTTTGGTGAAGCGGGCATCCTCCGGCGCGCGGTTGGCATTGAGAACCTGCCAAACCATAAGGGCTTGCAGCACCCATGTCTTGCCGGTACCGGTCGCCATCTTGAGACAGTATTTGGGGTAGGCATTTTTGGGTGCGCGAATGATTTCGGAATCCCGCGTGCTCGCCAGCATCACATCCGGCGCGACAATCTGGTAAAGTTCCGGCAACGTGGAAATGCCCAACACCTCGTGCGCGTAGATGACGTTGAGCAGGGCCTGCCGCTGGCCGGGATGGAAGTTGAAGGACCGCGCGTCCTGAAACTCGGCCTGAAACCACCATTTGAGCAGTTCCGCCGTCATTTCCGAAACCTGATCGAGGATCGCGGCTTCGCCGGTTTCCAGACCTACGCAGGCTTCTTCGACTTTGGTTGTCAGGCCCTTGGCAAGAGAAAAATTGTCGATGCTCGCCATCACGCCACCTCAACCGTTGCTTCGGCCTCGAAGCCGAATACGTCGACCACGCGCACACAGATACGGCGTGCGCCGTTCTTTTTCGGGAGGCCGGTGAGCCGCGCCGTTCGGATGACACGGTAAGGATCATTATCGTTGTCGGTATTGCCACGATAATCCTGCCAGACCGACCGGAACACCTCACCATCATAGTCCGGATCGACGCTCCAATATTCGATCAACGCCATCGGATCGGCGTTGATGACCTTTTGCAGCTTGTCGCGGTTGGCCTCGTCGAGGTTCAATGCCTCGGGCGATAGCAACACATAATTCGCAATCTCGACGGAAAGGGACTCGCCATCCCCCTCCAGCGTTCGCGTAACGGCGCCGAGCTTGAGGTATTGCAGCGACGAGAAGCGCACTTCGTCAGCCTTGAGCTTGTGCCCCTTCTTTTTGAGCCGGTCGAGAAGGTCGGGCGGGATGACCAGCACTTCGAGCCGGTCGCCCTGACCCAGCGCCTCGATATCGTGTCCGATGGTCGGCGAGAAGTTCCAGCCAAGAACCACCACCTTATCCCATCCGCCCATGAGGTTATCGCGGATTTCAATGGCGCGGCGCAAGGTGGTGAGACCCGTCATCTTGTTCGGGCTATCGGCCAGAACAAGCGTTTTGCTCCCTTGAATCCGGCCCATGTTTTTGTTCGGATTCTCCTCGACCGGCAACGGCAGTGCCCCGAATAGTCCAAGAACAATTTCTGCGAGATCGCCGATCCGGAACTTCGCGCCCATCGTCGAGCGCATCTGCTCGACCTGATAGTCGCCGATGTGTTGATAGAGAAATGGCTTGGCGTCCTGATCGATCAGGCGTTTTCGCGTAACCATACAGGCTGGTTTACCCAAATCTGTCGCAAGCCAGCGCCTGCCAAGCCGCTCAGCAACGGCAGCAGTTGTGCCTGACCCGACGAAGAAATCGGCAACAAGTTGCCCCTCGTTAGAGGAAGCTCTGATAATCCTCTCAATCAGAGATTCGGGTTTTTGAGTCTTATAATCCAGCCGTTCAGTAGCAACTGGATTTATTATTGGAATCGTCCATACGTCTCCAACAGGGCGCTCACTTGCCCCTTCGGCATACATCAGTGATCCATCTTCGTTTTTCAACCAAACTCGCTCCCCGTCAACTTTTTTTGTAACAGGTTGAAGCTTTTTATTTTTAACTGGCTCAGCGATTAGGTTGTGTACGTAATTATCTGATTTAGAATACAAAAAGAGAATATCATGACGAGTGTCGAATGTCTTGGCCGCCCATCCCGTTCCAAGTTTGTTTTCGTAGTGCCAAATGACATCGTTCCGGAATCGATCACGCCCAAATATTTCATCCATTATAATCTTAACATAATGCCCAACATGCCAATCAAGATGAACGTATATGGATCCAGAATTTGAAAGAAGCTCTTTCATCAGGCAAAGTCGCGGAGTTATCATTCTAAGATAAGATGCTGTCCCATCAGCCCATGTGTCTGAATAGGCAAATTGCTCTATCGCAGTAGGCTTTTGCTCGACACTAGTCCCATCAAGGACAATCTTAGTTCTATAGTCGGCTTTACTGTCGAAAGGAGGATCAATGTATATAAGATCGACTTTTGATCTCATGGGAGGGGAGTTATGGTCGCCCGTTATAACGGCGGCCATTGCCAGTAGGTTATCCCCATAAATCAGGCGATTTATTTCAAGATCAATCTTATCAGATGATCCAATATTTTCCGATCCGCTGAAAAAATCCTTCCAGCTTCGATCCCTTGATGGAATAACTAGTTCCCGCGTTTGTAGCCCGAGACGATAATTGCTTTCGGCCCGCTCTATGACACGCTCGGCCTCCCTCTTGCCTTCGGCAACGATGGATGGAAGCTGTTCCAGCAAACTCTTCATTCAAAGTCCCCCTGCATGCGCTTACGCGCATGGCTTTTGTTCGTATCTGTGGCGCTTGTCTCCTGCGCCGGTTGCCGGTCTTTTGCCTTGCCCTCGAACGGTGCCACCTTGATGTCGTCCGCCCGCTTGCGCGTTTGGGCGATGTCGTAGCTGTTCTGCATTCGCATCAGCGTCTCCATGGAGACGCCAAACGCCTTCTCGATCCGGAGCGCCATTTCCGGCGATAGATGCGCCCGCTCGTTGAGCAGCGCAGACAGCGCAGGCCGTGTGACGCCAAGCACTTCGGCGGCATTTGTCACGGACAGGCCGTGCGGTTTCAGCACTTCATGCTTCACGAAGCCGCCCGGATGGGCGGGTTCCTTTAGCCGAACATCGGCCTGATTTGGCATGTGCGGTATCCGGTTGAATTGCCCCTTGAATCGGCTTTCAGCCTATCGGACGGATCGTTGCCTGTAAAGACACGCTTTACATAACCTGCGAAGCGTGGGCCGTGTTCGGCTTCCGGCACAACGGCACATCCATCTCCGCGTTTGCTCCTGCGGTGTTGTTCCGCCCTCAGTCATGCCGCGTTACTGGCGTCGGGCGCTTTGCCGTCAATGGGCTGCCCGCACCACCCCTTCGGGCCGTGTTGCCCATGACGGCAGCAGCTTGGTCCCGCCGCTCCGAGGTGCCGCGTCCTTCGGGACGAACAACACCAATCAAAAGGAGCAATAAAATGGGACTGGATATGTATGCACTTGTGACCCGCGAGAAACCGGCAACGCCCTTCGGCTTCAAGGTCGAAGATGCCGCTGAAATCCACTACTGGCGCAAGCATCCGAACCTGCACGGCTGGATGGAACGCCTCTACTTCGAGAAGGGCGGCACGGATACGTTCAACTGCATCACGCTCGCCCTGACGGCGGAGGACCTCGATCGTCTGGAAGCGGACGTGCGCGCAGGACATTTACCGCCAACCAGCGGTTTCTTCTTCGGTGAATCCGACGGCAGCGAAAACGAAGATGACCTGATATTCATCGCCACCGCTCGTGCGGCCATCGCCGAAGGCAAGACCGTATTCTATGACTCGTGGTGGTAGGCCGACCTGCGGCGGGGCGCGGCATTGCCGCGCCCTCGCGCCTGTTACTATTGCGCCCTCGCGGCTTCACACCTTCACGAAGCGTGAGCCGACAATGGCGGCGCGGGCGGTTTCGTCGCTCCACGCCATGCGGTCTATCTTGCCTTGCCCGATTTTGCCGCGCTGGCGGCGTATCGCTTCGCCGCGCTTGAGCGGATAGAGCGGGCGCAGCCATTGCGGCGCAGGCTCGACCGTGCAGGCCGTGACTTCAATATGCACCCAGCCGCCACGGTCAATCTTGACGACTTGGCCCGTGATGACGCGGTGGCCGGTGATGACCGGCCTCTTCTTGGAATGGCGCGGCTGGGGTTTCCAGACCGGCTCGCGCCAGCGGATCACGTCCGCCACGATGAAATCAGTGCCGCAAGACAACCATTTCACGTCTCCCCCAATCCGGGGGCGCTCTACCCACGCGATGCCGCTCGGGCATCTGCGCATGCGCGCCGCTGTATGGTAAGCTTGACGCGCCCCCTGTCTCTTTAGATTGTGAAGGGGAAAGACGTTTGTGCGCAAGTACATCTGCAATGCCCTGCCCACGAGGCAGGACATTGCAAAGATGTGCCGAGGCGGCTTGCCGCTCCGCACAAGCATACAGACGTATGTTTACTCACGGGGGCCTCATGTCGGAGGACAAGCCAAGCGCACCAACCGCAGATGAAGCGCTCAGCGCTTGGGAACAAGGCGCAGGCAATACGCCGGATGCGCCGCCGCACCCGAAGCTCGCCCATATCAAATCCCTCTTCGCCGCGCATACGGATGTATGCAGCTTGGAAGACGCGCTTTCCGCCGCGATGAATGACGCGGGCGACGCCGCACCCGTGACGGTGGAGGTGCAACCGGGATTGCTCGCGCTTCTCGCGCACATCGAAGAACTCGATTCGGCCCGAGTCGGACGGAATCCCGCGCCGCCGTCGCGCTTGCTGACGCAGATCGTCGCCAATCACCTCGAAAATCTGCTGCATACCATCGTAACCAACCCGACGAGCCATCCGCACTATGCGGAACTGTGGAACGACCTCTGCGCCGCCGAAGGCGCGCCGGAACTGGCGGTGCCGAACGGCGACGCGGCGGACGGGACGCCGCCCGCCCAAGGAGGGCCGTTCTGATGCGGGCGGCGACGAAGCCCTTGCGGGCCGTCGCCGTATCGCTGGCGCTTGCCGCGTCGCCGTTGTCCGCCGCCGCGCAAGAATCCGCGCCAAGCTGGCAGAAGGACAATCCGATATTCCGGCAGGGCGGCGAGCCGCGCGGGCTGGTGCTGCCGCCCGCGCAGCAGCGTGTCTTTGACCGCGATGCAGCGTTGCTGGCCGATATCCGCGTGGAGCTTGCGCAGGGCGAGTATCGCCGCAAGGCAGGCGAGATTGATGCAGCGGCATGGCGCAGCCGCGCTGGCGAACTTCAAGCGGCAGAAGCCGCCCTGCGCCGCAAATGGCAGGGCATCGGCACCGGCCAAGACCTCATGCTGAGCAGCGCCGCCGACAGCATCGCCCGCGAACGCATGGCGGCGCTCAGAGCGCGATACGACCCGCCCAAAGAACCGACCCCTTGGAACTACGTGACCGAGCTTGCGGGGATTGGCAAGGACATGGCCGTGGGCCTGTTCCGAGACAGCATCGGCTTTCTCGGCAGTCTGTTTTCCAGCCTGTTCGGCCCGCTGGCCGTGCTGGTGGGCGTCGTCGGGCTAATTTGGCTGGCGAAGGACAAGCGGCGTAAACCGAAGCCAAGACCCGTCCTGTCCGACAACTACGGCTCCGCCCGCTATGCGGAGGTGCGGAGCAGCCTTGCCGACCCCTACGACGGCCATCGGGGCGTGTTTTTCGGCAAAAGCAGCGCGCCGGAGCTTTCAGCCATCCCCATCGAGCAGCAGGCGGGCGCGCCCGTGCTCTCGAGGCCGGAACACCATACGCTGATTGTCGCGCGCACCCGCACGGGCAAGGGCACCCGCGTTATCGTGCCGACGCTCCTGCGCTATGGCGGCTCGGCGATTGTGATCGACCCCAAGGGCGAGAACGCCGCCATCACGGCGCGCATCCGGCGCGGCACCCTCAATAGCGACGTCCACATCATCAACCCGTGGGGCGAACTGGCGGAGACGTTCAAAGCGCGCGGCCTCGTCCCCGCGACCTTCAATCCGCTGGATATGCTGGTGCGCGACGACCCCAACGCCGTCGCCGTCGCGCAGGCGCTTGCTGCGGCGGTCTGTCCGACGACCCCCAGCGACAAAGACCGCTATTGGCAGGGCAGCGCCGCCAATGTGCTGACCGCCGTGCTCTTGTGGATCACCGACCAGCCGGGCGAGCAAAAGACGCTCGCCCGCGCGCGGGAGATTGTGAGCCTCAGCCGGAGGGATTTCACGGAGAGGTTTCTGGTGCCAATGGCGGCCAGCAGCGCCTTCGGCGGGGCGATACGGGAGATGGTCAGCCCGTATCTGGATTTGGCGCAGGAGACTTACAGCGGCATCATGTCCAATCTGTCGGAGGCGACCAAGTTCCTGTCCGACCCGCAAGTGAAGGCCGCCACCGCCCAATCATCCTTCGACATGGCCGACCTCATCCGCGAGGCGGTGACGGTCTATCTGGTGATACCGCCCGACAGGATTGATACGCAGCGCACATGGCTCCGGCTCATGACCACGGCGGCCATGCATACGTTCAAGCGGCATCCGCTGGGCGGGCGTCCGCTGCATCGCTGCATGATATTGATGGACGAGTTTCCGGCCTTGGGCCGCATCGAGGATTTACCCCGCGATATCGCCACCATGTCGGGCTACGGCATCGACTTCACCCTCATCGTGCAGGGCCTCGACCAGCTCAAAGACCTTTACGGCGCGGCGGCGGGCACCATCCTCTCGAACTGCGCCTACAAATGGTTTTGCAACGTCAACGACCTTGAGAGCGCGAACTACCTCTCCGAAACCTTGGGCAAAGTGACCGTGCAAACGGTCGGCCACGGCGAGGGCCAGAACTTCGGCCCCGGCGGCGGTGGGCATAGCGAAAACCTCAACTACGGAGAAACAGGCCGCCCGCTGCTCATGCCCGACGAGGTGCTGGCTTTGGGCCGGGACGTGGCGATCGTCCTCAATCCCGCCGACCGCCCGCACTATGTCCGGCCCGTCGATTACTGGCGGCTGCCCGACGCCTTCGCGTCGCTCGCCGCCTCCTATCCGCATCTCTATTGGGAACCGCCGCTCGCCTATGACGACAACCCGTATTTTGTGCGCGGCAACAAGGACGGCGGCCAGCAGGGCAGCCAGTCCGGCGGCGCGCGTCAGCGCGCCGCAAAACCCAACGGCAAAATGACGCGCGCGGAAGCGCTCGACCTCCTCGGCCTTGCGGAAGGCGCAACCGCCGCCGAGGTGCGGGGCGCATGGAAGCGGCTGATGCAGAAGGTGCACCCCGACACTGGCGGCTCCGCCCGTTTCGCGCAGATGCTCAACGAGGCCCGCGACGTGCTCGCCACGGGCGGCGGCGACGAGGGCCGCGCGGGATGAAAGGCTCGCTGCATCGTCCGTCTTCGTGCTATCCTGCGGCTCATCCCGCGCTGAGCGAGTCGCATACGGTTGTATGCAGACGGCGATACCCGCCCTTGCCGCAAGCGCTCGCTACCCCACACCCCAGCACGTCCCGTGCTATCCTAAGTTATGGCTTAGGAGAGTGTGCAAGCCATGTGCGGACTGACCGTCCGCACCCCGCGCCTGAAGGCGCTGGCTTGGCAAGGAAGGCGCTTCGCCCTCCCGTTGCATCCCTCCCGAGCAAGGGGTTTCACACCCCTGCACCCGTGCGGGGAGCCTTCGTGCTCCCTGCGACCCATGACCCGGGCTTTGCCCTCGGCACCCACCAAAGGAGCTATCGCGCTCCCTTGGAACCCATCGACCAAGGCGCTTCGCCCTTGGAGCCAGACAAGGGGTTATCGCACCCCTCGACCACTCGCCGGAGACTTCCGCGTCCCGGCACCCACGGCCAGAGCTTGCGCGCTCTGGACGACGCGCAGGCGGCTTTCATGCCCCTGCCCCCTGACGGAGGGGGATACCCCCTCGACCCCGCCGGATACGTCCGGCAGAAAGGAGATGCGCTTGAGCGATAGCGGCTCAGAGCACAGCCCTTCCGGGCGGCGCAAGTCGGAACGGCGGCAACGCACCGCCACCATCTATGCCCGCGTCACGCCCGACGAAAAGTCGGCGTTTCTCGCCCGCGCCGACAGGGCGGGTATGGCCGCCGCTGCCTTCGCCCGCGCGGCGCTCATCGGCGAAGCCGGTCCCCGCGCGCAGCGGCGCATTCCTGCCGACAGCGCTGCACTGCGTCAAATCCTCGGCCACCTTGGCAAGACCGGCAGCAATCTGAACCAGATTGCCCGCTACCTGCATACAGGCGGCGCGCCGGAAACCGTCCTGCCGGACCTGCGCGAAGCGCTGGCCGACTTCGCGCACATCCGCAGCCTCATCTATGACGCGCTCGGCAAGGAGCCGGATAGCGCCCCAGCGGCGGCATCCGCACCGGCTCCAATCCCGGCAACGGCACCGGCACCGGCAGCGCCGGAAGCCATCCCGCCTGCGGGATTGTCCAAGTTCATCCCGCCGCCCGAACCGTGAGGCGGCTGCATGATTATCAAAGGAGGCTCACGCGCAGGACCCCGCCAGCTTGCCGCCCACCTTCAGCGCACCGACACCAACGAGCGCATGGAGGTGCTGGAGCTACACTCCGGCCTCGATGACCTGGCCGCGACCTTCCGCGACTGGCAGACCCTCTCGGAGGGCACGCGCGGCAAGAAGGGCCTTTATCACGTCAATATCGACCCCGACGCCCGCTATGACATGACGCCCCAGCAATGGGCGCGTGCCGTGGAGGTTTTGGAACAAGAACTCGGGCTGGACGGCCAGCCCCGCGCCGTCGTCCTGCACGAAAAGAAAGGCCGCCAGCACATCCATATCGTCTGGGCGCGCACCGACCTGGAAACCATGACCATGCGCTCGGATAGCAACAACTATCTCGCCCATGAGCGCGCCAGCTTCAAGCTGGAACGCGAGTTCGGTCATGAGCATGTGCCGGGCAAACACGCGAAACGCGACCGCGCCAAGCAGCCGGAGTTCCCGCGCGCGGAGGTCAGCCATGCGGAACACCAGCAGGCCGAACGCAGCGGCCTTTCCACCCAAGAGCGGCGCGCGCAGCTTGCCGCGCTCAAATCATCCTGCGACAGCGGCATGGCGTTCAAGGCCGCCGTGGAAGAAGCGGGCTATGTGCTGGCGCGGGGCGACAGCAAGGACTTCGTGCTCGTCGGGCCGGAGGGCAGCGTTTACAGCCTGAGCCGCGAACTCAAAATGAAGGCCGCCGAAGCGCGGGCCTTCATGGCGGATGTTGAGCGCGATACTCTCCCGACCGCCAGCGACGCCAAAGCCCAGCAGCGCGACCGGCAACAGCAGGCCGAGCCGCCTACATTCGAGATGCAACGCCCGCCCGTCGAAGATCTCGCGCCCGCGACGAAGGCGCAGGGCGAGATACCGGACGCGCAGGAGCAGGATTCCGGCGCACCGGACCTTGCGCCCGCCGTTGCGGCGGCATTGGCCGCGCGCGAACAGGCCGAGGCCGAGAAACTGGCAAAGTGGCATCATGCTGAATTACGCCAGCTACGGCATGTGCTCGCTCTTGAAGCGCGCGAAAAGATAGACGGCCTGCGCCGCCAGCAGCAGGCCGAGCGCGAGCGCTTCATCCGCGATGGAAAATTGTCCGGCATCGAGGGATATATCGAAGCCCTGCAAAACCGCCTCAATCCGGGGCGCGGCGCGGAGAAGCGCCTTGAGCGCGACACCGCATGGAAACACCTGCACGAGCGGCAGGCCATCGAACGCGCCGACCTCCGCACAATGCTCCGGCAGGACAGAGCCGAGCACATCGCAGAACTGAAAGAACGCCACGACCAACAGCGGCGCGACCAGCAGGCGGGCTTTGCGCGGGACCGTGTCCGATATGCGGAAGATTCAGCCCGCGCGGCGCGCTTGCTCGCGCAGGTAGAACAAGACCGCCGCGAGGCAGAGCGGCAACGACAGGAGGGGCGCGCGGCGGAACCGCCGCCAAGGCCAGCAAAGTAAGCGGCTCGCGATTCCTGCAACCAGAACCGGGCCGCAAGAAAAAGAAGAAAAAGGTTGCCACAGGTCAGCAGGGCGAAGCCGCCGCCGAAGGACTGTTCGGCTGGCTTCCTGATATGGCGGCGATATCCGCCGCCGTGTCGCGCTTCCTGCATCTGGACGCGATGCAATCATCGGAACCGGCAGATACAAGCGCGACCGCGAAAGACAGTGAAGGGTTTGAAGACCCGCCAGAGCTTGTGCCCACGTTCATGCCGACGGTGCGGCGCGCGCTCTCGCGCTTCATGAATCCGACCAAGAAACGCAGCGTGAAAAACCGACGTGCGCGCGGCCTTCGCGCACTTCTCGCCCGCACGGGATTTAGGTCGAAGTTTCTTGCAGCGCCCACACTACCGCCAGCGCCAAAACCACTACCGCCAGCACCGCCGAAGCCTACATCGCCCCCAAGCGCATCACCATCATCACCAAAGCCGGCTTCGTTGCGTGGAAAATTCAACAAGCCAATAGGGCCTTAGAAAACAGAAATTTCCTTCGAGTGACGTGATTTATAGAAAACCAATTTCTTCTTGCGATTTCGAAGATAAAATGAAAGTATAATCGATATATATTAGTTATATAAATTGTCTCTATAATAATAAAACAATCTAAATTTGGATATCGTGATATGACTGATAAATTACTAAACGAAAAAGCGGCAATTCCGTCACTGATAGATCTCCCCGTATATCGAGATACCTACTGCGATCAGAAAATGACCGATGATCTCTTGCGTCATCTATGGGAGGCGCGAGCCGATTTAATATCTGAGGCCGCGATACTTGAAGTCAAACCAGATGCATACCGCATACACGCCGATTACCAATACAAGGATGTGTTAGATAAAATAATCACCTACCTGAGAAAGGCACTTCCCGAAGAACTGGAAGCACCTCCATCGCGCTTAGGTATGCTCGACCTGCTTTACGAATTTAGCCGCCGCCTACGCAGTTCGACAGGCCAAGAGCAGCTAATCCTACTTGGTCAAGCGCTCGCTCCGTCTCCAGAGGGGCCATACCCCGCCCTACCAAACACTCCGGTGTGGCCGGGTAGAAGATTTACTCAGGAAACAGCCGACGCCGTATTGCAAGAGGCATATCGATTGAATCCTGCCGCGTTCTATGAATGCGCAGAGCAGATGAGACGCTCGATTAGAAGCTATGAGATTGATGATGAGATTGAAGCGTTGATTGCGAAAACAGTAAATATACTTGGGTTGGACATTAATATTGTCAATCAGATTTATGGTGAAGCAATTCACCGTCTGTTCGAAATTTGTGAAATGAAAATTAAAACAAAATAGCGGGTAGCGATGACAAAGCCAGTTTTATTCCTAGATACTGATTTCATTGGAAACATTTTCGGACAGAACTCCGGCGACGCATCGCGCTTGAATCGCGTACTGGATGCGCTTTCTGAAAATTACGACGTGCGTATCACCGACCGCGTGTGGCGAGAGTCAATAACGGAAAACATTAATCCAGCAACAGGAGAAAGGTATCTAAAGGATACCACGCTGGAGAATTGGCTAAACAACAAGGGAATAAATGAAACCGTCACAGGCATTCCCGCTGGCAGCAATGCTGGAGAGCAGTCAATCATTCATGCATTAAATAATCCCGGTTCTGACCCGGTTCTGTCCGACCCAAATGTTCCTAAGTATATTGCCTCCAATGATGGCTATTTCAACCAAGGTGCCGCTGGCGGAGATTTTGCCGATAACCGCGTAAAATCCTTTGACCTTGTAGATCGCCTAGCTGTCGATGGGCACGTGAGCATCGAGGATTATAAGGGCCTCTCGACGGAGGGGAGTCCAGATGCCAACTGGCGTCCTTACCAGAATGTCACCGCCGATGCCGTTCAGGCCAAGTATCCTGATATGTCGGCCACCTATGACCCGGTGAACGGAGCCTATGTGCTCGATAGGGGCGGCCAGACGCTGTCCTTGCCCGAGGGCGCAGTGCATGACGGCATCCATGCCAACTCGACAGGAGTTCTTTTCGACGGGCAGGCGCGCGCGCTCCACAACCTCGGTAAATACGCGGGCGCGCTCGACAAAGCGGGATGGATTGGCGACGTACTCGGTACCGCGTGGGCGATTGCCGAGGCTCAGGCTGCCTACAGCAACGGCGACAATCACTCAGCGGGTTCGATACTCGCAGGGCATACAGGCGGCCTTCTTGGCGGTTTAGGGCTCGGTACTATCAGCGCGGCGGGTGTCACTGCCCTGCTGGCCGTTCCCGGCGTGAACATCGGTGTCGCTGCAGGCATGCTCCTCGTCGGTGCGGCTGGCCTTGCGGGCGGCTATCTTGGTGGCTCTGCTGGCGAGAGTATGTTCAAAGATTTGTACGAGGAAATCTCCGGCCTCGGCATCGTCGGATTCAGCCAACAGCTTTACGATGACTACAAATGGGGCCTCTCGAACCCGTCCGAGGTTTTCAACATCGGCAACCTGATGGAGCTTGTCCAAAGCACCTTTGGCACTGCGATAACCACAGGCTCGCCTCTTGTACTGGATATCGCCGGAACAGGTATCAACCTCACCAGCGTCAACACATCACCCGTCTATTGGGACATTGACGTTGACGGCATGCG
This sequence comes from uncultured Micavibrio sp., assembly GCA_964551435.1. Classification (GTDB taxonomy): domain Bacteria; phylum Pseudomonadota; class Alphaproteobacteria; order Micavibrionales; family UBA2020; genus UBA2020. The sequence continues at coordinate 201,589 of CAZKBS010000002.1, forward strand.
CGAAGCATCGGGCTGGATAGGTGCAGGTAGCGGCCTTCTTGCCATCGACCTCGACAGCAACGGCAAGATTGACGACCATTCGGAGCTTTTTGGAGACCAAAACGGCAGCGCCGCGAACGGCTTTCAGGCCCTTGCCGCGTACGACAGCAACAGCGACGGGGTTATTGACGCTAACGACGACCAGTTCGCGGACCTGCTGATATGGATGGATGCCAATGGTGACGGCCTGACGGACGCTGGGGAGCTTTTTACGCTCACGAGTCTAGACATAACCAGCATCAATCTGAACTACTCGTCGGTGAACTACACCCTGAACGACAACGTGATCCGCCAGCAAAGCACATTCACGATGAACGGCCAGACGCACGATATTGTGGATGCGTGGTTTACCTACGACAACACGAACACGTCTTACGCGGGCGAATATGACCTTGATGTAAGAGCGCTCATTCTCCCCGCACAGCGAGGCTATGGCGAGATGGCGGACCTGCACATCGCCATGAGCCAGAACGAAGATCTGCTCGATATGGTGGCCACGCTGGCGACTAAATCCGCCGCCGAGCTATTCGCGTCCAACTTCGATGTTCGGGCTGCACTGACCGATATCATGTACGAATGGGCTGGCGTCACGGATATGGACCCCACAAGCCGAGGCACGGCGCTCGACGCGCGCATGATCGCCTTCCTTGAGAAGCTGAATGGCGACTTATTCTTGAACGATCCGAACTCGGTTGTCGCCGGGTTTGCCGTCGCCCCCATGCGCGAAGCATGGAACGCGGCATTCAGCATGGTCGCCACCCATTTCCTTGCACAGTCAGGCATGAAAGACCTTCTCGGCAATCCCTCTTACGACCTCAGAGCCGATAACCTCTCCGGCGGCTACTTCGGCGAGGATTTGGCGCTTCGTTTCACGACACCCTTTGCTTCGGGATATTGGATCGCCAACGATTCCGGTTTTAACGATGTGTATGTGTTCCGCGCAGGCGATGCGCCGCACAGCAATGGTCTCAATATCCACGAAACCGTCAACACGACCACGGATGCCGTTTTCCTTGGTGGCATAGACCCCGCCAATGTCAGGCTCTGGACGGACAACTACGGCGGGCTGGTTATCCGCTACACGAACGATGATTCCTTCACCATCAGCGCCGCCTTCGATAGCACAGGTGCATCGCGCGTGGGTGAGTACATCGAATACATCATGTTCGATGACGGCACGACGTGGGATTTGCGCGAAGGGCTTTATTTGTGGAACGTCGATAGTCGCAACGCGGGCCTGTATGGCAGCGCCTATGGAGACCTCATCAAGGGCGGCACGGGCGCTGAGCAGCTTTGGGGCTATGCTGGAAACGACACGCTCATCGGCAACGGCGGAGACGACTATCTGTACGGCGGTGCGGGTGACGACACCTATGTTTTCAAGGCAGGAGACGGCCTTGATACAATCTATGAATCCGCAAGCGCAGGCACGGACACCATACGCCTTGAAGGCGTATCTTCGGGCGACGTCTATATGTGGCATACCGTGCTCTACGGCTCGTCCCAGCTTGTCATCCAGTACGGCGCATCAGACAAAATCACGGTTGCCAACGGTGGATACAGCAGTGCGGGCGCGACTGTCGGGCATGTCGAGCAAATCGTTTTCGACGACACCACAGTCTGGGATTTGACCGGAGGGCTGCACATGCGCCTGCCGAACGTCGGTACGGGAGCATATGGAACTGCCTATAGCGACACCATCGAAGGCGGGTCGGGTAACGATTATATGGATGGCGGCGATGGCAACGACACGCTTATAGGCGGCGCAGGGCATGACAATCTCTTCGGCCGCGACGGAGACGATTTCCTGAGCGGTGGTTCCGGCACCAACTATTTGAGCGGTGGCGCAGGGTCAGATACCTTCCATTTCGACGCATCTTCACTCGATAGCGATATCGACACCATCGCTGATTTCTCGTTGGCGCAGAACGATGTCATAGATATCCGTGACGTACTTGATGGAGCGTACGACCCGCTAAACGACAATCTAGCGGATTTCGTAAAATTTGAGGTCTACGGTTACTATGGCATGCGTCTTTATGTTGACACGGACGGTGCCGGAACGGGCAGCGGGTGGAAGCATGTCGCAGACCTGAGCGGCCTCAGTTCCTTGCCTGATGTGGATACCTTGGTCGCCAACGGCCATCTGCTGGCCGCATAAGGCCAACGACATGCCACTGAACAAGAAAGCCGCCAGCGGTTTCATCCGCTGGCGGCTTTGTTCTGCGCGGGCCTTAGAAGCCCGGCCCCTTGAGGCGGCGCGTAATAATCGCGCGGTTGATGTTCTCCAGCGAGGCCAGCGCGTTCGCGCGCTCGGTGGTGGCGGGCTCGGTGAAGGCCAATTCCTGCTGCACGCGGTAGAATTTGGAGTGCAGAGCGGTTTCCGGCAAGTTGTCGAGTTCGGAAGCGACGATGAGGCGCATGGGCTGTCTCCCTATTGCTTGAGGCCGCAACCACTACGGCCTTTCATGCCCCCCGATGACGCCAGCGGCATTGCCGGGTGCATCCGTAGGACCGCAACAGAGAGAAGGAGCCCTTGAGGGCTTGCGCCCAGCAGGCAAAGCCGCTGGCAGGGTGCATGATGGATAGGACGTATGGGGGCGGACACGCAGGGAGATTGCCCCGCGCCAGTTTCTGACTTGCCCCGAACCTCATTCCCGCCGGAGCACAACCACCTGCATTCCATCCGCACGCTGCTGGAAGGGCTTCAACCCCTGAGCATGTTCGCCGCCTGCGTGTAGGTGTATGCCTCGTAGAGCGTCCACAGTCCGCCCGCGATAAAGACGACGCCGATCAGGAAAACGAGCGTCATCACGCCGAGCGCGATGAGCGTCGCGCCCATCAGATAGCCGACCGTCGTCGGGATGCTATAGACAGCGCGCGTCTTGTCGTTCCGCAGCGCAAGGGCCTTGAACACGCCGTTCTTCTCGCGTCCGGCCAGCGTCACCTCATCGCCATCGCGAATATCCGGCACATCGGCCAGCTTGATTTGTGCGGAGCGCTCGCCAACGCGAAAGGCGATGACCTGTCCGGTTTTCACGGAGCCGCCATTGCGGCCCACCGTGCCCCGCGTTTCAGTCGAATGGCGAATGCCGCTGACGGTTCCGCTCAGTGTGGTCAGTCCCATATCATCCCCTTACGGTTTTCATTCCAGCTACAGCTTCGGCGCTTGCGCCTGCGCATCCGCCTTGCGCTTGGCTTCGGCCTTAAGGCCGTTCACCCATTGACTGCTGCGTATCTCCGCCGACCAGACCGCCCCGAGGTCGATGAGGGAGGCCTTGGCCGCGCGCACCGGCCCGCTCCAAATGTCATAGCTATAGGTGAGCACCTGCCCGCAGGCGGCGGGATCGCTGGCCAGCGTCAGGCCGAGAGACTGATAGCGCCGTTCATTCTGGAACGTCGGGACTATCCGGTTGCGGGAGAGTTCGTGCCCGACATAGGGGCGACTGCCCCGGCGGGTGAAGGCGCAGCGCGGTTTGCCTGCTTCTTCCCAAACAAGCAGGTGCGGCTCGGCAAAGGACGGCTGGCCGTATTTGGCGAGAAGGCTCGCGCGGAATTGCTGCTGCGTCGGCGGGTTTTGCGTGTGCGCGAGATTGGGGCGCTCAATGGCGATGACGCGCGGTTCGGACGGCGGCGTCGCGAAATACACGATGAATAGTTCAAACCCGCCGCCCGCAGGCTGGACCTCCATCCTGTCGAGAAATTCCGGCGTCGAAAGATTCTCCGGCCTGCCTTCTCCGGCAGAATAGTTATAGCGCGAGGTCGTGCGGATAATCCGCATGCTGGCATCGAAGGCCGTCAGCGCCGCGCGGGCTTCCGCTTCGGTCATGCCGATACGCACCCCTGCAATGTCCATTTTGGCCGCAGGCGTGGACGCAGTTTGCGCGAAAGCTGGCGTGAGCGTGACCAAAGCCGCGCCTATGAAAGCGGAACAAAGCGCAGCCCTTCGCTGCATCGGGAATCTCCTTGGAGGATGGATGGAATACGGGCGCGTCAGCCCGTCACGTCGCTGATATCGTTGGCGCGCCAGTCGGGCGGCATGGTCGATTGAGCGCAGTAGCGGGCGCTGCGCTCCCAGCCGTGCTCGCTCTTGGCGGTGAAGGCCGTATCCCCCGTGAGGGTATAGATGGAGGTGCTGGTTTCCGGCGCGGCGCTGTCCTGCAAGTCCCCGCAGGCTTCTGTCACACGGTAAGTATTCAGCGCCGTTTGCTCGATCTTCTTGAACTCGCAGAAATCCCGCGCGCCGCCGATGCCCTCACGGCGCAGCAGCGTCGTGGTGGCGTTAGAGGCTTGGCCGCACGGCGTATCGCTCTCGACGTAATAGCCGCGCTTGAGCGGCAGCGCCGCGACGGTGGCCGCTTGCGCCTTGGCCGGAACGGCTTCCGGCGTAGCGGGCGCGGCGGCTTGGTTTGGGGAGGCGGTATTGGCTTCGGCGGCAGTTATGCCCGCCGTGCCACCGGATACCGCTTCCGCCGCTCCCTCTGTGGCGGCGGCATTCTCTGCCGTCGCGGCGTTCTGGCCGCAGGCAGCAAGCCCTGCCGTCAGCAGCAGCGGCACAATGAGGGAACGGGCCTTCTTCATGACATCTCCGCGCGTGAAAATCCTTCCCGCTATGGTTAAGGTGGCGCGGAGGCCCGTTCGTCCCCTAAACAGGGGAGAAATCATGCAACCTTTGAGCAATGCCGATATTCGGCTTTGTTCATGCGGGGTTATTTGAAGAGCGGATAAGTTTAACTTTTTAGCTGCATAAATACGGGGAGCGTTACGCGGCCATGCTGTCCCAAGAAGTCCTTGAACCCCGTCTATCGGGATTGATTGCGCATCTATACGATGCAGCGGTGGACGATAGCCTTTGGGCGGGAACAGCTACACGCATCGCGGAAACGCTCGGCTCGACCAGCACCGTTCTTAAATTGCACGGTGACAACGCCCGCGTGAATCTTCTCGAATGCACCGATAACCTCATGGTGTCGGAACGGGAGCAGGCTTGGGCCGAAGACTGGCACCGCAAGGATTTATGGGTGGAGCGCAGCGTAGCTTACGGCATGCAGCGTATCATCACCGATGAGGATTTGGTGACGCGCGAGGAACAGGCGCGCAGCGGCTTCTATCAGGAATGGCTCCGGCATCTGGATATTCATCACATGCTCGGGGCGGTATTCCCCGCAGCGGACGGGGCGATTGGCGTGCTTGGCATCCATCGTCCCAGAGGGGCCGGAGGCTATAGCTCACGGGAGCGGCGGCAGGCCGCACTGGTGCTGCCGCACTTGCAGCGGGCGCTGCGCCTTGGGCAACGGTTTGCGGCGGTATCCCAATCCCATGCCGCCGCCTTGCAGGCCCTCGACAGGCTGGATACCGGCGCTCTCATGGTGGATGGCACGGGCCGTGTCATTCAAGCCAGCAGTATGGCGGAGCGGCTGCTGCGCGAGAATACGGAGATTTCGGTTATTCGCGGGCGGCTGGCGCTACGCCTGCCAGCACTGCACGACAAGCTGCTGGCACTGGTGCGCGGGGCAATGGATACCGCGCGGGGCAGGATTGCCAATCCCGGCGCAGCGCTTTCCATTCCACGCCCGCACCGCATGCCGCTGGCGCTTGAGGTTGCGCCTTTGCGTCCGTCGGTTTCCGCCTTTGGCGAACAGCGGCCTTGCGTGCTGGTTTTCATCCGCGACCCCGAAGCGCCGATCGCCGTCGCACGTCTGCGCGAGCTATTCGGCCTGACCCGCACGGAAGCAGCGGTTGCCGCTGCCCTCGGGCGCGGAAGCTCGCTTGAGGATATTGCGGCAAACATGGGCATCGGCCTTGCGACCGTGCGCAGCCATCTCAAGCGGATTCTCGCCAAGACCGGAACGCATAGGCAGGCGGAAGCCGTGGCTTTGCTGGCGCGAAGCGTTTCAACAGTTTCCAATCACTGACCGTATGGGCGCGTCCGGCGTTGCCGGATTGGGCTTTATGCCTTGCGGCACCGAGCCGCCACGCAGGCGCGTCTCGGCCATCCGGTAACAATCCCGCGCGCGGATAAGGCGCGGCCTTCGTCCTTGCTTCTTTCTTTTGGGGGCGTGCCGCCCCTTCACCGTCAAGACCAAGCCCCAAGGGGCGGAAAACGGGGGCCGTGTAGTCGCTGCGCTCCGGCCCGCGCCATCCCCCGTTTTCCGGTCTGGACGGCTGAATCCCCGCTCATTGCCGCGTGGCTAGTCGGTTGCATGCGCAACCCATCAGCCAAGGAAGAAAAGGCAATGAAAAAAGATGTTTATGAGAGAGTAACGGCCCACATCGTGACCGCATTGGAAAACGGCGTTCGCCCGTGGTTCCAGCCGTGGAGCGCCGAGCATGCCGCAGGGCGCATCACTCGTCCGCTGCGCGCGAATGGTCAGCCCTACCGTGGAATCAATGTCCTGATGCTGTGGGGCGCAGCCTGCGAGCGCGGCTATAACCCGCCTATCTGGATGACCTACAAACAGGCGCAGGAGCTTGGCGGCAACGTCCGCAAGGGCGAGAAAGGCAATCTTGTCGTTTACGCCAATACCATCACCAAAACCGAAACCGACGAGAGCGGGCAGGAATCCGAGCGCGATATTCCTTTTATGAAGGGCTATACCGTGTTCAACGTGGAGCAGGTGGAAGGATTGCCCGCGCATTTTTATGCGCTGGCCGAGCGTCCCGCCGATAGCGTGCAGCGCATCGAGCATGCGGAGGCTTTCTTTGCCGCCACCCGTGCGGATATTCGCCACGGCGGCAGCCGAGCATTTTTCAGCCCCGCACAGGACTTTGTGCAAATGCCGCCCTTTGAAGCCTTCCGCGAAGCCGAAGCCTATTACGCCACCCTTGCCCATGAAATGACCCACTGGACGAAAGGCGCAAACCGCTTGGAGCGAGACTTTGGCCGCAAGCGGTGGGGCGATGAAGGCTATGCAATGGAAGAACTTGTCGCAGAGCTTGGCGCGGCGTTCCTTTGCGCCGACCTCAGCCTGTCGCCAGAACCCCGTGATGAGCATGCCGCCTACATCGGTAACTGGCTCAAGGCGCTGAAAGAGGACAAGCGCGCCATCTTCAGCGCCGCCGCCCATGCGCAGCGCGCCGCCGATTATCTCCACAGCTTGCAGCCGCAGCCCGCCGCATTGCAGGAAGCCGCTTGAAATGAAAACGCCGGAGGGGAAACCCTCCGGCATCTGGCGGAGCCGCCGTCATTGGTGACGGCGGCTATTCCTTATCCCTCCCAACCCACCCCTGAGCGGACGGCGCGGCCTTTGGGGCCGCGCCGGACAGAGGACTTTCAGCCCTGATAATCCTCGAAGCAGCGCTCCCGCTTGCGCGGCACATCCTTATGGCCGCTGCACAGCCAGCAGGAGCAAGGGCGGCAATGCGTAGAGGCATTGCGCCCGACCGCGCGGGGCGAATGCGCAGGCGCATCGGAGAGGCCGCGCGACCACAAAGTCATGACGCGGCCCGCTCGCGCCTTCATGCGTTCTTTGTCCTGTCTGCGCCTTGCTCGCATCGTCCTATCCTGCCGCTTCTAGCCCTCATATGGGCGCTGTGCGCCATAACCGAATTGACCGGGAAATGTCCCACAACAAGGCTCGAATCAACCCGAGACGGGGCTGCTTTGATGGGCGATATTAGGGAGGGTAGAAGCGGATTTTCCGCGCATGGCTGCGCGACAATTCCGCAAATTTTTCTGCACAGTACCTACACAGGCAAAAACCGGCGGTTTTTGCTATTGTTTTTCAAATCTTTAGTGGAATCTGAAGATTTGGAGCGGGCGATAAGAAAGTCTTTTTGAAAAAATCCCTTGCTGATGGTCAGATGCATCGAGGTCCCCGCGCGTCATCTTTTTGACAGTATATAAAAAAACACCCGGCTGTTGAAAGCCGGGTGTTTTTTGTAGCGATAAGCGAAAGATTAACGCTTGACCCACTGCGTGGAGCGGCGTGCTTTGTGCTTACCGTATTTTTTACGTTCGACAACACGGCTGTCGCGCGTCAGGAAGCCCGCTTTTTTCAGCGGAGCGCGCAGGCCGGGTTCGAAGTTGACGAGCGCGCGGGAGATGCCGTGACGTACAGCACCCGCCTGACCGGAAAGACCGCCGCCTGCAACGAAGCAAACAACGTCAAACTGGCCAACGCGACCGGAGATTTCAAATGCCTGGCTGATGATGAGGCGCTGGGTGCCGCGCGCGAAGTAATGCGCGATGTCCTTGCCGTTCACTGTGACTTTGCCGCTGCCGCGGGCAAGCCATACGCGGGCTACTGCGTCTTTGCGGCGACCGGTACCGTAGGAACGGCCTTTGGCATCGAGCACGGGCTTGCGTTCAACCGCAGCCGTTTCAACGCCGGTTGCTTTATCGGCAACAGCGTCTTTAAGATCAGAGAGGTTTTTCTTGGTGGTCATGCTTCAATACCTTCGCGATTAGCGTTTGTTCTTCGGGTTCATGGAAGCGACATCAAGCACTTCAGGCTTTTGCGCTTCATGCGTATGCGTCGGACCCGCGAAAATGCGCAGGTTCGTCATTTGTTGACGCGCCAGCGGGCTGTCTTTCGGCATCATACGGCGAACAGCGTTTTCGATGACGCGGCCCGGGAATTTACCAGCGAGGATTTCGCCTTTGGTGCGGCCTTTGATACCGCCGGGGAAACCGGTGTGCCAGTAGAACACATCGAATTTCTCTTTTTTACCCGTTATGCGGACTTTTTCCGCGTTGACGACGATGACGTTATCGCCGCAATCGATGTGGGCGGTGTACATGGGTTTGTGCTTGCCGCGCAGGCGCATTGCAATAATGCTCGCCAGACGACCCAGCGTGACGCCTTCCGCGTCGATCAGAAGCCATTTCTTTTCAACTTCCGAGGGTTTTGCCGAATAGGTTTTCATCTCTTGTTTCCTGATGTATGCGGGCATGGCACGGGCCACGCCTGTTTGCTTTTCGGTGTGTTATGGAGCATAGATTCTCCGCCGTCAACAGAAAAACAGAATTTTTTACAAAAACGTTTAAAATCAAATATATAAAATACGGTATATAAATACCCCTATTTAAGCTATTGATAAACAATTACATCATAAAATAAGTTCTCCTCCACCTCTATGCCCGCTGGCGCGGAAAAAATGGCGGATTAATTGCCTTCGTCATATATTTTTTAACGGCTCATGAAAGTTTAACTTTTCTTGGCGAAAATAGGCATAGATAGTAAGCTCTTCAGCCAAACGTCCCGCCCGCACGAGGTCAGGTGCAAAATCGTATTCATAAAAAACAGCCGCATAAAACACCGCAAGGTGTCCGCGGTTTCACGCTTGTCGAACTGGCGATCGTCATGACCGTCGTCGGGATTCTTGTCGGTTCCATCATCAAAGGACAGGAGATGATCAAGAACGGTCGCGCCACGGCCACGATTACGCAGATGCAGGCGTATCAAACCGCCGTGATCAATTTCCGCGATGCGTTTGGCGCCCTGCCCGGTGATATGCGCAACGCGGCAACGCGCATCCCCCACTGCACGAGCAACTGCAATCCTTTTACAGCCGATGCGAATAACAGCATTATCGGCGCCCCTGACTGGGGCGACGACTGGGCCGCGCAAGCAGGCTTAACCGTCAACCTGCCCGCCACATCGGCGCAGGATGAAACTGTTCTTTTCTGGGCGCATCTTACCCTCAGCGATATGATCGGCGGGGTCAACAATGCCGCAATCCGCAGCGGTAGCGAACGCATCGCCTGGACGCATACCCATCCGGCATCGCCAATTGGTGGCGGGTTTATCGTCGGATTTGTCAACGGACAACCGCTACCGGGCGATCCGCGCACCTATGACCCGGCAGACCCCACGCCGCTGGGGCCACGCGGACTTGTTTTTATGATTGTCAACTCACCGCAGGGTGGCGGCGCTGCCCAATACAGCACCGCCGCAGAACAAGTCATGCCGGTCCACATGGCGCGTATCATTGACAATAAAATCGACGATGGATACCCGCATCTGGGCCGCGTACGCGCTTATGGGCTCAGCAGCACCTGTTACGGCGGTGATGAAAATGACCCGCACTACGCAGCGCGATCAGGCATGCAGGATTGCGGCATCCTGTTTGAAATGGCGCAATAACAATCGCGACTTCAGGCGGTGGTTTCAGCTTTTATCCACGACAGATAGGATGGCAACCCTGCGGATACAGGCAGGGCCACAATGCACGGCACCTCGTAGGGATGCAGCGCCACGATGCGCGCGGAGAGCTTTTCAAACAGTGCGGCGCGCGTTTTCAATATCAGCACGATTTCCTGCGCCTGTTCGGTTTTGCCCTGCCATTTATATATAGATGTCATCCCCGGCAGGATATTGCCGCAGGCTGCCAGTTTTTCATCGACCGCGATGGTGGTGATTTTCTCGGCAACATCGAAAGACGGCGCCGTTACATAAACGAAAACCACATCATGATTGACCGTCATAACGGTTTGCGTGATTTAAGGTCATAGCGCCCGCCTGCAGACAGCCGCGTCACGTGAAAGCCCTCGGCCTCGAAAACTTCGCCGCGTTCGACATCAGCCATGTTGCAACGGTGCAGCTGTCGGCCATCGACAAAGGTTACCGTGCCGCTGCCGACGATATCCATGACACCGTCCTTGCGCAGCACGGCGGCCGTATCTTCGTCAACGCCGATACCCAACGTCGCGGGATGGCTGGCGACAGCATTGAAAAGCCGCGGCAGCCGGTTTCTTTCGCTGAAATGCGTATCAATCACGGCGCCCTGCAAAAGCCCGAAACCCGCCGTCATCTGCACTTCGCCTTTTTGCATGGCCTTATCGGGGTCGCCGCCGCAAATCATCAGCGCCGATGCCGCCGCCGCGCCCGCACTTGTGCCCGCGATGACGAGGGTGCCAGCCGCGTATTTGTCTGCCACGATATCAAAAGCCCGCGTGCCGGCCATCGCCTGCGTCAGACGCATCTGGTCGCCGCCGCTGAAAAAAACAACATCGGCCTTTTGCAAAACAGCCGCAACAGCATCGTCGTTCGCCATGGCGCGGCTGTCGATATGAAGCACGGTGCAATCGGCAACGCCCAGCTTGGCATAGACGTCTTCGTAGCGCTTTTTCGCGGCTTCAGGCTCTGCGGTTGCCGAGGTAATCACGCACACGCGAGATTCCGCGCCGCGGCTTTCGGCCAGCACGCGGCGATGCACGCTCATGCTGCCTTCTTTGTCTTCTGCTCCGCCAATCGCGATGAGCGTCATATTCCGAACTCCTTATTGAACAACCAATACCATAATAATTTTCAAGCCGTTTCGCCAGACTTTTTCGGGACTAAAAAGGCACTTTCGAAAGATTCTAAGCTTTAAAATGCAAAATTTGCGTGCAACAATTCAAAACCACGAAGTTTTTAGCAAGAAAGTTACGCGCATGAAACGCACCCCGCAGCCCAAGTCAGACAAAGATTTGCCGAATGTACGTTTCGATTTTCGCGCGGCGGCGCGCAAAGCCGTGAAAGACCACCCCGAAATGGCTAAGAACACTATTTTCGTCGATGCGGCAAACGACGATTACATAGCGATGCCGCGCGTTCTTGCCGCACTTGAAGAAGACGACGACGCCGCGGACGAGTTGCAGGATACGGTGCGCACAGCCAAGCGCCTGAAAACATCTTTTTCCGACACCATCGACCTTGGCGGAAAAAAACATCTCCACAGCGTCGTGTTTCATAGCGACAAACACCCCCTTTATGACCCCGCCAACAAGGCGATCGACGACATCGGCACCTTCGATCACGAAACGGGCCATGTGCTGTCACCCGAAACGCACGACACGCTGGCGGAAAATACGGCGGATGCCTATGCCGTGATCCGCCATCTCCAGCGCTTTGATGGACAACAGACAGATATCGGTTATGCATCGTGGAAACGCGCGGTGCAGTTTATCATGGCCGGCAAGACATCGCACCTGACGACCTTCACGGTTGATAAAATCCTGATAGACCGCGACAGCGCCGGGTTTGTTTCGCTCACACCCGAACAAACCAAAAAAATCGCCAAGGAATATGCGCGTCTCAACACGCCCGACGAAGATCGTCTGCAATCCCTCGCCCGCGCGTTTCGTGCGGCGCGTGATAAAAAGCTGACGGCGGAGACGTTCCGCCGCATCGCCGCAATTACCCTCAACGCCGATACGAATTCGGATGTGTTTTATATGGGTGCACGCGCCCTGCATGCGCCGCTGCATAACGGCAGCGCAACTTATAATGGGCGCAAAGTACACCTCAACGGCGATGAATGGCAGGATATCAAGGCACGTCTTGAGCGCAAAATCGCCAGCCTGCCCGCTACGCATCCGCTCAAGAAAATTCAGCCCTGAACATCAAAACTTTTTAGATCAGCGCCTTTTCCGGCGGCGGATAAACTTTTCCAGCTCCCGCAGGGTTGATTTCAGCTGCACACTGAATACCGGATCGGCCACGGCATTCATCAAACGCGAACGGAAACGCGATGAAAAACGGTATGTCACGCGGGTATGCGACTCATCCAGCGCTTCGAACAGCATTTCACAGCGGTAGCGGAAATGGAGCCCCGTAACCCCGACATCGATTTCAGCGACACTCACCGCCCCCTTGCGCGAAACAAAACGGGCCGCACGGATATAGGGCACATAAGAGGGGAAGTTTTCCACATCCATCAACAGCGCATATATCTCGCGCTGCGGCAGAGGGAAAACGCGGGTATCCTCGGCGAAGGGCACCCTGTTGCCTATTTCAGGGAAATAACGGCAAAGTGCTTGGTCATTTCGCGGTCATAGAACAAATCCACCGAAACCAGTTCACCGCGCATCAGCAGCTGATTGAGCGCGCCGCGCGATATAATATTGCCAGACCCCAGCAACCGCACACGGAAACGGATATAAAGCGCGCGGTCTTTGTTATTCATCAATTCCATACGCTTCAGAAGCTTTTCCGCGTCGTTCAGCGACATTTTCAAACGGTCAATCGTCAGCGGCTGCTGCAGCATGAATAAATAGGTACCTGGAAAAAAGGTCGTTGGTTCGGCTTCACCGCAAAGACGTCGCACATCCGCAGATGAACGGTTCCCCATGCTGAGCATCGTCAACGACCCAACGTTGACGAGCGCGGTATCTTTCACGAACGGAAAATCCTGGGTTTCGAAACTGTAGCGGCCCAGATAGACAACGCCGGTCATTTCATAGTGCGTACGGAAATATTCACGCTTGCCCTGCAATTTGCGTCCGAGTTCCTGACGCACGTTGTTCCAGGCAAAGTCAGATTTATAATTTTCCTGATACAGGGGGCAGTACATCAACTTGGCGTATTCGTCGATGGTTTCGTTTTTGGTATTATCAAAAGCCTCGAGCATCAAACTGGTCAGCGCCAGCTCACGAAACGTCGGTGCCGCAAAAGACTCACCGCGACCTTCCATCGCCTCGGGCGGCGATGCGGAAACAGGCAGCGCCAGCATCATGGCGAAGAAAGCGCCCATCAACGAGCATTTGACAAAACGGATTGACAGCATGATTTCCCCCTGCTTGCGTCCGGTTGGGGACGAAAGCGCTAAAAGCCTACCTACAAATTATACCAGCCTTGCCTGTGGCTGTCATCAAGCCGCGGAAATAGCCAGCCGGACGGCTTTTTGCATCAGGGTCGGCAGGGCATAGTCCGCCAGCGCCGCAGGATGAACCCATATCCCGCCCTTGGGGAGCTTGACGGTCTTGACGCTGCATTGCCATATTTCAAGACTAAGATCGAAATGCGTAAAACTGTGCTTTACCGAAGCCCCCAGCGCGCGCGGCCCCTTGGCGGGCATAAAATCCAGCCGCAGCTCCCCAGCGGCCTGCTTGTCTTCAATCCATTCTGTGGTAGGCAGCTGGTAAAGACCTTCGTAAAGCCCCTTCTCTGTGCGCTTCTGTATCATGACCTGCCCTTTGGCATTGGTAATCCAGTACACTTTGCCGAATTTGGCGGGTTTGGCCTTTTTGGCCAACTTGCGGGGCAGGTCTTCGGCATGGCCGGCCTTTCTGGCCTTGCAATCGTTCTGCCATGGGCACAGGCCGCATTTCGGCTTGCGCGGGGTGCAGACAGTCGCCCCCAGCTCCATGAAAGCCTGTGTAAAATCGCCGGGGCGCGAATTGTCCGCCGCCAGCATGGCCGCCCCCGCGCGAATGGCGGGTTTTGACAGCGGCAACGGCTCTTTGATATCTAAAAAACGGCTGACCACCCGCTCCACGTTGCCGTCAACGGCGACGGCAGGCCGGTCAAAAGCGATAGACGCGATTGCCGCCGCGGTATAGGGGCCAATGCCGGGCAAATCCAGCAGGGCCTGCTCATCCGCCGGAAATCTGCCGCTATGCCGGGTAACCACCGCCTGCGCGCATTTATGCAGGTTACGGGCACGGGCGTAATAGCCAAGCCCCGCCCATGCCGTCAGCACGTCATCCAGCTGCGCCGCCGCCAAATCATCCACCGTCGGCCACAAACCGATGAACTTGTTAAAATATGGCCCGACGGTCACCACCGTCGTTTGCTGGAGCATGATTTCCGACAGCCAGACATGATAGGGGTTCGGGCGTTTGCCCTTGGCCGCACGCCATGGCATCACACGGCGGTGGCGGTCAAACCACCCCAGCAAAGCGGCCTGCAGGGCCCCTGTATCGGTCTTTTTGCTTCTGGACATGCGTCTTTAAATAGACATACTCGGTATCCATGACAACACCCAACCGTCCACGCCCTGTCGCGGACCTTGTCCCCGCCCTGACCAAAGACGCCTTTGGGAAGAAAAACATGCTGTTCGGCAAGATGCTGGCGGAATGGGAACATATTGCGGGGCCGGACATTGCCGCCCAGACCACCCCCATGGAGCTGAAATACAGCCGCCCCGCCAGCAAAAAAAAGGACGGGGATAAGGGCGACAAGACCCCGCCCAAGGCGACGCTGGTGCTGGCCGTACAGCCCGCCTTCGCGCTGGAGCTGAGCTACCAGAAAGACCTGCTGGCCGAGCGGCTGAATGTGTTTTTCGGCTACAGCGCCATCAAGGATATCAAAATCGTCCAGCACTCCGGCGTTATGGATAATAAAAAGATAAAGGCGCCCCTGACCCGCCCGCTGACCATGCAGGAACAGCAAAAGATTGATGCGCTGGTGGGGGATATTCAAGAAAACGATTTACAAATTGCCTTAAAAAATTTAGGTAAAGCAATCGTCTCTCGGCTAGGCAAGAAGCCCTAGGCCGCGTCCGCATTCAAAAATATGACAATATACAATTCCAAGGTGAATACATGAAAGTCGCAGCAAACACCCTCCGCAAAGGCATGGTGGTGGAATACAACGACAAGCTCTGGGTCGTGATGAGCAACGAAATCCGCACACCGGGCAAAGGCGCATCCGTTGCCCAGGTTGTCATGCGCGACATCATGTCGGGCACCAAAACCGACATCCGCTTCGCCACGCAGGATATGGTGGAGCGCGCGCGCGTCGAAAGCATGGAATTCCAGTTCCTCTATGCCAATGACGGCGAGTACACGTTCATGAACAACGAAAACTATGAACAGATCGTCGTGAACAAGGATCTCATCGGCGAACCCGCGCAGTTCCTGCAGGACGGCATGATGGTTGAAGTGCAAATGCACGAAGGCCGCCCGCTGTCGATAACCCTGCCCGAAACCGTCATCATGCAAATCGTCGAAGCCGACCCCGTGGTCAAAGGCCAAACGGCGTCTTCTTCGTACAAACCCGCTGTGCTGGAAAACGGCGCGCGCGTGATGGTACCGCCGCACATTGAATCCGGCACGCGCATCGTTGTGCGTACCGAAGATTCTTCCTACGTCGAACGCGCAAAAGACTAAGCCGTCCGATGAAGAACGACGTGCAGGATTGTTTCCACGTTTCCGCCGCCGAGGCCGAAACATGGAAACGCGCCGTGGCCGCACCGCCGGAGGCCGTGATGATGACATCCGTCCCCCAGCGCCCGCAAAACGTTAAACCGCTGTTCGGCAGCCTGTTCAGCCGTAACGACTAACACACCAACCCGAAGGATACCGAGATGGCCGTTGCCCGCCGCTCCGCACACATGAACGTCATGGTCGAGGCCGCTGAAAAAGCGGGCCGCTTACTGGTGCGTGACTTCGGCGAGGTTGAACAGCTGCAGGTATCCCGCAAGGGCCCCGGCAACTTCGTTTCCACCGCTGACCACAAAGCGGAAAAAATCATCCGCGAAGTTCTGACCAAGGCCCGCCCCAAATACGGGTTTTTGATGGAAGAAAGCGGCGAAGTGAAAGGCGAAGATCCGTCCTGCCGCTGGATTGTCGATCCGCTCGACGGCACCATGAACTTCCTGCACGGCATTCCGCACTGGTGCGTATCCATCGCGCTGGAAAAAGACGGCGACATCGTCGCGGGCGTGATTTACGACCCCGTGAAGGATGAACTGTTCTGGGCGGAAAAAGGCCTTGGCGCCTATCTCAATAACCGCCGCATTCAGGTTTCCGGCCGCAATTCGCTGTCCGAAGCGGCGATTGCCCTGCATCATGCCGCCTATGACAGCATCGAAGGCCTCGGCGTGCTGGTGAAATCCGGCACCGTCATCCGTAACATGGGCAGCACCTGCCTTGACCTCGCCTATGTCGCGGCGGGCCGTCTGGATGCGTTTTGCAAATCGCATATCAGCGGCGGCCTGTGGGACGTTGCCGCAGGTATCGTTCTGGTTCGCGAAGCGCGCGGTCAGGCGACGGATGCCAAGCTGGGCAAAAATTTCAACACCGGCGGCAGCCTTGTTGCCGCCAACAGCGCCCTGCACAAAGACCTCGCGCAGCGCGTAAAAACCCCTGCCGCCAAAGCAGACGTCAAGGCGTCGTAACCGAAGGGGGAAGCATGGCCCGCGTGAAGCACTATCTTCTTGTCAGCGTTGCCGCAGCAGCACTTGCAACCTCCGCCGCCGCGCCGGCGCGCGCGCAGTATCACTATTATAAATCCGAAAAGCCGAACGTCGAAATCGACCTTAGCGCTTTGTCGGGTAGTGCGCTCGCACCAACGGCACCGCCGCAGCAGGATGCCGATGGCCATGCGCCGCCGGTTGTACTGCGCCAGCCACTGCCGCCAGTGCCCCCCGCTGCCCCTGTAGCGGCCGCGGCACCTGCCAGCGATGAACCCGCCGCCGAAGAAACACCAGCTGCAACTGCCGCGCAAGCGCCGATGCCTGCAGCGGCTCCCGCCGCCGGTATCCAGCAGCGCCGCGTTGTCAAACCGCTGTTCAGCGAACCCGTCGCACCGCCGCCCGCCCTGCGCGAAGCCGCCCCTGCAACGCCTGTAGCAGCACCTGCCGTAGAGGCCCGCCAGATTGAACCGCAGTTGACCGCAGCGCCCGCGGCCGAGCCTTCTGGCGCACCTGTAACCCCTCCGCTCAAAGCCGCAGCGGCACCTGCGCCCGCCGATATGCCCCCTGCGAAGCTGATGGCGCCTATTCTGGAGCCGATGCCCGCCGCCGCTATGCACCCCTTGCGCAAACCTGCGCGGGCTTCCGTCACAACCAACGCGGCGCCGAAAGCGATTGTTGATGCGCCTGCATCTTCAAACGCTATAGATAATAGTGCCGCATCGGTTGCCGCGCCTGCGGTAAAATCTGCGGCACCGTCTTCCCCGCCGTCCGCAGGCCGCATGTCTTACCCCCCTGCGGCGCGTCCGGCGGCAGATATCCAGCGATTTGAACGCCCCGTCCTGCCCGAAGGCCTGCGCGCTGACGAACAGGCAGCCCCCCTCCGTCAAGCGGCACCGCTCACAGCGCCCGCTACAGATATATCTGGCCCTGCTGCTGAAGCTTACCCCGCTGTTGACAGCAAGACCGCACAGGAAATCTCCGCGCCTGCAGAACACAGCCCCGCGCCGCAAGCCGCGTTGACGGATCTGCCCATACGCAAGCCGCATACCGAAGAGCTGCCGCAAACCGTGCTCAGCGATAACGATATGGCCGCCCTGCCTGAAACGGCGGTCGCGCCTGAAATGAAGCTGGATTCCCAAGCTTCCTATCACCGCGCGCCTGCCGACGCGAAAACAGCGGAAGCACCGGCGGCGAATATGCAGCCGCCTGCCGCACCACAAGCGCAAAGGCCGTCGCTGGTCGTGGTCGACACAGCAGCCCCTGCCGTAGGCACACTGCCGCGCCGCCAGCCTGTGACCACAACGCTGGATGCCCCGGAGGAAGCGCCCCAAACGGTTGCCGCCCCCGCAGCGAAAAGCGAAGCGAGCGAACCCGCCGCCAAACGCGAAAGCCTGATGCCGCTGACCGAAGACGAAGCCGAGGCCCTGCTGGCCACGCGCCCCGCGCCCAAACCTGTTGAGAATATCCGCCCGCCCCTGACGGCGGCAGAACTTGAAAACGTCAGCCGCAATATCGAAGCCGTGCCCGCGCGCGTGGCCCTTGCGCCGCCCGCGCCGCAGCCCAAGGATATCGGCGTTCCGACAATGGCCGACCTGACGCTTGAATTTGCAGGTACCTCAAGCGACCTCACGCCGGAAACGCAGCAAAAGCTGGTCAATATCATTCCGCTTTTGCAGGAAAGCAAAACCCGCCGCCTTGCCGTGCATGCTTATGCTGCGGGTGAAGACGGCAGCAAGACCAGCGCCCGCCGCATTTCGCTGTCGCGCGCGCTCGCCGTGCGTTCATTCCTGATGGATAACGGCGTGGAGCCGACGCGCGTCGATGTCCGCGCCCTCGGCCTTGAAACCGACCGCAAGCCGCTGGAGCGCGTCGATCTCGTCTTCGCACGATAAAACCTCACGGACACGACAACCCGTCACACCAGCGAAAGCCGGTGTCGAGTTATAGCCTCATGTGTTGCTGAACCCCCGTCTGGATTCCGGCCTGCGCCGGAATGACAAGGACGATTAACCCGCCGCGCGCAAATCCTGCAGTCCGGCAAGGTGTGTATAGAGCCTGTCCTGACCGAACAAATGATGATGCGTGCCCGCCGCGACGATGCGCCCCTGGTCGAGCACGAAAATACGGTCGGCATCCTGCACGGTGGACAGACGGTGCGCAATCACGAATGTTGTGCGGCCCTTCATGAGTTCGCGCAGCGCCAGATGCACAGCCTGTTCGTTGGATGAATCAAGCGCGGATGTCGCCTCGTCGAGCAGCAATATCGCCGGATTTTTCAAAAGCGCGCGCGCAATCGCGATACGCTGGCGCTGGCCGCCGGAAAGGCGGTTGCCGCGCTCACCGACCATGGTGTCATAGCCCTGCGGCAGTTCCGCGATAAAGCCGTGCGCCTGCGCCATCTGGGCGGCATGCATGACCTCGGCATCGGATGCGTCCGGTTTGCCGATGCGGATGTTTTCGGCAACCGACATCGAAAAGACCGCAGGGTCTTGCGATACCACCCCCAGCGCCGCGCGCACATGGCGCGGGTCAAGGTCGCGGACATCGACGCCATCAATCGAAATCGAACCCTGCTGCGGGTCGTAAAACCGCTGGAGCAGCTGGAAAATGGTCGATTTGCCCGCGCCGCTCGGCCCGACCAGCGCAATCACTTCGCCCGCACTGACCGTGAAAGACACGCGGTCAAGCGCCAGACGCTCCGGCCGCGTGGGATAGCTGAAGGTCACGTTATCGAACGTCACATACCCAGCGACATTTTCCGGCAGCGCCATCGCCTGCGCTGCGGGCTGCACCGCAGGTTCAGAGGCCAGCAGCTGGATGATACGGTCGGCAGCGCCGCTGGCGCGGTTGAAATCGCTCATGGCCTCGCTCACGGCCATCAAGGCGCCGGCAACCATGGCGGCGTAGAACAAAAAGGCCGACAGCTCGCCCGCCGACATTTGACCGGCCAGCACCTTATGCCCGCCCGACCACAGCACGAGACCAATCGCGCCAAGCACGATGAAAATCACAAACGCAACCAGAAAGGCGCGGGCGCGGATATATTTGCTGGCGGTGTTATAGGTATCTTCGGCCAGCGCATCGAAACGGCGCGCGGCCTCGCCTTCGTAGCCAAAGGACTGGATGGTCTGCATCCCCATCAGGGTTTCATGCGTATAGGCGCCGATATCCCCCACACGCGATTGCGTATCGCGCGATTTGGCGCGCACGCGGCGGCCGAAATAAATCATCGGTCCCACCACCAGCGGCACCGCCAGCATGACAATCCCCGTCATCGACGGGCTGACAACGCAAAGCATCGCAATACCGCCAATCAACATCAGGAAATGACGGAAGGCCGACGGCAGGTTGCTGGTGACGACCAGCTGCAAAACCGTGGTATCGGCATTGATGCGGGAAACCTGATCGCCCGTCTTTTCACGCTCGAAATACGCAGGGTCGAGAGACAGGAGATGCGCGTAGATGCGCTGGCGCAAATCGGTGGTGATGCGCTCCGCCACCTGATTGATAAGACGGACGCGGGTATAGGTCGCCGCCGCCATCAGCAAGATCACCGCCAAAAGCACCAGAAGCGCGCGGTCGAGGAAATCCCCCGTCCGGTCGGCAAAGCCGTGATCGACGATATTCTTGAGCCCCCAACCCATGGCCAGCATCATGCCGGAGGCCAGCATCAAGGCCCCGATTCCCCCCGCCAGCTGGCGTTTATAAGGCACCAGCAGCGGCCAGAGCAGGCCGATAGGCTTTTGTATCATCCGGCGGGGTGCCGTATCTGTGGTGCCGTCCTGTGCCATCGTATCAGCTGCTTGCGCGCCCTTCGCATTTTGATTTTATTCGGGTTTTGACGGGCGGCTGACATATATCTTATGTAAAAATATGCCTTTTGCCCTGCTTTGCGCACCTGAGAATGGGCTCTGGCGTGCCAAAGTCAATAAACTGCTTGCACAATAAGAAAAATCTCTGTAAAAAGCCAGCCTGATAAAGATTTTAAGGAGCTACCGCCATGAAGGCCGATATCCATCCCGATTACCATGAAATCAAAGTCGTCATGACCGACGGCACCGAATACACGACGCGCAGCTGCTGGGGCAAACCCGGCGATGTTATGCGCCTCGACATCGACCCGCTGAACCATCCTGCCTGGACGGGCGGCGCGGCGAAAGTGCTGGAAAAAGGCCGTCTGGCAAAATTCAGCAACAAATACGCCGGTCTCGGCCTCGCCTCTCTCGATGGCGACAGCAAGGAAGAGAAAAAAGCCGCGAAATAATTTCGCGACTCACGGCTTCGCAAAAACCGCCCCGCATATTGCCGGGCGGTTTTTTGCTGCGCGTTTTGTTTTTGAATTTTCTGGATTTTTGCGCGGGTCTTGACGATAAAAAATTTCGCGATATATGATTCAATAAGGAAGGCAGAAGTGCCCATGGTGGGGCTTCGATACAAAACCTTCCCGCAGCATGCCCGCAAAGCGGGATGACTGCCTGAACATGTAATCTGATATTGCTCAAGGAGGATATCAACATGACGACGTTCGACTTTTCCCCCCTTTTTCGCTCTACCGTTGGCTTTGACCGTCTCTCGCGTATGCTGGAGACCGGGATGCTGAACGATCAGGAAAGCGCCTATCCGCCCTATAACATTGTCAAAGTCAGCGACGACCAGTACCGCATCACCATGGCCGTGGCCGGTTTCACCCAAGATGAAATCGACATCACGTCCAAGGAAAACCAGCTGCTGGTACAAGGCCGCGCGCATGACCGCGAAGACCAGAAAGGCGTCACTTATCTGCACCGCGGGATTGCGGCGCGGGCATTTGAACGCCGCTTCCAGTTGGCCGACCATATTAAAGTGGAAAGTGCCGCACTGGAAAACGGCCTGCTGACCATCTCTCTGGTACGCGAAATTCCCGAAGAGATGAAGCCGCGCAAGATTGAAATCCAATCCGTGGACAGCAGCAAGCTCATCGAGCAAAAAAGCAGCAAAAAAGCTGCCAGCTGAGCTGAAAAAGGCGTGATCCGGATGCGGAACCCACCCGTATAAGGATATATGCCCACATTGGCGCCGCTCTTGCGGCGTCCCTCAGCAGCAATGCCCCGGCCATACTCCCCGACATGTGGCCGGGGCTCGTTGCTGGCCGTATTTATTCTTCGGTGCCGGCGTCTTCTTCGCCGGATGCAGCAGGTGATTCGGTTTGCGGAGGTGTCACCACCAGACCACCTTCGATATTCTCCAACTGCTGGCGCTGTTGCTGGATTTCATTTTGAAGTTTTCTGACGGTGGCGTTTTTCGGCGCTTCCTTGGCCTTGGTGCCGATGGACACCATGAAATATCCAACAATACCCAGAACGACCAGCGCCCCGATAATTTTACCAATCATTGTGTTTTCCTTTTTGAATTATATCAGGCCGCAGCGCCATGCAGACGATGCACGGTTTGCTGGATAAGCCCCTCGAGTGTTTCGGTCTGGCGTACGCCGTATTTATTGCAAACGATATCGACATTGCCCTTGCGCCAGAACCCCTGCGGGCAGCAGACGACCAGCTTTTCGGGATTGGCGGCAGCATGAATGCCCAGTTCCAAAAGCGTAATCGGCGATTTGGTGGCAGGGTCGAAATACATCAAAATCACGTCTGCGGCATCAAGGCCGGAAAGTTCCCACTCCACCTGCTCACGAAACGGCGGGTTGTCGATGGTTTGCGCCCAGCCGCTGTCCCAGTTGTCGCGGCGCGGGTTCAAAACCAGCACATCCATGACAGACAGCGCCGCCGAAACCTTGGCCTGCCAATCCTCCGCCACGCCCATTTCGATACTACCCGCCAGAAACACCGACGGCTTGTTGAGGTAGACGTCATAGGCGCCGGGGGCCTTGATTTCTATCATCGGCTATCCTCTCTCGGTTTTTATTCAAGGATGGGGCGGGGTTTGCGGCGGCGTTTTTTTGTGGTCTTTGCGGCGCACGTAGAGAACCTTGTCCACCTCGGCAACCACGTTGCCCTTTTCATCTTTTACATGGACGGTAAAGCGCGGTTCGATTTTATAATTCTCGTCGGCCTGTTTTTTAATCTCGGCGATGCGTTCCTTGCTGATATTGAAATGCGCGGTCAGCTTGCCCTTGCCCGGCAATTTGAAGCGGATATCTGCCGCCTTGTCCCAGACAATGTAATCATTGCCGAGGTTTTTCATCAAAATCAGCATATAAAACGGGTCGGTCATGGCGTAAATCGACCCGCCAAACTGCGTGCCCACGTAATTGCGGTTGAAACGCGTGAGCTTCATTTCGACCTTAAAGTCGGTGTAGTCGCCGGAGATTTCCTTGACCTTGATACCTGCCCCCAAAAATGGTGGCCAGAGGTTGATAAGTCTGCGGAAAATCCCCGGTTTCATCTTACGCCGCCTCTATCTGCTTAAGCGCCTGCGTGAGCTTGGCGATGGTGTTTTCAGCGGCGGATTTCAGCTCTTTCTGCTCCGCCACCACTTCTTCGGGCGCCTTGGCGAGGAAGCCCTGATTGTTCAGCATTTTGTCGATTTTCTCGATTTGTTGCTGTTCTTTCTCGATGGCTTTTTGCAAACGCGCTTTTTCCTGCGCCAGATCCACCACGTCGGCGATGGGCAGCACAATCGTCGCCTCGTCAATCACCATTTGCAGGGAGCCTTTGGGCGCTTCCGCTTCGCTCGCCTCCGCCTTCGACAGGCGGGCCAGACGTTTGATGATATCGGCGTATTTTTCAAGGCGCGCCTTGCTCTCGGCATTGGCGCCTTTGAGCAGCATGGCGATTTGCGCCGCCGCCGGCACGTTCATATCGGCGCGGACGGAGCGGATTTCGGTGATAAGACGCACCACCCAGTTGACCTCCGCCTGCGCGGATTTGTCGATAATGCTGGCATCGAACACAGGCCACGGGCGCGATTGCAACCAGTCGTCCTTGCCCAGCTCGCCCTTGTTCATCAGGTGGGCATGCAGTTCTTCGGTAATATAGGGCATGATGGGGTTCAAAAGCGTGAGCAGCTGGTCGAGCACCCATCCCGTCGTATCCTTGGTTTCCTGCTTCACGGCTTCGTCGGCGCCGTTCAAAAGCGGCTTGGTAAATTCGATATACCAGTCGCAGAACGTACCCCATGTGAAATGGTACAGCGCCATGGCGGCGTCGTTGTAGCGGTAGGCCTTGAGGCTCGCCGCCACGCTTTCGCTCACCACCGCCAGTTCGGACAAAATCCAGCGGTTCAACGTATGTTTCGCCGCCTTGGGGTTATAATCCAGCTTGAGGGCGCAGCCGTTCATTTCGCAAAAACGCGACGCGTTCCAAAGCTTCGTGGCGAAGTTGCGATACCCCTCGACGCGCACCGCGCCAAGTTTCACATCGCGCCCCTGCGCCGCCAGCGCCGTCAGCGTAAAGCGCAGCGCATCCGCGCCATATTCGTCGATGATGTCCAGCGGGTCGATGACGTTGCCCTTGGTCTTGGACATCTTCTGGCCTTTTTCATCGCGCACCAGCGCGTGGATATAGACCTTGCGGAACGGCACATCCCCCATGAAATGGATACCCATCATCATCATACGGGCAACCCAGAAGAAGATGATGTCAAAACCCGTAATCAGCGTTTCGGCAGGATAATAACGCTTCACCTCTTCGGTGTTTTCCGGCCAGCCCAGCGTGGAGAACGGCCAAAGCGCGGAGGAGAACCACGTATCCAGCACGTCTTCATCGCGCGTCAGCTTCACGCCCGTACCGGCCTGCGCCTGCGCTTCTTCTTCGGTTTCGGCGACGAATACATTGCCGTTATCGTCATACCATGCCGGAATTTGATGCCCCCACCACAGCTGGCGCGAAATGCACCACGGCTGAATGTTACGCATCCATTGGTAATAGGTGTTTTCCCAGTTTTTGGGCACAAATTCGGTGCGCCCTTCCTCGACAGCCTTGATGGCGGGCTGCGCGAGGGTGACGGCATCGCAATACCATTGTTCGGTCAGGAACGGCTCCAGAATAACCGATTTGGATTTTTCGTCATGCGGTACGGCATGTACGCAGGGCTCTATTTTCTCGATGAGTTCGAGCGCTTCCAGCTCCGCCAGAACCTTTTTACGCGCCTCGAAACGGTCGAGACCGCGGAAGGCCTCCGGCGCGTTTTCGTTGACTTTGGCGTCGCGGTCGAAAATCGAAATCATCGGCAGATTGTGGCGCTTGCCGACTTCAAAGTCGTTGAAGTCATGCGCGGGGGTGATTTTCACCGCACCCGTACCCTTGGCCGGATCGGCGTATTCATCGGCGATAATCGGAATAAGGCGGTCGGTCAGCGGCAGCGCAGCGAATTTGCCGACGAGATCTTTGTAGCGTTCATCATCCGGATGCACCGCAATGGCCGCGTCGCCCAGCATGGTTTCGGGACGCGTGGTGGCGATGGTAATAAAACGCTCCACCTGTCCTTCGACCGGATAGCGGAAGTAGTGCATATTCCCCTTGATTTCGACCTGTTCGACTTCAAGGTCGGACAGGGCGGTGTGCATCTTGGGGTCCCAGTTCACAAGGCGCTTGTCCTTGTAAATCAGTTTTTCCTTGTAAAGCTGGACGAAGACTTTGTTGACGGCTTTGTTCAGCCCCTCGTCCATCGTAAATCTTTCGCGGCCCCAGTCGGGCGTCGCGCCCAGACGGCGCAGCTGGCGCGTGATGGTGGATCCGGATTCTTCTTTCCACTCCCACACACGTTTCAGGAAATTTTCACGCCCCAGATCGTGGCGGCTTTTGCCTTCTTTGTTCAAAAGACGTTCAACCACCATTTGCGTGGCGATACCCGCATGGTCGGTGCCCGGCTGCCACAGAACATCGCGGCCCTGCATGCGCTCGAAACGGGTCAGAATATCTTGCAGCGTCATGGTCAGGGCATGCCCCATGTGCAGGCTGCCCGTGACGTTCGGCGGCGGCATGGGGATGCAATACGGCTGCTTGTTGCTTTTCACATCGGCCGCGAAAACGCCGGATTTTTCCCAGCTTTCGTAGTGTTTCTTTTCGACGTCCTTGCTTTCAAAGGTTTTTTCAAGCATCTGTATTATGTCCTCTGCCGGTGGCCGTTTTTATTTGATTTTTGAGATACATAATATAGCGGTAAGACCATTGATTTGTGAAGGCATTTTGCTAGATTGAGCGGCAGTTTTTTGACTATTTCCAGAGGGTAGAAACCATGTCCCCCGACCAGCCGGCAACGGCTGAAACCGTGGCAAGCGTAAAAGCAGCCCCCGCCGCCGATCCGGCGCAGCAGGCGCTTGTGGATGCGGCGCGCGAAGCCCTGCGCCTTGGAAAAAACAGCGAGGCCGAGCCATTGCTTGTCCGCGCCCTCTCCCTGCAGAAAACACCGGATGCGCTGGTGCAAATGGGTAAACTGGCCATTCGCAAATCCGGCCCCGCCGCAGGCATCCCCTATTGCGTCGAGGCACTGGAGATGGACCCGCTGTTCCATACCGCCCATATGACGCTGGCCGATGCCTGCTATCAGATGAACGAACCCCGCTGCCTTGCGCACGTCGCGATTGCCATGGCGATGGCGCCGCAGGAAAAACATTACAAGGATAATTTCGTTACCTGTGCCATACGGTTCAAAGATTTCCCGCGCACAGGCGATGCGGTACTCGATGGCGCCGTGCGCAGCGCGGTGCTGGAGTGTTTTGCAACACCAGGGCTTATGCTATCGCCGCTACGATACCTATGGCTGTCGATTTTCTCGCAGGATGAAAACTACAGCAAATTTTATGAAGTCACCATCAGCAGCAGTGCGGAAGAAAAGCCATCACTGATAAAAAAAATATCCGGCCTGTATATGCCGCAGGACAAAAAATATATCGTTTTCAACAAAGCGAAATTCGACGGACAAAAAGACCTCTCTGCGCTGAATTCTTTGTTTTTCCTCGAAGGGCTGCGGAACTTGCAAATTCCGCGCCTTGGTTTTGAAATGTTTTTGACGGCACTGCGCGCGCGCTTGCTGACGCTACTGGGCAGCGGCGGCGTTGATGAAACGGCACGGATAGCGATTGCAGGGGCACTCGCCGTTTATAGTTTTGGCAGTGATTTTATTCTGGATACCACACCGGCCGAAGAAGAAGCCGTCAAAAAACTCCGCCGCGATATCGAGACGGCAAAAGACCTCACGGCGCAGACGGAATCGCTTGCCGTATACGCCTGCTATGCCCCTTTGCATGCGCTGGCGAATGCAGGGGCCGTGCGTGCCGCATTCGAACAGCATCCAGACCTTGGCAGAATTGTCGCAGAAGATATCCGCGATCACGACAGGCTGGCACAGGCAAAATCGGTGCTGCAATCCATGAGCGACTTTGATAATGGCGTGTCTATACGCGTACGCGGTCAGTACGAAGACTTTCCCTACCCCCGCTGGAAACACAAACCGCTATCATCCCGTGAGGCGCCGGCAGACCTGCTGCGCAAAATCGCAAAAGCGAAAATTCTTGTCGCGGGCTGCGGCACAGGGCAGGAAGCCGCCAGCGCCGCCGTCAGCTATCCGGATGCCGATATCGAAGCCATCGACCTCAGCACCGCGAGCCTTGCCTATGCGGCGATGAAAACGTCCGAATTCGGGCTTCAGAATGTGCGTTTTCGCCATGGCGACATTCTGCACCTTGATTTTCCGGATGCGTATTTCGATGCGATTTCCTGTCATGGCGTTTTGCACCATATGGAAGATCCTGCTGCCGGATGGAAAAGCCTCGCACGTTGCCTGAAGCCCGGCGGCCTGATGCGCATCGCGCTATACAGCGAAAGCGCGCGACGTGAATTCGCCGCCATACAGCGGATTATCAAAGAAAAAGGCATCGGCTCCTCCGCCAGCGAAATGAAACGCTTCCGCCGCGACGCCGCACAAATACTGCCCCACGATCTTTACTGGAGCATGGTGACGCGTTCGAGTGACTACTACCAGCTGTCCTGCCTGCGCGACCTTCTGTTTCACGAACAGGAACACCGCATGACGCTGCCGCAAATCGGCGGCATCATGAAAAACCTTGGCCTGTCGTTGATAGAGTTCAGCGTCGATGGCCAGACACGCGCGCAATACCGCCAGATGTTCGGAACCACGCCCGAAACGATGGAAAACTGGCACAGCTTCGAAGAAAAAAATCCCGATACTTTCGGCGGCATGTACCAATTCTGGTGCAAAATGGACGGCCTCCGTCCCGCCGCCTGATACACCGCTTCATGAACAAAAACGATAATAAGGAGAAAAACAACATGACCTCACAAAGCGCAGCCCAGCAATCAGACGATGTGAAAATCCGCGTCGAAACCGACTCCATGGGCGAAGTGGAAGTCCCCGCCGACAAATACTGGGGCGCGCAAACGCAGCGTTCCTTTGAAAACTTCAAAATCGGCACAGAGCGCATGCCCCTGCCGCTGGTGCGCGCGCTGGGCGTGCAGAAAAAGGCCGCTGCCCTTGCGAATATGGAACTCGGCGCCCTCGACAAGAAAATCGGCGCCGCCATCGTGCAGGCAGCCGAAGAAGTCATGGATGGCACGCTGAACGACCACTTCCCCCTTGTCGTCTGGCAGACCGGTTCGGGTACGCAGACCAACATGAACATCAACGAGGTTGTTTCCAACCGCGCGATTGAAATTCTGGGCGGTGAAATCGGCTCCAAAAAACCCGTGCATCCGAACGACCACGTCAACTACGGCCAGTCGTCCAACGATACCTTCCCGACCGTGATGCATATCGCGGCGGTGGAGCAAATCCATCACGAACTCATCCCCGCGCTTGAACACCTGCATGCCGCACTGGATGCCAAGGCGCAGGCCTTCAAGGACATCATCAAAATCGGCCGCACGCATTTGCAGGACGCCACGCCCGTCACACTGGGGCAGGAATTCTCCGGCTATGCCATGCAGGTCAAATACGGCATCGAGCGCGTAAAGGCCGGCCTGCCCCGCCTGTCGCAGCTGGCGCAGGGCGGTACCGCCGTCGGCACGGGCCTGAACTGCAAAAAAGGCTTCGCCGAACTGTTCGCGCAAAAAGTATCGCAAATCACCGATATCCCCTTCACCACGGCGGAAAACAAATTCGAAGCCATGGCGGCGCATGATGCGATTGTGGAATCTTCGGGCGCGCTGAATACCATCGCCTGCTCGCTGATGAAAATCGCCAATGACGTGCGTTTGCTCGGCTCCGGCCCGCGCTGCGGCATCGGCGAAATCAGCCTGCCGGAGAACGAACCTGGCTCCTCCATCATGCCGGGCAAGGTCAACCCGACGCAGTCCGAAGCGCTGACCATGGTCTGCGCGCAAATCATGGGCAACCACACCACGGTTTCCATCGCCGGTTCGAACGGCCATTTCGAACTGAACGTGTTCAAGCCCGTGATGATCTACAACCTGCTGCAATCCATCCGCCTGCTGGCGGATGCGGCGCGCAGCTTCACCGACAACTGCGTCGTCGGCATCGAGCCGAACCGCGAGCGGATCAACAAACTGCTCAACGAAAGCCTGATGCTGGTCACGTCGCTGAACCCCGTCATCGGTTACGACAACGCGGCCAAAATCGCCAAGCACGCCCATAAAACGGGCGGCACGCTGAAAGACGCGGCGATTGAACTCAAGCTTCTTTCCGCCGAGGAATTCGACAAGGCCGTGAAGCCGGAAACCATGATTGGCCCGCGCGATTAATTCGACGACGCCGGATTACGCAAAAAGCGCCGCCCGCAAGGCGGCGCTTTTTTATGGGAGATACTTTTCACCACAAAGTGACTACATTTTTTAATACACATGCGGTACAATGACACCGTATGGGAGAAACAGGGCCTGCATCATCCTGCGCTCCCGCCGATCAGAAAGGAACTTCGATGCCCCATCGTTTATCACAAAAACATTCCATCACCGTCGCCGGACACCGCACCAGCATCACGCTGGAACAAGCTTTCTGGGACAGCCTCAAGGAAATTGCCGAAGAAAAAGGTGTTTCCATCAACGGGCTGATCGCCGGAATTGACTCCGACCACCCCGACAACCTGTCGAGTGCCCTGCGCGTTTTCATCCTCGAACATTACAAGCAAAAACGCGCATAAAGCGCGCGCTTATTGCCCCAGCCTGTCGAGAATACCGCCAATCGGGTTATCCGCTGGCGCCGTATCGGGCGTTGGCGCACCGGTTGCCGCATCATCTGCGGGCGCGGGCTGCGGCGGCAATGCGGGTTGTGTCTCGGGCGCGACTATATCGGCAGGCGGCGGGGAGAGACTTTCTTCCTCGACCGGCAATATCTCCCGCGTCAAATCCTCTTCACCCGTTTCATCGGGCGGCGGCGGCACACCTTCGGGCGGTACCGACAAATAACCGGGCGGCAGCATTTCGGCGTCTTCGCCCATCGGTGCGGTTTCGACGGCAGGCAATGCTTCGGCAGGTTCGACCACCACAGGCATACGCGCCTGCGCGAAAGCCGTCAGCGGTTTCGCGTCAAATCGCAAATCCGGCGCCGATGTCACATCGCCTGCGCGGGTAATTTCCAGCGGGTCGAGATCGCGCAGCGCTTTGAGCGTCAGGAAAGCCTTGATATCGTATTTTGCCGCCGCCGTATCGAGCGTACCGTCGACCTTCATACTGCTGTCGGCGTTATTCAGTGACAGGCTTTTCAGTGTCACGATGTTTCCTTCGCGCGTGAAATCGATATTCACATCGCTATAGCTGGCGGCCCCGCTGCGCAGGGTTTTATGCGCCATGGTTGCCAGATCTTGCGGCGCGCCTTTCAGTGTATCGAGATAGGCAGCCAGCGCGGCAGGGTCGAACCCCTGCACATCAAGGCGCGGCAGGCTGAGCGCGAACACACCCGCGATATCGCCGAAGGTGGTTTTATCTTGTGCCTTTGCGGTGATATCAAAGGTCATATCCCCCTCGTCCGCCGTCAGGCCGACGATGCCGTGCGGGATTTGCAGGGGACGGAAAGATTTGATATCGCCGTCCAGCTTCGCCGTCCATTGACGGTTTTCATCGCGCGTCAGCGCGCCGCGCGTCTGCGCCGTGCCGCCCCAAACTCCGGCCTTGAGGGCGCGGATATCGATTTTCGACGACGTGACCGTCATATCTGTATCCAGCGTTTGCAGGGCAATCCCGCGCACCTCGGCCTTATCCGCCCGCAATTTAAGCGTCAGCGGCACGCTCTGGCGGATATCCGCCGCGAGCCAGCGGTCGAATTGCGCCGTGCTGCTGCGCAAATCGGCGGTGATGCCTTTGTCATTTTTCTCGGCGCGGCCGCTGGTGACGGCGTCTTTGACGCTCAGGCGCAGTCCGTCCAGCACATAGGCATTATCATCACCCGTCACATCCGCAGACAGTACGGCTGCGCCCACGGGGCTGACAAGACGGTCAATATCCATCCCCATCAGCGCAAGAAGCCCCTGACTGTCGGGCATCGACAGCACCAGATTGCGCGGGCCATCGGCCACGGGCTTTTTGATATCCACCGTACCGCCGCGGAAACCGCCCGCAAGGCTATAGGTATTCTGCCCGCCGCTGCGGCGCCAGCTGCCCTGCACATCCATCGGCGCGGCGGTATTGAGCGGCATCGGCCATACAAACCCCGCAAGCTTGCCCGCCCCTGCCGCATCGCCGGTCTTAAGCGAGAAATCGAGCGCCGCCGTCTCGGCAGCCTCCGGCGGCCAGGACGAAAAATTGCCCGACAGCGCAAATGTATTATCCGCGCCATAGCTGCCGGAGAATTTTTCAATCCGGATATCGCCCGCGGCAGCGGCGGCTTTCAGAACGATATTGTTAAAATCGGTTTCGGCAAAACGCTGCGCCCCCGCCGTGATATCGATATCGTTACCGGCGGCGAATAGGGCGGTCATCAAGGCCGCGCGCTGCTCCGCCGCCATCTCGCCCCATGACAGGCCGGAGAGGTTGAGGCGCGCCTCCATCTCCTTGTTCGCAAAATTGACTACGCCGCCCGCTTTGCCGTCAGCCCCCGAAGACGCATTGAAATTATACAAACTGACACGGTCAGGACGGATATCCAGATTGCCGTCCAGTTTTACATCCTGAACGGGAATATTCGGCAAGAGAGCCGCCGCGGCCGGCGGCAAAATCGCCGCATAGGTTTTTGCAAAACCGGCCATATCGGCGGTGGAAAAACTGACCTTGAAACTCTGCGTTTGCTGCTGCGGGCGAACAGTGCCTTCGGCATCAAATTGCGTTTTTCCGGCAAGGCGCGCCTTCAGCGATTTAAGCTGCCAGAAATCGGCCTCGCTTTGCGCCGACAGTTTTATTTCAGGGATTCGCTGGCCGCGCCAGAGCGCATCCTGCGCCGTCAGCGCTATTTTCGCGCGCATCCCGCTGGGCAGCGCGGGCTCTGCGTCCTGCTTGCCGCCTATCGGCAAATGTTCCAGTTTCATATCGACGGACAGCTGGGGGATTTCCATGGGCGGACGGCTCAGGGATACCGTACCCGACAGCTTGCCGTTCTTGCCGCTACGGCCTTCGATATCGCTCAGCGTCAATTCTCCGGGGCGCATAGACAGTTTTGCATTTACGGTCATATCCTGCTGCAGCCAAACAGGCGCGGTCAGGAATTCCTGCGTGAACAGGCTGGCGGGCGCGCCCTGTTCCATGACGATATCACCTTCATAAAATGCACCTTCGGCATTTTTGCCTATCGCGCCCTTCAGCGATAGCTGGGGTAGTTTTTCGAGCGGCTGGAACAGCACCGACAGCAGCATGCCTTGATCCGCCGCAAGACCGCTTGTCGCCTCGACATTCACCGGCACATCGCGGAAACGCATATCGCCGACAATCTTGTAAGGCCCGCGCAAGCTGGGTGCCGCCACCGACAGGTTCAGATGTTCAAGTGCCATATCGACGCCGGATGACGCCTGCACATAGCGGATACGTCCGCCCTTCAGCGTGACATCCTTCAGCGTAATCGCATCGCCCTGACTGCCGAAAACAAACGGCTTGCGGGCCGCATCGCCCTGCATCAGGCCCTGCCAGCTGGCGCGTCCGTCGGCGAGCACTTCCAGCACCAGCTCGGGTTCGACCAGATGGATTTTTTCAATCTCGATATGCCCTTCCAACAAGGGCTTGAAGCGGACTTTTGCCTCCAGCTGTTTCAGCTTCAACAAATAGGGAGACTTCGCGCCCTCGATAGAAGACACCGTAACGTCCGTCACCGACATCTGCGGATTGGGCAGCAGGCGCAGCACAATATCGCCGCCGATTTTAACGTCGCGCTGCAAATAGGCAGCGGCATGAACAGCCAGCGTATCTTTGTGCTTGTTCCAGTCGATAAAGTTCGGCACCACCAGCAAAAGCGCCAGCGCCACCAGCATCAATACGAACAATCCGGCGACGATACGCTTCATCATGGGACGGCAGCCCCTTTTCTTAACTGGCTTTTTTCGACAACCTCAATGACCGCTTCGGCCGCACGGAGACTGGGAGTCTTGGGATCGCCAAGACCGATTTTAATCAACGCCTCGCGGAAATCCATCAGCTGCTGGCTGCGTGCCTCGCGGTCATCCATCAGGCGCAGAAGTGCGCGCGACATGGGTTGCGGCTCGCACTCCTCCAGCAGCAACTCCGGCACCACAGGGCGGCGGAGCAGAATGTTGATAAGGTTGACGTAAGGCGTTTTAACCAGATGTTTCGCCACCCACGCCGACATCGGATTAAGCTTATAGGCGATAATGTGCGGTGTATCGGCCAAGGCGAGTTCCAGCGTGACCGTACCCGAAGCCGCGAGCGCCGCCGTCCCTGCCGAAAAGCTGTCGTATTTATCCTGATCATCGGTAACGACGATGGGGTTGATGCCTTTTCCTACGAAAAACTTTTCGATATGCGGCTTCAGATGCGCCAGCGTCGGGATAACAATCACGGCCTGATGGCGGTGGCGCAGCACAATGTCCGCTGTTTCGCTGAACTTGTCGAGAAGACGGCTCAGCTCGCTCATACGGCTGCCGGGCAGCATGCAGAACACAGGTTGGTTGGCCTTCAGGCCGTATTTATCGCGGAAACGGTTGGCATCGCCGCGGCTGTCGATTTTTTCAACCACCGGATGGCCGACAAACGTCGCATCGAGACCGTGACGCGTGAAATATGGCGGTTCGAACGGCAAAAGCGTGAGGATGTGATCGAGGAATTTCGCTACCTTTTCCGCACGCTTGGGACGCCACGCCCAGACGCTGGGGGCGACGTAATGAATGCAGGGAATATCGCGGCTGCGCGCCTTGACTTGTTTGACGACACGGAAACAGAAATCAGGGCTGTCAATGGTGACCAGCGCATGCGGCTTGATGTCCAGAACAGCTTTGCGGGTCTGGCGGATGCGCGACATGATTTTAAACAAACGCGGCAGAACTTCGGCCAGTCCCATGACGGAAAGCTCTTCCATCGGAAACAGGCTTTCCATGCCCTGTGCCTGCATGTTTTTGCCGCCGACGCCAAAAAAACGCACATCGGGCCGTTCGGATTTAATGGCGCGCATCAGGTTCGCGCCCAGAAGATCGCCCGACGCCTCGCCCGCGATCAGAAAAATGCGCAGCGGTTCTTTGACTGCGGTTTTCGGCGCATCTTCGTCAATCATGCCGAGAATATCCGTCATGCGGTAAACCCTTCGATAAACAGGCCAAGGCTGTCCGCCGCGGCAATCACTTCGTCACGGTCAAGAAGGATAGAAGCCCCCGCCTCGACCGCAATGCCGGACAGGCCCGCTTCATAGGCGCGGCGCACGGTGCGCAGACCAATCGCGGGCAGATCAATACGGCGGTCCTGCTGCGGTTTGCATGATTTGACCAGAACGCCGCCAATACCCTGACGGCGATGCTTGCGGCACCGCGCGAGAAGATTATCCGTCCCCTCCACGGCTTCGATAGCAATCACAATCCCCTGCTGCACCACCGCCGCTTGCCCGACGTCAAGTGCGCCGAGAGTTTTCGTGACCTTGATGCCGAAATCGCGGTCGATGCAATTCTGCTCCCCAGGCTGGACACGACCGAGCACACCGGCCGCGGTAATCAGCGCAGGTTCGATGTCATGCGCGCCCACAATCCGGAAGCCTTCTTTTTCCAGCTCGTCCACGACCGCGCGCAGCAGCGCGTCATCGCCAAAGGCCGCCGCGCCCAGACGTGCAAAAACCTTGAGCGTACGCAAATCGGGGCGCATTTCGCGCAGCGACGGGCGGCGAATAGCGCCCGCCATCACCAGCGTATCGACATTATTTTTCTTGAGAAGTTCAATCGCGTCATTCGTCGCGCCGAGTTTTGTCCAGCCGTGCGGCACGCCGGACATCAGGCCATCTTCGGTCTGGCCGCGGAACCCCAGCACGAAGAAATCACGGCCGTCCCTGCGACACGCCTCGATGAGTCTGCTGGGGAGCCCGCCGCTCCCCGCTATAATACCGAGGCACGACATGGTTTAACCGTTGGCAGCGGATTTGGGCTGAAGAACCGAGCGGCCTTCTTTCGCGCGAATGAATTCGATCATGCGCATGACGGCCTGTTCGCCGCCGAAATCATTGGCGACGGTATTGATGCGTTCGGCCAGCGTACCGTTATTATCGAACAGCTGGCGGAAGGCCTTCATCAGCACCTGCACCTGATCCTTGGTGAAGCCGCGGCGTTCAAGGCCGACGTAATTCAGGCCCGCCAGATGCGCACGCTCCCCCTTCACAAGGCCGTAGGGAATGACATCGTATTCAACGCCCGACATGCCGCCGATCATGGCGAAGGGGCCGATGCGCACGAATTGATGAACAGCGGCAAGGCCGCCGATGATGGCGAAATCGCCCACTTCGACGTGACCGGCCAGCGTTGCGTTGTTGGCAAGAATAACGTTATTACCGACAACGCAGTCATGCGCCACATGCGATGCCGTCATGAACAGGCAGTTGTCGCCGACGACGGTTTTCATCTTGTCGCCTTCGGTGCCGGGGTTCATGGTCACGTGTTCGCGGATTTTGCAGCGTGCGCCGATAATGAGTTCGGATTTTTCGCCTTTGAATTTCAAATCCTGCGGCGCGGAGCCGAGGGAGGCAAAAGGCCATACAATCGTTTCATCGCCAATCGTGGTGTAGCCATCGACAACGACATGCGCTTTCAGCTCGACGCCGCGGCCGAGCTTGACATTCGGGCCGACCACGCAATAAGGGCCGATTTTGCAATCGTCGCCGATGATGGCGCCGTCTTCGATGATGGCGGTTTTGTGAATAACGGCCTGTGCCATGAATATACTCTCCGTACGCGCAGCGGTTTACGATAAGATATTGATAGCAAAACGGAATTTCATAGCCAAATCACGCTGTGTGACAGTCTGTGACAAAAACCCCAGCAAAATGCGGGTTTTGGCCTGAAAAGCCTTATTTCCCATCCATAATCATGGCGGTTACAAGAGCCTCGGCGCAAAGCTCGCCGTCCACTCTGGCTTCGCCTTTGAACTTCCAGACGTTGCGGCGGTTTTGTACACGCTGCACGTAGATGAGGAGCTGGTCACCGGGCGTGACGGGCTTGCGGAATTTCGCTTCGTCGATGGCCATGAAATAGACCAGCTTGCCCTCAAGCTCCTTGCCGACCGAATGCACGACCAGCGCGGCGGCCGTCTGGGCCATGGCTTCGATAATCAACACGCCCGGCATCACCGGCGCGCCGGGGAAATGGCCGTTGAAAAAATCTTCGTTGATGGTGACGTTTTTCAGGGCGACGGCGCGCTCGTTCGGGTCAACCTCGAGTACGCGGTCGATGAGCAGCATCGGGAAGCGATGCGGCAGCATTTCCATGATACGGCGGGTATCCAGCAGCGGTGCAGCCGTCTTTGCCGGGGCAGTCGTCGTCATGTTTCGTCATTTCCTTTCTTGAGACTGATGCGCGACCAGATGGCGGTCTGGCGCATGAATTGGCGGATGGGCACGGCGGGGGAGCCCATGACTTCGCCACCCGGCGGGATATCCCGCATAATGCCCGATTGCGCGGCGATTTTGGCACCGGCGC
Organism: uncultured Micavibrio sp.; assembly: GCA_964551435.1. Taxonomy (GTDB): domain Bacteria; phylum Pseudomonadota; class Alphaproteobacteria; order Micavibrionales; family UBA2020; genus UBA2020. The sequence continues at coordinate 238,424 of CAZKBS010000002.1, forward strand.
CGATTTTAAGATGTCCGGCAAAACCCGACTGCCCGCCCGTCATGACATAGTCGCCAAGCTGGGTAGAGCCGGAAATGCCCGTCTGCGAAACAATCACGCAGAATTTGCCGATTTGCACGTTGTGGCCGATCTGCACAAGGTTATCGATACGCGTGCCGTGGCCGATAACAGTATCCGGCCCCGCCCCGCGGTCGATGGTCGTATTGGCGCCGATTTCGACGTCATCGCCAATCACCACGCGGCCCAACTGCGGCACGGCCACATAGCCTGTCGGGTCGATGGCAAAGCCGAAACCGGGACGGCCGATTACGGCCCCCGGATGCAAGCGGACTTTTTTACCGACCAGCGCATGCGTCAGATAAACACGCGCACCGATATCGCAATCCTCGCCAATCTCGACGTTGTCTTCGATGACAGCCAGCGCGCCGATGCGGCTACGGTCGCCGATTTTGACGCCTTTGCCAATCACGGCGCCATGGCCGATATGACAGTCGGCGCCAATCACCGCCGCCGGGTCAATCACGGCACCGGGCGCGCGGAAAGATTCCGGCTTCGGCTGCGGATAAAACGCCTGCGCCGCGAGGGCATAGGCTTTGTAGGGGTTTTTGTGCGTGAGGCAGACGGTGCCCGCAGGCGCTTCGGAGGCCAGTTCGGGGCGCACGAAACACGCCCCTGCCTTGGTCGCCTTGAAAAACGCCACGTATTTTTTGTTATCGAGGAACGAGAGATGTTCCGCCCCCGCTTCCTGAAGCGGCGCGACATCAATCAGCTTTTTTTCTGCCGCCGTCGGGTCAGACATCACGGCACCGGTCAGCTGGGCAAGCTCACCCAGCGTGAAAGGTCCTGCTTTTTGAAAAAAACGCGGATCAGCCATCCCTCACCCCCTGCTTATTTCTTTTTGGGCAAGGCGAAGTTGACCGGAATTTTTTTCACGTCTTTGTTCAAACGCGCCAGCACTTCTTCGGAAATGTCGTAGCCACGCTCCGCCAGAATGACGGAATTATCGGAAAACACGACATCCAGATTGCGTCCGCGCGCGATTTCGGCGGTAATCTTCAGTGCTTCTTCACGAAGTTTGGTCATGGACTGGTTGAATGCGTAGTCCAGCATTTGCTTGCGCTCTTGCACCAGCTTGAAGCCTTCGGCGGCTTTCTTTTCAAAATCCTTGCGCTGCTTTTCGAAGTCAGCTTCGGTCATCTTGTCGCGTTTCTGGATGATGTCGTCTTTTTGCTTTTTCAGCGCGACTTCTTCTTTTGAAATTTGCGCTTCGAATTCCTTGCGCTTGGCATTGACCGTTTTCAGGATGTCTTCTCCAGCAGCGCTTTTACGCAGGACGCCATCCAGATCCATGATGCCAAAAACAATGCTGCCCGCAGGCGCAGAAGCCCCGGCGGGCGTCGCCGGTGCAGAGGCATAAGACGGCACCGCCCCCATCAAAAGAACAGCGAAAGCAGCGGCAGTGAAAGTACGGAGATGTGTCATGTCGTTAAACCTTCTTTATGTGTATCTTGCCCGTCCGGCCGCCGTTAAAAACGCGTGCCGAAGCTGAAGCGGAAAAACTCGTCCTTGTCGAAATCTTCCTTGACGACCGGAACGGCAAAATCCATACGAACCGGACCGAACGGCGAGCGCCAGGAAATCCCCACCCCTGCCGTTACGCGTATCAGATCGGACTGGTCGATGCCGGGGCCGCTTTCGTCAACTTTTTTCAGCAGACCGAAATCGCTGAAAGTCCGCAGGCGAACACCCAGATCATCCGGCAGACCGGAGGGGAACTCCAGCTCAACGGAGCCGCGGCCAAAAAAGTTCCCGCCCAGCGCGTCATCTGTTGCCGTATCGCGCGGGCCGATACCGGATTCCTCGAAACCGCGCAGCGTGGTGCCGCCGATGAAGAAACGCTCGTTGATGCGCAGGTCTTCGCCGCCAAAGCCGAAGATATATCCGGTTTCCGCCAACAAGCTGAGCACCCACTTGTCGCGGACGGGATAGTAAGCCGTCGCCCCGACGCGTGTACGCAGATAACGCGCATCACCGCCGATACCTGCCACTTCGTTTTCAAGACGCGCGACGATACCTTCTGTGGGCTCCAGACGGTTGTCGGTCGTGTCATAGGTCAGTTTGTGGTTGATGGCGGAGGTTTTGCGGCGGCCTTCCTGACGCTGAATAAACAAAGATGCTGTCGGGTCGACGTTTTCGATTTCGGTGATATCGTAACGATAGCCAAGATCATGGCGCAGATTTTCAGACAACGGATAACCAAGACGCAAACCACCGCCCGTACGGCGGCTATCATACGAGCTGTAGTCCTGATAGTCGCGCACGATGTGGAAAGCATCCACGCCAAAACTGAGGTCGCGGTTCAGGAAGTAAGGTTCGGTAAAGCTGAAATCAAACTGCGAGCGGCGGGTCGACAGCGTGGTCGCCAGCGTCAGGTCCTGCCCCTTGCCGAGGAAGTTGCGTTCGCGGATGCGGAATTCGCCCAGCACCCCGTCCGACGTCGAATAGCCACCGCCCAGCGACAGTTCGCCCGTCGATTTTTCGGCGACCTTAATGTCGATGTTAGTTTTATCCGGTGTACTGCCCCGCGTGGTTTTAATCTGTACATTTTCGAAATAGGTCAGGTTGCGCAGTTTTTGTTCGGAACGCTTCAGACGTGCCGCGTTGAACGGGTCGCCTTCGACAAGCTGCATTTCACGGCGGATAACTTCGTCCATCGTCCGGACGTTGCCGCTGATGTTGATGTTTTCAACGAAGACCTTACTGCCCTCGTTAATCGTGAAGGAAATATCAATCTCGCGCGCATCGCGGCGGCGTTCCACTGTCGGCACGACATCGACGAAGGCATATTGGCGGTTGCCCAGTTCATCGGTGAGTTTATTGACGCTATTTTCAATCGCGCTTGCCTTGTACCACTCGCCCGATTTGAAGGTCAGCACGGAGCGGAGGGTTTCACCGTCGAGATCCTTGAGGTTGCTCTTGACGTCGATTTTTCCGACTTTGTAGCGTTCCCCTTCGGACAGGGTAAAGGTGACATAGAAATGTTTGCGGTCGGGCGACAGTTCGGCAATCGCGCTTTCGACAACAAAATCGGCATAGCCGTGTTCCAGATAGAATTTACGCAGGGTTTCGCGGTCAAAGGCCACGCGGTCGGGGTCGTATTTGTCAGCACCGGACCAGATGCGCCACCAGCGGTCTTCGCGGCTGCGGATCACGCGCTGCAGATCGCCGTCGTCGAAACGCTTGTTGCCCAGAAAAACAATGCGGGAAATCAGGGTTTGCGGGCCTTCGCTGATTTCGAACACGAGGTTGACGCGGTTCTGGTCAAGCTTGATGATTTTCGGCTCGATGCTGGCGGAAAAGCGGCCGCTGAGACGATAAAGCTCCTGCAGGCGCGATACATCCGCCTGCACTTTGGTACGCGTGAGCACAGTACGCGGGCGCAATTGCACCTCTGCCATCAGCGCGTCTTTTTTAATCTTCTCGTTACCTTCGAAAGCGATTTCGTTGATAATCGGGTTTTCGACAACGACCACGACAAGATCGCGCCCTTCCTGATACAGAGACACGTCTGCAAACAGACCCGTCGCGAACAGCGCCTTCAGTGCACGGTTCAGCTTGACGCCATCAAAACGGTCACCCGCCTGAATGGAAATATAGGAAAGCACCGTCGAGGGTTCGATACGCTGGGTACCTTCGACTTTGATTTGCCGTATGGTGTCGCCCCCCTGCGCCTGCGCCAGTGAGGGCGCGGCCAGCATGATAAAAAACAACAGGCCAAAGCATGCCATCGCGCGGCAGATCGCCGGCATCTTCGGTGTCGGGGAGCAAAATGTGTTCATGATCGGTCGTGCGCTTCGTGACGTAACAGGTACGTTAAGGTTTGTTGTTTTTTCTATTAGGAAATCAGGCTCTTAACGTAGTCCACCAGCTTCAATTGCACAAGATCATTCCACGTTGCAAAAACCATAATAAAGAGCAAAAACAGCAAACCGACGCGCAGCATGTATTCCTGAACCATCTCGCTGAGGGGCTTGCCGCGTATTTTTTCCATAGCATACATCAGCAGATGCCCGCCATCGAGCATGGGAATCGGCAGCAGGTTGATGAAACCAAGGTTGACCGAGAGCAGCGCGGCGAAGGTGATAAAGGCAACAATCCCCTTCTGCGCGAAATCGCCGGCATAGGCGCCGATACGCAGAATACCGCCCAGCTCGTCCGTGCTGCGGATACCCAGCACCATTTGCCCCAGCGCCTTGAGCGAGTCACCGGTGATATTCACCGTTTCCACCGCCGCAGACCACAGGCCGGTCAGGATATTATGTTCGCGCATTTCCATGGCGCCCTTGGGGCTGACAATCCCCAAACGTCCGGTTGCGTGACGGAAACCGAAACGGTCGGTTTCGTATTCCAGACGGGGCTGGATTTCGATTGTTTTGGGCTCGCTGTTCCACTCGCCGGGGCCGGTCGAATGTTTGATGGTCATTTTCATCGGCTGGTCGAGGTTGAGCGCCAGCGCCTTGCGCACATCGTTAAAGCTCGCAACGGTATCACCATTAATCGCGACAATCATGTCATCAGGCTTCATGCCTGCCGCTTCTGCCGGATAGCCTTCAGCAACGCCGGCGGCAACGGGCGGAATATACGGCTGGCCCTGAAACACATAAAGACCCGTCAGGATGATGATGGCAAAGATGTAGTTGATGGCAGGCCCCGCCACAACAATCGCGGCGCGGCGTCCGACGGGCTGGGCGAAAAAGGCGACCTTGCGTTCCTCTTCGGTCATGGGGCGCGGCGGTTCGCTGCCATTTTTGACGGTATCATCGTGCTGGGCGCTGGCGGGATCGGTATCACCGAACATCTGCACATAACCACCAAGCGGGATGAGGCTGAATTTCCAGCGGCAGCCCTGTTTGTCCGTCCAGCCGAACAATTCCTTGCCGAAGCCGATGGAAAAGCTGACAACTTTTACGCCGCACATACGCGCGACAATATAATGTCCCCATTCATGAACGAAAACCAGAACGCTGAGGACAATAATAAACGGCCCGCCGTATTCCTTGAAGAACTTTACCGGCACCGACAACATGTCGAGCAAAAAATCCATAGTGGCCGCCCCTCTCGCGTAATCAGAAATATTATTATTCTATTGTAGCGCCCGCAGGCTCTTTTCGGCAATAGCGCGCGCAGCCAAATCCAGGGCGATAACATCGTCTAGGCCTGATATGCGCCCTATATCAACGCTTTGCAAGGCCTGTTCGGACATAATTTCAATTTTATCGAAAGACAGCCGCCCTTGCAGGAACGCTTCGACCGCCACTTCGTTGGCGGCGTTCAGGACCACCGGATACCCCACGCCCGCCCGTACCGCCTGCCGCGCCAGCGTCACGGCCGGAAAGCGCGCCGTATCAACAGGCTCGAACTGCATCGACAACATACCCGAAAGGTCGAGACGTTGCCCCGTCGTTTCGATGCGCGCGGGCCAGCCGAGTGTATGGGCAATCGGGGTGCGCATATCGGGCGCGCCCATTTGTGCCAGAATACTTCCGTCGATATATTCAACCATTGAGTGAACAACGGATTGGGGGTGGATAATCGCATCCACTTTTTCATCCGGCACCTCAAAAAGATAAGACGCCTCGATGATTTCCAAAGATTTATTCATCATCGTTGCGCTGTCGACGGATATTTTAGCCCCCATCGACCAGTTGGGATGGCGCACGGCCTCGGCGGGCGTCATCGCCGCAAGTTCGGCGCGCGATTTGCGCAGAAACGGCCCGCCCGATGCCGTCAGAATAATCCGCGCCACCCCGCCGCGGTGCGCAGGGTCGAGCACCTGAAAAACCGCATTATGTTCACTATCGACCGGCAGCAGCGTCGCCCCCGCCGATTTAACAGCCGCCAGCATCAGGGGACCGGCGGCAACAATAGATTCCTTGTTCGCCAGCGCGACTGTCGTACCCTGCGCAATCGCGGCCAGTGTCGGGCGCAGTCCTGCCGTCCCCACAATCGCCGCCATGACCCAGTCCGCAGGACGGCCGGCGGCATCTATGACGGCTTGAGGGCCCGCAGCCGCCTCGATAGGCGTGCCGGAAAGCGCTTGTTTCAATTCCGAATAAAGGTTTTCGTCACCAATGACCGCCAGCTTCGCCCCCAGCTGCCGCGCCTGCGCTGCCAGCAGCTGCACGTTTCTGTGGCCGGTCAGGGCCTCGACGCTAAAGCTGTCACGGTGCCCCGCCAGCAAATCGACCGTGCTTTTGCCAATCGACCCCGTAGAGCCCAGCACCGTCACGCGGCGCATCTTGCCCGCAGGCTGCGCCACGGCTTCGCACGGCTGGCTGGCCTTGCCGCCGTTCATCCCAGCGCCGCCTTCAGCGCGCCGAACAGAATGGCCACCAAAATCAGCGCATCGATACGGTCAAGAATGCCGCCATGACCGGGGATAAGCGCGCCCGTGTCCTTAACGCCGAAATGGCGTTTGAAAATCGAAATGAACAGGTCACCCGCCTGCCCGACCATCGCCAGCACGAAACCCAGCACGAAATAACCCACCGGCCCCATACCGCCGAGCGTCGCACCTTCAAGCCCCAGCTGCGCCAGCGTCCACGGCATGGCCATGCCCGCGGCGACAAGCCCCGCGCCCACACTGCTGCCGAAAAAACCCGACCATGTTTTTTTGGGGCTGATGGCGGGCGCCAGTTTCGGCCCGCCCAATGTGCGGCCCGTGAAATAGGCGCAGATATCGCTGGCCCATACAATGAACAGCAGGGTGCAGAAATGATAAAGCCCCGCCGCCGTATTCTGGTCACGCAGCCAGATCATCATCGACAGCGCAAAGCCGACATACAGCATACCAAAAATCAGCAGCCCCAGCTTCGGCCCGCTTTGCGAAAAATTATACGCAAACACCAGCGCCGACAAGGCGAGCAGGAAACACAGCGCCATGACAGGGTTCATGACCATGTAGCTCACCAGCGTCGCCAGCGCCGTGCACGATGTTGCCAGCGTGACCAGATGCGCGGGCACTTTGTCCTTGCCGGTCATCACCATGCGCGACCATTCATAGGCGCCGATACCCGCTGCGGCTGCCATCATCCAGGCAAACGGCGCCCCGCCCCACCAGATGATGAACAGCACGGGCGGCGCGAACATCAGCGCACCCTTTGCACGTTCCTTGAGCGAACTGTTGACCGGCGGCTTTGCTTCGGCGGTATTTACAGGGGCGGTGTTTTCGGTGGTCATGCTGTTAATCCTTGCATGTAAAGCCCGGGAAAAATCCTCAGGCGCTTTGTCCGGTTTTGCGATCTGGCAGGCCGCCATAGCGTCGCTCGCGGCTGGCGTAGCATGTCAATGCAGCCTCCATATCGACGCGGCTGAAATCGGGCCAGAGGGTATTGGTAAAAAACATTTCCGCATAGGCCAGCTGCCACAGCAGGAAATTGCTGATACGGCTTTCACCGCTGGTGCGGATCATCAAATCGGGGTCGGGAATATCCGCCGTCATCAGATAGCTGGCGAACATATCCTCGTTGATGGCATCCGGCGCGATTTTTCCGGCAGCCGCAGCCTTGGCCGCTTCGCGCGCAGCGAAGACGATATCCTGCCGCCCGCCATAGCTGAGCGCGATGACAACCGTCAGACCATCGTTAGCCTGCGTCACGCTTTCGGCCTGCTCTATCATCTCGACGATGTCTTTGGGCAGGCGGCTGCGGTCGCCGATGACACGCAGGCGCGCACCGGATTTATGCAGCGCGTCGGTTTCTTTTTTGAGGTAATAGCGCAAAAGCGCCATCAGCCCCTCAACCTCCGCGACCGGCCGGTTCCAGTTTTCGGATGAAAAGCCAAACAGCGTGATATAGCGAATGCCCAATTCGCGCGCTGCTTCGACAGCACGCTGCGCCGCTTCGGCACCTTTCTTGTGGCCTTCGATACGGCTCAGCCCGCGCGCCGCCGCCCAGCGTCCGTTTCCGTCCATGATGATGGCGACGTGACGCGGCAATGCGGCGGTGGTGTCCGGCTGGGACATGGCGAAAGCCCTCTCCGGCTTATACCTGTTTGATTTCTTGTTCTTTATGCGCGAGCGCGTCGTCGATTTTCTTGACCCAGTTGTCGGTCATTTTCTGGATGCGCTCTTCGTTCTTTTTCAGCTCGTCTTCGGACATTTTGCCGTCTTTTTGCAGCTTCTTGACGGTGTCCATGCCCTCGCGGCGGATGTTGCGCACGGCAACGCGGGCCGCTTCTGCGTATTTCGCGGCCACCTTGACCAGCTCCACACGACGCTCTTCGGTCAGGCCCGGCAGCGGTACGCGAATGAGCGTGCCGGCAGGCTGCGGATTGAGGCCGAGGCCGGCGTTGGCGATCGCTTTTTCAACGGCCTTGGTGTTGTTGGCATCCCAGACCTGTACGGTCAGCAGGCGCGGTTCGGCAACGGAGACGGATGCGACCTGATTGATCGGCATTTTCGCGCCATAGACTTCGACCACAACAGGGTCCAGCAGGTTGACGGACGCGCGGCCGGTACGCAGACCCGCAAATTCCTTGCCGAGAGAGTCGAACGCGCCCTGCATGCGGCGTTCGAGATCGTTCATGTCGATGTTATCCATTTTGAACCTCTTTTGCTACGATGGTGTATGCGCCACGTCCCTGCATCAGCTCGGCAAAAGCGCCCGGTTGCTTGATGGAGAAAACGATGACGGGAATATTGTTTTCACGCGCGAGCGAAATCGCGGAGGCGTCCATAACGCCCAGATCGTTCGACAGCACTTCCAGATAGGTCAGCTTGTCGAATTTCTTCGCGGTCGGCACTTTGATGGGGTCGGCGGTATAAACCCCGTCAACCTTGGTGCCCTTAAGCAGCGCGTCGCAGCCCATTTCGGATGCACGCAGCGCCGCGGCGGTGTCGGTGGTGAAAAACGGGTTGCCGGTGCCGGCGGCAAAAATCACTACGCGGCCTTTTTCCATGTGGCGCACAGCCTTGCGGCGGATGTAGGGTTCGCAGACGCTGGACATCGGAATCGCGGATTGCACGCGTGTGCTGACGCCCAGTTTTTCAAGCGCGTTTTGCAGGGCGAGGGAGTTGATGACCGTCGCCAGCATGCCCATGTAATCTGCGGTGGAGCGATCCATGCCGACCGATGCGCCGGACACGCCGCGGAAAATATTGCCGCCGCCGACGACGAGGCACACCTCGACGCCGAGGTCGGTTACTTCTTTGATATCGCGGGCGATGCGGTTGACCATGTCGGTTTCAATGCCGTATTCCCCTTCCCCCATCAAAGCTTCGCCGGAGATTTTGAGAAGAACACGTTTGAAACGCGGTGCGGACATGATGAAACCCCTGTGTGTCTGAACCCGAAGTCTCTCGCCTGAACGGCGGAGAGAGAAGTCTTCTTATCTGGTATCGGCCATACGCGCGGTCTGTATCTTCAGTTCGGTCGCCCCACCGGCGTCACCCCGCCCCGGTATGGCGCGGGACAGGATGACGCGGCAAAGCGGAAGTCCTAGCCGTTGGCCATTTTGGCGACTTCGGCTGCGAAGTCGTCAGCGGCTTTTTCAACGCCTTCGCCCAGTTCGAAGCGGACATACTGCGTCAGCTTGACAGGAGCGCCGATGTCTTTGGCGGCTTTTTCAATGACGGCGGAGATTTTGTTCTCGCCATCAATGATGTAGGTCTGGTTCAGAAGAACGACCTGTTCGTAGTATTTGCGCATGGAGCCTTCGACCATCTTTTCGACGATATCGGCAGGCTTGCCGCTTTGCTTTGCCTTGTCGGCATGCACAGCGCGCTCGCGCGCAACGGTTTCGGGGTTAAGGCTCTCGACGTCGAGGGCTTCCGGACGCGCCGCCGCGATATGCATCGCCAGCTGACGGCCCAGTGCGCCCAGTTTGTCTGCATCGCCCGTGGATTCGAGAGCAACCAGAACGCCGATTTTGCCGCGGTTGGGCTGCAGCGCGTTGTGAACGTAGGTGGAAACCACGCCGTTCGGAACACTCAGCAGCTGCGCGCGGCGCAGGGTCATGTTCTCGCCGATGTTGGCGATCATCTCGGTCAGGCCTTCTTCAGCCGTTTTACCAGCGACTTGCAGTTTTTTCAGCGCGTCGACATCACCGGTTTTGGTGGTCAGCGCGACATCGGTCAGCTGCGACAGGAACGTCTGGAACTGGTCGTTGCGGGCAACGAAGTCGGTTTCGGCGTTCAGCTCGATGATCACGCCGGTATTGCCGTTTGCTGCAACACTGACAAGACCTTCGGCAGCGGCGCGGCTGGATTTCTTGGCAGCGGAGGCGAGGCCTTTCTTGCGCAGGAAGTCCATGGCAGCGTCGATATCGCCGTTGTTTTCAGCCAGCGCTTTTTTGCAGTCCAGCATGCCTGCGCCGGATTTTTCGCGCAGTTCTTTCACCATCGATGCGGTTACTTCGGTCATTTTTGTATATCCCTCTCTGTTGTGCGCCATCCCCCGGCCGTAAAAGCCGGGGGAGGCTATTGAAGTGGATGGTTCCTAATCCCTGTAAAGGGGCAGATTAGCCGGCAGCGGCAGCCTTGGCTTCAACCTCTTCGAGGTTTTCAGCAGCCGGGTTTTCGGAAGCGCCGACGTCCTTGCCGGACTTCGTGACTTCTGCCTGCAGGCCGTCCAGAACCGTTTCAGCGAACAGGTCGCAATACAGGTTGATGGCGCGGGTTGCGTCGTCGTTGCCGGGGATCATGAAATCCACGCCGTCGGGATCGCAGTTGGTGTCAACAACGCCGAAAACAGGAACGCCAAGGCGTTTTGCTTCGAGGATGGCGTTCGACTCTTTCATCACGTCGATCACGACGATGGCATCGGGCAGACCGCCCATGTCTTTAATGCCGCCGAGGGTTTTTTCCAGCTTCTCTTTCTCCCGTGCGAGGTTCAGCTGTTCTTTCTTGGTCAGCGCGTGCTTGACTTCGGGGTTGTTCAGCATCTCATCCACTTCGCGCAGGCGCTTGATGGAGTTGGAGATGGTGTTCCAGTTCGTCAGCATGCCGCCGAGCCAGCGGTAGTTGACGTAGTACTGGCCGCAGCGCTGTGCGGTTTCTGCAATTTTCTCGGTCGCCTGGCGCTTGGTGCCGACGAACAGAACGCGGCCGCCGCCAGCAACGATGTCGCGCAGGTTTTTCAGCGCGTTGTACAGCATCGGAACCGTCAGTTCGAGGTTGATGATATGCACGTTGTTGCGGTCACCGAAGATGTAGGGTTTCATCTTGGGGTTCCAGCGGCGGGTGTGGTGGCCGAAGTGAACGCCGGCTTCGAGGAGTTGGCGCATGGTAAAGGTGGGCATCGTCATGAGGATAGTCCTTTCTCGGTTATACCTCTGCACGCGGATAAGAAGTCCCCTGAGGGACACCGAAGCGACCTTTTGACAAGACCGCGCACGCGTGCATGCGAATTACATACGAACCATTCGTATGCTTGATGTGGGCGGTTTTAACCCCAAACCCCCGCTTTTGCAAGGAAAACATGGCTTTTTGGGCGGTTTTTTGCCCACCCTGCGCCCGCTTGGGCCCGCCAGACGCCCTAAAAGGTTGTTTTTTGCCAATTTCATAAGATTATTGACATAAAAATACCCTACCGCTACCATTCAGACCCGAGGAGCCCCCGATGTCATTTCAAACGCCCAGCTACCGCACCCGCGCGTTTTTTGCCGCCAACGACGGCAAAGAACCTGCCGCGCTGTCGCAGGCGGACGGTTTTGCCGGTGATGACGATACCGCGGCCGAGGGCACCCTTCTGTTCTGGTCATTTCATTCAGGAGATACAGATGGGCGCGAGGGGTTCGTGTACCAAAACGAAATCGGCGCATCCTCTGCCTTCAGCAAATCGGTGACAGGCAAAATCGGCTGGCGCGAAGCCATCGAATTCCTGCAAGGCATCGAAGCCCGAAGCGCGCAGACAATGTCCCCTGCCGACGAACAGCAAGAAAAGAATTTCGTTCGTCTGCACCGCAGCGATAACTATACCCGTGCCGAGCCGTATAAAAACCACCCGATGCTGCGGCTGGAATCGCACTTTGCGCAGATTGACGATATTTCCGGCGCCGCGCCAAAACTGCAGCCGCGCCGCAAGCAAACACCGCACGGGGGGCCGCGATGACGCTGCCCGCTGCACCTGAACCCAAATCCGACCTCGAACACCTGCTCGACCGCGGGCAGATGTTCCGCACCCATGCCCTGCATAGCGAAAATCCCGAAGACGACAACCGCCTGCACCATGTGTTCTGGGTTTACCGCAGCAGTTATGACCAGAAAAAAGCCGCCGCAGGTCTGGGCGACATCGAAAAACATGAAATCGACAGCTGCACCATCTTGCGCGGCGAAGCGCATGATTTGACGGCAGCCGAAGCCGTGCAAGTCCTTGCCGCGCTTGAAAAGGCGGAAATTGCCCGTGGCGGCAAAATCGAAAACGAAGCGGATCTGGCGTCGGGCAACAACTGGCTGTCAAAAAAACTGGGCAGCGATTTCGCCCAAGCGGCGCATCACAGCCGTTTCGAAGATATCCAGAACGCCGCGCGTGAAGACATGGCGCGCCGCGCCAGCGTACTGGACGGCGATGTCGTGCTGCCGCCCTCGCCTGCTGTACGTTCCCGCGTGCCGGGGCGCCGCTAGGCGCTATTTTTGCTGTTTTAGAATATCGGCGGGCCAGTGGTTCGCGACGTTTTCCTCGCCGCTGTAATATTCGCAGCGCCCCTGTTTCTGGTCGTAAATTTCCATCTGCGGCAGGATATTCACCTTGCCCGTGTCGGGATAATCCACAACGTCTATCGCAGGGGTCGTGCGCACATCCAGATAGACGCAATCTTCATCGCCGTGGTTATACAGCTGATGCGCATGCTCCGCGCCTGCGGGGAAAATAACGATTTCCTGCGCGTTCACGGTGCGGAAGCCTTCGGGGCTGCGCAGCGTCGCCTGGCCTGACAAAATCATAAAAAATTCCTCGGACGCGCGGTGCGCGTGGTAGGGAAAAGAAAACTTTCCCGGCTCCAGACGGCGGATATCGACCTGCAGCCATTTGCATCCGGCCAGCTGGCCAAGGCGCGGGCTCGACATCAAATCGAAAACATCAATCGGGGCGCCGCGTTTTTGGAACGGCAAATCCTTGAGGTGGTAATGATGCGGCATGAAAAACCTCCGCCGGTGAGACGCTAGAGTTCCTTGACCTCGCCCACGCCGCGAATGGCGCGCAACTGGCGCGGGGTATCTTCGTGAATGGTGTAATAGCCGGGCAGTTCTATCGTCGCGATACGGCCTTTGCCGGCATCGGCCGTCACCTGCACTTTTACGCGTCCGCCGCCGGTATTATCAAGCGTGGCCTTGACCTGCGTGACGGCTTCGGGTTTTTGCAGCTCGACAATCACCTGACGCGTCACGCTTTGCACCGCCGATGTCAACGGTTCGATGGATTGGGCGAGGAAGCGCAGTTCATCCTCGTTCTTGCGGTCCACATCGACACTGAGCAGGATGGGCGTTCCCGCCTCCAGATGTTCGCGCGCGGCGTTGAGAAGTTCCGAAAAAACCATCATCTCGAAAACGCCATAGGGGTCGGATACCTGCACGAAGGCAAAGCGGTTACCTTTTTGGGATGTGCGTTCCTGCTTGCGCACGACGATGCCCGCCATGCGCAGGCGGTTCGACGGGCTGGCATTAAGCGCCGCCTGCACCTGACTGGACGGCACGACGCGCAAACGCTCCAGCTGCGTCGCCATGTTGTCGAGCGGATGGGCGGACAGGTAAAACCCGACCGCTTCGAATTCATGCCGCAGCCCTTCGAGCGGTTCCCATTTATCGGCCTGCGGCAAGGCAGGCTCCGGCAGGCTTTCGGCACCACCGCCGCCAAACAGGCTCACCTGCCCGCTGGCTTTTTCTTCGGCATGCGCCGCGGCATAACGCAGCAGCGTTTCTACACCCGCCAGCGCTACGGCGCGGTTTTCAATCATGGCGTCAAACGCGCCCGCCGCCGCCAGCGATTCCATCTGGCGCTTGTTGATAACCTTGGTATCCAGACGGCGCGCGAAATCGTAAATATCCTTGAAAGGACCGTTTTCTTCACGCTCCGCCAGTACGCGTTTCATGGCATCTTCGCCAACGCCCTTGAGCGCCGCGAGCGCGTAGCGGATCGCCTTGCTGCCATCGGGCATAAATTCGACAGAAAAACGCGGGATGGATTTATTGATGTCCGGCGGCAAAAGCGGGATGCGCATACGCTGCAATTCCTGCCGCAGCATCGCCAACTTGTCGGTGTTGCCCATATCCTGCGTCATGGTTGCCGCCATGAATTCGACCGGATAATGGCATTTCAGATACGCAGTCTGGAACGCGATAAGGCCATAAGCGGCGGAGTGCGCGCGGTTAAAGCCATAGCCCGCGAATTTTTCAATCTGGTCAAAGATAGACCCCGCCAGCGATTCATCGATATTGTTATGCTTTTTGCACCCATCGATGAAAATGGCGCGCTGCGCATCCATTTCGGATTTGATTTTCTTACCCATGGCACGGCGCAAAAGGTCGGCACCGCCAAGCGTATAGCCCGCCAGCACCTGCGCCGCCTGCATGACCTGTTCCTGATAGATCATGACGCCGTAGGTATCTTCGGTCACCGGCTTCAAAAGCGGGTGCATGTAGTCAATTTCCTCGCTGCCTTTCAGGTTGGCGAGGTATTTAGGAATGTTTTCCATCGGCCCCGGACGGAACAGGGCGACGATAGCCGACACTTCTTCGAAGTTCTTGACGTTCATCTGCCGGCACAAATCACGCATGCCCGCACTCTCGAGCTGGAATACCGCGGCACAATCGCCCCGCGCCAGCAGTTTATAAGTATCGGCGTCTTCGAGCGGGAACTTGAGCGGATCCAGTTCCTGCCCTGTGGTTTGTTTTACAAGGCGGATGGCTTCCTGAATAACGTCGAGCGTTTTGAGGCCGAGGAAGTCGAACTTCACAAAGCCGATTTTCTCGACGTCTTTCATGTTGAACTGGGTTGCGGGCGCATCGGCGCCGGGGTCGCGGTAGACCGGCACCAGCTGGTCGAGCGGCTTGTCGCCCATCACCACGCCCGCCGCATGGGTGGAGGCATGGCGGTACAGCCCCTCCAGCTTCAGCGCGATATCGATAAGCTTGCCGACCTGTTCGTCGCTGTCGCGCGCTTCACGCAGCAGCGGCTCCGATTCAAGCGCTTCGCCAAGGCTGATGGGGTTCGCGGGGTTTTGCGGTACCAATTTGGCGATTTTATCGACCTGCCCGTAAGGCATTTGCAAAACGCGGCCCACGTCGCGCACCACGGCGCGTGCCTGCAGCTTACCGAAGGTGATAATCTGCGCCACGCTGTCGGTGCCGTATTTATTGCGGACATAGGTAATCACCTCGTCGCGGCGTTCCTGACAGAAATCCACGTCGAAGTCGGGCATGGATACGCGTTCGGGGTTCAGGAAGCGCTCGAACAGCAGCTTCATGGCGATGGGGTCCAAGTCGGTGATTTTGGTGGCCCATGCAACGACGGACCCCGCACCCGAACCGCGGCCCGGCCCGACGGGAATGTCGTGGTCTTTCGCCCACTGGATAAAGTCGGATACGATCAGGAAGTATCCGGGGAAACCCATGTCGATAATCACGCCCAGTTCATAATTCAGGCGGTCGAAATATTCCTTGCGCACTTCTTCGCGCTTGGCGTCATCCCAATCAGGTTTGAAAACGTAGTTTTCCAGACGCCACGTCAGACCCTTTTCGGATAAGCTGCGCAGGGCATCGGCCTCGCTCTGCCCCTCCGGCGTCGGGAAACGCGGCAGGAAGGGTTTTTCTTCCTTGAGCATGAAAGCGCAGCGGCGTGCGATATGCACGGTGTTTTCGATGGCTTCGGGCAGGTCTTTGAACAGCTCCGCCATTTGTTCGGCGGATTTGAAATAATGCTCCGGCGTGACCTTGCGGCGGGTTTCATCCTGCACATAGGCGCTTTCGGCAATGCACAGCAGCGCGTCATGCGCTTCATACATCGATGGTTCATCGAAATAACAGTTATTCGTCGCGACAATCGGCACATTATGCGCATAGGCAAGATCAAGAAGGCCGTCCTCAACCGCCACTTCGTCGGCGGTGCCGTGGCGTTCCAGTTCGATATACAGGCGGTCGCCGAACATCGCCTGCATCTGTTTGAGCAGTTTTTCAGCCTCCGCTGCGCGGTTTTCGGCAATCATACGCGCAAGGCTGCCCTTGGCGCCGCCCGTCAGGCAGATAAGCCCTGCACTATGCGCCGCCAGCGCTTCCCACGTCAGCGCGGGTTTTTCGGTATGCGGCAGCGGGTGCAGAAACGCCTCGCTCGACAGCTTCACAAGGTTCAGGTATCCCGCATGGCTTTGCGCCAGCAGCACCAGCTGGTCGGGCATTTCGCATTTACGGTTTTTCTGCGTCGCCTGTTCGGGCTTTTCGATGTAGAACTGGCAGCCCACAATCGGCTGCACCCCCGCCTTGGCCGCCGTCAGCGAAAATTCGACCGCGCCGAACAGGTTGCCCGTATCGGTCACCGCCACCGCCGGCATGTTCAGCTTGCGCACCAGCGGCACGAGGTCTTTGATGCGTATCGCCCCTTCGGCCAGTGAATAGGCCGAATGGACGCGCAGGTGAACAAAGGGTGCGTAGGGCTGAGACATACCCCTGTTTTCACACCAAAGGCATTGAATTTCAATCATTTTATGCCGAAAAGCGGCTGTTGACATAACAACAGCGTCCCGCTAATATGGCGCATCAAAAAAATCAGCGGGTTAACGGCCATGATGGGCAAGCATATGACAGGCAAGGAAGAGGATTGGGGCTTCGGCACCGCCCCCGCCGAGCCCAAACCCGCGCCCCAAAAGGCAGAAAAAAAGGCCGCCAAGGAGCCGGCAGACGCCGCCCCCGACTCTGCGCCCGAAGATCCGCGCCTGCTAAAAACGCTCACGCACCAGAATATCGCCGAGACGTTCAGCGCCCTTGCGGCTGCCGCGCGGGAGGAAAAACAGGTTTTTGCCCCCACCCTCGCCGCGCTGAACGCGCTGGTGACGATGTGTCAGGAATCCGGCCTGCGCCAGATCGGACTTGAACAGGCAGGTTTTGATACGCTGCGCGAACTGCGCCTTGTCAAGGAAGGCGGCAGCGAACAGCCGCCGCATGCGCATTATGCGCTGCTCAGCATCGATGACGCCCGTATTCTCGTGCGCGTGCTGCCCGATAACGTCATTGATTGTTACGCCGAAAACGTTAACAAGCCGCGCGGCAACCCGACATATCTCGATAGCAAGTCGTTCTGGAACAATGGCGGCGAAAGCCTGTTCCGCCGCTTTGACCTCGGCAAGGAAGAAGACAAGATTGAATTCGTCGAAACCGTGCTGATTACCGCCGCCGCCACAGGTGCGCTGCAGGAGCTGCGCCAGTTCGACGTTCCCGCCCGCACGGCAGAGCCGCTGCAAAAACCCCGCCACCCCAAAGTGAAATAACCCGCTATGTCCGGCTATAAGAAACTCACTGTCGCACAAATTGGCGATACGTTCAGGAAGCTTTCCAAGAAGCAAAAAGACTTCATGGATACATACGGTATCGGCAACATATTGCGTGCGCTTGGCGACAGCGTCAAATGCATGCAGGATGCCGGCATTGATATTTCGATTGATGTGCGTAGCGGACAATACGCCGACGCCTATGACATGATTTTTTCAAATACGGAGGCGAAAGAAGTCTCGATTTCAGCCTATGGATTTCTGCGCATCGGCCATACGGTGCGCCTGTGGGCAATCGCGCATGATATCAATGGCGAGTCCGTGCAAAAACTGGCGATATCAAAATTCAACACGGCCGAAGGCGCCAGCCGCATGAGCTGGTCCTCGTCATTCAAATCCGGCGCCAATGTCTATGATTTCGCGCAAGATGCGGATGCGCTGATCAAACTGCAAATGTACATGATCGATATTGCAGCGGACAATCATGCCCTTGCCGAATACGACAGCGCGCAGGTTTTCAACCGTCCCGCCCCCACCAGCACACAGGGCAAGCTGCCGGCCAAAAAACTCAGACCCGCCCGTCCTTAAGCTCCAGCACGCGGTCCATACGCGATGCCAGTTCATGGTTATGCGTCACCACCAGCGCACCGATATTTTCGGTGCGGATAGTATTGACCAGCACGGCAAAAACTTCTTCGGCCGTTTTGGGGTCGAGGTTGCCCGTCGGTTCATCCGCCAGCAACAGCGCCGGATGGTTGACCAGACCGCGCGCAATCGCCACGCGCTGCTGCTCCCCGCCCGACAGCTGCGACGGGTAATGCCCCATCCGCTTTTCAAGTCCGACGAGGGACAGCAGATGCTGCGCCCGCTCGCGCGCGGCGGCCTTGTCTTTGCCCGCGATATATTGCGGCAAAAGCAGGTTTTCAAGCGCCGTAAAATCCGGCAGCAGATGGTGGAATTGATACACAAAACCGATCTGGTCGCGGCGCATCGCCGTGCGCGCGTCATCCGACGTATCGGTCGCGGCAATGCCGCCCACGAATACCTTGCCGCTGGTCGGCGGCTCCAGAAGTCCGGCGATTTGCAGCATGGTCGTCTTGCCTGAACCGCTGGGGCCGAGCAGCGCGACGATTTCGCCGCGGCGGATATCAACATTCACGCCGCGCAAAATTTCTAGCGTTTCGCCGCCCTGCGTAAAGCTGCGCACCACATTTTCGAGTTTTAGAACGCTTTGGGAAGGATTATTCACGGCGCAGGCCCTCCACAGGGTCAAGGCGCGCGGCGCGCCATGCGGGGTATATCGTTGCGGCAAACGACAGGAACAGCGCCATACCGACCGTCACCAGTACGTCGCCGGCGTTCAGCTGCGCAGGCAGTTTGGACAGGAAATAAATCTCGTCCGAAAACAGGTTAGTATTCGTCAGTCCCTCCAGCCAGCGGCGGATGCTTTCGATATTGCTGGCAAAGGCAATGCCCAAAACCGCCCCCGCCAGCGTCCCGACGACACCGATGGTTGCGCCTGTGAAAAAGAAAATGCGGATCACCATGCCGCGCGTCGCGCCCATGGTGCGCAGGATGGCGATATCGCGCCCCTTGTCCTTCACCAGCATGATAAGGCTGGAGATAATATTAAACGCCGCGACAAGAATAATCAGCGTCAAAATCAGGAACATCACGTTACGTTCGACCTGCAGCGCGTTATAAAAACTCGCGTTGCTGTCCTGCCAGTCCGTCACGGCAAATTCGCCCTGAAGCTCGTTTTCAACCGCCGCGCGTATCTGGCGGATATGCGATGGATTACTGGTCATCACCTCGACCGAGGCGACGCCATCGCCCATATTGAAAAACTTCTGCGCGGTTTCAATCGGCATATAGGCGAAGCTGTTGTTGTATTCGTACATCCCCGCATCGAAAACCGCCCCCACCACAAACGCAGCCTGAATAGGCATGCTGCCAAACGGGGTGGTGCGGCTTTTGGACGATACCATGAAAATCCGGCTACCGGGGCGCAGGCGGTAACGCTCGGCAAGGCCCTTGCCGATGGCGATATTGTCGCCGCCGAAATATTCATCGCCATCCAGCCTGTCGACGATAGCGCCGGAGAGGATAGGACGCACGGCGAAATCTTCGGGACGCATGCCGCGCACGACGATACCCAAGGCGTTATCGCCGATTTTGGCCAGCGCCTGACCTTCGATAGACGGCGCCGCGCTGACGATACCGGGAATTTTTTGCAGACGCGCCATCAGCGGTTCATAGGTCACAATCGACCCGCTGTAGCTGTAAACGTTCATATGTCCGTTGAGGCCGAGGATGCGGCCGATCAGTTCCGCCCGAAAGCCGTTCATAACAGACATGACAATAATCAGCGTCGCCACGCCCAGCATGATACCAAGAAAGGAAAATCCGGCGATGACCGAAATAAACCCTTCCTTGCGTTTGGAGCGCAAATAGCGCCCTGCCACCATTTTTTCGAATACGAGAGACATGACCCCTATTGCGCCCTATCGAGAATAAATTCCATACGGCAATGCGGAATGCCGTTTTCATCAAACGTATCGCTGGTAACGGCCCAGCCGTTTTGCAGGTAAAAATTCCGCGCCGTTTCGCGGGCATGGCAATAGACCTTGCGCACACCCCATCCGCGCAGCACGTCATTTGCCTCCGCCAGCATTTGCGCGCCAATGCCCTGCCCCTGCCGCGTGTTATCGACAGCCACCTGACGCATTTTCACCCAGCCATCATCGCTTTTTTGCAAAATCAGGCAGCACACGATGTCATCGCCATCAAACCCGCCCAGAAGATAATCCCCCTTGTCGCGCGCGATTTCTTCCGCCGTGACCGTGAGGCCTATGGGCTTGCGCAATATGCGCTCGCGCAGGGCCAACATGGCGGCATGCGCGGGCGTATCGCAGGCAATCTGGCGGAACGCAAGGGGCATTAGTACGATTTCGCCACGATGACTTTTTCACCGCCATCCGCAAACGGCAGGCAGCGCGTGGTGACGGCGAATTCCTTGGCAATCGCCGCGAATTCTTCGGAGCCTTTGACCAGCGCATAATCAAGACGCAGACCGCCCGTTTTATCCGCCGCAAAATAATCGCGCACGTCTTTGAGCGAAGCAACATCGGTGATTTGCGATTTCAGGCGGGCGCGCGAACGCTCCAGCATGTCTTTTTGCATCTGCGTCAGCGCCTTGGCGACTTCACCTGCGCAGGCATCGATGGAGACCTTCATCTTGCCATCCTTGCCCAGATCGCGGCGGGTAAAGACCACCTGCCCTTCGGCCAGTTCGCGCGCGCCGATTTCAAGGCGTACCGGTACGCCTTTTTTAATCGCAGCCCACATTTTGTCGGAACTGCGCGCTTCGGATGCATCCACGCGCGCGCTGACGCCCGCCGCTTGCAGCATGCGTTTCACGTTTTCGCAAGCTTCGAGGATTTTGGCGCGGTCGGCTTCGTCGTTGATAAAGGGCAAAATCGCGACCTGATGCGGCGCCAGCATCGGGGGCATCATCATGCCGTCATCATCGCCATGCACCATGATGGCCGCGCCGAGGGTACGCGTGGTAAAACCCCACGACGTCGTCCAGGCGAGTTTTTGCGTGCCGTCCTTGTCGAGGTATTTGATATCGCAGGAACGCGCAAAAGTCTGGCCGAGGTTATGCGACGTGCAGCCCTGCAGCGCCTTGCCGTCCTGCATGAAGGTTTCCAGCGTATAGGTTTCAATCGCGCCGGGGAAACGCTCGTCGGGCGTTTTCGCGCCCGGAATCGTCGCAATCGCCAGATAGTTTTCGAACATATTGTTGTAAACATCCAGCATACGGCGCGCATCGGCATCGGCTTCCTCCGCCGTTGCAAAGGCGTTATGCCCTTCCTGCCACAGGAATTCGGCCGTACGCAGGAAAATACGCGGGCGCATTTCCCAGCGCATGATGTTGCACCACTGGTTGAGCTTCAGCGGCAGGTCGCGGTAAGACTGCACCCAGTTTTTCATGGACTCGCCGATAATGGTTTCCGACGTCGGGCGGATAATCATCGGCTCGCTCAGCATGGAATCCTTGTCGGGGCCCAGCTGGCCGGTTTTTTCGTCAATCGACAGGCGGTGGTGCGTCACGACCGCGCATTCCTTGGCGAAGCCATCGATATGTTCCGCCTCGCGGGCGATATAGCTCATTGGGATGAGCAGCGGGAAATAAGCATTCTGCACATCTTCCTGCTTGATGAGGGCATCGAGATGCTTTTGCACATTTTCCCACATCGCAAAACCATACGGTTTGATGATCATGCAGCCGCGCACGGGCGCGTTTTCGGCCATGTCGGCAGCCTTGATGACCTGCTGATACCATTCGGGGAAGTTTTCTTCGCGCGTGGGGGTAATCGCGGTTTTGGAATTTTTCTGTTTTTGCGCTGCTTCAGCCATGATGTTCGTCCGTTTGCGGTAAATGAGAAACCTAGCGATTATAAGCATCGGCGGGGCGTTTTAGAAGCCCGCCGTTTGAACCGTTATTTCCTTGTTTTTCAGGCGCTTTATCCTTGCAGAGGGCACGCAGGGCGGCCTCCGCCTCGCCTTCCATCGGCGCGCCATTGAAAAGCATACGACCATCGGGGCCGATTTCGACCTCGCCGATCGCGGCCTTGCCCTCGACGCCATCGGGCACGGTGATGCCCGCGTATTTCATGGTATCGACCGTTATCGTGAAGCGCATGGTTTCGGGCAGTTTCACGGGCGA
The DNA here is from genome assembly GCA_964551435.1 of uncultured Micavibrio sp. GTDB lineage: Bacteria > Pseudomonadota > Alphaproteobacteria > Micavibrionales > UBA2020 > UBA2020. Next base: position 260,628 of record CAZKBS010000002.1, read on the forward strand.
CGCATTCAGGTCAGCCTCGACAACCGGCTTGCCATGCACATCAACGCCGGATTTATATTCAACACCGCTATGCGGCACATGCGCGGTGATGGCGCGGCAGGCCGCATCATCCAGCACCACCGTCTGCGCCAAGGCGGGTGCCGCCAAAAACAAAGCCGCAAGAATAAAAAGAATTTTCATCCCCCTGCCCCCGTATCGAACCATTCTCGCCAGCGGATAACATCTACCTCTACCAAAATCCAGATGATGGCGAGAATGACCGCGGAAACAATGGTATTCAAAATCAGCTTCTTGCGGATATTCGCCACTTTGGGTGCGCCTCTGTCATATCCCTTGCCATCCTCGCCATGGCGCTCTACGCCCAGCGGCAGGATGGTGAAGAGCATCACCCACCAGATCAGCAAATAGATAAAAAACGCATACAACAAAGACATGACGTCATACCCTTACCAAATGCACACGGGTTTGCGGTTTGCGGTCGAAACGTTCAGCGAAGAAACGGCGCGCCGTCACGCGGATAGCTTCGGACAGGATATTGTCGTCGCGGCGGTCATCTTTGGACAGGTTGCGCACTTTCTCGCCGACCTCGGCAATTACGTCGTCGATATAACCGGCATCCAGTTCGCTGTTTTCATCCAGAAGGCCGAGGGCCGTGATTTGCACCGGCGCCATCAGGTCGCCCGCCTTGCTGACCACCGCCGTCACCACAAGACTGCCGTTCCACATGATACGCTTGCGCGCAAGAATGGCTTCGTGGTTGGTTTCGACAATCCGTTTACCTTCGATCGCCAGCACGCCGGACTTGACCTCGCCAATCACCGCCACATCGCGGGCGGAAATTTCAATGACCTTTCCGTTTTCCGGCACGATGGCGTTTTCAACACCGCATTCGCGCGCCAGCAGGCCGTGTTTTTCCATCTGCATACGCTCGCCATGCACGGGAATGGCAAAGCGCGGACGCACCCATTCGTACATCTGCTTCAGCTCGTCACGGTAAGGGTGGCCGGACACATGCACGGGCGCATCGCGTTCCGTCACGATATCGACGCCGAGGGCGTAAAGACGGTTTTTAATCCGTTCAATCGCGCGTTCATTACCGGGAATGGTACGCGACGAAAAAATGACCACATCGCCGGGGGCAAGGCTGACATCCGGATGGTCGTCGTTGGATATGCGGGCCAGCGCCGCGCGCGGCTCCCCTTGCGATCCGGTGCAGACATAGACCAGTTTTTCCGACGGCAACTGACGCGCGATATCGACGTCCAGAAACGGCGGCAGGCCATTCATATAACCGCTTTCGCGCGCCGCATCCTCGACCGCCCAGAGCGAGCGCCCGACCAGACAAACCTGACGCCCGCATTTCTGCGCCGCGTGGTAAATGCTGTGCACACGCGCGACGTTGGTCGAAAAACAGCTGATAACAATCGCACCCGAAAACTCACGGAAAAGCTCGGCCAGATTTTCGCGCACCGTACGCTCCGACCCCGAATGTCCGGGCACCATCGCATTCGTGGAATCGCCCACGAGCGCCAGCACGCCGCTGTCGCCCAGCGCGCGCAGTGCGGCCCCGTCCGTCAGCTTGCCCACCACGGGGTCGGCATCGATTTTCCAGTCGCCTGTATGCAGAATAGTGCCGACGCCAGCAGCGGTAATGGCCAGCGCCTGCGCCTCCGGTATCGAATGGGCAACGTCGATGAAGCGGATGGAAAACGGCCCCAGCTCCAGCGTTTTTTTCGGATTGACTTCGTGAAGCTTTGCCTGCGTGCCCCAGCTTTGCTCCAGCAAGTCCTGACGGATGCGCGCGGCGGTGAACGGCGTCGCATAAAGCGGCTTTTTAAGGCGCGGCCAAAGATGTTCAATCGCGCCAATATGGTCTTCGTGCGCATGCGTAAAAACGATGCCGAGCAGACGATCGCCCAGCGATGTCGCAAAAGACGGATCGGGCAGCAGAATATCCACCCCCGGCATCGTGTCATCGGCAAACCCCATGCCGCAATCGATCATGATCCATTTGTCGTTGCAGCCATAGAGCGCCATATTGGCGCCAAAAAATCCGCAGCCGCCCAGCGGCACAAAATAAACCGCATCGGGTTTCATCTTGAAATCGGCGGACATGGTTTTGGCTTTTTTATCGGTGCTGTTTTTTTCTGTACTCATATTGCAAATACCTCTCCGGAGGCGATGACGCGCCGCGTCCCGTTCTCCATCGTAACCTCAAGCGCACCGCGCGCATCAATGCCGTCAAATACGGCCATAAACTCTTCGCCGGGCAAGCGTACGCGAATGGTTTTTCCCAGATGCGCCGCACGCTCCAGCCACGCGCTGCGGATCACGGCAAATCCCTCGCGCTGCCAGCGGCGATACAGCGCCAGAACGCTACCCGTCAGCAGGTCGCGGGCATGCTCAACATCTACCGTCTCCGCACCTGCATCGCGCAGACTGATGGCGCCATCGGGCGCATGCACGAGGTTAAGCCCCATGCCCAACACCAGCCATTCAGGCCCTGCGGCCTGCGCCGCGCTTTCCGCCTCCAGCAATATACCGGCGGATTTCCGGCCATTAATCAGCACATCATTCGGCCATTTAAGCGCGATATCGGCAGACGGCGGCAAAAAACCCTGCACCGTCTGCGCCAGCGCCACCGCCGCCAGAAACGACAGCTGCCCGCTGTCCGCCGCGTTCACCTGCGGACGAAGCACCATGCTCATATATAGATTGCCGGGCTCGGACATCCAGTAATTGCCCTGACGGCCACGGCCGGACGTCTGGCGCAGGGCATGGACAACTGTTCCCTCTGCCGCGCCCGCACGGGCCAGCGCTTTGGCGTCGTCATTGGTGCTACCCGTGCTTTCCAGCACGGTGATAGCGGGCATATCTGCAGATATCGTCTGCGCCTGCGTCATCGACTGAACAGCGTGGCCGCCGCGGCGCCCGCCGCCACCAGAAGCGGCGCAGGCATGGCGATAAAGAGCACCACCGTCGCAGACGAGACCGCCAGAACAGCATTCAAACGGCCATCCGTCGCAGGGTCGATACCTTCATCCGGCGCGGCATCGAAATACATGATTTTGATGATACGCAAGTAATAGAAAGCCGAAATGACCGATGTCAGCACACCCATGATAACAAGACCATAAAGCCCCGCATCAATGGCCGCCTGGAAAATAAACAGCTTGCTGAAGAAACCGGCCAGCGGCGGAATACCGGCCATGGAGAACATCATGATCGCCATGCTGAGCGCGATCATCGGCTGGCGCGACGCCAAACCCGACAGGTCGCGGATATTTTCGACCATGCGGTCTTTTTGTTTCATCATCATCACAATCGCGAAGGTGCCAATGCTGGTCAGCATATAAATCGTGGCATAGACGATAACGGCCTTGATCCCCACCTCGCTGGCGGCGGCAATACCGCCAAGGGCATAGCCCATATGGCCGATAGAACTATAGGCGAGCATGCGCTTGATATTCTGCTGCGCAATCGCCGCGACACTGCCCAGCGCCATCGAGGCCACGGCCAGCAGCACGACAACCTGACGCCACTCGTCCACCATCGGCTCGAACGGGCCCATGAAAACGCGCACCATCAGGGCGAGCGAGGCCATTTTCGGCACGATCGCGAAAAACGCCGTGACCGATGTCGGCGCACCTTCATAAACGTCGGGCGTCCACATATGGAACGGCACCGCCGCGATTTTGAAGGCAAAACCGGACAGCAAAAGAACCATCCCGGTCACAACACCGATTGGCAGAACTTCATGCGTGGTCAGCGCGGCGGCGATATCGTTGAAATTGGTCGCGCCGGTATAGCCGTAAATCAGCGACGATCCATAAAGCAGCATGCCTGACGACAGCGCGCCCAGAACGAAATATTTCAGCCCCGCTTCCGTCGATTTGACGCTGTCTCGGCGCATGGCCGCCAACACATAAAGCGGCAAGCTTTGCAGTTCCAGCGACATATAAAGAGAAATCAGGTCATTCGCCGAAGTCATCAGCATCATACCCAGCGTCGAAAACAGGATAAGCACCGGATATTCAAAACGCGATATCTGCTGGCGTTCGGCATAGCGCGCCGACATGAAAATCGTCACGGCGGAGCCGATCAGGATCAGGATTTTCATGTAAACGGCAAAGCCGTCGGTAACATACATACCGTTAAAGGTGCTGAATGTTTCATGACTGAAACGGAACATGACCGCCGTCACCGCAATCAGACCGAACAGGCTGAGATTGGATATGGTCTGGCTGTCATCGTTCTTGCGCGAAACGCCCAGAACGAGAAGGAACAGCGTCACAATCGCCAGAAAAATCTCCGGAAAGGCCGGCGTCAGCGCTGGGGCTTCAAAGGGTCTCATTGTGCTTCTCCCTCGCCGGCTTTTTCTTGTTCTTGCACGGCGGTGTTTTGAATGGCGGGCGCGGCAGCCGTTTTATGGGTGACGCGCGCATGATATTGGTCAAGAACCCGCGTCAGCGACGGCGCCATCGGGGCGATAACGCTGGAGGGATAAACACCCATCCACAGCACCAGCACCACCAGCGGCGCGAAAATCGACACTTCGCGCAGATTGATATCTTTCATCGCCTTCACATCAGGCTTGGTCAGCTCGCCGAAAACGACACGGCGATAGAGATACAGCATATAGGCCGCCCCCAGAATAACGCCGGTTGCCGCGATGAAGGTATAAACCGTGCTTGCCTGCCACATGCCGATAAGGACGAGGAATTCACCAACGAAACCACTTGTTCCCGGCAAGCCGACCGAAGCCATGGTAAAGAGCATGAATACAGCGGCATAACGCGGCATGTTTTTAACAAGTCCGCCATAACGGGAGATTTCGCGCGTATGCAGGCGGTCATAAACCACGCCGACGCACAGGAACAGCGCAGCCGACACGACGCCGTGCGACAGCATCTGGAACATCGCGCCTTCAAGACCCTGCTGGTTGAACGTGAAAATACCCAGCGTTACAAAACCCATGTGCGCGACGGATGAATAAGCGATGAGCTTTTTCATGTCTTCCTGCACCAGCGCGACGAGCGAGGTATAAACAACCGCAATCACGCTCAGCGTAAAAATCAGCGGCGTGAAATACGCGGAGGCTTCGGGCAAAATCGGCAAAGACAACCGCAGGAAGCCGTAGCCGCCCATTTTCAGCAATACCCCCGCCAGAATGACGGAGCCTGCCGTCGGCGCTTCCACGTGCGCATCGGGCAGCCAGGTATGCACCGGCCACATCGGCATCTTCACGGCAAACGAGGCGAAGAAGGCCAGCCACAGCCATGTCTGCGCCTGCGCCGAGAACAGCCCGGTCTTCATCAGGCTCGGGATATCGGTCGTGCCGGCGGTGAAATACATATACAGAATCGCCAGCAGCATCAGCACCGAGCCGAGCAGCGTGTAGAGGAAGAACTTGAAGCTGGCGTAGATGCGGCGCTTGCCGCCCCAGATGCCGATGATCAGGAACATCGGGATCAGGCCGGCCTCGAAGAACAGGTAGAACAGCACCAGGTCGAGCGCGCAGAACACACCGATCATGAGGGTTTCCATGACCAGGAAGGCGATCATGTATTCCTTGACGCGGGTCTCGATGGCTTCCCACGAGGCGAGAATGCAGAATGGCATCAGGAAGGTGGTCAGGATAACGAACAGCATCGAAATGCCGTCGACACCCATATGGTAGTTGATGCCGGCGGCTATCCAGTCGGTCTTTTCCACGAACTGGAAGGCGGCGGTCGAATTATCGAAATTCAGCCAGATCAGCAGCGACACCGCGAAGGTGATCGTGGTGGTCCAGAGAGCCACGGCGCGGGCGTTACGGGCCACGATCTCCTCCGGCCCACGGGCCAGGAAGATGAACGCGGCTCCCGCCAGCGGCAGGAAGGTGACGATCGACAGCAAGGGCATGCTCGACATCGGATTAGTGCCCCATCGCACTGAAGAAATAGGTCACCAGCGCCGCCACGCCGATCAGCATGGCGAAGGCATAGTGATAGACATAGCCGGTCTGCAGGATCGAGGCCCGCTTGGCCAACCGCACCACGGTGGCGGCGAAACCATCGGGCCCGAAGCCGTCGATGATCTTGCCGTCGCCACCCTTCCAGAATATCCGGCCGAGCCAGAATGACGGCCGCACGAAGACGCGGTCGTAAAGCTCGTCGAAATACCACTTGTTCAGCAAGAACTGATACAGCATCCGGTGCTGACGGGCGGCCGCCACGGGTAGGCTGGTGTCGCGGACATAGGCCAGCCAGGCAATGGCAATCCCGATAACCCCAACGATGATCGGGCCGACCTTGACAAGGAAGGGCACATTATGGGCCTCGTCCATGGCCTTGTTCTCGGGCAGGATGAAGATCGCTTCACCCCAGAATTCGCGCCAGTGATGGCCGACGAAGCCGTCATAGAAGGCAATGCCGGCAAAGACCGCGCCGAAAGCCAGTACGGACAATGGCGCCAACATCACCATTGGGCTTTCATGCACATGCTCCATGACGTGATGGTCGGCACGAGGCGCGCCATGGAAGGTCATGAACAGCAGGCGCCAGGAATAGAAAGCCGTCAGGATCGCCGCGGCCATGCCCAGCACATAGGCATAGGTACCCACGCCGCCGGCGGCATAAGCCACTTCCAGGATCATGTCCTTGGAATAATAGCCGGCAAAAATCGGGAAACCTGCCAGCGCGAGGCTGCCGATCCACATCATCGCATATGTGACCTTGATGTGTTTCCACAGACCGCCCATGTTGCGCATGTCCTGCTCGCCATCGACGGCGTGAATCACCGAGCCGGCACCGAGGAAGAGCAACGCCTTGAAGAAGGCGTGGGTGAACAGGTGGAAGATCGCGGCTGGATAGGCCGAGACGCCCAGCGCGAAGAACATGTAGCCGAGCTGCGAGCAGGTCGAATAGGCGATCACGCGCTTGATGTCGTTCTGCGCCAGGCCCACGGTGGCAGCGAAGAAGGCCGTGCTGGCACCGATCACAGCCACGAAGGCCAGCGTGTCCGGCGCGTATTCAAACAGCGGCGAACAGCGCGCCACCATGAAGACGCCGGCGGTCACCATCGTCGCGGCATGGATCAGGGCCGAAACAGGGGTTGGGCCTTCCATGGCGTCCGGCAGCCAGGTGTGCAGGCCAAGCTGGGCTGACTTGCCCATGGCGCCCAGGAACAGCAGGAAGGTCGCAACCGTGAGGATATCCCAGTCCTTCCAGAGGAAATGAAAGGTCTTGCCAGCCAGATCCGGCGCGGCCTTGAAGACGGCATCGAAAGTAACCGAGCCGGTGGCCAGGAACAGCGCAAAGATGCCGAGTGCGAAGCCGAAATCGCCGACGCGGTTGACCACGAAAGCCTTGATGGCCGCGGCATTGGCCGAGGGTTTCTTGAACCAGAAACCGATCAGCAGGTAGGAGGCCAGGCCCACGCCTTCCCAGCCCATGTAGAGCTGCACGAAGTTGTCGGCCGTCACCAGCATAAGCATGGCGAAGGTGAACAGCGACAGATAGGCAAAAAAGCGCGGCCGATGCTCGTCATGGCTCATGTAGCCGACGCTGTAGACATGCACGACGGCCGACACGGTATTGACCACCACCAGCATGACGGCGGTGAGCTGGTCGATCTTCAGCGCCCAGTCGACGCTGAAGCTGCCGGAATCGATCCAGTCCAGAACCTTCACGTTGACAACCATGCCCTTGGAAATCACCAGATAGAAGGCAATCCAGGACAGGATGGCAGAAACGATCACAGCGGCGCAGGTGACCGCCATGGCGGCAACATCGCCGATACGGCGCCCGAAGAAGCCGGCGATAATCGCGGCCAGCAGGGGCAGGAAAACGATCAGATGGTACATCGTCATCGCCGCCTCAGCCCTTCATCATGTTGATGTCTTCAACCGCGATGGTGCCGCGGTTGCGGAAATAGACCACCAGGATGGCCAGCCCGATCGCCGCCTCGCCCGCCGCAACGGTGAGCACGAACAGCGCGAAGACCTGGCCGACCA
>CAZKBS010000003.1:0-214324 GCA_964551435.1 uncultured Micavibrio sp.
TCTGCCTCGTCGCCGCTCTCGTATGGTGGATTTAATGAGTCTTGGCCCTAAATTATTAATGGCAATGCACAATGCCGATGCGCGTTTCCATGTGGCAGCACTGGCCGGGCGGGGAGTTTTTGCGGCAACCGCCGCTATGCGCCAGCGCCGCGGGCGGCATCACCGCTCCCGCAAAGAAACAGGCCATGACAAATACCTTGAAAAGCCGCTGCATGACTTCTTCCGCCCTTCCGATACAAAAAATGATAGACGCGGCCAGCATAGGCCGCGCCCTCTTTATGTCAACGCCTATTCAGGGCAATAAAATATCTGATTTGCGCAATCTAATGTCTGCTGCGCTGTGTCAATTCATATCGGCACTCAGGTCACATCCGCACTCAGGCCGCATCCCGCGCATCGCCATCTTCGCCGACCGGAATGACATCGATCAGGTCGTCGAGTTTGGGCGGATGATAATTCGGCCCTTTCATCATCGCGGCCAGCGTTTCGCGCGTGATGCTGCCGCCCGCAGCGATTTCGGCGCGCGCCTTGTCGATTTCGGCGTAAAGTTCTTCCACTTCCTCGCCGATCAGCTTTTTGCGAAAGGCCAGAAGATCGGACGTGATGGGCATATCGACACCGATATCAAACGCGAGATGGAAATCGCGGACTTTGCGTTCGTAGTTGTTCATGACGCGGCCTTTTCAAAGCTGTTTGCGGATGATGTTTGTATAAAGAAAAACCCGCCCTGTTGCCAGAGCGGGTTTTTCTTGAAGTCTTTGGCGTCCGCTATCGCAGAGACGCCAAGGCATTACTTGCCAACAGCTTCTTTCAGTTCTTTCGCGGCGCGGAAAGCGATTTTCTTTTTCGCCGGGATTTTGATGGTTTCGCCGGTTGCGGGGTTGCGACCCATGCGGGCAGCGCGCTTGCGAACTTGCAGGATGCCGAGGCCAGCGAGGCGGACGCGGTTACCTTTTTTCAGGTTTTTAACGAGCGCGACGACGAGGTCATCCATGATCGCGTTAACTTGCTTTTTGGTCAGCTCGTGCTTTTCAGCGATGTCGGCTGCAATGTTTTTCAGGGTAACGGTGGGTTGGGTTGCTTTAGCCATTTTAAAACTCACTTCATAATGAGATTGTTGAACGACCGGCGTCTGACATGCGAGGAAAAGCCTTTAAAATCGGCGCTTCCCCTCAGTTCATCCCCTTCGCGCGGTGACACAACGATTCATGACAGATTCACCAGTGCCCGCCAAGAGGAAACCGCATAAAACCCCCGAAAAACGGGGGTTTTAGAGGTTTTTTTGTCCTAAAGCGGTGCAAAAAACCCCAAAAAACGCTTTTTAGCAAAGTTATCCACAGGGGCCGGGGTCGAATTTGCCCTAGAATCGGGGGGTTTTTCAGTTTTCCACAGGCGGGCGCGGCGGCCCGAAACCGCCCGTCAGGCGCCCAGCTGCGCGCGCATCTCGTCGAGCTCCAGCCAGCGCATTTCCGCGGTTTCCAAATCGGCCCGCGCCAGCACCAGACGTTTTGAGGCTGTATCGAATTGCCCGCGGTCACGCTCGAACAGCGTCGGGTCGTCGAGCAGGGATTCAAGCGTTGTAATCTCGCTCTCCAGCGCCGCGATTTTTGCGGGCAGGTTGTCGAGTTCGTATTGCAGTTTATACGTGAGCTTTTTGGGCGCGGCCGGTTTTGCGGTTTCCTGCGTTTTTGGCGCGGCTTCCGCTTTGCGCTGTTTCTCTTCGCGGCGGATAAACCCGCGCTCCTCGTCGTCTTCGTCGCGGCGCTTCAGGCGGTCGGCGCGCAGCTTGTCGCGCACGGCCAGATAATCGCTATAACCGCCGATGCAGGCCTCGACCACGCCGTTGCCTTCGAAGGCTAAAATCTTGCTGACCGTCTGGTCGAGGAAATCGCGGTCATGACTGACCACAATCAGCGTGCCCGTATAATGCGACAGAATTTCTTCAAGCCTGTCGAGCGTATCCATATCAAGATCGTTCGTCGGTTCGTCCAAAATCAACAGCGGCTTGGGATCGGCCAGCACCTTGGCGAGCAGCAGGCGGTTTTTCTGCCCGCCCGACAGCGTGCCCACGCGCTGCATAACCATGGAAGGCTCGAACAAAAAATCCTTCAGATAGCCGCAGATATGGCGCGTCTTGCCCATGACCTTCAGGTAATCCCCGCCCTGCGGGCACAGCACCTGCTGGATGGTGGCATCGGGTAGCAGGTCGCGGCGTTTCTGGTCGAAATAGGATACTTCGATATCCCGCGCGAGCTTGACCTTGCCCATATCGGGCTTGTCCTCGCCCGTCAACAGTTTCAGAAAAGATGTCTTGCCCGAACCGTTGCGCCCCAGAATACCGATGCGGTCGCCCTTGGATATGCGCATGTTGAATTTGTCGAGGATCAGGATTTCCCGCCCCTCTTCATCCACAAATTTTTTGTCGGCCTTGAAAAATTCGGCGACAACGCGGGATCCCAGCTCGGCATTCTCCATCTCGCCGATATCGACTTTGGACATCATGCGGCGGAACGCGCTCTGGTCACGTTTCAGGCGCGCACGTTCTTCATGCATGATTTGCAGGCGGCGGATATTGCGTTTGCGGCGCGCCTTCACCCCGCGGCTGGCCCATTCGACTTCCTGTTCGACCAGCTTGGCGCGGTTTTTCAGTTCGCGCTCCTCCTGCTCCAAAAGCAGGGTCGACCATTCATCGAAATGGCTGAAGCCTTTGGGGCAGACGCGCATGTTGCCGCGGTCCAGCCAGAAAATCTTGTCGGAAATATTGCTCAGAAACGTCTTGTCGTGGCTGACGCACAAAATCGCGCCGCGGTACATGTTCAGGTATTTTTCCAGCCATTCGATGACATCGAGATCAAGGTGGTTGGTCGGCTCGTCGAGCAGCAGGATATCCGGCTCCTCCACCAGCGCCCGCGCGAGAGCGGCGCGGCGCAGCTGCCCGCCCGATAATCTGTCCATGCGGTCTTCGGGTCTCAGCTCCAAAGGCTGGATGACCATATCGACCTTGTAGAGGTTTTCTTCCTCCTGCCCGGATTTTTTCAGCTGCTGGAACACGAAATCGTAAACCGTCTGGCCCGGTACGGGGGTGATTTCCTGCTGCAGGTAGCCGATGGTGATGCCCTGCAGCACCCAGCGCTCCCCGCTGTCGAGGTCTTTTTCCCCCGTGATGATGTTCATCAGCGTCGATTTGCCCGTGCCGTTCTTGCCGACAAGGCAGATTTTGTCCCCTTCGTGGATATTGAAGGAGAGGTTGTCGAAAATCGTTTTCTCGCCAAAGGCGATACTGCCTTCCTGTACGCTGAGAATAAGAGAGGACGCCATGGTCGGGGCTGGGCCTTGTGTTCCGGTCTTGTTTTTGTTGTTGGCAGCACTGTGCCAGTTTTGCCCCCGCTTGTCACGCGGCGATGGCAGTCTATATATTAAGCTCATGAAAAGCCCCGCTGCCATCCCCCGTAACCTTGGTACCGCCGACCGCATCCTGCGCGCGCTGGCCGCTGGTGTTATTGCGTTTTTGTGGTGGCGCGGCATTATAACGGGCTGGCCGGCCATCCTGCTGATGATGCTGGCGGGCGGGTTATTGCTCAACAGCGTCATGGGCCGCTGCGGGCTTTATGCGGCGCTGGGATTGTCGACCTGCAAAATCCCCGCCCCGAAAGATTCGGGAAAAAGTTCCCCGTAAAACACTCCTGACATTAAAAATAATCCTGATGCACGGCTTTCCGGATTCCGGATAGGATGGAGGCCATTTTCACGGGATTCGACCATGTCCACATCCACCCCTGCCGCCGCCACCGATAGCGCCCCCGCCGCCGCCCCGCCCCGCCAGTGGTGGAATTTTTCCTACGTCCGCCTGTGGCGCGAATGCTGGCAATACGCGGGGGAGCAGCGGCGCATCATCCTTACCTATCACCTGATGTATGTTTTCGCGATCGGGTTTGAACTCGCGACGCCCTATCTGCTGGGCCAGCTGGTCAACACGCTGCAAAAAGCCGACACCAACCTGTTTGCAGATTGCGCGAAATATCTGGGGCTGATTATTCTTTGCCATTTCCTGATGTGGACGCTGCACGGCCCCGCACGCGTGATGGAACGCCGCGCCGGGCAGGTCGTCTACGTCAATTACATCACCCGCATGTTCGAACGTCTGGCCGAATTGCCGCTGGGCTGGCATCAGGACCACCATTCGGGCAGCACCATCAACCGCATCCGCACGGCGGCGCTCGCGCTGAAAAACTTCGTGCAGAACAGTTTCGTCAGCTTCCAGAACGTCATGACGCTGGCGGGGGCGATTGCGATGCTGATGTGGTTCAGCCCCGCGATTGGTATTGCCAGCCTGATCAGCTTTATTCTGGCGATGCTGTGCATTATTGCGCTCAACCGCCGCATGACGGAAGCCATCCACGATACCAACGAGGTTTCGCACGGCGCCAGCGCGACGTTTTTCGATTTCGTCAGCAACATGGTCAGCATCATCGTTTTGCGCCTGCAAAGCTTTTCGCGCGATACGCTGCTGTCCAAGCTGAACCTCGCCATGCCGCCTTTCATGCGCGAAGTGAAAATCAACGAATGGCGCTATTTCATCTATACGATGCTGAACGTATTCATGCTCGGCATCATCCTGCTGGGCTACATCTGGTTTCAGCTGCAAAGCGGCGCGGCCATCGCGGCGGGGACGCTGGTGACGGTCTATCTGTACCAAAGCCGCGTCGGCCAGCAAGGATTCGGCCTGATGTCCATTCACAGCACATGGCTGCAAACGCTGGCCGATTTGCGATCGACGCAGGGCATCCTGGACGACCATGCGCGCCTGACGGGCCACGACCTGCCCGCACCGCCGACGGGCTGGCAGCATATCCGCCTCGACCATCTGCGCTTTACGCACCGCGGCGATGCGGCGGGCGGACGCCCCTCGACGCTGCAGGACGTCAACCTCAGCCTGCGCCGCGGCGAAAACATCGCACTCATCGGCACATCGGGCGCGGGGAAATCGACGCTGCTGACGCTGCTGCGCGCCCTGCGCGCGCCCGATAGCGCAGAGGTCACCATCGACGGCAAACCGGGCGAATTCACGCAGCTGGCGCAGGTCACGACCCTGATACCGCAGGACCCCGAAGTTTTTGAAAATACCATGCGCTTCAACGTCACCTTCGGCCTTGATGTGCCGGATACCGATGTGTACCGCGCCCTGTCGCTGGCCGAATTCATGCCGGTGCTGGCCAAACTGCCGCAGGGGCTGGATACCGACATCCGCGAAAAAGGCGTCAACCTGTCCGTCGGGCAGCGCCAGCGCCTTGCCCTCGCCCGCGGGATTTTCGCGGCGGAGCAATCGGATATCGTACTGCTGGACGAGCCGACCAGCAGCGTCGATTTGATGACCGAGGAAAAAATCTTCCGCAACCTGTTCACGCATTTCAAGGACAAGACGATTATCGCGACCCTGCACCGTCTGCACCTGCTGCCGATGTTCGACCGCATCCTGTTCCTTGATCAGGGGCGCATCGTGTCGGATATGCCGGCGCGCATGGCGCTGACCATGCCGGGGCCCATCCGCGATATTTACACGGCCTATGAACAGCGCGCGCTGCAACATCAGGAACAAGACGCATGACTGACACACCCCCGCCTTCGTTTCCGCAAAAGCCGACGGGCATCACGCGCATCGTGCGCGCATTTTTCTATTCCCGCGACGGGCTGAAATCGACGTTTATACGCGAAGCGGCGTTCCGGCAGGAATGTATCGCGGCGGCCGTTCTCATCCCCCTCGCCTTTTTTATCGCGCCGGACCGCGTGATGCTGGCGCTGATGGTGGCGAGCGTGCTGCTGGTCCTGATCACCGAACTTTTGAACTCCGCCGTCGAAGCCGCCATCGACCGCTTCGGGCCTGAACGCCATCCGCTTGCCAAACATGCCAAGGATGCGGGCAGCGCGGCGGTGCTGGTGGCGCTGATTCTGGCCGGTTTGGTATGGCTGATCGCCCTGACATAACGCGGAAAGAATATTTCACTATATAAATCAAATATTTAGACCGTAAAAAAGCGTCCACACCCCCCTGATTTGCAGTTGCGGGGGGATATGAAATGCGTTACTCCTATTTTAAGGCTGGACTGTACTCAACTTCACTCGCTTGCGATGCGGCTTTGACACAGCGGCTAGACACCCGGCAGCTTTCCGCTGCTTGTACGACAACTTGACTCAAGGAGAGACTGGTATGCCTAGCGGTACCGTAAAATGGTTCAACAACAAAAAAGGTTTCGGCTTCATCGTTCCCGATGAAGGTGGAAACGATGTATTCGTTCATATCTCTGCTGTCGAAAAATCCGGCATGCAAAGCCTGAACGAAGGCCAAAAGATCGAATTCGAACTGGCGCCCGACCGCGCCGGTCGTATGACGGCTGTGAACCTCAAAGCTGCCTAAGGTCTTTCAGGATCAAAAAAGCCCCCGAACCTGTTTCGGGGGCTTTTTCTTTTGTCGCCGCGGGGGTATAAACAGCCATGCTTTCGTACCAGCACATATATCACGCCGCCAATTTCGCCGATGTGCAGAAACACGCCCTGCTTGCGCAGGTGCTGAAATCGCTGCTCGTCAAACCCGCGCCGGTATGCGTCATCGACACCCATGCGGGGCGCGGGCTTTACGCGCTTGAGGATGCGGAGGCGCAAAAAAACCGCGAATTCGACAACGGCATCACCGCCCTCTGGCCGCAGCGCGCGGACGCGCCGCCGGCGCTGCGCCCGTATCTGGACGCCGTTGCCGTTTTCAACGACGGTGACAACCTTGCCGTTTATCCCGGATCCGCGATGCTGTGCCGCCAGATGCTGCGCGGCGCCGACCGCCTGATTGCCACCGAACGCCACCCCGGCGAATTCGGCCATTTGCAGCAGGCGATGGCGCGCGAGATGCCGGGCGTGAAGCCGCGCGTACAAACCGTGCAGGGCGACGGGCTGAAAACCCTTATCGACAGCCTGCCCGCGACCGAACGCCGCGCGCTGGCCGTCATCGACCCCAGCTATGAAATGAAAACGGATTACGCGGACGTGCCCAAGGCCATCTTGCGCGCGCTCAAAAAAATGCCGCAGCTTTGCGTTTTTCTGTGGTATCCGATGCTAGCCACGGGCGGCCACCGCCAGATGCTGAGCGAGCTTGTCAAATCCGGCGTGCGCGATGCGCTGGTCAGCGAAATCCGGCTTGAAACACCGCCGCAGGAACATTTCCGCATGACAGGCAGCGGTATCCTGATTATCAATCCACCGTGGCCGCAGGCCGTCATGAACGATGTCACGCAGGCCGTGGCGACGTGCCTTCCCGCCAAAGCATATGGCGATGTGTTCTGGCTGGATAATTGCAGCATCGACCCCGATACCGGACTTATCGTGATTTAAGCGCCGATACCCACTGCGGCACCGCCATTGTCGCGGGGCCGTATATTGCGTTGTCAAAAGCCGAATGTACGGCGGACCGCTCCAGATTGATTTCCACCGTCTCCGCGCCCGCGCGCGACGCCAGCTCCACAAACCCCGCCGCCGGATAGACATGGCCGGAGGTACCGATGGCGGCGAAGATATCGCAGTTCATAAGCGCTTCGTAGATTTCTTCCATATACAGCGGCATTTCGCCGAACCACACCACATGCGGGCGCAAATGCCCCGCCCGCCCGCAGGACGGGCAGACCGTCAGGTGATCGAAATCGCCGTCATAATCGGGCACATCGTGACAGGCATCGCAGCGCGCCTTGCGCAGCTCTCCGTGCATCGAACGCACGCGGCGGCTGCCCGCGCGTTTGTGCAGATCGTCGATGTTTTGCGTGACCAGCAGGAAATCATCGCCCAGATGCGTCTCCAGATCCGCCAGCGCGACATGCGCCGCATTCGGCGCGATATCAGGACTGACCAGCTGGCGGCGGCGTTCGTTGTAAAAACGGTAAACTGTCGCGGGGTCGCGCAGGAACCCTTCGGGCGAGGCGACGTCTTCGATGCGGTGCCCTTCCCACAGGCCATCCGCGCCGCGAAAGGTGCAAATGCCCGATTCCGCCGATATGCCCGCCCCTGTCAGCACCACCACGCGCATGCTTGCAACTCCCTGTTTGCTGCGGCACAATCGCCGTAAACATTCGGGGAATATATCATGCTCTGGCCTGCCGCCAAAATCATCCTTTCCGCCTGCATCATCGCCTTCGCATCGTGGCTGTCGAACAAGCGGCCGGAGCTGGCGGGTTTTATCATCGCCCTGCCGCTCATGAGCCTGCTCGCCCTCGCCTTTTCCTACAGCGAATTCAAAGATACCGAAAGCAGCGTGCGTTTTGCCAAAAGCATCGTCACCGCCGTGCCGCTGTCTTTGCTGTTCTTTGTGCCGTTTCTGCTGGCGCAACGTCTGAACCTCGGCTTCTGGGCGCTCTATGGCAGCGGGGTTGCGCTTTTGGTGCTTGGCTATTTCGCGCATACCTTCCTGATGAAGCATCTGTCATGACACACGACAGCTTTGACAGCCGCGACGATTACATCCGCGCCCTGTTCGGCCATGAAAACGCCGCGCAGAAACAGGCGCGCGCCAGCCTGACCGGCACGCATGACGGCATCAGCATCCACGCCGACGAAGCGCGGCTTTTGCAGCTGCTGATAAAACTCGCAGGCATACGCAGGATTGTGGAGATTGGCACGCTGGGCGGCTACTCCGCGCTCTCTATGGCCGCGGCCCTGCCCGCAGACGGGCGCATCTGGACATGCGAAAAAGATCCGGCGCGCGCGGCGCTGGCCAAAGAAAATGCCAAAGCAGAGGCGCGCATCACCATCATCGAAGGCGATGCGATGAAAACCCTGCCCACCCTGTCCACCGAGGGGCCGTTTGATATGGTGTTTATCGATGCGGATAAACTCAACTACGCCCAGTATCTGGACTGGGCGGAGGCGCATGTGCGCAAGGGCGGGTTGATTGTCGGGGACAATACGCTGTTGTTCGGCGCCGTCTGGATGCACGAGCGCCCGCCGCGCGTACGCGATACGGCGCTGGCGGCGATGCGCGATTTCAATCTGCGTTTATCCGATCCGGAAAAATACCATGGCATCCTGCTGCCGACGGCAGAGGGCATGACGATTGCGATGAAGCTTTTTTAATCGTCAGGATGCCAGCGGGGCCAGTTGCCCCGTGCGTTTCAGGACGCTGAAATCGGTGCATTCATCAAAAGCCTGACGCGCGAGACGCACGGCCTTTTCCTGAAATTTTTTCGAAAGCCCGTGACAGAGCGCATAGCGGTTGTCGCTTTCGGCCGCAGCGCGGTCAAGGTAAACCCCGCCCCCCAGACGATCGACATAGGCTTTGCCGTTATCGACGGCATCGGGGCCTTTGAAAATAATACGCGCACCTTCGCTCAGGCCGCGGCGCACATACAGGAACATGTTATAGGGCGTATTGACGAAAGCATCGAAAAGCTTTTCGCCGATGTTCATCTGCGTCCAGCGCAAATCATCGATACGCTTGCGGTATTCGTCGAAGTTGACGATTTTGCTGTCGGCGGCATCCGCCTGCGGCTGTGTCTTGTCTGAGGTTGCCATGGGCTCCTCCCTTCAAACATCAGAAAATGATTATGTAACAGCATTACGCCCGTTTTTGCCGAGCGTAAAGCAAAAACGGGCGTCATAAAATTTATGCTTATAATTCTTAGACTTAAGCGACCAGATCTGGCAGCGCAGCAGAAACGGCGCGGCGCAGAACCGTGGCCAGCGCGGCGGTTTCGCCTTTGACGTTTGTCCAGACTTTCACCGGCTGCATGCCCGCACGGTCATATTCGCCCTGCAAGACGGTTTCGACAACTTCGCCGAAGCGGTCTTTGATATCGACGAGCTTCAGCTTGAAGCGGCTTTTATTGATGACCGCGGCGACCAGCACGTCCTTGACGCCATCCGCGATTTCTCTGGTCTGCGCTGCCGCCGCACCCGGCAGGGTGATCTTTTCCCCCTCCGTCTGCCCCGGCGGGATAATCATGATAATCCCCGGCATCACCGCAACGCACTGCGGCATGCCCGATACGCTGACTGCGCCGCGTTCCTGCGGCGCGCCTGTCAGGCTATCCGCGCTCAGCGGGGTGCGCAGCGCGGGCAGGTTGTCGACAATCGACATCACCGCCTTGGCAAATGACACGTTTTCTTCGCGCAACCACGCCTGAAAACCACGCAGGCCCATGACCGCATCGCTGTCGGTGTCGCTGGCCATCATGGCCACCAGTTTTTCCATGCCGCTTTTATCCATGGCGCGTATCCCCTTTTTGTTCCTGCGAATAGTATAAATGACTAGAAACTGCCAAAGCCCGGGCTGGTGCCGAAAAAGTCGGGTTTGGCCGGCCTGTATTTGACGCTATATGCATCTTCGAAAGAATTAATCGCCTTGTCAATCGCCGTCATGCGGGCGGTGGCGGCACGCAGCCGCGTCGCCTCGGGCGAGGCCTTGGCGGCTTCGCGGGCGCGGATTTTTTCCTGCATGCTGCGCACGACGCGCTGCAGGTTAATCGCCTCCAGAAACGCCGCGGCGGTGCCGAGCGACTGCACCACGCGGTGCGCGTTCTGCCCGCCGGACACCATGAAATTGAACGTCGCATCGCGGCCGTCCATGCGGTGGATGATGCCGCAGCGCATCTCCGCGCCACCGTCGGACATCACCGCCGCAATCGTCGATGAATGGTTGATACGCATGGAGCGGCCGATCTTGCGCAGCGCCTCTTCCGTCACATGGATGGCGGCGTCGTAGTTGTCGAGGCTCAAAAGCGCGCATTGCTCCACGATATCCACAAACGGCGAGCTGACGGTTTTAAACGCGGATTTTCCGTTGACGTAAACCGACGCCCACAAATCGGGCATGAAGGCGCGGTCATAGCCCGACTGCACGGCATCCCACTGTACGTCCCAGTCATAAGGCTCGTGCCGTGTGCTGAAAAGACCGTTGCGGTAATAGCTGAACATCACCTTGCCCGCCAGACGCAGCGCCGTCGGCATGGTCTGGGTGCGGATTACGATTTTATCGGCTTGCGCGGGTTCTTCCGGCGACGGCAGGCGCAGGAAAATACGGTTGCTGCGCACAATCGCGGTCGGGACGATACCGTCCACCGCTTCGTCCAGAAATTCTATTTTTTCGCGTACAAGCGAGGTGCTGAATTCTTTCATCGTCCGCTCCGCGCCCGCGGGGTTGCGGGGCTTCTCCAGCATGCCACCCCGCCGTGCGGCAGGCAAACGCCAAATGTACGAAAACCCCTGTCCCGCGCCCCTTTATCAGGCGAATTTACGTACCGGCGAGGAAAAGCGCGTGACAACCTTGTCCTGACGGGCCAACGCAACGTTTTGCTTCAGCGTGTCGTACAGCGGCTGGGCGGGGTTGACGCTCAGTTCGCTCACGCCGTCTTTTTCCATTTTATCCAGCATTTCCAGCATTTCGGCCATATAGGCGACTTCGTTGCGGGCATCCAGCTGAAAGCGGTAGTTCTGGTTTGCCGCAACCAGATTGAATTTGCGGTTCATCGGCTGGCCTTTGATAGCGTCCTGACGGCGGCCTTTCGGATACATCGAGGATTTGCTGTAGCGGAATTTGCTGTTGTTTTCGTCGATCATCTCGGTCGCGCCATCAACAACCGCGCACAGCGTCGGGTCGTTCGCGTTTTCGAGGAATTTGCTCATGGTTTCGTTGCCGGCGAAAGCAGTCTGCAGCATGTGGCCGAAGGCCATCCAGCCCAGAAAGCCGATCACCATGCCGCCGAGCAGCGTATCTTCCCGGCTGGCCGTGTGGTTGAAGTTTGCGCTGAGACGCTGGTAGGCGCTGTCCATGCGTTTGACGATTTGTGCGCGCATTTCGATGGTCGTTGCGACGACTTCGTTCTTTTTATGTGCGGCAGAATTGAACCCCAGTGCCATCCCCGTATTCCCCTTCTTTGCAGTTCCATAGTTTCCCCAGAAGCAAGACTACGTTTCGTCTATGAAAAATAAGTTAAGGAAATGAATTATGACATTAACCCTCGATTAACCCCCCTTAAGGAAGGGTTGCATTTTCCAAAAAACACTTTAAAACCAGTTCTATAGAGACCCCCTCGCGAGGCTGTTATGAACGAAAAAAACACAAAAAAATTTTCATCGCGCCGCACGGTTGATGAAAAAGACCTCGTTCAGTTCGAACAGCTGGGCGCGAAATGGTGGGATGAATCGGGGCCGATGAAGCCCCTGCATAAACTGAACCCCGTGCGACTCGATTACATCCGCCGCATGGCCTGCGCGCATTTCGGTCTGGATGCCGAAAAGCTGGGCGCGCTGCAGGGGCTGACCGCCGCCGATATCGGCTGCGGCGGCGGTATTGTCGCCGAACCCCTCGCCCGTATGGGCGCGGCGGTCACCGGTGTGGATGCAGGCGAAGAAAACATCCGCGCCGCCCGCGCCCATGCCGAAGCCAGCGGCCTGTCCATCGATTATCAGGTCACAACGGCGGAGGCGCTGGCGGACAGCGGCGCGCAATTCGATATCGTGACCACACTGGAAGTCGTCGAGCATGTGGCGGATGTGGATCTGTTCCTGACATCCTGCGCATCGCTGGTGAAACCGGGGGGCATGCTGGTGCTGTCCACCCTCAACCGCACGGCGAAATCATTCGTGCTGGGGATTGGCATGGCGGAATATGTGCTGCGCTGGCTGCCGGCGGGTACGCATGACTGGCGTAAATTCCTGAAGCCGTCCGAAGTCGCCGCCCCGCTGATGAACATGGGGTTTGAGGTCACGGATATCACCGGCCTCGTCTACGACCCGCTGCGCCTGAAATTCAAACTCAGCGACAGCGACCTTGATGTGAATTATCTGATGGTGGCGGTGAAGGACGCCGCCTGAGCCGCGCGTTATAATTAAGGCTTCGCGATATCGTCGGTCTTCATCTCTTCCGCTTTAAGGATATCCGCAAGGCGCACCGTGGCGGCGCCGGGCTTGAGGGGTTTTTGCTGGCTTTCGTGCGGACGCCAGCCAATCATATAAATCACCTGAAACGTTGCGTTGACGCGGCCGCGGCTGTCACCGTATTTTTCCTGATATATCCGCGCAGCTTCGAGCATCACCTGTTTACGCGTCGGCAGTTTCAGGCGGCCATGCACGGCATTGCTGGCGCCCATGCCGCGCAAATCCTGCATCAGCTTCAGCGGGTGGCTGTAATCGACCGTGATGATATCGCTATCGACCACCGGCAGGGCAAAGCCCGCGCGCTGCATCAGCGCGCCCATATCGCGCAGGTCGATAAACGGGGATACGCGCGGGCTTGCCCCGCCTGTTACGGCCAGTTCCGCCGTCATAAGGCTGTCGCGCAGTTCGCGCAGGCTTTCGCCGCCCAGCACCGCCGCCATGAAAAGCCCGTCGGGCTTCAGCGCACGGATAATCTGCACAAGCGCCCCCGGCAAATCATTGACCCAGTGCAGCGACAGGTTGCTGACAATCGCATCGAAACTGTCGGGCGCGAAGGGCAGGAAATCCTCATCCGCGGCGACGGCGGGCACGGGCACGGCAGCGGCAAAGAGCGGCGCCATATCGGCGGCAAACACATCCTGCGTACCCGCACGCGCCGAAAGCAGCGCCGACAGTGGCCCGTGATGGCTGCCAAGGTCGAGCATGCGCGGAAACGGACGGCGGATAAGATCTAGCCTCTCCATCAAACGATCCGCCACATCGCGCAGCAGAAAATCGTAATCGCCGATATGCATCGCCGCGCGGTCGCGGCGCAGGCGCAAAAGCGCACGGTCGAAAACGTCAATCATGTTGGGTTTGTTCATGGCATCAAACGCGTATCAGCGCCGCCCCTTGCCGGTGGGGTCGCCCATGGGGGAAAGCTCGAGGCGCTGTTTGATCTGCCGCCCGACCTGCTCGATGTCTTTATCGATTTCGGTCACGGCGGAGGTTTCTTTCATCTGGATGGCCGTGCTTTCGCGCAAGGTGCGTTTGGCCATGGCGTAACTGTCGGACAGGCGCGGACCCACGCGCGGCGCGACGATGCTTTCGACCAAGGCCTGCGCGGCTTTATTCTGTTCGATGATGGCGGGGTCTGTATCGGGCGACCACATCGGGTCTTGCGGTTTGGCGGCCGCGCCCGCGCCGCCGCCTGCCCCGCCGCGCTGTCCCAGAACGCGTGACGGCACGGCGGAATAGCCGACGTTTTTCGCCTCCACCGCCACTTTTTCGGTGGAGAGGGAAAAGCCGGTGCTTTTCAGGTTCACGGGGCTGCGGTTCATCTGCATGTCATGGTTATCGTCCATCGACATGTGCAACCGCGCGATGGCTTTCAACAGCGGGCCGCTGAAGCGGGAGAAGCGGCTGACACGCCACAGGCGTTTCAGCGGCGTATATTGCCACTTCGGCCCCGAACCCACCACCGGCGGCGACGACACGGTGAACGGATAGACCCGCTGCGGCGTCACGCCCGTATGGGTGAAATAGCTTTCGCCCAGCTGGCCGACCTGTTCGACAGGTACCTTGAACTTGTTGGCGATGAAAACTTTGGCATCCTCGACGCTGCGCACGTCCTTGGGCAGCACGAAGCTGGGCGCATTCAGCATGGCGCCGTCCCCGCCAAGGCGGTTGGGCACGGGTAGGATTTTCGGCTCCAGCGCCACCAGCAGGTTATTGTCCCAATCGCGCGACAGCGGAATAACAACGGCGATATTTTCGATGCCGTCTTCGGTCAGAATGAATTCGATATCCTGCGCCGACAGTCCGCGCGTACCGCGGCCGACCTTGCCCTCCTCGACGAAAACGGATTTGACAGGCTTGAGGGTGATGGCGCCTTTTTTCTCTTCTTCGAATTCGGCGGGCTCCACGTCTTCAAGGATATCCTCGGGGTCTTTGCCCTTGGTCGGCTGGCCCGGCAGGATGGGCATGGTTTCGCCAATCCAGCGCGGCAGCGGCATCTGGTAGCGCGACATCAATTCGAACACATGCATTTCCAGACGCGGTTCGGGCAGCAGCCCCACCTGCGCGGCCAGCAGAATGTCGGTCGCATCCAGTTCGGTAATCGTCCCGATCTCGGTGAAGTTGACCTCGCTGTCCTTCTGGATGGGCCAGGCGGTTTTTTGCGGGTTTTCCACCTCGACGAATACAGGTTCGATGGCTTCGTCAATACGGTCGGGCGACGGAAAATAGGTATCGCCGACATACCAGCTGTCGTCCGCTTTTGGGCGCAGGCTGCCGTATGTGTTCACGTAGTCGAAAATCATTTTGCGGTTTTCTTCGACGTCGTCCGTCATATTGACGGTATCCATGGTGATGGGCTCGATAAGGTGCCCCGACCATTTCTTTCCGTCGATATTGTGCGACCCGCGCTGCACCGCGTTGACAATCGGGCGCGGATATCCGCTGCGCACGTAAATGACAAGGCGGTTATCCGGCGTAATGCGGTAAGGCACGATGTCGCAATATTCGCCGGGGCGTTTGACCAGTTCGTGCAGCTGCCCGCTTTGTTTGTCGCGGACAATCATGATTTGCAAATCGCCCACGGGTTTTTGCGACGGACGGCGTTCTTCGAGCACGAGGCTCTGCTTGTCGGCAACCTTTTGCGACACGATGAAGTAATTCGTCGCGGGGCTGCCCATCGGCACATAGTTTTCGGTATAAAGCTGGAATCTGCCCTTGAAGCAGTTCTTGACCACCCACGGGTTCCAATAGGGCGCGGAAAAGACCATGCGCATGCCCAGGCGCGCAAATTCGCGGCGGAAATCCTGATGCGTGGCGAAGGTATATTCTTCCTTCAGTTCCTGCTGCCAGTTTTCGCGGCTGTTTTTGCGGTGGATGAATTCCAGCGCCCATTTGTGCATCAGGCGGAACAGGCGCGTGCCTTCGCGGCGGGGCATCAGCTCTTCGATAAAGAAGCCTTCGCAGCCCTCCGCCATCGGGCGGGCGGTTTGCGAAAACTGCACCAGCAGGTCGGCATCGGACAGGCTGCGCGGGTCCATGCCGCGGCTGGGCAGGTTCGGCAGCTCCAGCAGGACGAATTCGTCATCCGACGGCAGCATATAGTCGCGGATCAGCATCGTGCCGCCGACCTTCAGCTTGCGGATTTGCTTTTCAAGCAGATTGAATACCTCGTCTGCGTTATACCCCCAGTGGGAATAAACGCGGTGCAGGACATTCGAATTGATGATGCCATCGACGGATTCATCGTCGAGATCGGGGATGCCGATATCCGTCTTGCGGAACGATAGGTTCGGCAGGCGGTAATTCTTGCGCGCGAATTCGACGGCTTTGGGGTCGCGCTCGATACCAATGATTTCGGTGCGCGGGTTCAGGAGCGCGAGTGCATAGGTCACCTCCCCCGTGTCGCAGGCCATATCGACAATGCGCGAGCCCGCCGGCAACAGGAAGTGCGCCGAAATCAGCGCAGCCTTGCGCTGGATAAAATCCGGCATTTCAATGACAAGGCGTTCGCGCGCGGTTTCATCCTTCGCCGCAAGGGAGAAGTTTTTGATGCTCGCCGCAATCTGCTCTTTAATGTCTGTTCTATCGACCTTCGACACAGCCTTGCCCTGAGGAAGTCATTCAAGTTCCATTATAGCGGATATATGTGACAAACCTCCAGATTTGCCACAGCGCGAACAAATGTTACAATAATAAATACGGAAAATCAATAGCTTCGTTCAGAAACTTTATTTATTGATTTCAAGCCCATTTGGCGTATCGTCGGGTTTATGTCCTTGTTTTCGCTCTTTTCACCCGCGCTGGCCCGCTTGCGCCGCGCCGCCATGGCTGCGGTGGATACCCTGCTGCCCCCGCGCTGTCTGGGCAGCGGCAAAATCGTGGACAGACCCGGCATGCTGGATGCGGGTTTCTGGGCGGAGCTGGCGTTTATCAGCAGCCCCGCCTGCGCCTGCTGCGGCCTGCCCTTCAGCTTCAGCGCCGAAGACGGCAGCCTTTGCGCAGCCTGCATCGATACCCCGCCCGATTTCGACATGGCCCGCGCCGCCGTGGTCTATAACGACGCCAGCCGCCAGCTGGTGCTGGATTTCAAATACAGCGACAAAATGCACGCGGTCAAAACCTTCGCCCCGTGGCTCAGCCGCGCCGCAGCCCCCATGATCGGCGAGACCGATATCGTCATGCCCGTGCCGCTGCACCGTAAAAGGCTGTGGCAGCGGCGGTTTAACCAATCCGCCCTGCTGGCCGATACGCTGGCACGCGCCGCCGCCCTTCCCTGCCTGCCCGATGGCATGATGCGCAAACGCTTTACCCAGCCGCAAAAAGGCCTCAGCCGGACAGAGCGCCACACAAACGTCCGCGGCGCCTTCGCCGTCACCCCGCGGCATCAGGCGGTGCTGGCTGGCAAACGCGTGATGATTGTCGATGATGTTTTCACCAGCGGCGCCACGCTGAACGAATGCGCGCGGGTGCTGAAGCGCGCGGGCGCGGCGAAAGTTTTCGTCGTCACCCTCGCCCGCGTCACGCGCGAGGAATTTTAAAAGCGCACAAAAAGCCCTGCGCCACAGCGGTTTATTGCGCTGCGTCAAAAAATCCTTTGCCAAGAATCACACCCTGTGATGCAATCAATGGTAAGGAGATACGATCATGCGCACCGCCGCACACAACATTGCCGTGAATATGCCGACACTCTGGACAGGTCTTCAACCGTCCACCGGTGCCGGTATTGAATCCGGCGCATATGTGGCAGGCGCGGGCAAGCAGATTTGCGTTAACCCAACCGCCGCCAGAAACGGCTGATCGTCCTTGCAAGACTGTCAGCCCGCAGGCTGACAGGACACCCCCCCCCCCCGAATATCCTGACAAAGACGCAGAAAACCGACACCCTGAATCCGTGTTTGGCCATTCGCTGTCCGCCTGTTCATCCACCATCACGACTGCAAAAACAGGAGGAGGCGCGCCATGCACGCCGAACGCAACGTCAGACTTTTGCAAATGCACGCGGTGTGCATGAACATGTGCTTTATCGTCCCCGTGGTCGTGCCCTATTACCGCGACCGCATGGGGCTGGGCTTCGATGGCTTTTTGCTGGGCGAAGCCGCCTTCGCCGCGACGCTGGTTTTGCTGGAAATGCCCAGCGGCTGGCTGTCCGACGTGTGGAAGCGCAAATATGTGCTGCTGCTCGGCACGCTGGCGGAGATGCTGGGCTATGCGCTTTTGCTGATGGCAGACGGGCTGTGGATGGCTGTGGCCTCGCAGGTTGTTATCGGGGTGGGCATCAGCCTCATCTCCGGCACCAACACGGCGCTGCTCTACGACAGCCTGCTGTCGGAGGGGCGCGAAGACGAATACCGCCGCCACGAAGGCCGCCGCATGGGCGTCGGACTTTACAGCGTCGCGGGGGCCAGCGTTGCGGGCGGTTTTCTTTATGCCGTGCATACGGCGCTGCCTGTGGTGCTGTCGCTGGTAACGCTGGCGATAGCGACGGTCTGCGCCCTGCGCCTGCACGAGCCCGAACGTCACCGCCGCGCCGCCGTCAAACACCCGCTGGCGGATATGCTGGAGACAGCGCGCTATACCCTCGCCGGCCATGCGGAGCTGGGACTGGTCGTGGTTTTTGCCGCGCTGATGTTCTCGGCCACCAAGGTCGTCATGTGGTCGCAGCAGCCCTACTACATGGCGATGGGGCTTGGCGAGAATGTCTACGGCCTGTTGATGGCCGCAGGCTTCGTGCTGGGCGGGATGTCGAGCCAGTTCGCCCATGTGTTCGACGGACGCGTGTCGAACCTGAAGGCCCTGCTCGGCGTCTGGGGGCTGGGTGTCAGCTGCTGCGTCGGGGCGAGCCTTGCGCTCAGCGCAGGCAGCGGCGCGGCGGGCGTGGCGATGCTGATGCTGGCGGGCACGTGCCTTTATGGCCTTGCCGCCCCCCGCGTCAGCGAGGTTGTGAACCGCCATGTCAGCTCCGACCGCCGCGCGACGGTGCTCTCCACGCAGAGCCTGCTCTGCTCTCTCGTCTTCATGCCTCTCAGCTTGCTGATGGGACATGTCGAAAAAGACGGGGGCGTCGGCAACATGCTGCTCGCCATGGCGCTGTGGCTGATGCTGGCGGGGGCGTGCCTGATGCTGTGGTGCCTGCGCCGCCGCCTGCGCGCGCGGCAGGCACGCCGCAGACTGGCCGCAGACTTCACCGCCGCGGCATAAACCAGCGCCCAAGGGAAACCGCCGTCCGCACCGCCACGGACGGCGGCTTTCTTTGGTTAAACAAAAGGATATTTCAGGCCGGATTCAGGACTGGCGGCACGGGGTGGACAGGCCTATATTACCCCCAGATAAAAAGCGCCAGACATGAAAACGGCATGGAAAACGACATGGCACACAAAAAGAAAAGCGATTTTGATATTCTGGTTGTCGGCGGCGGCCCCGCAGGGCTCAGCTTCGCCGCAATGGTGGCGCCCGTGGGCTGCCGCATCGCCATCATCGAAAAACAGCCGCTGGATAAAATCGCGAACCCCGCCGATGACGGGCGCGAAGTTGCCATCACCCACCGCAGCCGCGCCCTGATGCAGCAAAACGGTATGCTGAAACATATCCCCGACGGCGCCATGCATATTTTACGCGCGGCGCAGGTCATCAACCATGGCACGCCGGAGCCGCTGGAATTCTCACCGGGCGGCAGCGGCAAGGGCAATATCGGTTTTGTTGTCGCCAACCACCATATCCGCCGCGCAGCCTATAACGCCGCGGCGGTTTTCGACAATATCACGCTGATCACCGATGCGACGGTCACAGGCCTCGACCTCGGCGCGCAGGCGGCCACGGTCACGCTGGAGGGCGGCAAGACACTCTCCGCCCCGCTGGTTGTGGCGGCGGACAACCGCTTTTCCACCCTGCGCGACAAGGCAGGCGTGAAAACCCGCAAGCTGGATTTCAAACGCCTGTGCATCGTGGTCAAAATCGCGCACAGCAAACCGCATGACGATATCGCCAGCGAATGTTTTCTGGAAGGATTGACCCTCGCCCTCATCCCGCTGGGCGAGCGCACGGCATCGGCGGTGCTGACCCTGCCGCCGGAAGAAGGCAAAAAAATTCTCGCCCTCGGCCGCGAGGAGCTGGCTGAAAAAATCTACGGCTGGACAGATGGCCGTATCGGACAGGTCCGCGTCACCGGCGATATGCACAGCTATCCCCTCGTCGCCGTTTATGCCGAAGATTTCGCACAAGACCGCTTCGCGCTGCTGGGTGATGCCGCCGTCGGCATGCACCCCGTGAGCGCGCACGGGTTTAACTTCGGCCTTTACGGCGCGGAGGCGCTGTCGCAGGTTTTGCGCCGCGCCCTGCTGTCGGGGCTGGATATCGGCAAGATGTCGGTGCTGGAAGAATTCTCGACCACCCACCGCCGCCAGACCCGCCCGATGTACGAAGGCATCAATTCGATTGTGCAGCTTTATACCGACGACCGTCCTGCCGCAAAATTGCTGCGCAAAGGCGTGCTTGCCGCCGGCCGCGCGCTGAAACCTGTCCAGCGCCTGATTGTCGGCAACCTGACCCGTGACAAGGCGGCGGAGTAGACGCGCGCCGCCTTGCAAGGAGACAGACGCGATGCCCCTGCCGCCCGTTCCCTTATGGTTCAAGCTGTTTTATACCGCCTTTGTTTTTTTATACCGCCTTTGTTTTTGTTGTCATCGCGGTTTACTGGGTCAAATACGGCCCCGCCAATTTCCTGTGGTTTTCGGACATTACCTTTTTTGGCATGGCCTATGCGCTCTGGCGCGATGATGCGCTGTTTCCGAGCATGATGGCGATTGGCGTCCTGCCGCTCGAATTCATCTGGATGTTCAGTTATTTTTCCGGCTTTGTCGGCGCGTATGGCCAGACCTGGCTGGGCGTCGGGGATTATATGTTCGACGCGGCGCTGCCCTTGTGGCTGCGGCTGCTATCATGGTTCCATTTTCTGATGATCGGCTCGGTCATCTACATGATGCTGCGCAAAGGATATGACCGCCGCGCACTTGTGCCGCAAATCATCCTCGCCCTCGCCGTGCTGGGCGCCACCCATCTGTGGGGCATCAAGGAAGACAACCCGAATATGATTTACCCGCCCGGCAATGTCGGCAAGCTGATTGCACAGCCGGTTTATTCCGCCTTGCAGCCTTTTGTACTGGTCGGCGCGGTTATCCTGCCGATGCATTTACTGCTGAAAAAATTCTGGCCGCTGAGGCGCGCCGCGGGGGAATAACTACCCGCCGTAGCTTTTCACCAGCGAACCCGCAATCAGATACCAGCCGTCGACCAGCACGAAGAAAATAATCTTGAACGGCAGGGCGATCATCACGGGTGGCAGCATCATCATACCCATCGACATCAGGATGGAGGCGACCACCATATCGATGACCAGAAACGGCAGGAACAGCAAAAAGCCGATTTCAAACGCGCGGCGCAGTTCGGAAATCATGAAAGACGGAATGACGACCTGCAGCGGCGTGTCCATCGCCTCCTTGACTTCTTCGGTTTTGCTAAGCCCCATGAAAAGCTGCAAGTCTTTTTCGCGGGTATGTTTGAGCATGAATTCCTTGAACGGCAGCGCGGCTTTTTCGATGCCTTCGACTTCGCTGATTTCCTCGTTCATCATCGGGCGGATGCCCTGATCATAGACCGCCTGAAACGTCGGCGTCATAATGAACAGCGTCAGGAACATCGCAAGGCTCACCAAGACCGTATTGGGCGGCGTTTGCTGCGCACCAATCGCCGTGCGCAGGAACGACAGCACGACAACAATGCGCGTAAACGACGTCATCATCATCAAGATACCGGGCGCCAGCGACAGGATGGTGAGCAGCATAACCATCTGCACAACGCGCGTGGCGATGGAGCCGCCCCCCTCGCCTGCCGCTGCGGCGGTATCGCCGCCGAGGTTGAGGGTCAGGCTTTGCGCCCAGGCCTCCTGCGGCAGGACAAGCGCGGCGAAGCCCGCCAGCGCCGCCGCACCTGCATACATCCAGAAACGGCCTTTGTTATCCGGCATGCTGCGTATCCTTTTTCTGGATTTTTTGTGATGACATCTCGACGATATCCGCGGCGTTTTCGGCGGGCGCGGCGATATCGCGCTCCACCACCACATCACCGCCGTTGCCGCCGATGACAATCAGATGTTCGCGGTCATCGCGGCGCACCAGCACTAGGCGGCGGCGCGTATCCAGCGGCAGATGTTCCACCACCTTCAGACGCCGCTTCGTGCCCGCTATCATGCCCGGCGTCGCCAGACCGAGTTTTTTCATCAGCCACGAAAAGGCGAACATCAGCGCCATGACGAAGGTGAAGGCGAAAATCACCTTCAGGTACATTTCAGTGCCGGAAACCGCCGCTGCGTCCATCAGGATTATTTCTTTCCGCCGTCGATTTTGACTTGCTGCGCCTGCATGGATTTGGCGAGGGATTCAAGTTCCTTGATGAGCACGCCCATCTGGTCTTCGTATTCCTGCGCTTCTTCCTGCGACAGCGCGGCGACCTTGTCGCAAATATCCATGACTTTATCGTCGAGACCGTCGAGATCCATGATCTCGCCCAGATGCACGCGGCGGTCGCAGTCCTTGATGTAGTCGAGAACGGCCTTCAGCTGCTGCGAAAGGTCTTGCGTGTCAGGCGTCTGTTCGGTTGTCATCTTCGGGGCCGTCCTTGTGCTGGTTTTTGCTAGATTGATACGTTCCGTTCGCTTTGTAAACATAGGCCAGAATTTCGGCAATGGCGACCAGCACCTCGCTTGGGATATCGCTGTCGATTTCGATGGCGGCCAGCATCTGGGCGAGGTCCTTGTCCTCGCGCACCTTGACACCATTCTGGAAAGCGATTTCGACAATCTGTTCCGCCAGCTTGCCGTAGCCCGCGGCGACAACCTTGGGCAGCGTCCCCTCTTCTATTCCATATTTCTTGAGCGCGACGGCAGCGGCGCGGCGGCTTTTCTCCGGCGTCTCTTGCTCTCTGCTGTCGTCGGTCATGGCGCACCCCCTGCCTGCTTCGCACAGTCTAGCAAAAATGAATAAAAGGTTAACGGCTTTCCGCAGCAGGCCGGCAAAGAATTCCGCATCAAAGAATTTCTTACCGGTGATTCTGCCTGTGCTATAGTCGGATTGGGGAGATCTGGCTGACAGTTCATTATGGCATGGCGCTTGCATAGCTACTGTCAGGACCTGTGCGAAGGGGCAAAAAATGACTACTCAAAATCTGACTCTGCTGAAGGCGATGGTGCAAAAGATGGGCTGGCTCGAAGAACGCCAGAAAGTCATTGCGCAGAACATTGCCAACGCCGACACCCCCGACTACCGCCCGAACGATGTAACCCCCATTGATTTCAAGTCCATGCTTGGAAAAGTTACTACAGCACCTTCACTGGGCAGCGGCCTTAGCGGCATTGGCGCCCCCGCGGCAGCCTCCGCCACGTCTGGCCTTGCGCTCACCAATGCAGGCCATCTGAATGTAGGTGGCGCCTCAAGTTCAGCCCGTAAAGCGCAGGAAAAACAGGAAAAAAATCCTTATGAAGTTGCCCCCGCCGGCAACGCCGTGGTGCTCGAAGAACAGCTTTTGAAAATGAACGAAACCTATACCGATCACCGCTTTATTACTAATTTGTACCAAAAAAACATCGACATGCTGAAAACAGCTATCAGGTCGCAATAACTATCTTGGTTAAGGGACGGAGGATAAAATGGATCTCGTAAAAGCAATGGCGATGGCCGCAAAGGGCATGAAGGCGCAAGGCGTGCGCATGAAGGTCATTTCCGAGAACCTTGCCAACGCCGACACCACCCCTTCCGCCCCCGGTCAAGACCCGTACCGCCGTCAGGTTGTCACATTCAAAAACGAACTCGACCGCAGCGAAGGTGTACGCAACGTCGAAGTTGACCGCATCGAAGCCGACAAAAGTGACTTCCTGATCAAATACGCCCCCAACCATCCGGCCGCCGACGAAATGGGCTACATCCGCACCCCCAACGTCAACACGCTGGTTGAAATGATGGATATGCGCGAGGCGCAGCGTTCCTACGAAGCCAACCTTGGCGTTATCGAAATGTCGCGCGCGATGCTGATGCGCATGGTCGATTTGCTGCGCGGCTGATATAATAAAAGAGTCCGACGGACAAAAGGAGTATCGATATGGCAAATATTAACGACGCCGCCAGTGCCTACCTGAACACCCTCAAACAGGTGCAGGGCGGCAGCGCGGCCAGCGATATCGCCAAGGGCAGCGCCCTGCCCGCCGGCGCACCGTCGTTTGGCGAAGTGCTCAAGCAATCCGCCGAAGCGGCCATCGACGCCCAGCACCGCAGCGAAAAAACTGCCGCCGCCTCGCTGCTCGGCAAAGCCGACATGACGGAGGTGCTGCAAGCCGTCAACGACGCCGAAGTCGCACTGAACACAGTCCTTGCGGTCAGGGACAGAGTGGTGCAAGCTTATCAGGAAATTATGCGCACGCCCATCTAACGACCGCCTTTACCGGATTCAGGTCATTTTGGACGGGCGCGGCAAGCAATATAAGGCCGGCCCGATGAACGAAGCTGAAATCATCGACATCACACGCGAAGCAATCCTGCTGACCATCCGGATTGCGGGACCTGTCATGCTCATCGGCCTTGTCACGGGCCTGATCATCGCCCTTGTTCAGGCGCTGACGCAGATACAGGAAATGACCCTCGCCTTCGTGCCGAAAATCATCACCATTTTCTTTGCCATTTTCCTGCTGCTGCCGATGATGGCGCAGGCACTGATCGCCTTTACCGAAAAAATCGCCGACAAGATCGTCGGCATCAACTAGGGCGCGGGATATGGAATCCCTGCTACAGCAAATCGTTGTTGGAAATGTTTTCGCTTTCCTGCTGATTTTCATGCGCTTCGGTATGGCCATGATGGTCATGCCCGGTATTGGTGACAGTTTCGTGACGCCGCAGGTGCGGCTGCTGTTCACCCTGTCGTTCTGTTTTGTGCTGACGCCCGTACTGGCACCGACCCTGCCCGCGATGCCCGCATCAACGCCCGCGCTGATATTGCTGCTGCTGTCCGAAGGCTTCATCGGCATTTTCATCGGCACGGTCATGCGCATCCTCGTCTCCGCCCTTGATACGGCGGGCGCGACGATTTCGCTGCAGGCGGGCTTTGCGAACGCCATGGTGTTCAACCCCGCGACGGCGACGCAGGGCTCGCTCATCGGCGCTTTGTACTCCATGCTTGGCCTGACGCTGATTTTCGTGACCAACCTGCACCATTTCCTGCTGGCCGCCGTAGCCGACAGCTACATCACTTTCCCCGCGCAGGGGTTGTTTCCCGATACGGCATCAGTATCCGACATCATGGCGCGCGCGGTCTCGGTCGCCTTTGCCGCGGGTATCCAGATTGCGCTGCCGTTTATCGTCATCGGGCTTTTGATTAACGCGACATTCGGTCTTCTGGGCCGTTTGATGCCGCAGATACAGATTTTCTTCCTCGCCCTGCCCGTGCAAATCCTGATGAGCCTTATCGTACTGACGATGGTGCTGTCGGCGGGGATGATTTTCTGGCTCAACAATTACGCGGGCACGATTTCCAGCCTGCTCGGTCTGTAAAGGGGGCGCCATGGCAGAAGGCGACGACAGTACCGACAAGAGTCAGAAAACAGAAGAACCTACCGCCCGAAAACTCGAAGAAGCGCGAAAACGCGGACAGGTTATCCAAAGCCGCGAAATCAACAACTGGCTGATGCTGTTCGTGGCGACGCTGATTGTCGGCATCGCCAGCCCGGGGATTGCGGATGCCATCCGCGACCGGCTGAAAATGTTTTTCGAGCTGGTGCATACCCTGCCCACCGATGCCGAAGGGCTACGCGCGCTGACCGCCGACCTGTTTATCGATATCGGCGGGATTATGGCGCTGCCGTTTCTGGTGCTTGTTTTCACCGGCTTCATTGCCGGATTTGCGCAAATAGGCCCCCTGTTCACGGCGGAGCCGATGAAGCCCAGCCTGTCGAAAATATCGCCGATGAAAGGCTTCGAGCGCCTGTTTTCCATGCGCTCCATCGTCGAGTTTCTGAAAGGTATCATCAAGCTGGTGATTATTTTCAGCGCCTGCCTGATGGTGCTCTACCCCTATTTCAGCGGTGTGGAGCATTTTATCGGGCAGGATATCAGCGACAGTCTTTACGACCTGCGCATGCTGTTCATCCGCATGATGTCGGCGGCGCTGGGGGTGCTGTTTATCGTCGCCATTCTGGATTACCTCTATCAGCGTCACGATTTCATGCAAAAAATGATGATGAGCAAGCAGGAAATCAAAGAAGAATTCAAACAGACCGAAGGTGACCCCCACGTCAAAGGCAAGCTGCGCCAGCTGCGCGAACAGCGCGCGCGCCAGCGCATGATGCAGGCCGTGCCCGAAGCCGACGTCGTCATCACCAACCCGACGCACTACGCCATTGCCCTGAAATACGACACCAAACAGATGGACGCGCCCGTGCTGGTCGCCAAGGGCGCCGATGCGGTCGCGCAGCGTATCCGCGAACTGGCCAAGGAGCACAAGGTCGCCATCGTCGAAAATCCGCCGCTGGCGCGCGCGCTGTTCGATGGCATGGAGATCGGCCAGATGATACCGCCCGAACACTATAAAGCGGTGGCAGAGGTGATTTCCTACGTCTTCCGCCTCAAAGGCCGCAAGGTCTGACCACGCGCCGCGCCATCCCGCCACATTATGTAAGAAGCAAAACGCCTCGCCTATCGCCGCGGCCGTGATACAGCGTGGATTTTCGCGCGCAGGATGATAAAATCGCCAAACACGCCAACGATGCCTGCTTCATGGGAGATATGCGCACGTGACATCCGCCCCGCAACCTGAACATAGCGGCTTTTTCCTTGAAAAACGGCCCGAACCGCCGTCGCGCCAGAAAGAAGCCGCACAGCGCCGCTGGAAAAGCCTGTTTCTGTTTGTCACCAGCGCGGCTTACGGCTTCGTTATTCTGCTGATTTTCTACATTCAAGCCTACGGCGGCATTCATATGTCGATGTTCGCCATTTATCTGTATGGCCTGCTGGGCGGCGCCTGCATCGTGCTGTTGAGCCGCCTTTATAACAAGGTCGACCAAAGCCGCCAGATTCTGACCGAAGTGCTGGAAAAAAGCGCCGAGGCGCGCATCATCACCAGCCCCGACGGCGAAACCATCTATTCGAACGAGCGGTTCAATAAACTGGTCGAAGGCCTCGGCACGCGCGACCTGCATGCTTTCACGCGCCTGTTCGAACATTCGGGCAAAATCGAAAAAATGATGCAGGATTTGCAGGCCAAAGCCGCGCCCGCAGGCTCCGCCACAACGGAAATCCACACCCGCATCCGCGGCAAACAGACATGGTTTCAGGTAACCTGCCAGCACATCGTCGGCTGGACGGGCTATGTGCAGTGGCGTTTTGATGACATCACCCACCGTCACCAGATGGAAACCGCTATCCGCGAAGAACGTGAAAAGCTGCGCGACTTCACCGACAACGCCCCTGTGGGGTTTTTCACGGTGGACGAAGACGGCAAATTCCGCTTTGCCAACGACACGCTGCTGCGCCTCTTCGGTACTGACGAAAAAACGCTTATCGGAAAACTTAAGCTGCACGACTTCCTCGTCACCCCGCCCACCAAGGGCCGCCCGTTTGATTGTTTCGAAGAAGGCGGATACCACCAGCACGGGGAGCTTTTGATGAAAGGTGCCGGTGGCCGCGTGTTCAAGGCCGCCATCACCCATTCCATCACGCGCGGCGAAGATGGCGGGGTTATTTCCCGCTCCATCGTCTATGATCTGACGACAGAACAAAAAATGCAGCAGGCGCTGCGTGAATCCGAAGACCGTTTCGAACGCCTGTTCGAAGAAGCGCCCGTCGGCATATGCCTTCTGAACGCGGCGGGTATCATCAGCGATTGCAACCAGACGCTGGCGGCGATGATGAAACTGCCGGTCAATGCGCTGAACGGTAAGCCGCTGTTGTATTTCGTCGATGTCGATGCGCAGGCGAAGGCCGAAGAGTGGCTGAAAAACCTGTCGCGCGGCATCCGCGCGGAATCCTTTATCGAAATCCCGCTGCGAGGTTCGATTGAAATCGTGGCGCAGGTTTATGCGCGTAAGTTCAAATCCGGTGACAGCTTTGTTTTGCACTTCATCGACTTGACCGAGCAAAAAAATCTCGAAAAACAATTCACCCAGTCGCAAAAAATGCAGGCCATCGGCCAGCTGGCGGGCGGTATCGCGCACGACTTCAACAACCTGCTGACGGCGATGATCGGCTTCTGCGACCTGCTCTTGCTGCGCCACAAGCCGGGCGACCCGTCTTTTGCCGATATCATGCAGATCAAGCAAAACGCGAACCGCGCGGCGAACCTTGTGCGCCAGCTGCTCGCCTTCTCCCGCCAGCAAACGCTGCAACCGCGCGTTCTGGACATGACCGACGTGCTGAGCGAGCTATCGCACCTGCTGCGCCGCCTGATCGGCGCGAATATCGAACTGGAGCTGACGCATGGCAGCGACCTCGGCCTTATCAAGGCCGATCAGGGGCAGATGGATCAGGTCCTCATTAACCTTGTGGTCAACGCGCGCGACGCGATGCCGCAGGGGGGCAAGGTCAAAATCAAAACCCAGAACCTGTCCACCAAGCAGGAAATCCGCCTGTCCAACGACGATATCCTGCCGCCTGGTGAATGGGTGACCATCGCGGTCGAAGATACGGGCACGGGCATTTCCCCCGACATCCTGCCGCGTATTTTCGAGCCGTTCTTTTCAACCAAGGATGTCGGCGCGGGCACAGGCCTCGGCCTTGCGACGGTGCATGGTATCGTGCACCAGACAGGCGGGTTTATCTCGGTCAGCAGCCAGCTGGGCAAGGGTACGACCTTTACCTTTTACCTGCCCCGTTTCACCGAAACCACCGGTACGCAAAAGACCGAAGTCGCCGAAGAAAAGCAGACCGCCAACGACCTCACCGGTTCCGCCCGCATCCTGCTGGTCGAGGACGAGGACGCCGTGCGCACCTTCAGCGCGCGCGCGCTGTCGAACAAGGGCTATCAGGTGTTGGATGCGCCCGGCGGCACCGCTGCGCTGAAACTGCTGGAAGAAAGCAAAATCGTGCCCGAAATTCTGGTGACCGACGTCATGATGCCGGAAATGGACGGCACGACGCTGGCCAAACAGGTGAAGGAAAAATACCCGCAGATCAAAATCATTTTTATCTCGGGCTATGCCGAAGACAAGTTCAAGGAACACTTGGGCGCGGACGTGTGGTTCCTGCCCAAGCCCTTCACGCTCAAGCAGCTGGCGACCAAGGTCAAGGAAGTCATCGACAGTTCGAATTGATGATTGCCGTCAGGATGCGGGGCGCGGCGGTTTGGGAGCGGATGGTAGCGCGCTGTCCGCCGCCGGTTTTTCCGCGGGCGGTGCCGATATCAGCGCGCGCATTTCGTCCAGATAGCTGTTGAAATAAAGGCTGAGACGCTGGTTCGCCAGTGCCGATAGCGGCTTGCCGTCCACCGTGAAATGGCAGGATACCGTCTGCGGGGCGTCAATCCGGCGCAGGTGGCAATCCAGCGCACCGAAATAATGCATCGGCTCCTGCTGCTGCAAATCCAGATAGGCTTTCTGCGCATCGCGGTTTGCCGCCGCCATATCTTCGGGCGCGGGCGCCGCGGCGCCGGCGAACCGCGCAGCAAGATACAGCGCCGTGTCATGGGATTGCGGGAACAGCCCGCCTTTATAGCTGAGAACAGCCTGCGGAATATCGGGACGGTTCAACCGCTGCGCCATGGCGACGGCGGATTCGTAATCGCTATCCGCCTCGCGGCCAAGCTCGGACGTCAGCGCATTATTGGCGCCGGAGACGTGGCGCACTTCATGCAAAAACGTATGCAGCCATTTGTCTTCGCGCGATATCACAGGCACAGACGCGCGGCCGACGCTGCGCGTCACGCGGGTTTCGGATACAAAAATCACATCCGGAGACCATGACCCGCCGCGCTTCGCGCTGCCCAGCACGCTGTCGTTATTCAGATGTTCCCACGTCGCATTACGCCCCGTCAGGGTCGAGAGAACCGGCGCCGAGAAAAAAGCGTGCAGATCGCCCCAGACATTATCGGGACGGACGCGGATATTGTGACGGTCAGGTGATAAATCCTGCACCAGGGCGCTGGGGTATCCTTTTTGCGCCAGCACCTCTTCGGCGGTCGGGAAAAGATTGGCCGCCATCGGCATGGCCAGCAGCGGTGTGCCCAGGAAAATCGCCGCCTTGCCCCATGAAAAACGCGGCCACAAACTGCCCGCACGGAAACCGACCGGCGCGACAAGGGCGGAACTGACGTAAAGCGCCGCCTTCACGCCCCTTTTCCACAGCGGCGGCGGTGCGCTTTTATCCGGCGCAGGCGTCAGGGCTTGGGATGTCGGGTCGGGATCGGCGGCGTTTTGCGTCATCAAAACTCTTTAGAAATGGCCCGAAGCCTTGCGCGGCTGCTGCGCAGGTTCGTTGGCATTCGCGGGCGTACCGACGCCGATATCGCCGGTAACCGGCATCTCTTCGCTTCCGCGCAGAAAATCCGGACGGCTGGTTTTTACCGACAGGCTGCCGGCACCTTCGACTTCGGCGGCAGGCGTTTGAGGCGAAGGGGATGGCTGCACTTTCGACTTGATGCCGAAAAAGCCGGCAAGACCGCGCACGTCCCTGCCGATGCTGCGCGCGGCGTCACGCAGGAAGAAACCTTCCTTGCTGAATTCTTTTTTAAGTTCGCGCAGGCCGTTCGGCGCAATCGTCGCGAAGAGAACAGGGACAACGACAAAGCCGAGGAAGATCGGCTCGACCACGCACATGAGCGCAGCCCCTGCAAGCAAGGCCGTCGCGCCATACGCTTTCGCGCGCGTCATGATGCCGTAAATTTTTTCGTAGTCTTTCGCGTGGGAGTCTGCGGAGAGGTCGATACGACGTTCCATCTGTTTTACCTTTTCAGCTGCGGCTGTGGCAGCTTTCTTTCGCTGGTTGACAGTGGAACGATTCTTTACGCCTGTTATCAAATTATGTCAACGTCGTTCGCGCGCGACATTTTATTACAGCGCAAACTCACCATTATCAAAGACCTGCACGTTAACCTTTCAGAAGCTTAACGATGAGGGCCGTTGTTCTTTTTACGGGGACTGGCAGGCGGCGTATTTGTGTTGGCAGGCGGCGGCGAATTTTTCGGGCCTGCCGCAGATGCCGTATCGTTGAAATCATGCGCATGGTCACGGCCTTCGAAAACGACGCCTTTGCTGATCGGCCCCTGCGTGCGCGGACGCGTATCGGGTTCTTTTTTCTTCGGTGTCGCGGCCTGTTTCAACGCTGCACCCAGACGGCTAAAAATGCCACCCTTGGCTTTATTCTCGCGCCATTTGTTTTCGGCGCGATAAACCTCGCCGTGTACATTCGGGCTTTGCGCGACATGGCGGAATTCCTGAAACGCCTTGATGCCGTAGTGAATCCCCACGACAGAGGCGCCGAGAGACACCACCAGCGACAAAAACGGCCCCGCCACCGCACCGATCAACGGCGCTGCAATCATGTGTCCGATATAAAGCGTGCCGAGGGAGATGGCGCTATGCTTGCCCCCTTCTTTCGCGGTTTCTTTATTCGGATACTGGAAACAGGCTTTGAAAAAACCTTTGGTATACTCATAGCCGTACCAAAGCTTGTTCGGCTTTTGCGGCGCAGGCTGCTTTGCAGGCATGGTTATCTCCTGTCAAAAAATTTATGAATGGATTTTCTTAGCGCGGACCTTTGGCACCAGCCGCGGGCGGCTTTTGCTGGGGCGGTTTTTGCTGGGGCGCGGGATTGGGCGCCTGTGCCTGCGTTTTTGGTGCGGGCTGGGCTTTCTGATTGAATTCATCCGCGCGGCGAATGCCCGCGAACGGCGCTTCTTTCGGGACAGATTTCAGCATCTGCGTGACGCCTTTAACCGCCTGTTTGAGGATATTGGTGTGACCACGCTTGGCGTACCATTTTTCGGTTTCCTGTTCGCGGATAGAAACATATTGTTCGCTATCGGCAATATATTTGAACTGGCGGAAAGCCTGATAGCCGTGCTTGCCGGCGAAATAGGCCCCCACTGCCCCGACTGCGAGCGAGATATCCGCGACCGGCAGCAGAATATTGGTCGTCAGCGCCACATGAAACGAGGTAAAGGCCACGCCAAGCGGCGGCGCGACAAAATAGACAGCCGCAATGATACCCGCCGTAAGCGCGGTGTTTTTGAAAGCGTTATAGGCAACGTCTTTGTTGGGATAGCCGAAAGCTTTGAAAAAAGACTTGGCCGTATGAAAAGCCGATACAAATTTTCCGGGCTCTTCCTGTGAATTGTACTGGGCCATGGGCTCCCCTCGGCGATGCTCAAAAGATAAATTGCTTGTATATTTACGTTAACCGGAATCCGGATTTTAGGCAATTTAAACCGCGCATTTCTGGAAAAAATATTATGAATATTCAATAAATGTTCTTTTATTGTTCTCTTTTGTTCTTGCCAACGGGAACAAAAACGATACAATGAGAACAGAGATTCGGAATTGAAATTCATGCCTCCGCATGACACAACAAGGGAAATCACAACATGTCCGTCACCGCTCTCCGTCAGGGTACAGAAATGAACGCAGCCGAAAAACAAAAAGCGCTGGATGCCGCGCTCAGCCAGATCGAACGCGCCTTTGGCAAGGGCTCCATCATGAAACTGGGCAGCGACTCCAAACAGGAAGTCGAAGCCATCTCCACCGGCTCGCTCGGCCTTGATATGGCCCTTGGTATCGGCGGCCTGCCCCGCGGACGTATCATTGAAATCTACGGTCCTGAAAGCTCGGGCAAAACCACCCTCGCCCTTCAGGTCATCGCAGCGGCGCAAAAAAGCGGTGGCCAGTGCGCCATCATCGACGCGGAACACGCACTCGATCCCTCCTACGCCGCCAAACTCGGCTGCGACATCGAAAACTTGCTCATCGCGCAGCCCGATGCCGGTGAACAGGCGCTTGAAATCGCCGATACGCTCGTGCGCTCCGGTGCGCTGGATGTTCTGGTCGTCGACTCCGTCGCCGCGCTGGTGCCGAAGGCCGAACTTGAAGGCGAAATGGGCGACAGCCACATGGGTCTGCAGGCCCGTCTGATGAGTCAGGCGCTGCGCAAACTGACCGGTTCGATTTCCAAATCGCGCACAGTTGTCATTTTCATCAACCAGATCCGTATGAAAATCGGTGTCATGTTCGGCAACCCCGAAACCACCACGGGCGGTAACGCGCTCAAATTTTACGCCTCGGTACGCCTCGATATCCGCCGCATCGGCGCGATCAAGGACAAGGAAACCGTCGTCGGTAACCAAACGCGCGTGAAAGTCGTCAAAAACAAAATGGCGCCTCCCTTCCGTCAGGTTGAATTTGACATCATGTACGGCGAAGGCATTTCCCGTACGGGCGAGGTTCTCGACCTTGGTGTCAATGCGGGCATCATCGAAAAATCCGGCGCATGGTTCGCCTATGACGGCGAGCGCATCGGTCAAGGTCGCGAAAACGCCCGCAAGTTCCTCAAGGACAACCCGGAAACCATGGCCAAGATCGAACGCAAGATTTTTGAAAACG
The DNA here is from genome assembly GCA_964551435.1 of uncultured Micavibrio sp. GTDB lineage: Bacteria > Pseudomonadota > Alphaproteobacteria > Micavibrionales > UBA2020 > UBA2020. The sequence continues at coordinate 33,521 of CAZKBS010000003.1, forward strand.
CAGGTCTGGTCACCGGCAGCATGCTGGCAGGCCCCGAAAGCGACGACGAAGCCGCCCTCTCCGACGACGACGCGCCGGCCCCCACGTCCAAATCCCGCAAGGAGAAGGCTTCCGAATAACCCCGGAAACCCCCGCTTCACTCCCTTCTTCTTGCCCCCTGAGAAAAGGCCGGTCCCTTCCCTGACCGGCCTTTTTTCTTTTGTGTTTTCAGACTGTTCGCTTGCCCCTTGTTTTTGGCGCGATGGCGGCGTATAAATCATCATCTTTCATAATGTGCATACGAGCTCAAAGACTTGTCATGATGATGATGTCTTTCAATCACCTGGCCGCCCTTGACCGCAAGCCGACCCCCAAAGTGATGGCTGGCGCGGGTGATGCCCTGTGGTTGACGGCAAAGACAGGCGAGGACGTGATGACGCCGGAGCTATTCAAACAGCACCTGCGCACCCAGCGGGACATGGAAAGAAAAGTCGACGAGATGAAAGAGCGCGGTAACAATATCGCCCTCAAATCCAAAATCTCCTATCACCGTCATGCCGACGGGCGGACGGGTACCATCCGTTTTGATTTTTGATTTTATACAAATCACTGAAATACTTATGTTTTAGATAAAATCCGGGCAGGGGATTTGCTTGACAAACTCGCGCATATTCTCATAATACGGAAACATTCCGGCATAGATATCTTCACGCAGGCGACATGAGTACAGACGGTTTCTGGCATAACGGCAAAACACGCGCGCAAGCGTATGATACGATCAGCAGCCAGCTGAACAGCGCGGCGCAGCGCGAGGCCTTCGCGCGCGAAGAAGCACAAAGACAGGCCCGCGAAGCCGAAGAACAAAAACGCCGCCGCGCCGAAGCGCTGGCAGCGCAATCCGAAGAAAAACTATGCACGCGCTGCGGCGCCATGACCCTGAACCCCTGCCAGCCTTAAAAGGTATCCCTCTATGCGCGGCTCGAATAGCGACAAGGCCCTCCTCGACCTTTTCAACAAATATGCCGCCGCGCACGGCAGCGACAGCGCCAGCATGACTTATTACACGGAGTCCCATGTTGTTTTGATAGAACGTGGCGTGCATGGCGTGCGTATCCACATCTCCGGCAGCGATGAAGACCGCGAAACCCGCAGCGCGCAAAAAAATGCCGCCCCGTTCGAGGCCGATAGCCTGTGGACTCCCGTGCGCAGCGCGCGCAAAGCCACAGCCGAAGGCGTAATGGCATTCATTGCGGACACCAAGCGCCGCGAAGAACGCCCCACGCTCAGCAAAGCAGAGGTGCAGGACCACGTTCAGCGCCTCAGCAACCTGCGCATCAGGTTCTAAGCCCCATGACACAAGAGCATGGCCGCGCGCAAAACCTCCTCGACAATTTCTGGATGACACCGTCCATGGGGCTGCGCATGCAATTTGATTTCGCGCAGCACGTCATCGCAATGACCAAAGCCATCGAACAGCGCCGTCAAAAGGCGGACGAAGCCCCTGTAATCGCCGCCGCCGCACCGCCCGCAGCTGCACCCGCGCAAAGCCTGCCGCTGCCGCCCCTTCCGCCGCCCGCACGTTTTTTACGATATTGATGAAATAAAAAAGCGGGCCCCATAGCCCGCTTTTCATTCTCGCCCGCCACAAAAAAACGTCTAGCCGCGTTCGCGCATTACCCGTGCTTTTTCGCGCTGCCAGTCGCGTTTCTTTTCCGTCTCGCGCTTGTCATGCTGTTTCTTGCCCGTGGCGATACCCAGCTCCACCTTGGCGATGCCGCGGTTGTTGAAATAAATCGAGAGCGGAATCAGCGTCGTGCCCTTGCGGTTGACCGCGCCGATGAGCTTGTTGAGCTGGTTTTTATGCAGCAGCAATTTGCGCGGGCGGCGCACTTCGTGCTGCATTTTCACATGCGCCTTGTTGTATTCGGGGATATAGGCGTTGATCAAAAACACTTCGCTACCCGAAACGCCGGCATAGCTTTCGTTCACGCTGGCCTGACCGGAGCGGAGAGATTTAACCTCCGTCCCCGTCAGCATAATCCCTGCCTCGATGACATCTTCGATAAAATAATCGAAACGCGCGCGGCGGTTTTGCGCCACGGTTTTGTTGTTCGGGTCGGACTTGCCGTTGTTTTTATTCTTTGCGGCCATCGCCCCGTACCGTTATTTTTTTAAGTTTGATGCCCGACGCCGTCATGGCCGCATCCAGCAGTTTTTCGGTCGCCTTGCTGACCGGTATCATGGGCAGGCGCAGATCGGGGGAGATTTTACCCATGCGGCTCAGGCAGTATTTCGTAGGCGAAGGGCTGGTTTCCGCAAAGAGCGTTTTATGCAGCGGCAGCAACTGGTCGCGCAGTTTTTCAAACGCTTTCCAGTCTTTTTTCTGCCATGCCGTATGCAGATCCGCGCAAAGCTTCGGTGCGACGTTGGCGGTAACCGAAATGCAGCCATGGCCGCCCTGCGCCAGATAGGCGGCAACAGTGGCGTCCTCCCCCGACAGCTGGATAAAACCATCGCCCAGCGCGCGGCGGATTTGCAGCGGGCGCGATAGATCGGCCGATGCATCCTTGATACCGACAACACGTTTCAGCGCGGCCAGGCGCACAACGGTGTCGACGGAAATTTCAACGCCGGTGCGGCCCGGTACGTTATACAAAATTACCGGCAGGCCCTGCTTGTCGTTTACGGCTTTGTAATGCTGGTACATGCCCTCTTGCGTAGGCTTGTTATAGTACGGCGTTACGACTAGAATGCCGTCAGCGCCTGCTTTTTCGGCATAGCGTCCCAGATCCACCGACTTTTCGGTCGCATTGGAGCCCGCACCGGCAATCACCGGCACACGGCCCGCGGCCGCCTCGATACAGGCGGAAATCAGGGATTTGTGTTCGCTTTCCGACAGCGTTGGCGTTTCACCCGTTGTACCACAAGGAACCAAACCATGCGTGCCGCTGGCAATGTGCCACTCGACAAGCTTCTGAAACGCATCCATATCCACCTTGCCGTTTTTAAACGGGGTGACAAGCGCGACGTAGGAGCCGGTAAAGGCATGTTTGGTTTTGACGGTTTTATTTTTCGTGGCCATTCTTTTTCTCCCTGGCGAATGCCTTCCAATCTAGCCGCCGAAAGCCGCGCAAGCAAGCCGCACGGCGGATTTACGCCGCTTTTCAGGCCGTTTTTGGGCGTTTTTTTGGCATTTGTGGTGTTTCTGTCGCTCTCGGCCCCCGCCGCCGCTTATGCGCAAGCCGCGCCGGAGGAAATGACCGACGCCGATTTGCAAAAAACCATCAACCTGCTGTCACAGCGTCAGGATCCGCTGGTGCGCAAACTGTTGGTCTGGCTTTACGCGACAGAAAGCAAAGTGCCGATGCACGCGCCCGATCTTGTCGCTTTCATGCAGAACAACCCGTCGTGGCCGCGCCAGCATATGCTGCGTGAAAAAATCGAAGCCAATATGCAAGGCACCATCGGCGCCGACGATGCGATTTTGTGGTTCGCCGCCAACCCGCCGCGCACCTATGACGGCATCAAGGCCTATATCAGCGCCCTTGCCGCACGCGGGCAGCAGGCAAAAATCCGCCCCGCGCTGGTGGCTTTCTGGAAGAGCGCCCGAATCAGCCGCCAAGAAACCCAGTCCATGATCGGCATGTACGGACGTTATTTCACGGCGCACGACCATGCGGAGCGCCTGGATACCCTTATCTGGGAAGGCCGTTATGCAGAGGCCGATATCATGATGCCCTTCGCCGGACCCGCCGCGCGGGCGGCGGGTGCAGCGCGCCTTGCCCTCGCGCGCGGAGATAAAAACGCCAGCACACTGGTCGCCGCCCTGCCCCCTGCGCTGCAAGACAGCGAAGGCGTCGCGTTTGAACGCATGCGCTGGCGCCGCAAACGCGGCATGGACAGCGGCGCGATGGAAATGCTGGCGCACCGCCCCAGAAACACCGCACAAGGCGAATTGTGGTGGGGCGAGATTAACATCATCGGTCGCCGCGCCATGGAAAGCCGCAACTATAAAGCCGCGCGGGATATTTTCAGCCGCCATGGCCTCACATCCGGCAGCGGCTATGCGCAGGCGGAATGGCTGATCGGCTGGCTGTCGCTTCGTTTCCTGAATGAACCTGCCAAAGCCTACGGGCATTTCGCAGGTCTTTACGACAAGGTGCAGGCCGCCATCAGCAAATCACGCGCAGCCTATTGGTCGGCACGCGCAGCCGCCGCCAGCGGGGATAAAACACTGGCAACAGAATGGCATAAAAAATCCGCGCTTTATATTTCTACCTATTACGGGCAGCTGAGCCATGCCGCACTGTTCGGCGCCGCGAAACCCGGCAATCTGCAAGACCCCGTTATCGCCCCTGAAAAGAAACAAAGCTTCGAGCAGGACGAGCGCGTGCGCGTGGTGCGTTTACTCCACCGGGCGGAGCTGCATGATTATATCGATACCTTCCTCGCCCGCCTGCTGGCTGATGCCACCAGCGAGGCCGATTATTACCTGATCGCCAAACTCGCGCAGGATACGGGACGCACCTACTACACCGTGCAGGCCAACAAGGATATCCAGCAAAAACTCGCGCGTTTCCTGCCCGTGGCCGGATACCCCGCGCTGCCGAGCCTGCCGCTGGCCGTGCCCGAAAAATCTTTTGTACATGCGATTGTGTACCGCGAGAGCATGTTCAACACCAACGCCCAAAGCCCCGTAGGCGCGCGCGGTTTGATGCAGCTGATGCCCGCAACCGCCAAAAGCGTCGCGCACAAACTGGGGCTTGGCTATTCGCTGGAGCGTTTGACGCGCGACCCGCGTTATAACGTCACGCTCGGCTCCACCTATTTGCAGGATATGGTGCGGCGGTTTGACGGGTTTTATCCCATGGCCATGGCCGCCTATAACGCAGGCCCGGGGCGTGTTGACCAGTGGATAGAAGCGTTTGGCGATCCGCGCAAGGGCGAGATTGACGTCATTGACTGGGTCGAACTGCTGCCGATATACGAAACCCGCAACTACATACAGCGCGTGGGAGAGACATACTATATGTATCGCCTGCGCTTCGGCGAGACGGGCGTTACCATCACCGATATGGTCAAAAAATAAATCTGGCACGGCGTTTGCGTCTTTTTTCCCGTTCATATCACTGTTCGGGGGAACCTTGCCATGTCCGCACCGCTGCATGCCGAAGGGCGCACGCCGCAAAACCTATCGCCGCAAGCAGCCACATGGCGGCGGCGGATCGACAATCCGTGTTACGCGCACCTGCCGGATTTACGCGCCGAAATGGGGCGTTTTATGGCGGATATCGGCATCCCTGCGGAAACGGCGGAGCGTTATAGCCTGTCGCTCTGCGAGATTATATCAAACCTCATCAAGCACCCACCGCGCAAGGCACGTGAGGTCGAAATCCTGCTATACGCAGACGCCGGGCGTCTCAGGCTCGATGTTGCAGATGACAGCACGCCTTTTGCGTCATTTGACGCCTTTTGCAAGACCGCACCGGCCCGCCTGCAGGCGATGCAGAGCATGGCCGAAAGCGGCTATGGCCTTGGCTGCATTCTGGCGCAGCATACCCGCGTATTCTACATATCCGCCGCGCAAAGCCCCGACGCACGCAACCATTTCGTGATAGAAGACACCGCCGCCACAGACGCTGCGGTCACGCATGCCCCGCCGCATGAAAAGCCGCTTGTTTTTCTGGTCGATGACGATCCCTCAGACCTCAAAGCGCAGCACCGGATGCTATCTGGCAGCTATGACGTTGTACCTCTGCCGGATGCGGCATCGGCGATTGCGCTGTTTCATATGCGCAGGCCGGATTTGATTATCTCCGACCTGCACATGCCCGATATCAACGGCGCGGCGCTGCGCCGTAAAATATCCGCACTGCCCGATGGCGATCTGGTGCCTTTTGTATTCCTGAGCGCCGCTGCCGAAAGCATCAACGATATGAATTTGCTGCGTCTGGGCATCGACGATTATATCGTGAAACCCGCCACAGCGCAGGCCTTGCAACGCGTGGCCGCGCGTATTCTGGGGCGGCAAAATCAAATCCAGCGCGCGGTCGAAAGCCGGTTTCACCGCGATGTGCAGAAATATCTGCACCCGCATCTGCCGCCTGCCGCGGGGCCATGGCATATTGCCCTTCAAAACCGCATGGCCGACACTGGCGGCGGCGATTTCACCCTGCATCACGAAACCGGCGATGGCATGGCAGTCTTTCTGGCCGATGTCATGGGGCATGGCACGGAGGCAAAGTTTTTCACCTATGCCTATGCCGGATATCTGCACAGCCTGTTTCGCATGGCCATGGTATCGCGCGCGCCGTTGCAGCCCTGCGATTTTCTGCGGCGGCTGTCGGATGCCGTTGCCGACGATGAGTTTCTGGATGGCACGATGCTGACCTGCCAAAGCTTTCACCTTGGCGCGAGGGGGACAATTTCAATCGCCAGCGCAGGCCACCCGCCGCCGCTGCTGTTGCCGCACGCGGGACGGCCGCAGGTGCTGGCGGCGGGCGGGCCGCTGCCCGGGCTGCATACGGATATCAGATACACACAGCAGCAACTTGCCCTTGGCGCGGGCGATAAAGTCATTTTCGCTACAGATGGATTTTTCGATGCCTTTGCCGTGGATGACGAAGCCTATCCGCCCGCCGCGCTGCTGCAGTCCCTGCAAAGCCTCGGCCCGATGGATGCAGAGACCTGCAAGGATGTCCTGTGGCAAGCATTCGAGACACGCCACGACAACGCCACGGATACGCCAGACGACGCCACTCTTATCATCGCCATGTACGGAGGTTCCGATGAATGCGCATAATATTTTTGAAATCCAGCCCGCGCAGGATTACACGCTGATACGGTTTTACGGGTTCATCGATGCCTCGACCGTGCAGCAGATACGCCCCATTTTGCAGCGGCAGCTGCCCGAACATTCGGCCAATCTGATTGTCGATATGCGCGAAGTCGGGTTTCTGGACAGTCACGGCGTGGGACTTTTCGTCAGCCTGCTGAAGCAGGCGCACCGCAACAAGGGGCGCATGGTCTTTGCCGCCGCCAAGGGACAGCCGTCATCGGTTTTGCAAATGGTGGGATTCAACGGCGGGCTGGTCAGCTATTGCCCGACCCTTAATGACGCATACGCCCTGTTTGTAAAAAACAGGGCTGTATGAAGTACGTATCTGAAGTGAAACTGCGCGCGCGGATTACTTGGTCGGCGCTGCGGGGCCTTCTTGGCGCGGAGCAGAGGGCGACTTAGCCGGTGCAGCAGGCGTGAAGGGCTTTTGCTGGGTCTGACCAAGTTTCGCTTTCATACTCATGATATTCGCACCATCCGGATTGTAAAAATCATTGTTCGTGTATCTTAGCCCCTGTACCCCACAAGTCAATTACCTTTTGGGGTACACTTGCTAATTAGCTGATATTTATGATCTTTTGCCGCCCTCGCGCCACCATACGGCGACCATTCCCAGCAGCAGAATCAGCAGCATCCAGCCGTTCGGCAGCAGAGCCGCCGTCGTCACGCTGTCGACAGTATAGGCATTATTGCGGCGCAAGCCCAATTCCCCTGCCTTCGCGCCGTCATTCGGCGCGCGGAAATGCAGGTTGACGTCGTTGTTATCGCTGAACCAGACCACCTGCCCGCCCGATGCATCGGCGATGGGCTTCAGCAGTGTTTCTGTGGTGTGTACATCGTCAAATTCGATCCCCTGTGATGTGCCGACGACCACATAGGCCTCGCGCGTCCCGTTGGTGAATTTATAAATGCCGCTTTGTTCGACGGTTTCGCGCGTAACCATCCAGCCGCCATCCATGCGGTTTTCGGTTTTGATAATTTTCTCGCTGCCATCCGGCGCGGTCATGCGTACGGGTTTGGGCGTGTTGCCCGCGATATTGCGCTGGCTGATGGTAATCACATAGCCGTCGGCTTCGGCCTTGATATAGTCCTCTTCCAGCTCCGGCTCTTTCATCAGCCAGTGCGACAGGTTGCGCAAGAGTTCGGTATAGGGCCCGCGCGTGCCGGGCTGCGCTTTCGACCACAGCCAGATGTTGTCACTGCCGAGAACCGCAACGCGCCCCTCGCCAACCTTGTCGATGACCAGCAGCGGGCGACCGTCGAGCCCTTTCATCAGCGTCTGTCCGCGCACCGGTATCATATTGACCGAAGTATGCCACTGCCCCCATTTATCGGCATCTTTTTTACGGTTCAGATCCGCCGTAATCGGATGCATCATTCCTTCGGACGTCAAGGCGGGACGGAAGGTATTTTTGAGTATTTCCTTGGTGCTGAGACCATTTACCTCGACCGGCATCTCTTTGCCAAGGACGCTGTTGAACAAAACGGAGTCCGTATCCTGCGTTCCCATCGCCAGCAAGAACGCGCCACCTTCACGAATAAATGCGGCAATATTGTTCAAATAATGCGGGGCAATAAAGGCGTATTGCTGGTAGCGGTCAAAGATAATCAAATCAAAATCCTTGATCCGGCGCGAAAACAGCTCGTCTACCGGAAAGGCAATCAGCGACATTTCATTGGTCGGCGTCGAATCGATCGAGGCCATGGAGCGCAAAATCGTAAAATGCACCAGATCGATTGCCGCATCGGATTTCAAAAGGTTGCGCCATGCACGCTCCCCCATATGCGGCGCATCGGATACCAGCAGCACGCGCAGGCGGTCGCGGATACCGTTTACAATCACAGGGGCGCTGTTGTTGTGGGGGGTCAGTTCCCCCTCTTCGGCAGGTACGGCGAATTCAAAAATATTCTGGCCAGGGTGTTTGATTTTGAAATTGAAATCGCGCAGCTCGCCGGGGTAGACGCTCGCCTGTTCCACCACCTTGCCGTCCTGCATGACGTTCAGCGGCAGGGCTTCGCGCGCCTCTTCGCGGCCGAATTCCTCGACGCGCAGGGTAATGCGGATGGTTTCATCCAGAACGCCGTATTTGGGCGCCATGACGATGGTGACCTTGCGGTCAAATTCGCCACGCTTGCCCGTCAGCACCGTATGCACTGGCGCGAGCTTTTCCAAAGGGCCGAGGCTCTGCGGCACGTCATGCACCTGCCCATCGGTAATCAGCACCGTACCCGCCACTTGGGACAGCGGAATGCTCATCAGGCTGTCGCGCAGCCCCGTAAACAGGAAGGTGCCATCACCGCGCAAGCCGCGGGCGTCTTTGCCCGCACGGATAATGACAGGTTCCAGCCCCTGCATGCTGTCGGCTTTGCTGACGATGCGCTGCAACGCCTCTTCGGCGATTTTGTCGCGCCCGCCGATTTTCTGGCTGAGACTTTCATCGACGACAACGACGAGCTTATCCGGCAGTCCCGTGCGCTCTTCCTTCGAAAGAACAGGATTGAGCAAAAGAAAAACCAGCACCAGTGCAAAAATGCCGCGCCATCCGGCATCCGGCATGCGCCGCCACAGCGCCAGCGCCATAACCGCAACCGCCACCACCGCCAGCGCGATGTAATACCCGTCTGATAAAAACGGAAACCATTGAAAGGATGTTTTCATCGGCTGATCCTTTCAAGAATATAGGGCACATGCACCTGATCCGCCTTGTAGCTGCCCGCAAGCGCCACCATCGCCAGATTGATGCCGAAGCGAATAGCGATTTCACGCTGGCGCGCGCCGGTTGTCGCCGTACGTTCGAAACGCGCGCGGTCTTGCGGGGCATCCGACCAGGCCGCCGCCCAGTCATTACCGCCGATAAATACCGACGTCACGCCGTCGTGATCAGGGCTGGGCTCTTTCTCCGCCCACAGGGTGCCGCCTGCGTAAAGGCCGGGGAAATTGTTCAGCAGGTAAAAACTTTTGCCAATGATATGGCCTTTTTCAACGGGCGCCAGTTCGGAAATCTGGATGTTTTCCGTCAGTTTGCGCAGACGGCGCTGTCCCAGTGTCGCCCCTTGCGGCCCGCGGCCATCATCAGCGGCGAATTGCTGGTCGCGCGTATCGAACACAATCATGCCGCCCTGCGCGATATAGTTCTGCAGGTTGCGTGCAGCGCTGGCCGGCAGCGCGGACTGGCTTTCGGCCATCGGCCAGTACAAAAAGGGATAGAAATAAAGATCATCTCGCGACGGATCGACCCCGCGCACACCCGAAACCTTGATATTCGTGCGCATATTGATTGCCGCGCGCAGTCCTTCAAGGCCGCTGTGGCTGATACGGTCGGTTTCCTGGTCCCCTGTTTCGACATAGGCCAGATAAATGCCCTGCATCAAATCGGCTTCCGCTACATCCTGCGCCTGCGCGGGCGCCGTGAAGGCCAGCAGGCAGAGGGCGAACATCGCCGTGCCCGCGAAACGCGTCGGCAGGTTAATCACCCCGCGCAGGAACAGCGTGACCACGGTATCTATCAGCAGCAGCAGCAGCGCCAGCTTCAAAAGGTCAGGCTTCAGGCTACGCTCCCCTGCCAGCTGATAGGTGGTTTCGTCAGCGCCGGAGGGAATATCCACAAGCGGCTTCATGTCCGGCAGCGCATTACCCAGATTGAAAACCTTGAACTGTTTTTCAACGCCATAAATGCCGGGCGGCGTTTCGGGCGAGGGCACGAATTTCTGGCGCGGGTCCAGCGGGCGGGCCATGCTGCGCGGGTCGGGCGTTTCCAGACGTCCGAAGGCATCCATCAGCATCATGGGCGACAGAATGCTTTCGGCCCTGAAATCCGCCGCCCCCGCGCTGAGGGAAACCAGACGCTGCAGCGCCTCGACATACAAGCCGGAATAGCAGAAATCAGACCAGTCAGGCCCCGCCGTCGTATGCACCAGCACCACCGTACCGCTGCCCACGCGCCCGCCGGTCATCAGCGGCGTGCCGTCAGACAACGTGAGCCATGTACGCTCAAACACTTCGGGTGACGGCGTCGCCAGTACCTGCCGCGTAACAGTCACATCCTTGGGCACATCAAGGCCGAGCAGCGGGCTATGTTCCTGAATGGCGCCCAGTCCGACGGGTTTTTCCCACGTCAGCGCGCCCTGCATCGCCCGCTGGCCATAGCGCAAGCCGACCGGCAGCAGCGGATCTTCGGGGCTACCCGCCAGATTGGGACCCGCAAAGCGTATCAGAAAACCGCCCGCGCGCACCCAGTCAAGCAGCTGCACACGCTCGACCGCCGTCAGGGCGGTACTGTCCGGCCAGATGACCGCGGACATCGGCTGTCCGGTCAGCTCCTCTACGTTACCGATCACGGGCTTTCCCGTCGCCGCCAGCGCGCGGCGCAGATAATAGACTTCGTTAAGAACGCTCGCGCTTTCCTTGGCGGCAGCATCGCCCAGAATACCGGCGTTATGCTGCTGCCATTGTGAATCCGTCAGAAAAACGGCGGAGGCCATCGGCAACTGACGCAGCCCCACACGGGCGATACGGCTTTTGATTTCGTCCAGCATATCCCATTTGATATCGGTTTTGAGCGCACCGCCCGGGAACACAAAAGCGGTTTCGTCAATCACATTCCCATCGGCCCCGTAAGCCGTCAGCGTCATGCGTTCATCCAGCGGCGTTTTTGTGAGACGCTCCAGCGACAGCGACATTTCGGACGGATGCGTCGGCTTGCGGCGCAGGATATGCGGATTATTTACGCGGTTGTCTTTGACAATTGTCAGGCCGCCGCTTTGCTGCAGCGAAGCCAGAAGGGCGGCGGTATCCTGCGCTGCCGTGGACATCGTGCCGTCGCTCAACATCAACGCATGCGATACATCCTGCGCTGCGCGCGTTTCCGTCACCAGCTTCGCGGCGGCGGCATGGTCGGCCGGCCACGGATAGGGCTCCAGCGTTTCCATCCATTTTTCCGCCTCGCCCGCCCCCATGGGGCCATAGACCCGCAGCTTTCCTTCGGACGGCGACGGCGCGGTCGGCAGGAAAATCACGCTGCGATCGCTGCGCCCGATTTGCGGCAGAAACTCGCGCAGGCGCGCCATACGCTCACCCCAGCCCGCCGCCGCGGCATAGCCGTTATCGACAACCACCAGCACGGAACCGCCCTTGCCCGGCAGCCCTTCGGACATGCGCAGCACAGGTTCGGACAGCGCCAGCACAAACAAAAGCACGATAAGCGAGCGTAGCAAAAGCAGCCACCACGGCGTTTTGGATGCCGTTTTCACATCCGTCTTCAAATCCTGCAGCAGGAAAAAAGCGGGGAAATTCACCGTGCGCGGACGCGGCGGCATGATGCGCAAAAGCCACCACAAAACGGGGATAAGCAGCAATCCGCCCAGAAGCCATGGAAACAGAAATGTCAGACCCGCGAGCATGCCGCCCTACCCTTTCGCCGCCAGCAGGCCATAGATATCGGCCAGCAATTTTTCCGGCTTGTCTGCCGTCGATACCGTCAGCAAACGCCAGCCAAAGCCGCGCGCCATATCCGAGAGCGCCGCGCGGTGGGCCGCGAAACGCTGCTGGTATTCGGCGCGCACCGCATCGACCTGCGATACAGTGACCGGCACCGCGGCGGCGTTTTCAATGTCATGAAATTTGACGCGCCCTGTAAACGGCAGGGTTTCTTCGGCAGGATCGACGATTTGCACCAGAAGTCCGCGGATTTCTTTTTCCGCCATCGGCGCGCAGAACTGGCGCAGCCGTTCAAGCGGAAAATAAAAATCGCTGAACATCACCAGATGCGACCGCGCGGCAACATTGCGTCCGGGCGCATCGAATTCTTTTTGCACAGGCAGGTAATCATGCAAACGCTGCGCCGCGCCGGCATGCGCCTGCGGCGCAAGGGTAGTCCCCAGAAGCCCCACCTGTTCGCCGCCGTCCAAAATCAGCATGGCGAGCGCGAGCAACAGGATTTCGGCGTAATCTTTTTTTTGCAGGTATTTGTCGGCGGAGCGGTAGCACATCGATGCGCTGGCATCGCGGTACAGCCACACGCTTTGCGAGGCTTCCCATTCCAGCTGGCGGATATAGACATCTTCGCGTTTCGCAGTCTGGCGCCAGTCGATATCGCGCGATGAATCGCCCGCCTGATATTCGCGGAACTGCCAGAAGGTTTCCCCCTGCCCGACGCGGCGGCGGCCATGCACGCCGCGCATCACGGTATGGGCGATTTTTTCGGCTTGCAACAAAAGACCCGGCAAATGGCCCGCCAGCTTGGCGGCTTCGGCCATATTTTCATGGGCACGTTTGTCGTCGTCCGTTGTCATGCGATGGAAGCCTCTTTGCGGCGCAAGACTGCAGCGAAGAAACCGTCGGTATCATGACGGCCCGGCGTCATCGCCAGAAAATCGCCGACACCGTCCACCTTGAGCTTGTTCGATACAGGCTCCACGGAGAAATCGGGATGCGCCGCGATGAAATCGGCGACCTGCAGTTCGTTTTCTTCGGGTAGCAGCGAACAGGTTGCGTAAACCAGACGCCCGCCCGGACGCACCAGACGGTGCGCGCTATCAAGAATGCTTTTCTGCAAAGGCACCAGCGCAGACAACCCCGGACCCAGCTGTCGCCAGCGCTTGTCGGGGTCGCGGCGCCATGTGCCGACACCGCTGCAGGGGGCATCGACCAGCACGAGGTCGAACTTGCCCGCCGCCCGCTTGACGTATTTGTCACGTTCGCTGGAAAGAGAGCGCGTTTCGATGTTATGCAGGCCCGCGCGGCGGAAACGTTCTTTCGCACGCTCCAGTCTGCCGCCCAGCACGTCCATCGCAACGATGCGGCCCTTGTTGAGCATGCTGGCGCCAAGCGCCAGCGTCTTGCCGCCCGCCCCCGCGCAGAAATCCGCGACCTGTTCGCCTGGCTGCGCATCGGCAACCAGCGCAACCATTTGCGAGCCTTCGTCCTGAATTTCAAAAAAACCGTTTTGATAAAGCTCGTGCTGCGACAGCTGCGGACGACCGAAAACGCGAATGCTCAGCGGCGAGATTTTCCCCGCATGGGCATCGAAGCCCTCTTTTTGCAACTGTTTGAGGATTTCCTCGCGCGTGGCCTTGATGGTGTTCACGCGCAAATCCAGCGGCGCGGCGGACATCATCGCCTTCATTTCATCCTCGAACCGCGCACCCAGCGCACGCTGGAGCGCATCAAACGCCCATTCAGGGCATTCATTGCGCTCACGCAGGGGCATACTGGCGTCATCCAGTTTTTTTCCCTCCAGCGCCTGCGCCATTTTATATTCGGCGTCGGTCAGCTCCTCCGGCGCGAAACGCTCGCCCGAAAACATCATCGGCAGGCTTTCGGCCGTATGTTCGCCATCAAACAGCAGCGCGGCGATGACAATATTGCGCGCCGTGGGTTCCATCCCCGCCCTGCCGACCCACCAGCCAAGGCGGATGTATTCGCGCATGACGCGGTAAAAACGCGTGTTGATCGCCGCGCGGTCTTTGGAGCCGATAAACCGGCGCGCGCGGAAATAAAGACTGGCCAGCGTGTCGGCAGGGCGCGGGGTCTCGATGACCTCGGCCAAAAGTTCAATCACCGCCTGTATACGTGCCGCCGGCGTCATCGTGTCACCAATCCTTGCAAGATATTATTTCGCTTTCACCAGCTCGACATTTTCGCGCATGTCCGCGATGTCGCGGCTGCCCGTATATGCCATGGACATTTTAAGCCCGCCCACAAGCTGGCCGACCATATGCGCGACCGAGCCACGGTACGGCACGGACGTATCGACCGGATCTTCATCCAGACGGAACGGGTCGCGCACCAGCGACGTCGCCATGGGCCGGTGCTGCGCCTTGGCCAGCGGGTTCACGACTTTATAGGCATGCGTGTCCTGATACACAATTTCACCCGGCGCTTCGTCGGTACCGGCAAAAAGGTCGGAAATCATCACGCTTTCGGCACCGGCGGCAATCGCCTTGGCCATATGCGCGGCGGAAAGGATGCCGCCATCGACAATCACCGGAATGCCGCGCAGTTCGCACTGTTCGGCCACATTCATCACCGCCGTCAACTGCGGCATGCCGACGCCCGCCATACGGCGCGTCGCGGCGCAAGACGTGGCGCCGATACCGATTTTGATAGCATCCGCACCCGCATCAATCAGGCTCATCGCCGCATCGGCGGTCGCCACGTTACCAGCGACAACCTGCACGTTGCTGCTGCGCTGCTGGCGCACCATGCTGACGGTCGTGAAGGCGTCGCGGCTGTGACCGTGCGCCACATCGATGAAAACAACATCCAGACCGGCATCCGCCATGGCATTCGCGCGATCGACCGCATCCTTGCCGAGGCTGACCGCCGCCCCCACGCGCAGGCGACCAAAGACGTCACGCGCGGCATTGGGGAAACGGGACAGTTTTTCGATATCCTTGACGGTCATCAGGCCTGCGCAGCGGCCGTCTTCGTCGACGACGACCAGCTTTTCAATACGGTGCTGGTGCATCAGCTTGCGCGCTTCTTCTTGCGAAACGCCGGGTTTGACGGTGATGACGTTTTTGCTCATCAGCTCCATCACCGGTTTGGCGTAGTCTTCGAAAAAGCGGATGTCGCGGTTGGTGATGATGCCGATGACTTTCTGCGAAGGCTGTTCAATCACCGGCAGACCGGAAATGCGATAGGTGGTCATGAGGTCAAGCGCCTCTGCCACACTGGATTCAGGCGATACAGTGATGGGGCTGGCGACGACGTTGCCTTCGGCGCGCTTCACGCGGCGGACTTCCTCAACCTGTTTGCCGAGCGGCATGTTGTCATGAATAACGCCGATACCGCCGAGCTGCGCGATCGCCACCGCCATGCGGCTTTCGGTCACGTAATCGAGGCCTGCGGCGACGACGGGGATAGCCAGTTCGATTTCCCGCGTCAGGCGCGTGCGCGTGACAACGTCTTCCGGCTTGACCATCGTTTCGGCAGGAACGAGAAGCACATCATCAAACCCCAGCGCTTCGCGGATTTCGGCATTTCTTTTCATTATGACTACCCCTGTAAACGCGCCCTATATTTCCTATATTTAAGGACGCCCAAGGCAGCATTTTATCCGCGGAACCCCATGGCGACAACATACATTTCCGATGAATCGGCGCGGCTGGCGGGGGGTTTGACGTGTTTGACCTTGGTGAAGTCTTTTTTCATCTGGTTAAGTAAATCGCGCTCCGCCCCGCCCTGAAAAACCTTGGCCAGAAAGGTGCCGCCGGGCAGCAAGACTTCCTGCGCGAAGGCATAGGCCAGCTCGGCGAGCGCCATAATACGTAAATGGTCGGTTTGTTTGTGACCGATGGTCGGCGGCGCCATATCGCTCATGACCACATGGGCTTTGCCGCCGATGGCGTTTTTCAGCACGTCCGGCGCGGCATCGTCGGTGAAATCCATCCGAAAGAAAACGGCTTCGGATACCGGCTTCATTTCAAGATAGTCGATGGCGACAACCTTGCCGCCGCTGGCGCCCGGTTTGACGATGTCGCAGACCACCTGCGTCCAGCCGCCCGGCGCGGCGCCAAGGTCGATGACGCGCATGCCCTGTGTGAAAATTTTCAGCTCTTCCTGCATTTGCAGCAATTTGTAGGCGGCGCGGCTGTGATAGCCGTCATTCTTCGCCGCCGCGACATAAGGGTCATTGAGCTGACGCTCCAGCCAGCGGGCGGAGGAAATGGTGCGTTTCGCGCGCGTCTTGACGTGCACTTTTTTCTGAAGCCCGCGCGGCCCGCTGCCGGGTTTACGGCCGCTGCCGCCGCCTTTGCCTGATTTTTCAGTCATAAATGAATCCTATCCCGCCTTGTATGCGGGGGCATTCTGCGCCGCCCGCGCCGCAGGTTCAATAGACAAAGCATGCAACCGCGCCTGTTCTTTTTCGGCGGTTTGCAGCTTTGCCGCGATGTGCTGCCATTTCGGCGCGGCGATATCCAGCGCCGCCGTCTGATCCTGAAACCGCAGCCGGTCTTCGGTGAAGCCGCGCAAAACCGCAAGCGCCGGCCCTTTCGCCGCGGCGGGCAGCGTATCCGACAGTGCCTTTTGCGCGAAATCGTATATGCGGTCTTCCGCAGGCAACGCCCCATTCGCACTGCAGGCATAAACCAGATGCGACGCATAAGCCGCATGGCGCTGGCCGTATTCGCTGGCAAGGCGCAAGGTTTCCGCCGCATCCAGCTTTGTAAAATCTACCTGCGCGCTGTCGGCGATGATTTTCTGCATCACGGGCACGGTATAATGAATAGCCTTGTCTTCGGGCAGCAGGAACAGCGCAGCCTGACGCTTCAGCACCTGTACGGACAGCAGCCCCGCCGCATCCACGCCGAAACGCTGTATCTGGCGTATCGTGGCGTAGGCATCGGCGATACTTTCGCCCATATTACCGCCATCGCTGCCGCGCGCGCATTTCACATGGCCGATTTCATGGTCGAGCGTAAAGGCGCGCATTTGCGCAAACAGCAGGGCATCTTGCGTGCCGTCAAAACCCGGCATTTGAAAGCGGCGGCCGCCAACGTTGCTGCGCAAAAGATCCGCCCCCGCGATAATCACATGCGCGAAATCGTTCTGACGGTCGAGCGCGACACCCGCCGCGCGGCAATCGCGCAGCAGTTTGACGTTATGAAGCAAATCGCCCAGATCGCGGTCAATATGCGCGGTGCCGTCGCGCAAGGAGCCTGTCGTCACCTTCGCCGCCGACGCCGCGAAACGCGCGCGCAGCGGCAAGGCATCCGCCCGCCCGCCGTCGATGAGCGCAAAACCACCCGCATGCACTTCATAAAACAGCGTGTCGATAGCCGCCGGTTGCGCGGCATAGAAGGCCGCGACTTCGCGTTGGAAATCGAAACGATAGCCGTCTTTTTTGTCTGCGGCCTGTGCGAATGTTGGTGATGCGGGCATGTGCGTATCCGGTTATTAGGTTATAAAATATACATAATATTATAACAATAAGCAACGCCCGTGCTGCGGCGCGCCAGAGCAATCTGTGCAACCATATGAAATAATTAAGATTTAAGGATATTCAGCAGGCGGGTATAAAGCCGGATTTCACCAAAACAGAACTGCAAAACAGCCAGCGAGGGCAAGGCCGCCAGTGCAAATCCTACCGCCCGCGCCGCGCCGCTTTCGACGGCATACCACACAAAAATGCCCAGCGGCAGCGTGAGGAACAGCAGCGATTTGACCATCCCGTCCATCAGATATTGCCGCGCCTGTTTCAACCTTTTTTCGGCCAGCGTTTTTTGCGCGGCGCGGTTCGATTTCTTTTGATCGATATGCGCGGCAAGACTTTGCGGCGTCCATTCTTTTTCCGCATCGTTCACGCCAAAACAAACGCCCAGCTTGAGCTGCACGTCATCCATGAAACGGTTAAGACGATAAATGCCGCGAAAGCTGTTGCGCACATTCGAAATATTCTGCGCACCGGGCAGCAGCCTGTGCAGAAACGGCGCATCCGGTGACGATGGCGTTTTCACAGGCGCGTGGGATTCAAACAGCGTCATCAGCGCCTGCAGCGTATCACCGGATGGTATCTGAGCAGACATCGGCAGCCTATAATATTTCAGTAATGCGCAGGCGCGCATCAAAGCGGAAAGTAATCGTCGTCCCTGCGGCAGCGGCGGCGCGCAGACGTTCTGTGATGGTATCGGCATCATCGCCCTGCGCGACATAGAAATATCCCGCATGTTCGGGGAAGGATACGCGGAACACACCATCACGCTCGACAATCCGGCGGATAACGCCTGTGGATTCCATGATACTCATGATGTCCTTTTGTTAGGCGGGGCCGCTTCTGCCGGAGGGGCTGCGCGGTATTTGGGTATCTGCTGCGGGTGATGCAGCGGTCAGACGCCCGCGCAGGCTGCTCGCGAAGACCTGCGGCGCGATGAAATCGGGCTCTTTTTCCAGCGACAGATAATCGAACATTCTTTTCTGCGCGGCGGCATCGGTCGCAAGCCCCGTGCGGATATAGGGCCTGTAATCACCGTGATAGCCCTTGGGCGCTTTGCCGACGGGGGTGATTTGAATTTGCTCCGGCTCTGCATTCATGACGCGGCGCCATTCATCCATCGTCGCAGGGCCATCGAAAAGAACGGTGTCGAAAGCCATGGGCTCTGCCCCGCCTTTGTCGCTGCCCACGCGCAGTACCGGCGTCACGTGGAACCACCATATCTGCTGTCCGTGCGGAAAATCGACAACAAGGTCGCGCTTGGGCGTTTCGAATGCCCAGCCCTTCTCCGGCAGCAGTTTCATTCCGGCCAGTTTGTGGCACATCAAATGCGCGCGCGCGGCGCAGCCATCATCGGTATAGGCATGCGACACGTTGTCCATCGCGCGCAGTTCATCGAAAACTTCCAGCGCACGGGCGGGCGAGATGACCGGCGCAGCATCCGGCGCCAGCGGAAAAAATCCGCTGCGGTCTCGCCGGAAATTAAAAAGATCGCGCAAGTGATGGCTCAATGTCATGGGCGTATTATAACAAACAGAGCCTTAAAGGCGCGTTAAAAGCGAAAGCACAGATAAGCCGCTGGAAAATCAGACTTTTTCGCGGCGCAGATGCCAGCCGATGCGCAAATCCGGCGCGGCGCTGATGCCTGACAGAACGATTTGCAGGGCGCGGCGGGGCGTATCCCCCTCGCCCGCGTAAACGCTGTCTTCCATCGACAGCACGGCGTTATCGGCCGCGAAACGCCAGCCGATGCCGCTGCGCGCGCGCAGCAGAACCTCGGCACCGTCCTGTATCAGCGACGCCTGAATGCACGGATGCAGGTGGAAACGGATGGCGAAATGCGCCCCCGCCTTGCCCGCCAGAATGTCTTCGCCGGAAAGCGTCTCCCCGCCATCAAGCAGCGTGAGGCGGCGGTGATGCACAAGACCATAGCGCGGCATGTAGCCGCTGTGGCTCGCGATAATCGCCGCCGTGTGTTCGTCTTCGTTGCGCTGCGCGGTCATTTCGGGGCGCGCCGTCAGCTGGCCGTTATCGTCATAGGTGCAGGCATTGCGGTTATCGACAACCAGCGTCGAGTGCGCCGCCGTGCTGCGCAGCAGATCGCGCCATTTGCCCGCGACGGGCGTGGTGCCGCAATTCACAATCACGCGGTCTTTGCCGAAACCGTATTCAAACCCCAAAAGCCCTGCATGCGCGCGCTGGCTGTATTTGGGCATGCTGCCAAGGCCGACGTCCATGATGACACTGGCGCGGCCGAGCTGGATTTTTTCGTACCCGCAATGCGGCAGGCTTTTCATCGCCTTGCCGCGCGCGCCGGAATGCATCAGCGTCGCATCGCAAATATTCGGGTTGCCTTCCTGCCCGCCGTTGAACTGGCAGAACGCGCCGTCGCTGTGACGGAAGAATTTGACCGCCGGCGCCAGCTTGTCGATGGCATGCTGCAATTCGGCTGGCAAATCCAGACGCGCCGCCGTGACGGCAGTGCGCAAATCAACCAGACATTGCAGAAATTCGAATGTCGCCTGCGGGCTGCGCGATACGTGGCCGCCATCGGGCAAAATCTGCATCTTGATTTCGCGCAGGATCATGTGGAACGCCTGCTCCAGACGCTCTTCGCCGTCATCAAGCGCAAGACCGCTGTAGGCAAGCCCCTTCAGCGCGCGCATCAGCGGAATACCGTAGAGCGCCCCCGGCAACACCCGCGCCAGATAACGCGACTGTTTTACCAGACTGGAAAACCACGCGTGGCGGAAATCATCATCGGCGCTCGCGCAGAAGAAATCATGAAACGAAATCCAGGCGGCGATACGCACGCCCGTGACTTCGGGGCCCCAACCAGGCAGGCCGGGCTGCGGCTTTTCGTTATGGCGCAGCCAGTAGAGCACCATTTCGCGCGCCATGCGGCGGGCACGGTCGCCGCCAACGCTGCGCAAATCGCGCAGCCATTCAAACCCGTGCAGTTCTTCCAGCCATTCCGGCTTGGCTGCTGCGGGGCGCCACGATACTTCTTCTTTTTCGAAGGTCTGGCCAGCGAAGCGGAAAATACCCGCCATCATATCGCGGCCGCGCGCGGCGTCGCCCGCCCACGGGTCGGGCGGCACAACGCGCAAACGATCCGGCACACGCTGGGGCATCGCCAGCCCCGCCAGCGGCAACAGCGCGTTGATTTTGGCGATATCGCCCAGCTTTTGCAGCGGGCGGATTCCGCGATAGATGAGACTCTGCTCTGTCAGCAACATCAAACAACCCCAATGAACACCGAACCCCTTCGGTGAACACTCCCCTATCTCTGCCGTCTACCCCCGGAAGACTTACCCGCGCAACCGCGAGATGGCCTCCCTGTAGTCTTTTTCTTTGAAAACGGCCGTCCCCGCCACAAGCACGTCTGCGCCTGCGGCAATTACTTGCTTTGCGGTTTCGGCATTGACGCCACCGTCGACTTCGAGATCGATGTCACGCCCCGTCGCGTCGATACGCGCGCGGATGTCAGCGATTTTGTCGAGCAGCGGTATGAATTTCTGTCCCCCGAAGCCGGGATTGACCGTCATGACCAGAATGAGGTCAATGTCGTCGATGATGTAATCCAGCACGGATGTCGGGGTATGCGGGTTGAGCGAGATGCCCGCTTTTTTACCGTAAGACTTGATCAGCTGGATCGTGCGGTGCGGATGCGCGCCCGCTTCGGGATGAAAGGTGATGATATCCGCGCCGGCCTTGGCAAAACCTTCGACATAGTTATCGACTGGTGCGATCATCAGATGCACATCGAAAGGCTTTTTGGTGACTTTGCGCAGGGATTCAACGACAACGGGGCCAAAGGTGATGTTGGGCACGAAATGGCCGTCCATAACATCCAGATGTATGTAATCCGCCCCCGCCTCGTCGATGGCCTGAACCTCAGCGCCCAGCTTCGAGAAATCTGCGGAAAGAATGGAAGGAGCTATGCGAACCCGTTGACTCATAAAACTTTTATACCAGCCCGATTCGAATCGGGCAACTTGGAAATGCGGACTCTGGTAAAAAAGTCGGGAAATATGGAATCAGCGCGGCGCCTTCACAAACCGCGCGGCATAAAAACCGTCGATGCCGCCATATTCGCGCCAGTGATGCGGCAAGGCGCGCAGCTCGCCGCGCGATGTCAGCATCGCGTTGATGCCCGATACTTCGCCCGCGCGAATGGGCGTTAAAACCGCGCCCGCCGCCTGCGCAAGCAGCCAGTCGGTTTGCGCCTCGCTCTCCGCCTTTTGTACGGAGCAGGTGCAATACAAAAGCACCCCGCCCGGCTTCAGCATTTTGAGCGCATTCAGCATCAGGCGTTTTTGCAGCGCGGCCAGCTTGTCCTGATCGCGGATATCTTTCAGACGCAGCACGTCCGGCTGGTGACGGATCGTGCCCGTTGCGCTGCACGGCGCATCGAGCAGTACGGCATCCGCCAGCGCGGGCGGCGTCCATGCCGCGCCATCGGCCACCACAGTAGCGGCAGATAAATGGAGGCGCGCCATATTTTCCTGCAAACGCTTCAGTCGCGGGGCGGAGCGGTCCAGCGCAATCACCTCCGCGCCCAGCGCCGCCAGCTGCGCGGTTTTACCGCCCGGCGCGGCGCAGAGATCAATAATTTTTTTGCCGCGCAGATCACCGCCGAAATGCGCCGCGATAAATTTCACAGGCAGCGCGGCGGCGGCGTTTTGCACCCACCACACACCGTCGTCAAACCCCGCCAGCCCCGGGACGAAACCCGCCGACGGCAAGCGCAGCGACCCTGTTGGCAGCAATGTCGCCGCCAGACGTTCGGCCCATAGCGCCGGGTTTTCTTTGACGGTAAAATCAACCGGCGCATCCGACAAATTCGCGACCGCGATATCCAGCGCGGTTTCGACGCCGTAATCATCCACCCACTGACGCCACAGCCAGTCGGGTGTGTTGATGCGTCCGGCGTCGCGCGACTCCAGCTGCGGTAAACCATCCTGCGCGATGCGGCGCATGACTGCATTCACCAATGATTTTTGCCACGCCATGCCGGTTTGCGCCGCCAGTTCGACGGATGTGTTCACGGCGGCATGCGGCGGCATTTGCAAAAACGCGATTTGCGCCGCGCCCAGACGCAGCACATTCAGCAGTTGCTGCGGCTTCAGATGTTCAAGCGGTTCATGCAGCAGCGCGGCAAGCGCGGTATCCATCTGCGGCGCGCGTTTCAAAACCGTCGCCACCAAAAGACGCACAAAGCCGCGGTCACGGGTTTCAAGCGCGGCAAAGGCGTCCTCCGCCTGCGCATAGGCTTCATCCAGACTGCGGCGCTGAAAAAAGATATCGTTGAGAATATTGAACGCGACGAGGCGCGATGCCAAACCGTCGCCCGCCGGCGTTATTTCCGGCGTGCTTTTCACTTGCGGGCAGCCTTTTTAGAGGGGGCTTTTTTGGCAGTGGCTTTTTTGTCCGCCGGTTTGGCCACGCCCGCTTTTTCGAGCTGCGCCTGATACTTCAGCACCTCTTCTTCCGCGCAGGACTGGTAAATGAGCATGGTATAGAGCGTACGCACGAAATCGGGGTCAATTCCATAAAGAATACCAAGCTTGACCGCATTATTGCGTACCTCATTCACCCGCCCGCCCAGAAACGCCGGAATATCGTGCTTTATCTTGACCTTGGCCACATCGCGCACCACATCAAACCTGTCGCCGAGAAGCTTCAGCAGCTGCGCATCGATTTTATCGATTTTGCGGCGATGCTGCTTCAGCACCTGTGCGGCCAGCGCGGCTTTATCGGCGGCATATTTATGGTTATTGGCGGCGGGTGGCGTGCTTTTCTTCATCTTCAATCTCTGTTAAACAATGGGCGTCATAATCTTCAGTCTAGCACCGATAACGTCCAACAATAAAGGTTGCTGATGCGTCTTTTGGGGTGTGTTTTTATTCTTGTTCTCGCTGTGCTGTTGCCGGTATCCCCCGCAGCGGCGGAGAAGATTTTCAATGCCGAGAGCTTCACGCTGGACAACGGCCTCAAGGTCGTGGTCATTCCCAACCACCGCGCGCCGGTGGTGACGCATATGATATGGTACAAATTCGGCGGCGCGGATGAAACGCCGGGCAAATCGGGCATCGCCCATTTTCTCGAACACCTGATGTTCAAAGGCACGCCGAAGGTGCCGGATGGCCAATTCTCCCGCATTGTCAAAAAACTCGGCGGCAACGACAACGCCTTCACATCACACGATTTCACCGCCTACTACCAGAACGTGCCGCGCATGCATCTGGAGCGGGTGATGGAAATGGAATCCGACCGCATGAAAAACCTGACCCTGCGCGAAGAAGAAGTCGCCGCGGAACGTCAGGTCATTATCGAAGAGCGCCGACTGCGCGTCGATAGCCGGCCACAGGCAAAGTTTCAGGAACAGATGATGAGCACGCTGTTCATCAATCACCCCTATAGCGTGCCCGTTATCGGCTGGCTGCACGAAATCCGCGAGCTGACGCGCGACGACGCCTTCGAACAATATGATGCATGGTATGCGCCGAATAACGCCATCCTGATCGTATCAGGCGATATCACGGCCAAGGAACTGGAGCCGCTGGCCAAAAAATATTACGGCCCCATCGCCGCGCAAACCGTACCGGAGCGTAACCGCACCCGTCCCGCCCCCATCGTTGCCGCCCCGCGACTGGTGATGGAAGATGCGCGTATTGGCCAGCCGCTGATCATGAAAACCTGGCGCGCGCCGCGCGGCAATGACGCACTGGACATGCTGTCGGAAATTCTTGGCGGCACGTCAACGTCACGACTGTACAAACGTCTGGTGGTAGAGCGTAAGCTCGCCGTATCCGCCAGCGCCAGCTATGAGCCCATCAGCCTGAACGAAACCATATTTACGATTTACGCCACGCCCGCCCCCGGCGTTTCGCTGAACGAGCTTGAAGCCGCCGTCGGCCAAGAAATCGGCCAGCTGCTTGAAAAAGGCGTCACGCTCGAAGAACTCAACTCCGCCAAGGGTCGTAAGCGCGCCAGCCTCACCTATTACCTCGACAGCCTGCAAGGCCCTGCGCTTTTGTTCGGCCGCGTACTCACCAGCGGCTTCAGCATTGATTACGTCGAAAATATTACCAACCGGCTGGAAAAGCTGTCGATTGAAGACGTCAGTCAGGCGGCAAATACATTATTCAAAAGCGACGACTATCCGGTGACCGGCATCCTGATGCCCAAAGCGCCGCCGCCCGCAGCCGATAAACCTGCCGTACAGGGAGCCAAACAATGACCCCCCGCACCCTGATATTGACAGCAGCGCTTTGCGCCAGTTTGTTCGCGTTAACCCCCGCCTTGGCAGAAAAGCCGCAGGATACCAAACCCGCCGATACACTGGCCGCGCATAAAATTCTCGACGTACAGTCATTCAAAACGCCGGCCGGCATCGATGTCTGGCTCGTCAGCGACAAGACCGTGCCCGTGATTTCGATGGATTTCTCCTTTGAGGGCGGGCTTGCCAACGACCCCGAAGGCAAGCCGGGTGTAGCACGTCTCGTTTCCATCATGCTCGACGAAGGTGCGGGTACGATTAAAAGTCAGGAATTTCAGGCTAAATTATCCGATAACGCCATCCAGCTGGGTTTCACCGCCGGACGTGATGCGTTTTACGGCCAGCTGCGCACACTGAAAGAAAACCGTGAACTGGCCTTCGATCTTTTGCAACTGGCGCTGGCGTATCCGCGCTTTGACGCCGATGCCATCGAGCGCATGAAAAATTCGAATACGGCGCAAATCAAACACGACCTCGGCGATCCGGCGTGGCTGGTGGCGCGCTGCTTTAACGGCATGGTTTTCGAAGGTCACGCCTATGGCCTGCCCGGCGCCGGACATCTGGCGTCGATGGCAAGCATCACGCGGCAGGATCTGCTGGATTACACCACATCGCAATTCGTGCGCAGCGGATTGAAACTCGCGATTGCGGGCGACATCACCAAGGAAGAAGCCGCACGCCTTGTCGACAAGGCCTTCGGCGGCTTGCCGCTTGAGGGGGACAATGAAAAACCCGGTTTCTTCCTGCCCAAATACGCAGGCAAGACCATTCTGCTGCCGCTCAATACTCCGCAAACGCAGGTGAACATCGGCGCACCCGGCATTGCCCGCGACGATAAAGACTGGCATGCGGCGGTGATCATGAATTACATCCTCGGCGGCGGCAGTTTCGATGCGCGACTGATGCGCGAGATCCGCGAAAAACGCGGCCTGACCTACGGCATCTATTCCAGCCTGCAAAGCATGCGCCAGACCGCGCTTTTGACCGCAGGCTTCGCCGCCAGCAATGAAAAAGTCAAAGAAGCCGTCGACATCCTCAAAGATGAATGGCGCCGCATGGCCGAAGACGGCGCGACCGAGGTCGAAATCACCGATGCCAAGGCCTATCTCACCGGCTCGCTGCTGCTGGAGCTCACATCGACGGGCGATATCTCCTCCACACTCAACGGGCTGCAGCGCGACGGGCTCGATGCCGATTACATCAACCGCCGTAATGACGCGCTGATGAAAGTCACCGCGGACGATATCAAACGCGTCGCCCGCCGCCTTTTGAAGGCAGAAGACCTGACCGTGGTGATGGTCGGCAAGCCCGACGGTATTAAACCGGATATTTTGCTCGACCGTCCGCCGGGCATGAAGGAACCGGAACAGAAATAAGCCGTTCGTATCCCACGCACGACGGCACCATTTTTTTAACAGGATGATTTATGACCGACATCAACCAGCTGAGCCCATGGCCGCTTTTGAAAGCGCACCACCAGAAACTGGCGACAACGTCGCTGCGCGAATTGTTTGCGCAAGATAGCAAGCGGTTTGAAAAGCTTTCGCTGCGCCTGCCCGGCATGCTGGCCGATTATTCCAAAAACCACATCACCGAAGAAACGCTGGGCCTTCTGGTCTCCCTCGCCCGCGCCGCCGGCTTTGAGAAACGCCGCGATGCGATGCTGTCGGGCGAGAAAATCAACGCCACCGAAAACCGTGCCGTACTGCATACCGCACTCCGTGCCGCCCCTGACGCCGATATCCGCGTTGAGGGTGAAAACGTGGTGCCCGCGATTCACGCCACCCTGAAACGCATGGCCGATTTCTGCGAACAGGTACGCAGCGGCGAATGGAAAGGTCACGGCGGACAGGCCATAACAGATATCGTCAATATCGGCATCGGCGGCTCCAGCCTTGGCCCGCAGCTGGCTTGCGAGGCGCTGGGCGCCTTTCACCACCCGCGCCTGCGCGCGCATTACGTTGCGAACGTCGAGGCATCGGACCTCGCCGGAACGCTGGCGCGCGTTAATCCAGAAACCACGATGTTTATCATCGCCTCGAAAACCTTCACCACGGCGGAAACGATGCAGAACGCGCATATCGCGCGTTCATGGCTGCTGTCGCATTACAAAAACGATGCCGCCGCCGTCGCGCGCCATTTCGTCGCCGCATCGACCAATACGGCCGCGGTATCCACCTTTGGGATTGCTCCCGAAAACATGTTCCCGTTTCAGGATTGGGTCGGCGGGCGCTATAGCGTCTGGTCGTCGATTGGCCTGTCGGTCATGTTGATGATCGGCGCGGATAAATTTAGCGACTTGCTTTCGGGCGCGCGCGATATGGATGCGCATTTCAAATCCGCGCCGCTGGAGAAAAACCTGCCCGTGCTGTTGGGCCTCATCGGCCTGTGGCACCGCAATTTCTACAATTATCCGGCGCTGGCGGTTATTCCGTATCATGCCGCGCTGCGCCGCCTGCCCGCCTATTTGCAGCAGCTGGACATGGAAAGCAACGGCAAACGCGTGATGCAGGATGGCAAGCCCGTCCCCGTCGCCACGGGGCCGATTATTTTCGGCGAACCCGGCACGGATGCGCAGCACAGTTTCTTCCAGTGGCTGCACCAGAGCCCCGATGTCGTGCCCGTCGATTTCATCGTCAGCGTGAAGCCGACAGACGGCAGCCCCGCGCAGCAAAACATGCTGCTGGCGAACTGCCTTGCCCAAAGCGCCGCACTGATGGCCGGACAACCGAACACTGCCGAGCCGCACCGGCATTTCACCGGCAACCGCCCCTCCACCACCTTTATGCTGGATGCGCTGACGCCCTATACACTCGGCCTGTTGCTCGCGATGTATGAACACAAGGTGTTTACGCAAGGCATCCTCTGGTGCGTGAACAGCTTCGATCAATGGGGCGTGGAGCTGGGCAAGGTTCTCGCCAAAGGCCTCGAGCCCGAAATCGCCGGCACCGCCCCCCCGTCCGGCGACCGCGACAGTTCAACCGCCGGGCTTATCGGGTATATCCACGCGCAAAACGGCTAAGTTTTTCAGCTTAAATACATGGACGTCATCCACGGCGGCCAAGTGGCTGAATTAATTTGCCCGTTTTAAATTTTATGTAAATTATAAAATATTTGCATTTTACACAATAATTTTGCAAACTCTCTGCTGTTTTCGAACAAAAGTTTCATAATTAGCCAAGGAGACCGCTATGGCCTTCGGACGTTCGCTGCGCGATCTTGCCAACAAATTCTTCGGAAAAGAGCAGGTTGCCGATAACGACAACCGCGCCCCGCGACTGCCCAACATGCAGTTCACCGTCTCGCCGGAAGAACAATTCCGCGCGGGCGAGCCGCCCGTCGACAATAATATAGTCGAGATCAAACATGGCGTGCCGGTATCCGACCCCTTCCGTCCGCTCGAAGACCTCGACGCGCCCGCAACGGCAACGTGGGTGGGCAAACAGAACGCCCGCTTCGAAGACTATATCAAGGGTCAGGAAGAAGGCATGAAACGCGCCGAGCAGTTCATGATCGATGCGCTAGATTACGACAGCCACGGCCTGCCCAGCCGCTATGGCCAGACGTATTTCCGCACCTTTCACAAATCCCTCGCCGCGCAAAGCGTGGTGCAGGTATCGGACAGCGAAGAAGGCCCGTGGCGCACGCTCATCGACCCGAACAGCCTGAGCAAGGACGGCACCGTCGCCCTTTCCGGCTGGACGCCCAGCCCCGACGGCAAACGCGTCGCCTATCTAGTTTCGGCCGCGGGCAGCGATGCGCAGACGCTGCATATCCTCGACGTTGCGACCGGCGCCGATATCGGCGATAAAATCGACAACTGCCGCTTTACCAGCATCCTGTGGGACAAGGGCAGCCATGACAGTTTTCAGTACACCTACCCCACCCACGACGGCACGCGCCGCAATATCGTGAAGCATCACACCATCGGTCAGGACGCCGCCGGCGATAAAACCGTGTATCAGGTCGCAGAGCCCGACTCTTTCGTCGGTCCGTCGCGCCTGTCGAGCGCCAAATACGAATGGATGTGGCACAGCATCGGCACCGATAAAAACAGCGGTGTTTCCTTCCGCCCCTTTGGCAGCGACGAGGAATTCCGCCAGATTACCGCGCCGAAAACCTATACCGTCAATCCGATTGCGGAGCTGGACGACGGCAAAATCCTTGCCGTCACCAACCACGACGCGCCGCGCGGCAAACTGGTCAAACTCGACCCGTATAACCCCGCGCCCGAAAACTGGGCGACCGTCATTCCGCAGCATGATGTCGATATCCTCGACAGCGCGATGATCCACAAGGGCAAGCTGTTCGGTTTCTATACCCACGACACCGCCGACGCCGTGCGTGTTTTCACGCCCGAAGGCCAACACCTGCACGACATGCCGCTGCCGCTTCAATCGACCGCGGGCTATGCGCGCATCCAGAAAGAAGACGATTTCTTCATGATGAAGATTTCCGGCTGGCAGACGCAGGGCGATGTGTACCGTTATGACATCGAGAAAAACACCCTCGATTTCGTACGCAAGGGCCCCGCAAAATACGACCTCAGCGATTGCGTGGTCGAACGCGTGCATGCCAAATCCAAAGACGGTACGATGGTGCCCATGACCATCATCCGCCACCCCGATACCAAACTGGACGGCAGCGCGGCGACCATTCTTTACGGTTATGGCGGGTTCAACGTGCCGCTGACGCCGGGCTATGACAGTTCCATCATGCACTTCGTCAAATCCGGCGGCATTTACGTGCAGGCCAACCTGCGCGGCGGCGGCGAATATGGCGAAGACTGGTATAACGGCGGACGCCTTGCCAACAAACAAAACGTGTTCGACGATTTCATCGCCTGCGCGGAACATCTGCAAAAAAACAACTACACGTCCAAAGAGCGCCTTGTCATCAATGGCGGCAGCAACGGCGGGCTTCTGACCTCCGCCACCATGCTGCAACGCCCCGACCTCTTCGGCGCGGTGATTACCGAAGTTGCGGTGACCGACATGTTCCGCTTCCACCTGGCCACCTATGGCGCGGCGTGGAAGTCGGATTACGGCGATCCGGATATCAAGGCCGATTTCAACAATGCCGCCCGCTACTCGCCGCTGCATAACGTGAAGCCGGGCGCGAAATATCCCAAACACCTGATCAAAACCGCCGACCACGACGACCGCGTGGTGCCGTGGCATTCGTTCAAACTGGCCGCGACGTTGCAGGCGAAATCATCGCCCGACAACCTGACGCTTATGCGCGTTGAAAAAGACGCCGGTCACGGTGCGGGCCGTTCCATCCAGAAATATATACGCGACTGGGCGGAAACCTTCGGCTTCATCGAAAAAGCTGTCGGCCCTGTCGACCAGAACGCCTACAAAGCCAAGGTCGAAGCCGAACACAAAGCCGGCGGCAAGATTGCGCAGTTCGTGCGCAAATTCAAACCGGGGGCGTAATCAGGCATGGCGCGTACGGTCGTTTTTTACGATACCGAATTCACGACATGGGAAGGCGCGATGCAGGCCGACTGGTCGCTGCCCGGCCAATACCGCGAGCTGGTGCAGATCGGGGCGATCCGTTTCGACCTTGACCGTTTGCAGGAAGTGGACGAGTTTCAAATCCTGATCAAACCCGTCAAAAATCCCGTGCTGTCGGATTTCTTCACGCAGCTCACGGGCATCACCAATGCCGACGTGGCGCAGGAAGGTGTGCCCTTCCCCGATGCCTATCACGCCTTCATCGCTTTCGTGCAGGGCGACCAGACGTCCTGCTACGGCTGGGATGCGCGGGTGATGCGTGAAAACCTCGGCTGGGCGGGCATGCCCGATGGCGAGGACGATTTCGACAGCCACAATATCGGCCCGTGGTTCATGGACAAAGGCGCCAGCTTCGGCATTCGCCCCGGCGTTAATTCCGGCAAACTGGCCGCCGTGCTGGGCGCGCCGATGGACGGCATACAGGAACACAACGCCCTGCACGACGCCCGTTCCATCGCCGCTGCCTACCGCTTTCTGGTGCAGCACGGGGCAGAGGCGCCGTTTTAAAGAGCAGCTGTTACACCAGCGAAAGCCGGTGTCCAGTACAGCCGCATGATTTTAACGGAAATCTTTTGGATTCCGGCCTGCGCCGGAATGACAGGCCGTTGCAAAGCACACGTCTTACACATTCAACAAAAAAGCCGCCCGTATATGCACGGGCGGCTTTTTGTTATTGATGGAATGATTACTTGTCGTCGTTCATGCGCAAAGCGGCGATGAAGGCCGATTGCGGAATTTCGACGTTGCCGTATTGGCGCATTTTCTTTTTACCCTCTTTTTGCTTGTCGAGGAGCTTGCGTTTCCGGCTGACGTCGCCGCCGTAGCATTTCGCCGTCACGTCCTTGCGCAGGGCAGAGATATCTTCGCGCGCGATAATCTTGCCGCCGATGGAGGCCTGCACGGCGATCTTGAACAGCTGGCGCGGGATAAGGTCTTTGAGGCGTTCACACAGCTGGCGTCCGCGGCGTTCGGCCTGACTGCGGTGGACAATCATGGCCAGCGCATCCAGCGGGTCGCCGTTGACCAGAATATTCATGCGTACAAGGTCGCCCTCTTCGAAGCCGTCCAGCACGTAGTCCATGCTGGCATAACCGCGCGAAATGGATTTCAGGCGGTCATAGAAATCGAACACGACTTCGTTGAGCGGCAGGCGGTAAACGGCCATGGCGCGGCTGCCCACCCATGTCAGTTCTACCTGCACGCCGCGGCGTTCCTGACAGAGCTGCAAAATACCGCCGAGATATTCGTCGGGCACGAAAATCGTGGCCTTGATCCAGGGCTCTTCGATTTTTTCGATGCGCACCACGTCGGGCATGTCGGCGGGGTTATAAAGCTCCATATGATCGCCGTTGGTCAGTTCCAGCTTGTACACAACCGACGGCGCGGTGGGGATAAGGTCGAGGTTATATTCGCGGTCCAGACGTTCCTGAATAATCTCCAGATGCAAAAGGCCGAGGAAGCCGCAGCGGAAGCCCATGCCAAGCGCGTTGGAGCTTTCGGCTTCGTAATGCAGGCTGGCGTCATTAAGCGCCAGTTTGCCAAGGGAATCGCGCAGCTTTTCAAAATCGCTGGAATCCAGCGGAAACAGCGAGCAGAACACCATCGGCACCGACGGTTTGAAACCCGGCAGCTTTTCCGCGCATGGGTTGCGGTCAAAAGTGATGGTATCGCCGATTTTGGTTTCGTGAATGGTTTTGATGCCGCAGGTGATGAAGCCCATTTCACCGGGTTTCAGCTCTCCGGTCATGACGTGCTTGGGCGTAAACACACCCACGCGGTCGGCTTCGTAGGCGGCGCCGGTGCTCATGAAACGCAGCTTGTCCTTGACGCGTACGGTGCCCTCGACGATGCGCACCAGAATGACCACGCCCAGATAGGCGTCATACCAGCTGTCCACCAGCAGCGCCTTCAGCGGCGCATCGGGGTTGCCCTTGGGCGCCGGCAGGCGCGTGACGATGGCTTCGAGCAGGTTATCGATACCGATACCGCTTTTGGCGGATGTCAGCACCGCATCCGACGCGTCAATGCCGATGACGTCTTCGATTTGCGTGCGCACACGCTCCACGTCGGCGGCAGGCAGGTCGATTTTGTTGATGACGGGCACAATCTCCAGATTGTTATCAATCGCCTGATAAACGTTGGCGAGGGTCTGCGCCTCTACCCCCTGACTGGCGTCCACGACCAGAAGCGCGCCTTCGCAGGCAGCGAGGGAGCGGCTGACCTCATACGCGAAATCGACGTGGCCGGGCGTGTCCATCAGGTTCAGCTGATAGGTCAGGCCGTCTTTGGCGGTATAATTCAGGCGCACGGTCTGCGCCTTGATGGTGATGCCGCGCTCGCGCTCCAGCTCCATGTTGTCGAGGATCTGGTCTTTCATCTCGCGGTCGGTCAGCCCGCCGCAGGTCTGAATCAGGCGGTCGGCAAGTGTTGACTTACCATGGTCGATATGGGCAATAATCGAGAAGTTCCGGATGTGCTTTTGTTCTGTCATAATTTTTCTTGTTTCAACCGGGTTCGGTGGATGATGCGGCGCCTGTCAGTCGTTTTTACTTATTTCCTTATTGCGCTTTGTTTTAGCGGGAATATAGCGAAAGCTCAAGAGCTTGCCGCGCTGCCGGACAAGATTCAGGGCAACTGGGCCCTGCCCGATTGCGGGATTTACGACGAAGCCCTGCTTTTTACCCGTCATTTTTACCTAAAATCATCGGCAGAGGGGCTTTCCCTGCATCCGGCAGGGCTGGAGCGGGAGTCGGAAGATTACTTGATTCTCTCCCTCGGCGGCAGCGCCGCCCCCGTGCAGGTCGAAAATGACGGTATCATGACCCTCGGCCTGCTTGAAAAATCCCCCGCCAAACGCACCCGTAACTGGCCCCGTTTGTGGGAAAAACTGCCGCGTGACCAGAGCCTCGAATACACCTCCTGCACCGAAGCGCCGACCGTCGTGCCGAAAAACATGGTACGCCTGATGCGCTTCGTCGACCGCCTGCGCGACGCCTGCGCCATGACCGACAGCAAGGACTGCGCGCGTGTCGCCTTCAAACTCGCCGACAGCGACAACAATAAGCGCCTGAATAAAACAGAAATGCTCGCGGCAACCGAAAGCCTGATGTTGTTCGCCGAAATGGGCGCGAAGCCGCACCTGAACGCCCAAGACATTCAAACTGTCAAAACCCGCGCCGCGGCAGAGGGTAAAACTATCGCCGCCGATTTGCTCGCCCGATACGACACCAACAAATCCGGCGATCTGGATTACAACGAAATCGTGGAAAATTTCACCGCACCCGCCCTGCCCGTTATCCGCGAAATGGCAGAGAAAGCATCACGATTTTTGCCGTCGCTGAAACTTGTGGGCGCCGCGCTGCCTTATGCAGGCAGCATTGAAACACCGAAATCCTATAAACGTAAAGATTATTAAGCGTTTTTTCGCGGGTTTGCCGCTTGCGCACATATTTTATTCTTGCTGGATCACCGCTTGTGCGCCCGCTGCCCTTTTCAATCTGTCATTAATCGCAACGCCAAGACCGGTGTCGGGAATATTCATGACCGCAATGGTTGTCGCGCCGCATTCATCCAGCGCGTGCAGCATGGCAAAAACATTCGCCGCCGCTTCGTTCAAATCGCCCGTTTCGCTCAGATTCATCAGCCAGCCATCGGGCAGCTTTTGCTTGGCAAAACCGCCGCCCTGCATGCCCATGAATTTGAGGGAGCCGAAGGCCAGCAGCGCTTCCCCCTCGCGCACATCCACGGCATGCAGCCGCAGCGCCGTGCGCGGGGCGTAATGCCGCAGCAGCTGCCCCGGTGATTTCGGCTTGTCGTTCACAGGTTCAAGTTCGACCTGCACCTCGCCCAGATGCATTTGCAGCTCGTCCAGCGTCACGCCGCCGGGGCGCAGCATCACAGGCACAGCGCCGCTGAGATCGACCACGGTTGATTCAAGCCCGACCGCCGCTTTGCCGCCCGCCAAAATCATGCCCGCCTTCTGCCCCAGGCTTTGCGCCACATGCTGCGGCGTCGTGGGGCTGAGCGTACCCGAGGCATTCGCGCTGGGCGCGGCAATCGGGCGCCCCAGCGCGCCAATCAGCTGACGCGCCACCGGATGCGACGGGCAGCGCACCGCCACCGTCGGCAGTCCCGCGCTGCACAGCAGCGATACGGCGGAGCCTTCCTTGCGCGGTAAAATCATGGTCAGCGGCCCCGGCCAGAATAACTCAGCCAAAAGCCGCGCGCGGATATCGAAATCGACGATTTCTTCGGCCTGCGCGCGCGTGGCGACATGCACGATGACAGGGTTGAATGTCGGACGTCCCTTCGCTTCGAATATCGCGGCAACGGCGCGGTCATTCGTCGCATCCGCGCCTAGGCCGTAAACGGTTTCCGTCGGCAGAGCGACAAGCCCGCCCGCGCGCAAACGCTCCGCCGCCTGTGCAATCGCCTCCGGCGTTGCCTGAACAATCAAACTCATGCCACGCCCGCCGTTTTGCCGCGCGGTTCATGGACCGTGCCGCCCGTCATATCGCGCGGAGCACCCGTGGTACCCGGAAAACTGATGGGCAGACCGCGCAGGCTGCGCACCGCCATGTATCCAAAAGCCTCCGCCTCGATGGCATCGCCATCGAACCCGATATCCTCGATAGGATTCACAGGCACACCCAGCACGCTACGCAGGCCATGCATGATTTCCGCATTCAGCCTGCCGCCACCGGAAACAATCCAGCGCAGCGGCTTTTGCGGCAAAAATTCCGCCGCACGGGCAATCGCACGCACCGTAAAGGCCGTGAGCGTCGCCGCGCCGTCATTGACGGGTAAATGCTGCCAGCTGGCCGATACAAAATCATTCCGGTCGAGCGATTTGGGCGGCGGCGCGTTAAAAAACGGATGCGCCAGCAATCCCGCCAGCACCGTTTCATCGACACGGCCCGATGCGGCGGCCTCACCGTTTTTATCGTATTTCTGTCCGGTTTTTTGCAGCATCCAGTCATCAATCAGCGCATTGCCGGGGCCGGTATCAAAAGCCAGCAGCGCGCCGTCCTGCCCCACATAGGTCACATTCGCCACGCCGCCGATATTCAAAAAGCAGCAGGGTTTATCCAGCTGCGCCGCCAAGGCACGGTGATAGACGGGGGCCAGCGGCGCGCCCTGCCCGCCTGCCTTGACGTCCTGGGTACGGAAATCATTGACCACGCGCAGGCCCGTCAGCGCCGCCAGATGCGCGCCGTCGCCCAGCTGGCAGGTATAGCCCCGCGCCGGATCATGCGCGACGGTTTGCCCATGAAATCCGACAATATCCACCCCTTGGGAACCACTCCGCGCCGCCAGCAGTTGGTGAACCGCCGCGGCATGCGCCTCGGTCAAGGCACGCTCGACGGCGGCGGCTTCGCTGCGGCGTTCGGGCGGCAGGTTCAGGCACGCGCGGATACGTGCGCGCAGACCATCGTCATAAGGAACGGAAATGAAGCCTTCGCGCAGGATATACCCCTCGCCGTCCGTGGACAGCAAGGCGGCATCGATACCATCGAGCGACGTGCCGCTCATCAGGCCAACTACGCGATAAATCTGCATTTTTCGGGCTCCTCTTGGCATATTGCCGCAATACAGCAAATAGCTTATGATACCCCCAAATTCAAGGACATGAAAGGTTTCCCGCCATGCACAACCCGATTGCGATACTGTTTTTGACAGTTATGTCCGTTGTCCCCTCTTTCTACGCCATGGCCGCCCCGCCCCAGTCGGGCGACAGCGCGGCGCAGCGGGTCATCGAACGCGTTTTCAGCGAAGCCGAACGCGCCGTGATTGAAGAGTTTTACCTGAAAGACGCCGAAGCCAAGGCCAAACATAAAAAAGACGGTCACAAAAAAGCCAAGCACGGCAAAGGCCGCGAAGGCATGCCCCCCGGCCTTGCCAAAAAAGACAGCCTGCCCCCGGGATTGCAAAAACAGTTGCAAAAAAATGGCACGCTGCCGCCCGGCCTTGCCCGCAATGAATTGCCGCTGGCTTTGCAAAACAAGCTTTACCCGCCGAAGCTCGGCACCAAACGCCTGCTGGTCGGACGCGACATCGTTTTGATTGATACCAAAACCGATTTGATCCTCGACATCGTATACGATGTCGTACGCGCATCCCAACTGTAACATTTGGCAGCGAAGGAGGATTTATTATGAGATTTTTCGTTTATCTGCTCGCAGCGCTGATCACCATGACTGCCGCCGCACAGGCGCAAACGGTTGATGCACGCATGGCCGGCCAAACCAGCCAGCCCGCGCCCGCCGTCCCCGTTGAAATCACGCACGGCTTTTCGCAAAAAGACCGCGAAGCGGTTTACGGCTACTTCAAACTGCCGCCCGCGCAGCAAAGCATCCGCGAAGACATCCGCGCGAAAGAGCATATGGGCCCCGGCAGCCTTGTCGGCAGCCGCCTTGCCGCAAATATCGCCCTGTCGGATTTGCCCGTCCGGCTGGCGCGCAAACTCGCCCCGCCGAAAACAAACGTGAAATTCGGCAGCCTTGGCGTCGATCTGATTGCCATGGATATCAACTCCCGCGAAATCCTTGATTTCGTCCCGAACGTCATTCCCGAATACACGAGGTAATATTTCTACATGACCGCCGACTTTCTCCACATCATGCATGAACGCGGGTTCCTGCACCAATGCACCGACATCGACGGCCTGCGCAAGCAGCTGGAAAGCGGCACGGTCACTTGCTACACCGGATATGACGCGACGGCGACCAGCCTGCACGCAGGCAGCCTGCTGTCCATCATGATGATGCGCTGGTTCCAGAAATGCGGCCACCGCCCCATCGTACTCATGGGCGGCGGCACGACCAAGGTTGGCGACCCCACGGGCAAGGATGAAAGCCGCAAGATGCTGTCCGACGCCGATATCGACAAAAATATCGCCGGTATCCGCAAGGTATTTCAGAAATTCATCAACTTTGGCGACGGCAAAACCGATGCCCTGATGGTCAACAACGCCGAATGGCTGGAGAAAATCAACTACATCGAATTTCTGCGCGATTACGGCCCGCATTTCAGCATCAACCGCATGCTGACTATGGACAGCGTGCGCCTGCGGCTGGAGCGTGAACAATCCCTCAGCTTCCTTGAATTCAACTATATGCTGCTGCAGGCCTATGACTTCCTCGAACTTTACAAACGCTATGGCTGCACGGTGCAGTTCGGCGGCTCCGACCAGTGGGGCAATATCATTGGCGGCGTCGATCTGGTGCGTCGCATCCTGCAAAAGGAATCCTTTGGCCTCACCTGCCCGCTGCTGACCACCGCCAGCGGCAAAAAAATGGGCAAGAGCGCCAGCGGCGCCGTCTGGCTCAACGACGATATGTTCAGCGCCTATGACTATTACCAGTACTGGCGCAATACCGAAGATTCCGACGTCGGCCGCATGCTGAAAATCTATACCGAATTACCGATGGACGAAATCGCGCGCCTGGAATCGCTGCGCGGTGGCGAGATTAACGAGGCGAAAAAAATCCTCGCCTTCGAAGCGACCCGCATGTGCCACGGCCAGAAAGCCGCCGAAGACGCCGCCGAAACCGCCCGCAAAACCTTCGAAGAAGGCGGCGCGGCAGAAGGTCTGCCCACGATTAAGATCGGACAAAAATCGCTGACGGATGGTATTCCCGTTTATGTGCTGTTCAAGGATGCCGGCCTTGCTTCATCAGGCGGCGAAGCCCGCCGTCTGATTGCCGGCGGCGGCGCGCGCATCAATGACGAAAAAGTCGACAGCGACCAGCGCATCGTCACCATCGCCGACGTCGGCGCGGAAGGGCATATCAAACTCTCCGCCGGCAAGAAAAAACACGCGCTGGTAGTGATCGAGTAACCTCGGTCAGGGAACATCGCACATTCCGAACACCTTGCATGCAATCGTGAGATATCCGATAAGCGTGCACCACAAAGATATGGGCGCATACACGATGCTTAATAAAATGGACATGTAGAAAAATTTTTGTCCATGAGGCTTCAGTACATATATAAAAAAGACCGCAGGGAACGCAGCTACAACGGTAAGATGAAATAATCCCTGACACCTAAGAAGCTGTATGTCATAGGCCTTCCCAAAATGAAACGCCGAAGCAAAAATAAACGCTATTAATACAGGAAAGACTAGCGCAAATAGCGCGACGGTCCAAAATGGATGCGCGGATATGAAATGTTTAACAACCTTCACTATCGCCGCCATCAGTTCTCGAAGAAAATCTTGCGCAGGATGCCGGGGGCGAGGACGGAAAGCGGGTTGACCGATACCTGCGGCTTGTCTTTCGGGCCTTTGATTTTATAGGTTGCGGCCAAAATACCGCTGCCGCCGCCCGTCAGGATTTCGCCGACCAGCGGAATGCCGCTCAGCACGTTATTCACGCCGGAAATCGGGATAATCGTGCCATCCATATCGAGGACATTCGCCCAGTTATCGATTTCACCTTCGAAATTGAGCCCCAGCGACGCGCCCGATGTGCGGCCATCGCGCAGTTTGATCAGGCGCACGTTTTTATGCTGTGCGGGCTGTCCGCGGTCGATCCAGTTGAAATTGACACGCGCGCGTTTGAAGGCAATACCCTCGCCGTTCAGAATATCCAGTACCCCGACCAACGACATTGAATTGAGCAGCAGCGCCAGCACCGGCGCGTCGCGCAGCACGAAATCGCTCAACACCACGCTGCCGCGCATGTCGCGCAGGCCACCGTTCGGTGTCGGCTCCCCCTTTACGACCAGTTTGCCGCCGCGGATGGATTTGCTGATACCGAAAAACGCGATCGCACCGCCGCCGTTGGCGGCCTCGAAGCGCAACGTCGGGCCCTGGGGCGTCGGCATATAGCGCAGGTAAATATCATCCGGGCCGATAAGGCCGTCTATTTCCAGCTGTTCGATGCGCTGCCACGCATTGCGACGCAGGAACATTTTAACCTTATCCAGCATACGGCCTTCGCCGACGACAAGGCGGTCGACCGTCATCGATATCTGGATTGGCGCCACCTTGATAGCGGCAGCTGCATCGGTATTAGGCGTACCGTCGCTTTGCATCCAGCGCGTGGCATCGAACTGGTGGCCCGTGATGCGTACCACATATCCGGCGCTATCTTTGTTTTCGATATCAATAGCCGCCTGCGTCTGCCCCCACATCGCCGTCGGGAAAGCCACTTTTCTAAGAATACCGCCGCGGATATCCGCATCCCCGCGCAGGACCAGCCCTGCCGCCTCCACGGATATATTTTCTATTTTCTCCGGTGCGCCTTTCAACAGGTGAATGCGCATGGCGGCGCTGCCCTTGGTACCCGCCGCCTTCGTATAGCCGATATCTTCGATAGACATCGATGCAGGCGTCAGATCCGCCGTCAAATCCAGTGTCGCGCGCGCATCATGTTCCAGCTTGTAGATCACTTTTGACGGCAACGGGCCCATCAATCCCGCAGCTGCGGGCACGCCAAACCGGCGGCGCGCGGCATCATCCAGCGTCAGCTCTGCCGTCACAGAACTATCGAAAGACTTTTTAAGATCAAAATTTTTCGTCCAGTCGAAAGTCATCGGCATGTCTGCAAGACGTCCGCTACCGCTCACATGCAGCGCGCCATTGTCGACACGCAAATCCATCGGCCCGCCCGTCACATCCATGCCGGAGACCATTTGCGGGAGCAGCATATCCGTCAGTTTTGCCGCCGCCGTCACCTGCACTTCGGAGATATGCAGCTTGCGGTGAATGGGGAATTTGAACGACACATCGACATCCGCCTGCCCTTTGACATCGGCCGCATTGATACCCAGCATCTTGGGATAACCGAGCGGCTTGGCATCAAGGACTTCCAGCGCCGTTTTGACGGGGCCCGACAGCGATACCTTGATATCAATATCGATATTCTTGTCCGGCTCATGATGGTCAAGATCGGTGATGGCAATCGTCGATTTACTGACCTTCATATCGCCGAGTGTGCCGCCAGTGAGCGCAAGGTCAAAACGCTCCGCATTATACGTTGCCTGTCCGCGCACGTTTTCAACCGGCATCAGCGGCGGGAAATAATCGACCTTGATGCCCTCAAAATCAATCACGCCACCCAGCTTGTGCATGACAAGGGGCTTTTCCCCTTCGGCAGGCGCGGGATTGATGGCGAAGGCCGCGTCAATCGTCGCCTTGGTCGCAACGCCTTTTGACAGATGCGTTGTCACCCACCAGCGCGGATCCGGCGTCAGATGCGCCGGCCAGTAATGCGCCAGATCATCCATCGGCGTTTGCGTAAGCTCACCCTGTACGGTAACGTCGTACTTGCCGTCTTTGAATTCGACAAGAGCGCGCGTGGCCGCCTTCGGGCCGTCCATATCGATATTGAGGGCGTCAATACGCAGCCCCCTGCCCGCGATATCCAGCATGCCTTTTGCGTAGAGTTTGCGCACCGGCAGCGGCGACTCTTCATAAAGCCCGAAGCCGCTGAAATTGCCATTCTCCGCACCGGCAATAAAACGCGCGCGGAGCGGTTTGAAATCCTTATCGAGACGCAGCCACAAACTGCCCGTCATATTCATCGCCACACCGCGCCATGCGGCCAGTTTTTCGCTCGTCGCCGCCAGCGCGGAGGGGTCAAGCCCGCCCAACAACGCGGTGATATCCGTCTCGCCATTATCGCGGCGATAGCGGGCTTCCGCTTTGATGATGGTACGGCGGTCGGCCGTCATATCCACGGCCATATCCAGTTTGGCAAGAACGCCCGTGCGCGTGCGGCGAATGGTGATATCCGTATCCGACGACTGGCGCACCAGACCAAGCTGACGGTCATCGTAGACAAGGCGCGCATCGCGCACCGATACTTCTTCAAGCCCGCCCAGTAAAAGGCCAAGGTTGCCATGCGCCGTCAGGCCGCTGAGAACACCGCGCAAAAGTTCAATCTGCGCGCGCGCATTGGCATCAATCATTTCCGGCGGCAGTGGCGGGCCGAAGGTTTCGGCAGGTTTTTCATCGACATTGAGGGTGATATGCCCGTCTTCCCAGCGCACGACATGCAGCGACGGTTCATACACGCGAATGAGTTTGGGCACCAGACTGCCAAAGACCAGATGCCGTTTGGACAAATGCACGCCCATCTTGCGCATGCTGGCGACATCGGCGCCGTCGGGGCGATGGACGGTGACGTCTTTCATTTCGATCTGGAACAAATCGAAGTGCCCGCCCCAGACCAGCTGGGTGCCGCCGATATCGAAAACAAAACCCGGCTGACGGGCGTTCATGGAGGCTTCAAGCTTTTCCGTCAGAAAAGATGCATCCAGCGGCCCCATCGACAGCCGCCACAACAGCGCGCCCCACAGCAAAAACACCAGCACAATCAGGAAGGCGCAAAATTCGAGCCCCATGACCAGCCCGCGGTTGAAATAGTGCAAGGCTTTTTTCACGCGCTGTCTTTATCCCCGGGCTTTTTGCAGATAGAATGACACATAGATATTTACCAGACGGCAGGGCCGCACCGGCAGCCGATTATAGCCTTTTTTTACCCGCGAGAGTAAGCCCCTTGCCCGGCAAATCATCCCATAAAAAGCCGCGAAAAACGCCTGCCGCCCCGCACCGCACGGGCAAACCGCGCACAAAGCCCGCATGTTCCGCCCCGGCGCATAAATCGGGCGGCGCAAATGCCACAGCCGCGTCACTTTTGCGCCACAGCCCCTATCTTTCCGGCCTCGCGGCAAAATGGCCCTATTTACTAGCTGCCGCCCCCGAAACGGCAGAGCAGGCCATTTATCAAGAACTGGACGCCGCCTGCGCCGATGCCACGCGGGAGGATGTCATGGCCGCGCTGCGCCGCGCCAAACAGAAAATCGCCCTTTTGACCGGACTTTGCGACCTGC
Source organism: uncultured Micavibrio sp. (assembly GCA_964551435.1). Taxonomy (GTDB): domain Bacteria; phylum Pseudomonadota; class Alphaproteobacteria; order Micavibrionales; family UBA2020; genus UBA2020. The sequence goes on from CAZKBS010000003.1 coordinate 75,917, forward strand.
GCGGTATCTGGGATGACGTGCGGGTGATGCGCGCGCTGTCGGATTTCGCGGATATCGCCGTGCAGAAATCTGCCGACTGTTTACTTCGCGACGGGCACGATTCAGGTTTGCTGCGCCTGACGAAACCGAAAACGCCTCAAAAAGATTGCGGCGTTATTGTCATCGCCCTTGGCAAATGGGGCGCGCAGGAGCTGAACTATTCCAGCGATATCGATTTGATGGTGCTGTTCGACGCCGCGCGCACCCCGATCAAGGACAAAGACGCCGCGCAGAACTTTTTCATCCGCTTCACACGCGACCTTGCGCAGATGCTGGAACAGCCGACGGCAGACGGCTATGTTTTCCGCTGCGATTTGCGTCTGCGTCCCGACCCCGGCGCGATGCCGCTGGCCGTATCCATGGGCACGGCGGAGATTTACTACGGCAGCCTCGGCCAGAACTGGGAACGCGCGGCGATGACAAAATCGCGCACCGTTGCGGGCGACAGCCGTCTGGCTGATGATTTCACGCGATTGATGACCGCCTGGATATGGCGCCGCAACCTCGATTTTGCCGCCATACAGGATATCCATTCCATCAAACGCCAGATCAACGCCAAGCAATCGGCGCAGCGCGGCAAGGTCAAATCTGCGGACAATCCCTATCTGGGCGTTAACGTCAAGCTGGGGCATGGCGGGATTCGTGAAATCGAATTTTATGCGCAAACGCAGCAGCTGATTTTCGGCGGTCGTGACGTCACGCTGCGCCAGCCGACAACGCTGGGCGCACTGGCGGCCCTCGCGGCAGCGGGACATATCAGCGGCGATGACGCAAAAACACTATCGGACGCCTATCTTTTTCTGCGGCATATCGAACACCGCCTGCAAATGATGGACGACCGCCAAACCCATAGCCTGCCGATGCAGGCGGATGATTTCGCCGCGCTTGCCGATTTTGCCGGATATGCAGACAGCGCCGCGCTGGTGCGCGCCCTCGCCGCCCACATGGGGGCCGTTCAGAAAAGATATGCCGCGCTGTTTGTGGAATCGCAAAGCCTTGGCGAGGGGGATGGCAATCTGGTATTCACCGGCGTTGATGACGACCCCGATACGCTGGATACGTTGCGCGGCATGGGCTTTGCCGCACCGGAGAAAATCACCGCCGCCATCCGCGGCTGGCATCACGGACGCTACCGCGCCGTGCGTAGCGAGAGGGCGCGGCAGATCCTGACCGAGTTGACACCGCAACTGCTCGCCACGCTTGCCGCGACGGCGCAGGGGGATGAAGCTTTTTTGCGCTTTGACCGTTTTCTTGAAAAGCTGCCCTCCGGTATTCCGATTTTCACGATGTTCGCGCATCACCCGCAGCTGCTGCCGATTGTCGCCGATATCATGGGCACGTCGCCGGCACTGGCGGATTGGCTGGGCACACACCCGCAGGTGCTGGACGGCGTTATCAGCCGCGATTTCTTTGGCCGTCTGCCCGATGGGGACTGGCTGGAAAAAGAACTCGCGCACCGGCTGGGCGCCGCGCGGGATTATCAGGACGTGCTGGATATCACGCGGCGCTGGGCACGGGAAAAAAGATTTCATGCGGGCATTCATATCCTGCGCCGTCTGTCGCCGGTTTCCGATTGCGCGCGGTATCTGAGCGATATCGCGGAGGCTTCGCTGCGGCTGCTGACGCCGCACGTTTGCGCAGAGTTTGAAAAAGCACACGGGCGCATCAAAGGCGGCGATTATATCCTGCTGGCCATGGGCAGCTTTGCCGCGCGCCGGATGTTTACGGATTCCGATCTGGATCTCGTCGCGCTCTATGATGTTCCGATCAGTGCCGAAGCCAGCGATGGCGCCAAACCCCTGCCGCCCAGTCTTTATTATATCCGCCTGACGCAGCGGCTGATGACCGCGATTACCGCGCCGACATCCGAAAGCATTCTTTATCAGGTCGACGCGCGCCTGCGCCCTGCGGGTGGCGACGGGCCGCTGGCGGCATCTGTCGACGGCTTTATCGAATACCAGAAAAAAAATGCCTGGACATGGGAACATATGTCGCTGATACGCCACCGCGTCATTTACGGCAGCGATAAATCGCGCCGCAAACTTGCGGCGGATATCGCCGGTATTCTCTGCCGCCCGCGCGATGCCGCGCAACTGCAAAAAGATATTCTGGACATGCAATCGCGCGTGAAGCGCGAATTTTCCGGCGGCGGAAAATGGGATTTGAAATACCGCAGCGGCGGATTGATGGACCAGCTTTTTGCCGTGCAATACCTGCAGCTGCGCCATGCCGCCTATCTGCCCGCCGCCCTAACGCCGGATATCGCAGAGGCGTTGGCAGTGCTGCGCCGCGGGCGCAAAATCGCCGCCGCTAGCGCCGAAGAATTGCGTCTGGCGATGGAGGCCACGCTGTCGGTACAGATGTTCCTGCGGCTTTCGGCTGCCATTCCCTTCAATCCCGAAGCGGCCAGCGCGGGCCTGCGCGCCAAGCTGCCGGAATTCATGCAGATGAAAAAGCGCGGTATGACCAAGGCCGATTTTAAAAAACAGGCCGCAGCGTTTCAAAAGATTCTCGATGGGGCGGATAAAATATGCCGCGCCATCCTGACGCAAAAAACGGCGCAGGCATCCCAAAATAAATCCCCCAAAACCCGCGCCCCCAAACGCGCCGCCGCTGCCAAGACGAAAAAGAAAAAATAATCCGCAAAAAATAATACGTACGCGGCCGGAAACCGGCGGCGTTTGCGCAATATCACAGCAGGTATAGATTATTCGTCGCGGGCGCGGCGGGCGAGTTTTTCCAGCTCGCGCGTGACAACGCGGTCAATCACGCGGGGCAAATTTTCATCCAGCCAGGTTTTGATGAGCGGGCGCATCAGATCGCGCGCGATATCTTCGAGGGTGACGCGGCCCACGCGCGCCGGCTCGTCACGCTCCACGGCCACATTACCGGCGAGGAGTTTGGCCATTTCCGCGGTCGCGGCTTCGGCCGTTCTGTCGGAAAGCAGGCTTTCATCATCTGCGGTCATGGCGGTCGCTTCCTGTAAGTCAATCACGGGGGGCGGATCGGGGTCGTAATTCGGGTTCATCAAATCTTCGCCGAGGTTGATCTCGGCTTCGTTCAGGCTTTCGACCTTGTCGGTCAGGTCCAGCACGCCGCCCGCGCCCGAGTCTTCCGCTTCGCCTTTGAGGGTGAGGTCAGATTTATCTGCATCCTCGCTGAGGGCGTTGAGCATACCAGCCGGACGCACGGGTTCATTTTTCGGGCGCAGATCCGCTCCGCCCGTATCTGCCGGGGCGTCGCCGTCTTCGTTGATAATCTGGCGGATTGATTCCAGGATTTCCTCGATAGAAGGATCCTGTTCTGTTTTCGCTTCTGGCATCCGTGTGACCGTTTTGTTCTAAAGTCTTGAATATTCTGTTTTTAAAATATTTGAACCAGAAAAGCGAGTCAGATTTCATCACGGCCGCCGTAAGCCTGCTTTAGCGCAAATGCGGCAGCCACGTGAGAAAGACCGTGACCAGAGACAGAATGGCGCCGACGCGAATGACCGTCATCACCAGCTTGAGCAGCTGGTTCAATATTACCATCGCCAGAATGAAGAGCGGAATAAGCACTTCCGTGTCCTGCGACATCACTGTTTTGAGAAAATCCATCACCACGCCCCGAGATAACCCCAAGGCTATGGTAATCAATTATGGTTAAATTATTATTGACGTAATATCTGAGCGCTCGGGGATATTGGTTTGCATTTGTTATGAAAATAATAAATTACCGATCAAGCCTCGTCCCGATCCAGCGGTTCTTCACCGATTTGAAATGGGCCGTGGGATTATAGATGGGCACCTGAAGGCCGAGGCGCGCCGCGGTCAACTCCCCGACGGCGGACAGCACGCTGTAAAGCGCGACAATCCGGTTACGCTCGGCAATCACATGGGCGACCTGCGCATCCAGATATTCCTGTTCCGCATCCAGAAGGTCGAGCGTCGTGCGCGAACCGTAATCCGTTTCAATGCGCACACCGTCGAGCGCCAGCTTGGCGGCGTCAATCTGCGCCTTGCGGGCCTGCATCTCCGCCTCCGCCGCGCTCAGCTCCGTCCACGCGGCGATCACCGTCTGGCGCACGCCGCGTCCGGCGCGCAGACGTTCCATGCGGCGCTGGGATTCGATTTGCTTGGACTGGCGCACACGGGCATCAACCGCACCGCCCGTATAAAGCGGAATACTTGCGATAATACCGACGGAGGTCGTGTTAACGTGATCATCAATCCGCTGCGCGGGGTCATAGGTACGCCCCAGACTGCCCGTCAGGTCAACCTGCGGCAACAGCTCCCCCGTGACGGCGCGGGTATCGGCGCTGGCGGCGTTATGGCTGTAGTCGGCGAAATGGATATCGGGGTTCTGCTCTTCGGCCAGCGCGATGGCTTGCTCCAGCGTTTGCGGAATGTCCAGACGGAAAACAGGCGCCGGCAAATCCTGCGGCTCCTGTCCGACGGCACGTTCATAACGCGCGCGGCTGGCGCGCAGGCTGCCCTCGGCGCGCACGCGGCTGGCCACGGCATTCGCCAGACGGGATTCCGCCTGACTGACATCGGTTTTGGTGATATCGCCCAGCTTGAATCGTTGACGCGATGCTTCAAGATGCGTTTCCAACACCTTCTCGTTATTCAAATTCAGGCGCACAATCTCGCTGTCGCGGCGCACATCCATATAGGCGGTCACGGCATCAAGCAGTACTTTTTGCTCTACTGAATGAAGAACCGCACGCTGGGCATTGATTCTGCTCGAGGAAGCCTTCACGCTCGCCTGCGTCGCGCCGCCACGGTACAGCGGCTGACGCAGCTCCAGCGCCAGATTTTTGGGGTCGGCATGATTGTCGAAAACGTCGCCGTCATAATACGAGGAAGTATACGAAGCCTCCCCCGTCAGGCGCGGGCGATAGCCCGACATGGCCTGCGCGTAGGTTTCATCCACACTCCGCAGCTCCGCCCGCGCGGCTTCAAGCTCCGGATTGCGAAGATAAGCCTCCGCGAGCGCGGCATCAAAGGGCGTTACCGCTCCCCCGCCTTCCTGAGCTGTTGCACTGCCCGCGACCGCAAAAACAGAAACGGAAAAGCTCAGAAAAAAGACAAAGAAACGAAAATAACGCATTTAAAATTCAAATGATTTCCGGCATTCAAATCCCGGCAGCGTCGGCGTGGCGGCATCGAACAGCACACGCTTTGAAAAATCGTCACCGCTGCGGGTATAAAGAACGGCGGAGCCCATATGCCCCTTGTTTGAAAGAACTGTGACCAAACGACCGCCATCGGCCAGTTGAGACAAAATCTCCGCCGGCACTTCGGCAACCGATCCGTTTATCAGGATTTTTTGATACGGCGCCTGCGCCGCGTACCCCTCGCGCAAATCTTTTTGCTGGATAACCACGATGTTGCAGATATCGAGATCGCGCAGCAGGCGCTCGGCCTCCGACGCGATGTCGGCATTCTGTTCAAGCGCCACCACCGTCGCGGCCATCTGTGCCAGCAGCGCGGCGCAATACCCCGTGCCGCAGCCGATATCCAGCACGACATCGTTATGGTCAACCTCCAGTGCCTGAATCAGGCGAGCCAGCACCACCGGCTCGGCCAGCACGCGGCCGCCACCGATATCCAGATCTTCGTCAATGTAGGCAATGCGTTGCAGGTGACGGGGCACAAATTGCTCGCGCGGGACGGCCCGCAGGGCAGAAATCAGGGCGGGCGATGTAATCCCGTTCGGGCGCAGCTGGCCAAAAATCATATTTTCGCGGGCGATTTCAAAACTTTGCATCTCTGGCACATCCAAAAGTTGCGGGCCGTTACAGCCATAGGTTGTATTATTGCATTTTGCGTCAAAAAAGAAAGCCTTTTTTGCGCCTCCTTGCACACCGTCATATTTATACGTTTTTATGACGGTTGAACAGTGGCGGCACTTGAGACGCCGCGCTTTTTCGGCTAAAAGAAACTCTCCCCGATATGGCGCGGTGGCAGAATGGCGATGCAGAGGACTGCAAATCCTTGAATGCCGGTTCGATTCCGGCCCGTGCCTCCACACTTTTTCTTTTGTAAAGTTTTCAAAAACGCTGACGCCTTGTCGGCGTTTTTTGTTTCAGGGACACGGTATCGGACATGTCCGATAGTGCGGTCTTTTTTATTTATATTGCAGCCCCTTGTCAAAAGTTTTCATATTTTTTAACACTGTGGCAAATCGTGCCCGAATGTAGTCTAATCACGCCACACATTCGGGGCGCGCGCACATGCCAGGTTTAGACTTTCTGCACACATCCCTGTTCTACGAATTGACCGCGCTGTTGATGGTCGTATCCGCCATTGGCCTTATCGGCCTGAAGCTACGCCAGCCGATGATCGTCAATTTCATCGCGGCAGGCATTCTGGTCGGCCCGTCGGGGCTTAACATCGTACACTCGCGGGCGCATATCGAACTGCTGGCGCAGCTGGGCATCGCTGTTTTGCTTTTTCTGGTCGGGCTGAAGCTTGACCTGAAACTCATCCGCACCATGGGGATTGTGTCTCTCGCCACAGGGCTTGGGCAGGTCGTCTTTACATCTGTCGTGGGATATTTCCTGGGCTTGATGCTGGGACTCAGTCACATGACATCTATATATGTCGCCGTGGCGCTGACGTTTTCGAGCACGATCATCATCGTCAAGCTTCTTTCAGATAAAAAAGAAGTCGATTCACTGCACGGCCGTATCGCGATCGGTTTTCTGATTGTTCAGGACATTGTCGTCGTACTTGCCATGATGGTGCTCTCCGCCTTCGGCATCGCGGAGCATGGCAATACGCAAACCCCGCTGCAGCGCGTGCTGGAGGTTTCTGCTTACGGCACCGGCATGCTGGTGCTGGTTGCCGCCTTCATGCGTTTTGCGGCAACACCGCTGATGAACCGCATCGCACGCTCGCCCGAGCTATTGATTACTTTTTCCATCGGTTGGGCTGCACTACTCGCAGCGCTGGGCGATCATTTCGGCTTCAGCAAGGAGCTGGGCGGTCTGCTGGCCGGCATTTCACTGGCCTCGACGCCGTTCCGCGAAGCCTTGATTTCGCGCCTGTCCTCTTTACGTGATTTTCTGCTGCTGTTTTTTTTCATCGCCCTCGGCACGCAGCTTGACCTCAGCCTTCTGGGCGCGCAGGTTTTTCCGGCAATTATTTTTTCGGCTTTCGTGCTCATCGGAAACCCGCTGATTGTAATGGTGATCATGGGGGTCATGGGATACCGCAAACGCACCAGCTTTCTGGCAGGCCTCACCGTTGCGCAAATCAGTGAATTCTCGCTGATCTTTATCGCCATGGGTGTCGCGCTTGGTCACGTCAACAAGGATGCGCTGGGGCTGGTGACGCTTGTCGGGCTTATCACGATTGCGCTGTCGGTTTATATGATTACCTATGCCCACCCGCTTTACCGCTGGATGGAATCGCTGCTGGGTATTTTCGAGCGCAAAAACCCCCACCGCGAAGCAAGCGCGCAGGAACATGCGGATATCCCCGCGGCGGAGCATAGCTATGACATTATCCTGTTCGGCCTTGGCCGCTACGGCAATGCCATCGCGCATCATCTGCGCGCACAGGGGCATCATATCCTTGGCGTCGATTTCAACCCCGATGAAGTGCGCAAATGGCGCACGCACGGACATGCGGCGGTGTATGGCGATGCCTGCGATCCGGAATTCATCGCCTCGCTACCGCTAGGTCAGGCGCAGTGGGTTATTTCAGCTATGCCCCAGCACGACACCGGCGTCACGCACGAAGATCCGCGCCTGATGCTGCTGAACGGCCTGAAAGAAGCCAAGTATGCCGGCAAAATCGCCGTATCCACCCACGACCCCGCGCAGGACAGCCAGCTGCGCAAAGCGGGCGCGCATGTGATCTTCCTGCCTTTTCACGACGCGGCAGAACGCGCCGTGACCATGATACGCGACCGCGGGTAAACCTGACCTGCCTGCAGGTGGGCTGAAACAACAGTGAATGACGGAAAAAAAATGGCTCCCTGGGCAAGGTTCGAACTTGCGGCCAAGCGATTAACAGTCGCTTGCTCTACCACTGAGCTACCAGGGAACACGTGGTGGAGTTTTATTTAGCAAATTTGGCGGATTTGGCAAGCATGAAATGCCCTGAAAATGACGTTTTTTGTCCCCGATTTACGCTAAGTCTTTGTTTTTTCTTTATCCCGCGAAGATAGGCCTGCCGCGCAAGCCTTGCCGAGGGCTGCCTGCGGGCGTAGACTCGGGGTATTCCTTTTCAAAGCGAGGTTTGTGATGGCCCAGCACCCGACCAAAGTCACCGTCCGAGAAACCGGCGACGGCACCTTCACGCAGGAAGTCAAAACAGGCAGCCACCTGTTCATCACCGACGAGCCGGAAGACGTCGGCGGGCTGGATGCCGGCCCTGCGCCCTATGACATGCTGCTGGCCGCGCTGGGCAGCTGCACGTCGATGACGATCCGCATGTACGCGAACCAGAAAAAATGGCCGCTGGAAGGGGTAACGGTCGAGCTGACCCACCACAAGGAAACCGGCGCCGACAATATCAAACGCGATGTGATCACGCGTGAAATCACGCTGGAGGGGCCGCTCGACGATGCGCAACGTCAAAGGCTGCTGGAAATCGCCAACAAATGCCCCATTCACAAAACGCTGGAAAGCAAGCCGGAGATCACCAGCACGCTGGCCCCTGCAAAACCGCAAGAAAACACACCGGCGGATACGGCCAAGCCGCCGCCGCACAAACCGCCTGCGCTTTAAACGCGTGCAAAGTAAGAGGCTTTATGCCTCTTCTTCGACCGGACGGTATTTGAAGTTATCGAGATAGCTGCGCGGGGTGACGCGGCGCTGCGCTTCGGGCGCGAGGGAATAATCCATCCCGTGGCCTTCGGCAAACGCAATCGCGGCTTCCTTGCTGGAGAATTTCATACGCACTTGGTTGAGCGTATCACCGGCAGAGGTCCAGCCCATCAAAGGTTCAGGGCGGCGCGGCGTTTCGAGTTCGTATTCCAGCACCCATTCCGCGGTCGTCGCGCGGCCGGACTGCATGGTGTTTTTTGCAGGTTTGTAAATCCTGGCTTTCATGATCGTACCTATTTTGCTCTTTCCGTCCCGAAAAAATGGTCGGAGTGGAGGGATTTGAACCCCCGACATCCTGCTCCCAAAACAGGCGCGCTACCGGACTGCGCTACACTCCGTTTTTTCGTGACTGACGCTTTATATAGCCTTTGGCACAGGCAAAATCAAGGTATTTCATGGACTTGCAAGACAGGTCCGTATCCCCTTGGCGGCAAAGGGCTTATCCAGCCCACCCGCCCGCGCAGGATTATCTTTGCTGCACGTCAGCATCGAGCCCGTGCTGGCGGCTGCGGTCCAGCAGCTCCGGAGACTCGATATCCAGCCGCGGCGATGCCAGCGGCGCGGGTTCGGCCTTGGGCTTTTCCGCGGCATCCGCACCGGATTTCTTATCCGCTGCGTTTTTATCTGCGGCGTCTTTGTTATCCTCCGCCGTGCCGTCTTGCGCACGGGCGCGGAAATAGTGGTGTTCGACGCGATCACCGGGCTGGATGCCGCGCGCACGGCTTTCGCCGCCATTCACCTCCAGAACCGCCATGACCGGAAAACGCGACGGCACGCTTTTCAGCGAATGCGGCTCCGCGCTTTCATGGATGTTGACGATCACGCCGTCACCACGAATAAAAATCATATCCAGCGGGATCAAGGTGTTTTTCATCCAGAAAGACACCTCGCCCTCCCCGCCGCCGAAATAAAACAGCATACCCGCATCCTTCGCCAGCTCGGTGCGGTGCATCAGTCCGTTTTCCAGCTGACGCATGGTTTCGGCAACTTCGACAGTGAAGGTTTCACGCCCACCGTTTTCCTTGACGATGGTCAGCGGCTCCACGCGCATACCCGCGGGCGAGAACGTTGGCGCCTGTTCGCTTTGCGCGGAAAAAGACATCAGGACACCGCCCAGCAGCAGCGCGACAGCGCCCGCCATGGCCACGACCGTCAGACGGCTTTTGGCAGAAGAAGTACGAGAGGATGCGGTCATGGGGTTCTCCTTGAATAAAAAATTTATGCGGCAGGTGGCAGCGCGGCGCTAAGCTGCCCGCCTTTGCGAAAGGGTACGGCTTGGGTGCAAAGACCGGTCGCAGGATCGACGTCGAACAAAACGCCGCACAACGTCACCGGGCCTTCGGCGGGGCGCATTTTCTCGCCCGGAATTTTGCGGATAAAACGGCTGAGCGAAATATTGGCATCCATACCAATTACACTGTCATAGCAGCCGCACATACCGGCGTCGGTCTGGTATCCCGTGCCCTTGGGCAGAATACGTGTGTCGGCAGTCGGCACATGCGTGTGGGTCCCCACCACAAACGATGCACGCCCATCGAGGAAATGCCCCATGGCCATTTTCTCGCTCGTCGCCTCGCCATGGAAATCGAGGAAAATCGCCTGCACGTCCTTGCCCAGACGATAAGCCTTGCACAGCTTATCCATCGCGGCGAAAGGGTCGTCCATCGCATCCATGAACAAACGCGCCATCGCATTCACCACAAGGATTTTATGTCCGCGCGCCGTTTCGATGATGCTGGCGCCGCGGCCCGGCGTGCCTTCGGGGAAGTTGACGGGGCGCAGCAAACGCGGTGCGCTGTCGATATAGGCCATAATTTCGCGCTGGTCCCAGACGTGATTGCCGGTGGTGATGCAATCAACGCCCGCTTTATAAAGGTCGTCGCAAATCTGCGCCGTCACGCCAAAACCATGCGCCGCGTTTTCGGCATTCACGATCACGGCATCGATTTTGTATTCACGGCGGATATCGGCCAGCTGCGATGTCACCGCATCACGCGCATCGCGGCCCACAATATCGCCCAGGAAAAGTATTCTCATTCTTTATGCTTTCTTGTCATCTTTGGGCGCGCGGTAAACAGCGGCCTCTGTCACGACGGCGTCGAGACGGTAATCGTGCCTGTCCGTCGGCACTTCGGTTTCTTTTTGCGCTTCATACGCGACCCCCACCGCCTGAAACGTGTGGAACTGACGCAAATGCGCAAAGGTACGGTCGAAATAACCCGAACCATAGCCCATACGATGGCACTGCGTATCAAACGCCAACATCGGCACGATCAGCATATCGGGCAGCAGCGCCTCCGCCTCGCGCGGGTCCGGCTGCGGGATGTTGTATAGACCGGTATAAAGTTTTGTCTGCGGCGTCCACTCAAGGAACTCCAGCACGTATTCGCGCTCCACGTTATGCGGCACGGCGCAGCGGTAACCGCGCTCGACCAGCGCCGTCATCAGCGGGAACACATCTATCTCGTTATTCACGGGCACATAACCCGAAATGACCGCACCAGCGGGCGGCAGATGAATCTCGTCCATAAAGCGCGCGGTCATACGTGCCGAAGCCTCCGCACAGGCGGCGGGCGCCAGCGTCAGGCGACGTTGGAAAGCGGCTTGTCGAAGCTCGTTCTTGCTGGACATGGGCAACAGGCTGTTCGTATCGATTGGAAAAAAATGTGGAAGGCGCCACCTGCGCCGTGGACGGGGATATCCGCTAGGCCCTTGTACAACAAGGTGGGGACCATAATGACCGAACCACGGCCCGGTCAGGGACAGCCCCCAAGCGAAAGATCATCGGCCTCTGGGACAGTGCTGTCTCACGCACGCCGCAGCAACCTTCCGACCGTAATGTAGGGGCAAACGCGCCAAAAGTCACGTTTTCCTTGCCTTTGCGTGCAAATGCGCAGGAAGGCAGGTCTATCAGTCTGCAATTATTGACTTTTCGCAGCTATACGGCCGGGCAGGTATCAGGCGGCCTGCACGCGGGCGGCAATGCCGTCGATGCGCTTGGCCAGTTTTTCAATCAGCTGTGCCATGGCTTTTTCTTCTTCGGGGGAGGCGGCTGCCTCTGCCGCTTCTGCCGCTTCGCCTTTGCGACCTTTTGCCGCAGGTGCCGGAGTTGCCGCCGAAGATGCCGACAGCGCCGAAAGTTTTTCGCGGGTTTCGAACAGCTCGTCCGCAATCACCAGCGCAGTCAGCACCATCAGGTGCGCGTCATTGTACGCCGCGCCGCTGCGCGCGATTTGCTGCAAACGCTGGTCGATGTAAGACGCGAGATCGACAACGCGGCCTTCCTGCCCGTTGTCGCAGCTGATTTCGTGGATACGCCCGTTGATGGAAATATTGACTTCGGCCATGAGAGATTTTCCTTCGCCTTATGCTTCTTCGCTCAGCAGGGTTTCCAGACGGTTGATGGTCTGGTCGAGACGGGCGGCAATCTTGCGGTTGACTTCACGCTCGTTGCGCACGCTGAGATCGAGCTGCGGCTCGCTCTTGCCGCGCTGTTCGGATTGCAGGCGTTTATCAACTGCGGTTTCAAGACGCGCGAGCGCCTTGTCGAGATTTTCAAGAGCCGGTTTCAAGGCTGATTTCATAGAGGTCTGCCTCTTTCGCTTCGTATGATGTTCGACGATGCGCTTAGCATAAATTTCCTGCCTGTGGCCGTCAATATATGGTATTCATCTGAACAGCAATTTATTGAATTTTATAGCCTTAGCGCTTTTTCGCGCGCTTGACGAATTGTTAACTTTACGGAAATACAATAAGGCCATGACCAAAGCCGTACCGCCCACTACTCCCGACCCCGCCGCCCTGCTGCCGGATATCGAGCGGCTGGCACGCGATGCCGGTGCGGAAATCATGCGCCATTACAATGCCCCTGCGACAAAAACCTATACCAAAAAGGACGGCAGCATCGTCACCGACGCCGACCACGCGGCAGAGGCCCTCGTGCTCGCGCGCCTCGCCGCGCTGACACCGGACATTCCCATCGTGTCCGAAGAAGCGGTCGAGGCGGGCAACATTCCCGATATTTCCGGCGGTACGTTCTGGACGGTTGACCCGCTGGACGGCACACGCGAATTTGCCGGGCGCACGGGCGCCTTCGTGGTGGCGATTGCGCTGGTCGTTGACCACAAGCCCGTATTGGGCGTTGTGTATCAACCCGCCGCCGACAAACTTTACGCCGCCGCAGGCCCGCAAACCGCCGCCGAAGTTTTGCCAGATGGCACGCGCATCGCGCTCGCCGCCGCCGCGCCACCTGCCCCGCCCAAGGGCGGCGAGCTGCATGTGCTGGTGAGCCCCAGTAGTGCGGATTTGCCCAAGGTCAAAGGCTATCTCTCCGCCGCTTTCGACGAAAGCGCGCGGCTTGACGGCACGGGCGGCGTCAGCGGCATGCGCCGCGCCTGCCATGTCGCCTCGGCTGCGGCGGATATGTCGATTGTCTATCCCGTCAACCGCGGCGGGCGCACGAAATTCTGGGACGTCGCGGCGGGCCATGCGATTGTCGAAGGTGCCGGCGGCCGCGTGCAGGACCTTGATGGCAATCCGCTGCGCTATGACGCGCCCGATCTGCAAGTACCGCCGCATATCTGCCTGAGCGCGAAACGCGCCGCAAATGCCCCGCCGCCGAAACCGCCCGCCGTTTGAGCCCCGCGCCCGGCACAAACAAAAACCCGCCCTGAAGCACAGGGCGGGTTTTGTGTTTCAATCACCGCAAGGCTGGTTATTTACCTGGCTTGCGCGGCTTGAGTTTGAAGTTGAAATCATCGCTGACCTGCTGACGCAGCGTAGCCTGCTGCGCGGAGACTTCGACCTGTTCGAAATCAACCTGATTGCGGTCGGTCACGCGAACATTCGTCCAGAGCGCTTTCATCTCGCTCAGGCGGCCTGCCCAGTTTTCGGGCTGGAATACCTGATGCAGCTCGCCGCGTTCGGCGAGGATGTTCAGCATCGTATTGCCATGGCGGTCTTTGGACAGGAAATCATCCACGCCGATTTTCTCGCCCGCTTTACGCGCAATGCTCTGCACGGCTTCGAAATGACCGAACTTGACGGCGGTAATCAGGCAGGTGTCTTCCATCTCCCCGCTTTTCTGGCGAAGGTCGGACAGCGACAGACGCGCGCCCATATTGGCGAGTTTCTGCTGCACGGTGTCGATGTTGTCCCAGAAAGCCTTGAGCCCGATGGGCAGCACAGGCTTCTCCGCGCCGCTTTCAACAGCGTCGGGATTCAGCGGACGCAGCAGCGCCTGTTTGGACTCAAAGCGTTCGTAATCGACCAGTTTTCCGTAGGTCAGGCTTTCCGCTTCGGCATAGGATTTGTCAAACGCCTGCACCGTCATGGTGCCGGTTTTCCAGCCCGGCAGCACGCGCGACCACAGCTCGGTCATTTCCGGCAGACGGTCAACCCAATGCTGGGGCGCGAAGACATGCTGCAAGCCGCCGCGTTCATAGGCACGGGTCAGCACGTTGGCGCTATAGCCCATCTGACGGATGAAATCGGCTGTTTCAAACTGCTCCCCGCGCGATTGCATGCGTTTGGAGATATCGTTGAAACGGTCCCACGCGCCCTGATGATAGAACACGGTGTCGCCCGAATTATCCGGCAGCAGCAGATATTCCTTGCGCAGCCAGTCGCCGTTCTGGGCGAGGCGGCGGGTAATATCTTCGTAGTTGCCGTTTTGCGAAAACGCCTGACGCACGTCGTTCGGCGTCAGCCCTGCCTTGGCAAGGCGGTCTTCGGGCATCTCGCGGCCTTCGGTGTTCAAAAGATTGCGCTTGAGAACAGGGTCGAGCTGCCCGTCGTTGCGGAACAGTTCGCGGCGCGACGGCATGGGCACGTAGTACCACAGGCGTTCCATTTCATCGAAACGGCCTTGCCAGACCGAAGCGCTGAAAATCTTGCCCAGCCCGCCGTTCTGGCGCGCGCTGTCGAGCAGGCTGCGCGAATCCTCGTTCGGACCCAGCGGCTTTTTGAAATCATCCATGGTGAACTTGTCGCCGGCCTTGTTCACAATCGCGAGGACTTTGTCGAAATTACGCCAGAAACCGGGCGTGTCGATGAGGTATTTACCTTCATCGTCCTGCGTGAAGAAATCTTCCTTGGTCAGTTTGTTACGCTGTTCGGCAAGCGCCTCCATCACCTTTTCGAGGTTTTCCCCCGAAAACGCGCGCGTTTTATACTTTTCCTGATCCGGATGTTCGCACAGCGCGGCAATGATAGCCTGCTTGATGTAACGTCCCCCGCTCATGTCTTCACCTCTTTAAAAAGTGTTTTGGTAACCCCGTTGCGCTCCGAAATCTTTTCGATGTCCGCGTCCGTCATCAGCGCGTCTGCCGGAATGAAGATAACGCCGACGTTTTCGTCGCGCATCGCTGCTTCAAGCTCCAGCATCGTCTCGCATGACGATACCCCTTTATCCTGGCGGATCATCTCGCTCTCCCAGCCGGACGAAACGGTGAACAGGCGGGTGCCGTGCGCAAGGAAACGCGCACCGCGTTCCATCGCATTCTGCTGCGCCGCAGCGGCGCCTACCTGTTTCAACGTTTCCTGTGCCATATGCTTTTCCGACCTGATCGCTGGCTCCGCTTATCGCGGGCCCGGCTTGCTGTTCTTGAGGACGAACTTCGGAAGGTTCATAGTGACCTCCGGTGCGACCATCAGTTCGGCAAGCTGTTTGCCTTCCAGATATTCCTTGCGCGCCTCGGCAAGATAAGCCTTTTCAGCTTCGGCATCACCCAGCGGCTTGCCGGCCCGTTCGCGCAGATAATCGGAATCGACGTTGTTGCGGTATTTGAAGGCATCGGTCAGATGCTTCTTGACCACTTCGGGCATACCGCGGGTCAGGTCACCGATGGCGGCCTCGACCTTGGTCTGCGCAGACGGATCGTTGCGGTCAACGTGCGTCACGCCTGCTTCGCGGAACGCCGCGAGCAGTTTGGACGGCGCCTTTTCACCGACCACCAGCGTCTTGCCGCGCTGCTGGTTACGCACGATATGCAGCGTCACAGCGCGCTCGCCGTCTTCATCGGCATAAAACACCTGCAGGCTGGTCGTGGCGATACCATGCTCGGACGTGCCTTCCGCGATGGAAAGACCGTCGTTGCGGCGTGGGCTGTTCTGGTTTGCGGCCTGATCGCCATCCACCTGCGCCGGTGCGCTGTCGCGCATCATCGGGCGGATGTTCTGATCCCACACGGCGCTGAGGTTTTTCTCTCCCACCGTCGGCAGCGCGAGCGACGCGATGAAGTCGTCATGATGCACAAGGTCATCGAGATCGAAATCGACGCGTTTTTTCTCACGCACATAAACCGCCGCGTCCTTGATGATCGCTTCTGCCAGCGGCTGGCCGGCATAAAGCTGTTCGGGGTCGCGGTTGGCGACGAACAGTTCGTTCGTCAGCGCGGTTTCTTTCTCCTGCACGTATTTCAGCGCATCGAGGAATTTTTTCGGCGTGATGATAGAGTCGTCATCGGCTTCGATGCTCGGGTCCATCTGGCGGATGAAGTTGCAGAACACCTTGCGCGCGATTTGCGCCTGGCGGTTCAGGTCTTTGTCGGCGAAGGCGCTGATGTTCAGGCTTTCCTCGACCGATTTCTGACGGCTGCGGGCACCTTCCTTGAGGGAGATGTCGCGCAGGCCAAACTCTTCCATCGCCTTGTTCAGCTTGCTGTAGAGCTTGTTTTTGCCCACAGAGCCGGACTTTTCGTAGACCATACGCTCGATGTATTCAACAAGGCGCGTACCGTAGTTGAGGGACGGATTTTCCTCGACCGTTTCAGCACGCTTCGGCGGCTTATTCCAGGCGCCGAACTCGACTTTGACAGGGCTGTCGACGGGCTGCATTTTCGCGCGGATCGGCTGCGCCTCTTCGAGGTGCTGCTTGATACGGCGGAAAGACATGCCTTCCTTCTTGGTGTATTCCTCGTCCACTTCCTCGATGAGGTCGGGGGCAGCGGTCGTGATTTTTTCGGCATCCGACAGGGTCGCCCAGCGGTCGTAGAACAGCGCCAGTTTTTCGGACGCGGATACAACATCCTGCCAGTTCGCCAGCAGGGTTTGCTGGAGTTCAGGGATCGGCGTGCCTTCGACTTTCGCCTTGGTTTCACGCAGCCACATCAGCCATTCACCGAAAGCAGCCGGATCGGCGTCTGCCTGTTCCTGGAACGCGCTGTAGATGGTCGAAACCGGCATGCCCACCATCATCTGGCAGATACGGTGCTGCCAGTCGATGACATCGGGATCGGGCAGCGTATCGGGCTTCAGACGGTCATAAACCGACTTGTTCAGCGAACGCGTGGTGGAGCCGTCTTCGGTTTTGTTACCCGTAAAGGTGACGAAGAAGCCTGCGCCCATATCGTCACGCTTGAACGTGAAGGAACTGGGGCCGGAGGTGTTGTCTTTGTTCTTGAGCGGGTTGTCGACCGTGCATTCACGCAATTCGCCAATCAGGAACTGGATGACGGTTTGCAGGGCGTTGTCCGAACCTTCGCGCGATTTGTTGTACTCGTCGAGGACGATTTCGCGGTTTTCGAGGAACGCACGGATGAGCGCGCCGTACTGCGAGTTCATACCAAGCGCGTTACCGCCGGCGTTGTCGAGCCCTTCGATTTTGCTGACTTTGGTCAGGACATCGAAAGATTTCTGCACTTCGTCGTTGCCGGCCGTTTTCAGATAGGCCCAGTCAATCGCCTTCAGAACGCCGTTGTCATCCTTGCTAATGGCCTTTTCCGGCAGGGAGGCCAGAAGACCGACAGACACATCTTCGAGCGAGCCTGCCTTCAGACGTTTGTCGATGGCTTTGGGCAGCGCATCGGCGGCGCCGAAGTCCAGCACCATTTCGAATAGAAGGTCGTTCATGTTCTTGCCGCCGCAGTCGAAAATCTCGACCGAACCCTTGCCGCGCAGACGTCCCTGCAGGGCGCCGAGGAACGACTTACCGTGACCCGGGTCGCCGATCATCATCTGTGTGCGGTTGAAGTTTTCGTTCTGGGGCTGTTTGCCTTCCAGAATGTCTTTCTGACGCTGCAGCGGGTCGCCGCGGCGTTCGATACCATCCTTGAAAATCGGCAGCATGCTGGGTACCGGCATGTCGCAATATGCGAGCGCGACGACTTCTTCATACGGACGTTCGGAATAAATCTTCAGCGGCTGGCTGTCATCCGCGATGAAAGACAGCACCGTCTGGATGGAGCTGCGGCCGTTTTCTTCGATACGCTGCGGACCCCACATCGGGAACGGGCGCGTCGAGGTGCCGATGCGCTTTTCCAGCTGTTCGTAATCGTCAAGGGTCAGATCCTTGATGCTCTTTTTCAGGATGGACGGCACCTCCGGCTTTTTGCCTTCTGCTTTGGGGGCGGTCGTTTTCTGGTCTTTGTTGTTTTTCGTCATGGTTTCCGATCCATCTTGTTATGAGCTTGTCTCATGGCTCTGCGTTTTTGACTGTTAGGAATAGCCTGGAAGCTTCCGGTTTTCCTGACCTTCTCGAGCAAAAGCCCGACGATCGCCATCGGCACTTCTTCCGGATTGTTACCAAGGACGATACCCATGTCCTGATAAGGTTTCCGGCCTTTGATGCTTTCGGCCATTTTTTGCATGTTCGTCCCCTTCGCCGCGGTGATAATCGCCGCATCGAAAGTGATTTTGTCGGAGTGGTCGAACATAGTGAAGATCTTCTCTTTCGACGGTTCGGGGTCGAACATATCGCCGTCGGAGATGACCAGTACGTGCGTGAACCCGCTGAGGGTTCCGCTCTTGCCCCGCTGTTCGCCAATCGTCTTGGCGACTTTTTGCACGGCGGGCGCGAAGTTGGTACCCGAATTGAGGCCCTTGCGGGCGGCCTGCATGGCCTGACCGATTTTGATACGGTCGTCACCGGGTTTGATCAGGATGGGCGGATCGCTGTCGCCCCACATCGTGACATATACGTTCATCTTCATGTCCTTGCCGGCGGCGGCTTCGAACATGATGGCGGCAGCTTGCAGCGCCGCGTTGATGGGCACAGCCCCGCCGCTGCCCGAACCCATGGATCCCGAACCGTCGATGGCGATGACGATATCAATTTCGGTCGGGACCATGCTGGTCTCGTCCTTGTGGAAACGCTTCAGATCTTCTTCTTCAAGCTGGCCGGTAACTTTTTTGATGGTCATGTTCCGGTGCGCTTCGGCATTGAAGCGGTCTTTGACCTCGCCATTTTCAGGCAGGATATCCAGCGAGCGCGACATTTTCGATTTACGCTGCAGCTGGCGGTCTTGCACATCCTTGAACAGCTTGCGTACGCGGGTGATGGGACCGGCCAGCTCGGCGATGCGGGCGTTGTAATCCGTCCAGTCCTGCTTGGAGAGTTCCTCCAGCGACTTGCCATCGCCATCGCCGCCCTGTTTGCTGGGCTTCGACTGGCTTTTGCTTTTGCTCTTACTTTTGCTTTTGCTCTTCTGGCCGTCCTGACCCTCACCGTCGGCGTCTTGTCCGTCTTCACCGTCGGCGTCCTGTCCGTCCTGCGCGTCCTGTTCTTCCTGATCCATGCGGTCGATTTCTTTTTGGATCTCGTCCGCGGTCTGGCCATCGGAATCCGCATCGTCGCCATCGGCGTCGCTGCCATCGGCGTC
The DNA here is from genome assembly GCA_964551435.1 of uncultured Micavibrio sp. Lineage (GTDB taxonomy): Bacteria > Pseudomonadota > Alphaproteobacteria > Micavibrionales > UBA2020 > UBA2020. The sequence continues at coordinate 95,375 of CAZKBS010000003.1, forward strand.
GTTACCATCGGCATCATTGCCGTCACCGTCGGCGTCGTTACCGTCGCCGTTGGCATCGCTGCCGTTGGGGTCAAGCTCGTCCGTCGGGTTTTCGGTCGGCGCCTTGGGTGCAGGCATATCGCCCGCCCCTTCGACGGGGACGGTGTCTTCGTCATCGGCACCCAGCTGGCCTTCGCCTTTTTCAGGCTTGCCTTGCTGCTGGCCGTCCTGTTCCTGACCTTCGCCTTCTTGGCCTTCGCCTTCCTGACCTTCGGCGTCCTGCTCTTCGCTGTTCTCGCCTTTTTCGCCCTTTTGGCCTTTTTGTTTCTGTTTCTGCTTGTCGCCTTTTTGGCCCTGCTGACCTTGCTGACCGTCCTGATCCTGACCGTCGGCGTCTTCGCCGTCCATGTCATCGGGATCCTGCTGCTCGCCTTGCGGCTTGCCGCGGTCTTTTTGCTGCTTTTGTTTCTGCTTTTGCTGGTCTTGCTTGTTCTTCTGGCCTTTTTGCGGTTTGCCTTTGCCCTGCCCCTGGCCTTGTCCCTGACCTTGGCCTTCCTGCTCCTGACCTTCCTGGCCTTCCTGCCCCTCTTGGCCGTCCTGACCATCTTGGCCGTCTTGACCGTCCTGATCCTTGTCCTGATTTTGCTGCTTTTGCTTGTCCTGCGCGTCTTTCAGCTGCTGGTCGATCTGATCGTTCTGCTGCTTGAGGATGCGCTGCAGGAGATCTTCCGCATACAGCTTCATGATTTCATCAATCACAGCCTTGCGCGACAGATCGGCGCTTTCGATACGCGCTTTCAGGTTCTGCCAGCCATAAAGACGCTCGTGCTGCTTGGGCTGCAAGTTTTCAAGCCCCTTGGGCCCGCCTGCCAGTTCGCGCAACAATTTGAAATCGGGATGCTCGATACCGTCGTCGTCTTCTTTTTTATCCGCAGGGCGGCGCGCCAGCGTTTGCGTCTTGCGCACAAGGTTCGGGTTGACGCCGACCTTGAACCAGCCCGCATCGCTGTTTTCGAACATGCCGTTGTTTTGATAAAAACTCAGCTGCACGGCATTGCAGAGGTTCAGATAACGGCGCAGTTCATCCGACATACCATCTTTCGGCAGGCGCGTCAGACCGACGCCGCGGCCCGTGACGGCGGTATTGTTTACCGATACGCCATAGTCCTGCAAAAGCTGTTTGCCCATGTTGGCGACAAAACGGTTGGCGACGTTTTCTTCGGCGGCCGCGAACATTTTGTGGCGCAATTCCCACTCGGTCGAAAGCATGAGGAGCTGTTTGTACTCCTCCGGCTTCAGCTGCGGGCCTTTTTTGCCTTTTGCCTTGCCGTTGCCCTGCGCCTCGCGCGCCTTGCGCAGCAGCGGCTGCATTTCCTTGTACACTTCCTGCATGCGCTTCGGATAGCTGACCGACAGCAGCGAGTGACCGATTTCACGGTACACATCCGCGCGCGCGTGTTCAAAGCCGACAATCATGCTCTGCACGAAGTCGATATTGATGTGGTTCTTGGCACGTTCGAAAGAAAAACCCGTGCCCGGCGCGCCCCAGCTGTAGCGCGTATCCTTGTCGCGCATCGCCTCGCGCACGTGGTGTGCGTGCGAGAGCAGTTCCTGATGCGCATGGCGCGTGCCTGTCACCTGCTGCCAGAGTTCTGTGCGGGTGAGCGGCGTATTTTCAGCAGGCGGCTTCGCCCAGGATTTCATCTGGTCGGGATTAAGCGACAGATAAGACAGCGCCGCGCCCCACAGAAGCTGGGTTTCCGGCGTATCGAATTTGGGGGTCTTGGGCGCCTGTCCCGTTTGCACGGCTTCGAAGGCGTTCAGGGTTTCCTTGCGGAAATCTTCGGTATCGACGCCAAGGCCGGCAACGAAATCCTTGAGGTCGTCAAAGGTAAAGGGTTTGGGGTTATCGGTATTTTGAGCCGCGCGGATTTTCCCGTTCAGCGACAAACGATGCCGCGTCAGGGGTTCGCGCAGAATATTCTCAATCTTTCTCCGGTCCCGTTTATCCATTTCATCCAGCCTTTACTATGATGCCGCACGGAGAAGAGGATACCTCTCCGGCGACTCGTCTGATCGTGACGGCCATGACCAAAGCCTTGAAATTGCCCATGCCGGAAGTTTTGGCAGAGAATTCTGACGTTGGTTTTCAGCAATTTTGATCGGAAGTCAGGCTAGCATTTTTTGTAAAAGCGTCAAAGTTAAAAATGTGTTAAAGCGCAATACAAGTAAATCTCCGCTGCACCGCAAGGATGTTTCGTTATTAAAAATTAATGGAATTTATTATTAAATTACAAAAGCTTAAAAAATACGTAAATTAGGCACACGCCATAAATATCGCCGAAAACGCCAGTACAAAAATCAGAAAAGCCACAAAACCGAGCATTCCGGCCCGTTGAAGGGCGGCAGGATCGGTGCGGGCCGTGTCTTTGCCCGTGCCCATCCACTCGCCGCGGCTGGTTTCGCCGTCCATCCAGCGCCGCGGACCGCCCAGCGTCAGCCCCAGTCCGCCCGCGGCCGCCGAGACGACCACCCCGCGGTTAAAGCTGTCGTCCCCCTTCGCCTGACGCGCCGGCAGGGACAGCGCAACGACCGGCTTGCAACGGCTGACCACGGCTGCGGCCGCGGCAATCAATACCGCCGTGACCGCCGCAGGCACCAGATTGACCAGACGCTCCGCTGCGCGCACCGTTGCGCCGAAATGCTGCTGCGATGGCACGCCGCGCCCGTAAACACGGTGCTGCGCCATCACCGTCACATAAACAAAAACACCGGGCGCGCCGAAAACAACAAACGCCAGCGCCGGGCCGACCAGAATCAGACACAGAGACTCCATGCCGTATTCGATGGCTTTGCGCGTGAGCGTATGCACATCCGCACTGCGCACATCTTCGCGCAGATGCGCGGCGATGATGACGCGGGCGCGGTCTTCTTTGTGTTCGGCCAGACGCCGCGCCGCGCCACGCATGACCGCAATCGGCGTCATCGCGCTCAAGGCGCCGGAGAGCAGCAGGAAATCCGCCGCCCAGCCCCAGTTGCCCGCAGACATCAAAGCCCACAGCCGTCCGCAGCCATACGCGATGGCCGTCATGACCATAAACACCACAGCGCCACGCACGATGCGGTCTGAATCGCTGCGACCGCCGCGGTTGAGCCGCCGCGCGATATCGTTCGCTGCGCTTTCCATGATCGTCCACAGCCACAGCTTGCGCCCCGTGCGCATCATCAGCGCGAAACCGATGAGCAGATGCACAACGAAAAACAGCAATAAAACAGCGATATTATCGTGGATAGCCATATGTTTTTCCGTCTTATTGTTTTCCGTTCTGGTTTTTTCTGTTCCGGCCAATAAAAACCCCCGCCGCAGCGCGGTCGGGGGTTCTTATTGCAGGCTTCGTGCCCTACTGCCGCGGCAGACAGGCACGGCGATTTATTCGCGCATGTCGCGCTGTGTGCGCTCTTTGCGCTCGTGACGCTCCTGCGCCTCGAGGCTCAGGGTCGCAATCGGGCGCGCTTCGAGGCGGGCGATGGAAATCGGCTCGCCGGTTTCTTCGCAATAGCCATACGAGCCATCTTCGATTTTTTCGAGCGCGGCGTTGATTTTAGAAATCAGCTTGCGTTCACGGTCGCGCGTACGCAGTTCCAGCGCATGGTCGGTCTCGGCGGAGGCGCGGTCGGCGATGTCGGGTTTTTGCAGGTTGTCTTCCTGCATTTCCTTGATGGTCTCAGTCGACTCTTCCAAAAGCTCCGCGCGCCAGCGCAGCAGTTTCTGCCGGAAATATTCCAGCATGACCGGGTTCATGAACTTTTCCTTTTCGCTCGGTTTGTAATCCGGCGGCAGGATTGTGGAAGACGTTTCCGGCAGCGATGACATCTGGTGCATCCTTTAACCTTGAATATGTATATAAACGCGTTGTACGAGAGACTCACTTATTATAGTCCGCCTCGCCGCGCGAAACAACGCCCGCTCCGGCCTCAATGTTCCGCAACGTCTTATAACGGCACATTTTTAAAAAATATGGAAAGAAAATACTAGCGGCGGCTGAATTTTGCCAGCTCGACCTGCACGCGCAGGTCGATTTCATCGAGCACGCGGTTGAGCATCGGGTCGATGACTTTGTCGCGGTGGCCTTGCAGCATACGCTCCAGCTGGCCCAGCTGCGCCTGCGTGACCTCGCCCGTCAGAAGCCCCATGCGCAGGCGTTCCAGTTCGTCCAGCAGTTGCAGTCCGCGTTTTTTCGCGCGCTTGGCCGCTTCTTCGGATGTTGAATCCCCTGCTTCCTGCACGGACAGCAGCGCATCCAGACGCGCAATCGACGATGCGCCCGCCGCACCGCTGGTGCCCGCGATTTCGTCTGTATCCTCTATCAGTCCGCTGAAGGCTGTGCTGCCGGTGCTTTTTGCGCCGCCGGTCTTGCTGGTGCCTTTGGGGCCGCTGGTTTTATTGGGGCCGTCAATCTTCATACGCCTAATATAAACTGTATTTGCATGTGAAACCAATCGGCAATATTTGCCGCCCGCCGCCGCGCCAAGCGCCCTGCCCGCAGCGCCACCACCCCGCGCCGCGCCCCAAAAACGCAATATATTTCAAAAACCTAGCCAACGATTCACGACTGGCACGACTTTCGCAAGAAAGCATGCGGGAAAAGACTTTGCACTATCTTGGGAATGATTTCGGGAAACAAACACATGAAAAAGTTTCAAACCGGTTTGAAAAAAGCATCTAAAGGCTTCGGCACGCTGCTCGCAGCGGCTGCGCTTTCCGCTTTGGTTTTCACCGCTGACGCCGCCGCGCAAAAAACATCGGGCGGTATGACGCGCATCAAGGACATCGTCGATTTCGAAGGCGTACGCGACAACATGCTCATCGGCTACGGCCTTGTGGTCGGTCTGAACGGCACGGGCGACAGCCTCAACAACTCGCCTTTCACCGAACAGAGCATCATCGGTATGCTGGATCGCCTCGGCGTCAACGTCCGCGACGACAAGCTGAACACCAAAAACATCGCCGCCGTCATGGTGACGGCAACGCTGCCCCCCTTCACCAATCAGGGCGCGCGCATCGATGTCAGCATTTCGGCGCTCGGCGATTCCAAAAGCCTTCAGGGCGGTACGCTGCTGGTAACCCCGCTTCTGTCTGCCGATGGTCAGGTTTATGCGGTGGCGCAAGGTCCCGTGTCTATCTCCGGCTTCTCCGCCAAGGGTGACGCGGGCAGCGTCACGCAAAACATTCCGACGGCAGGCCGCATTTCGGCAGGCGCGATTGTGGAGCGTGAAATCCCCTATACGATGGAAGCGCAAACCAGCACCCGCCTTGCACTGCGCAACCCCGATTTCACGACGGCGCGCCGTATCGCCGCCGCCATCAACAGCCACCTGAAATTCAACGCAGCCGTCGCGCAAAACCCCGCGTCGGTCGAAGTCAAGGTACCGCCGGGCTATAACGCCGGTCTGGTCAACCTGCTGACGGATATCGAACAGCTGCGCATCGCCCCCGATCAGGTCGCCCGCGTTGTCATCGACGAGCGCTCCGGCGTCATCGTCATGGGCAAGGACGTCCGTATCTCGACCGTTGCGCTGGCGCAGGGCAACCTGACCATCCGCATCACCGAAACGCCGCAGGTATCGCAGCCGCAGCCCTTCTCCGAAGGTGGCGAAACCGTGGTCGTGCCGCGCACCGATATCCAGATCCAGGACGACGGCGAAGGCAAGAAACTCGCAGTCCTGCCCGAAGGCGTCTCGCTGCAGGAACTCGTCACCAACCTGAATGCCCTCGGCGTCGGTCCGCGCGACATCATCACCATCCTGCAGGCCATCAAAGCATCCGGCGCGATGCAGGCCGATATCGAGGTGATGTAATGACAACCGCATCGATTATGCCCCCGAGCAGCTACGACACCGCCATGGCCACCGCCAAATACAGCGGCCAGACCGAAGCGAAACTGCCCAAGAACATCAACGAAATCCGCGAAGCCGCGGTCGAATTCGAAGCGATGTTCCTGAGCGAGATGATGAACCACATGTTTTCGGGCGTCGAAGTTGACCCCATCTTCGGCGGCGGCAATGGCGAGCAGATGTACCGCGGCATGATGATACAGGAATACGGCAAGAACATTGCCCGCGCACCCAACGGCATCGGCCTTGCCGACCATATCCAGAAAGCCATGATCGATATCCAGCAAAAATTGCAAGGAGAACAAGCATGAAAACGACCCAGCCGCAAACCGCCCCCGCCGCCAAAGCCGATGCCCTGCGCGGTGATGTGATGAACGTGCTGTCGGTGCTGGACGATTTCAGCCACCTGTTAAAACAGGAAACCGAAGCGCTGCGCAAAAACGATTTCCAGACCGTCGATGCGCTGCAGGCCCATAAACGCGAACTGGCCAAGCGTTACCACGACATGATTACGCTGCTGTCCACCCAGCCGAACGCGCTGATGAGCGTCGAGCCGACGCTGCGCGACAGGCTGGTTAAGGCCCGCACCGATTTCACCCGCCTTTTGCAGGAAAATCTGACCGTTCTCGAAAACGTCAAGAAAAGCACGCAGCGTCTGGTGGATAAAATCCTCGATGTCGCGCGCCAGAGCGTCACGGACGAACGCCACCACGCCTATGCCGCCAGCGGCAAGGCGCAGGCCGCGCGCTCTTCCAGCCTGTCGCTGAGCATCGACAAAAGCCTCTGATTATTTCTCATAATCGCAAACCCTTTCCCAACTGGTCTCCCACCAGTCCCTCCGAGGAAGTTCTCCGCGCCGAATTTTCCCGAATTGCCGCACCCGAGGCTTCTTCACCCAAGGTCGCTGCTTTCACGGCAGCGACCTTTCTCTTTCGTAAGGCGGACAGCGGTTTTTTGCAGGGTTTCGCAAAACTGGCACGCTTCCTGCAACGCTTTCTGCGGATAAATATATGAGGACACCCTCGTGACCGATATGAACAACATGCTGAACCTGACAACGACGCGGCCGCAAACAACGCCCACGCCCTCTGCAAACGGGCAAAAAGCGCCGACGTTGTCGGACTTCGTCGGTCTGCTGCTCTCGCCCGAGGGGCAAACGCAGAACACCGCCGCCCTGCAAAACATGCCGCAAAACCTGAAGGCGCTGACGGAAAAAATTGCCGCTGCGCTGAACGGCGATGCGCCTGTTCCTGCCGCCCCCACTACTGGTGATGCCGCCGCCGCAGATGAGAACGCGAATATCCCCGCCGGTCTGACCTGCGATCTTTCGGCCATGCTGGCGAGCCTTTTGCAAAACACCGAAAGCGCAGAAACCGCCGCGCCCGCTACGGGCGAAACCGCTCTGATGCCCGAAAGCATGGATATGCAGGCCCTGGCTGGCATGCTGAACGGCATCGAGCCCGGCGCCGCTGCAGATGACAGCGCCATGCTGCCGTCCGCAGACAGCGATACGCCCGAAGCGGAAGCCGACACCCTGCTGATGAGTATGATGCAGTCGCGCAAAAGCGCGCAAGGCGATGCAACTGCCCCCGCGCCCGCACTGCCCGCAGACGACATGACGCAGGCGCCGCCGCTGAACGCCAAGCAAACGCAAGCGAAAAACAATGAGCAGGCCCAGCAGGCGCCCCAGCAGCCTGCCACCGCAGCCGCAGGCCAGCAAGCGCAGCAAGGCGCCGCAAAAACCGACACCGCGCTGCAAACCCTGCTGGCCGCCATGGCGCCCGCCAGCGGTAATATCAATATGTCCGAAGGCGGATTTGACAGCATGGGCGGCGGCCTGGACGGTCGCGGCTTTGGTCAGGGCGCCTTTGCGTCCGGCGATGCTGCCTTTGGCGGCATGACGGCGGCGGGCCAGACCAGCTTCTCGCAATACATGAATACGGGCGCAACGGCACAGGCGCTGCCCAGCCAGACCAGCGAAATGATTGCCGTGCAGATCCAGCGCAACGCCGCCGCCAAGGTGGATACGTTTACCCTGCAGCTCGACCCTGCTGACCTTGGCCGCATGGATATCGAACTGAAATTCAACCACGACGGCAGCCTGAAGGCGCACCTGACAGTCGAGCGTCCGGAGACTCTGGCGCTTTTACAAAAAGACACCGCACATCTGGAGCGCGTGCTTCAGCAATCGGGCCTGAACACCGACGGACAATCCCTGAGCTTCGATCTGCGCCAGCAAAACGGCGGCCAGGAAAAACGCAGCCTGCAAACCGGCAATGACGGATTTACCCGCGGCAGCATCACCGGCACCGCCGAAAGCAATGACAACGCCATCGACAATAGTGCCCGCGGCTATATCGGCCCGCGCGGCGTCAACATTATGGTTTAAAAGGAGACTTCATCATGCAAGTCAACAACTCGGCCAGTACGGCAAATACCGCCAGCTCCACATCCAACTCGGCCTCGCAGTTGAATGCGGACTTCGACGACTTCCTGCTGCTGCTGACAACCCAGCTGCAAAACCAGGACCCGCTGTCGCCGATGGACACCAACGAGTTTACCAACCAGCTTGTCCAGTTCTCGCAGGTTGAACAGCAGATCAAAACCAACAGCAGCCTTGATAACCTGCTCGCGATGCAAACGCTGAACATGACGGCGCTTGGCGTCAGCTTCATCGGCAAATATGTCGAGGTTGACGGCAATACCTTCATTACCGACGGCAGCAGCAGCATCAGCACATCGTATGTGCTGCCGCAGGCCGCATCCAGTGGCACGCTGACCATCAAAAACGCAGAAGGCGATGTGGTTTATTCGACCGACATCGAAAAAACTGCCGGCCGTCATGATTTCACCTGGAGCGGCCTTGACAACGACGGCAACCCAGTCCCCGCTGGCGAATACACCATGACCGTCACCGCACTTGATGCGGAAAACCAGTCCATGACAGTGACAACATCGGTGCCCGGTTACGTCACCGGACTTGAATCCGCAGACAACGGCGAGCTGATGATGGTGATCGACGGCAAGAAAGTGCCGCTGACCAGCGTACGCAAAATCGCGCTGTCGGCGAACGGATAACGCCGCATCTGGCACAGTGATTGCAAGTTAAAAACGCAAAGGGACTTTTAGGGACTAGAGAGATAAACAGCCGGAAAAAATTTCACATCCACACAAAAAGTGAAACCAAACGGCCGACAAAAACACAACGGAACACGTTCAATAAAGGAGACTAATATGAGTGTATTTGGTTCTATGTTCACCGCCGGATCCGGCCTTGCTGCGCAAAGCCAGTCGCTCGGCATGATTTCAAACAACATCGCCAACGTCAGCACCGTCGGCTACAAGCGCAATGACGCCTCTTTCTCAAGCCTCGTCACAACCGAAAACATGACGACGCTGTACAGCCCCGGCGCGGTCAAGGCGAATACCAACCAGCGTATCAGCCTGCAAGGCGCGATCCAGCAAAGCCAGTCGGCGACCGACCTTGCCATCACCGGCAACGGTATGTTCGTCGTGCGCACCCCGAACGGTACCGAACCTTTGTTCACCCGCGCAGGTTCTTTCAAGGAAAACGTCAACGGCCTGCTGCAAAACACATCCGGCTATATCCTGCAGGGCTTCCCGCTTGACCAGAACGGCCAGATCATCGGCAGCGCAGGCAACGTCAACAGCCTCGTGCCCGTGGATGTCGCCTTCAGCGGCGGTATCAGCGAAGTCACGACGACGGCATCTTTTGCCGCCGCCCTCAACGCCAACCAGCCCGTCAGCAGCGCCACCGCGGATTTCACGCGCAGCATCACGGTCTATGACAGTCTCGGTAATGCGCAAAACGTCAACATCAACTTCAAAAAACTGCAATCCACCAACGGCAACACCATCGGCACCGTAAACCTTGGCGCGCAGTCCGCCAACTTCTCCCCTGGCACCGACACGTTCGATGTCAACGGCACGCCCGTCACGCTGGATGGCAACGTCAACAAACTGCTGACCGACCTCAACGCCATCGCCAACATCAACGCCTATCTGGATGCCAACGGCCGCCTGAATATCGAAGACACCTCCGGTGGTAACCTGACCATTGCCGACGGCGCAGGCGCGCCGCTGGCGAACGGCATCCTTGGTATCGCCGCAGGTACGTTCAACGCCACGGCCGCCCCCGCGACACTGCCGGGCGCCGCCACGGTCGCGACACCGAACGCCAACGGCTGGTGGCAGGTTGAATTCACCACCAGCAGCGGTACAATTCAAACCGGCGCGCTTAACTTCAATACCAACGGCACGCTGAACGCGGCGCAGGATGTCAACGGGCAAATCAATATCGCCCTTGGCTGGACGCCGCCGGGCGCCGATCCGCTGGCCATCGACCTTGACCTTGCCGGCCTGCGCCAGCAGTCCAGCGACTACACGGTCATCTCGACCAGCCAGAACGGCTCCCCCCTTGGCTTCAAGACGGGCGTGAGCATCGGCAGCAACGGGATTGTGACCGCGCAGTTCAGCAACGGCCTGTCCCGTCAAGTCTACCAGCTCGCGCTGGCGACTTTCCCCAACGTCAACGGCCTGTCGGAGCTGAATGGCAACGTCTACCGTGAATCCGATACCTCGGGCACGTTCAACCTGCTGAACGCAGGCAGCGGCGGCGCCGGACTGATCAACGGCGGTGCGCTTGAAGGATCGAACGTGGATCTGGCGGACGAATTCTCGAAAATGATCGTCACCCAGCGCGCCTACTCGGCCAATACCAAGGTCATTACGACCGCAGACCAGATGACGGCGGAACTGCTGCAGATCCGCTAACCCATGAACGGCGGGGGCAGTAGCCCCCGCCGACCACCCAAGGCCCGGCCACCGGGGCAGAAGCCCTGGCCCCGCCAGACTTAAATACCTGAAAAACAACCAGATATGGAGGCCGACAAAAAAGAATAAACGTAAACCATTCTTTAACTATTCCCGTGAGAAGATAGAAATATGATCGCGGGAAGTATCCCAAGGTCCACTCACATAGCACCGCATTAACCTAGGAAAGGAATATGCATCATGGCTGACGTAACCCTCACAGCAGCACTCCGTACCAACCTTCTCTCTCTGCAAAGTACGCAGAAGCTTATGGACAACACCCAGCTCCGCCTGGCGACCGGTAAAAAGGTCAACAGCGCACTGGATAACGCCAACGCCTTCTTCGCTTCGCAATCTCTGACCAACCGCGCAAACGACCTCTCCCGTCTTCTGGATGGTATGGGTCAGGCCGTACAGGTTCTGAAAGCAGCCGACGAAGGTATCACCGCTATCACCAGCTACCTCGAGCAGATGCAGGCCGTTGCGCAGGAAGCGCTCGACCAGGCAAACGCACAGGGCGGCCCGCCGGTTGACGAAGCAACCCTCGAGGCCAGCTTCGACGAACTGCGCTCGCAGCTTGACAGCGTTGCCGGCGACTCCGGCTATCGCGGTACCAACCTGCTTGACAGCGGTACGCTGGAAGTGACCTTCAACGAAGACGCTACCTCTACCCTGTCGGTTACTGGCGTGGATTTCTCGAGCGGCGGCTTCGCTGTTCCCATCAACGCAGCTGACTTCTCTTCGGCGGCAAACATTCAGGCTTCTCTGGATGCGATCAGCGACGCTCTGACGGAAGTACGTGCTCAGGCCCGTTCCTTTGGTACGAACCTGAACATCATCCAGACCCGTCAGGACTTCACGCAGAACCTGATCAACACCCTGAAAGAAGGTTCTGACAAACTGGTACTGGCCGACAACAACGAAGAAGGCGCGAAACTGCTGGCTCTTCAGACCCAGCAACAGCTTGGCGTCACCTCGCTGTCTCTGGCTTCCCAGGCACAACAGGCCGTTCTGCGACTGTTCTAATCCATCGCAGATACCGGAAAAGAACGGCGGGGTTTTCCCCGCCGTTTCTTTTTTGGCCCGGATACCAGCGCCGCAAGGCTACGTGATTTTTTCTTTTTTGCTTCTTTTTTAATTGTTTTGTGGGATAATAAGAACATACATAGCGGAAGAATTCCGTGTTCGAACCGGAGAGAATCTCATGGCCCTTATCATCGACCTCAAACCATCTGAACGCATCATCATCGGCACGGCGCTCATTACGAACGACGAAAACCGGACGCGTCTGCACATCGAAGGCGGTGCCCCTATTCTGCGTGAAAAAGACATCATGCGCGAACAGGAAGCAACCTCGCCGTGCAAAAGAATCTATTTCACCATCCAGCTGATGTATCTGTCGACAGAGCCGAAAACGCTGCACCAACTCTATTTCGACCAGATCCGCGCCATTCAGTCGGCCGCGCCCAGCACCGCTGTCTATTTCATGAAAATCAACGATTTCATCATGAACGGCCAGTATTACAAAGCGCTCAAGGAAGCGCGCCAGCTTATCGAATACGAAACGGAGTTGTTGTCCAATGCCAAATAAAAACCCGTACGGACAGGCCGCGGACGCCTATAGCGATACAGCCGCCAAGGGCGATCAGCGCTCGCTGGAAGGTAAAATCCTGCTCAAGGCCGCGCGCCAGCTGGAAGAGCTTTCCAAACGCCTCGCCGCCGGGGAGCAAGTCCCTCTTGAAGACATCGGCGACCCGGTTGAATACAACCGCAAGCTCTGGATCGTTTTCGTCAACGACACGATGAACGACGATCACCCGCTGCCGCAGGAAATCAAAAACAATATCGCCTCGCTTGGCGTATTTGTGTTCAAGCGTTCGATCGACATCCTTGCCGAGCCGACGGCCGAAAAACTGCAAGTGCTGATCGAAATCAATCGCAATATCGCCGCCGGCCTGATGAAACAGAAGGCGGCGGAAAAGCCGGCAGAAGGCGCCGCCACTCCCCCGCCCGCCGACAAGCCGACGGATAACCTGATTTAATCCCGCTTGAAAAATTATTCAAAAGTGCGGACTTGGATTATCCTAGTGATTGCTGTGATGTATCCGTTACTCGCGGGGTACGCGGAGCGCTACCTCGGCCTTGAAAACTTTTTTTCTCGGCTCGCACAAACCAGCCCCGTAGAGCATCGTTTGTTACATATTTTGCTCCGTTTGGGTCCGGGCTTGGCCGCACTTTGTTTTTTACAGGTAACCCCACGCATCATCTGGCTGCCATTGTTCATGATTGCCTACACAGTCACGATGTATCCCGTCAGTCTGCTACTGAGCCTTGTGACAGGATGCTACTTTAAACCCTGCTAGGGATTAAATAGACCTAGAAAAACCAAAGGCGCGCTGTATGGCGCGCCTTTTTTCGTGGAGCGTGTCACGTCGTCAGACCAAAATAGACTGGCCTTGCGTGTCACCACCCGAAGAAACCGGGGAGCCGGACGACGTGTCCGGCGCAGGAGCTGCGGGCGCGGATTGACGCGGGGCGGCGGCCTGATACAGATCAGGCGCGGGCTGGGCAGGCGCGGTGTTTTGCACCGGCGCGGCCGTATCGGTGGTTCTGGAAGCTGCGGCACGGTCAGCGCGGATCGCGGCATCGCGCAGGGCGACATCGCGGGCCCGCTGTTCGGCCACTTGCTGTTGTTGCTGGCTGGCTTCCAGTTTCGCAGCCCGTTGGAAAGCGCGCATTTGCGCTTCGCTCGGATACTGCTTCACCACTTCGCCCGTTTCGCTGGAGCGCACTTCAAGGATGGCACGCTCTGCGCCGCTGTCGAGACGCACGTAAAGGCGGGTACCATAGCGCGGAACATCCGCAACCGACGCCGGAGCACCACCGCCGGATGCAACATAGGCGCTTGTCGCTTGAGGCGTTACCCTCAGCGATGCACCCTGCACCATTGATGTGCCGACAGCGTCAATCATATTCTATGATCCTATCGCACGTTTACAGTTGCCCCCTACAGGCAACCTACACTCCTACACTTTCAATGCTACTTGAGTCGTCCACAAAAATCAAGTAAAAATCGAATAAATACAACGCGATTATTGAACATCTTCATAAAAAAGAACCATTAATACTTATTTAATACTTTATTAACGATATCTTAATTCTTTGTTAACCAATTATTTACTTTTAAAACTCCGAAAAACATAAAATATATTTAAAAAACAATGGTTTGTTATTGGATTTTCAATACAGACCGCTTATTATTAAGGGAGGGGCCGGACAGGCATGATTATTGAATGTCTGAAGGCAGGTAGCGAAGGCGCAGGTGTGCAAGCAGGCAAAATTTGCCTAGTTCCTGAAAATTCGTTACTGTGAATAAGTGGGGTTTCGGGTTTCTATGATATCAGCTTTTTTCTATACGCCGGGATTCCCTTCTTTGAACAGCCAAAGCAAGGTGACCGCACGTGGATTCGTTTCTTGACTCGCTGAAGAATATGGGCGCCGCCCGTCTCGCCGTCATGGCCCTGACGCTGTTCGGGCTGGTGGTATTTTTTATCTTCATCATGGCGCGCAGCGGCACGCCGAGCATGACCCTGCTCTACAGCGGGCTGTCAACCGCGGACTCAACTGAAATCGCCGCCAAGCTTGATAATACCCGCGTCAGCTACCGCCTCAGCGATGACGGTACGCAAATTTCCGTGCCGCACAAAGATGTGGGCCGCGCGCGCATGCTGCTGGCGCAGGAAGGTCTGCCCCGTCAGGGCTCCATGGGTTATGAACTTTTCGACCAGAAGCAAACCTTTGGCGAAACCAGCTTCCGCCAGAATATCAACCAGCTGCGCGCGCTTGAAGGCGAGCTGTCGCGCACGGTCGGCACCCTGTCGCAAATCCGCAGCGCCCGCGTGCATCTGGTGCTGCCGCAGCGCGAATTGTTCAGCCGCGACACCCGCCCCGCCAGCGCCAGCGTTTTCGTCAACCTGCGCGGCAACGACAGCCTCGGCAATGAACAAATTCAGGCCATCCAGCACCTCGTCGCGGCTGCCGTACCGCAGCTGAAATCCAGCCATGTCGCGATTATCGACCAAAGCGGCAACCTGCTCGCCCGCGGCGAAGATGACGACAGCGGCAGCGCCAACGCCCGCAGCAGCGAAGACATGCGCCAGAAATACGAACAACGCGTCACCCGCACCATCGAGGATATGGTGGGCCGCATCGTCGGCTTTGGCCGTGTACGCGCCAACGTAACGGCGGATCTGAACTTCGACGTCGTCAGCCGGAATTCCGAAACCTACAACCCCGACGGTCAGGTCGTCCGCTCCACCCAGACAGTGACCGACGAAACACAGGACTCGACGTCGGCGGCGAATGCACCTGTATCGGTTGAAACCAACCTGCCCGGCCTGCCCGGCCAACAAGGCAGGGGCCAGGCCGCCAACAAAAGCAGCCGCACCGAAGAAGTCACGAATTTCGAAATCAGCAAAACGGTTGAAAGCGTTGTGCGCGCCGCGGGCGACGTGAAACGCCTGTCGATTGCCGTCGTTGTCGATGGCCGTTATGAACCCGACGCGAAGGCCGTGAAGCCCGAAGGCGCCCCCGCCGACTGGACCGCGCCCAAAACCTATGTGCCCCGTTCGGATGAAGAACTGGATAAAATCGCAACCCTCGTCAAATCGGCCGTCGGTTTCGACGCAGGCCGTGGCGATACGGTCGAAGTCGTCAACATGCCCTTCGCCGAAACCGATTTCTTTGAAGGCCCGATCAAGGATGACAGCATCCTTGGCTTCCCGCGCGCCGAACTGCTGGGCCTTGCCGAAACGCTGGCGCTGAGCCTTGTGGCGGTCCTCGCCATTCTCGCGGTGTTCCGCCCGCTGATTTCGCATTTTGCTGCCGCCGCAAAAACGGCCGCAAGCCAGAGCGGCGGGGCAGACGATATGCCCCCGCTTCTCGCCACGCAAGGCATGCAGCCGCAGCTGGCAGGCCCGCAAGGCATGCTGCCCGGTGCCGCCGGTGCCAGCATGATGGGTGCCGCAGGCGGCGAGCTTGATAGCATGATCGACATGACCTCGGTCGAGGGCAAGGTCAAGGCCTCTTCGGTACAGAAGATCAGCGAGCTTGTCACCAACCACCCGAACGAAACCGTTTCCGTCATCCGCCAGTGGATGTCACAGGAGAATTAAGAGATGCGCGTTCGCGAAGATTACCGCACACTGACCGGGACGGAGAAAGCCTCCATCCTGCTTTTGTCTTTGGGCGAAGAATATACCGCCAAGATTTTTGAGCAGCTGGACGAAGAGGAAATCCTCACCCTCTCGCACACCATGTCAAATCTTGGCAAGGTCAGCTCCAGCGTTATCGAGCGTTTGTTCATCGAGTTTGCCGAGAGCATTACCTCGACCAGCTCGCTCGTCGGCACGCTCGACAGTACGGAGCGTTTGCTGTCCAAGGTGCTGGGCCGCGATAAAGTCCAGAACATCATGGAAGAAATCCGCGGCCCCGCCGGCCGCACGATGTGGGAGAAGCTCTCCAACGTCAACGAAGACATCCTCGCCAACTACCTGCAAAAGGAATACCCGCAGACCGTGGCCGTGGTTTTGTCGAAAATCACGCCGGAACATGCGGCCAAAGTCATGGCCCACCTGCCCGAAGGCTTCGCGATGGAAGTCGTCATGCGCATGCTGCGCATGGAGGCCGTGCAGAAAGAAGTCCTCGACGACGTTGAAAAAACCCTGCGCACGGAATTCATGCCGAACCTCTCGCGCTCCAGCCGCCGCGACAGCTACGAAGTCATGGCGGAGATTTTCAACAACCTCGACCGCGCGGTTGAAGGCAAGTTCATGGCCTCCCTCGAAGAGCGCAACCCGGACGCGGCAGAACGCATCCGCAGCCTGATGTTCACCTTCGAAGACCTCGGCAAGCTCGACCCGGGCGCGATCCAGACCCTCATCCGCTCCGCGGACAAGGAAAAGCTGCCCATTGCGCTCAAGGGCGCGTCGGACGCCATGAAAGACCTGTTCTTCTCGAACATGTCGGAACGCGCGGGCAAGATTATGAAGGAAGACATGGCCGCCATGGGCCCCGTCCGCCTCAAGGAAGTCGAAGAGGCGCAGCAGTCCCTCGTCAATACCGCGAAGGATCTGGCCGACCGCGGCGAGATCACCATCGTAACATCCAAGGATGAAGATGAACTCATCTACTAAAAACGACGGCGAAATGAAAAAGTTTTTGTTTGACACAAACGATTTCGACAAGCCCGCCCCCGCGCCGGAAAAACCCGCTGTCAGCTATAGCGAGGAACAGCTGATGCTGGCGAAATCGCAAGCCTATGCGCAGGGCAAGCAGGACGCCGCCGCCGAGGCGCGCGCCGCGCAGGAACTGCAAACGCAGAAACTGCTGGACGCGCTGATGGCGCAACTGGAACGCCTGATTGCCGCAGAAGACCGCCGCGAGGTGGAAAACATGATTTCCGCGACCAAGCTGGCGATGCGCGTCACCCACAAGCTGCTGCCGCAAATGGCAGACCGATTTTCGCTGGAGGAAATCGAACGCGTTATCACCGCCTCCCTTGATGTGCGCAAGGATGAACAGCGCATCGCCGTCATGCTGCCGCCACAGCATCTGGAAACGCTCAAAGAGCGCATCGACCGCATCGCGCTCGAACGCGGCTTTGCCGGCAAGCTTATTCTTATCGCAGATGACGGGCTGGGCCCGTCGGATTGTCGCGTGGAATGGGCCGATGGCGGCGCAGAGCGTCTCTATGAACGTCTTTTCGCGCAAATCGAGATGGAATTCGCCAAAGCCATCGCCGTTATGCAAAAAACCATCGAACCCGATACCGAATAAACAACCTTATTTCAAACCGAGGGGAGAACCCACATGTCCAACGATCCCAACCAGACCATCGAATTCGAAGAAGTCGAACAGTCGCTTGCGACCGAAGTCCGCAAAAAAGATATCGACGCCATCTATGATATCCCTGTGCAAATCTCCGCCGTTCTCGGCAAATCGTCAATGCAGGTGAGCCAGCTGCTGAAACTCGGCCGCGGCGCCGTGGTCGAGCTGGACCGCAAAGTCGGCGAAGCGATTGACATCTACGTGAACAACCGTCTGGTTGCGCGCGGCGAGGTTATCGTGGTCGAAGACCGCCTTGGCGTCACCATGACGGAAATCGTGAAATCCGACCGCTCGTCCAGCTAAAACGCGCGCCGACGGATAGCCACACGATACGAGATACCGACCTAGCACGGAGACTGGATACCCATGCGCCTGATGATTGTAGGCAGCCTGAACGGACAAATCAGCACCGCCGGTAAAATTGCGATTGCCCGCGGCGCCAAAGTCGTACATTGCGAGGATATCGAGCAGGCACTCGGTGCCCTGCGCGCGGGGCGCGGGGCGGATTTGATGATGGTCGACGTGAAGCAGAATATCTCGACTCTCATGGAAAGCCTGTCGGCAGAGCGTTTTGTCATTCCCGTCGTGGCCTGCGGCATCGACAATGACACCGCAGCCGCCGTCAAGGCCATCAAGGCGGGCGCGAAGGAATATATCCCCCTCCCCCCCGATGCCGAACTGATTGCCGCCGTGCTGCAGGCCGTCACCGAAGAGAGCAGCGCGATGATTGCGGGCGACCCCGCGATGAAAGCTGTGCTGCAAATCGCCGACCGTATCGCCCCCTCCGACGCCAGCGTGCTGATTACGGGCGAAAGCGGCACCGGCAAAGAAGTCATGTCGCGCTATATCCACCAGAAAAGCAAACGCGCGGGTGGGCCTTTTATCTCGCTCAACTGCGCGGCTATTCCTGAAAACCTGCTGGAATCGGAATTATTCGGTCACGAAAAGGGCGCCTTCACCGGCGCCATCGCCCGCCGTATTGGCAAATTCGAAGAAGCCAACGGCGGTACCCTCCTCCTCGACGAGGTGACCGAAATGCACCCGTCGCTGCAGGCCAAGCTTTTGCGTGCGATACAGGAGCGTATCATCGACCGCGTCGGCGGCACCGCCCCTGTCAAAATCGATATCCGCCTGATTGCCACATCGAACCGCGACATGGAGGCTGCCGTGCGCGCGGGGCAGTTCCGCGAAGACCTTTATTTCCGCCTGAACGTGGTCAATATCGAATTGCCGTCGCTGCACGAACGCCCGGGCGATATCCTGCCGCTGGCGAAAATGTTCGCCGACAAATACAGCAAGCACAACGGCATCGCGCCGAAAAAGATTTCCGATGCCGCAGCCGAAAAACTGCGCGCGCACCACTGGCCTGGCAACGTGCGGGAACTTGAAAACACCATGCACCGCGCCATTCTGGTGTCGATGGAAGACGAGATCGAAGCGACCGCCATCATGCTGAGCGGCCAGAAAGCCAGCATCGCCGCGCAGGCGGCGCAAAATCTAAACACTGCGCAGGCGGCGCAAAGCGTCCCTGCCGCGCAAACAGCCGTGGGCCAAAGCGGCAGCGCGCTTGTCGGTCGTACCGTGGCGGATGTGGAGCGCGACCTTATTATCAATACACTCGAACATTGTCTGGGCAACCGCACGCATGCGGCGAATATTCTGGGCATTTCCATCCGCACGCTGCGCAACAAGCTGAAAGAATACAGCGAAGCGGGCCTCGCCATTCCGGGCAGCGGAGTGTAAAGCATGGCAGATTCAGGCGTATCAGCAATCGGCGGACGGATGGGCGGCATGAAAATGCGCAGCGATATCATCTTCGCGCTGGGCATCATGGCGATTATCGTCGCGCTGGTGCTGCCGATGCCTGCCTTCCTGCTTGATATCTGTCTTGCGCTGTCCTTTGCGTTTTCGGTGCTGATTTTGATGACGGTGCTTTTCATCGAAAAGCCGCTGGAGATCAGCGCCTTCCCGACCATCCTGCTGGTTGCGACGATGATACGCCTCGCGCTCAACCTTGCCTCGACGCGCCTCATTCTCGGCAACGGGCACGACGGCCACGACGCTGCCGGCCATGTGATTGAAGCTTTCGGCAGTTTCGTGATGCAGGATAACTTCGTTATCGGTATCATCGTTTTCGCCATCCTGACCATCGTGAACTTCGTGGTCGTGACCAAGGGCGCGGGCCGTATCGCCGAAGTTGCCGCCCGTTTCAGCTTGGATGCCATGCCCGGCAAACAGATGGCGATTGACGCCGATTTGTCGTCCGGCCTGATCAACGAAGACGAAGCGCGCACCCGCCGCAGCGAGCTGGAACAGGAAAGCACCTTTTTCGGGGCTATGGACGGTGCGGCGAAATTCGTGCGCGGCGACGCCATCGCCGGTCTGCTTATCGTTTTCATCAACGCGATTGCCGGTATCATCATCGGTACCGCGCAAAAAAATCTGTCGGTCGGCGAAGCCGCCAATATCTACACGCACCTGACCATCGGTGACGGCCTCGTCAGCCAGATCCCGGCGCTGATTGTGTCTATCGCCGCCGGTATGCTGGTATCCAAAGCCGGCGTCAAAGGCTCTGCCGACAAAGCCGTTTTCAACCAGCTCAGCAAATATCCGCAGGCACTGGGCGTCAGCTCCGGGCTTTTGCTCGCGCTGGGCGTGCTGCCGGGCATCCCCTTCTTCCCCTTCGCCGTCATGGCGGGCATTACAGGCTATATGGCCTGGAGCACCGTCAAAGCCCGCCAGAAAGAGGAAACCCTCAAGCAAGCTGAGCAAAAAGCCATCGCTGCCAAAGCGCCGGTGGCCGAAGAGCCGATTGCCAAAGCCCTCGCCATTGATACCATCCGCCTTGAACTGGGCTATGGCCTGCTGCCGCTGGTCAACAACCCCGAAAAGGGCCGCCTGACCGAACAGATCAAAGGCCTGCGCCGCCAGCTGGCGGAGGATATGGGCTTCATCCTCCCCTCCGTCCGTATTCAGGATAACTTGCAGCTGCCCGCCAACAGCTATGTGGTGCGCATCAAGGAAATCGAAGCGGGCCGCGGTGAAATCCGCCCCGATATGCTTTTGTGCATGAACCCGTCAGGCGATGGCATGGATTTGCCGGGCGAACAAACGCGCGAGCCGACCTTCGGCCTGCCCGCCCTGTGGCTGAACCCCGAATACCGCGAAGAAGCGCATTTCCGCGGCTATACCGTTGTCGATCCTGCAACGGTGGTGACCACCCATATCACCGAGGTCATCAAAGACAACATGCCCGACCTGCTGTCGTATTCGGAGACGCAAAAACTGCTGGACGAACTGCCGCAGACGCACCAGAAACTGGTTGCCGATGTCATTCCGTCCAAAATCACCGTTACCGGCCTGCAGCGTATCCTACAAAATCTGGTCTCGGAGCGTGTATCCATACGGGATCTGCCTACCATCCTCGAAGGCGTGGCGGAGGCGACAGGTTTCACCAGCAACATCACCATGATTACCGAACATGTCCGCGCCCGCCTTGCACGGCAGCTCTGCGACCAGCACAGCAATAACGCGGGCATCCTGCCGCTGGTCACACTGTCGGGCGACTGGGAACAGGCCTTCGCCGAATCCCTCGTCGGCCAGGGCGAGGAAAAGCAGCTCGCCATGGCGCCGACGCGCCTGCAGCAGTTCATCCAGTCCGTGCGCGCGACCTACGAAGAAATGGCCATGCGCGGCGAAACGCCGGTGCTGCTGACCAGCCCGGGCATCCGCCCCTATGTGCGTTCCATCATCGAGCGCTTCCGCCCGCAGACCATCATCATGTCGCAAAACGAAATTCACCCCCGCGCCCGCATCAAAACGCTGGCGCAAATCGGCTGAGCCGCCGCGCCCGCCGCCCACACCTGAACGGAAACTGACGAAGCACCATGCGTTTAAAGTCTTTTGAAGCGAAATCGATGCAGGAAGCGCTGCGGATGGTCAAAGAGACCCTCGGCGATGATGCCATCATCGTCTCGACGCGCGAAGAGCCGAGCGGCTGGGTACGCATCACCGCCGCCGTGGAGCAAATCGCGCCCCCGCCCGACAAGCACGCGGGGCTTCCCGCCGAAACCCCGCCGCCGGTGCGCAAAGCCGCACCCGCGCAGGATACGGAAGAAAAGCTCGACCCCGACGAAATCACCGAGCGTATTACCGATATTCTGCTCAAACACCGCGTGCCCGGTGCCATCAGCGAGAAAATTATTTCCGCCGCCGCACTGGACGGCAGCGGCGATCCGCGCCGCGCCCTCGCCAAGGGGCTGGCCCGCACGTTCCACTTCGCCCCGCCGGAGGAGAAAAACCCCGCACCCCTTATTCTGGTCGGCCCGCCGGGCGCAGGCAAAACACTGATGACGGCCAAACTGGCCGCACAATCGGTGCTGGAGGGACGTCGCCCCATGGTCGTCACCACCGACATTAACCGCGCGGGCGCGATCGAACAGCTCTCGGCATTCCTGAACATCCTCGACCTGCCGCTCAGCACGGCGGAAGATCCGCAGGCGCTGCAGGCAGTGCTGCGTCACGCAGCGGGGCAGGAAGTCATTATCGATACCGGCGGGCTCAACCCGTTTGACCCGCAGGAAATGAAATACCTCGCCAAGCTGCTGGCCGCCGGAAACCTGCGCGCCGCGCTGGTCATGCCCGCAGGGCTCGATGCCGAAGAGGCCGCGGAAATGGCGCTGACCTTCGATATTCTTGGCGTGAAACATCTGATTGCCACGCGGCTGGATTTCGCCCGCCGTCTGGGCGGCATTCTCAGCGCCGCCGCCAAAACCGGCCTTGCCCTTGGCACGGCCAGCCATACGCCGCAGGTGGCGCATGGCACCATCGCGCTCACTCCTCTTAAACTTGCGGAACTGCTGATGCCCGCGCCCGCCGCCCCCGCTGCGGCACAAAAGCGCAAAGCATAAGGAACCCATGCCATGACAACCATCACCGAAACCCCGCAAAATACACAGACCGCCCAAACCCAGCCCAGACGCGCGCAGCGGCTTATCGCCGTCGCCTCGGGCAAGGGCGGCGTTGGCAAAACGTGGTTTTCCATCAGCCTTGCGCATGCACTCAGCAAGCTGGGGAAAAAAGTACTGCTGTTTGACGGCGATCTGGGCCTTGCCAACGTCGACGTGCAGCTCGGCCTTATGGCCAAACGCGACCTCAGCGACGTCATCGAGGGCAACCTTGGCATGGCGCGCGTTATCGAACATCATGCCGATGGGGGGTTTGACGTGATTGCCGGACGCTCCGGCCAGGGCGCGCTCGCCTCCCTGCCGCTGCCGCGCCTGCAGGAGATTGTCGAGCAGCTGCGCATGATACTCAAAGACTATGATGCCATCATCATCGACCTTGGCGCGGGCATCGACCGCACGGTGCGTTATATGTCGGCGAGCGCCGATACGACCTTTGTCGTGTCCACCGACGAGCCGACATCACTGACCGACGCCTATGCCTTTATCAAACTCAGCCATGCGGCGGGGCATGCGGACAATATCCGCGTCGTCATCAACCAGACGGGCAGCGAAAAAGACGGTCAGGCAACCTATGCCACGCTGTCGAAGGCCTGCCAGAATTTTCTGAAATTCACGCCGCCGCTGATGGGGCTTATCCGTCAGGACAAGCGCGTGCGCGAAGCCATCCGCGCGCAGACGCTGTTCCTGACCCGCTCGCCCAATACCGAAACGGCACAGGATCTTGAAAGCATCGCCGCGAAGGTCGCGCAGGAAATTCTCGCCTAAGCAAACACGCAAGGGGCGCACGGCATGAGCGAAACGCGCTTTCCATCCACCCCACCCGCTGGCAGCCCCGTGACGGGCGGCGGCGACAAGCTACTTGTTCAGAACGCATTGGTCACGCAGGCGCCGCTTTCGGTCACCGACGGCGCGCGCGGCAAAACGCTGCTGCTGGATGGCCGCGTGACAGGGCATAATGCGCAGCGTGGCGAAACCACCATCACCACTTCCAGGGGCGATATCGTTATCCAGACGGGGAATGCGACACTGCCGCCGGGTGCGGATGTTTCTATCGAGCTTAAAATGCAAGGCATGTCGCTGCGCGCGAATATCACGGCAATCCGCGCCCGCAATGCGGAGGCGCGCGCCGCGCAGGATATCGGACGTGCGCCGCAAGCGGCCGAACCCGCGCGCCCCGCAGCGGCAGAGGTGCCACCGCTGCGCCCCGGCGACAAGGCGCTGGCACTGCGCCTGCCCGACGATACACCGCCCCCGCCCGCCACAAGCGCTGGCACAAGCGCTGGCTCAGCCTCCGGCACCAAGCCTGCCGCCGATGCGCCGCCCGTGCAAAAACCGACGCTGGAACAAGCCGCGCAAATCATCGAAGCCGTCCGCGCGGCGATAGGCGTTTCGCGCATGGCCATGCTGCTGCCGCCGGTGCCGAACGTGCCGCAGTCTGTCACCTGGCAGGTATTAAATACACGCGATGTCATGACCGCGCTGATACGTCTGCCCGAAGCCATGCAGGCGCAGCTCCTTGATTTCATCGCGCGCCCCTACGTTGCGGCGTCGCTGCGCCAGATGCTGCCCGCTGCGCAGGCCAGCGCGCTGCTGCCACCCGCGCCGCAGGGGCCTGATGCCGATATGATGCTACAGGCGCAGATGGCACTGCGGCCCGCCTTGCCGCCTGTGGCTGCGCAGACGCAACCCCTGCCCGCCGGCGGCATGGCCGGTATCCTGCCGCTGCTGGAGGGATTGATGCCCGCGGGTGCGGCATCGCTGATGACGCTTGGCAAAATACCACAGATGGTTCAGGGCGGGCAGAACCTGCCGCTGCCGCAGAATATGGTGCAGATGACCATTCACGATATCCTGCCGCCCCAGACATTACCGCCCGATACGCGCCCCGCAGGCAGCGTGGTGGCCCTTGTTGAATCCCTGACGGCTTCCGGCGCACCGGTTATCCGCACGCCTGATGCGCATTTTGTGCTGCGCCAAAGCGCGCCACTGCCCGTCGGCACACACATCATCATGACCATCGCCCCCGCCAGCGCGCAGGATATTCTGGGCAGCCCGCAGACAGCGGGAAGCACCGCCCCGCTCTGGCCGTTCGACCCGCTGTTCAGCGGCAGCTGGGATGCACTTGAAGAAGCGCTGCACATGCTCTCCGGCATATCCCCCGCCGCTGCGCAAAATCTTGCACAAACCCTGCCTGCCGCCAATGCGCGACTGGCGCCGACCACGCTGTTTTTTCTGGCCGCCCTGCGCATGGGAAATATCGAAAGCTGGCTGGGCGAGAACACCTTGAACGCCCTGCGCGGCGGCGGGCGGCGCGAACTGGCCGAACAGCTGACGCAGGATTTCGCCAAATTGGCCAGCCTGTCCAAAACAGCTGTCGCGGGCGAATGGCGCGCGATTTCGATGCCGCTTTTGCAGCAAGACCAGCATATCCACCTGATACAGTTTTTCTTGCGCCAGCCGCCACCGGACGATGCCGCAGAAGACGAAGACGCCGAAGGCGCACGCGAAAAAACCACTCGGTTTATTCTCAATCTGCACTTGTCGCGCATGGGTGATATGCAGCTGGACGGTTTTGTGCAGAAAAAGCGCTTTGACTTGATTTTAAGATCCGAAGAAAAACTGCCCGCCACGATCCGGCAGGAACTTTTGCAAAAATTCACATCTGGGCTGGAGCAAACCGGTATGGACGGCAGCATGCGTTTCCAGACCCGTGCCGAACAATGGGTCGCCTTGCCGGACGGTACCGACGGCACGCAGGCCTAAGCCCGATATCAGGCCGTAAAACGCAAATAACTGCGGTCATCAAACGACACCTGTCCCGCCTGCATTCCCTTGGTCGATTTATGCAGTCTGAACAGTAGCGGATCATCGCGCAGTACCTTTGCCAGCGCCGCCTCGCTTTGCGCAAGCGCGGGATGCAGCACCGGATAGCCATCGGATGCCAATACAATCTCGCGCACAGCGTTTGCATCAATAATATCAATAAACTTTTCGGGAATTTCCGCGCCGTTCATGACGCCAAATCCAAAATCGCCTGCATCGGTGCGGTTGGCAAAAAGATGCTGACGGGCGAGCAGCGGGAAAATAAAGGCGCGGCCCTTATCATCCTGCAGCAGGCTTTCGACAGTTTCCCCGCTGCGCAGCAACGCCTCGATCATCGCCGCGCGCGCATCGGCCGTCACCGCGTCAATCGATTTGGGCAGCAGGCGCAGCTGTCCATCAAGCATGACGGCGATATCCCCCACCCGCCAGATTTCCCGCCGCGCACGGCTGTATACGGCCAGACAGCAGGACGGGCTTTCTGTCCCGGCTGCCACGTTCATGTAGGGCGTCACCGCTTCGCGTAAAACATGCGAAAGCCGACGCATGGCCGCAAGCCCTTCTATATCCGCAGGCAGATTTTGCAGACCGTCCGCCACCGTTTGCGCAGCAAAACGTCCGCTGGTCATGCCGCCCAGCGGCGGGCAGGACTTGCTGGTCGCGCCATCGATAACGGCCATAAAATCGGGCGTGGTGACGATAATATCTTCGCAAAGGGCGGGATCGTTTTTTTTGCCGCAGATGAACTGCTCGATGACGTTCATTCTTCTCTCTTGCGGCGGAAGGCTTCAAGCCCGATGGCATCCATCGCGGCGTTTTCCTTGAAAAGGCGCTCTTCGGCTTCCAGCCTGTCGCGTTCTTCCTGCGTCATTTCGTATTTTTTTAACTCGCCGAAGGTTTCCATCAGCGCTTCTTTGGCCTCTTCAATCGCACGCTCCATAGCCAGTTCACGCCGGTCGAGGTCCTCACGCTGGCGACGCACGGTATCGGCGTAATCGGCAAAGGTATAGGGTATCTGGTCATCCATGCGCGAGACGGCTTCTTTTTCCTGCTCGAAGGCGCGTTCAAGGTCGCGGCGCTCCCGCTCCAGCAGGGCCATCTGGCTGTAAAGATCGCCCAGAACACGGCGTCTTTCATCCAGTTCATGTTTATGAAGACGTATCAGGACGCCAAGGTCAGCCATCTGCCGATTACTCCGTCCATAGGGGTTACTTGCCAAGGCCCATCGCCTGCGACAGCATCGCATAGCCTTCATCCAGCCCCGTGCGTTCCTGCGGCTTTTGCGCGAGGAATTTTTCAATCGCAGGATAAAGCTCTATCGCCTCATCGACCTTGGGGTCGGATCCGCGGCGATACGCGCCAAGGCGGATCAGCTCCGCCATATCTTCATAGGTCGACATGATTTCGCGCCCGCGCTGCACCAGTTTTGCCTGATCCGCCGTCAGACAGCGCGGCATGGAGCGCGAGACGGAGCGCAGAATATTGATCGCCGGATAACGTCCGCGGTCGGCAATGCCGCGTTCAAGCACGATATGCCCGTCGATAATCCCGCGCACGGCATCGGCGATAGGCTCGTTATGGTCGTCCCCTTCGACAAGCACCGAGAAAAATCCCGTGATATCGCCGACGCCGCGCGGGCCGGGCCCTGCACGCTCCAGAAGTCTTGCAAGCTCGGAAAACGTGGTCGGCGGATAGCCCTTGCTCGTCGGCGGCTCGCCCGCGGAAAGGCCAATTTCGCGCTGCGCCATCGCAAAGCGCGTGACAGAGTCCATCAGACACAGCACCTGTTTGCCCTGATCGCGGAAATATTCGGACACGGCCAGCGTGGTATAAGCCCCCTGACGGCGCATCAGCGGCGATTCATCTGAGGTAGATACGATGACAACGCTTTTCTTGAGACCTTCGGGACCGAGATCGTCTTCAAGGAATTCCTGCACCTCGCGGCCGCGTTCGCCGATGAGGCCGATGACGCTAACCTCCGCCGCCGTATAGCGCGCGAGCATGGACATGAGAACGGATTTACCCACACCGGAGCCTGCGAAAATACCCATACGCTGGCCGCTGCAGGTGGAAAGAAAACTGTTGATGGCACGCACGCCCAGATCGAGTTTTTCGCCAAGGCGCTTGCGGTCATGCGCGGCGGGCGGTTTGTTGCGCAGGAGCATATGTTCGTCGCCCTGCATCAGCGGGCCTTTGCCGTCGATCGGCTCCCCCATCGCGTTGATCACGCGGCCGAGCCATGAGGCGTTGGGATAAATCGCCGGCTGCGCCGCGGCGACTTCGGCGCGGCAGCCAAGACCGACACGGTCAAGCGGCTTGAAGGGCATCACCAGTGCGTGACCTTCGCGGAAGCCGACAACTTCGCAAGGAATTTGCTCTGCCCCCTTGGGCGTCAGGATGCAGCGGTCGCCGATCGAAAGTTCGCGCTCGATGCCGCCGATTTCGACCAGCATGCCCAGAATTTTCGTGACGCGACCAAAAAGCTGGTAAGACGCCAGCTCGTCGATACTGCCCGCGAGGTTGTCGATGAAACGATGTTCTGCTGCCATAAGAAACCCCTGTAACCTGTTTAATTATCCCATATTTCGACAATAAAATCGCTTTTCTTTTATTGCTTTCTTATCAAAAGGTTAAGACGATTTTTCATGGTTTCTAAACGGATTTTTCCCTTATTTTTAACCTTTATTAACAATCGTGATATAATGTGAGTAGGGATTAAAGAGTGGTTTAACAACAATAACGAATCATTAAGGGGATGCACAATGCGGGTACTGCTTATCGAAGACGACCAGTCCACGGCCAAAAGCATCGAACTGATGCTGAAATCCGACGGCTATGTTGTCGACCTGACCGATATGGGCGAGGACGGCCTTGAAATCGGCAAACTGTATGAATACGACATCATCATTCTCGATCTGATGCTGCCCGACCTTGACGGCTATGAAGTCCTCAAGCGTCTGCGCGCGGCGAAGGTGGAAACCCCCATTCTCATCCTCTCCGGCCTGTCGGAGCTGGACAGCAAACTCAAAGGCCTCGGCTTCGGCGCAGACGATTATCTGACCAAGCCGTTCGACAAGCGCGAACTCCTCGCCCGTATTCAGGCGATTGTCCGCCGCAGCAAAGGCCATGCACAAAGCATCATCAAAACGGGCCCGGTCATGGTCAACCTCGATGCCCGCACCGTGGAAGTCGATGGCAAACAGCTGCACCTGACGTCGAAAGAATACGGCATCATCGAACTTTTGTCGCTGCGCAAGGGCTCGACGCTGACCAAGGAAATGTTCCTCAACCACCTTTATGGCGGTATGGACGAGCCGGAAGTGAAGATTATCGACGTTTTCATCTGCAAGCTGCGCAAGAAAATCGAGAAAATCTCCCCCGAAGGCGGCAACTGTATTGAAACCGTCTGGGGCCGCGGCTATGTGCTGCGCGACCCGAGCGGCGGCGCGGAAAAAGAAACCGCCAACGCCTGACGCAAATAGATATAAAAACAAAAACGGCGCCTGCAGCGGCGCCGTTTTTTTATACGCTGGCCTTACGGCGTGCGCGGCAAGTCTATATCTGAATCGCTGCGCACATAAATGCCGGCCATACCCGCAAGGCCGCAAAACATACCGCCAAGACCGCCCGCACTCTCCGCCGCGCCAAGGAACAGGACACTCCCTGCATGCATGACCCGCTGCAATCCCTGCAGAACCCGCACGCGCGAGGAGGCGTCAAGATACATCAGCACATTGCGGCAAAACAAAATATCAATGCCCCCGTCGGGGAACGGCGGCGGCTGCAGTAAATTAGCCTGGCGGAACGACACCATACGGCGGATATCATCCTTGATGCGCCATGTTTCACCGTCCTGCATGAAATATTTGATCAGCAATCGGGCGGGCAATCCACGTTGCACGTCAAATTGTACATAGGCCCCGCCCTGCGCGCGCGTGATGATATCATGTGAAATATCGGTGCCGGTGATGCGGATATCCCAATCCGCGAAGGGCGCGCCATATTCGCGCAGCAGTATCGCCAGAGAATAGGCCTCCTGCCCGCTGGCGCAGGCGGCAGACCAGAGGCGCAGTGATTTTTCCGCCGCGCGGCTTTTGGCAAGCATCGGCAAAAAAGTATCGCGCAGACGGTCAAACGGCGTGATATCGCGAAAGAACGAGGTTTCATGGGTGGCCATCGCCTCCACCACGGCCTGACGCACGGCGCGGTTTCCCTCATCACGGCGCAGCATGGAAGCCAGCCCCTCAATTCCTGCAACGCCTTGCTGCTGCACGATGTGCAGCAAGCGGGTCTCCAGCAGGTAATATTTTTCAGGCGTCATTTGAAGGCCGGATTCACGGCGCAGCAAATCGGCAAAATAATCAAAGGCTGCCCTGTTCATGCCGCCACCCCCGCGCACGCCCATGCAGCGAGCGCTGCGCCGATCGCGCCCAGCGACAGAACACGGCAATCAATCCCCGCCGCCGCCACGGCGCCCGGCATGCCCCAGACAACACTGCTGGGGGCGTCTTGAATCCACACATGGCCGCCTGCGGCGGTGACATGCTGGCAGCCTGTCAGTCCGTCTTTGCCCATACCTGTCAATATCACAGCCAGCAGATTTTCGCCATAGACGCCGGCAAGGCTTTGTAACATGGGGTCTGCTGCGGGGCGGCAAAAATGCACAGGCGGCGTTTGCATAAGGCGAATACGGGGACGCCCCTGCGTTTCACCGGCCGTAACACCCAGATGCACACCATCCGGCGCGACATAAATGCGCCCGGCGCATACCACCTCGCCCGCCGACGCCTCGGCACTGTCGATACCGCTGACGTCTTGCAGCCGCTGTGCCAGCAGCGCATTGAAGGGTGCGGACATATGCTGGGTGATAAAAAAAGGCGGCGCATGAGCAGGTGACATGCCGGACGACATCCAAGCCGAGCTGAAATCTTCTAGCACGCGTTCGAGCGCCATGGGCCCACCCGTCGATGCCGCCAGCGCAACCGCGCGGTGTTCGTATAACAGCGGCGGCGATGATACCCCCGCCGTCATGCGTCAAATGACCCCGACCTGACGAAACTTGCTGTGCAGGATGTCTGCATCAAAAGGCTTCATGATATATTCATCCGCACCGGCGGCCAGCGCCGTTTCAATCGCGGGCAGGTTGTTTTCGGTGGTGCAGAACACGATTTTGACCTGCCCGCCATCCGGCAAGTCCCGCAGCGCCCGCATAAAATCCATGCCGTTCATCACGGGCATATTCCAGTCCAGCAGCACAAGAATAGGCATCTCTGCGCGGCATATATCCAGTGCCTGCTGCCCGTCGGCGGCTTCAATGCAGGAAAGGCCGATCCCCTCCACCATCATGCGCGCCAGTTTGCGCACCACCGCGCTATCATCGACAATCAGACATTTTTTCATCGTGGTTGTATCTCACACTCTGTTATCCGCGCAGGGCAAGCGGAAAGTCCTTGCAGAATAATGCGCATATCAACAAGCGGCATGACCTCTCCCTGCGGGCTTCGGCATATCTTGGCGGCAGCGCCCCGCCACTGCGGCGCGTCAGGTTCAAGGGGATGAATATTCTCGCGCGGCAAACGCATCATATCGCCCATCGCATCCGCCAATAGACTATAAAACCTCCCGTCGAAGGTCACAATGATATTCGCAGCCGCCGACGCCGGTTGCCGCAGCCCCAGTAAATGCGCGGTATCCAGCGCCGTCAGCACATGGCCGCGCAGGTTGACCATGCCTGCAATCCCCGAGGGTACACCGGGCACCGGCGTCAAGGGCAGACAGCGCGCGACTTCACGCACCGCCTCGACAGCCAGCGCGGATTTTTGCCCGCCCGCCCAAAAAACAAGATAGGCATCGTCCATGGCCTGCATCATCTCCCCTCCCGCAATGCGGATATTTTTTGCAAAAGGCCACTGCGGTCGAACTTCGTGATAAAATCATCGAATCCCGCAGCGCGCCCGCGCTGTTCATCCTGCCGCGTCGCATGTGCGGAGAGCGCCAGAAGCGGCGTTCGGCGCCACGCGCTGTCCCCATCCCTGATGCGGCGGGCAAAATCAAGCCCATCCATGGCAGGCATTTCGATATCGCTGATAATCACATCAAATACCGAACCGCCATCGCGTAAAGCCAGCGCCGCCGCCGCATCACCGGCAATTTCGACGTGATATCCGGCATCGCGCAGCAGCGGCGCCAGCAAGCTGCAGAAAAACGGGCTGTCATCGACCAGCAAAATACGCCCCTGCGGCGCCGTATCGCTGGCGCCGGATATAACCTCGACGGCCTGCCCCTTCATCATGCGAATACCTGCTGTGCAAAGTTCTTCATCAACAGCCTTCACGTCATCGACGTGGCTGCATAATATTGCCTCCCCGCTGCGCAGCAGGATCAAACGCCGTATATCGGCCTGACTATCCGCGGACATCAGACGCGCAGGATAAACATCGGCACCGACGCAGGCATAAATCCCGCCATCCTGTGATTGCCGGATCATATCGGGCTGCACGCGGCAGATATGCCGCACGCGCGCGGCATCCATCGCGAATGTTTTGCGGGCCGCGCTGAAAAATATCATGTCGCGCTGCGGGCGCGGCTTTTCAGGTGTGGCCGATGGCGGCGGCAAGGATCGCACATGCTGTCGCAGCAACACACGGCGCACGTCCGGCACCAGCGCCGCAAATCCGTCATCCAGCAGCACAAGCCCCAGATAAAGCCCCGCACTGTCTATCAATGGCGGCAGGGGTTTGATAACCGCCTCGGCAATCGAAAGAATTTCTTCGGCCGCCAGCACGGCGCACATTCCCTCTGCCTGCACAATAATGCCGTATCTGTTTTTGGAAGATACTGCCCCCTCCTCTGCCGCCAGAACCTGCGGCAAGGACAGCACCGGCAGCGGCGCTCCGCGCCAGTAAAAAATAGGCCGCCCGCCCGCCATATCCATCTGCGGCGGTAACAGGCATATTTCAGCAATATTCGCGCGCGGCACGGCAAAGCGCTGCCCCGCCGCCGCCACCAGCGCCACAGGCATCATCGCAAGCGTAAGCGGCACGCGAATGGTAAAAACGGCACCGCCGCCATCGGCCGCAGAAGCCTCTACCGTGACGCTGCCGCCAAAATTTTCAACCTGCGTCCGTACGGCATCCAGCCCGACGCCGCGGCCCGCCATATCGCTGATCTGCGCCGCCGTTGAAAATCCGCGCCTGAAAATCATATCGGCGATATCCTGCGGCGGCAGCGCGCCCTGACGCGCGGGCGGTATCAGTCCCTGTGCCTGTGCGCGCGCGGCGATGGCGGCAAGATCAAGACCACCGCCGTCATCGCTGACTGTCAATATCACCTGTCCGTCTGCCGCACGGGCGGCAATCGTAATCACGCCCGTATCAGGCTTGCCGCGCGCACGGCGCATATCGGGCCGCTCGATGCCATGCGACAGGCTATTTCGCACCAGATGCGCCAGCGGGTCGCGCAGCAAATCCAGCACTTGCCTGTCCAGCAGCGTATCACCGCCCGATGTTTCAAGACGTGCGGAAATCCCCGCCTCCGCCGCCATATCGCGGACAAGGCGGGGCAGGCTGCGCCATGCCTCCATCACGGGCTGAAGCCGCGCGCGCAGCACTTCGGATTGCAGCCGCGCGGTCAGCTGCGCCAGATGAGTTTCCACCGCGGCGGGCTGGCGCCCCAGGCGCTGCATCTTGCCGCGCACAAGCCCCATTTCCGCGCTCAAAGCCAGCAGGTTATCAAACACATCGCCCTGCACGCGCAGCAATCCCCCCTGCAGCGGCGCGCCGCGCATAGCCCGCGCCGTTTGCGGCACAGTAAAATCCTCACCGTGCGCCGCGCCATGTAGCGCCTCTGTGATTTCGGCCTCCTGCGGCGCCGGACTGGCGTCTTCGCTGCCGCCCTCGCCGACAATCCGGCTGACGATATCACGCATCACATCCAGCGCCGCCAGCACAAGGCCGATATGCACAGGCACCAGGGTAACGCGCCGCTCGCGCGCGGCCATCAGCAAATCCTCGGCTGCATGGGCAATGGCGGCCAGACGGCGGAAGCCGAGAAAACTGCATGTTCCTTTCAAACTATGCGCGGCACGAAACAATTCCGCCAGCGCCTGCGCATCTTGCGGATGACGCTCGAGCGTCACCAGCTGGTTTTCGATGGACAAAAACCGCTCTTCCGCTTCGGCTACAAAATCCTGCAAAATATCGTCGGTGCGCATATCCCCCCGCGCGGCGCAGAGATGCGCCCTTTATTTATGATGACGCGAAGGGATTAAGTTTCGGTTATCCGAAATCACGGGCATACACAGGCATGCAAATGCAGCGGGCGGCCGCAGCGAAAATCGCCGCAAACCGCCTGCCATATGTCATACAGCAGGGTGCGCTGTTATTGCGCTTTAATCGTAAATTCGATGCGACCGAATTCTTTTTGCGCCTGCCAGCCAAGACCGATTCCGAAATAATCGGCAAAACGGCCCGTGACATAGGCATGCACAGAACGCGGATCAAGATCTTCCGCCGGCGTCTCGCCTTTGAGCGCGGCTTCGGCCCCTTCGCGGAAACCGGCGTGATTGCCGGTGACGAGGACGCGGATACCCGTATTCCCCTCAAGCGCGGAGACGGAGATTTTACCCTCCCCGTGGTTGCATTCTTCGGCCAGCACCAGAAGGTTCAGCAGCACCTTGAAAAAACCGCGTGGCGGCATGGAAAATTTGACGCCGAGGTCAGGCTCGAATTCCGCCTGAATGCGACCCTGCCCGATAAGATCGGTAAAGGCATCGCGGATATCCTTGAAACCGACGTTTTTATCGGTGCCCGCCGCGCCGTAGGACAGGCGAAACGCCTTGAGCCGGATAGACGCCTGCTGCGCGCTAGAGGCAATCAGCTGCACGGCCTCGTCACCGGCATCTTCGCCCAGTTCCTGCATCAGCTCCACGCCGTTATTGACAGCGCCGACAGGGCTGACAAGGTCGTGGCAAATGCGCGAAGCGATGAGTTCCGTCACGCGCGGGTGCAGTGTCAAATTTTCGTTCATGTTATCCCCTCTCCCCTTGTAGGTTTAATATCCGCCTGTATCAAAACGGCGATGCGATGCCGCTTTGCGCCAGTTGCGATACCAGCTGCGCCTTCAGCCGCTCCAGCCCTTCGGCGTTGAAGCCTTCGGCACGGATGGTCAGCACGTCTTCGGTATTCGACGCGCGCATCAGCCACCAGCCGTCCGGCGTGGTGACGCGCACTCCATCAATGTCGTTGATGGACAGGTCTTTGGCTTTTTCGGCGCGCAGGCGCGACAGGATTTCAGGCGCGATTTTGAATTTACGTTCCGCCGGTACATGAAAACGCACTTCAGGCGTATTCTGCATTTTCGGCAAATGCGCTACCAGCGCGGACAGCGACTTGCCGCTGCGGCTCAGGATATCCAAAAGGCGCACGGCGCAATAAGGGCCGTCATCAAAACCGTAATATTTGTCGGCAAAGCAAATATGCCCTGCCAACTCCCCTGCCAGAGGGGATTTCAGCTCCAGCGCGCGCGCCTTGATAAGCGAGTGCCCGGTGTTCCACATCACGGGCTTGCCACCGAGGCGTTCAACTTCGTCAAACAGCACGCGGCTGCATTTCACATCGGCAATGATATGCGCGCCCGGATGGGTTTTCAAAACCTCCGCCGCGTAAACCGCCATGATGATATCGGCCCAAAGGATATTACCCTCGGCATCCACCGCGCCCACGCGGTCACCGTCACCATCGAAACCGATACCGATATCGCAGCCGTTGTCGCGCACGGCTTTTTGCAAATCGACAAGGTTTTTGGCCACGGTCGGGTCGGGGTGATGGTTCGGAAAGGTGCCGTCGATATCATCGAACAACAACACATGTTTTCCCGGCATTTTTTTGACAAGGCGGCGGATAATTTCGCCCGTGGCGCCATTGCCGCAATCCCATGCGATGCTAAGGTCGCGCGCGCCCTGATAATCGGCGAGCATGCGATCCACATAGGCATCCTGCACATCGGCCTCAGTCATCTGGCCTGCGCCGGATTCAAAATCCCCCGCCGCGGAAATCTTGCCGATTTCCTGTACCATGGCGCCATAGAAAGGGCCGGATTGATAGGCCATCTTGATACCGTTATAACTGAGCGGGCTATGCGATCCCGTCACAACCACCGCCGCATCCATGCCGCGGGTTTTCATGGCGAAATAGACCATCGGCGTCGGGCCAAGGCCGATGTTTTCAACATCAAGGCCGCAGTCCGTCAAACCGCGCATGACATTCGCGGAAAAAGACGGCGAGCTTTCGCGACCGTCATACCCGACCACCACTTTCTTGCCGCCGCGGCGTTTCACCATGGTGCCAAAGGCACGGCCGATGAAATAGCAATCTTCATCGCGCAGCGTATCGCCCACTGTGCCGCGGATATCGTATTCGCGCAGAATGCCGGGGTTGATCACATGGGTTTGTTTTTGCGCGGCGCGCGCGGTGTCTGCAGTCATGCCTCACCTGTATTTGCATAAAATTTTGATAGGTTTTGTCCGCAAGTATTATCGCCGCCCCTGCCCAAAGCACAAGGCGAAAGGCATGCAAAGCCGCCCGCCCGCCGCGCCAATCGCCTGAAAACCTTTATATTTTTCATATTGATTTTCACGTCCGCCCCGCATAGGATAAGCACGCCCCAGATCAACCACACCGGATTTTCCGCATGCGCCGCATGACGCCCGACAGTATTCGCGAAGAATTCAACACCCAGCAAGACAAGCACGAAAAGCAGTGGTCGGACTGGGGGCTGACGCAAGCGCTTGAAGATATCAGCCTTGCCCTGCGCGACATCCGCCAGCAAGGACACGATGTATCGCTGGACATGATCGGGACGCCGTCAGAACAGGTGTTTTCGATGATGCCGCAAAGCGGGATGACCGTGCCTGTCAGCGGGCTTTTGCGTATCGGCGGGATTGATTATCTGTTGGGGATCGTCACCAAACAGAATGGCAATCCCTGCCTGAAGCTGTGCGTATCCGAATTCGATATCCGGTTTCAGGGTGTGAACGGCAAAGTCAAGGAAGGCGATTTTCGCCAGGCCGTGCGTTCAAACATTTATGACCTCAAAGGCGATGCCGATGCACTGGTGAAATTCCAGAAAGAAATCATCCGCCACTGCGCGCGCAACAAAGTAATTGCCGACCACGATCCTGCCGGTACGCTGGGCGCGGACACGCAGGGCAAAAAGCCGGTGGCAAAATCCGCTTTGCAAAAGCCTGCAAATGGCTAAACTGCGCACATGAGCGCACAAAACAGCACAACCCCCTTTTCCGCCTATCTGGCCCCCGACGGCTTCACCGACGATCTGGTGGCCGAACTGGGCGATCGCGTCCGCGATGTATATGACCGTCTGGTGATTGCCGACGGCCCCGCGACCCATGCGGTCTGGGCGGAGAATATCTGGCGCAATCCGCAATTCATCGAAATCGATTCCATCGGAGATGCCGCCAAAAAACTGCGCGCCATCCAGCGCAGCTGGGCGAACTATGCTTTCGATTTTCACCGCCGTAGCCGGCTTATCACCGAAAAACTGCCACATGTATCGGGCAAGCCGCTGGTGTTTGGCAAACCGCTGCCGACCTCGCCGCTCGGCTCTTGGACGCTGCTGCAAGATGATCTTATGCTGGCGGCATCGGATTGTTCCAGCGCGGTACCCAATGGCGCTTTTATTTTCGAAGAAAACAAGGAAGAGCCGCCAAACCGCGCCTACCTGAAACTCTGGGAAGCACTGACGCGTGTGCCGCGGATGCCGCAGGCGGGCGAAACCTGCCTTGACCTTGGCGCCTGCCCCGGCGGCTGGACATGGGTTTTGCAAAAACTCGGCGCGCAGGTGATCAGCGTCGACAAGGCGCCACTGGCCCCGAATATTGCGGCGCTGCCGAATATCAAATACGTGCAGCAAAGCGCCTTCGCGCTGAAACCCGCCGATATCGGACAGCTCGACTGGCTGTTTTCGGATATTATCTGCTACCCCGAACGGCTGCTGCGTCTGGTCAGGGAATGGAAAGACTCCGGCCTTGTCAGAAACATGGTCTGCACTATCAAATTTCAGGGCGAAACCGATTTCAAAACGACAGAATCTTTCCTTGAAATCGCTGGTTCGACCGCTTTCCACCTTTATAATAACAAGCACGAAATCACCTGGATTTGTCTGGAGTAAAGCGCATGTCTTACAAAGGCGACGAGCACTTGGCGAAACTCTTGTCCGCGGCGGGCGATACCCGCGATATCGCGGCCATCAAAAAAATCCTCTGCGGCATCAATGCCGCGCCGGATGATCTGGGCGAGCCGGACCGCTGGACAAAACTTTTCAAAACCGGCGGCGATGCGGAAACTATCGCGCAGCTCGCCGCGCTCAAGGCGCAGCTGAAAACCGATGCGGCCAGCGACACCGACCGCCTTGCCGCCCTGCGCGCCGAGATGACAAAACGCGACATCGATGGCTTTTTTATTCCCCGCGCCGATGAATTTCAGGGCGAATACGTCCCCGCCCGCGCGGAGCGTCTGGCGTGGATCAGCGGCTTCACCGGCTCCGCCGGCTATGCCGTCGTGCTGAACGAAAAAGCCGCCTTCTTTACCGATGGCCGCTATACTCTGCAAGCGCAGGCGCAGGTCGATAAAAAAGATTTCGAGATTTGCAGCCTGTCTGAAAACCAGCGCCCCTTCCCCACCATGACGCCGGTGGAATGG
The DNA here is from genome assembly GCA_964551435.1 of uncultured Micavibrio sp. GTDB lineage: Bacteria > Pseudomonadota > Alphaproteobacteria > Micavibrionales > UBA2020 > UBA2020. Next base: position 133,473 of record CAZKBS010000003.1, read on the forward strand.
ATTGAAAAAAATCTGCCCAAAGGCGCGCGTTTTGGCATCGACCCGTGGGTGCACACCCCGAACGACGTCAAAAAAATCCGCGAAGCCGTAGAGCGCGCAGGCGGTACGCTGGTGCTGCTGGACGATAACCCGCTGGATGCCGCATGGACGGCGCAGCCCCCCGCGCCGTTGGCCCCTGTGGTGCCGCACCCGCTGAAATACGCAGGCAAGGCGTCGGATGTGAAGCGTCAGGAACTCTCCGCCGTGCTGGCGGCGCAGGGCGCCGATGCGCTGGCAATTACCCTGCCCGAAGAAATCTGCTGGCTTTTGAACATCCGCGGCGGCGATGTGCCCTGCACGCCGTTTGCGCTATCCTATGCCGTGGCGCATAAAGACGGCAGCGTCGATTGGTTTATCGACGCGGAAAAAGTCACCGATGACACCCGCAGCTGGGTGGGCAAAGACGTACGCCTGCATCCGCTCAACGATTTCGCCAAGCATATCGAAACGCTGGCGCAGGCCGGACAAAAAATCTGGATCGACCCCGCCGCAGCCCCCGCCAAGGTAGATGCCCTCATCAAGGCATCCGGCGCCGAAGCGCATGTGGAGCGCAGCCCCCTGCAACTGATGAAAGCCAAGAAAAACAGCGTCGAGATTGATGGCGCTATCAACGCGCATATCCGCGATGGCGTGGCCATGGTGCGTTTTCTGGCCGCGCTGTCCGAACAGGGCGCCGCCGCGAAACATGACGAGCTTTCCGCAACGCAGCTGCTGCAGGATATTCGCGCCAAAGGCGAGAATTTCCGCGGCCTCAGCTTCGATACCATTTCAGGCGCGGGTGGCAACGGCGCGATTGTTCATTACCGCTCCAGCGAAGAAACCAACCAGCCGCTGCTGTCAGGCCCCGTGTATCTGGTCGATAGCGGCGCGCAATATCTGGACGGCACCACCGATATCACCCGCACTATCGCTGTCGATACCCCGTCGCAGGAAATGAAAGAAAACTTTACCCGCGTCCTCAAAGGTCACATCGCCGTTGCCATGTCTGTCTTCCCCGAAGGCACCACAGGCGACAAGCTGGACGTGAAGGCGCGCGCGGCCCTCAAGGAAGTCGGGCTTGATTTCGCGCATGGTACCGGCCACGGCGTCGGCAGCTATCTGTCGGTGCACGAAGGCCCCTGCGGCATTTCACCGCGCGCGACCAGCGTGCCGCTGGAGCCGGGCATGATTATTTCGAACGAACCCGGTTTTTACAAAACCGGCGAATACGGCATCCGTATCGAAACGCTGGTAACGGTGATTGATACGGGCAATGTGGATGAAAACGGCAAGAAACTGCTGGGCTTCAAAACCCTCACCCTCGCCCCTGTTGACCGCAATCTCATCGAACCCGCACTGATGAGCGATGACGAGCTGAAATGGCTCAACGACTACCACGCGCATGTGGCCCATACGCTGCTGCCGCTGGTCGAAAAGGTTGACGCCAAGGCGGCGGATTTCCTCAAAAAATCCACTGCGCCCATCCACAAGCCTTCGATGCCTGCGGCAAAATCGAAAATGAACGGGTTTTTCCTGTAAGCGTTTTCTGGGGCGTTTAACCGCGCAGCGCTTTTTCAATATCCGCTATCACGCCCGCGGCATAAAGCTGCGCAAGCGCGGGGCGCAGCGGTGTGATGTCTTATGCTGTGATGCCCTCTTCGCGCGCGGCATCCGACAACATATCCAGCCAATCCTGCGGCAAATGTTTTTCAGCATCCGTCAGAAATTTCCACGAACTTTCCACCAGCCGCAGGTAATCATAAAGCCGCGCGGCGCTCAGGCTGATATGCGGTGCGGGTTCGTATTCGAAATCCACAAAAACAATCCGCGACAGCGTTTCATCCGCCAGCGTGTTCGCAAGCGATACATCGGCATGCACGATGCCCAGTGCATGCAGGCGGCGCAGCGCCTGCGTGACAGGGCGCATCAAATGCCATGCGTTTCCGGACTTCGTTTCCAGCCGCGCATGCAGCGGCGCGAGCGGCAGATAATCACAATAAAGCGCATCATCCGCATGCCATCGGGGCTGCGGCGTCAGGCCGGCGGCGGCTGCCGCTTCGTAGGCCAGCCTTTCCCGCGTGGCACGGCGATGGGTATCAACTGAAACAAACGGCATATCCGACGCAGGTTTTTTGCGTTTGCGGTACGGATTGACCAAACGGAGCATCCCTACGGGCTTGTCCCTCTGCATCACGCGGTAAATGCTGTCATGGCCGCGACTACCCGACAGCACCAGCACCGGCACGGATGAAAACCCCAAATGTTTTTGCAGCGCCACCGCCACGTCGCGGCGGCGCGGGGCAATGCGAAACTCGCCGATATGGCGGAAGAAAAGACGCTTCAGCTTTCTCATGTCAGATTTTCGCGTATTTCTTTCAGGCGAATAAAAATATCTTCCTGTTCATGCGCGGAGAAAAACAGCGGAAAATGCCCCACGGCCTCCGCCTCGTTATCCGTCGAGTGCAGCGGATTGGCCGACGGTTTGCGCCCTGTGGTTTTGGTGAACCATTCACGGAAACCGCGCTTGGCGAACTGGCGGCTATTGAAAACGAAGGGATGCACCTTGCGATCCTCTGCCGTTGTCGGCTGAGGATACGGGTCGAACACCAGCACCACGATATGCGGGCGGCCGCCGCGGCGCCATTTACCGCCGCGCATCTTGCCGCTTTCCATTGCACGGGTGATGAAAGGAATATCCTTGACCAGAATAGTTTTATAATGCTGGCGCAGCATGCCGATGAGCGCGCCATGCGTTTCGGTTTCAACCGCCACGCCGCGGATGACGAACATGTTCATCTCGCCTTTGAATTCAAGAAACAATTCGGCCATGAACATGCTTTTGATGTCATGCGCAAACTGGTTCTGGACGTATACGGCAAGGATGTCATAGCCGGGGGCCAGCCCCGCTGCCCGCAAAAAAGCGTGATAATCCCGCAGGGTGTGGGCGACTTTATCGCCCGTTTCGGCGCATAGCGCGTCGATTTCCGCCGGATATTTCGATGCGCCTGACGACGCGGCATGATTGATGTGGATTTTCGACGCTTCCATTTTCTGATAGGTGACGTGATACAGCAGCGATAGCAGGTGATGACGCGCATCCGGCACAAAAAACAGATCATGAAAACGGCGGCGGGTATCGATGATACGTTGCGCAAAAGCCGGCGGATAATACGGCAGCCCCAGATAGCCGCCGTGATCATGGCCGGATACGCTATAGATATCGCACTTCACGCCCTGACGCTTGCCATGGCTGCGATAGCGCGCATGAATAGGCGCGAGCGCGTCATCGGCCACCAGAAGATCTACGTCTTCCTTCGCACCATGCGCGGGATATCCCGCAGTAAAGCCCACAAAGCCGCGCAGCACGACATAGCCGTGGCCGGATTGCTCCATCCACGCGAAAAATTCTGTCATATTCGGAATGTAAACGCGCAACGCTTTTCTCCTGCGAAGTATCCTTTTTTGTACCCCGCCAAGGGGCGGGCTGTAAACGGCTTCGCACGGAAACACGTCAGGCATGAAAAAACCCCCGGCATCTCGCGCGGGGGCTTTTTTATTTGGAATGAGGTCATCAGAAACCTGATGATCTTATTCGCCGTCGCGCTCCTTGCGTTTGCGCTCCAGCTTGCGATAGCGGCGGACTGCTTCCGACTTCTCACGTGCTTTCTTTACAGAAGGCTTTTCGTAGTGACGGCGCAGTTTCATCTCGCGGAAGAGACCTTCGCGCTGCATCTTTTTCTTGAGCGCACGCAGAGCCTGATCGACGTTATTATCGCGTACGATGACCTGTACGATGGTAATCACCCCTTTCCAATTAAATCTCGGACGACGGTTGTTTTCCGTCCGGCGGAGCTATTGTTAACACAGCCGCCACGTGAAAACAAAGCATTAAACGAAATATTGGACGGCACGCGCCCAAGACATAAAGCTGCTGCGGCGCAACATACTGATTTTTCATGCTATTTTGCGCAAAAAATATGAATTATCACAAATAAAAGCGGGAAATTAAGTTGCTCTCCCCCCTGTGCGACACTAGTTTAATCATGTTTGCAAGAATCAAGCATCACCATCGCCGCGAGGGGGGACACGCGCCATGCAAAAGGCTGTCACGCTGGACGACAAATACACCGAAACCGCAGGCAGGATTTACCTGAACGGCCTGCAGGCGATTGTGCGTATGGCTATTATGCAGCATCAGCTGGATGCGGCCAAGGGGCTGAAGACCGGCACCTTCGTTTCGGGCTATCGCGGCTCGCCGCTCGGCGCGCTTGATATCGCCTTCGCGCAGGCCAAGAAATTCACCGACGGCCACGACATCAAATTCCATCCGGGCGTCAACGAAGACCTCGGCGCGACATCCGTCTGGGGCAGCCAGCAGCTGCATCTGGGCAAAGGCGCGACGCATGACGGCGTGGTCGGCATGTGGTACGGCAAGGGCCCGGGCGTTGACCGCTCCATCGACGTGATTAAACATGCGAATGCTGCGGGCACGTCCAAGCATGGCGGCGTGCTGGCTTTCGCCGGCGACGACCATGCCTGCAAATCTTCGACCCTGCCGCACCAGTCGGAATATGCGTTCATCCACTCGCTCGTGCCCGTCCTGCATCCGGCAGGTATCGAAGACGGCTTGTTCCTGGGCCTGCACGGGATTGCGATGTCCCGCTTCTCCGGCTGTTGGACAGGTTTTAAAATCATCAGCGAATTTGCAGATAGTTCAGCGTCGGTATTCTCCGATCCCTTCGCACTGACGTTCAATACGCCGGGCGATATCGAACTGCCCAAAGACGGGCTGAACATCCGCTGGTATGACCCACCGCTGGAGCAGGAAAAGCGCCTGATCAACTTCAAGCTGCCCGCCGCCACAGCCTATGCCCGTGCCAACGGCCTTGACCGCTATACGATCAATCCCGCGAAAAAACGCATCGCGATTGTATCGACCGGCAAGGGCTGGATGGATACGATGCAGGCGCTCGAGGATCTTGGCATCACCAAGGCGCGCGCGGAAGAACTGGGGATTGCCGTTTACAAAGTCGCCCTCGTCTGGCCGATGGATTTGCAGGGCATCCAGCATCTGGCCGAACAGGTCGATGAAATTCTGGTCGTCGAAGAAAAGCGCGGCGTGATGGAAGAGCAAATCCGCAGCCATCTCTATCACATGCCTGCAGACCGCCGTCCGCGCGTCACGGGCAAGACCGACGACCGCGGGGCGCCGCTGCTGCCGGAGCATTACGAACTGTCGGTGCTGCAAATCGCCGAAGCCATCGTCGCGCGTCTCAAAACCATCACCGATATCGCGCCCTTTGCCGCGCGTCTCGACATTTATAACCGCAACAGCACCGTGCGCGGCAAACCCGCCCCTGTGGCGCGTGTACCGTATTTCTGCTCCGGCTGTCCGCATAACACTTCGACCAAAGTGCCGGAGGGCAGCCGCGCCCTCGCCGGTATCGGTTGCCATTATATGGCCACATGGATCCGCCCCGAATATACCGGCCCCTTCACGCAGATGGGTGGTGAAGGCGCGCCGTGGATCGGACAGGCGCCGTTCACGACCGAAAAACATATCTTCGCCAACCTCGGCGATGGCACCTATTTCCACTCCGGCCTTCTCGCCATCCGCGCATCGGTGGCGGCGAAAATCAATATTACCTACAAAATCCTCTACAACGACGCCGTCGCCATGACGGGCGGCCAGCATGTGGATGGCGAATTGTCGGTACCGATGATTATCGACCAGGTCGCGGCCGAAGGCGTGAAAAAAATCCGCATCGTCACCGACCAGCCGGAAAAATACGCCCCCGTGCGCCTGCGTGAAGGCGTTACCGTCAGCCACCGCAGCGATCTGGACAAAATCCAGAAAGAACTGCGCGATACCGAAGGCTGCACCATCCTGATCTACGACCAGACCTGCGCCGCCGAAAAGCGCCGCCGCCGCAAACGCGGGTTGATGGAAGATCCGGCCAAGCGCGTGATTATCAACGAACGCGTCTGCGAAGGTTGCGGCGATTGCGGCGTGCAGTCCAACTGCGTGTCCATCGCGCCCGTCGAAACCGAATTCGGCCGCAAACGCCAGATCGACCAGTCGACCTGCAACAAAGACTATTCCTGCGTCAAAGGGTTCTGCCCCAGCTTTGTGACCATCACGGGGGGCGATTTGAAAAAACCGTCCGCCGCATCGGTCGATGATAGCATCGAAGCGTTTTTCAAGGACATGCCGGAGCCTGATTTTGGCGACCTGTCCGAACCTGCCGCGATTCTTGTCACCGGTATCGGCGGCACGGGCGTTGTGACCATTGGTGCGATCCTCGCCATGGCTGCGCATATCGACGGCAAGGGCGTGACGACCATGGACCAGACCGGCCTTGCGCAAAAAGGCGGCGCGGTCACCAGCCATATCCGCATTGCGCGCAAAACCGACGATATCAATACCGTGCGCATCGGCACGGCGGGTGCATCGGCCATCATCGGCTGCGACCTGCTGGTGACGTCCGACGGCGATTGCCTGTCGAAAATCCGCCCCCTCGGTGCTGACCTTGGCGCAACCAAAGTCTTCCTGAACACCGAAAAACTGCAAACGGGTGAATTCACCAAAAACCCGAACTGGGATATTCCGGTGCAGTCCATCATCGAACGCCTGAAAGGCCTGACGGGCGCGGAGAATCTGCGCACGCTCGATGCCTCCGCGATTGCAACGGCGCTGATGGGCAATTCGATTGCGACAAACATGTTCATGCTCGGCTTTGCCTATCAAATGGGCAGCGTTCCCGTGGCCGAAGCCGCCATCATGCAGGCGATTGAGCTCAACGGCGCATCGGTCAAGATGAACCAGAAAGCCTTCACCTGGGGACGCCGCGCGGCATGGAACCTTGAAAAGACTATCGAGGTTGCCTTGCCCAAGAAAACCGGTGACATCGCCCTCGCCCACCGTACAATCTCGCAAACACTGGACGAGCTGATTGCCCGCCGCACGCAATCGCTGACGGCCTATCAAAGCGCCTCATATGCCGCGAAGTACGAAAAATTCGTGGCCATGGCCCGCGATGCCGATATCCGCGTGAATGGCAAGGTCGGCGACCTGACCGAAGCCGTGGCGAAATATCTTTATAAGCTGATGGCCTACAAGGACGAATACGAAGTCGCGCGTCTTTATACCGACGGCACCTTCCTCGCGCAGGTCAAAAACACTTTTGAAGGCGACATCAAGCTTACCTTCAACCTCGCCCCGCCGCTGCTGGCCCGCCGCGACAGCGAAACCGGCCATTTGAAAAAAATGGAATTCGGCCCGTGGATGCTCAAGGCTTTTGGCATGCTCGCCAAATTCAAATCCCTGCGCGGCACGCCGCTGGATGTGTTCGGCTATACGGCGGAGCGTAAAATGGAACGCCGCATGATTGCCGAATATAAAAACATGCTCAAAGAGCTGCTGCCGCAGCTGAACGCCGCGAATTATGCCGTGATGGTCGACCTTGCCCGCCTGCCCGAACAAATCCGCGGCTATGGCCACGTCAAGGAAGCCAACGTCGCGAAGGCAGAGCAGGAAAAGAAAAAGCTGCTGGATGCGTTCAAAAACCCGCCTGCCCTACAAAAACAGGCGGCCTAAGACGTCGAGACAAAAAAGGCAGGACACAAAATCCCGCCTTTTTATTTGCCTGCGCCTATCAGGCCGCTTCGACCACGTCGATATTCATCGCGGCCGCGATGAGGGCGCGGGTGTATTCTTCTTTGGGATGGTCGAAAATCTGGCTGGTTTCGCCGCGCTCGACAACTTTGCCGCCGCGCATGACCAATACCTCGTGCGACATCGCGCGCACCACGCGCAGGTCATGGCTGATGAACATATAGGCCAGATGATGCTTTTCCTGCAATCCACGCAGCAAGTCCACAATCTGCGCCTGCACCGACATATCAAGCGCCGATGTCGGCTCATCCAAAATAACGAATTTGGGGTTCAGCACCATCGCACGGGCAATCGCGATACGCTGGCGCTGGCCGCCGGAGAATTCATGCGGATAGCGGTTACGCGTATCGGGGTCAAGCCCGACCTCGCGCAGCGCCTGCACAACGCGATCTTCGCGTTCGCTGCGGGACAAATTACCAAAATGAACCTCAAGCCCCTCGCTGATAATCTGCGCCACCGACATACGCGGCGAAAGCGAACCGTAAGGGTCCTGAAATACAATCTGCATATCACGGCGGAGTGCGCGCAGCTCCTCGCCAGACATTTCGGACATCATGCGACCATTGAACATCACGGGCCCTTCGCTGCGGATCAACCGCAGCATCGCAAGACCCAGCGTCGTCTTGCCAGAGCCGGATTCCCCGACCACGCCGAGCGTATGACCGCGGCGCACCGTGATATCAACACCATCGACCGCTTTGACATGGTCAACCACGCGCTGAAATACCCCCTTTTTAACGGGGAACCAGACTTTTAAATCCTGCGCCTGCAAGATGGCATACGCTTCGTGGTCAACGGGCTGCGGGCGGCCTTTGGGCTGCGCCGCCAGCAGCATGCGGGTATAGTCATGCTGGGGCGCGTCGAACAACGACTTGGTATCGGCCAGTTCGACCAGCTCGCCGCGGTACATCACGGCCACACGGTCGGCAACCTTGCGCACGACAGACAGGTCATGGGTAATCAGCAAAATCGCCATACCCATTTTCTTTTGCAAATCTTTGAGCAGTTTCAGCAGCTGCGCCTGCACGGTGACGTCAACGGCGGTTGTCGGCTCGTCGGCAATCAGCAAATCAGGCTCGTTCGCGAGCGCCATGGCAATCATCACGCGCTGGCGCTGCCCGCCCGACAATTCATGCGGATAAGCGCCAAGGCGCGTGGTTAGCTTTTGCAGCCCGACCATTTGCAGAAGCTCTACCACACGCGCGCGCGCCTGCGGAGTGGACATTTTTTTATGCAGAAACAGAACTTCGCTGATTTGTTTTTCAATCGTATGCAGCGGATTCAGGGACGTCATCGGTTCCTGAAAAATCATCGAAATGCGGTTGCCGCGGATGCTGCGCAGCGTATCGCCCGGCGCGCCCATCAGCTCCTGCCCGTCAAAAATGATGGAGCCGGAAGGGTGCTGCGCCAGCGGATAGGGCAGTAATTGCAATATCGACAGCGCACTGACCGATTTGCCGGAGCCGGATTCCCCGACCACCGCCAGCGTTTCGCCCTTGTGGATAGAAAAACTGAGGTTCTTTACCGCCTGCGTACGGCGCGGGCCGTTCACGAAATCGACGCTGAGGTTTTTGATATCAAGCAGCGGTTTCATTTATTTCTCCTGAAAAACCTTGCGCGGGTCAAAGGCGTCACGCACGGCCTCGCCAACAAAAGTCAGCAAACTCAGCATCACCGCCAGCGAGAGAAAGGCCGTAATCCCCAACCAGGGCGCCTGAAGATTATTTTTGCCCTGCGCCAGCAACTCGCCCAGCGACGGCGAGCCGGGCGGCAGGCCGAAGCCCAGAAAATCAAGCCCCGTCAGCGCGGTGATGGACCCCGTCAAAACAAACGGCATCATGCTGAGCGTCGCCACCATTGCATTGGGCAGCGCATGGCGGAACATGATCACAGGCGTTGCCACGCCCAGCGCCTTGGCGGCACGGATATAATCAAGATTGCGCGCCTTCAGGAATTCCGCACGCACCACATCGACCAACGTCATCCACGAAAACAGCAGCATCAAACCCAGCAGCGTGAAGAAACTGGGCGTTATCACGCTTGACATGATAATCAGCAGGAACAACACCGGCATGCCGCCCCATATTTCGATGAAGCGCTGGGAAAGAAGGTCGAACCAGCCGCCGAAATACCCCTCCATCGCGCCGACAATGACGCCGATCAGGCTGCTGAGCAGCGTCAGGCAGAGGCCGAACAAAATCGAAATGCGAAACCCGTAAATCAGCCGCGCCAGAACATCGCGGCCCTGATCATCCGTACCCAGCCAGTTTTCGGTCGTGGGCGGCGATGGCGCGGGAACCTGTAAATTATAATTGATGGTGCGATAGGAGTAACGGATGGGCGGCCAGATCATCCATCCCTTTTGATTGATAAGCCCCTGCACGTAGGGGTCACGGTAGTCCGCCTCTGTTTCAAATTCTCCGCCAAAAGCCGTTTCGGGATAGGATTTGAAAACAGGCGCGTAGAATGCCCCGTCATATTTAACGATAATCGGTTTATCATTGGCCACCAGATTGGCCGAAACGGCAATCGCGAATAATGCCAGAAAAATCCACAGCGAATACCAGCCGCGGCGATTGTTGCGGAACTGCTGCAGGCGGCGCTGGGTCATGGGAGAAAAACGGCTTGCCATTACCGTGCCCCCTGCGCGCCGAAATCGATGCGCGGGTCAACCCACGTCATGGTCAGATCGCTGATGAGCTTGATAAACAGACCCATCAGCGTGAAAATATACAGCGTCCCGAACATGACAGGATAATCGCGGTTTATCACCGCCTCGAACCCGAGAAGACCAAGGCCGTCGAGCGAGAAGATCGTTTCAATAAGCAAAGAGTTGGCGAAGAATATCGACAGCAGCGCCGCAGGGAAACCCGCAATGACAATCAGCATCGCGTTGCGAAACACATGTCCGTAAAGCACGGTTTTTTCGGGCAGGCCCTTGGCGCGCGCGGTAATCACATATTGTTTGTTGATTTCCTCCAGAAAGGAGTTTTTGGTCAAAATCGTCAACCCCGCAAAGGCGCTGATGACCATCGCCGTCACCGGCAGCGTCATATGCCACAGGTAGTCGAGAATACGCCGCGGCCAGCTAAGTTCTTCCCAGTTGTCCGACACCAGACCGCGCAGCGGAAACCAGTCGAAATATTTTCCGCCGGCAAAAAACACAATCAGAAAAATAGCGAACAAAAAGCCGGGAATGGCATAGCCCGCGATAATCACGCCGCTGGTCCAGATATCGAATGCGGAGCCGTCGCGCACAGCCTTGCGGATGCCGAGCGGGATGGAAATCATATACATCAGCAACGTCGTCCACAGGCCGAGCGAGATAGATACCGGCATTTTTTCCAGTACCAGATCCACCACGCGGCGGTCGCGGAAATAGCTCTGCCCGAAATCGAATTTCAGGTAATTGCCGAGCATCAGCAGGAAACGCTCCCCCATCGGTTTGTCAAAGCCGAATTGTTTTTCAAGCTCCGCAATAAAAGCAGGGTCGAGACCCTGCGCACCGCGATACTTGCTGGTTTCGCTGCTGGCGCCGCTGCCCGTCATCTGCTGCTGCATCATCTGGGTTGCCGATGACGTATCACTGCCACCGCCGGAAAAACGTTCGGTCGCGCCGGCATCAATCCCCTGCAGCTTCGCCAGCACCTGTTCAACCGGCCCGCCGGGGGCGATTTGCACAATCAGGAAATTGAGCAGAATGATGCCGAACAAAGTCGGCACCATGAAAAGCAAACGGCGGATGATATAGGCAGCCATGTATTACGCGTTCTTTCGTTTATTTACCGCCGGCAGCATCGCCTTCGCGTTTTTTCAGGTCGGCGGCTTTTTGCGCATCGTACCACCATGTATTGACGATACCCAGATTGTATTTGGCCGGTTTTTCAGGATGGCCGAATTTATCCCAGTAGGCGACACGGTTAAAGCGGCTATGCCACTGCGGAATGACATAGTGATTCCACAGCAACACGCGGTCAAGCGCGCGCGTAACAGCCAGCAATTCTTCACGGTCCGGAGCGGCAATCAGCTTCTGGATCAGGTCGTCAATGACAGGGTTTTTGATACCCATCAGATTGCGGCTGCCTTTGACGTCGGCCTTTGCCGAACCCCAGAAATCCAGCTGCTCATTCCCCGGGGACAGCGATTGGCCGAAGGTTTCGATGGCCACATCGAAATCGAAATCATCCATGCGTTTCTGGTACTGCGCCGTATCCACAACGCGCAGCGTCGCCGCAATCCCCAAACGTTTAAGATTGCCGATGAAGGGGTTTACCCAGCGCTCGAAAATCGGGCGGTTAACAAGAATTTCGAAGCGGAATTCCTTGCCGTCCTTTTCCAAAAGCTTGTTCTTGCCCATTTTCCATCCCGCCGCTTCCAGCATCTCCCGCGCTTTGGCAAGCTGCGCGCGCATGTCGTTGCCGCTGCCCGATGTTACGGGGTTTTTATATTCCTGCGTGAAAACTTCGTCGGGTATTTTGCCGCGGTAAGCTTCGAGTATCTCGAGCTCGCGCCCTTGCGGCAAACCGCTGGCGGCGAGTTCGGAGTTGGCAAAATAGCTGTTCGTGCGCGTATAGGAACCATAGGCCAGCTGACGGTTCGACCATTCAAAATCGAAAGCGTAATTCAGCGCGGCGCGGGTTTGCGCATCGGCAAAAGCCGCACGGCGGGTGTTGAGCACAAAAGCCTGCATGCCGGCAGGCAGGCTATGAACGATTTCTTCTTTGCGGATCAGCCCGCGCTTCACAGGGCGCTGGCCGTCGTATTCGACCTTCCAAGCCTTGGCGCTGGTTTCCTGACGGATATCATAGGCGCCGGTGAAAAACGCCTGAAACTGCACCGTTTCATCCAGAAAGGCATCGAAGGTAATCGTATCAAAATTATACTGGCCACGGTTGACCGGCAGGTCTTTTGCCCACCAGTCTTTTACGCGTTCATAAACGATGCGGCGTCCGGGATCGACACTTTTGATTTTATAAGGGCCGCTGCCGACAACCGGCGTCAGCGTGGTGGCGGAAAAATCCTTTCCCTCAAACGCATGTTTGGGCAGCACGGGCATCTGCCCCATGATCAGCGGCAATTCGCGGTTACCCGCCATATTGAACACAAACGTGACGCGGTGCGGCGTTTCAGCCTTGGCTTCTTTGACGTTGTTGTAATAGCTGCGATAAAAAGGATGCCCCTTTTCCATCAGGGTCTGGAACGTCCACACAACATCCGCGGCGGTCAGGGGTTTGCCATCGTGGAACTTCGCGCCTGTGCGCAGGTTGAAAGTGACCGAGCTGCGATCTTCAGGCATTTCGATACTCTCGGCAATCTGGCCGTATTCCGTGAAGGCTTCGTCATCAGCATTGTTGAGCAAGGACTGGAATGTCAGCGAAAGCCCCGGCGCCGCTTCGCCGCGCAGCGTATAGGGATTAAGCGTGTCGAACGTGCCAAGGGATGCAAGGCGCATATCGCCGCCCTTGGGCGCATCCGGATTCACATATTCGAAATGGGTGAAATCGGGGCCGTATTTCGGCGCGCCATGCAGGGCCATGGCATGCATCGGGGCGGATGATGTTTGCGCCGCGGCCATTTGCGACACCCCGAAAACCGATAAAAACACGCCCGCCAGCGCGGCGGCGGCGAGCATCTGGCGTGCAGGCTGTGTGAACATGTAAATCCCCTGAAAATACAAAAACTTAGATGAGACATGGACGATTTTTACTATACCGCCTGCCCCCGCAGGGTGCAAGGGCTGCGCCTTTGTGAAAAAATGCCGGAGAAGGGCCGGGCGGCACAGGACATTCCCAAAAAACAAAACCGCCGGACTTGCGCCCGGCGGCTTTGTAACCAACACTTCAGTATTTAACCGTTCTTTGTTACATCAGGTTTTTTCAGTTTGACACCATTGCGGTTAAAGTTACCGGCAGCACCACCACCAAACTGACCCATGACGTTAGACGCAGCATACATCATACCAGCCGCCGAGTTGTCGTCGAAGCTTTGGTCAGGCGTACCACCCAGCCAGCGCATCATCGCACTCGGGATCAGGTCCATCAGCTTGAAGGTAGAGTTTGCAGCCGTGTAGATCGCACCCACATAGATGACCGTGTAGGCCACGTGAGAGATCAGGCGGGTCATAGTACCCATTTCGGCACGCAGCGCACTCACACCGTTCAGGAAGTTGGCGTGGAAGTAGACCACGAAGGTGTTGAAGATAAGCATCGCACCCACGAAACCAACCACGACCAGCACCGGACGAACCAGTACGTTCAGCCACAGGATCCAGCAGGTCTTAGCAGCACCGGCAAGGCCTTCACCTTCAGAAGACAGGTGAGCCAGCGCGGCGATCGGAACCATCGCGACAGCTTCGAAGACCGAGATGATCCAGGTCAGCACCGCGAAGGTCACGCGCAGCAGCGGCAGGACGGGCACCATATAGGACAGCATCATACCGGCCAGCATGGCCATGGCAGACAGAGATTGTATACCACGGAGCAGACCGCTCGACGCCAAACCTTCACCGATGGTGAAACCGGCGATAGTGATCGTCGAGAGAGACTGTAGAATGGTCATCAGACCCCAGATGCTTGAAGCATACAGCATGATTGTGCGACCAGCTTCGACCAGCTTGACGAACGGATAGGTATTGCCGTTCGGGTCATGCAGGGCGAAGATGAAAGACGAATGCTCGCTGGGGATCAGGCGGGAAGCCACGGCATCCATCAGCGCGCCAGAGCTGCTTGCCGATTTCACCAGAGACGCGATGGACTCGCCACCGGCTTCACCCGTGAACTCGGTACCGCCCGTGTTGACGGAACGTGCCGCACCAACAGCGCCTTCACCAGCCGGACGCATAGAGCCACCGGTCGGGTCGTTCATCTGCTGATCCCACCACAGTTGATAGTGTGCGGTGATTTCACGCGTTCTCTTTTCGATCAGCGACTGCTGTTCGGTATTCGTGGTCTGTTCGGGGATGACGTCCCACAGAGTACCCGGGACGACAGACACCGGCAGGTCACGCGCCGCCATGGCAAAGCCGTTGATCATACCGATATAGTGCGGGAACAGGCCCATACCTGCCCAACCTTTATCGGTCAGCTCTTCCATCATATCGTCGTTGATATAGTCAACCAGTCTCGTCAGGGAGCCACCGGTCGTCGCGGTCGTGCAAACCGGCGCACCGCAATATGCCGTGTTGATACGTTCCATAATGGTGTTGACCATATCCTGGTGGCAGCTCAGATCCGGGAAGCCGCTCTCGGTACCACCGGCACCGCACTGGCTGACACCGCCGCTGCAGCCGGCACCTTGCCAGCTGGACAGACTTGCGGCCTGTTCTTCAACCGGGTTCGGGCCACCGCCGTTGGGGCGCATATGGCGGCCAACGAAAGCACAGGCGAAGTTATGTGCTTGGTTCATAACCGGGCCGGGTTCGGCGAACAGGCCACCGGAATACGCTGTAGCGCGGTCACCGAACAAAGCATTACTCATGTCACGCTGGAAAAGCAGAGCCGCGTTTTCAAGCGCATGCTGCGGCTGGGAGTTGGCGACAGTGAAGGCATAGCTCTCGTTCGAGCCATCCTGTACGCGGAATTCGACTTTACCGCACAGATTGGCCGCAGCAGAACCGTAAGTGAAAGATACCGTGTTGCCGAACATCTGGGTATTGGGGCCACGGCGCTGAACGATGTAGCGGCCCGGGAAGAGCGTCGGTACACCTGCCTGAACACGGGATTCCGTGTTGTAGGCAATCTGGCAGACTTTCATACGGGCAAGGCTCGAGACCACACCACCAACCTCTTGCGAGGGCAGGAAGCTTGCGATCAGGTTGCTAGAGTTAAGCACGCCGCCGACATAGGTATTCCACGCGCGGGTACCGAAGTTGGACCCCCATTCAGCCAGTTTCATAACGGCAAACTGGCCCGAGCTGAAACCCGTGGTGCCCAGCGGGATCATCAGACCCAGCGCGAAAACGACGCGGATCGGCGTCCAGACCATGTTATGGCGACCGCCACCGACGATACCGGTTTTCGCCGTATCGACAACGATGGACAAGATCATCCAGAAAATCATCACAGCCGCAACGACCATGATACCGGTGTTGTAAACCTGCATCAGACCGGTCAGGGCGTTTTGCAGCAAACCACCTTCACCCACCGTCGATTGACGCAGAACCTTGTCAAGCACCATCAGGCCGAGGTCGGCAGAGGCGCGCGTCGGATCTGCCGTCGTGGAGGCATCATATGCCGTACGGGTATCGAACATCGCGCCCTTCACACCACCGAAGCCACCGCTAAGCACGGTTTCAATATCGGTAACGCCATCGCCTTTATTATAAGGGTCGCCGGGGTGGGAGAAAATCTGCGCTTGCGCCGCAGTACCCAGACCAAGGGTCACGGTCAGCAGGAAAGTGACAATCGCGCTCAGGGTCACGACGATCATCATAATCACGGAAAGGAACAACCCCCACTGCATCGGTGTGGCGCGCTGAACGCGGAGGTTATACCAGGCTTCGGCAAGCAACTGCGGGAAGGAATATTTTTTAATCCCTTCGATGCCGTAGCGAGTCGCGGGGTGGTTATGCGGGATAAGCCCGGCTTGCGCGAACATCAGCGCGAGCGTGCGCATGAATACCGGCCCGATGTGCGAGAAGTGCTGAAAACACAGACTAAACTGCGGCATGAACAGGAATGCTGCTACAGAAGTTCCTTTTACACGCTTGTCGCTCATGGCTTTACCCCGACTAGAAATACCACACCACCTTCTTCAGGCTTATAAGATCATCTTACGCCTTTTTCTTAAAATCGTCAAATTTATTGACATTTATGCAAAATTTTCATCAAATTTTATCTAAATTTAACCATTGATTAATTCAATGAAAACAAATAAAAATTTGACTTTCTTACCAAATAAGCCCGCGCGCCAGATAGGTGGGCCGATACGGAAAGCCGGCGAAAAATTCGTCCAACCGATTCTCTGGGCCCCCTGCGGGGATGCCGTCAAAGCTCTCGCGGTGGATGCCCGCCGTTACCAGAACCGAGTCGATTCCCGCCCCCGTCGCCCCCGCGATATCCGTCGGCATGGCATCGCCGATACCCAGAACCCGCATCCCCGGCATGGCGGCCAGGCAATGGCTGTAAACCTGCCGATAGGGTTTACCGAACCACGTCACACCCCCATCCATTTGCATATATATGTCGGCAAGGGTGCCGGCGCAGATCACCAGCTTGTCGCCCACATGCACGATACGGTCGGGGTTGGCGCAAATCATCGGCAGGTTCTTTTCGGCGCAGCCCGCCAGACGGTCGCGGTACATGTCGGCGGTATGGCTGAAATCCTCGATGCCGCTGCACAGCACGAAATCGGCATCCTCCGGCGTTGCGACCAGATCGACATCCATATCTTCGAACAGGCTGTGGTCACGCGCGCCGCCGATATGAAAGCAGCGTTTGCCCCATTGCTGCAAATAACGCTCGCGCAGGGCCTGCCATGTCGCCTCACCCGAGGTCATGATGCCCGCATAAAGGTCGGGCGTGACGCCCATGGATGTCAACTTTTCCGCAACCGTATAGGCGCGGCGCGGCGCATTTGACAGCAGCCATACGCGGCGCTTGGCGCGTTTCATTTCCTTGAGCGTCGGCACAGTATGCGGAAAAGCCTGCTCCCCGTCATGCACCACCCCCCAAAGGTCGAGAATATATCCCTCATAAAAGCCTGCAATCTCGCCGATACCCTCGATGAAACGCGGCATCGCCTTGCCGTTTTGTGCGGACAACATATTTATTCCTCCATCAGCGCCGCTTCCGCGCGCGCAGGCTTGCCGAACAGATAGCCCTGTCCGTAATCGATATCGAGATCCAGAAGCTCGATGAGCTGTTTTTCGGATTCAATTTTTTCAACAATCATGTCGATGCCGCGGCTATCCAGTTCCGCCTTCAGGCGCTTCAGGCGCTTGACGCCGCCAATCTCGCGCATGCCTTCAATCACCAGCGCCGCATCGACTTTGATGAAACGGATATGCCGCGCCTCCAGATGCGCGAAATCGAACGACAGCTCGCGCACCTGATCCATCGAAAAGCGGCAACCCAGACGCGAAAGACCATCCAGTACCGGCAAGGTCTCCGCCCGCATGGTCGCAAGGTCGCGCTGGCCCAGCTCAAACACCAGACGCGGGGCGAGCGCACGGTACTGCGCGATAAACTCTACAAGGTCGCCCATGAATTTCGGGTCGTTCAGCGTCAGGCTGGTGATATTGCAAAACCATGCGCGCCCTGCCCCGCCGCTGCCCGCATCGCGTATCGCCTGCAGCGCGCGCAGCAAAAGAAGATTGTCAATCACCGGCACCATTTCATGCTGCATGGCGACGGCCAGATACCGCTCCGCCGGCAAATAAATCTCGTTTTCGATGCGGATGCGCGAAAACATTTCAAAGAACCGCGACTTGCGCTGCGGCAGGTTGACGATGGGCTGCAGGAAAATATCGATACTGTCCTGCTGCACCGCATGGCGCACGAAGGCCATGACCTGTTCATCCGTCAGCACACGCGCGGCATTTTCCGCCGTCAGGCCGCTGATCACCGGCAAAGGCGCCGCCTGTTCATCTGCCGCCGTACGCGCGGGCGCATCCATGCGTGACAGCTGTTCGGCGATGGCTTTGATCATCCGCTGTTCGATGCCGCCGCCTGCCGCGGGCGCAACACCCAGCATTTCCTGCTGGCGGCCGAAACGGCGCGCGGTTTCGCCGGCATCGGCCAGCGTGCGGCGCATGTCGGCAAGGTCGTTGCGGTTACGCGCGACTTCGCGCACGATGCGGTCGTAATCTGTATGGATACGGCGGATTTGTTCGACCAGATCCCGCTCCCAGCGGCGGCGGGCGGCCATTTCGACGGCAAAAAATCCGGCCAGCGCCAGCATGGCCGTCACCAGAAACGCCACCCGCGGCGACGCCACGCTGCCAAGCACAATCAGAAACGTTACAAGACCGAGGGCGAACAGAATATTTTTAAACGTCAGATATTCGCGCCAATCCACATGACGGCGCGCATCGCCGCGCAAGGGGGCCATCGGGTCGTCGCTGCCGTCACGGTCTGCAGGGGCGCTCATGCCGCGACCTCCGCATCGGCGTCCAAATCGACGTCGGCACCGACAGCTTCGGAAATATGGCGCAGCCCCGCATCGCGCACACGCGACGACAATCCTTTCAATATCTGCGGCACCAATGCAGGGCCTTCGTAGACCAGCCCCGTATAGACCTGTACCAGCGACGCGCCCGCGCGGATACGCCGCCATGCGTCATCGGCGTTTTCGATGCCGCCCACGCCTACCAGCGGCACAGCGCCACGCGTCAGGCGGTAAAAATCAGCCAGCACGTCGCAGGCTTTGTCTTTCAGCAAGCGTCCGCTGAGCCCGCCCGCCTCGGTTTTCAAATTTTCCGCCAGCGCATCGGGCCGCGCCGTCGTGGTATTTGACACCACAAGGCCGTGAATATGATGCCGCAGCGCCAGCTGCGCGACGGCGGCGCGCTGGTCGGGCGTCAAATCGGGCGCGACCTTCAACAAAAGCGCAGGGCGCGCCACGGGCGCAATATCCAGCGCGCCCAGAACGGCCATCAACCCCGCGAGCAGCGCATCGAGCATATTCTCGCTTTGCAAATCGCGCAGGCCGGGAGTATTCGGCGATGATACATTGACCACGATATAATCCGCCATCGGCGCGAGCACGGAGAGGCCGCGGCTGTAACCTTCGAACGCGGAGGCGGTTTCCTTGTTGA
Organism: uncultured Micavibrio sp.; assembly: GCA_964551435.1. Lineage (GTDB taxonomy): Bacteria > Pseudomonadota > Alphaproteobacteria > Micavibrionales > UBA2020 > UBA2020. Next base: position 152,921 of record CAZKBS010000003.1, read on the forward strand.
TGCCGATATTGACGCCCAGAAGACCGCACAGATAGTTTTCGCCGCCCTGCGCCTGCGCCTGCGCGACGCGAAAATCGCTGACACGCGCGGCGAAAGCGTCCAGCCCTTTGCCCGGAAAGCCAAGGCGGTTGATGACGGCGCGGTTCGGAATATCGCGGAACAGGCGCGGTGCGGGGTTGCCGTCCTGCGGCAGCGGCGTCACTGTGCCTGCCTCCACAAAACCGAAACCCATATCGAGCATGGGCGCAATCACTTCGGCATCTTTGTCAAACCCTGCAGCAAGGCCGATGGGGTTGGGAAAACTGTGCCCCAGAATATCGCAGCGCAGCGCCGGATCATCATGGCGATAGCGCGGCGCCAGACCCGTTTTCAAAAGACGGAGGGTCAGGCGGTGTGCCCGCTCCGGCTCCATCGACATCAAAAAAGGTTTGATGAGCGGATAAAGGTTGATCATGCCGCCCCGCCAAATGCCGCACGGATATAATCCTGCACCTTGCCCAGATCAGCGGGCAATACGTCATAACGCTCCGGACGTGTCATCAGTCCGGCCAGATGCGCGGGCAGTTCGGGCGCGACATCGGTGACCGCCTTGACCGCATCGGGAAATTTGGCGGGATGCGCCGTGGCCAGCGTTACCATGACGTCATCGGGGCGGGCACGTTTCCAGTCCTGCGCCACGCCGATGCCGACCGCCGTATGCGGGTCGAGCACGTAATCATACCGGCGGTAGATATCGCGGATAATCGCCGTTGTTTCTGCATCATCCTTGCGGCCGCTCGCGAATACGGACGACAGCTGCGCCATGATATCGGGGCTCAGGTCAAACGGCCCCTTGTCGCGGAAATGTTTCATGGTCGCGGCAACCGCGGCGCCGTCGCGGCCATAGAGGTCGAACAGCAATCGCTCGAAGTTGCTGGAAATCTGGATGTCCATGCTGGGGCTGATGGTCGGCACGACGCCACGGCGCTCCATACGGCCCGTGGTGTAAAAACGGTGCAGGATATCATTCGCATTGGTGGCGACAATCAATCGGCTGACCGGCAGGCCCATCGATTTCGCCACATAGCCCGCATAGACGTTACCAAAATTCCCCGTCGGCACAGTGAACACCGGCGCACGGCCCGTTTCGGCCTGCACGCGCACGCCCGCATAAACGTAGTAAACCACCTGCGCCAGAATTCGCGCCCAGTTGATGGAATTGATGGCCGACAGCTGCATGGCATCGCGGAAGGCCAGATCGCCGAACATCACCTTCACCATATCCTGACAATCGTCAAAACTGCCCTCGATGGCGATATTGCGCACGTTCGGCGCATCGACCGTGGTCATCTGCCGGCGCTGCACGTCGGATACGCGGCCTTTCGGGTGCAGGATAACGATATTCGCATAGGGGCTGTTTTTAAACGCCTCGATCGCGGCGGAACCGGTATCGCCGGACGTCGCGCCGACGATGGTGACTTTTTGTCCGCGTGCCTTGAGGATGAAATCGAAAACCTGCCCCAGAAATTGCAGCGCTACATCCTTGAACGCCAGCGTCGGACCGTGAAAAAGCTCCTGCACGTAAAAACCGTCGTCGAGTTTGCGCAGCGGCGTTTTTTCCGGATGCGCAAAGCCTTTGTAGGATTTTTGCAAAAGCGCGATCAGATCCTGCGCGGAAATATCTTCACCGACAAACGGGGCGATGACGCGCCACGCCACTTCCAGATAATTCTGGTTGGCCATGTTGCGAAATTCTTCTGCCGATATTTGCGGGCAGGCATCGGGCACATAAAGCCCGCCGTCGCGGGCAAGACCCGTCAGCGCGGCATCGGCGAAATTCAGGCGCGGCGCTGCGCCCCGGGTGCTGATGTAGCCGGGCATGGTTCACTCCCCTCGTAAGTCCTGCCGAGGTAACGCTCGGTCACATGTTTTTTGAAATAATAGGTTGAAAACGGCTTGCCCGTCGCATCGCGCACCAGTTCGGGCGGCGTCATTAGGCAGGCCTTGGCCTGCACGTTATCGCGCAGCCAGCCGGTGAAGCTGCCGATATCGCCCGCCGCCACGCGCGCGAAAACATCGGGGATATCCTGTTTCATCTTGTCCACCATCTGCGCGGCGATGAAAGCGCCCAGCGCATAGGCGGGGAAATACCCGAAGGCACCGAAATACCAGTGAATATCCTGCAAGCAGCCGAGGCGGTTGCTCGGCGGCGCGACGCCGATGAGGCTGCGGAAACCTTCCATCCATGCCTCGGGCAGGTCTTTTACATCCAGCTTGCCCTCCACCATCGCGCGTTCAAGGCGGTAGCGCATGATGACATGAGCGGGATAGGTCACTTCGTCCGCCTCGACTCGGATAAAGCTGCGCGAGACGCGCGTGACGTGACGGTAGAGGTTTTCCGCCGACAGTTCATCGCCTTTGCCGCCGAAGGCTTTTTGCACATGCGGCGCCATGAATTGCCAGTATTCGCGGCTGCGGCCCAGCTGCATGTCGATGCTGAGCGATTGGGATTCATGAATGGCCATACCCATGTTCTGGCTGGCGCCGACGGGCTGGTGTTGCCACTCGGCGGGGGTGTAGCGGTCGTAAAAACCGTGGCCTGCCTCATGCGCGACGCCCTGCATGGCATCGGTGAAGTCTTCTTCCTTGTAGCGCGTGGTGATGCGCACATCATTGCCGATCCCGCTGCTGAAGGGATGCAGCGACACATCGAGACGCCCCCAATCCGGGGTGAAGCCGATGAGGTTGCAGACCTGCTGGCAAAGCTTTTGCTGCGTGCCGACATCGAACGGCCCGCCGAGCGGCAGGGGCTCTTTTTGCACCGCCAGCACTTCGTCAAGGAACGACGGCAAAAAAGCGGCCACATCCTCAAACGCCGCATCGACGTCGGCAACGCTCATACCCGGGGCGTAGCTGTCCATCAAGGCGCCATATTTGCAAGTGCCCAGTTTTTCCGCCTTGGCCGCCGCATGTTCGCGCACGATGGAGAGCAGCGCGGCGAGTTCTTTTTCGACAATCGAAAAATCATCTTCGGCCCGCGCCTTGCGCCAGATGACCTCGGTGCGGGTTTCCTGATTCATTTTCCGCGCGACCAGATCGGCCGGCACGGCGGTCGCGTGGGTATAGAGCCATTCCATCACGCGCACATTCGCCGCCTGCCACGGAGAGAGATTTTTTTTATCCACCGCCGCCAGCCATTCGCCGACATTGGGGTCGGTTTGCATTTCGTGGATTTTGAGGTTCAGAACCTCGACCTGCCGGGCGCGCTGGTCGACCCCCGCCTCCGGCATCAGCACGGAGCGGTCCCAGTCCAGCAGGGAGTCGATTTGCTTGAGCGTCATGATCTGGCCGAAACGATCTTCTAGCTGCTGGTAGGTTTTCATACGGCTTACTCCGTTTTTGCGGGGTTTGCGGATTTGTCGCGCTGGCTAATCGCGAAGACAAGCATCAGAATACCCGCCATGCCGAACCAGAACAACGCATATTGCAGGTGGTTATTGCGTATTTGCGCCGTGGCGGCGAAGCCGGCGGGATAGCCCCCCGCATGCGGCGGCAGGGTGACAATCACGGGCAGCGCGGCGCCGTATCCGGCGGCGCGGGCCATGGCTTGGGTATCCGGCCAATACCAGTCATTTTTGGCGGGGTTGTTGTCGGGGGTGAATGTCGATTTATGGGGAATCTGCACAATCCCGTCCAGCATTTGCGGCGCGGCGGGTACGGTGACATCGACGCGCGCGTCATCGGGCACAAACCCGCGGTTGATGAAAACCGGCTGCCCCGCTTCGCGCCGGAGCAGCACAAACATATGCGCGCCGACCTTGCCATTGTCGGTGCGCGGTTTCAGCCAGAAAACATGCGCGGCATCGAACACCCCTTCGGCGCGGACGCGGCGGTATTCCCAATCCTCCGGCTTGTCGATGGCGGCAGGCAGCGCGGCGGGTTCGGCCGCCATGCGGGCCGCGACGCGGGCGAGCAAATCCTCTTTCCACGCCAGACGCTGCACCTGCCAGATCCCCAGCGCGAGGAGTATCGCGAGCATCAGCACGAAACTTGTATAGATTTTGAATTTTTTATGGAATTTCATGGGTCATTTCCGCCGTATGGACACCTTAGTCAAAAGGGGGTAGGTTTTCAATCATCCCCTTTTTACGAAACATGTACGGAGCCGCCCTTGTCCGCCAAGCCGCACAAATCTGTCCCGCGCCCCGCCGCCCCGCGCCCGCTGAGCGCCGGCGAAACCGCGCTGGCCCGCCGCGTGTTTGGCGATTCCATCGACTATAGCCGCGTCAGCGTGACGGAGGGCAAATTCATCGGCTTCCAGCCCTATGGCACCGCGATGGCGCCCGACGGGCACCTGTATATGTATGGCTGCTACAAAAACGATTACAGCTGCGAGGCCGACCACTGGCAGGGCCATTTCATTCATGAAATGACCCATGTATGGCAGCAGCAGAACGGCATCCTGAACCCCATCGCCGAGGCGATGAAGCTGAGCATCAAATTCCGTTTCAACTACAACGCCGCCTATGACTACAAGCTGGAACACGGCAAAGACCTGCTGGATTACAACATGGAACAGCAAGCCAGCATCGTGCAGGATTATTTCATGCTGAAAATCTGCGGCGACAGCGGCCATCTGGGCCATTGCAAGAATATTTGCAGCCCGCAGGCGAAAATCAACCTGCTGGAAAAAACGCTGGAAAAGTTTTTGCAAAACCCGTCCTACGCCGCAAAAACAGCGCCCAAAGACGGCGGCAAACCCAAACCGCCCACCGCCTGACGGACGGGCGCGGCAAATAACGTCAGCTGTCTTTCTTCTCGCGCGCTTCCCTGTCTTTTTTCAGGTGACGCCATTCGAGTATGATGATGTAGGCCTTAGTCGCCGGCAGCATCACCGCAATCGCGCCCAGCCCCACCACCGTCCATAGCACCGCATGCACCCACAGCGGCGGGGAAAACATCAGTTCGAACACCCACGCCATCGGCACGATGGAAAAACACAGAATAAACATGATAAATACCGCCGCGCCGTCGCCGATGTCATGCGCGCCCAGCGGCGCATTGCAGATATCGCATTTTTCAACAACGCTGACCGTCCACGGACGGTAAAGCCTGCCCTTGCGGCACAGCGGGCAGCGGGGTTTCAGGCAAAACGAAATATCATCGGCAAGGGACATGGCTTACATCCGCAAAAAGGCTTCAAAAGCACATCGCCTGTTTCACACTTTTTCGCACGGGGCACAGAATGCGGTGCGGGGCGTGAAACAGGCGATGTTAATCAGGTATCGTCAGTTCTTAGGCGTTGCCCCACCAGTAGATGGCAACGAACAGGAACAGCCACACCACGTCAACGAAATGCCAGTACCACGCAGCCGCTTCGAAACCGAAGTGGCTCTTGGGCGTGAAATGGCCTTTCTTGGTGCGGAAATAGCAAACGCCAAGGAAGATCGTCCCCACCAGCACATGGAAACCGTGGAAGCCTGTCGCCATGTAGAAGGCCGCGGAATAAACGCTTTCCTTGAACGGGAAGCTGGCGTGCACGTATTCGTATGCCTGAAAACCCGTGAACACGACGCCAAGGCCAACCGTGATGCCGAGCGCCTGCGCGGCTTCTTCGTTTTTACCCTCAAGGATCGCATGGTGCGCCCAGGTAACGGTGCAGCCCGACAGCAGCAGGATCATGGTCATCAGGAACGGCAGGTCAAAGGCCGGAATGGGAGTCACGAATTTCGGCGGCCACTGGAAACCCAGCGCTTCCGTCGGCATCAGCGCGCCCCAGAAAAACGCCCAGAAGAAGGCCACGAAGAACATTACCTCGGAGGCGATGAACAGGGCCATGCCATAGCGGAAACCGATTTTGGTTTGGTCGCTATGCGCTTTTTCGACGACTGCTTCTTTCACAACGTCGCGCCACCAGAACCACATCACGGCCAGAACCGCCGCGAAGCCGAGCAGCACACCTTTCAGACCGACGTTCCAGCCGGAGAATTCGACCTTGTGCATGAACAAGACCGCGCCCAGCGCCAGCAGCCCCGCAGCAAAGGAGCCCGCGAGCGGCCAGATGCTCGGTTTCACCAGGTGAAACGGATGCGGTTTGCCGCCTTTGAGGTCATAGACAGGTGTATCAGCCATTTTTATTTCCTTCCGGTCATTCGACAGCGTCAGCCGCCGTGTTCGTTTTGGCAGCTGTTAGCTGCCTTGTTAGTCTTGGCAGCTGTTAGCTGCCTTGGTCTTTTTGGCAGCTGTTAGCTGCCCTGGTCATTGTAATATTTTTCGATCGCGTTCTCCAGCTCCCGCGTGCCGTGGCGGAAGAAGCTGTAGGACAGCGTGATGGTTTTGACATCGTCCATGTCGCGGTCCTGCAGGATGGCAGGATCGACAAAAAACGTCACGGGCATGTGTTGCACCTGCCCGGGCGCCAGCGTCTGTTCGCCGAAACAAAAACACTGGGTTTTGTAAAAATACTTGGCCACCTTGAGCGGCGTGACGTTGTAAACCGCCGTGCCCGTCACAGGCGTATCGGAAAGGTTTTTGGCAACAAACGAAATCAGCCCGTCCTGTCCAACCTTGACGGCGACGCTGCGCAGTTCCGGCTTGAACTCCCACGGCATGCCCTGCGCGACATCGGTGTTGAAGCGCACGGTAATCTCGCGGTCGTAAATCCTGTCACTGGTATTCATCTCGACCATTTGCGTCGTGCCGCCCCAGCCGGTAACCTGGCAAATCATGCGGTACAGCGGCACGGAGGCGAAAGACAACCCGATCATGCCGAAAACCACGCCGAGCGTGACCAGCATAACCTTGGTGTTCTTGCGCTGAAGGTCGGACATGCGTCAACCCCCCATCCCGATTTTCATCTTGATGATGCTGACAACAAAAATCACCGCCATGAACGCGATCAGGGCGAAAAATACGGCGTAATTCTTTTTCTTCTTTTTATCGTGCAGGTCGCTGCGGGGCATCGGGTTTCTCCTTACGCGGCCATGTCCGCCATCATCAGGGCGAACAGGGCGAACAGATAGACGATGGAATAGCCGAACATCGCGCGCGCGTTTTTGTAATCGGTATCGCGCGATACGCGCAGCGCGGCGGCGATGAAAATGCCGTGCAGCACCGTTGCCCCCGCCGCATAGGCCATGCCGCAGGCGCCCATCAGATACGGCGCCGCCACAAAGGGCGTCAGCAGCAGCGTGTAGAACAGCATTTGCAGGCGCGTGGATTTTTCACCCGCGACAACCGGCATCATCGGCACGCCCGCGCGCTTGTAATCGTCATTGCGGAACAGCGCCAGCGCCCAGAAATGCGGCGGCGTCCACAGGAAAATAATCATAAACAGCGCCACCGACAGCAGCGAGACATCGCCCGTCGCCGCAGCCCAGCCGATCATCGGCGGGAAAGCGCCTGCGGCACCGCCAATCACGATATTTTGCGGCGTGCGGCGTTTCAGCCAGACGGTATAGATAATGACATAGAAAAACGACGCAAAGGCCAGCCAGAACGCCGCCGCCCAGTTGAGTGCCACGCCCATCAGCCCGACCGACAAAACCGTCAGCACAACGCCGAAGGCCAGCGCCTCCGCCGGTTCGACCTTGCCCATCGGCAGGGGGCGTCCGCGCGTGCGCGTCATGATGGCGTCGATGTCGCGTTCGTACCACATGTTGATGGCACCCGCCGCGCCTGCCCCGACCGCGATGCAGAACACCGCCACCAGCGCGAGGAACGGATGCAAATCACCCTGTGCAAAACCGATATACCCCGGCGCCAGCACCAGCCCCGCAATGCCGGAGAACACGACCAGCGTCATGACCCGCGGCTTGAGCAGCGCGATGAAATCGCCAATACGCGCGTCCGCCGCCGGCAGGACGCCGGCGGCAGGGAAAAGCGCGTCTTGGGATGCCGGAGAGGTCATTACTTGACCACCGGCTGGATGTCAAACTGGTGGAACGGCGGCGGCGAAGACACATGCCATTCCAGCGTATCCGCACCTTCGCCCCAATAGTTGGCAGGGACTTTCTTGCCCGCAACCAGCGTATAGATCGCGACGAACACAAAGAAAATCGTCGAGCCGAAGGAAATATACGCGCCATAGGACGAAATCATGTTCCAGCCGTGCATCGCATCCGCATAGTCAGGGATACGGCGCGGCATGCCTTGCAGGCCGAGGAAGTGCTGCGGGAAGAAAATCATGTTCACGCCGATGAAAGTCGTGAAGAAATGCAGCTTGCCCGCCCATTCCGGATACTGACGGCCCGACATTTTGCCGATCCAGTAGTACCAGCCGGCAAAAATCGCGAAGACCGCGCCCAGCGACAGAACATAGTGGAAATGCGCCACGACGTAATAGGTATCGTGCAGCGCGATATCCATGCCCGCGTTCGCCAGCACCACGCCCGTCACACCGCCAAGGGTGAACAGGAAGATGAAGCCGATCGCCCACAGCATCGGGGTTTTGAAAGAAATCGAACCGCCCCACATCGTCGCAATCCACGAGAAAATTTTAATCCCCGTCGGCACCGCGATGATCAGCGTGGCCGCGGTGAAGTACGCACGGGTGTTGACGCTCATGCCCACCGTATACATATGGTGCGCCCAGACGACGAAACCGACGAAGCCGATCGCCACCATCGCGTAGGCCATGCCCAGATAACCGAAAATCGGCTTTTTGGAAAAGGTCGAGACGATATGGCTGATGATGCCAAACGCCGGCAAAATCATGATGTACACTTCGGGGTGACCGAAGAACCAGAACAGGTGCTGGAACAGGATCGGGTCGCCGCCGCCTTCAGGACGGAAGAAGTTGGTGCCGAAGTTACGGTCGGTCAGCAGCATGGTGATGCCGCCGCCCAGAACCGGCACAGCCAGAACCAGCAGAAAGGCCGTGACCAGCATACCCCAGACGAACAGCGGCATTTTGTGCAGCGTCATGCCGGGGGCGCGCATGTTGAAAATGGTCGTAATAAAGTTGGCCGCGCCCAGAATGGACGACGCGCCCGCAAGGTGCAGCGCGAAAATCGCCATATCGACCGACATGCCGTCATGGCCGACTTTGTCGGACAGCGGCGGATAGATCGTCCAGCCCGTGCCCGCACCGGTACCGACAAAAGCGGAACCGAGCAGCAGGAAGAACGCCGGCACCAGAAGCCAGAACGAAATATTGTTCAGACGCGGGAACGCCATATCAGGCGCGCCGATCATCAGCGGCAGGAACCAGTTGCCGAAACCGCCGATCAGCGCGGGCATGACCACGAAGAAGACCATGATCAGGCCGTGCGCCGTAATCAGCACGTTCCACATCTGGCCGTCTTGCAGGTATTGCATGCCGGGGTCTTGCAGTTCCATACGCATGATGACGGAAAACGCGCCGCCGATCAGGCCCGCGATGACCGAGAAAATCAGGTACAGCGTGCCGATGTCCTTGTGGTTGGTCGAGCAGAACCAGCGGGTAAAGAACCCGGGCGTGTGATCGTGATGATCGTCGTGCCCGTGGGCGTCGCCGTGTCCGTGTGCTGCTGCTTTGGAGCCTGCCATTTTATTTCTCCCGTATGAGGATTCTTCTTATTCTTGACTTGTGTTGACTGGTGACGATTACTGCTGCGCTTCGCCTGCGGCGGCTTCAGCGGCGCCTTCGCCTGCGGTCTCGGCCTCAGACGTTGCGGCATCTGCCTTCACTTCGGCGGCCTGCGCGGTACCTGCTTCGGCTTCGGCGGTTTTTTCGGGCATCTTGCCGCCTTGTGCGACAACCCATTTCGCGAAGGCTTCTTTGGAAACCGCGCGGATTTCAATCGGCATGAAGCCATGGTTGATGCCGCAGATTTCAGAGCACTGGCCGAAATACGTGCCTTCTTTTTCAATGCGCGTCCAGGTTTCGTTGGTACGTCCGGGCACGGCGTCCATCTTCACACCCAGCGCCGGAATGGCCCAGGAGTGGATGACGTCGTTCGCGGTGACGAGGATGCGGATATTGGTATCCACCGGCAGCACAACCGGATTGTCCGTCGACAGCAGACGCACCTGACCGGGTTTCAGATCTTTTTCCGGCACCAGATAGGAAGAGAATTCGATATCGCCGTGATCGGGATACTGATACCCCCAATACCACTGATACCCCTTCACGTTCAGGGTCATTTCGGCGTCTGATGTTTTGTCCGCTTTATAAAGAAGCTTCATCGACGGCACGACGATGATGACAAGGATGATTACCGGCACCAGCGTCCAGACAACTTCGAGCATCGTGTTGTGCGTGGTCTTGGACGGTTTGGGGTTGGCTTTGGCGTTGAAGCGGATCATCACGAACAGCAACAGCAGCAGGACGAAAACAGTGATGACGGTGATGACCGGCAGCAGCAGGTGGTCGTGGAACCAGACCATGTCATGTTTCACCGGCGATGCGGACGGCTGGAAGCTGAGGCCCCACTCTTTCGGCGCGCCGATCACCGGCGCATCCGGCGTTTCCGCGGCGGCCGGCAGGCTATAGACCAGCATGGCGGCCCAGGCGGCAATCGCGTGCAGGCGGCGGGTGAAAAAAGAAAACAGTCGATGGGTCGTCATGATACCTGTTCCGTTGTGGGACATGCGAAAGGAATATAAACGCGCACAGCCGGGACTCGCGGTTTTGAGTCTGGCGCGCGGTTTTTGATGATATAGCACTTAAAAACAGGAAATTGAAGCGGCGATCAAGAAAATTTCATTCCCGTAAATCGGGAAGCATCGCTTATTTATGAAGGGGTTATGCCGCCATGCGGCAAGACGGGCCTGCGGCTCAGTGTTTGCCGCGCGCCGCCTCCAGCTTGTGCAGACGGGCGGAAATATCCTCCAGCTCGCGGTCGAGGGCCCGTACGGCCTTGTAATCCATCGGATTGGCCATCAAAAGCCGTCCGCGTTCGTGCTGGACTTCGCGTTTATAGCTGCGCAGGGCTTCACGGCAAAACCGCTCAACCTCGCTTTCGATAAAACGGTCAAAAACACGGTCCAGACCCATGGCCGCGATAAAATGGGTGGAGACCTTTTGCAAGGCGGCGCGGTTCAAAAACATGCGGATACCCCGTCTGTTGCCATCAAAAACAATGATTTTTTAAGTTATGGCAAAAGTTTAGCAGTCCGCCCCCGTCCGTCAAACGCTTCCGGAAAAAGGCATACCTATCAGGTATTTAAATACCGCGCAGGGGTGGATAGGCACAGGGGAATCAGGCCTGCAGGAGGATGGCCCGCAGTTCGGGGATCCCGAAGCCCTTTTCGGCGCTGGTCACATAAACGCGCGGGAAAGATGTCTTGCGCGTGCGCATGACGTCTTCAACGCTGGCCTTCACCGCCTCCAGCTCGCTTTTCTTGACCTTGTCAGCCTTGGTGAGGACGGCGATATAGGGCACCGCCGCGCCGTCGATAATATCAAACGCCTTGTAATCCGCGGCCAGCACGCCATGGCGCGCGTCAATCAGCACGAACAGGCGTTTCAGGTTGGCGCGGGTTTTCAGGTAATGGCTGACCATCGTATTCCACGCATGCACTTTGGAGCGCGTGGCCTTCGCATAGCCATAGCCCGGCAGGTCGGCCAGTTGCAGCTGGCCGTCGAGGTCGAAAAAGTTGATCTGCTGCGTGCGGCCCGGCGTGTTGGACGCACGCGCGAGGCTTTTGCGTCCCGTCAGCGCGTTGATGAGACTCGACTTGCCAACGTTGGAGCGTCCGGCGAAGGCAACCTCCGGCACATGCGACAGCGGAATGCGCAATGCGTTGTCCGCCCCCGCGACAAAGCGGCATTCACGGCGGAAAATTTTTTCCGCCGCTTTCAGGGTTTCGGCGTCGAGGACAAAACCGTCTTCGCTGCCTTCATGCCCAGACGTCATGCCTTGTCCTTCTTGCTGTGCTTTTTGCCCTTGGCGTTTTCTTCACCCTCGGCCGGCGTTGCCGCGCGCTTTTTCTTGCGGGCGCTGTGGCCGCGCAGCAGGGACGTATCTTCCTGTCCCACGGTTTTGAGGATGTAGTACTGCTGCAGGATGCTGAGCACGTTCGACCATGTCCAGTAAATCACCAGACCTGCGGCGAAATGCGCCAAGAGCACACTGATGACATAAGGGAACCATGCCTGCAGTTTTTCCTGCATCGGGTCGGTCATCGGCGGGCTTATACGTTTCAGCTGGATCATCGTCAGCAGGAACAGGATGGGCCATGCGCCGAAATACAGCGGCGCCGGCGGATCCCACGGGATGAGGCCGAACAGGTTGAAGATGTTCGTCGGATCGGGCGCGGACATGTCCTTGATCCAGCCCCAGAACGGCGCATGGCGCAGTTCGACCGAAATCAGAATGACCTTGTAGAGCGAGAACATGATCGGAATTTGCAAAAGCATCGGCCAGCAGCCGCTGAAGGGGTTCACGTCCTCTTTTTTATAGAGTTCCATGAAAGCCATCTGCATGCCGGCTTTATCGTTTTTGTATTCTTCCTGAATTTCCTTCATGCGCGGCGCGACCAGACGCATTTTCGCCATGGAGCGGAACGCCTTGTTGTTCAGCGGGAACAGGAAGGTACGCACCACGACCGTCAGCAGCAGAATGGCCATGGCCACGCTGCCCGTCCAGTTCGACAGGTAATGGAACAACAGGAACAGCGGCTTGGTCAGAAGATGCCACATGCCGAAGTCGATGCCGTATTCAAGATTTTTAAAGTTATAAATCTTTTCGTAGCTGCGGATCAGCGGCTGTTCTTTCACACCGGCGTAAACATAGCTGGTGACTTCCGCCGCTTCGCCGGGGGCGAGGCGTTTGGTTTCACCGACGATATCGGTCTGATAAACGAAACGGCCGCCTGCGGGCGTCGCCATCATGCGGGCGTTGAAACGCGTATCAGGTGTCGGCAGCAGCGATACCATCCAGTATTTGTCGGTAATACCCAGCCAGCCGGAGGTGTTTTCGTATTCGATCTTCTCGCCTTTTTCGAGTTTCTTGTACTGCGGCTCAATGCCTTCCTTGCCCAGGAAGCCGACGGGGCCTTCGTGCAGCACGAAAAAGCCGCTGAAATCCACCGGCTTGCCGCGGCGCGCGACCATTTCATAGGCATTGAGATCCAGCGTTTCGCCGGTTTTGTTGGTCACGGTCTGCGTGACCGTGAACAGGAAGTTTTCATCAAGGCGGATGCTGCGGTGGAAGGTCAGCCCCGCGCCGTTATCCCACTCGAGCACAACGGCTTTGCCGCCGCCCACAATCTCGCGCGGGCTGTCTTTGGCCAGCGTCCAGACGGTATCGGCGCCAGGCAGGGTCACGCCGCTGCGGCCCGCCAGCCAGCCATGTTCGACATAGAAAGAACCCTGCGCCCCCGCAGGCGTCAGCAGTTCGACATGTTCCTGATGATCAAGCTGCTTGAAATGTTCTTCGAGTTTCAGATCGTCAAGCCGCGCGCCCTTGAGCGCGAGGCTGCCCGACACACGCGCGCCGCGAATGGCAATACGCGCGCCGCTTTCGGCAATGACTTCGGCGCGGGGGCGCTCTGCGTTATCGGCCTGAGTGACCTCGGCCTTGCGCTCCGCTTCGATGCGCAGGGATTTTTCGGCAACCGCGCGGCGCTCTTCCATTTTCGGCTTTTCGACCAGGAAATAGAAGCCAAGGAAAATGCCGAGCGAAATCACAACGGCCACCATCAGCCGGGCGCGGTCGTCTGCCTCATGCGGATCATATTTTTTCATGGCGTGTTGTCCTGTTCTGCTTGTTCGGTTTGTTGTTTTTGCCGGATAGGCGAAGCGGCGGCGGTATCGGCGCCGGATGAAGCTTGGGCCGCATGTGTATCACAGTTGCAGCAGTTTTCAGAGTAAAACTTGCCCCCCGCCCGCAGAGTTTCCGGCAGGGTTTCGGGCACCGGGTCATAGCCGCCCGGATTCCACGGATGGCAGCGCATAATCCGCCGCAGCCCCAGCCAGCCGCCGCGCAGCGCCCCGTGCAGCCGTATCGCATCCGCCGCATAATAAGAGCAGCTGGGATAAAACCGGCACTGTTTTCCCATAAACGTCGAGAGCGTAAATTGATACACGCGAATAAAGACGAGCATGATTTTGGCGGCAATACTCATGACGCCGCCGTGCCGGCCTCCACCGCCGCCGCCGTGATGCCAAGGGATTTAAGCGCCCAGTGGAAATCCTTTTGCAGCTTGGCAAAATCGATATCGGCCGCCGCCGTGCGGGCAATCAGCACGACGTCGATATCACCGGGATTGTTTTGCTGAAGATAAAGCCTGACCGTTTCGCGCAGTCGGCGTTTGGCGCGGTTGCGCACAACGGCATGACCGACCTTGCGGCTGACCGTAAGGCCAAGCCGAAAGCCGGTGCCATCGTTTCTGGATATTTGCATGATAAAAGCGGGCGTCACCCACTTTTGCCCCGTCTGCGCGATGCGGCGAAAGTCATGCGACGTTTTCAGTGTCGGCACGCCCGCGCACATGACAGGGGTGTTCCCTGTTTAGGCAGACAGACGCTTGCGGCCTTTGGCGCGACGTGCAGCCAGAACTTTTTGGCCGTTACGGGTTGCCATGCGCGTACGGAAACCGTGGCGGCGCTTGCGAACCAGCTTGCTGGGTTGATAGGTACGTTTCACAATAAGTCTCCATTCCGGATAGTAGAATCTGAATATTCAAGCCATAGGTGTATAGGTGCCAGCCCCCGCACTGTCAACTGCTTTCTACCATTTATGATAAATAATCCAGTAAAAACAAGGACAAACTGCGGCCTCCCCTGCGATGAAAACCTTTGATTCCAATGCCTTGAGCCATAAAAACCCGCTGCCGCACATGATATTCCGATTGACGCCACAGCCAAAAGCGCGGATAAGAAAACCGCCGATGCGGCAGCTCTTTATTATATAAGCGCTGTGCTAGACTAAAAACCGCGGCGGCATGGCGGCGATTTGCATGACCCGCCCGTTTTGAATGCGCCCGTAGCTCAACTGGATAGAGTGTTGGCCTCCGAAGCTAAAGGTTGTGGGTTCGAATCCCGCCGGGCGCGCCATTCCCCTTCGAAAAAACTATTCGCGATCCACCGCCAGCAATTCCACTTCGAATATCAGTGTCGAGCCGGGGCGGATGGAGGTTGTCGGACTGCGGTCGCCATAGGCGAGATCGGCGGGGATATACAGCATCGCCTTGCCGCCCTGCCCGATGAGCTGCAAGCCTTCGGTCCAGCCTGCAATCACGTTTTCAAGCGCAAAAGTTGCCGGACGTCCGCGCGCGTGGGAGCTGTCAAACTCCGCGCCGTCAATCGTCGTGCCGCGGTAATGCACCGTAACCATGTCCGCCGCCGTCGGCTTCACATCATCGCCTGCCGCGATGATTTTATATTGCAACCCGCTGGCGGTTTCGATGACGCCGTCATTGGTTTTATTCTGCGCGAGGAATTCCGCCCCTTTGGCGCGGTGGATGGCGGCGATTTTGGCACTCATGACGTTTCCTTAAAACGGATTGTTCCGCATTTTATGGTGGAACTTTATACAGGGCTGCAGGGTTTTTGCAGCACGGGTATGTTTAACACCGGATAGAGAGTATTTCAATTCGTCCGCGTCTTGCCTAAAATACCCGCATCTTTATCCCTGCGGAGTTTTTTTCGATGACGCCGACATCCCCGACCTCCTTTCGCCTGTTTTTGTCCGCCTGCGCGCTGTTGACGCTGGCCGCCTGCGCCGGCCCCGTGACCGCGCCGCCGCAAAGTTCGCGCACCGAAATCCAGCAGGAAACGCTGAAACAGCAAAGCCTTGTGTTCGAACGCCACGTTGCCGACAGCGGGCGCATTTTCGCCCTCGCCTATCCGCTGATGGTGGCGAATGCCGAATTCTGCCGCCCGCGCGTATCGCCCACGGTCGGCGCGACGGTGTGGAATATCCACGGCCTCAAAGGTAATGCGCAAACGATTGCGCGTCAGGCCTATGGCCTTGGCCCGCGCCTGACGCTGCGCGATGTCGTGCGCAATTCGCCCGCCGCGCGTGCGGGCCTGCGCGCGGGTGACGTGATCGTCGCCATCAACGGCCAGAACCTGCCCGCCAATGCGCAGGCCGCGCAGATTGCCGAAACGCTGGTCAAACAATCGGGCATGCGTCCGGTCGATATCGTGTTTGAACGCAATGGCCGCGCGCAGGCGACCGTCATGCAACCGGTCGAAGGCTGCAATTACCCCGTCATCCTCGACAGCAACAGCAATGACATCAACGCCTATGCCGATGGCCAGAAAATCGTGATTTCACGCGGCATCGTCCGTTTCGCGGAAAACGATAACGAGCTGGCGATGGTCATCGCCCACGAACTCGGCCACAGCGCGCTGCTGCATGTGAACAAGATGCGCCAGAACGCGACAGTCGGTTCGCTGGGCGGGCTGGCGATTGACAGCCTGCTGGCCGCCGCCGGCGTCAGCACGGGCGGCGCCGCAACGCAAATGGGCGGACAGATGGCGCTTCAGCAATACTCCGTCCCGTTTGAACAGGAAGCGGATTACGTCGGCATGTATTTCATGGAACGCGCGGGATACAACACCGCCAACGTCGCCAATTTCTGGCGCCGCATGGGCGCGGAAAACGCCCGATCCATCAGCACGCGCACCACGCACCCGACATCGGTCGAGCGTTTTCTGGCCATCGAGCGCACCTATGCCGAGATCCAGAACAAAAAACGCAGCGGCCAGCAGCTGATCCCGAACATGCAGCCGAAGCGTTAAAAAAATATACAGCACATAAAAAAACAGCCCCTCTGTGCAGGGGCTGTTTTTTTGTGCGGCACAGGCCGCAAACCACAACATCAAATCATCTGGCGCAGCGCCGAGAGCAGCCGCGCGTTGTCATCGCGCGTGCCCACGGTGATGCGCAGATGGTCGGGCAGGTTATAGGCGCCCATCTGGCGGATGAAAATACCCTGCTGCTTGAGGCCGAGGCGGATGTCCTCCGCCCGCTCGCCGAAACGCACGAGGATGAAATTCGTCACGCTCGGCCAGACCTTGAAGCCGAGGGCGGAAAGCCCGTCGGACAGTTGCGTGCGGCCCGCGTTCGTCATGTCGATGGTTTTCTGGATGAAGGCTTTATCCTCCAGCGCCGCAATCCCCGCCGCCTGCGCAGGGGCGCTGACGTTGAACGCGCCGCGCACGCGGTTGATAACGCCCGCGACATCCGGCGGGCAATAGCCCCAGCCGAGGCGCAGCGCGGCAAGACCGTAGATTTTCGAAAACGTGCGCAGCATCACGGTGTTGTTGCCGCCATCGACCAGCGCGCGGCCGTCTTCGTAATCGGGGACTTGCGCGAATTCGGCATAGGCGGCATCGACCACCAGCAGCACGCCCGCGGGCAAGCCGTCGCGCAGTTTTTTCATTTCGGCCTTGGTCAGGTAACTGCCGGTCGGGTTATTGGGGTTGGCCAGCAGCACGATTTTGGTTTTGGGCGTGACGGCGGCCAGCAGCGCATCGACATCGGTGCGCATGTCTTTTTCGGGCACAGCCACGGGCGTGGCCCCCGCCGATTTCGCGGAAATCGGATACATCAGGAAACCGTACTGGCTATACATCACCTCGTCGCCGGGGCCGGCATAGGCGCGGACGATAAGCGCAATCAACTCGTCCGATCCCGCGCCGCAAACAATCTGGTCAGGATTAAGGCCATACGCGCGGCCGATAGCCGCCCGCAAATCGCCCGCCGCACCGTCGGGATAACGGTGCAAATCATCCGCGCCCGCCAGATAGGCCGCGCGCGCCATAGGGCTGCAACCCAGCACGTTTTCGTTGGATGCCAGACGCACGGGATGCACCACAGCATCCAGCCGCCCCTCGCCGCCGATATAGGGTTTGATATCAAGAATGCCGGATTTGGGCAGCGGTGCGGCGGCGGTCATGGCGGAACTCCGTGTCTGGTGAAATCGGGTGAAAAAGGAATTGGTGTCATTTTGCGCGGCGGGGCGTGGCCGTTCAACCCCCCTTTTTTTCATGTTTTTCGACCAGCCGCCGGATTTACAGATTGCCAGAAGCGGCGCGTCAGATATCGCGCTTGGCGGTATCTGCCTTGCGCGGGGCGGGGGCGCCACCCATGACGATGCGGCGGCGCACGCGGGCAGCCGCGCCGACAGGCAGCGGGGTGCCGGCATAGAGCTGCTTGCCCGCCTCGATGATATTCACGCCGCCGAAGGCATTGAAAAACCGGCTGCCCAGTTTTTCCCAGACCGGCGCGGCGGAGAGCATCAGGCGCGAGGCCGAGGGCGGCATGAACAGCCCGCGCTCCGCCCGCTCGGGAATAAACATATAATCTTTGAGCACGCTGCGGATCTGCCCCATCGAATAGGGCACCCCGTGGCCAAACGGCGTATGGTCGAACCGCGCCCAGACACCCGCGCGGTTGGGCACGACCAGCAAGAGGCTGCCCTGCCCTGTCAGCACGCGCCACGCCTCGCGCAATATGGAATCAAGGCTTTCGGGGCTCTGCACCCCGTGGATGACCAGCATGCGGTCGATGGAATTGGTTTCGATGGGCAGCTCTTCCTCGTCACAAAGGGTGACGAGTCCCCGCTCCTCCGGCGGCCAGTAGATGGCGCCTTGCTGCGCGGGCATCAGGGCGACGACGCGCTCCGCCTCCGCCATCAGGGGCTTCAGATAGGGCGTCGCGTAACCATAGCCGACCACGCGCTGCCCCTTCACATCCCCCCAGAACCGCCGCACATGCTGGCGCAGCAGGCGCTGCACGACGCGGCCTTGCAGGCTTTCGTAGAATTCTTTTAAATCAATCGCTTTTGTATACATGCTTAAAGCAAATCGCGAAGGTAAGGGATCAGCGGAATATCCGCCGGCGGCATCGGGTATTGGTTGAAGTCTTTGGGATATACCCATGCAATACTTTGATGTTCATGCGCAATCACACTGCCGCGCCAGACACGGCACACATAAAGCGGCATAAACAGGTAAAAATCATCATAGCGGTGCGATACAAACGTCAGCGGGGCAAGGCAGCCCTCGGCCGTTTCAATGCCCAGCTCTTCCTTGAGCTCGCGCACCAGCGCGGCTTCGGGGGTTTCGCCCGCTTCGATTTTGCCGCCCGGAAATTCCCACAGGCCAGCCAGTTTTTTACCTTCAGGCCGCTGGGCAAGCAGCACGCGGCCATCGCGGTCAACCAACGCAGCCGCCACCACATGCACGATTTTCGCGGGCCTGGGCGGGGCGGGTTTGTCGATGGCGTCCTGACAACTCATTTGGGAGATGAAGGGCTTGCAGCGCTTTTCTGAGCCGCCGGTTGGGGCTGCGCACCGTTCGCAGAAAAGCTCATGTAATCTTTCAGCAGACGCGGATAAGCTTCGGACAGCAGGCGCGCATCCAGAATGGCGCTGTGCCCGTTGTCGTCGCGCTCCTTGCGGCTGATGTCATAGCGGTCGAGCACCTTGTCGAGGGTCGCGGACTTTTCCCCGAACATCATTTCCGACCAGCGGCGCACGTTGAGCCACTGCTCTTCCGGTACGGGGCGCTGTCCCGCCTCGGCCAGTTCCTTGTTCAGGAAAGCCATGTCGAGGGTATAGCCGTCTTTGGTGCGGCAGGTGATGACCACAGGGGAGTCGCCGATGAAGCGGCGCAGCTCGGCGGCGATCTCGGCGAAGGGCGGCTTGTCCGCCACGCGTTCGTTGGTAATGCCGTGGATTTTGCTGACCTCCGCCGGAATGTCGCGCTGGGGGTTGACCAGTGCGTAAAATTCGCGGCCCGTCGGGCGGCGGCCTTCCATTTCAACGGCGGCGATTTCGACCAGACGGTGGCCTTCGTGGGTGAACAGCCCCGTGGTTTCCACATCGAGAACAATCTCGCGCGGACGCTGGCTGCCTTTGTTGAACTGACGTGAAATACTCATAATCCCTCAATCCCCCTTCGCGGGCCGGGCGTCAATCCACGCCCCATCTTTATGAAAAGTAACAAAAAGCCGCCGACTGCCTGAAAACCGCAGCCGGCGGCCTGAATCGGTTTAATTTTTCTTGGTGGCTTTGTCGTCTTTTTTCGCACCGGCATCGCTGGTCAGGATTTTGACATCCGCCTTTTTGCGCAGGTTTTCGACCATTTTACGTACGGCATCATTACCCAGTTTTTGACGGATCGGCTCTGCCACCTGTTCAAACTTCGGCACCGCGCGTTCGCGTTTGTCTTCAACCTTGATGACATGCCAGCCGAACTGGGTCTTGACGGGCTTTTTGCTGTAGCTGCCGGCTTTCAGGGCGAAAGCTTCTTTGCTGAACTCGGGCACCATTTCCTCGCTGATGAAATAGCCAAGGTCGCCGCCGCGCACCGACGAGGTGTCGGAAGAGCGTTTTTTGGCCAGCTCGACAAAGTCGGCGCCACCATCCAGCTCCTTGATGACCTGTTGGGCTTCCTGCTCGCTCGGCACCAGAATGTGGCGGGCGCGGATTTCAGACTTGCCTTTGTTCTGCTTAACGAATTTTTCGTATTCCGCTCTCACGTATTTATCGGTGATCTGGTCTTTGATCTGCTCTTCGAGGAAGACCTGACGTTGCAGCTGCAACTTGAGGATATCGAGACGCTTAATGTATTCCGCGTTCTGCTCGATGTTCGCCTTGAGGATGGCATCTTCAATCAGCTTTTCGTTGATAATCTGGTTCAGAACCTCGCTTTTGACCTGCGCGGCTTCTTTGCCCTTGAGACCGAGCATGTCGATGGCCTTATCCACATCTTTTGACAGAATCTTGTCGCCATTTACGATAGCGGCAACTCCCTCTTCCTGCGCGGCGGCAGGCAGCGGTGCGGCAAGCAGCAGGGCCGCCGACACAAAGGTAACAGAAAGGACGGCGGGAAGGCGAAAACGCGTGGACATTCCATATTCTCCTGAAAAAGCGGAAGCGGTAATGATGGTCATATAAGGCGCATTTTTTGCAGTTGGCAAGGTGTTTTGCGGTCAATTTTATTGCCTTTGCGCGGGAGCTTTTCGCGGCGCCAAGCGTTGACTTACCCTCAATATCCTATATATGTCATGTGCATGTAATTGATGGTGAGCGATCCCCCCTTTGCGCCGGTATATCCGGCGCCGCCGTAAAACACACGGCGCGGGTGACCGCATAAAAAACCGCCTAAAAAAAGGACTCTGAAAATCGATGTTTGCGGCTCTCGCGCGTACCATGTTCGGCACCCATTCCGAACGCGTTTTGAAACAATACCGTCGCCGCGTTGACCAGATCAACGCACTCGAACCCGCGATGCAGCAGATGAGCGATGCCGAACTGGCCGCGCAAACCGCGAAATTCCGCACCCGCCTCGAAGCAGGCGAGACGCTCGACAAGATTTTGCCCGAAGCTTTCGCCACCGTGCGCGAAGCCGCACGCCGCCGCCTTGGCCTGCGTCCGTTTGACGTGCAGCTGATGGGCGGCATGGCGCTGCATGAAGGCTACATCCCCGAAATGCGCACGGGCGAAGGTAAAACCCTTGTGGCGACCCTGCCCGTCTATCTGAACGCACTCGAAGGCAAGGGCGTGCATGTGGTGACGGTCAACGACTACCTCGCGCAGCGCGACGCAGAATGGATGTCGCCGATTTACAAATCGCTGGGTCTTTCGGTCGGCGTCATTGTCGCGAATCTCAGCGACGAAGAACGTCAGGCCGCCTATGGTGCCGACGTCACCTATGGCACCAACAACGAATTCGGCTTTGACTACCTGCGCGACAACATGAAGTTCCGCATCGAAGACATGGTGCAGCGCCCGTTCAACTTCGCTATCGTGGACGAAGTCGACAGCATCCTGATCGACGAGGCCCGCACCCCGCTGATCATCTCCGGTCAGGCGCAGGACAGCGCGGATATGTACCGCAGCGTCAATAAAATGATTCCCCTGCTCTCGCCCGAAGATTTCGAGCTGGACGAAAAACACAAAAGCGTTGTGCTGACCGACCGCGGCAGCATCCATATCGAGGAGCTTTTGAAAGAACACGGCCTGCTGGGCGATGGCGGGCTTTATGATGCGGCCAACATCACGCTGGTGCATCACGTCAACCAGGCCCTGCGCGCGCATAAAAACTACAAACGCGACGTCGATTACATCGTCAAAGACGACTCCGTCATCATCATCGACGAATTCACGGGACGTATGATGGAAGGCCGCCGCTATTCCGAAGGCCTGCATCAGGCGCTTGAAGCCAAGGAAGGCGTGAAAATCCAGCACGAAAACCAGGTGCTAGCCTCCATCACCTTCCAGAACTATTTCCGCATGTATCCGAAACTCGCCGGTATGACCGGTACCGCCATGACGGAAAAAGACGAGTTCGAGGCGATTTACAACCTGCGCGTCATCGAACTGCCGACCAACCTGCCCGCCATCCGCCACGACCAGCACGACGAGATTTACCGCACCGCTGCCGAAAAATACGACGCCATCATCCGCCTCGTACTGGAATGTCATGAACGCGGCCAGCCCGTGCTGGTCGGTACGACGTCGATCGACAAATCGGAAACGCTGTCGAAACTGCTGAAGAAGCAGAAAATCGAACACAACGTCCTGAACGCCCGCTATCACGAACAGGAAGCGCATATCATCGCGCAGGCCGGCAAACCGGGCGCCATCACCATCGCCACCAACATGGCGGGCCGCGGTACCGACATCAAACTCGGCGGTAACGTCGAAATGCGTCTTGCCGAAGAAATCCCCGCCGATGCCGACGAGGTCACGCGCGCACGGCTGGAGGCGCAAATCCGCGCCGAAGTCGCCGAAGCGATGGAACAGGTCAAACAGGCGGGCGGTCTTTACGTCATCGGCTCCGAACGCCATGAATCGCGCCGCATCGACAACCAGCTGCGCGGACGCTCCGGCCGCCAGGGCGACCCAGGCGCATCGAAATTCTTCATCTCGCTCGAAGACGACCTGATGCGTATTTTCGGGTCCGAGAAAATGGACACCTTCCTGCAGCGCATGGGCCTGAAGCCCGGGCAGCCGATTATCCACCCGTGGATCAACGCCGCCATCGAACGCGCGCAGAAAAAAGTCGAATCCCAGCATTTCGAATACCGCAAAAACGTCCTGAAATTCGACAACGTGATGAACGACCAGCGCCGCGTCATCTATGACCAGCGCCGCGAGGTTATGACCTCCGACGACGTGTCCGATATCATCGAAGATATGCGCGGCGAAGTGATTTCCGCCATGGTTGCCGCCGCGATTCCGCAGGGCGCGTTTCCCGAACAGTGGGATGTGCAGATGCTGAAAAACGACGCGCACCGCCTGCTCGGCCTCACCCTGCCGGTCGAGGAGTGGGTGAAGGAAGAAGGCATTGATGCCGAAATCGTCGAGGAGCGCATCCGCAAGGATATCGATGGCCGCATCGCGGAGAAAAAAGCGATTTTCGTGACCGAGGCGGTCAAGCGTTTCGAAAAGGCGGCACTGCTCCAGCTGCTCGACCAGACGTGGAAAGAACACCTGCTGGATCTGGAACATCTGCGTCAGGGTATTTACCTGCGCGCGATCGGCCAGAAGGACCCGCTCAACGAATACAAATACGAAGCCTTCGCCCTGTTCGAAGGGATGCTGGTACGCCTGCGCGA
Source organism: uncultured Micavibrio sp. (assembly GCA_964551435.1). Lineage (GTDB taxonomy): Bacteria > Pseudomonadota > Alphaproteobacteria > Micavibrionales > UBA2020 > UBA2020. The sequence continues at coordinate 176,407 of CAZKBS010000003.1, forward strand.
GCGGGTGACAAGCACCATCTGCCTCGTCGAACTGCACGCCGACAAACAGGCCGAAGACCAGGCGCAGCACCTGAACATGCCGCGCCCGCAGGCGCCGCAACATACCGTGCTGTCGCGCGGCGAACAGCCCGTGCAGGATACGGAGCCGAAGCCCTTCGAAGCGACACTGTTTGACCAGAACGATCCGTCAACATGGTCGCGCACGCCGCGCAACGCGCCCTGCCCCTGCGGTTCGGGCAAGAAGTACAAATATTGCCACGGCCAGAGCTAAAACGACACAAAACGCACGCCGTTAAGAAGACGTTTACCATTTGCTGGTAGATTGAAATCATCAGATGTATCGGACAAACGGATTGAGGCTTTGCTCTGGTAACTCGGGTGTGTGTGATTTTCTCCAAATTAAAACGGCCTGTTTTTTTAACAGGCCGTCTTTTTTTTGGATTTGCGCCCTGATTAGCGGTTGAAAGGGCTCACACGCAAGGCTGGCCTGTCGCCGCGGAGCACGCCGGCCGTATCTTCGGGCAGATAGGGTGCCATCTGCTGCACCAGCCCCGCCAGATTCGCATCTGCCCCTGCCTGCGCCTTGACCGCGGCGGTCTGGATGGCGCGCAGGCCCGTGCCGACCTCCGTCTGCATTTTGCCGACGGTATCCAGAATGCCCGTCATTTTGTCGACGGCTTCATCGAGTTTTTGCATGTTCAGATAGCTGGTAAAGGCGCCCATAAACCCGCCCGCCATATCGACAAACAGATCGAGCGTATTGCCGAAGCCCAGATCCTTGGCGAGTTGCACGTCCTGCTTCTGCGCATCGCGTAGTTTGCCGTTGAGCGCCTGAATACTCTCCCCCGCCGCGCGGATCGCCTCTTTGGCTTCGTCGGTTTCGAAATACGACAGCAGGCTGATGCCTTTGTTATTGGCAGCCATGTCCATCAGCTCCATATCGCTCGCCTCGTCCGCTTCTTTGATGGCGATACGCAATTTGGATGCCGTGTCATTGAGGTGTTTTTCGATATCGCCCAGCGCGGCATAGGTGCGCTTGTCATCGGCATTCTGTGATGCCTCGAGCGCCGCCTCGCCCAGCGTGCGGTAGACCTGCGTAGCCGCCTTACGAAGCGTTTGCTCTTCAGAGGCCTGCAGGTGGTCGAGCTTGCGGATTTTACGCTCCATCGGCGCAATCTTCACCGCTTTGGTAAAGGCATGTCCCAGTTTGCCGAAAATCCCCTCGGGCGTTTGCGCGTGAAAAGCGGCGACGGTTTCCGCCAGCGGCGCGCGGGCTTGCTGCCAGACGTCTTTTTGTGCGGCGAAGCTTTGTGCGGCGGTCGACCACGTTGCATCGGCATGGATAATCGCATTTTTCATGACACACCTTGTTTCTGGCCTGCCCCCTGCCCGCGCATCGTTGTCGGGCCGCCGTTTCGCCAGCGGGGGAAGATTCGCTTTTTTATGAATGCGCGTGAATCCTAAGCTAGGCCACAAATTATGTCAAATAAAATTGACATCTTTCCCTCAGGCCCCTGCCAAAACCTGCTTCACGGCCTTTTGCCAGCCGGCATAAAGCGCCTTGCGGGCATCGGGGGCCATCTGGACATCAAACGTACGTTCATGCTGCCAGCGGGCGGCGATATCATCAACCGACTTGAAAATGCCCGCCTGCAACCCCGCCAGATAGGCCGCGCCCAGCGCCGTGGTTTCAATGATGGCCGGACGCAGCACAGGCGTTGCCGTGATATCGGCGATGAACTGGCATACCCAGTTGTTTTTGACCATGCCGCCATCGACGCGGATTTCGGTCAGTTTTTTGCCCGCATCCTCCGCCATCGCATGCATCAGATCTTCGGTCTGGTAGGCCTGCGCCTCCAGCCCCGCGCGCACCAGATGCGCCGCGCTCGCCCCGCGCGTCAGCCCCGTGATGGCCGCGCGCGCATGCGGATTCCAGTAAGGCGCACCAAGACCGGTGAAGGCCGGCACCATGTAAACGCCACCATTGTTTTCGACCGACGTCGCCATCGCTTCGGTTTCCGCCGCCGATTTCAAAATGCCCAGACCGTCGCGCAGCCATTGTATCGCCGCGCCCGCAACGAAAATCGAACCTTCAAGCGCATAGCACACCTGCCCGTTCAGACGATAGGCAATGGTGGTGAGCAAACGGTTTTTCGACGGCCGGAATTCGCCGCCGATGTTCATCAGCGCGAAACAGCCTGTGCCATAGGTGCTTTTGACCATGCCGGGGCTGAAGCAGGCCTGACCGATCAGCGCCGCCTGCTGGTCGCCCGCCATGCCGCCAATCGCAATCGGTGCGCCCAGCATATCGGTGCGGCCGAAATCGCCGCTGTTGTCGCGCACTTCCGGCAGCATGCTGCGCGGCACGCGCAACAGCGCCAATAGTTCATCATCCCAATCCTGAGTGACGATATTATACATCAACGTGCGCGATGCGTTCGTCGCATCCGTCGCATGCACACGCCCGCCCGTCAAACGCCAGAGCAGGAAACAATCAATCGTGCCGAAAGCCAGCTTGCCTGCTTCGGCCTTCGCGCGGGCGCCCTCGACATTGTCCAAAATCCACTGCACTTTGGTGCCGGAAAAATACGCATCCAGCAGCAGGCCGGTTTTTTGCGTGAAGGTATTTTCATGCCTGCCCGCGCGCAGGGCGTCGCAGATGTCTGCCGTGCGGCGGTCTTGCCAGACGATGGCGTTATAGAGAGGCTCGCCGGTTTCGCGGTCCCAGACAATCGTGGTTTCGCGCTGGTTGGTGATGCCGATGGCGGCGACATCAATCGCATTCACGCTTTGCTGGTTCATGACCGCGCGGCAAACATAGAGCGTATCTTCCCAGATATCTTCGGGGTTTTGCTCGACCCAGCCATTATCGGGGTAGAACAGCGTCAGCTCTTTCTGGCTGATGCCGCGGATTTTGCCAGCTTCGTCAAACAGGATCGCGCGCGTGCTGGTGGTGCCCTGATCGATGGCCATGATGTAGCGTGTCATGAAGCGAACTCCGCTGTTGATGATTATTTTGCCTTGGGCTTGGCCAGCAGTTTGCGTACGAATTTGGCAACGCGTTTTTGCGTTTCCTCCGACGCATGCAGGCCCAGTTTGGAGCGACGCCAGAAAATATCATCTGCCGTCATCGCCCATTCATTGGCGACCAGATAGCGGATTTCCGCTTCGTAAATGCCATCGCCGAAATCCTCACCCATGTCCGCCATGCGCTTGCAGCCGCGCAAAATCGTGCGCACGCGCGATCCGTAAGCCCGCGCAAGGCGCAGCGCCAGAGATTCCGGTAGCCAGTTGAATTCGCGCCGCAGCGTTTTGACGAAGGTTTCGAAATTCAGCCCCGATGCCTCCGCCCCCGGCAGCACGGCATCCGCCGTCCACGCGCCGCGCCCGCGACCGAGACGTTCGACCACCTGATCGCCCGCCTTTTCCGACAGCTTGCGGAAGGTCGTGATCTTCCCGCCGTAAATCGACAGAATGGGCGCGCCTTTATATTCTTCGATATCCAGCACGTAATCGCGCGTGACCGCCTTGGCATCGGACGCGCCGTCATCCAGCAGCGGGCGCACGCCGCTGTATGTCCACTGCACGTCTTCCGGCTTCACAGGTTTGCGCAGCCAGCTGCTGACGGCTTCACAGAGATATTCGACTTCTTCCATCGAAATCCGCACCTCTTCGATATCGCCGTGATATTCGATGTCGGTGGTGCCTATCAGGGTGAATTTCTTTTCATACGGAATAGCAAAAACGATGCGCCCGTCGCCGTTTTGCAGGATATAGGCATGGTCGCCCTGATAAAGTTTGGGCACAATGATATGGCTGCCCTTGACCCAGCGGATTTTGTATTTCTGCGGCACCGTATCGCCGCCGTGGCCCACGATATCCAGCGTCTTGGTCACCCACGGCCCCGCCGCGTTCACCACCATTTGCGCATGGATTTTATAGGTTTCTTCGGTCACGTGGTCATAGAATGTCGCCGTCCAGCCGTCATGCTTGTCGCGCTTGGCTAGATGGGTGCATTCAGTGCGTGTCAAAATCGTCGCGCCGCGTTCTGCCGCATCCAGCGCCGCCAGCACGACCAGCCGCGTATCTTCGACCCAGCAGTCGGAATAGCTGAAGCCGCGTTTGAACGTATTTTTGAGCGGCTGGCCGAAACGCGTCCCCGCCAGATCCAGCCCCTTGGATTTCGGCAGCGTACGTCGCCCCCCGATGTAATCATAAAGAAACAAGCCAAGGCGGATAAGCCACCACGGACGCAGCTTCGCATGGTGCGGCAGCACGAAGGTCAGCGGCCAGATGATATGCGGCGCGGCGCGCAGCAGCACTTCGCGTTCCTTCAGCGCATCGCGCACCAGAGCGAATTCGTAATATTCCAGATAGCGCAGACCGCCATGGATCAGCTTGGTGCTGGCGGCGGAGGTGGCGGAGGCCAAATCGTCCTTTTCGCACAAAACCACGCTCAGCCCGCGGCCCGCCAGGTCACGCGCAATACCGGCACCGTTTACGCCGCCGCCGATGACGAGTACATCCGTTTCCCTGAGTTTGACCACTTATCCGCTTTGCTGCCAGAATGTTTAAAGACTAAACCCCTGATATAAAAGCGGAAGCCAGCCGATAAGGCAACAGTTTTATGCCCGCCGCACGGGCTTATTGGTCAGAATCCTTTTCATCCCCTGCATCCGCGTCTGTGGACGTGGCCTCCTGCTGCTCGCGCAGCTGCCGGCGCTCCAGCGCGCGCTCCAATACCTGACGCACAGTGTCTTCCTGCAAGGGCTTGCTGATGAAGGCCGCGGTATCGGGCACGCGCAGGCCCTTTTCCGCACCCAAAAACGGATAACCGCTCATATAAATCACGTTGGTTTGCGGACGCCGCCGCGCAAAAATATCGGCCAAGGCGATGCCGTCCATTTCCGGCATCACCACATCGGTCAGCAGAAAATCAATCTCGCCCATGAAATCCCGCTGAAGGGCGAAGGCTTCGTTACCGTTGCCCGCGCGCAGGACTTTCATCTCGAACCCCTCCATCATCAGGGCGAGGATGTTTTGCAGCTCCGGCTCGTCCTCTGCCAGCAGGACGGTGCACCCACGCAATCCGCCGCCTTCGCGCCGCCAGCGTGCGGCCAGTGTCGGCGCGGCGGCATCCGCCGCGGCCTGCGGCAGATAGACATGCACCGCCGTCCCCTCGCCCGGTCGCGACCTGACATCAATCGCGCCGCCCAGCTGCTCGACGATGCCATAGACAACCGCCAGCCCCATGCCGGTGCCGCGGCCGCGTTCTTTGGTTGAATAAAAGGGCTCGAAGATATGCGGCAACACAGAAGGTGAAATGCCGCAGCCGTTATCGGTGACGCTGAGGCGTATATATTCCTGCCCGCCGCCGCGCGCGCGCAGCGCATCGGGCAGCGCCCCTTCGCCGCAAGCCATGCAGGAAATCAAAACATCGCCCCCCGCAGGCAGCGCATCGCGCGCATTGAGCGCAAGGTTCAGCACGATTTGCGACAGGTGGTCTTCGCCCGCCTCCACCCACAGCGGACGTGCGGGCAGCGATAAATCAACGCGCACCGCCGCACCGAACAGCGGTTGCAGCAACAGCCGGATACCCGACAGCGCCTTGCAGATATCCATGCGTTCCAGTACGCCGACTTTCTGGCGGCCAAAGGCCAGCAGCTGGCGCGTCAGCCCCGCCCCGCGCGCGGTGGCGGCGCGGATACGCTCCAGCTGTTCGGGGCTGAGCGTGCCGGATTCAAGCTGTTTGAGCGCGAGTTCGGTATGCCCCTCGATAATCGACAGAATATTGTTGAAATCATGCGCGATGCCGCCCGCCAGCTGGCCAAGCGCTTCGAGTTTCTGCGCATGCAGCTGCATGTCCGGCGCAGATGCAGCCGTATTTTTGCCATCCGGCGCGGACGGGGTTGAGGGTTTTGCGTCTGTCACCAAAACAATCCATGGTTGTTACTTTATTATTATCAACCACAGGTTGTTTCAAAACCCTTAATGCCAAAATAAAACACCCGCCCGTTTGACGGGGCGGGTGTTTTCACGCCTGATGTTACAACGTGTTATTTTTATCTCCGGCTCAGGCCGCTTTGCAGGCTTTCTGGCCTTTGAAGCGCTGTTCCGCGATGCAGTCGGCCGCTTTCGCGGTGGAGGTGTTTTCCTGCTGCGCGCGTTTGCTGACCAGTTCAACCGTATCGGCGATTTTCGCCACATGGTCCAGCACCTGCTGGCGGTCATAGGGCTTGCCGGTCTTGCGGGCGAGGAATTCGTAGTACACGGTGATGATACCGCCTGCGTTGATGACGTAGTCCGGCGCATAGAGCACGTTCATGCCGCGCAGGACATCGCCGTGGCGCGCTTCGGCCAGCTGGTTGTTGGCGGCACCCGCCACAACTTTCGCCTTCAGACGCGGCAGCGTGTCATCGTTCAGGATGGCGCCGAGCGCGCAGGGCGCGAAGATATCGGCATCAACGTCATAGATTTCATTCAGGCCGACAACCGCCGCGCCGAATTCTTTTTTCGCCATGTCGAGTTTTTCGACCTGAACGTCCGTAACGCTGAGAACCGCGCCATCGGCAGCCAGCAGTTTGCAGAGGTTATAGCCGACGTTGCCAAGACCTTGCACGGCGACTTTCACGCCTTGCAGGCTGTCTTTGCCCAGACGCAGGCGCGCCGCAGCCTTGAGGCCCGTGTAAACACCCAGCGCCGTGGTGGGCGACGGATCGCCGCCGCCATGCGCGCCGTCTTCCATCGGAATACCGACGACGTGTTCGGTGGAGGCATGGATATTGCGCATATCCTCGACCGTCGTGCCGACGTCTTCGGCAATGATATAGCGGCCAGCGAAGGTATCGACCGCACGGCCCATCGCCTTCATCAGTTCGGGGGTTTTGATTTTGCGGCTGTCGCCGATGATAACCGATTTACCGCCGCCGAGGGGCAGGCCGGTGATCGCCGATTTATACGTCATGCCGCGCGACAGGCGCAGGACGTCGTTCAGCGCCTGTTCGTCGTTGTCGTAAGCCCACATGCGGCAACCGCCGAGCGCAGGGCCGAGATGGGTGTTATGCACGGCGATAATCGCGCGCAGACCCGTCTGGGGACATTGGAAAAAAGAAACCTGTTCATGCTGGTCGAATTCTTTGTGGCTGAAAACGGACATTGGGGGACTCCCTTCGCTCGACGCTTTTTTGTTGACGGTGACAGTGAACTGGTTTCGCTTTCGCACATCGACAATAGCTTTGCAACAAACTTGCACTGCAACAACGCCCGCGCGAAACGCTTTTAACCGAAAGTTTCACGCGCGCGGTTTTTTTTAGAAATAAAAAATACGCGCCGGACATGCGGCGGCGCACAACAGGCAGGTCAGCGGCGCAGACGCGCCGATGCTGCACATGCACAACATGCGGTATCAGGGTACGACGATATGCGAGTCTTTGAGTCCCTGCGGCTTGAATTCGCGCGGGCCGCCGGCGGCGACGGGGCGCGGCGCGAAACGGCCCATGCTGATCAGCCGGTCATACATCACAATCGCGCCGGCCACGCCGACGTTGACGCAGAATTTCATGGGGATTTTGATGGCATGGTCGCAGCGCGCGAGCATTTTATCCGACACATTGCCCATTTCACGGCCCAGCACGTAAACCGCGCGCGTGGGGTGGCGGAAACTTGGCAAATCGACCGCGCCCTCGATCAGCTCCACCGCCACCATCTGGGTATTGGCAGGCAGCGTCATATCTTCGACAGATGCGAAATTATAAAACGGCAGATGCCCGAAAGCATCCGAAGTGTCGGAGCCGCGCATGCCGAACACATCCACCTCGGGATCGACGGTGAAGAAGAAACTCGCGCCGAAAGAATGCGCCGAGCGCAGCAAATTGCCGACGTTCATCGGCTTCGATATCCCCTCGACGCCGATGCCGAAAAATCCGCGGGTCATGTTCATGTGGTCAGTTCTTTCAGGTTTTTATAAAGGTCGAGCGCTTCGGGGTTCGCCAGCGCCTCGACGTTCTTGATAACGCGGCCATGGATGACATCCCGCACGGCCAGTTCGGTGATTTTGCCGCTTTTGGTGCGCGGAATATCCGCAACCGCGATGATTTTCGCGGGCACATGGCGCGGTGACGCCTGTTCGCGCACGGCTTTTTTGATGCGGGTTTGCAAAGCCTCGTCCAGCGCCGCGCCGTCTTTCAGAACAACGAACAGAACGACGCGCACATCGCCGTCCCAATCCTGCCCGACGACAATGCTTTCGCGAATGCCGGGGATTTGTTCGACCACGCGGTAAATTTCCGCCGTGCCGATACGCACGCCCCCCGGGTTCAGCGTCGCATCCGAACGGCCATGGATAATCAATCCGCGATGCGCCGTCCATTCACACCAGTCGCCATGGCACCAGATGCCGGGGAAACGGGTGAAATAGGCGCCTTCGTATTTCTCGCCGCTGGGGTCGTTCCAGAAACCGACAGGCATGCAGGGGAATGGCGCCTTGCAAACCAGCTCGCCCTTGCCGCTTGCCATCGGCTGCGCATTGTCATCAAACACATCGACCGCCATGCCCAGCCCCGGCCCCTGAATTTCGCCGCGGTAAACGGGCGAGAGCGGGTTGCCCAGCACAAAGCACGACACGATATCGGTACCGCCGGAAATGGACGCCAGCTGCGCTTTGGGGAAAATCGCGTCATAGACGTAATCGAAACCCTCATGCGACAGCGGCGATCCAGTCGATGTCATCAGGCGCACGGTTTTGAGGTTATCACGCGCAGCGACATTCACACCGCCCGTGCGCAGCGCATCAATATATTTGGCGGAGGTGCCGAACAGCGTGCAGCCGTAAGCCCCCGCATAATCAAACAGCGTATAGCCATCGGGATAAAACGGGGATCCGTCATAAAGCATCAGCGTCGCTTCGGATGCCAGCGCGGAGACCAGCCAGTTCCACATCATCCAGCCGCAGGTGGTGAAGTAAAATACTTTGTCGTCGCGCTTTACATCCGCATGCAGGCGGTGTTCTTTCAGGTGCTGCAAAAGCGTGCCGCCCGCGCCATGCACGATGCATTTCGGCACGCCCGTGGTGCCGGACGAAAACATGATATACAGCGGATGATTGAAATCAAAACGCGGGAAATCGATATCGCCCGCCGTAAAAGGCGCGACGGCATCATCGTATGTCGTGACCGGCAAGCCGGAAATATCGCTGCCGAGATACGGCACCAGAATGGTTTTCGCAACCGACGGCAGTTTTTGCAGCACATCGCGGATTTTATCGCGGCAATCGATTTCCTTGCCGTTGTAGTAATAGCCATCCACGCACAGCAGTACCTTGGGTTCAATCTGTCCGAAGCGGTCGAGCACGCCCTGCACGCCAAAATCCGGCGAGGCGGAAGACCATATCGCGCCCAGACTGGTCGCGGCGAGCATGGCAATCACGGTTTCCGGCATGTTGGGCATATAGCCCGCCACGCGGTCGCCCGCCTGAACGCCGGCAGCGGCGAGCGCCTGACGCAGACGGCTGACGGCGTCGTAAACGTCGCGGAAGCTGAGTTTGCGCTCGACCTTGTTTTCACCGCGGAACACAATGCCCAGCGCGCCATCGCGGCGGCGCAGCAGGTTTTCGGCGAAATTGATTTTGCTGTCGGGGAAGAACCGTCCGTCCTGAAACTTCGCACCCGCCTTGAACACCGTCTGGCCGCGCGTGCCGATAACGCCGCAGAAATCCCAGACCTGCGTCCAGAAGGCTTCGCTGTTGGCATTCGACCATTGCCAGATGTTTTCATACCCGCCCGAAACGCCCGCCTGTTTCATAAAGGCAGCCAGCGCCGTGTGCTGAACGGTTTGCGCATCGGGGCGCCATTTCAGGCCGTCGGACATGGGAATATCCTGCGTGGTTGAAGCGCCCGAGGTTTGCGGTTGAGCGGACATGAGGAAATGTCTCCTTGCGTCGTCAAAAATGTGTCTGGATAAACGGCGGTATCATACATGCTGCACCGCGATGCTGCCACAGGGAATCGCCGCTTTTACGGCAAATAATGGCGAAAAAAGCGCGGTTTTGCTTGCGCTGGCGCCCCGCCGCGCCGCAGAATGCGTCATGCAAAAAAACAAACCCACCGCCCTGCCCGCCGAAGCCCGTTTCCCCGCCACCCGCCGTGCACTGGGCGATGCGGATTTTGCAAAACTGGCCGCGGCGGCCGATGCGGCCCGTGATATTCCCGCGCTGCTGCGCAAAGACCCCGCATGGGCGGGGATAGCGCGCAAAATGCCGTGGCTTTCGGATGTCGCGTGGATGGAACAGCTGGCGCATGGTGCAATTGCCAAAACGCCCCTGCCCGCACTGGATACCGCAGGGCTGGAGAAAGCCGCGCGCGACCCGATGCAGCTGAATATCTACTTGCAGCCGCATGTGGAACTGCTCAGAAGCGAGTGGGATATCCCCGCGCTCTGGCAAAGCCTTGCCGGCGGCAGCGTGCCGCAAAACCCGCGCGCGCAGGACAGCTTCACGGTGATATACAGCAGCGGCGGCAATGCCGCCGTCTGGAGCGTCAGCGAGGCTGCCTATATGCTGCTTGAAAACCTGATGTCATCGCCGAATTTCGCCATGGCCGCCAGCGCCGCGCTGCGCATCGACAGCGGCTTCGCGCTGGACCGTTTTCTGGCCCTGCTGGTGCAGCAGCAATTGCTGGTACAAAAATAACCGAAAAAAAAGCGGCGTTATTTCGGCCCGCCGAACAGCGGCTTGGATTTCGCGTTTTTGACGTTCCACTGCGGGTTTTCCGGCAGATCGTCGTTGGCTGGCACGGGCGGGAATTTGTTCGCACCGTATTTGGAACCGTCAAACGGACGCCAGTCGCCTTCTTTTTGCGCAAGACGGTCCATCAGCGCGATGACCGCCGGCAGATTGGCAATCATGCCCAGGTGGCCGGAGCGCACTTCGATATTTTCCGTCTTGGGCGCGGCGGGGTTCAGGCAGCTTTCCCACCACACGATACCGTCAAGCTTTGAGTAAATACCCGTCGTCGGAACGGGCGGCGGCGTCGCGCCGCGGACTTGCAGATCAAGGTTTTCATGTTCAGACTTCGGATTGAACATCTCATAAAGACGCTCCAGCGCCGGCGAGGACGACCCCGGCTTGCCCACCATCCCCGCAGGCGTGCCGAGCGTAACAACCGCGCGCACCATCTCAGGGAATTCGCGCGCCAGTTCGCGCGCAAAAATGCCGCCAAGGCTATGGCCGACCAGCGTGACTTTCTGTCCGCCGCTTTCCTCGAAGATTTTTTGCAGCTGTTCGCGCAGGTGTTTGGCCGCGCGTTCGTCGAAACCGGTATTCATCCCGCCTTCCCAGGCATGGACGTCATAACCCTGTTCCTTGATGGCCCCCCGCAGGGTGGCCGTGTAATTGTCGTCGGTCAAAAAACCGGGCAGCACCAGCACCGGATGGCCGTCGCCCTTGGGCAGGCTGTCCTTGACGCCGTTCCAGCCCATGCGAAATGTCGCAAGATCGATCATCAGACGCGGCATTTCGTTGGTGGCATTGAACATCTGGATCAGTCGCTTGGTCATAGAGTCCGTCCCGCTGTTTTTCCAAAAAGATGCGTTATGTTGCGCCCGAATATGCTGCCGCGCAAGAAAAAACTCATTTTTGTGCACCGCACACAAGAAAATTTCTTAATTCCGCGCCCCTCGCGCGCAGCATTCTTGCGTGAAAGCGCAACGATGTTTCAGCGCAAAAAAAGCGGCCGCAGCGGGCAAATGGTCACGGGTTGTTAACCTGTTTATGGGATGCTTTACGTAGGGGAAATGCCCCGCCCGTTTGACCTTATATGCACCTGTAGCCCGAAAGCATGTGAACAAAGACCGGCGCGGCACCATGGGGATGGTGACAACAATAAAAAAATGCGCACAGGATTGCCGCAAATAAATGAAAGCTGTTTTTGGCACTTTGAATAAATCACTGACCGCCGCCGCGCTTGTGGCCCTGATGGGCCTGCCCTTTGCCGCCACCGCCGGCGATACCGACACCACAGAAATCAACACGGCGCATTACGCGCTGAGCCCGACAGATCCGGCGGATCTGACCGACGGTGCGACGTTTTCCGGCAGTTATCTGGCCGCCCGCTTTGCGCAGCGCCAGCAGGACTGGACCGCCGCGCAGCATTACATGAATGCCGCCATCGGCTTTGACGAAAATAACGAACATATGGTGCACCGCGCCTTTCTGCTGTCGCTGGGTGCGGGTGAATTCGGTGCGGCCAAACGGCTTGCCGATAAAATCCTGCTGGAACAGCAGGCCGGACTCGACTTCGCGCTGATATTCACCGCCGCCGATGCGCTGGTGAAAAAGGATTTTGATGCGGCAAAAGATGCATTGGCGAAACTGCCCGATGACGGTTTCGGGCAATATACCAAGCCGCTGATGGGCGCCTGGGCGCTGGCGGGCAAGGGTGATATCCCCGCCGCCATCGCAATGCTGCGCAGCCATGCGGATGAAACCGACCCCACCTATAACCTGCATGCCGCGATGATGTATGACGTCGCTGGCGACAAGGAAAACGCGGCCAAACATTATACCGCCGTGCTTGACGACAGCCTGACGCTGCATAGCGCGCTGCTGCTGGCGAATTTCTTCGAACGCTATGGCGATACCGCGACCGCGCAGCGTATTTATGACGGCCTCGGCCCGCTCTATGCGCCTGAAAAGCTCGACAGCCACCGGACGCCGATTATCCGCACCGCCGCCGATGGCGCGGCCATGGCAATCTTCGATCTGGCCACACTGCTGTTCGAACGCCGGTCTTACGACAGTGCGCAAATCTACAGCCGTCTTGTACAGATGCTCTCCCCCTCTTCCGCTTTCGGGCAGCTGATGCTGGGCGACATCGCCACCATCAGCGAGAAATACGCAACCGCTATCGAAGCCTATAAATCCATCAACCCCGCTGCGCCGCTGCATACGCTGTCACGCCTGCGCATCGCCGAGGTTTATGAAAGCGCGGATCTGACCGATAACGCGACCAGGATGCTGCGCGAACTGGCGTCGCATCCGGCATCGCGCCTGCAAGCGCTGATTGCGCTTGGCGACATGTATCGCCGCCGCGAAGATTTCACGCAGGCCGTGGCCGTTTATGACGAAGTGCTGGCCGAAGTGGGCGAGCCGACCGAAGCCCACTGGGCGGTTGTTTACGCCCGTGGCATGTCGCTGGAGCGTGCGCAGAACTGGGACCGTGCGGAAAAAGACCTGCTGCTCGCCCTCAGCTTCCAGCCTGACAATCCGATGATCCTGAACTACATCGGCTATACCTGGGTCGACAAGGGCGTGAATTTGCAAAAGGCAATGGATTTCATCCGCCGCGCCGTCGCCCTGCGCCCCGATGACGGGTATATCCTCGACAGCTACGGCTGGGCCTATTACCGCCTTGGCGATATGGAACAGGCCGTACACTGGCTGGAAAAATCCGTGGCGCTGGTGCCGGACGATTCAACCATCCTCGACCATCTGGCCGATGCCTACTGGCAGGCCGGCCGCCGGACCGAAGCCCGCTTCAAATGGCTGCGCGCAAAAGAACTCAGCAAAGACGCCGATTTCCGCGCCGCCGTCGACAGCAAGCTGAAAAACGGTATTGAACCTGCGGCAACCGTGGTCGTGCAGAAAGACACCTCGCTTTAATATCCGCTTTCCGCTATATAGAACGCAAAGACCGCGCGGGGTTTGCTGCACGGTCATGCGTTTTTGTTTTTCTGTGTGCCGCCATGCGCATCGCCCTGCCGATTGTTTTTTTGCTGCTGCTCTCCGCCGTTATCGTGTTCAGCCATGAACCCGTGCCGATGATGGATGACGCGCCCGACCTGTCGCTGGCGGTCTATAGCGCCTGCACGGCGGACAGCGATTGCGGCCTTCTTGCCCGCCCCTGCGACAGCATCGCCGCCGTGCGCAAGGACAGATTGAAAGAGCTCAATTATTATTACGACACAAAACGCCGCAGCCGCGCCTGCCACGGCGATACGCCGGCGCGCGCCGCGCAAAAAGCCGTATGTACCGAACAGCGCTGCACAGTCGCAGCCCCGGCGGCAGAGGAAGACCCGACATGAGAAAAATGGAACTATCGAACATGAGCGCGAAAACGTTTTCGCTGCATGCCCCCGCCAAAATCAACCTGTTCCTGCATGTCACGGGCCGCCGCGACGATGGTTATCACCTGCTGCAAAGTATCGTCGTATTTGCGGAAGCGGGAGATCATTTGACGTTCACCCGCCACGACAGCCTGTTTATTGATGTCGAAGGATATTTCGCCGATGACGTCGGCGATTTGCGCGGCAATCTTGTGTACAAAGCGGCACAGGCACTGGGCCGCGAATACGGCATCACGCCGACAGGCATGATTACCCTGCAAAAAAACCTACCCGTGGCATCGGGCATCGGCGGTGGGTCGTCCGATGCGGCCACCACGTTGCGCGGCCTGTCAAAACTCTGGGCGCTGCCGGAAGAAAAAGAACGCCTGCGCCGTCTGGGCGCGACGCTGGGCGCAGACGTGCCTGCCTGTCTGGTGCGCCGCCCCGTGTGGATGGAGGGCATCGGCGAGAAAATGATGGCCATGCCCGAAATGCCCGACATGCATCTGGTGCTGGTCACACCGCCCGTATCGACGCCGACGCCGGAAGTTTTCGCCCGCTTCGCGCGGCGTTTTTCCGGCCGTTATAGCGCGCCCATCCAATTCGGCGGGCGGCGCAAAACACTGCAGGAATGGATTGCCGATTTGCGTTTTTACCGCAATGACCTGACCGATGCGGCGATCGAGGTCAGCCCCGATATCCGCCGCGCCCTGCAAGCCATCGAAAGCACGCCGAATTGCCACATCGCCCGCCTGTCGGGGAGCGGCGCGACGTGTTTTGGCATCTACGACAATCCTGCGGCAGCGGCCGCCGCCGTCAATAAAATACGGCAGGAATATCCCACATGGTGGGTCAAGGCATCGGGGCTGTTCAGGGAATAAACCGCGCAGCGCTCAACGGCTGGCAGCCTGCTGGCGTTTGAGACGGCGCACGGCCAGCGCGGCGTCGCGGTTACCCTCGCTTGCGGCAACGTCGTACCATTCGATGGCCGCCGTCAGATCCGGCTTGCCGAGCGCATCACCCTCGTAAATCACGCCAAGGTTATAGGCCGCCTGCACAAGACCTGCATTCGCCGCGCGTTTGAAATAGGTCACGGCACGCCATGCGCTTTTGGGCACGACGCGGCCTTCGGCATACAAAAGTCCGAGGTTATACATCGCCTCCGCATGACCAAGCTTCGCGGCGTCTTCGTAATGCGCCATTGCCTGCTGGATATTGACTGCAGTACCCAGCCCCTGCTGCGCCATCACGCCCAGATTGTAATGCGCATTGGCAACGCCGCCGGCGGCCGCGCGTGTGAACCATGCGCGGGCACGGGCGTAATCCTGTTTGACCAGACGGCCATCGGCATAGGCGGCGGCAAGATCGTGCTGCGCCTCGGCATAACCTTCGAACGCCCGCACTTCCAGCGCCTGCAAGGACGGCGGCAAACGGCTGTCGCGCATCAGCGGCAGCGTTTCCTGATGCTTGGGCGCGGCGGTCATCTGCGGTTTTGTTTCCGCCGCCACCGGCGCCGCCTGCGCGGGCGCGGATGTCTGGACGGAATCAGCCGCGTTATCCGCGGCTGGCGTCACGGCGGTCAGGGCCGCGGGCGCGTGCTCTGTCTGCTCGCCCAGAACTTCGGCCGTGTTGTCTTCGGCGTGTACTTCGGCGAAGGACGGCTCCGCCCCTTCGGTCATGACGGTGACGTCTTTATCTTCTTCGGCGGGTTTGGCAGCCGCAGCGGGCGCGGCCTCTTCGGCTGCGGCGGTCTGCGTCTGCGCCGGCAGATCGGCAAGGGCGTCTTCCAGATGCGCGGCGAAATCTTCGGGCGCTTCTTCATCGCTCGCTGCTGCCGCCAGCGTATCGGGCGTGGTTTCCTGCGGCATATCGTCAGGCGCCGCCGCTTCAATCGCCTCTGCCTGCGCGGGCAGCGGTGCGGGCACCGCGGCGGTTACTGCGGGTTTGTCTTGTCCGGCAGCTTCCGCAGGTTTGCGCCACTCCGCCGTTTGCAGCGCGCGCGCGGACAGCGTTTCAAGCGCCGCCAGTTGCTGCGGCGAGAGTTTTTGCGGCATATCCTGCATGATGACGGCGCCAAGCGCGCAAAGCGCGATGACAAAGCTCGCGGCAATCGCGGCCTGCATCACACGCGGCATGGGTTCGGACAGCGGCAGCCGCGCAGGCTGTTCTATTTTTGCGGGCAGATACAGGCGGCCCGTTTCCTCGTCGCGCTCGGCGCTTTGTTCGATATCGGCCAGACGGCGCGAGAGCATGTAGCGCTCCGCTTCCGCCTTTTCCAGCTTGCGGCCCAGCTGTTCGATGGCGCGGAACATTTCGAAATAGACTTTTTCCTGATGCGACAGCACTTCGCGCGGCGATGCCGCCGCAGGCGTATCGGACGCGGGGGGCGTCTGTTTTTTGTCGTCAGGCTGGCGCATGGGCTTGGGGCTTCCCTGTCGTCCCCGCCCCGCTGCAAAGGGGGGCTGGAAACACTGTTGGCTGTCTTTATTATGGTCAAGGCGGAGCATATCAGATTCTCCCGCCCGCGCACAGAGCCCACCCGCGAAAAGAAAAAACCACAAACATTTGAAAAACAAAGATTTTACGAAGCGCTCCGCATTTGAAACGATTGTTTTTGTTACATCTTGCACGGCGCGGGAATTTTTTATAGAGTGTCACCACTTTGGCGCGCCGGATTCTGCATATCCCGCACAATTCGCGTCCAAAACCTGATACAGGCGCTTTTTGCGCCCGCGTGTTGGGGTGTAGCCAAGCGGTAAGGCAGCGGTTTTTGGTACCGCCATTCCTAGGTTCGATCCCTAGCACCCCAGCCACTTTTTCAAAAATGCAGATTTGACCAGACCGCCCCCTCGGGGCGGATAGAACGTCTTTTGCGGGTAAATCGTATTTTAATGTCTTCGTGGGATAATGTTTTCTGCATATCCCTGAAGGTGGCGGCATGACCGGACACGAACAACTGGACGATATCATCGAGCAGGCATTAAGCCTTCGCACAGCGGGTATGCGGTTACCGTGCCTGAGCGTTGCCATCGAAGACGACACGGGCGTGAACGGCGCACGCATCATGAATGCCTACCTCAAAGCCCTCACCGATAACGGCTTTATCAGCAATGCCGTGTCCTGGATTTCCTCGCGCAGCATGAATTTTGTTGGCCAAGGCGCCAATGCCGTAAGAAGCGTTGCCGAAAACGGTACACTCATTTTAGACAATACACAGCTGATTGGCGATCTAACGTGCCGCGAAATCGCCAGCGCGCTGCCGGCCGCCATCGAACAGCGCGGCATCACGGCCATTCTTTGCGGGACGCGCGATAGTATCCGTACTTTTCTTGACACAGACCCCGGGCTGTCACGCCGCATGAACATCGGCATTCATGCTGACAAACGCATGCCCGCCGAATGCGCGCACAGAGATGTTCTGCTGATGAAACCTCTCGGCATCATCAAGCCGCGCACACCAAGACCGCTTTAGTCCGCTTAATATCCTCCCCGCCGCCCGAAAGCGCTGGCAGCAATACCGCCTCCTACCTATGATAGGCAGGCATTGTTTTTATTTTTTCCGCGGGGAGGTTTTTCATGAAAATCGGCATTATCGGTGCAGGACAGGTCGGCGCCGCCAGCGGCTATGCCTGCGTGATGAAAGGCATCGGCTCCGCTATCTATCTTCTCGACAAGAATGCGGCGCTGGCGCGCGCGCAGGCGGAAGACATCCTGCACGCCACCCCCTTTGCCGCACCTGTTCCCGTGACGGGCGGCGATGATTATGCCGGGCTCGCAGGGGCCGGTATTGTCATGATTGCAGCAGGCGCCGCGCAAAAACCGGGCGAGACGCGCCTCGACCTCCTGCGCCGCAACGCCGACGTGTTTGCCGATATCGTGCCGCGCGTATTGGATGCCGCGCCGGATGCCGTGCTGATGATCGCCAGCAACCCCGTCGATGTCATGACGCATATGGTGACGGCGATTGCCGCACGCAGCCACGGCTTGCCGCCGTCGCGGATTATCGGTTCGGGCACTGTTCTTGATACCGCGCGTTTTCGCGCGCTGCTGGCGGAGCATCTGGGCGTCTCCAGCCATTCGGTACATGCCTATGTGCTGGGCGAACATGGCGATTCAGAAGTGCTTCACTGGTCGGGCGTGAGTGTGGGCAATATGCCGCTGGGCGATTGCGCCGTGCAGCTTTCCGCCCCCGTGACCGAAGACGTGCGCGCGCAGATTGACGACGGCGTGCGCCACGCCGCCGCCCGCATCATCGGCGGCAAGGGGGCGACATGGTTCGGCATCGGCGGCGGTATGGCGCGGATTGCCGAAGCCATCGTCGACGACCAGCACGCCATCATCACCTGCAGCATGCTGACGCCGGATGCGCAAGGCGTCGCGAATGTAACGCTGTCGCTGCCGCGCGTGGTCGCACGCGGCGGGGTGGAGCGCACGCTCTACCCCCTGTTGACGGCGGAAGAAAAAGCCGCGCTGAAGCACAGCGCCGGCATCCTTAAAAAAGCCGCCACCGATATCGGGTTTTAATCCTCGACGCCGCAACGCCCCACAACACCCCACGCAATAAATGAAAAGCAGCGGCACGAAAGCGGCCGATTTTGTGCGGCGCAACACGTAAACCTTTCAGAAAGTTGCGAAAAACGCCCATTGTTTTTCATATTATGTTAGACATATCGTTGCCTGTGTGTTAATTTTCTGGCAAACAGAATATCCTCTAACATCACCTTTGAATTATGTGGGCGAGAGTGAAACGCATGGCACAGCACAGGGATATTTCGGTTTTCGGCAACATCTCCCCGGCGATGGAGGCGAATTTCAACGCGGAAGAAAGGCGCTGGCCCAGCGCGCCCGCGAACTGGATGCGCGTTTCCTGCCGCTGTTCGAACGCCGCGAATTCACCTACACGCATCATGCGGAGCGCATGAAGGCCTATCTGCCCGAAGGCCTGCATGACGATGCCAATCTTGTCAAAACGCAGCAGCTGCAAATTTCCTACAATGTCTGGAAAGCGAAAAACAATCCAGAGACGGCAGAGACCATCATCTGCCTTGGCGGTATTTACAACAGCGCGCGCCGTTTTGATTTTTTTGCCGAAGGCGCGATGGATAATTTCAACATCATCGTCCTTGATTACCCCGGCAAGGGCCACAGCGACAACCTGCGCATGCCCGGCGATTACACGCTGGAAACCTACGCCGCCATCGTGCGCGCGCTGATCGACCATGTGCAGCCGAAGAACAAATTCCACCTGATCGGCCATTCGCATGGCACCAAAGTTATTTACGCGATGGTCGAAGACGGCTTCGCGCATGAAAACTGGGCAGGCACCATCATCGGCGACATGCCGCCCGAAACGCCGGCCGGCCCGAAACTGCGCCGCGCGTGGCGCAACCGCGAACGCCCCGCCTCCCCCACCGTGGGCGATGCCGTCAAAAAACTGACGAATTTCCTTGCCGGTCACGGCGCGCCGGTTGACCCGGACTTCATCGTGCATGATTTTAACCACGGCTTTGCGCATTTCACGCGCGAAGGCTTCGGCTGGGCCTATGACCCCAACTCCATGTACGGCTACGCCGACGAATACCTGAAGCCCTACGATAAGTGGGACGCCTTCGAGAAAATTCCGACGCCGATCCTGCTGCTGGCGGGCGAAAAATCGAATACCGCGACGCCGGATATCGTGCAGAAAATGCTCGCCGTGCGCCCCGATATGTCGCTGATGATGTACGAAGGCGTCGGGCATTATCCCGAACTGGTGACGCCCAAGCGCATCCGCGAAGTCTGCGACTGGGTCAAAACCGCAGAAACCGCCGCCGCGCCCCTGCGCGCCACCGTGCCTGCAGACCCTGCGAAAGACATGGTGCGTCATATCGTGCAGGACAACCAGCCGCAGGCGCAAACGCCCGCCCCGTCCGCCCCCGCGCGTAAAAATGCAAACGGAGGCATAAAGCCCTGATGAGCGCCGCGCCGACCATCGTTTTCATCCCCGGCGCGTCTTCGGACGAGGCCACGTGGGATGCGCAAAAAAACGCCCTGTCCGCGGCGCATAAAACCGCCGTGGTCAATCTGGTCGATCTTGACGATATCGGCGCGATGTCGGACCGTGTGCTGGCCTCCGCGCAGGGTGATATTATTCTGTGCGGCACGTCCATGGGCGGCTATGTCGCACTGGATGCGCTTAAAAAAGCCAAAGACCGCATCAAAAAAGTTATCTTCTGCTGCACCTCCGCCCGCGCGGATACGCTGGAGCGTAAACGCCAGCGCATGATAGACGTCGCCGCCGGCGAAGACGGCTGGCGCGCCGCGCGTCAGGACCCCACGCATTACCATGTTTTTCTGGGCCCGCGCGCGCAGAAAGACGCCGCGCTGATTGAGGTCCTGCGCGAGACCTCCATGCGCGTCGGCTACGCGGGTTTCGCCCGCCACCAGAAAGCCTGCGCGAACCGCCCCGACAGCCGCGACTTTCTGCCGCACATCGATATCCCCGCGCTGGTCATCAGCGGCGCCGAAGACACGCTGATACCGCCCGAGATGCAGCAGGAAATGCACAGTCATCTGCCGCAATCGACGTTTGTCAGCATCGCCGGCGCGGGCCATATCGCGCATATGGAAGCCCCCGATACCGTTACCGCCGCCATCGCCCGTTTTATCGACGCATAAGGACGTAAAGCCCATGACGACACCAAAACTGAAAGAAGTGTTTTTCGACTGGGACGGCACCATCGCCCATACCGAAGCCGTGAGCATCGCCGTCACCCGCCGCGTGCTGACGAATTACGCCAACGAAGCTTTCGGCAAGCCGCTGACCGACGTCATCGACCAGCTGGAAATGCGCGGCAAGGATTTCGGCCAGATCGGCAAACAGTTTCAGGATATCATCAACGCAGGCCTGCCCAAGGATGCGCAAGTGACCATCGACATCGAAGATCTGCGCATCAACAAGCTGCGCCCCGAAACGCGGCAGGCGATCCTGAACGCGCATCTGGCGCCCGGCATCGGCGAAACGCTGGCCGAATTGCAGGACGACATGAAACTCGGCGTGGCCATCGTCAGCAACAGCCCGCGCCTGCGCATCCAGCCGCTGCTGGACAAACATGGATATAATGAACGCATCCCCGCGTCGCGCCTGTTCAGCGCATTCGAAGATGTCGCGGGCAAGCTGAAGGAAGATCCGGCCATCTATCTGCTGGCCGCGCAGAAAACCGGCATTTCCCCCGCCGAAGCCGCCGCCGTCGAAGACAGCGTCACCGGCATGAAGGCGGCTGTATCCGCAGGCATCGGCCTGCGTATCGGCTTTACCGGCCTTGCCGAGCGTGCCGAAGCACCCGCGCTGAAACAGGCGCTGCTGGATGCGGGCGCGCATACGGTCATCGACAACATGCGCGATTTGCCCAAAACCCTGAAACGCCTGTCGGCCCCCGCACCGTAAACGCCCGCTACGTGAAACCCGCCGCCCCTGCCTGATGCGTCAAACACGCCTGGCGCGTCAAGATTGACTCCGGCGGCGCGCGTTTATACTATAGCCGCGTATTCAAACCGGAAGCCCGCAGAGCCGAGGAGCCAGAGCCATGACCGCACGCCCCGTTGCCGAGATTCTCGAGGATATCTATACCTCGCTCCACAACGACAATCAGGACATCGACACGCTGATTGCGGATCTGAAATCATCCCTCGCCGCGGGCGGACAGAAAGAAGTCGCCGTCAATCCGGCGCGCCTGGCCCAGAACAACCGTCAGGGCCGCAAGGTCATGCAGGCCTATTTCAAGAAGCGTGGCGTTGCCATCGTGTTTTCGGAATAATGCCTCGGCCGCCCCTCAAATAAGCGCAAGCCATTGAAATATCGACATATACCGCAGACATCGATTGCTGCGGATTAAGACTATGTTGATATTTTTTCTTTATATTTCAATATTAAGCATGTTTTATCGCCCCAGACATTCCGCGCGGGCGCCAAACACCCGCCGCCGTTTGAGGTTTCCGTGACTGAGCGCACACCATCCAGCGATGACAAGACCGCCGCATCCGGCCGCGCCGGATTGCGTCTGGATATCACGCTGCTGTGCTGCAGCCTGCTGTATATTCTGGCGGAATTCATTTTCAACGCACGGCTTTTGGATACGGCCAGCGATATCACCGCCACCGCCGACGACCTGCGCGATGTCGAATATCTGGGCCGCGCGGTATCGGGCGTAGGGCTGTCGTTGCTGGTCGCCGGATTTTTCGCGCGCGACCGTTTCCGCATGTCGCGGCTGTCCGACCAGATTGTTTTCGGCTTGCTGGCCCTTCTCTGCCCGCTGCTGTTCCTGCTATCTCCGCTGGCGGCGGATGGTGGCGGGCTGGATCCGGCGGGCGTCAGCTTTACGCAGTTGCTGACGGGCGGCGGCGGCGATGTTTCGCTCGATTTCCCGCCGCCCGACGCCTCGATGATGTGGGTGATTTTGCCGCTTATCGGCATTTTCGGCGTCCTGGTTGCGCATTATATGCAGCTGCACCGCGTTTTCGTGCTGGCCGGCGTCGTGATGATGACATGGCCCGCTATGTTTTTCGGCCAGAAAATCATGATCGAGCGCTTCATGGTGCATCCGACCACATGGGAAACGCGGCTGGATGCACGCTATATGCAGGTGATGCGCAGCGGTTTCGGCCACGGCATTATCGCCCTGCGCGATTTGCGCTTTGATAAAAACGAAGATCCGGCGCTGCGTACGTTTCTGGTTCTGATGGGCAGCCTGTTCATGCAGTTCCCCGACGAAGCCAAGGACATGATCCGCGAAAAGCAGGACGATATCGTGCGCCTGATGGTGTCGCGCACCGACATTCAGGATATCGATGCCCGCTATGCAGAATATCTTGCCGAAAGCGAGCGTTTCCGAAACGAGGTTTACGCGCCCTATCAAAACGCATCGTCGGAATATACCGAAATCCTGTCGGAGCCGTATCTGATCAGCCTGCGCGAGGATATCCTGCGGATGGCGCGCGAAGAAACCGACCGCGGCTGGCTGAAAATGCGCGATTCCATCGCGACATGCAAAGCTTTCGCCTCGCGCAATGCCTCCGCGCTTTATACCCGCCTGATAGACGTGCATAAAAACTTCGTCGCCTGCCCGAACGAAACCTGCCGCGGACGTATCACGTTTCAATACCAGCGCACCATCCGCGATGCCGTCGATATGCGCGTACCCTATGATTACTGGTGCGAAAGCAGCGGCATTACGCCTGAAGAGATCGAAAGTTATAACCAGATCGGTGCCAGCCTGCGCGAAGTCGCCAAACGCGAAACCTTTGCCTGCCATCCGGCAGGGATTGAGCGTCTGCAGGCACGCCTGATGCCCTTCTGCATGCAAAAGGTGCACCGGCAGAGCGGCTTTAGCGCCACCATCCGCAACCGCGACGATTACGAAGCGTCCGAACATCTGCGCAAACTGGTGCGCGATAAAATCCTTAAAACCCTGCGTATCGACAAAAGACTCATCGGCTTCATGCTGCCCGAAGACTGGTCTGTGCGCGATGTGCAGACGCTGGATGACGCCCTTGCCAAGGCGCTGCTGTCACGGGCGGGGGTTGAATGGAAGCTCGGACGTACCCGCACGGATGACAGCGGCAATCCGCGCAGCATGCCCAGCAATATCAAACCCGGCCTGTCGTTTGACGAATTCGTACGCCTGCCCGCCGTACAGCAGCAGCTGCGCAACCAACTCGGGCAGATGTATTACCCCGGCTTCAGCCTCAGCATGACGCGCGAGGAATTCACCGAAAACGTCATCGCGCCCGATATCAAACGCCGCGCGATCGCCTTCATCCGCGAAATGGAGCAGCAGGGCAAGAAATTCGCCAACGGCGAGAGCAACGAGACCGTGGGCAAGGAAGCCGTGCGCTTTATCTATATCCCCAGCATCGCACTGTTCATTTCGCTGTTTCTGGTGGTGCTGACGCTTGCACGCTGCCTGATTACGGCGGCACGCCTGACGTGGCGGCATTTTTATCCGCACGCACCCGCATCGCCTTTGCGGCTTGGCGCGGCGTGGGCGGTTATCGTGCTGGTCATCGCCGGCTTCCCCTATGTTGCAGGCAGCACGACCGCGCAGAGCGAAAGCTATCAGGGCTTCCTTAAAACCGCTATCCACCGTGCGCCTGTCAGTTCGGCTCTGCTGGACTGGACGATGCGGGCGGAGCCGATTATCTACAGCGCCGGCAAATCCATACTGAATGTCACGGGCTTTACCCCGCCGCAAAGAACGCGCAATACCGAAGACATCGTCCCCGTCGTTGTATTTGACCGCCAGCATGATGAAATGCTGCGCAGGGTGCAGGCCATTTTGATCGAACAAAACCTGCTGGATGGCGCCTATGGCGGCGGCATCATGAACGATGCAACGCACGAGGCGCTGCGCCGTTACCAGAAACGCTACGGCCTCAAGGATACCGGCGTGCCTGACAAGCAAACGCTGGAGATGATGGATATCCCCGCCCCTGCCGGCGCACCGGCGGACGAATCCGAACAAACCGCCCCCGACATGCCGGACACCACCCCGTAATGAACACGCCGCGCGTTCACATCATCGGCGCCGGCCCCGCCGGACTTATCGCCGCCGAAACGCTGGCGCATGCGGGCGCCGCCGTCACGATCTTCGAGCGCAAACCCGTTCCCGCACGCAAATTCCTGATGGCGGGGCGGGGCGGACTCAACATCACCCATAGCGAACATATCGATAGCTTTCTCGCGCGCTACGGCGCAGGCCGCACAATGGTTGAAACCGCCATTCGCGGCTTCACGCCGGATATGCTGCGGGCGTGGTGTGCGGCGCTCGGGGAGGAAACTTTTGTCGGCAGCAGCGGCCGCGTCTTTCCCAAAAGCTTCAAGGCATCGCCCCTGCTGCGGGCATGGCAGGCGCGGCTGGCCGCGATGGGCGTTGAATTCCGCTTCGGGCACACATGGTGCGGCTGGAATGACGCAGGCGCGCTTTTGTTTGACACAGCCAGCGGGCCGTTTGCCGCGCCTGCGGCAGATGCCGTGCTGCTGGCGCTGGGCGGCGCGTCGTGGCCGAAGCTGGGCGCGGATGGCGCATGGATATCGTGGCTGCAATCGCGAGGCGTGGACATCGCCCCCTTCCGCCCGGCCAACTGCGGGTTTCACGTCGTATGGTCGGATTATTTCAGGCAGCAGTTTGCCGGCCAACCGCTCAAGCCGCTGGCGCTGAGTTTTAACGGCCAGCGCGTGGAGAGCGAGGCGATGATGACCGCCACGGGCATCGAAGGCGGCGGCATCTATGCCCTCTCCGCCGCGCTGCGCGATGCCGTAGAGAAGGACGGCCATGCCCTGCTGCATCTGGATTTGCGGCCGGGCCTAAGCCTCGAGAAACTTGCACAGAAACTGGCGCAGCCGCGCGGCGCGAAATCGCTCGGCACATGGCTGCGCAGCGCGGGGGGATTATCCTCTCTCGCCGCGACGCTGCTGCGCGAAGACGCGGCGGGCGGGCAAGACCTTGCGCAGCTTGCGCCCGCGGCGCTTGCGGCGCGCATCAAGGCTATGCCGCTGCATGTGCATGCGCCCTTTTCGCTGGAGCGTGCGATTTCAAGCGCGGGCGGCATCCGCGCAAGTGCGCTTGACGGTTTTCGTCTGCGCGCCCTGCCGCAGGTATATGCCGCCGGCGAGATGCTGGATTGGGAAGCACCCACGGGCGGATACTTGCTGCAGGCAAGCTTTGCCACCGGAGTCGCGGCAGCGCAGCAGATTCTCGCCACGGCGAAAGCCGCCGATTGAAATAAAATTACCATTAAAAATCAGTTGCTTAAATATTGTTATCGGCATATCTGTTTCCCCATTGCGAATAGTATAGCTTTTGCTATACTTCATTTCACATAAACATCACTATGCGCCTTCGGGCAGGGAGTGCTGTAGCATGGCTACAGGTCAAAACGGTCGTGGCGACGACCTCAAAAACAACGCCACCGCAGCGCCCGCAGGCGATGCCAAGAATAACAGCAGCGCGCCGAAAGGCAGCGAGCGACCACCCAAGAAGCTTCACTGGTACAGCTCTGTCCCCAAGTGGATGTATACGGTTGCCATCACCGGCGCTGTATTGACCACGGGCGTCGCGGTTGAAGTCAACACTTCCTTCATCCAGTCGAAAATTTTTACGGCCGCCGCCGAAGGTTCCGCTTTCACCGAAACCAAAACCACCGGCCCGAACAGCGCACCCGCCGCAGCTGGCCCGTATGACATCCGCCTTGGTTATGCGCAGACTTTGCAAATCCGCGAAAACCTGACGGAGCGCGGATACGTCCTGCAAGGCGAAACGCAATGGCAGGAACGCAGCATCGCAGGCATCCGCCTCTTCCCGATTTATAACGAAAAGGCGCAGGCCGGCTTGCGCATCACCGACGATCAAGGCAACACGCTGCATGATGCGCGTTTCCCGCGCGTCGTGTATCCGACGTTCGACGATATTCCGCCGCTGCTGATCAAGAGTCTCGCCTACGTCGAAAACCGCGAGCTGCTGGAAAGCCACGTCAATACCAAAAACCCCGCCATTGAATGGGAACGTCTTGCCTATGCCGCCAAACAGGATTTGATCGGCAAAGGCGGTGCGGGCGCATCCACCCTCGCGACGCAAACGGAAAAATTCCGCCACTCCCCGGGCGGCGAGACCAATGGCAGCAAGGAAGAAAAATTCCGCCAGATGCTGACCGCATCTGTGCGCGCGTATCAGCATGGCTCCTACTCCGCGGCGGCGCAGCGCATCGCACTTGACTACATCAACAGTATTCCGTTGTCTGCCGTGCCCGGCTTTGGCGAAGTACATGGTTTTTCCGACGGCATGAAAGCTTGGTTCGGCAAAGACCCGCAGCGCGTGAACGAACTGCTGCGCAAGGACGAAGCGCAGATGAGCGATGAGGAAATGGCCGAAAAAGCGGCCGCCTACCGCGCCACGCTGAGCATTGCGCTCTCAGTCAAAAAACCTTCGGCCTATTTCCTGCGCCAGCGCGCCGAACTGGAAGCGCGCGTCGATGCCTATCTGCCGCTGCTGGCGAAAGAAGGCATCATCAGCGAACGTCTGGCGGCTGCAACCTTGGCCACCCGCGTGACCTATGCCGACCCGCAGGTTGTGCGCAGCGAACACACCCCGCCGCCTAACCCGCAAAAAGCCGCGACCGCACTGCAAATCGATCTTCTGCGCGCGCTCGAGATGAAAAGCCTTTACGAGCTGAACCGCCTTGATATGACCGCGCGTACCACGCTCGACGTGCAGGTTGACCGCGCGATTTCGCAAAAACTGCGCAGCCTGAGCGACCCTGCCGTCGCGGAGCAATATGGCCTGACCGGTTTCCGCCTGCTAAAGCCAGGACAAGGCGCGAATATCACCTATACCTTCACGCTCTATGAACGCATGCCCGACGGCACCAACGTGCTGCGCGTGCAGGCCGACAATTTCGACGGCCAGTTCAACCTGAACGAAGATTCAAAACTGGAACTCGGCTCCACCGCCAAGCTGCGCACGATGGTATCGTACCTCGAAGCCATCGCCGACCTGCACGGCAAGTTCAAGGATATGGACGCCGAAGCCCGCCGCAACATGGTTATCCATTCGGATGACAGGCTGACGCGCTTTGTTATCGACCACCTGCAATCCGAAACCACCGACAAAACCCTCGAAGGCACGCTGGAGGCCGCGCTCAACCGCACCTACAGCGCCAGCCCGGCTGAACGTTTTTTCACCGGCGGCGGCGTGCATACCTTCAGCAACTTCGAAAGCAAGGAAAACGGGCAGGTTTTCACCGTCAAGGAAGCCCTGCACAAATCCAACAACCTTGCCTTTATCCGCATCATGCGCGATGTCGTGAATTATACGCTGTACCAGAAAATGGACATCGACCCGAATATCTATACCGATGCCCAAAGCGAAACGCGCCGCGAATATCTGGAGCGCTTCGCCGATAAGGAGGGCACGACCTTCCTGTGGAAAGCTTGGCAGCAACAGCGCGGCAAATCGACCGAAGAAGCCGCCGATGTGCTGGCCGGACAGCTGCGCGTCAAAGGCCCGCTGCAACTCGCCGTCGTTCACCGCTCCATCTATCCGAACGGTACGCTGGAGGAGATGAGCAGCTATATCCGCAAACATTGCACCACCTGTGCGCCCAATGCGGATTTCAGCCGTTATTACGAAAGAACACGCTCCAGGCAAGTTCAACCTGAACGACCGCGCCTATCTGGCGCGCCTGCATCCGCTCGCGCTGTGGCTGGCATCGCACCGCGCGGAAAATCCGGATGCGACATGGACACAGGTCGTGACGTCTTCCGCCCAGACGCGTCAGGAAATCTATGAATGGCTGTTCAAATCAAACAGCATGCAGGGCCAGAACAACCGCATCCGCACCATGCTGGAAAACGAAGCCTTCACGCATATCCACGCCGAATGGAAATCGAAAGGCTTCCCGTTTGACAAGATGACGGCATCCTATGCCTCCGCCATCGGCTCCTCGGGCGACACGCCTGCGGCGCTGGCGACACTGGCCGGCATCATCCAGAACGATGGTTTGCTGATACCCGCGACAAAATTCACCGATATCAAATTCGGTGAAAACACCCCGTATTCCCTGAACTTCAAAGCAGGCAAAGCAGAGCCGAAACGCGTAATGCACGCCGAAGTCGCCAAACTAACGCGCCGTGAAATGCAGAACGTAGTTGAACTGGGCACCGCCCGCCGCGCCTTTGGCAGCGTGAAGCTGAGCGATGGCACCGTGTTGCTGCTGGGCGCCAAAACCGGTACCGGCGACAACCGTTCGCACACCGTGACCGCCCGCGGCGGCGTTATTTCGTCCGACGTCAAGAGCCGTACGGCAACCGTGGTCTATACCATCGGCGATCGCTTTTATGGCGCCATGACGGCCTATGTTGAAGGCCCTGAAGCAGCCGATTACAAATTCACCAGCGGCCTGCAAACGCAGCTGATGAAAGCCGTGATCGCGCCGGAACTGACGCCGCTTCTGGACCGCAGCTATGGCATCACGCCCAAACCCACGGCCCCCGAAGTCAAACCTGCGCAAGAACAAAAGCCTGCGCCCAAAGTCGCCGCCAACGCGCCCGCGGCATCGGCACCCAAAAAGACGCTTTAATATGCGGGGCTAAAAGCTTTCACCCTCAGGGTTTGGGCTTTTCCGTTTTGGTTTTTTTGCGCGCCTGCGTAATGTCGCCGAACAGATGCGCGTCCTTGCGTCCCGCGAAAGACCAACGGGGGTTTTTGGGCAATTTGACATCCGCCGCATCGGGATAGCCCGCGGACAAATCCGCATGCGGCGTGAATTTTTTCCAAGCGCCTTCTTTTTGCGCCAGTCTGTCGATGACCACCGCTATCGTCAGCGGGTTCACCGTCATGCCCAGATGGCTGCCATAGACTTCGACATTTTCCGTCTGCTTCGCGCGCGGGTTCAAGGACGCCTGCCATTCCGCAACACCATCGCCGCGGGAATAGACCGATGTTGTCGGCACGGGCGGCGGCGTCAGGCAGCGCGCCCCGATATCGGCATGGCCATCATGCACGCTGTTTTTGGTAAAAAAGCGGATGAGTTTATCAATCGGCAGCGGCGATGCCTGCGACGTATCGTCCATGCGGCCGAACGGCGTGCCCAGGGTGATCACACCGCGCACCATTTCGGGGAATTCCCGCGCCAGTTCGCGCGCGTAAAAACCGCCGAGGCTATAGCCGACCAGCGACACCTTGCGCCCGCCATTTTCTTCAAAAACCTCGCGCAGACGTGCGGCGACATGGGCCGCCGTTTCCTCGTCAAAACCGAGGTTGAAACCGCCTTCCCATGTATAGGCCTTGAACCCCGCCTGCTCCACCCGCTCGCGCAGGGCCGATGTATAACCGTCTGTGGTCAGAAACCCCGGAAAAAACAAAACCGGATGACCATCGCCCCTGGGCAGGCGCGGCTCGATAAACGACCAGCCGAGCTTGAGGCCGCCCCATTCCGCCGCGGCGCGCTGCGCTTCGGTCACGACATTGAAAAATTTGCGGAATTTGTCGTCCATGCGCTGCCCTGCCCGAAATAAACCCGATGTGGATATTCCTTATTGTGGGGCATTTCCGGCGCAGGCGCAAGACGCCCTTCGGACGCAGGATTAACGCTTCGCCGCCGCCGTTTGCCAGCCGCCGCCCAGGGATTTGTAAAGATCAACCGCCGCGTTCAAAAGCTCCAGCCGCACGCTCGCGTGATTATCCTCGGCGCTCAGCAAGGTGCGCTCGGCATCCAGCATGGTCTGGTAATCCACCGAACCCGCTTCGTACAAATCACGCGACAGGGCATAGGCTTTGCGCGCTTCCTGCATTGCGGTCGAGAGCGACACTTCTCTCTCGCGCGCCGCCTTGGCGCTCGAGAGCGCGTTTTCGACTTCCTGCATCGATGTTATGACGGTCTTGCGGTAATTTTCGGCCAGTTCCGCCTGACGGGCACGGGCGCGGTCAACGCCGCCCTGCAACTGCCCGCCCTTGAAAATCGGCGCCGCCGCCGACGCCGCCAGCGCCAATGCGACCGATGCCGGATCCGACAGCGGCGAGCGCGCGACCGTCGTGTCCAGCCCCAAATTCAACACCGGAAAGAACGCCGCGCGCGCCGCGCCGATATCGGCATTAGCGGCGACAAGGGTTTCTTCGGCGGCGCGAATATCGGGCCGCTGCGCCACCACGGCGGAGGGCTGCGAGAGCGGAATTTGCGGTACCGACACCGCCGCAAGACTGCGTGTTTTCAATTTCAAATCAACCGGCGCACGGCCCAGCAAAATGGACAGCGCATTTTCCGCCGCGCGTGCCTGATTGCCAAGCGCGGTCAGCGACGCTTCTGCCGATGCCAGGGACGTTTTCTGGCGCGACACATCCAGCGCCGATGCGGTGCCGGCGTTATAGCGCGCCTCGACAATGCGCAAAACCTCGCGCGAGTTTTCAAGGTTGTTTTTGGCGATATCCATGCGTTCGCGCAAATTCAGCAAAAGGAAATACCCTTGCGCCACGTCGGATTTGACAACCAGTTCCAGCGCATCGCGGTCATAAACACTGCCGCGCAGGCTGGCTTCGGCCGCATTCAGCCCCGCACGGTTGCGCCCGAACAAATCGACTTCGTAGCCGACGGAAACGCCCAGACTGCCGCGGTTTTCGGATGTTGTTTTTCCGCTCGCGGGGTTGTTGCGGTTCCAGCCCGCGCCGGCAGAGGCATCGGCAGAGGGCAGCAGGGGCGCACCAGCGATTTTGGCTGCGGCGCGCGCCTGATCAATACGCGCCAGCGCGGCGCGCAGGTCGATGTTGTTTTCAAGCGCGTCCTGCATCAGCCGGTCAAGTTCGGTGCTTTTGAATTTTTTCCACCACTGCGCATCGATTTTTTCCTGCGCGGCGGTTTGCTTGGCGCTTTCGTCGCGCCAGCTTTGCGGCAGGTCGACTTGAGGCTCCGCATAATCGGGGCTCAGCTGG
The DNA here is from genome assembly GCA_964551435.1 of uncultured Micavibrio sp. Classification (GTDB taxonomy): domain Bacteria; phylum Pseudomonadota; class Alphaproteobacteria; order Micavibrionales; family UBA2020; genus UBA2020. Next base: position 207,960 of record CAZKBS010000003.1, read on the forward strand.
CATCCGCCCAGTATCAGGGCAAGCCCCATGATAGCGGCGCGCTGACAGATGATTTTTTTTGCTTTTTTCATTGAAACCCTCAATTCCGTTTATTCAGACGCCAATGCCACCACAGGGTCAAGCCGCGCCGCCTTGCGCGCCGGCAAATACCCGAAAAGAATACCCGTCAGCACCGCCGAGGAAAAGGCCAGTATCGCCGGAAGCGCCGAAAAGACCACCTTCACATCCAAAAGTGCAATCCCCAGCCCCGCCAGAACACCCAGCGCCAGCCCCAGAAGTCCGCCGATGATACAAACGACCGCCGCCTCGATATTGAATTGCAGCATGATATCGCGCATGCGCGCCCCTGTCGCCATACGGATGCCGATTTCGCGCGTGCGTTCGGTCACGCTGACCAGCATGATATTCATAACCCCGATACCCCCGACCAGCAGCGATATCGCCGCGACAGCCCCCAATAGCACCGTCAGCGTATTTTGCGTTTGCGTCGCCATTTCCATGATGGAGGCCGTGTTGCGTATCATGAAATCCTCGGTACGGTGGCGGGTAATCAGCAGCTGGGTAATTTCCGCCTGCGTGGCGTCAATGCCCGCAAGATCGGCAACCTTTACCGTGATATTGCTCAGGTAATTCTGGCCGAACATACGGGTGATGGCGGTTGTATAGGGGATAAAAGCGGCATCATCCTGATCCGAACCCCAAGGGGTCGCCCCCTTGACCGACAGAACGCCGATCACTTCAAAAGGGATATTGCTGACCAGCACATATTTCCCGACGGGGTCTTCGCCATAGGGGAAGAGCGTATCGGCAACCGTTTTGCCAAGCACAATAACCGTCGCGTTGTTATTGACATCGCGCGCGTTGAAAAAACTGCCGCGCGCCACAGGCCAGTCGCGCACAACAGGCATGCCCACGCCAACACCGGAAATCGAACTTGCGTAATCAAGATTGCCGAAACGCAAGGTTGCGCGCCCGCTGCGCTCCGGCACCACCGCTTCGATATTGGAAAGCGCGGCAATCGCATCAGCGTCCGACGGCACCAGCGTTGCAATATCGCCGCTGCCGCGAAACCCCGCAATGCCGGGGCGGATAGACAGCACGTTCGTGCCCATGGCGCTGATCTGGTCGAGGACTTTTTGCTTGCTGCCGTTACCGACCGCCATCATCGTCACCACCGCCGCCACACCAATGATAATACCCAGCAGCGTCAGCGCGGTTCTGAACATATTGACCCGAAGCGCACGAATAGCTGTGACGAAAGATTCTGCGACATCCGCCATAATCCCCGCGCTGCCGCCTTGCGCGCGCGGCGCGGCGGTGTTTTTTTGCGGGGCGGCGCCGTTATCCTCGATAATCTTGCCATCGTGGATACGCACGGTACGCTGTGCATGTGCGGCGACTTTTTCGTCGTGGGTAATCAGAATAATCGTGCGGCCGTCGGCATGCAGTTGTTTGAGCAGGTTCATCACCTCCTCCCCGCTGCGGCTGTCGAGGGCGCCGGTGGGCTCGTCCGCCAGAATGACGGGGGGATCGTTCATCAGCGCCCGGGCAATCGCCACACGCTGCTGCTGGCCACCCGACAGTTGCGACGGGCGGTGATCGCCGCGGTCACCCAGCCCCAGCCGCGATAAAAGCATCTGCGCGCGTTTTTGCCGTGCGGCGCGCGGCAGACCTTCGTAGAGGCCGGGGATAGAAACATTTTCCTCCGCCGTTGCGGTTGAAAGCAGGTTATAGCGCTGAAAAACGAACCCGAATGTGCGCCGGCGCAGGGCCGCGAGCGCGTCGCTGTCAAGGCCCGCGACATCGGTGCCGTGGATGTGATAGCTGCCGCCCGTCGGGCGGTCAAGACAGCCGAGGATATTCATCAGCGTCGATTTACCCGACCCCGATTGCCCCATAATCGCCACGAATTCACCCGCGCCGATGCGCAGCGATACGCCATCCAGCGCACGCACCGTTGTCTCGCCGCTTTGGTAATGGCGCGATACGTTTTGAATGTCGATAAGCACGGTCATGCCGGTATTCCTGCACTTTACAGCCGCGGCATGCCGCCGCGCATACCGCGGCCGCCACCCGCATTGTTGCTGTTCGCCGGCAGCAGCGCCGCCGCCGCCGCAACCTTGTCACCGACGGCAAGGCCGCCGCGCACCTCGGCCATGGTACGGCTCATCAGACCGATATGCACAATAGCCGTCCGGGTTTTTCCGGCGGCATCTACCTTGCGCACCTCATAGGCCTGTCCCTTGTCGTTGTCCTCTGCCGTGACGCGTTTTCCGAGTGCGGCGACGGGCAGCAGGGGCACTTTTTCCGCGCGGCCCAGCACGAAGAACATCTGCGTGCTCATGCCTGTCATCAGCTGGCGGTCTTTGTTGTCTACATCGACCAGCACGTTATAAAGCACGACGTCATTGATAACCTCGGGCGAAGGCAGAATCTGGCGCACTTCACCCTGCCAGCGGCGGCCCTGCGATCCCAGTGTCGTAAAATAGACCTCCATCCCCGGCTTCAGGCGCATGACATCCGCCTCCGCCACCTGCGCGCGCACGGTCATGACATCAAGGTTCGCCAGCTGCACCACCGTCGGCGCGGATTGGGACGCATTGAGTGTCTGTCCCTCGCGCACATCCTTGACAACGACCGTGCCGTCCATGGGGGCGTAGATTTTGGTATAGCCGAGGTTCGCCTTGCTCTCGTCAAGGCTGGACTGCGCCTCTTCCATCTGCGCGCTCAAGGCCTCGAGCTGCGCGCGCGCCACGGTCAGGGCGGTTTCGGTGCCATCGAAAGTATCCTGACTGATCGCATTGTTCTTGATGAGCTGTTCGCTGCGCGCGTGCTGCTGCTGCGCCAGCTTGATCGCGGCCTGCTGCTGCGCCAGCTGCGCCCCCAGCTGCTTGACGCGCGCCTGACCGGATTGCACCTGCGCCTCGTAAATCTTGGGGTCTATCTCGGCAATCAGATCGCCGGCCTTGACGGTATCGCCCAGCTCGACGTGGATTTTTTCCAGCTGGCCCGACACCTGCACACCGACGTCGACGTATTCCTTCGGCTCCAGCTTGCCCTGCGCGGTGACGAGGTCTTCGATCATGCCCGTTTCAATCGTCATGACGGTCGATATGGCGGCCGCCTTTTCCTGTGCGGCGCGGGATTTTGTATAATAATAGCCACCCCCTGCTGCGACGCACAAAAGAACCGCGATCACGACCCATTTTTTCTTTTTCACGCTCGAACTCCGCTGTGTCTTGCTGCCGGATTGAATTTTGCGCACAGGAAACTGCAAGGATTATGCCGTTTGAAGCCCCCTTCTGCACCATGACACGGCGCAGCATAGCGAAACCCTGCACACGGCGCACAAGATTTTGATATGTATAGGAAAAATTTAGCGCCGCCGCTTGAATGACCTACCGCCCCAAGCTACACTTCTCGGGCTGCAAAAACCATAAAATACACCGCAAAAAACAGGCAGAGGGACATGACAGGTAAAACATCGCCGCGCCCCGCGCGCATCACAAACCGCAAGGTCGAATTCGACGGCTACCACCGCCTCGAAACCATCAGCTGCGTACCGCAAAGCCTGCGCCATGACGGCGAAGCGGCGGAGATGACGCGCGAGGTGATGTTCTGCAAGAAAATCGCCGCCGTGCTGCTGTATGCCCCCGAAAGCGACCGTATTTTGCTGAACCAGCAATTCCGCCTCGGCGCGATGATGGCGGGCTGCGAAAACCCGTTTTTGTACGAAGTCGCCGCCGGCGCCGTGGACGACGGCGAAAGCGTCGAAGATGCCGCGCGCCGCGAAGCGCTCGAAGAAACCGGCGCCGCGGTGGGCGATCTTGAATTCGTCGCCAAATGCTATACCAGCGCGGGCTGCCTTGCCGAGGAATTCCATCTTTATATCGGTCGCATTTCCGTCTCCGCCGAAAGCGGTTTTCACGGACTGGAAGACGAAGGCGAAGAGATTAAAACCCACCTGCTGCCCGCATCCGAGGTTTTCGCCATGCTCGACCGCGGCGAGATTATGAACGCACCCGCGGCCGTGCTGATGCACTGGTTTGCGCGGCATCACAACAACATTCGCCAGCGCTGGCTGGCAAAGGCGGCCTGAAATGACAATCCCTGCCCTGATTTCCGCATCGGAATTGCAAAAAATCGTCACCGCGCCGACGACCAGAATTCTCGATGCCAGTTATGGCCTGCCGCCGCTGCCGGTACGCATCGGCGATGCGCGCGCCTTTGACATCGACGATATCGCAGACCCCGCCGCGCCGCTGGCACATACCGTACCGGATGCCGCCCTGTTCGCGCAAAAAGTATCCGCGCTGGGCATTTCAAACGGCGATACGGTGGTTGTTTACGACCGCAGCGGCATGCATATGGCCGCCGCGCGCGCGTGGTGGATGTTCCGCCTGTTCGGTCATGACAACGTACGTATCCTTAATGGCGGCCTGCCCGCATGGGTGGCTGCCGGCCTGCCCGTCACGCCGCTGCCCGATGACCTGCCCGATGCGCCCGCCGGACAATTCACCGCCACGCTGCGCCCCGGACTGCTGAAGCTGAAAGAAGACATTCTGGCGAATATCGAGGGCAAGGATTTCCTGCTGCTGGATGCGCGCGATGGCCGCCGTTATAGCGGCGAGATGGCCGAACCGCGCCCCGGCATGCAAAGCGGTCACGTGCCCGGCTCCCTCAGCGCCCCGTTTGCCGAACTGATTGACGCGCAAAGCGGGCTTCTGCGCAGCAAAGACGATATCCGCGCCATTTTCGCCGCCAGAAATGTCGATTTGTCCCGCCCGCTCGCCTGCACTTGCGGCAGCGGCGTAACCGCCTGCGTTGTCGCGCTGGCGCTGCATGAAATCGGCCACACCGATGCCGCCGTCTATGACGGTTCATGGAGCGAATGGGGCGGCGATGCCAACCTTCCCAAAAAACAGGGCCTGACGCCATGACCCAAAAAAGCTTCGAAACCTTGCTGACGCATGCCGGATCCAAACCCGATGAATATCACGGCGCGGTCAACGTGCCGCCGCACCGCATGTCGACCATCGTGTTTCGTAACTATGCCGATTTCGAAAAAGTGCCCAATGTGCCCTATTCGTACGGTCGCGCGGGCACGCCGTCCAGCGCGGCATTCGAAGAAGCCATCGCCGCCATCGAAGGCGCGTACCGCAGCGTATCCACCTGCTCCGGCCTTTCGGCCATCGTTGTGGTGCTGATGGCTTTCACGCAGGCGGGCGATCATGTGCTCATGACCGATAACTGCTACGGCCCCAGCCGCAAGTCGTGCGAGGAAATCCTGCGCCGCTTCGGCGTCGATGTCGAATACTACCCGCCGATGATTGGCAAGGATATCGAAAAACTCTTCCGCCCGAATACCAAACTGGTGTTCATGGAAGCGCCCGGCTCGCTGACTTTCGAAGTGCAGGACATCGGCGCCATCACCGCCGCCGCGAAAAAGGCCGGTATCAAAACCGCTATCGACAACAGCTGGGCAACGCCGCTGTTTTTCCGCCCCATCGATTTCGGCATTGATGTGTCGATGATGACCGCGACCAAATATATCTCAGGCCATTCCGACTGCATGCTGGGCGTGGTCTCCACGAACGAAGGGTCATGGCCGCAGGTCAAACGCACCGCGCTGATGCTGGGCCTGTGCGGCGGATCGGAAGAGCTTTATCTGGGTCTGCGCGGTCTGCGCACGCTGAATGTTCGCATGCTGCAACACCAGAAAAACGCGCTTGATATCGCGACATGGCTGGCCGCGCAGCCGCAGGTGAAACGCGTACATCACCCCGCCCTGCCATCCTGCCCCGGACATGACAACTGGAAAAAATACTACAAAGGATCTTCGGGCACCTTTGGCATTATCCTGCACCAGACAAACCGCGAAAAAATCGCCGCCATGCTGGACGGAATGGAGATTTTCAACCTCGGTTTCAGCTGGGGCGGGTTTGAATCCCTGCTGTTCCCCGAACAGCCCAAACCCATCCGCACGGCCGAGAAATGGACCGAAGAGGGCTTTTCCCTGCGCCTGCATATCGGGCTTGAAGACGCCGCGGATCTGCGCGCCGATCTGGCCGCCGGACTTGCCCGGCTTTGAAAAGTGCGCGATAATCAAAGGGTATGCAATCCAAAGTCATCGTCTCCATACTTCTGGGTTTTTTTGTTCTGGGCAACGTAGCTGTCCAGGATCCTGACAACACCTTTGTCCGCATGGCGTTTTACGCTTATGTCGGCGTTTCGGTTGGCGTTATCGCGCATTTTTACCTCTCTCTCTGGCGACGCCCGAAGAAGGACGAGGACACGGACGCCGGTGATGAAACCCCAGCCGCTGCACAGTCGACGGGGGATACGGCATACCCGCCCGTTGCTAG
>CAZKBS010000004.1:0-161213 GCA_964551435.1 uncultured Micavibrio sp.
GGATAACCCGTTTTTTTTTTTTTTTTCCGCCGATTTCCAGCTGCCGCTGGTGCTGCTCGCGACCTGCGCGACCATCATCGCCAGCCAGGCGGTGATTACCGGCGCCTATTCGCTGACGCGTCAGGCCATCAACCTTGGCCTTTTGCCGCGGCTGAAGGTGCAGCATACCTCCGCCGACCATTCGGGGCAGATTTATATGCCGCAAATCAACTATCTGCTGATGGTCGGGGCGATTTTGCTGGTGCTGTCGTTCCAGTCGTCGAGCGCGCTGGCCGCAACCTACGGCATCAGCGTCACCGGCGCGATGTTCGTGGATGCGGTGATGGCGTTTTTCGTCATCTGGCAGCTGTGGGAATGGAAATGGTGGAAAACCGCGCTGGTCATCGGCCCGTTCTTGCTGATCGAAGGCGGATTTCTGGCCGCGAACATGACCAAATTCGCCACCGGCGGCTGGGTGCCGGTGCTGTTCGCCTGCGTCCTGACGCTGATGATGGTTACATGGGTGCGCGGCAGTTTTATTATCAACAGCCGCTCCATCAAACGTGACATCAAGCTGCGCAAATTCATGCGCGAATATAAAACGCGCTGGCCCGACCTCGCGCGCGTCGATGGTACCGCCTTTTTCATGACATCAAATGCCGAGGTCACGCCCGCATCGCTGGTGCAAAACCTGAACCACAACAAAGTGCTGCACCGTAAGAACGTGCTGCTGTCGGTACAGATCGAAGGCGTCCCCTATATCGAAGAAGCCGCGCGCGACCATATCGAGGTGCTGAATGACGAATTCACGCTGCTGATTATCCGCTACGGCTTCAAGGATGAAATCGACCCGCAATACGAATTGCTGCGCCTCAGCCGCCGTCACGACAAGGATATCCATTTCGACTGGGAAGATACTTCGCTGTTCCTCAGCCGCCGCGCCCTGCGCCCTGATCCGCGCTATGGCCTGCCGGCATGGCAGGATTTTATCTACGTCTTCATGCACCGCCACGCGACAGAACCGTCGGACTACTACCGCCTGCCCGCCAGCCGCGTTATCGAGATCGGGCGTCAGGTGTTTGTATGATGTGACGTTTGCGCGTCTAGCCGCCGTGAATTTCGACGCGGTTGCGCCCGCCGCGCTTGGCTTTGTAAAGGGCATCGTCTGCCTGTTTGAGCAGCAGGTCGATGTCGGCCCCGTCGGCCGATGTGGCGGTGACGGCCCCGAAACTGATGGTGACCGGCAGGCTGATATCGCCGGCGCTCACCGGCATCGCGGCGATGGCTTCGCGCAGGCGATCGACCGTGTCGAACGCGGCGGCAGGCTGGCAGTCGGTCAGAACAATCAAAAATTCTTCCCCGCCCATGCGCCCGACGATGTCTTCGGCGCGCAGGAATTCGACAAGTTTTTTGGCAACAGCTTTCAAAACGGCATCACCCGCGGGATGGCCGTGGGTGTCGTTGACGCTTTTGAAATGGTCGATATCGGCAATCACCAGCGTTAGCGGCTTTTTCTGGCGCAGCGCTTCGCTCCATTCCTTGTTCAGCAGGTTTGACATGCCCGCGCGGTTCCAAAGCCGCGTCAGCGGATCTACCATGGCGAGGCGCTGTGCGGTATCCAGCTCCGTTATCAGTTGCGCCTGCGTGCGCGACAGGCTTTGTACGCGCAGTTCCGTCTCGACCATCGCGGCGAGGTCGCGCAGGGCCATCAGCTGCTCCGGCGTCATCTCGCGCGGGCGCGTATCAATCGCGCACAGCGTCCCGACGGGCATGCCGTTGCCCGCACGTACGGGGCAGCCGGCGTAAAACCCGATATTCATGCGCGCGCCGGTGACAAAGGGATTGTTTTCGAACCGGCCGTCTTTTTTCGCATCCGGCACCAGCAGCATATCGGCTTCCTGCAGGGTATGCGTGCAGAAGGCGGCGTCGAGCGGCGCCTCGTGGTTGGGCAGGCCTTGTACGGATTTGTAATACTGGCGGTTATCGTCGATGACATTGAAAAGCGCGATGGGAACATCGAGAAGACGGCAGACCATACGCGTCAGACGCTCGAAACGCTCTTCTATCGGCGTGTCGAGCAGCGGCAGGCTTTTCAGCGTCGCAAGACGCTCTTTTTCATTCTCGAAAGGCTTTGCGTCAACCATGCAAATTCAAATTATATTTCGCGGGTAAAAAAACAATTACCGGCACGCGCAGCGCATACATACGTATGCCGCTGTTGCAGACATACAACAGGCGCAAACGGCCGCGCCGTTTTTGATTTGGCATTGAATTTCAAAGAAAAAATGGTGGACACAACAGGGATTGAACCTGTGACCCCTACCATGTCAAGATAGTGCTCTACCGCTGAGCTATGTGTCCACATGCGATCGGGGTTGATCGGATGCATTGTTTAGCATAAGCCCCGCGGATTCGGCAAGTCATATAAAAATCAAACATTTCATTGGTTTATTGGGCGCCTGTGGGGGTAGCGCGGCTGTATGTGTCCCACATGCTAAAAAAGAATTTGCCCGCGCTGTGGGGGCAGCGCGGCTGCATGTGTCCCACATGCTAAAAAAGAATTTGCCCGCGCTGTGGGGGCAGCGCGGCTGCATGTGTCCCACATGCTAAAAAAGAATTTGCCCGCGCTGTGGGGGCAGCGCGGGCAGGGGGTACGGAGGGTAGTAACCTTAGGAAAGAAACGGGTCTATCGCATGCAATCGTTTATTGTTTTTGTTGCGGCGGGCGCGGTCTGTCGGCGCGCACGGGTATCGGTTGTAACTGCGGCTGCGGGCTCAGGGCGTCTTGCACCGCATCCTCGACGGCTTCGGCGGCTTTGCCGAAAAACTCTTTGCATTTTTTGCCAAAAGTCATCGCATATCTCCCGCCGGTTTAGGCTTGAACATGTGCTGCCGCACCGCGTTTTTGCGCGAAATCGGCATAGATGACTTTGTGTTCGGCATCGCCGTGCTTGGTTGCGTGCATCGGCAGGCCGCCTTGGCCCATCAGATATCGTACGCGGCTGACGATATCCTTCAGGTGGAAGGGGCGGGTGGTCACAGGGGCCGGTGCATAGGCCGGCGTTGCGAAAGTATCCATCGCCACGCCTGCGAAGCCGGTCACGAAAATGATTTGCAGTTCGGGGTTTTCCTGCAAGGCCTTCTGCGCGAGGATGAAACCGTCAACGCCCGGCATTACGACATCCACCACCAGCACGTCATAGCAATCCTGCGAGGACATGCGCCATGCATCGAGGCAGTTGTCCACAATCTCCACGCTGTTGCCCGCTTTTTTCAGCGACGTGTACAGGTATTCGGCGGTGGATTGATTGTGTTCTGCAACCAGAATGCGTGCCATTTTAAGTACTCCCCTATTTAAAACTGCCATGTGGTGCTTGGTATTAAGTGTTTGTTAATGTCTTATGTTAATAGTAAAACATTTTCCAGAAGGTCGGTCAAGGAATTTATAAACAAAAAGTTAATTTCTGGCGTTACAAAATTACGTATGGTGGTAGTGTTTCCTTTTATTTCAATGACTTGAAAATCTGAAAACACTCTTAAAATTCTTGACGATTTATTAACGCGGATGGGTTTAAACTGGTTAAACAGGGGTTTTTGAAGGATATTTTTGTAGCGCGTCACATGGTTTTAGAAATAACGTCACATGGTTTTAGAAAGCGCAAAGCGTTGATTTTTATGGATAGTCAGCAGGCCTGCAGGCGACTCGGTCACTCCCACCTTCAAACCCTCTTCACAATGTCCAATAACCCGCCTTGAAGCCGCCTTTAGCGGCGTGTCAAAGCAGCACCCCAAGGGCGAAGCCAGCCCCTAAACCGAGCGCGAAAAGCCCCCATTTTGCCCCCTGCCGCAGTGAGCTGCGCCAGATGTGTTTTCCGAAGGCCAAAAGCAGCCAGCTCTCGCCGACGTAACGCACCCCCTCGTTCCTCAGCTGCTGGCGGGCAAGACCTGTGTAAAAGCGGTTCTTTCTAGCCATGCCGCACCTACAGCTTTCCGGCGCAGGGCAAGTTGCCCCCAGCGGCTACAAAATAGACCGTCAGGCAGGGCAGGATATTGATGCACAGGCGCTTATTGAAGCTGCTGTAATGAGCGCCAATCCAGAGGGCACGGGGGTTAAAAATAAAGCCCATCTTCGCCATTAGCACCCACCCTCTAGACGCCCATAGCACGGGGAGCAGTAATCATCCTCCGTTGAGCCGATAAAGAAATCACCACATTCGCAGCAGCAGCGCTCAATGCTATCGTCCATCACGCCTCTCCAGCGTTGTGCTTACGCACGATGGCTTCGATGGCGCGGTGGCGGAACTCTTCCAGCTTGGTCTTTGCCAGCGCAACAGAGCGCGCGGCTGGCATGTGGTCGTCGGGGCTTGAATAGCCGCCCAGCATCAGGTCGTCCAGCAGGTTGTCCAGCTCAATCACTTTTGCGCGGATGAGGGCGATTTTTTCGATGCCTTCCGGCGTGGGTTTCAAATAAAGGTGGTTATCTTTGGCCATGTTCTCTTTTCCTTTTTAAAGCACCCCTCGGCTATGTCGCCGAGGGGCTTTGAATACATGATGAGCGGTTCGGATGCGGGCTACATTTTGTCCCCCTTTCGCTTCGGTGCTTTGGTGGCAAAAACAGCCCCTCTATTGGCCGTTAACTTGACGTTTGAAATCAGCAGCTCGCCCGCGTCCTTGACCTTGTGGCTGCCGTTGATTGTGTAGCTGGTCGAAACGGGCACCATGTAAAAGCCCGCGAAGGTTTTACGCACTTCCGGATGGTCGTTGAGCGATAGGATGAAGCGGCCTTTAATGCCCTTTAAAATCGTCGCCATTTTTGCGTATTCCTCGCGGCTGAACAGGTCGCGGCCGTAGAAGCCTTCAGTGCCGTAATAAGGCGGGTCGAGGTAGAAGAGCGTCGCGGGCGTGTCATAGCGGGCGATAAAGTCCTTATAGTCAAGAGCTTCGATAACGACGCCTGCAAGGCGCTCGTAAACATCTTCCAGCACGGGCAGCAATCGCGTGACATTGAAGCGCGACGGCATGCCGACCGATACGCCGAAATTCCGCCCCGCAACTTTACCGCCGAAGGCAAGGCGCTGGAGGTAGAGAAAACGCGCCGCGCGCTCGATGTCGGTCAGCGTGTGCGGCGCGCTGTCCATCAGGCGCTGAAACTCTGCGCGGCTGGCCAGTTTATATTTCAGATGCTCGACAAAGGGCTGGTAATGGCGCTGGAGGATGCGGAAAAAATTGGCCACGTCGAAACTGAAATCGTTGATGACCTCGCAGCGCGGCGCGGCCGTGCGGCGCAGGAACACACCGCCCATGCCGACGAAGGCTTCGGCGTATGTGTCGTGCGGTATCGAGTCGATCAGCGGCACGATGATTTTTGCTAGGTTTCTTTTGCCGCCGACGTAGGGGGCAACAGGTTGAACAGGCGTTACTTTTTTGGTCTGCATTGACTTCATGGTTTCGTCTTTCGTATTCTCCGCATCCCTGTCAGGGAAGGCGGATTGGCCGTGTCCGGCCGGTTCGGTCAATGCGAGTTTGCGCTCGCGGTTTAGGGTGTTACAGCACCCAAGCCCCGCCTTAGACGGAGAATTTTCTGCGCAGCCTGTCGAGGTGTTTTTTTAGAAGCTCTTCAAACAGGAAGGCTGCGGCAAAATAAAAAAAGAACAAAGGCCACATGGAGAAGGCGAGCGCGTCCACAATACAGCGTTTGATGCTTCTCTTTCTGTATCTGTCGGCCAGTACCCCATGTTCCAGACAGAAAAGCCCGACGGCGATAAACACCCAGAGCGCGGCAATAAAGCCTATAAAGAACACAGCCATACTTTTCCTCTTGGCGTCAGATACGGTAGTTGCGTTTTGGTGTTTCCGTTAATTTCACGCCGCAGCATGTTCTCGCGCGTCGCATCGTGGATAGCGCGCTCAAGCGCCAGCCGCGCCTGATATTCTTCATGGCTTTCGACTGGCGCTCTCATCGCATTACACCGCAGGCAGCAGCAGCGTGGGCAATTCGCCCAGCAGCTCTTCGACGGTCGGCTGCGGCCGCTGGCCTGCCTGCACGGCCGCCAGCTGCTCATAGCAATACGCCCAGCACAGAGAACGCCACGCGCGGAAGGCTTGCCCTTCCTGCTGGAATTTCGCCACCGCAGGCTCGTCGGCATAGGTAACGGCCGTCTTGATATCGTCGTATCCGGCCGCGAATGCCAAAACATCCATGTGGCGCTGAACGGCGCGTTCGTATTGATACATGACGTCTTCAGGCGTCACCGTGAAAGGAGATATTGTCAGCCCGCTACTCTGGATATTCTGCCAGAACGCTTCGTCTTCTGCCGTGACAATAACAACGCCGTCTTGCTCTGTCATAAGATGTAGCGCTGTGTGCTCTGAATTGGCGTAGGCTGCACTCGTGACGTTAAACACGCGGGTTTCTTTATTGGGGTAAATTTTCTCGACCAAAATCATGCTTTCACCTCTTCCAAAATCATTGTCAGCGCTGCAACGCCACCATAAAGTCGGCCTGAAACATCGCCATTGATACGCCATGTGCCAGTGCTTTCCTTGCCAAAACGCGCCTTCACGGTAATCGGTGAGACCGTTCCGGCAGGAAACTCGAACTCGGCCGTAAAGTTCATGCTATCTGCGCCGTTCAAGTCCATCTTGACGTGCTCGGCATAAATGGCGCCGGTATCGCTGTTCAAAAAGAAAGCGCAAGTCGCTTCTTGTGAGTTGTTCGCACCACCGACGAAACCAGAGAGGCGGACACGGATGCGGCTGGTGGCAGCTTTCGGTGTGATTGAGGCCGAAATAATTTCCGTACCCTCCGTTGACTGCGGGGGGGTGTCGTCCTTAGGAATTGCGACGGAGCCAGTAATAGATGTTTTAAGCTCCACATATACACTGTCGATAACCGAGCCTGCGGGCATCTCACCAACCTGCTTCCATGCCGACCAGTTAGCGCCGCCATCTGTCGTCGTGCGCGACCAAAGCGCAGGCACGGCCGCCGAATAAAAAAACAGCTGCGTTGCATGGTTGGCGCTCTGGCTGCGGCCGATAATCCAGAGCGTCCCCGGATGCGCAGACGCGCCCAGCGGCGCATTGATGTATGCGCTGCCCGTCGTGTTATACATGCCGGGTGTCACCAGCGTGTTCCAGTTAGCGTCAGCCGCAATGACCATGCGACCGCCCATGAAGCGGGACAGCAGGCTTGCGGCCGTCAGCTTGCGTTCATCGCCACTATCAACGTCAAAGAAAGGCAGGAAGTCGCCCGTTTCAATCGCCGCCTCTTCGGACAGGCTGGCGATATTGAAATTGGCAAGCATCTGGATGGCCGCAGCAAGCTGGGTCAGGTCATCCCCGTCACGCGTCAGGCCTGCCACGTCAATGACGTTCAACAGCTCGGCATAAATGTCATTCCACGATTTGGCGGGCGGGCGCGAACCTTTAAGGCCGAGAGCGATATTGCCATCGCTATACGGCGCGTTCGGATCGATAGAACCGAGAGGGGGTGTGTAATCCATTTTTATTCTCCATAGTTGAAATAAACGACAGCCTCGGATGGCTGCAATTTTCTGATGATGCACTCCAGCTCGCTTGCGCCTGACCAGTCCAGCAACGCTTCGCCGCATGCACTGATACCGAATTCGAAGGGCTGCACAGGTACGCCCGCCACGTTGATGTAAACCATGTAGCGTATATCGTCGTCGGCCAGCACATCGTCGCCGCCGCAATGGCTGATGCCGAATTCAAAGGGGCAGAATTCCTCAATCGTGATTTCATAGCCAAGCGCGGCGGCCAGCTCGGTGTAGTAGGCGACAGAAAGCCCGCCGCCGCGTGTGTACTTTTCAATCACGGCGTCAATGCGCTCGCGGATGGTCGCGTCCAGCTGGCTGCAGCTATCGGGAAGGCCAAGGTTGGTTTCCCAATCTTCAAGCGACAGGTTCAGCGTGCGCGGGTCGGCTTCGGCCAGAACGGCGCGAGCTTGTCTATCGACTTGTGCCAGCGCGAAGGCAAAGACGGACAGAACGTCCGTCAGCGTCGCATCGGGGTCGCGCGTCCATGCGCGGCCGCTAGGCAGGAGAGATTGCAGCGTCTTCAGGTAATCGTCTTTAGTCATCGAAACCCTCAAACGTGATGTTACCCAGCATTGACATCTGCCCGAACGTGCGCGGAATGTTGGCGGCGGGCGTTACCAGCTCGTGGTCGAATTCTCCCGATGCGGCCGAAATCGCCTCGTTGATACGGCTTTTATAAAGCGTGGTACCGGGCGCGGACTCGCGGCGGAAGAAGTCGCGCAGCTCCGCCTCAATCGCATTGCGGACGGCGGGCGTGTTAGGTGATATTTTTATGGTGAAATCAACCGAAACGGGCGTAGGCGCAATTACATACAACCCTTTGGCCGTCATGGTGCGCAGGCGGTCGATGTGGGTGAATACAAGCGCCGCCTCTTCCTCGGTCGGAATAATCGTGTCGGGCTTATTGTCCATGACGAATATGACAGTCACGGTACCGTAGCCTTGCTGCGCGCGGTAAACCCACGCGCGCGTAACGCCCGCAACCTCAAGCGCCCAGCGTTCATAGTCATGATCGGCACCGCCCTGCGGCGGCTGTCCCCATACCTGCAGCACCCGCTTGCGCAGGGCTTCGACGTCCTCGATGTCTGCACCCGCGTACAGTCCGGCCGCGCCGACCGTGGCCGATGCATTCACACCCGCAATGGGCGTGGTCAAATTCAGCTTGACGGCGGCCGCCGCATTGCCCGCCGCCCCCGCAGCGCTGGCCGTGACAGCGGCGGTCACAGTCGCACCCGTAAACGCGACATCTGCATCAACGGTGTATTCTGCCCCGTCTGCGCGCTGCAGGATTGTTCCGGCCGGAATAACAGCCCCAGCCGTGCCTGTGAACGTGACTTGACCAATCGCCGAGGCCGCCTGTTTACGCGGCAATCGGCGCAGCGCGGCATGGACGTTTTCCAGCACCTCTTCATCGGCGGTAAAGGGGAATATTTGTTTGTAAACCCATTCCAGAAAGCCGTGCAGGTCATAGACGGCCAGCACCATGATTTTCGCCAGCACATCTTCGGGACTACGGCGCAGGCGGGCATCTGCGCCTTTCAGCGTGCCGTCCATTTCAGCTTTAATGGCGTCCAGCAGTTGCGCGGGTGTTTGACGGTTATAGGGCATATTCGTCTCCGATGACAACGGTGGTGGAATAGGTCGAGCCGTCCAGCAGGGACAGATAAATCAGAACATTCAAACGACCGTCACTGTCGTTGTGCCACTCGGCTTCGACGGTGACGGCGACCGCATGGCCGTCCTCCACCATCCATTGCAGCGCTTCTTCGCAGTAGAAGATGGCGCGGCGGCGCGTCTCTTCCGTCTGCTTCGTGCGGTCAAGCAGCCAAAGGCGCGAGCCGTACAGGTCGCCGCGTATGTCGGCCAGGGCGTCACCGCACCAGCCGCGACGGTTGGCGGGCAGAACGCTGGGTTGGGGCGGCGCGTCGGGCAGTGCGTCGTCACGCGCCGCACGGCGATCTGTAAACAGGCTGATAAGAACGGCGCTGCGCAGGGTGTCTTCGGTCAGAAGGCCGCGGGCATCCGTGACAAGGTCAATCCGGCCGTACTCGAAAATGCCAAGTTTCAAACGCCACCTCCCATCTGCTGTGTGGGTGCGTCGGTGTCTCCGGTGTTATTCTCCGAATGCGTATGCAGGTTGAATATCTGGCGCATGCCCCGCATGCTGGAGCGGTCGGTTTCGTCGCAGCGGTCTATGATGTCTCCGGTTACTTCGAATTCGGGTGTTTCAGCGCGCACTTTTGACGATGCCTTGATGGTGACGACAGGGGCGACGACATCAATGCCGCTTTCTTTCAAAAGGATGTAATCCCCCCAGCGCGAATAAACCGCAACCTCGCCAGCCTGAAGGCCATGCTTGCGGTAACGCGGGTCGTCAGCTGCCACGACAATCGGGTGGTCACGGTTACCACCGATGCAGACAACAACGGCCTGCGCGCCCGCCAAAGGCACGCTGCTGAAGCCGTAGTTTTGTACCCGCTCGACGTTTTCTTTGGCTTCGCCTGCCAGCAGCATCAGCTGCATGGTCTGGCGTTTCTCGGCATCGTTTGTGCCGTGAACGCTCGCGCGGCCAATTACCAACATGACACGGCGGGCGATAGGCTCCAGCATTTGGCGGATGTTCTTAATCATTATCGGCCACCCATATAGCTGACGTCTGGTCGGTATCCCTCATGGCGGGCAAGTCGTAAGCCTCCGGCATTGCCAGATCCAGCTCAGTACGCGTCCCGCCCTCGTTATAGCTAAAGCGCAAGCCCGCAATGAGCATCTCCTGATGCAGGTCGGCGCGGGGGTCGGTTACAGGCACCACCGTATTGATGCCCCATATAACGCCCTCCTTCGCTTCCCATCCCTTGACTGTGTATTTCGCGCGGCGCGATGCGGCGCGGGCTTGTTTCTTCTCCCATTGCGCGCGCTCCGTTAACGTCATCGCATAGCCCTGCGTCTCGGCAATAATCACCTTCGGGCGATAGCGCGTGACAAGCTTATCGTAGGCGCGGCCTTCAGGCTGGGCGGTCGCGGCGGCGCTGTCATCATCGCTGAAATGCGCTTCCGTCTGGCCTTTGACAACGTAAAGGTTGTGCAGTTCGCTTTCATCCAGCGTGATGCTGGCGGACAGGATATTGTCCCCATAAGTCAATTTCCCTGACGATTTCGTGGCGGCGGGCTTTACAAGCGCCAATCCACCGATACCGTCACTCAGCGGCAGCACGCCACGCATGCGGCAAGTGCGCCGGATAAAATCAAATGCGGTTTCACCGGGCTGCACGGCCAATCGCTCAAACGGGCGGCCGACGTCAGTATTCACGCTCAGCGGGATGCCGTAGGGTTTCAGAATTTGACGGAGCGCCCCGTCAAGTTTCTGGCCAGAAAACTCAAAATGACGATTGACCGTCGCGGCGCAATCGATCAGGTCGCCCACGCGGTCGCGCCCCTTTACCATCAGGCTGCTAGACGCCTTGTCGTAGCTATAGTCGGTGGCTGCGAGATAGCCCTCCAGAAAGGTCGAGCCATGGATATTGATTTGCACAGCCGTACCGGGCGCAACTTCACCCGTCAGCAAAAGGTCGTCTTCGGTCGCCTTGCGCGTCATGGCGATATCAAAGCCGCCGCTCATCTCTTCGATGCTGCGAGATACGGTCAAGGACTTCCAGCCATAATACGGCTTCCCGTTCAAGCTGACTTCAAAGGGCAGGTTAGCCGTCAATCAACACCTCCAGCCGCTCGGTGGGTACAAAGCCCGGATGGCGAATGCGATTGCGGCGCACAATGTCAGCGGCGTTGTCAAACAGGGCAGGCAGGTTGTCGCCATAAAGGCGGTGCGCCACGGCAATCGACGAGCGCACCGAAGGCATGCGTACACGAACCGTCATCGGCAGACGGCCGACGCGCTCGTTAATATCGCGATGGACAGCGGCGAGAAGCTGGCCAGTTGCGCGCCAGCTGTCGTGCCAGCCATGCTGCCCGTACAGGTCGCGCAGCGCGGTCAGGCTCTCATAGGTTTCATCGCGGACGCGCAGGGCGTCTTCTTTACTCGCATAATCCGCATACATGGCGGCGCGGGCTACGGCGGCAGCGGCAGCGCCACGAAACAAACATTCAAGCGCGGTTTCGTTTTGTTGCCGCGTCGCCAGCATTGACGCAGCTGCGCCCGTCACATCAGGCGAAGAGGTTGACGTGACCTCGTTCAGCGCACCCATGACAACGGTCGCGCTTTGCGGGGTGCGGCGCGTGACCGACCCGACAACGGGCGACTTGAAGGGCTTCACCAAAGCCGTCACGCGGTCATAGAGCGAAAAGACATCGTCAACAATCCCAAGGCCGATGCTAGACCATGACGGCATCTCGCCCTTCAACAGCGACAGGAAGCCCCCCGACGCCATTGCGGTTTCAATTCTGCTAACCCACATGCTGGCCTGCGTGATGGCATCGGCCGAAATGAAGTCGGGCAAGGACGCGGTGACAAAGCGTCCGATAAAGTCCCCGCGCAAGGCGGACAGCAGATTGTCCGCAGACAGCGAAAGCCCGCCCAAAGTATCAAGCGCGGTCGTTGGATATATAGGCGCACCGAATACTTCAAATTCGATAACGAACGTCACTACACCGACAGCGGAGCCGCTATGCTGGCGACGTGGCTGGCCGACAACAATCACTTGCAGTTCGCCATAGTACGGATGCACCAGCGCGCCAGCGCCTTTTTC
The DNA here is from genome assembly GCA_964551435.1 of uncultured Micavibrio sp. GTDB lineage: Bacteria > Pseudomonadota > Alphaproteobacteria > Micavibrionales > UBA2020 > UBA2020. The sequence goes on from CAZKBS010000004.1 coordinate 12,235, forward strand.
ACTCAGGGCGGCCTGCAAGTTTTTAGCTTTTTGAATGAAGCCGTCGCCGCTCACAATCGCCGTGACCGAGAAGCTGGTGACAGCAGCGCCCATATCTTCATGCGCGGGCGTATCCCGTCCGGGGAATTCGTCTGTAATCACGCGGCGGCCGAACTTCGCTTCATCAGAAGGAATGTCAAAAGACACGCCTCTAAATGAAGGGCGACGCAGCTGGCTGATATACCCCGCCATCAGAAGGCACCTGCGAGGTTGCCAGTGTTGACGGTGACGCTTTGTGCGCGGTTATTCGGCCTCATATCAACATCCGTTACGCGCCCTTCCGCGTTAACGGTGATATCCAGCTTGCCACCTGTATCGACACGCATAAGTCCACCGGCTGCGGCGCGGGCAGGTGCGGCGGCATTGGCTCCGGTTGCAATACCGTCGCCAAAAAGGCGTTCCCATCCGCGCGTTACGGCGTTATCGGAGAACGAGCGTCTAAGCCCCATTATTCCCTTGCCCACCTTCAGCATTGCGGCATCAAGGGTGTCGAGCATTTTTGTTATGGGCGATATAGCAAGCATGAAGGCATCTTTAATACCGCTCCACATATCAACAAAGAAAGCCTTGACCTTGCCCCAGTGCTTTACCGTCATGTATCCGGCCGCACCGAAGGCGGCAACGGCAGCGACTACCCAAGTGATAGGGTTCAGCAATACACCAAAGGCAAGCGCCAGAGCGCCCAGCCCCTTAATCAAAAGGCCGACGATAAAGACAACCGGACCGATGGCGGCGGCAAGGAGCGCCCCGTGGATGATGACGCTTTTAAGCGGCTGCGGCAGGTTGACGAAGCTATCAACAAGGTTGCGAATTCCGGCGCTCAAAGCGCGAATACGCTCGCCCAGCTTCAGGGTGTTCCATATCTCGCGGCCGAGAGGCGCGAACCCTTCTGTAATCGCGCGCCCGAAGTCTCTCATGGTGCCGTTGATGCTATTGGTGGCATCATCCATTGCGCCCGCGAAGCGCCCACCCTCGGTCGTCATGTCCTGCATTGCTTTTTTGACGTGCGAAAAGCGTATCATGCCTGCCGATGCCATTTGAAATATGCGCTGTTCAGACACGCCGAATTGCTTGGCCAGCTCCTGCGCGATCGGAATATTGGCGCGCATCATCGCCGACAGGTCTTCAGCGGAAGCTCGCCCATTCTTGCGCAGCGAGATATACATGTCCGTCATCGTCGCCAGCTGATTTTTACTGCCCGCAGCAATCGGCGCGAGAAAGTCTATGCGCTTGAATGCGCTTTCAACGCTGTATCCGGCCGCGAGCAGCCCTTTCATGGCCGCCGTGGTGTCCGACAGGTCGAGCGCTTTAAAGTCCTGCAGGCGCTTGACGATGTCCGCAGCTTTGGCTGCGTCTTGTGTCAGGTATTTAAACTGGTTAACAAGGTCTTCAATTTGCCCCGCCGACCGGATGGACGCACCGCCCATGCCCAAGATTGGCAGCGTCAGTTTCCCCATCAGCTCTTTACCGATAGAAGAAATGTCGCTGCCAATCTTCTTCATGCGCTCGCCGAATTCGTTGAGGGCTTTGCGCGCGTGATAGAAGTGATACTGGATAGCGAAGCCCATAAACCCGACACTTGACTTGATGCGGCCAAACGCATCGTTCATGCCATCGCGCATGCGGCGCACGGGGGCGCTGATGCGGTCAACCGCTTCAAGTATGAATTTAAGGTTCAGGCTGTTGTTGCTCATGCTGCGCAATCTCCACTAGCCGCTCGTTCCAGAACAAGACCATGTCCATCGGCATCGCCAGTATCTCGGCTTCGGTGAAGCTGAAATATCTGGCAATCACGCCTAGGTAGCTTTTCCACCCCGGCGGGGTTTGGGAAAAAAATCTTCTATCAACCACTGCACGTTTGCGACGTCGTCCTGATCGAGTTCGTCGAAAACGATGGGCGGCTCACCTGTAAAGCGCCGGAACGCTTCGTAGGTAGCTGCAGCATCGCTACCGCCTGTGTTTTGAATGGCTATCATGTCCCCGCCCACAAGACGACGGAACCGCAGCTCGGCGATTTCCTTGGTCTTGATGCCGCTGCCGTCCCGTGCCTTGTATCTTAACGCGACAGGCACCTTCAGCGGCAGCGTACGGGTGCCGTCAGGGTTGACCGTCCACGGCGGGGGCAAGGGGGCATCGGCAGCGGCAGTGAGTTCACCGCCGTCATCATCCAGCACGGGCAAGTCCTTTGCGACCGGAGCAGGGTTCACATCGTCTTCGTCAAGAACGATATCGTTGATAGGCTGTGTCATGCGACCACCTCATCAGCAGGACTGCCGCCAAACTCGACAGGAATAAATCCGCCGCTGTTGCCAACCTGAAGGCTGACGACGTTCTTCACGAAAGCATCGCGAATAACCCATGTTTGCCCCGTATCGGCCTTGAAGGTCAGCTCGACGTCGGCCAGCCCTTGAAAGAACTGAACCGAGACGCCCTGCTTCGCCGGAAACGATGCGGAGACCATCGCGGCAATCAAGCCCTCGGAACGATGGACTTCCCATGTGCCGAGCTGCTCTGTGTTCAGAACGCCGCCGGGTGTAATCGTCGCACCCGGCAGGCTATCGTAAAAGCGACCATTAACGCGAATGGACGCGCGACCAGGAATTTTAGCCATAGACAGGTCTCCTTCTTAAAGGGGTGCAAGTTTGCCCGCAAAGATGCGGAACTGGCGGATAGTTTTAGGGGGGATGTAGGCATTGAGACGGTCAGGGTCGTTGCCGTCCAGCTCGACAATCAGGTCGCGCTTGAACTGCTCGATGTCCTGCACCAGCCCGCTCTCTTCCCAGAGCTTGAAGCGGCCGATGAGAGTATCGCGCACGGTCTCCGGCGTCGCCACGTTCTGACCGCGGCCAAAGGCCGTGCCGTCCTGCCCCAGCTTGTGGCGCGGGTAACGCTGCGCTATCAACACCCGCGTGTCGTAGCGCAAGTACGCCATGGTTTTCATGGTCTCAAGGTTCAGGTACGAGGAGTCGTCAAAGCCATAGGCATTTTTGCGATAGGACGTAATGACGCGCTGCTGGCGTACGATGCCGCCATCATCCACATACCAAGTGCCATGCCCGTTCCAAAGGAGGATGTTCTGCTCTTCTAGCGTAAAGCGGTTAACGACATCCGGCGCACTCAAGCCCGGAAGCGGCAGCGTTTGCAGCGGTGACGCGGGGTCTTGCTTGCTGTAATAGGCGCAAACGGTGCCCTGAACGGCCGCCCATTCATACGAAGGGTCAATCCCGCCTTTGACGCCGACGGGAACGACAAACTCGCTGTTGCGTTCACCGCCTGCCAGTACAAGGTTGGCCAGCGTGTTATAGCGCGCGATATAGGCGGTCGCCTCTATCATCTTCAGCGCGTCACTTCGCTGGGCAAGCTCCAGCTCAAGCGCGGCCAGATTGGCACCATCCAGCCAAGGCGAGACGATGTCGGTGTACCATTTATCGCCAATCGCCGCGAATACATCATCAATATCGGGATTGCCAGTACCGCCCGACATCGCCACAACGGTAGGCACAATGCCCGCAGGCGTTTCCTCGCCGCTGTAGCGGTTGAATTTCAGGCTGATGCTGTTGGCCGCTTCGCCTGCGTTCTTTGCGGTCAGGTTGACCTTGCTGGGCACTTCGTCATCGATAGCGACCGTCAGCGCCAAATCAGGTTCATCACCCAAGGAGACAACCAGCGCGGCCGCGACCTGCGCCGCCGTCATGCCCGCCGTGACCTTGGTCTTGATTTGGTAGCGGCCGCCGACGTATAGCACCAGCGTACCGGATGCCACGGCGGTTCCCGCGAAAGAGATGGATCCGGTTGCCTTGACGCCCGCATTGTCATCAACCACGGGAATTGCCCACATCTCGACGAAGCTGTTTGCTTTGCGCGAAACCTCGCACATGTGCGCCAGCTGACTACCGCGGCCGAACAGCGCTTTTGCCTGCGCAACTTGGGTAATCAGCTGCGGCACAAGCGGGGCAGCCGCGCCTGCGGGCAGCTTTTGACCGATAAGCAGCAGCTTAGTCGGGTAGCCGGACAAGCCACGGTTCAGGTTCTCATTGCTGAACTCAATGTATTGACCGGGTACGCGCAGGTTAATCGGGATTTGGTTAAATTGAATAGCCATCGTTATTCACCTTTCTTGCCGGATTTGGGCTGCGCAGGTTTCAGCTGCTCGGCCTTGGTCACATGTTCGACCTCTTTGTCGATAAGGCGGCGACGCCAGTACGGGGACGGCGCAACCTCCGCGCCTTCCTCCGGCAGCGGTTTGCCCGTTTCGGGGTTGATAACGGGCAGGACGGTCACGCCGTCCGCCGCTTTCAGGGGTTTCAGGTAAATCTTGGACATGGTTTTTATTCCTCCTGTGGCAAATTGATATGATCCGTCGCATCCGCTTTATCATCGGCAGGCAACGGGGATTGAATGTCTTCACGAAACGGGGGGATATCCCAGTTTGCATGAAACACCGCAAAGTCACTGAGACCGCTTGTGTCCGGCTCATAATCGACGGAAACGGTTAACTGCAGGTCAACGGCATAAACGGATGCCAGTTGCTGCGCCGCCTTGTCGTTCAAGACTGCGCGCACGCCCATGACGCGCACCGGCTCGCTGTCGAATTCTGCAAAGGTGTGTTCACGGAAGAGGTGGCGCATATCGTCCGCAATCTGGTAGCTACCTACCTTGTCGCCTGCGCCCTTGCGGTTCGCTGCTTCATTCCGCAGGTTCTTTGCGCAGCAAAACAGCACGAAGTTAAAAACGCGCATGTCCTGCATCTGCGTACTGCGGTTCATATCCAGCGTATCGCCATTGTAAACGCACAGGACAGCGGGGAAATCCTTCACAGCCCGTTCAATGCCCTCGGCCAGCTCACCGCCATAGGTGGCGATTTTCTTCAGCGTGTATCCCAGCTGGTTTGCCGCATGCGCATCGGTGATGCGTTTGACAATTCCGTTTTCAATTTGTCCGATGGAAATCATGGGCGCATGGCCTCCTGTCCCCAGCGAATAGCGATACCCGCCAAACGCTGGCGGTCATAATCGTTGACACCCAAAAACGGGCGGGCGGGCAGGGTGACGCTTTTGACCGCGACCTTGTCTCCGTTCGCCAGCGCGAAAAACAGCGCCTTTTTGTTCTTGGGGCGAATGGTCACGCCGAAATGCTGGGCGGCCGCGTACATGACGTTCGTACCCCACGCGGCTTCGTCTTTGGTGGCGGCGGGGGAGAATGACACCGACAGGCGCGGGGCATCGACCAGCGCCAGGCCGCCCGTTTCGCGCGCACGAATGCTTTCTTTCCACTTTGTGCCATCGGGTGCGGTCTGGGTTTCAAAGCGTTCCTCGGTCGAAGACACGCCATAGGCCGCCAGACGCTCGTTCAGCTGGATGCGGCGGTTCGGGTCTTCCAGCCGCGCAAAGACGCCCGCCATCTCGGCATCGCCTTGAATGCGGATTGAAACGCCGCCGTTGTTTGCCGGAGTGTCCATCAATACCATTCCCCCTTACCTTTTTTGCGGGAGAAGGTGCGGCCAGATGAAATGGCGCGCGCCTGTGCATGGGCGCTCACGGGTTCCGTTCCCTCGACATCCAGCAGAGCAACGCCCGTGGACAGCTGGCGCAAGAACTCAAGCGTGTCGGTATAGTCCGCGCGCGTCTCTTCTGTATGTCGGCCACGATGCAGGCTATACCATGCAATCGTCATGCAGCGCCCCTTCAGGACGGCAGGTGGGCTGGCCAGCGGCAGTTTGTAGCGGCGGGCGATGTAGCTGTCGATGGTGGCCGATGCCTCGTTCAAGGCACTGTCCAGCACCGCGTCGTCAACCTCGCCTGTCGGCGGGTCGGCGCGGTCGGTCAACTCAATCAACGGCTCTTCGCCGAAGCGGTCGATCATGTCCTGTTTGGTCGCGTACATGGCTGGCCTTTAAAATTCGTCTGTCGGTGGTCGGGTGGGTGCCGCGCCCGACAGTCACGCGGCACCCCCTGCTTTTTGCGCTTCGGTTATTTTTTGGTAGTCTTGGCTGCGTCCGCTGCGGCTTTTTCAGCCTTGGCCAGATCGGCCTTGAGCGCTTCAATCTGGGCAGAGCCATCGGCAGCAGCTTTGGCTGCGGCTGCATTGACCTTGGCCAGCTCATCTTCCAGCTCTTTGACGCGACCTTGCGCCTTTGCTGCGGCATCCTCGGCCTCTTTGAGGGCGGCTTCCAGTTTGCCGTTGACATGACCAACGGCGTGAGCGGTAGCGGCGTCCGCGCCCTTTTCAGCATCCACCACGATCAAACCGGTGTCAGCGCGAAGGATTTCGATTTCCTCTTTGGACAGAGTATCGAGTTCAAGTGTGGTGGGGGTGATTGCACTGAAGGCGCGGCCGCATCGGCGATAACCTTCTTTGATGGACTTTACGATAAGAACTTTCGTCATTGGTTTACCTTTCGTAATGACGGTTGATAGGTACGGGGCGTTACAGCCACGGGCAGTTGAACATCTCCGCCGTGCCTTTGTAGACGTTGGTTGCGCCCGCCGTGTCGCGTTCAGCGTTCAGAACCTCAAGCGCTGCGCCTTCGTTCGACTGGCCGAAGACCAGCAGGTCAGCCTTCAGGCCAAGCGGCTTGCCGTCGCGGCCTTTGCGGCCTTGCAGCGCGTCGCGTGCCTCTTTGTAGCTTTCCTTGGTCAGCGCCTTCGTGGAGCGAACAGCCAGCTGCCACATGGAGAAGCCGGCATTCGAGCGGCCGTCAACGCCATAGGTGAACTCTTTGTTCATGAACACGCGGGTGTCGTCAGGGTTTTCGAGCGAGACGAACTGATACGGCATGCGCGGCTGATAGATGAGCGGCTTGACAACGCTTTGCGTGCTCATCAGGAACCACGGCGCGCTCGCGCCGGAGAAACTGTTCGACTGGCTTTCGATGACGCCGGGCGAGATTTCAACGGGGTGGTCGGTATCAAAGAAGTACTGGCCGTCATAGCAGTATTCTTGATGGCCACGCGAAAGCAGGCTGAAGACCAGGTCGTCAGGGTGCTTGGCTGCTTCTTCGCCCATGGACTTGAAGCGGAAGGTATAGGTTCCGAGCTTGTCATCCATGATGGCGTTGCGCGAGACACCGATAGTCAATTCAAAATCTTTGTTGACGATGGAGTAGCCGAATTCCTTCAGGCTGTGGATTTGACGGTCGCCAATCCACTCACGGATTTTCGGCAGCTCGCCCAGACCTGCATAGACTTCCTGCGCGCTGTCGGAGGGTTGCTCCATCGCAATCTTGTTCCAGAGCGGGGTGTACGAATTGAAGGCGCCGTCAAACAAGACCTTGAAGCCGGTGCGTGCGTCCTTGAGGACTTCTGCGGAGATAGGTTTAGACATCTTTGATACCTTTTCGAAAAGAGGTTTATGGTTGGTTAGCGCATATCGACCCAGACGCCGCGCTCATCGACGTCAAAGACCTTGCCTGCCGCGCTGCGAGTGTTCGTGCCGCTCGTCTTGGCGACCGTTTCGTCATCGACGATGTAGCAAGTGTTGCCGATATCCGCGCGGGTGATGGCATCGCCAGATGCGGAGTTCTTCCACGGAAAAATGCCGTGTTCGATTTCAACCGTCTTGTCGCCAGCGGAGCCACCAGTGTTATCGACGGTGGAGCAGGCACGGCCGGGGCATTTCAGCGTGGTTGCCGTAGCACCGGGTGTCGCGTTTCCGCTGGCATCCAGTGCGGCAATGCCGCCGTTATAGACTTTCTTTGCGGCCGCCATCGGGGCGGAGCGCACGCGCCCTTCACGGGACGGGGTTTCGCGTTCTTGAGTGAGAGCCATGTTCAATGTTCCTTTTCTGGCTGCGGGTTACTGTTGCTGCTGTTCTGCGGCAAGCGTTTTGATGAAGTCGTCTTCTTTGATGCCCATTTTTGCGCACATGGACTTCTGGTTGTCGGTCAGCGAGAGTTTCTGCGCAGCGGGCTTTTTGCCAGCGATGGCAGAGCCGGGCTTGACGATGACAGGAGCAGAAGCGACGTAAGCCTCGAAGCCCTTCATGTCTTTTGCGGCGTAGGCCTTTGCCCAGCTTTGCTGTTCGTCAGAGGGCAGAATTTTGCCTGCGGCGGTCGCTTCGGCGACAACCTTCTCGACGCTCTGGCCGAGTTGATGCTCTTTCATAGCGGCCATGTCTTTTTTCAGCTCATTGAAAACACCGATCGGCACATGCGTGGACGGGTCAACGTCCTTGCCTTTCGCGGCCAGCGCCTTCTGTACGCGCGCAGCCAGTTCGGTCTCGACTTTTTCTTCGACCTTTTCGTCGATATGCTCTTCCAGCTTTTCGACGACTTCTTCGGCGGTGGCTTCGGCGGGGGCTTCAACGACTTCCTTGACCGCCGTGTCAATGCCCTTCAGGGCTTGCACCGCTTCAAGAATTGACGCTTCGGTTGCGTCGTCGCCAAGGCCGAGCATCTCGGCCAGTTTCTTCATCAGTTCATCCATAGTTTCAGTCTCCTGTGTTTGCGCGAGACGGTCAGCCGCCGCGACAGCTTTCATCTCAAGGTTTGGGTCGTTGACAAGGGATACGCGGAGGATTTTTTTGACCTCGCCGCTTGGCGTGTGCAGAAAGACGGGCGAGACGTAGCGGTATTCGCGGTCGTCCAGCTGTTGCTTTGCGCTGGGCGTCCATTCGGGGCGGCCGTAAATACCATCAGCGCGCGCCTGCATTTCTTTTATCCAGCCTGCGGCCAGCTTTTGTGCGCCCGCAGGCAGGATGTCGAATTGATGGTCGCGGTCGATAGCAAGGTCGATGGCATCGGCTGTTGATGCCGCAACAACGGCGGCCATATCCTTCAGGTGATAAGGTCCGCGGCCATCGCGCCCTTTGCTGGTGCCCGCAGGGAACAGCATGATCCAGCCATCGCGGTCGGCGGCGGCCAGTTCCAGCTTCAAAACCGAATGTTGCATTTTCGTCGTCATGCGTTCACCATGACGGAAGGCGGACAGGTCGGGCAGTGAACCACCTGATACACACATAAGATACTGGGTTGACGGCGCCGCGATTTTCCAAAAAATGCCCGTTTTGCCAGTTTGGCGCGAAACGCAGTGCCAAAGTCAGACAGGGCATAATTGAAAAAGCCATTAGGCGATTGAATAACCCTATCAAGCCGCCCACGGCTAGACAGGTCGCCGCCAAGGCTTTTCAGGGCATCCAGCGGGCAAAAAAACGGCCTTCCCGCATTTGACATCCGTTCTGGAAAGCCCCATAATGGGGATTGTAGCCACCTACGCCGCCATTTCCGGCATCCAATGGGGCTATACGACCGACTTTGCGGATGGCGCGGGTCGGTCTTTTTATTCATCGTCTTCGCGGCGGTAAACAAGCGTCCCTCTCCTTTGCTTTTCTAAATAGCTTTTGTCGGTTGACTGAAAGGTCGTAACACCCGTCCAGCCGTCCTTGCCCGTGTCGAACACGGCAATGGTTTGCGACTTCTCATCCGCAAAGCGGCTGATGTAACGGCGGCGCAGAACAGGCGGCTTGCCTTGCAGCTCTTCCCAGACATGCCAGACTTCATCCGGCGATTTGATGGCGGCAGCCAGCAGGGGCAAATATTTATCGCGGCCGAACTTGGTTACCTTTGAACGTCCAGTGCGGCGGTCTTTGAAAAGCTCGTCGCTGATAACCATGTCTTCACCTGTGACGTCGGTGTGAATGGCAGGCCTGCCGATGCCCGCATTGAACTCTTGCAGAAAAGCATCCACCAACTGGTCTTCAGATACATCGGCGGGTAAGGTCGCGCGAGGCGGCGCAGGGCGGGGGCGCGGCATGGGGACGCGCGCAGGCTCTCCCGCATAGGGAACGGATAGCGGGCGGTCTAGCGGCGGCGGCGTCAGAGAGCGCATGCGCGCCTGCCCGACGTTGTAATTGAAAGCGGGGTCAACACCGCGCGGCACAGATTGCATTTCGCCCGTGCGCTTGTTCACGACGGTGCGCATCTCCGGCTGCCAATTCGGATCGCCCAAGCGATACCCCATGCGGGCAATGTCCTCAAAGGCAATCTGGCGGACACGGCATTTACAGCCCCAGCCGTTCGGCGGGAAGAACGTATCCCAGAACGGGTGCCCGACCGGATAAACAATGCCATGCAGCGCTGCATGCTCCGGCCGTTCATGTTTCGATGGCGTGTGCAAGTAAACAAGATACGGCAGCGCGTCTTTGGTGCGCTCGATATTTTCCCACTGGCCTGCCGCATAGGCCATGCGCATGTTGGTGTCGAAAATCGTCTTCAGACGGCGCGACGAGCCTGCCCGCACCATCTTCTCCTCACCCGTAACGGGGTCGGTCATCGGTACGGTGCCCCACCAGCCCTTTTCCTGTAGCTTGGGCGTTAAGTCTTTTTTGAACTGCTCCAGCGTCCCGCCATTGGCCAGCGCGTCATCCAGTGCCGTGCGAATGTCGGCAAGTAAGTCATTGGACATAGCCTTGGCGACGGTGAAGTTATAGGCATGCTCTTCCCGCTCCATGTCGCGGTAGTCGAAGCTGGGTCGATACCCTTTCGCGCGGAAGTACGCGACCGCGGCCTTGGGGGTTACAGCTCTAAATTCGACGTCCGCCACTATGCCCTCACTTCAGCTTTGCGCCGACGTTACCCGCAAACCGCGCGCTGAAGGCCGCCGTCGCAAGTTTCTGTGCGACGCCGTCAATCGGCAGGGTGGCGGATAATTCAAGCAGGCGCTGGTTCAGGTCTTCGACTGTCGTCGCCTCTTCAATGGCCTTGTCAATTTCGGCCAAAAGCGGGTTAAGGACTTCCTGCCACTCATCCGCCGCCTCGGACGCGGCGGCGGATATGGCATCACCATCCGCGCCCTTGGCGGCCAGCGCCTTTTGAACGTCCTGCTGATAAGCCATGAGACCGGGCGTCACAGGCTGCGGCGCGACCAAGACCTCCTCTCCATCTTCGGCGGCGGGCAGGTTAAGCCTGTCCATCATTTTCTTCGCGCTGATTTTCGCGCCCAGCCCCGCCATGCCCTGCGCCAGACGCAATTCCTTTTCCGCATCAACGCGCTCGCTGCGGCCAATAACCAGACGCGGATACTTCCGGCGCATCCCTTTGTTCAGATAGACGTAGGGCTGCACAAGATATTCATTCAGCGTCGCCGCCAGCTGCTCCGCATCGCTTTCGCAGATATCGCCGCGCACCTCGTTATGGCTTTCGTTTCCGGCGATGCCGCCGCCCTGCATGGCGTCGGTCGTAGAGGTTTGCCCCAAGACCGCCTTTGAAATCTGCTCATCCGCAATACGGATAAGGCGCTCATACAGGTCGGCCGACGATGTTGCGCCGCTGTCGCGCACGAATTCAATCGACATCGATGCAGGGATAATCGCGCCAAGGTCGCTGCCGATATTGGTGACAGCCTGCAACAGCACCTCGCGGTCTTCAGCCGACGCGCCTGCATCATACTTGCCGATACGGATGGGCTGGCCATAGGCATCGGTAAAAACCATCCAGTCCTTGAAGCTAAAATTCTTAAACAGCCACATCCATGCGCAGGTGCGTACAAGGCCGCCGCGCACGGGCAGGCCAGTTTTTGATTTATGAAGGTGGACGATGTATTTATAGGGGTCTAGGTCAATGCGCTCGTTTGCATCGCCAATCAAGCGCGGGGTGCAGCCATCAACGCGGTCAAACTCAAACCACTTTTGTGGGCATGAGATGAACTTACTAATGCTCCATTGTTTTTCCGACAGATCCCAAATTATCTCGGTGTAGCTGACGCCCTTGCCGATGGCGTCAAGAATATCGAAAAGAGAGAGCTTGAAAGCGGCGTCGCCAATCAGGTCACGAACAAATTCGGCATCCGCCTCTGCTTCCGCGCTGGCGTCCGCCGCTTCGACGGTAAAATCCAGCCCCATGACAGCGCGCTTGCGCGTGTTCAACACCGACATATAGTGCGGGTCTTTTTCCTCCATCTGCTCCGCCAGCTCGAACTGTGCGGTCGCAAAACCGTTATTGGCTTCTCGGAAAACCCGCGCCAGCTGCTCCGGTGTAATGCCCGCCGTGTCAAACGTGTGACGCGGTGTTCGTACGCCGCCCATTTTCGGCTCGGTCTGGCTTTTGGTCATGACCTCGCGGCGCAAGGGGTTGCCATACTGGTCAATCAGAACAGTCATTAGAAAGCTCCTTTGTTAAACCCGAACCGGCGCGGCGGCAGGCGGGGCTTGTCTTTGTCATCATCATGGTAGGGGCGCATGCCCGGCTGGCGCTCTTGCGGCCGCGCAGGGGTATAGGCGTATTCGACGACCTCATGCAGGGTGGCGAACCATGCCATGACACCCGCAATCGCCGCGTCTCCGTGACGCTTCTTTCCGCTCTTTTCTTTTTTGCCCGTGTCCGGAATTTGCGGAACGCCGCGCACAACGGTAATGGCGCGGTGGTCGTCTTTAACGTCGGTATCGCGCGGCACGGTAATGGTGCCGTCTTCGAACGCCGCCTTATACGGCGGCATATTGTCAAGATACCACTTGGTCGAAAGCATGACGCAATGCACCCGCTCCTTGCCATAGCGCTGCATGGTTTCTTCGGCAATTTGCGAGCCGTTGCCGCGCGCGTCGAAAGCCGAACACATGAAGCGCGGCAGGTTGTCGAGGATATACCAGATGATTTGCAGCTGTTGCTTGAACGGCACATTGAACAGCTCAACGATGAAAGGCGTATGCCGTGCCGTGTTCTGCAGCATCTGGAATATCCAAAGCACTGTCAGGTTGGCCGTGCGGCCGAAGTCTTCGCCAAGAAAGGATTTGAGATTGCGCGGCAGCGCATCCAGCAGCGGTTTTAATTCACGCTCGCACCATTCTTCAATCTCTTTGGTGCGGATGGCCTCTGACATGAATACAAAGTCATCGGAGCAGTCGAGCCGAATAACAGGGCTATCCACCATGCGCGCTTCAATAAGCGTACCCGGAATATATGCGCCGCCGCTGCGCGAGGGAATGCAGAACAATTCCTCATCGGCGCCATCGCCATAAAACCCGACGATATCCTCCCGCCATTTGTCTTCGGCGGCCTGCGTCCACTCTTCCCCTTTGACCAGACAGATGCGCTTGAACAGCCCGTCGCGCAGGGCATCGTCAAGGTCGATGCGGACGACCTCGTAATTGTTCTTCCCCTTGCGGCTATCCTCGATGTACTGGTTGAATTGGTTATCCACGCCGTCATGCGTCGAGATGACGATAACCTTGCCACCCCAGATCAGCAGCGCCAGCGCAGCCTTCATCAGCTCTTTAAGGTCGTCGTGGAAAGCCGCTTCGTCGATAATGACCAGACCCTGACGCCCGCGCAGGCTTCGCGGCCGCGAGGTCAGAGCGACGACTTCAAACCCGCTTTCATAGGTAATGCGAAAGGCTTTAATTTCGCGCTCATCGTCGTCTTTGAATACGAATTCTTCGACGGAAGACGCGGCATGGCTATACGCCTTTGACCAGGATGCGCAGGTGTCGATAAACTCCCGCGTCATATCAAGGTTAAATCCGATGTAAAAAACATCCATGCCGCCCGCTGTTTTGTTTGATGCGGCGGTCAGGGCGGCGTCGGCTGCAATGCCCCATGTGATACCAACACGGCGGGACTTTTCGACAAAGACAACAGAAGAGCGGTAGCGCGCTTGAATGGTGCGGCGCTGGTATGGCAGCAAAAGCTCGGCAGGCACGGACAGGCGCGGGTTGTTTTCCAGCGTCTGGTGCGGTAAGTCTCTCTGCTTTTCGGCGACAGCGATTTCCATCAGCTCGTATGCTTCCTGAAAAAACGGTGGAACAAACAACTCAGGCCATGGCCGAGTGCGGCCGCGCTACAAAAGCCAAGCCACTCGGTGAGAGGGGCTTGTCCGCTGGCGTCGATGGTGACAAGGGCGTATCCTGTGACCTCGCCTTTTTCTATCTGGTCGGCCAAAGCCCTGAAGCGGTCAGCCATTTCGCCGCGCTTTCGGGCTACCTCGGCTTGGCGCGCCATATCACGGCGGCTTTTAAATGCTTCCAGATCGCCCATTATTCACGCAGCCCCAAAATCTCACGCTTGATGTCATTGACCGTCTCTTGGCTAAGCCCGCGCTTTTTGGCCGCCTGAACGGCAACCTCGGCCGCGCGTTCCATCGTCTGGCGTCGCTCGGTCTCAAGCGCCACCTTCAGCTCTTTTTCAAAGTCGGTCTTGGATGCCTTGGTCAGCTTCTCGACGGCAATCGCCAGCGCCATGATTTCGCCAGCTTTCAGGGTTTTGCCCTCTTCGACCGCTGACAACAGGGACATCAAGGCATCGTGCAGCAGCTCGATATTGGTTCTGGCAACCACGCTGTTATCGGCGTCGCCGAACTGACGACCGATGGATTGCGCCAGCTCGCGCGATACGCGCAATCGGTCGGCGACTTTCGCCTCGCGCTGCAGGACGCGATGAACTGCGGACTTTGACGTCTTGACGGCAAGGGCGTCGAGCGCGGCCACAATCTCCTGTATGGTGCGGCCTTGGTCGCGCAGCGTCACTATCTTGTCGCGTATTTCGCGCGCTTGGCGGCGCAGGCTGGTCGGCTGCGTCATGGCTCAAACTCCGATGGACGGTTGCGTAACGCCTTCGACCGTAATGCGGCCTTCGGCAACCTCGACGCCGCGCTTGGTAATCGTGACGACCTGAATGTGTGACACCCACTCATCCACGATAAGGCCGGCATCAACCAAAAAGCGCAGGTCGGCACGAATGGTCTCGCGCGCCTGATTGCGGTGGCCGAGCTGCTCCAGCCCCTTATGCAGGACACTATCATTCAGGCTGCCGCCGCTTTCCTTTAGCAGGCGCAGAACACAAAGGCGGCGGTCGCTGGCAAGAAAGTCTTTAAAGCTCACGACTTTTTCTCCATCAAGAAGCGTTCAATGCGGTCGGTTTGCAGCTGCAGGCGGCCAATCTTTTCATTGGTATTGGCATGCACATGGTTGAAAACCTTCAGCTCGCCTGCGACTTCCGTCAGCTGGGCGCGCAGCGCGTTAATCTCTTTGGTCGTGGGTAGCTGCGCGATTGCGGCTTCGAGCGCTGTGATACGCGCGTCGCGCGCTGTATTGCTCTCTAAAATTTGTTTCTGAAGCGCGGCCAGCTCTTCGCTGGGGACAAACCTTTTTTTCAAGCTCCACCAGACCGCGCCAAAAAAAGTCGTGACGGCTGCGTAAACAATATTTTTCCAGTCCGACAGAAAATCAATAATCACGGGTTCTTCTCCAGCTGTTGCTTGTAGAGGTCGAGCCGCGCGTGCCAGTTATCGGTCGCGGGGCATGTGTTTACGGGATTTCCTGCGGCATCTTTGGTCGGGCATACCGCATCCATTTCATCGGCGACGGCTGCGCCCGCAGGCGGAAAGGGCGGGATAGAGCAAGTCGTAACGGGCTGGTCAGAGCTTCCCGTCACGCATGCGCTTGCGCACAGTGTCAGCGTCAGGCAAAGGGCGCGCAGCAATGTCGAGCTGGTCTTTCTGGATGACTGTCTTCTGGGCGAGGGCATCACGGTCGCTTTCGATTTGCGTTGAACGTCGGACGAAAAGGAAGGCGGCCGCATATTTAAGCGCATCGACCACCTTCCCCAAAAGGCCAAGGACGGCATCAAGCATCGTTTTCATCCGTTGTGTCGCCGAAGTCCGGCGCAGGCTCGCCCAAGGCCAGCTTGTCGCGGATCATGCCCTCAACTTGAACAGCGGTGAGACCAAGAGCGGACAGAGCCGTGGGCGCAGACGCCAGCACAAAATTCGCGCCGACGGCAATCGCATTGCTTTTAACCTGCCAGTCGGGCATGCCTCGCACTTTGTTCTGGAGATAATCGCGTGCATGGCCGACGCCAACCGCAACCGCGTTGTCGATGGCCGCCTTATTCTCGACAGAGAGGGGCACTTTTCCCTTCAAAGAAAACAGCTTGTTCGACACCCACGCCCATCCGGAAAGTGCGGCGGCGGCCACAAGGCCAATCAGATACGCAAGGGCTTCTTGGAATTTCACGGCTCCGGTCGTGAGCGCGGAAGAAACGGTATCAACAACTGCCGTATCGCCCAGCACATCGGCCGTCACATCGACGGCGGCAGTGATGGCTTCGGTATTGGCAAAAGCGGGCTGGGTGCATGCGGTCAGGATGCCGCTGACCAGAAGGCCAAGGCAAAGTACAGCGACGGGAAAGAGGCGAAGATAGGCTTTCATTTGATTATCCTTTTTTGTGAGTAGGGAGAGGGATGTCTTTTCCGGTACGCAAAGACGCGGCCACGCGGCGCGCCCGTGCAGGGCTATCGCTGCGCGCCCATTTGCTATTGAGGGCTTCGGTTTCGGCCAGCGCGTAGTTGCCCGCTTCAAGAGCGGCAATCATGTTTTTGAAGGTCAGGAGCTTTTCGACACCCATCTGGAACGCCATATTCAGAATGGCGCGTTGACGCGCCCCTGACAGACGCTTGTAAACGGGCAGCACACGCTGCAGCAGCGCATGGCGTTCGTCGATGTCATTGGACAAAAGATAATCGACTTCGGCGTCACTCAGGCCGCCGCCGCGCAGGCGGTCAATTAGCCGTCCGCGACCGATGGTCAGAAAGCCAAGATGGTCTTTGTAGGCCACATGCCGCCCGCCGACCTTTACCTCGCCCTCTTCAAACGCCAGTTCGGCGGTCATGCGCGCCTTATCCATGACGCACCCCCGCGCAAAAGGAATTGCCAGCCGCCCCTGTGGGCAGCTGGCAAAAGTGTGTCGAACGTGCGGAGTAAACTACCTTCATGCCCCCATGCTACAAGGCATGAGGGTGCGCGCTAATTGTACCAGATGATACACATGTTCAAGGAAGGTCGGAGAATAGGTCAGCCTGCGCGGAATTCAAACGCCTGTCAATGGCGCGCGCAACGGTCAGTCGGCTGCAGCGCATCTGATGCGCGATGCCGACAAAGCTCATGCCGCTGTTATAGAGCCGGAAGATTTCGGCATCACGCGCGGCAGCGGTGGGGACTTGATACCGAAGGCCGCCGTACACCGCGCTAATTTTTTGAGCGGCCTCAAGCCCGACAGACGCCGTGATAGGGGCGTTCTGTCCGGCTGTTTTAGGAATGTAAACAACCTTGCCGCCAAGATCACGAAACAGCTGGAGCGCAAGCGCTTCGCCGATTAAGGCATTAAACGCCTCAATCGTCGGGCTTTCGCTCAGCTCCAGCTGTTCGGTTGCGTCAGTCATTATACGCTCCGCGTCTTTTTCATCGCGCGAACGGCGCGGCCATAGCCCTCAATCGCATCGTCAAGGTATTCGGCAGCCATGCGGTGCGGCGCGTTCTCCTCGGTCTCCTCGATGCCCAGCAGCTCCATCTGGCGGCAAAGCATCAATACTTTCCATGCGACGCCCTGCAGGTTGTGTTCCGCGTCGTTCAGGCCGCAATTCCATCGCAGCAGAATAATCGCCTGCGCTTCGCCGCTGGTGGGTAGCTTAAAGCCGATGCGGCCAAGCCAGCCGCGCAGCGCTTTAATCACGATATCGGCCTTGTAGCTGTCCACCCATTGCAGCGCGGGAATGCCACAGGTGCGTTTAACGAAAGCGCCCAGCGTTTCTTCTGACGGGTCGTTAATCTCGCCGAGGTGATACAGGTCAAGCCACAGCGCGCGTATCATGGCCGCCTGCGCGCTGTCGGCCAGCTTGCGGGTGCCCGCGCGTTTGCCGCCTTTGGGCTTGAAGCCGAGGCGCTCAAACTCGGTCAGCACCTTTTCGAGGGCATAGATGTTCATCGCCTTTAGGCTGTCCAGCCCCGTCACGCGACGCAGGACGTCACGGTAGCTGTCTTCGGTCAATGCCATCTGTTTTTTTGCAACATGAATTTTGCCGATAAGGCCGTTTCTGCTTTTTTGTTCTGGTATCATTGCCTCACTCCTTCCGCATAAACAAGGTCGAGCAGCCTGTTAACGATACTTTCCACGCCCTCGGCTTGGCTCACTGTCGCGCCATTCACGCCACATGCTTTGTATTGGAAACGCAGCTTGTCTATCTCGCGCAGCGCAGCATCCAAGAGGTGGTCGATTTCACCCATCACGACACCCGCGCCAAGTCGAGCGAGATAGGCTCAAAATCCTGCTCTTCGGATGCGCGGCGATAGACGCGGATATAGCGCTTGGTGCGCGACACGCGCACGGAGCTGCTGATTGCCTCCATCGCGCGCTGCCACTTTTCATCACGAATATCGATTTTGCGCAGCGACAGAATATCATCCTTGTTGACACGGCCTTCCTTGTCCACGCGGAAGGCGTGATTGACGAGGGCTATGATGCGGTCGTTCTGGCCGCTGCCCCAGTCTTTGATGCATTCGTCGATAAGGGTCTTGGCAACCTGCAGCTCCGCCCCGAAGGTCAGAAAATCGGCGCAGCTGACCTGCACCTTCATCATGCCGTCGAACGATACAAAGGTGACGTTGCCTTTTTTGCCGCCCTTGCGGACGTTGTATTTAGATAGCAACAAGGCCATAAGCGCGTCGGTCTCGCCAAAGCCCAGCTCCTTGAACGCGGCAAGCGACGCGCTCAGGGCTTCGGCGTCCCTGACCAGCTTCAGCACCAGCTCGTTCTCCAGCAGCTCTTCCGGCCGGATAGTCTCGACAGGCACCATGCGTCCCTGCGCGTCTTTGAGATATTTCTTGCCGTTGATGGTTTCGGTCGTCATTTTACGTTCCTTTTCTTGGGGTTGTTTTTTCGGTAAACGGCAAGGCTGATAACGCTGCCGTCAGGTTCGATGTCATCAGCGGGACGCAGATGCGGCGGCACGATACCGGCTTCCAGAACACGGGCTTGCTGCGCCAGATACTCCAGCATCTCCACAACGTAGGCACTGTTCTTTGCGCTGTTGATATGCAGCTCCAGCTTGGGGCTGGCGTCGATATGGCCGAGCAAATAGGTGCGCAGGCTTTCAATGTCTTTCGATATCATGTGTGTTTCATCCTTTGACGCGGTTGGGGCAGTTGCGGCATGCGCGGTACATGCGCACAAGGTGATGGTTTGCGCCGCAATAGGGTTTATTTTGCCAGTCGATACAGGTGCTGCCGCTTATGTCTCCCAGTACGGGGCAGTTGACAGTTTCGTCAGATAACCCCCGCAGAACGGAAGCCTCGACGGCAGCCATGTCGCCCGTGTAAGTGTTTTTCAACACCTTGTTCACAAGCGCGGGCGAATACCCGATTTTGCTGGCCGCCTTCACCTGCGACGCACTGTCGCAGAATGCGGCCAGCTTCAGCACCCATGCGGGCGGCTTCCCGCCCCAGCAGGACAGGGCGGTTTCCGTTGCGGGTTTTGATACGGGGTTCATGCGGCCTCGCTTTCCGGCCACACGATGCGGCCAAGGTTGCGGTCATACACAACGCGCTTTCCGGTACGGCCAGCGCGGACTTGCGGCGCGTGGTATCCGGTATCACGGCGACGGTCGAAGATGTAGCAGACGCCCGCCTGCCCATCCTGTTGACCGCTGCGCAGCGCAAGGTATTGCGCCTTGCAAAGCATCGCGCAATATTGCCGCGCCGTCTTGGCGTCCACCTCTGCGGGCAATGCCAAGTCCAAAGCGGTAAAACGGCGCAGCACCCGCATGGCTGCCCACATACGCTGTTGACCGCTGGGGGGCGGAACGTCGCGGATGGTATCGGGCATATCCTTTGCCGCCGCCGTGAGGGCATAAATCCCCTCACGCACGATGCGCAGATACCCGGCCTTGGTTAGCACCCACACAAAAGACCGTATGGCCTCGCGCCGGATACCCGTCTTTGCAGCGATCTGATGCACGGTGAACGTTTTAAGAGGGCGCATGGCGTTGAAAATAGCCAGACGCTCCGGCGTCTTAAGGTTAATCTCTGATGTTTTCTTCATGATTAACCCGCCCACTCGTTACGGATGGCGAGGGGCTTGCCCGTGTGCAGCGTTTGCCCGCCCCATTGCTTTGCGTTGATTTTCTTCAAGCCCTCCGCGCGGGCAAAGGTGGCTACCTCGTTCAGGTTGGTCACGATGCGCCGGACGCTGCCGCGTGACGCTTCTACGATAGTTTGCAGCAGGTCGTCTTCGACAAGCAGCTCCGGTTGATAATGCGCGTTCAAAGAGCGGGCATCTTCAAAGTCCGCGGGCATTGCCTGCGCCCAAGTGAAAACGCGGCCGTCGAAGCGCTCCCATTTTTTCAGCTTCATCTGCAGGCGCTCTTCGCCGATGATAACGATAGGCGATTTTGCTTGTTCGTATATATCGCGCACCAGCTCAATCAGATTGCGCTCGATGGCGTGGTCAAATTCGTCGATGATGAGCGGGCGCTGCGAAATGGCCAGCTCCTCCGTCACCTGCACCAGACGTTCGTTGATGGTCTTGAGCGGGACTTGCCCCAGCAGGCGAACAAGGTTTTCAAGAAAAGCCGCTTTCGTCCAGACGCTGCGCACCTCGATATAGGCCGCGTCGCGCCGCGCCGCGATGAAGGCAGCGGCAGTTGATTTGCCGAAGCCGCTCGGTCCCGAAAAGCCGACGATGCCGGGCAAGTGCTCTTCGCGCCGGATGGCCTTTGATACCAAGTCGTCGAGGATTTCCATGTTACGCAGGGGCGCTGCGCCTCCCATGTGGCCGCCCTTGTTTCGTTTGTTGACGTTGAGGTTAGTGACTGTCATAGTGTTCTCCGTTCTTTCACTTCGGCCTGCCACCTCGGCAGGCTCTTTTTTTAGGCACCCTCTAGTGCCGCTTTATGCGCTTCGGCATTCTTCCACGCTTCGTACCAGCTCTCCTGCTGCATGATTGCCAGCCATTCGGCGTCTTCCATGCTCACGGGTTCATTGGCTGCGATGCGCTTTTCGATGTCGCTGGCGCGTTCCTTCCAGCGATCGACGTTGCTTTTTTTGTGTTGCGTCGATTGCTCTTGGAATTCTTTGAAGTCCTGCACGAAGGCTTCGCGCCGTGTCTGGCTCGGCTCTTTGCGGCCAGCGCGGGCGGCTTCGTCAATGGACGGGGTTGAATAAACCTCTGATTGTTTCGGGAATGCTTTCACCTTGGCGGCGGCGCGCGCGTTGTCGCTGAAGAACTTCTCCGCCACTTTGGCGGGGCTGTACTCGCGCTTCGCCGTGCGTTTGATGTCGGCCAGCTTCTCGTTAACGAGCTTGCGCTGTATCTGCTTTGCGGCGCTCGATGCGGCGGCGCGGTTCGCCCCCAGTCGGTCAAAATTCACGGCTTCGCAAAGAAACTTATGGTCAAGGTCGAAGACGTAAACGCGCCCCATATCTTCGGGGTCATGGCGGACATACACGTCCTTGCCCGCGTAAAGCACAAGATTGTCATGCCAGAACGTCGCGCTTTCCACGCGCAGCCCTTCCTTGCCGACGCGGCGGACGCCTGCGACCGGAGCCAGCAGAATATCAAGGGCGCGCTCATCGGATACGATGCGGGGCTTGACGGGCGAAGATGCTGCGCGGGCAAAGGGCGTCATACCGTCTATCCCGCTGTGGGGGTTTTGGCTGTATGAGCCATCCACCCAGTTGTTAATGTATTCCTGCAGCTCCTCATGCGACAGCTCGACGCGGAACTTGGCGTCGGTACCCGCGCCAAGGTTGTCGGCGAATGACTTGACGCCTTCAATCTTCTTGCGGTCGGCCACGCTATGCCCGATAAAGCCCGGCATGGTGGTGGCGAATTGGTGCTGGAATGTCTTGATGCTGCGCTCGACGTAGGCTTTTTTCCACGGTGAAAACGGACCGGAAATGACCTGTTCAATGCCAAGGTGCAGCAGCGCTTCTTTAAAGCGGAAAGATGTGAAGTCCGAGCCGTTGTCGGTGCGGATGCTTTCCGGCATGCCCCATGCCATGCAAGCGCGGCGCACCAGCGCAAGGGAGCCTTCGGTGGTCGCGGTGCGCGATACATGTATCATCAGACGGCGCGACCATACATCGACCAATGCGTAGATCAGATAGCGCCCGTCTTTGCAAAGCACGTCCATCGGGGATGCGTCGATTTCCCAGCGCTGGTTCAACCGGACAATTTCGCCGTCGTTCTTGCCAAGTGCCAGCATGTATTTACCCTTCCATCCGTCGGGGTTAAGGGCGCGCTCATAAAGCATGGGGTTGTCTTTTTTCCAGCCTTGAACGTAACGTTCAAATGCGCGGATTTTCGGCAGCGGCACTATGCGGCCGTCCAGCTCCAGCTCGGTGCCGAAGTCGATGCGGATAAGGTCGCGGATATGTCCGGCGTTCATCATCTGGCGTTCACAGATGATGGCTTCAATCATCTTGGCCACCTTGCCGCCATTGGCGCGGGCAAGGATGGATTGCCCTTTGCGGTTGCCGTATCCGTCCTTGAGCGCCTGCGGCTGCTTGCTGCGCCATAGACGCAAGGACGCCACGCTGAAGGTGGGGTAAACATCAAACAGCCAGCGGGGGAATGGCTCGGCCATGCCGCTTTGCATCTGTGCGATATACATGCCTATAAAGCCGTGTTCGGCCTTGGTCTGGTTCAGGCCGTATCGGCGGCAGTACGCTTTAAACTCGGTGACGATGGCTGCGCGGGCAAGAAAGCGCTTGTCCTCGGCGCGCTCGGGGGCGACCGACGCCGTGACCATTGGTGCCGCTGCCGCCGCGTCGTGCGCCATGATGGCTTGCTGCAGGGAAGGGGGCAGGGTTACAAACGGAAACTCGCGCCCGCCACCTGCATCGTTTCGCGGTTGGGACGGCCAACCCTCGCGTGACGCCATCGCGTTAAAGTTACGCTTTGAATGCGGCCATCCGGCTAAGGTTAGGGCGGCGAGTTCGCGGGCTGTATAGGTTGTTTTAATCACTTCACGCCTCCGTCAAAACGCTGTATCAGCTGCTTGCGCAGGGCGGCTTCGTCCATGCCTTGAAGACTGCCTTTAATGTCGCCTTCAATCATTTTTTTAAAAAGCAGCTTCGCCCCGTATTCGGCGCAAACCGCTTCCTCGCGGGTCAGCAGTTTCATGCCGCAGGCTTCGGCAAAGGCATGCAGCAGGCGCATGTCGCCAGTGACTTCGCAAACAGCCTTGAGCGCATCGACGTGCATGCGGCGGTCAACCGTCGCCATCGCCGTCCACTGGTCAAGCTGATACTTGCTGATGTCGCGGCCGAGCTTGCGGCTCATGCGCTCGGCAATCTCAGCGCGGTCGATCGGGTCAATCTCGCGCTTTGCCGCATCGTCAAAAACAGCTTTCAGCACCTGCCGGAATTTACGTTCAAAGGGTGACAGCGTATTCTGGTCGCCGCCCTCCAACGCCAGCGGCGCAGCTGGCGCGGTGAAATTGAAATTCATCTGGTCGGGTGATACAGGCTTACGCGGCATGCTTCACCTCCGGTGGCTTTACAGGCGCGATATACTTCACGCCTTTGGTTCCAAGGACATCGCCCTCGGCGTCGTAGAGACCAAGGGCGGGAAGCGCGCACAGAAAATCATCAGCATCAATCCATGCGTCGAACGGACCAAAATATTCAGTCTCAATTAACAGGCGGCCATGCGGGCGATAAACTACGATAAACTTTTCGTTTGCGTTCTTAGGCATCGTGACCTCCTGATGATTGGGTGGTGGTGGTCGCCCCTGTCAGGGAAGGCGCGGCGGCTACTCCGCGCTGGGGGAAGGCGACCACCACCGCTTCGTCAATCCACGCTTTCGCGGGGGCTACGGTTGACGAAGCAAGGGCGAGAATTCGTGCGCGGCGCAGGACAGCCTCGACATAAGACCTCCCGATACGGCGCGGTCTTTCGATGTAAACGACGCGGCTCATGCTGCACCCAAAGGCGCAGGGCGCAGCTTGATAGGCGCAGGGCGCAATCCGCGTAAAGTCAGGCTGGGCGATTTGTAAACAGGCAAGAGCGCGGCGCGCACTTCGCTGATAACTTGCAAGGCAGCTCCCGATGCCATCGGCGTCAAAATATCGACGATGCGGCGGGTGGCCACGTTATCAGCCTGATGGCGCGACACCAGCATCAGCTCCGCATCGACCAGCACGGGGGCGAGGTATGCGGCGCTCATGTGAATGCACAAATTCATGATGCGCTGTTTGGCGGCTGCGGCGTCTTGTTCGAAGCGGGTCATACATACCTCCGGCGAAAGCGGCGTTTCAATTTGGCGGGCTTTTTGGTTGCGGCGCGGCGTATCGGCACGACACCATTGGCGGTGACGACAAGGCCGCGGTTGCGACGGTCGATTTCTGTGGTGAAGCGGAAGTCTTTCACGGAGCCACTGGCTTTTGCCTTGGCGAGGTCGGTCTTGATACCGTCCCACCCCTTGGTGCAAACCTTGTTATCGACGCGGCCGCTCTGATACTCGACGCAATAAATGACGGGGTAGATGCTGCGGATCATGCGGCACCGCTCTTTTCCGTCAAATGCGGCAGTCGTTTTTTGCTGCGACAGATGGAACGTTTCGCGCTATGCTTTGTATTAGAGACTGAGGAAATACGTTCCCCGTTTGCGTCAAACCATTGCGGCCAAAGGTGGTTAAGAGAAACCCCTAGCAATTTGGCGACAGCTTTATTGGCGCGAGGAATGGGACGTATGAGGCATGAAGCGATTGAGTCGCGGGCTAACTTATTCTTGCGAGACAGGGAAATGAGACTTTCACCTCGCATTTTTATCTCCGCCTTAATCAGCTCCTTGTGAGGGGCTTTCGGCAACATTGTTTCGTTCCTTGTTCTTTGAAATTGACCGGCTGGCTGGCCGGTTAATTTCGAGCGTTAAAAATCATCTTAATGACTATTTTTACACTAAGGTGTAAATCAGTCAACATTTAAATGTCATTTAGATGACATTTAAATTATTTTATGCAGGAACAAAGACTTATGACGTTTGCAGAGCGACTGAAGGAAGTGATTGGCGACACGCCCATTCTCGCGTTCGCTAATAAATGCGGCGTCCCGCAGAACTCAGTCCGCCAATATTTGGGGGGCAGCGTTCCCGGTATTGATAAAGCCGAAGCTATTGCGGAAGCGGCGGACGTTAGCTTGGAATGGCTGATCACAGGCAAGGGCAATAAAGATGGCTCTGAGGGGGCAGGTGCTGCCTATGTCGCCATTCCGGTCATGGCAACCAAGGCCAGCGCGGGCGGCGGCTCAGCTATGTACTACGACGAAATTGGCGATAGCTTTCCGATGTCACGGCTATGGCTAGAAAGGCACAACCTGAAGGCCAAAGATTTGTTCGTTGTTTATGGCATCGGGGAGAGCATGCACCCGATTGTCGTAAACGGCGAAAAACTGCTATGCAGCTCGGCCGAACACCATCTGCGGGGCGATGGCGTTTTCATCATCCGTCAGGATGGCGATTTAATGGTCAAACGCCTACAGCGGTTACCCGGCAAAATTCGGGTGCTGCCCGCCAACCCCGAATACCAGCCCTATGATGTGGAATTGAACGATGCCGTGGACTTCAAAATCCTTGGCCGCGTCCTTTATAAAAACATCATTCAACGGGTGGAATAGGGCGCATTCAAGTCGATGTAAAGCATCCCACCTGCCTAAAGACATAATTAATAATATTGATATATATCAATAACTTGATTAGGTGGGACGCACAGTCCCACTGGGATGTCATTTCGTCAGATGGTTTTAGAAAGGCCATACGAAGGTGGCAGGACATTGACGCTAAAAAGTCTATACGTCACAATGGCTTCAATGGTTTGTTGCCCGCCGCCCGCCAAACGGCTCCAGCGGGCATCCTGCGGCCTTTACGCGCCGAAACTGACGCAAGCCCGCCCAGTGCGGCAAATAAAAAAGGCGGCCACCGCCGCCCCGTAAGGTTTTAAAAATGTTAAACTTTTCCCACTTTTTCCCGCCGCCTCCCGCCTTTTCCCGCCCCCCCATTGTTTCTAATACCATCTGACAGGTTACAATATTTTTATGTCGTTTTTACCCGCCGTGCCGCGGCTTAGCCGCTTGTTATTGATGGTTTTTCTCCTCGCCGCGACTCAGGCCACCGCAGCCTGTGCCCAGATTCAGACAGAGAAGCAGGCCATGCCCGTCCCCGCGCCGCCGGATGCGCCGCAGGCGGTGGAGGGGGCGTTGATCCCGCCGGCAATGGGTGTGGATGAATTTACCGCCCACATGGCGGGTGCGCAGGCGGCGGGGCTGACCCTTTCGGATTTCGTGGCGCTGCGGGCGGCGGAGCCGTCGCTGGTCGTGCTTGATATCCGCGGCGCGGAGGCTTACGGCCTGCGTCACATCAAGGGGGCGCGGAGCCTGCCGCTCACGGAAATGACGGAACATACCCTGCCGCAGGTTTTGCCCGACAAAAACGTGCCCGTGGTGCTGGTCTGCGAGGAAAGCTTCGCCCCCACGCGCCGCCTGTCGATGACCCTGCAGGCGTGGCCGGTACTCAAGGCGAACGGCTATACGCGTCTTTACCGTCTCAACCTGTGGCGGCCGAAAGAGGGCAGCAGCGTCATGCCCACGCCCGAAGATATCGCGCGCGAGGTTACGTTCGAAGGCAGTGCGGTCATCCCTGCGCCGCCGCCTGCACAGGAAATGACGCAGCCCTAGGGCCGCGTATTCTGGCGCTGGGTAACGACGCCGGCAAACAAAAACCCCGCAGGATATCCTGCGGGGTTTTTGTTTGCGGGGAGAAGGCGAAGCTTACTGCTTTTTCTCCGCATCTTTGCTTTCCGCAGCTTTGGCGCGCAGCTGCTGGATTTTGATTTTCATTTCGCTCACGGGCAGGGCGCCGGGGACGATTTCTTCACCCAGCACGAAGGCAGGCGTGCCGTTGATGTTGAGCTGCGAGGCCAGCGTGCGGTTTTGCTCCAGCGACATCAGCACATCGGTGCCCTCGGCTTCTTCGCGCGCCTTGTCGACGTTAAGGCCGATGTCGGCTGCGATTTTGGTGAGCACATCGGCATTCAGCTGGCCCTGATGCGTCATCACGCGGGTGTGGAAATCAAAATATTTATTTTGGCGGTGCGCGGCCAAAGCCCATTTCGCCGCAAGTTCCGACGAGGGGCCGAGGATCGGCAGGTCTTTGAACACGATTTTGATATTCGGATCTTCCTTCACCAGTGCCTGCAGCTCCGGCAGTACTTTTTTGCAATAGCCGCAGTTGTAGTCAAAGAATTCGACCATCACCACATCGCCCTTTTCGTTACCGATGAACGGGCTGCGCTCGTTGCGGTACAGGCGGTCTTTGTTGATTTTGATGGCGGCGGATTGTTCTTCCATCATCGTGCGCTGCTGGTACGCCTCGACGGAGGAGAGGATCAGCTTGGGGTTTTCATTGATGAAATCGCGCACGATATTCTCGATATCGCCGCGGGTCAGTACGCTGGGGGCGTCTTTTTTGGCGGCGTCCTGCGCGGCGGCGGGTGCGGCGTTCAGCGTCAGGCCGAAAAGCGTCGCGGCAATCGCGGCGGTCAGAAGGCGGTGGGTGCGGATCTGGAACATGTATGGTATCTCCCCGGTTTGAAAATCTGGCGTGGCGGTCAACATCTGGTGGCACGGCCCACCTTCTTTTATAAACCGCCCGTTATTAAGAATTTGTGCATAAGGGCTGGAAAATCAATCCTTTTTTTTGTCCTTTTTCCCTATAAGGTCGAGAATATCCTGCGCGCGCAGCCAGGCGGCGGATTTTTCGGGCAATTTCTTCTGGGCAAGGGTGGCTTCGCGCCGCGCGGCGTCAGCCTGCCCCCGCAGGGCGGCCTGTTCGGCCAGATGCAGGCGGGACATCCCCTCCTGACCGAGGCGGCCATAGGCCGTGGCCAGCAGGCGGTGGATCAGGGCCGATTGCGGCTCGCGCCGCAGGGCGCGCTGCAGCTCCTTGATGGCGTCCTGCGTGCGGGCGGTTTTGTTCTCCCGCGCCTCCAACAGGGCATGGGCATAGGCGGTGCGGATGAGGCCTGAATCAGGGGCGTATTCGACGGCGCGGGCATAGGGCGGGATGGCTTCTTCGATGCGCCCGCCTTCGAACAGGATCTGTCCCTTAAGCTCGAGGAACCACGGGTTCTTCGGTTCTTCCTTGATAAGCGTATCCAGCAGCGCCAGCGCATCCTTGGTCTGCGCGCGGCGGTAAAGCGCAATCGCGCGGCTGTAGCGCGACGCAACGGACGGGCCGGTATCGCGCACCGCACGTTCGGGGAAAATAAAGCCGTTCAGCTTGGCTTTCATGCGGTTATGCAGTTCCGTCCATTCGGGCGGGATACTGCCTTTGCGCCGCTGCTGCGCGATGGTGTTTTGAAGGAAATCGATACGGTCGCGCGTCAGCGGGTGGGTGCGCACATATTCGCTTTGCTGCGATTCCGGCAGCAGTTCCTGCGACGACAGCTTTTCCATGAACGAGGCAAAACCGTCGACCGGCAGCTGCGCATCCTGCAAATAGCGCACCCCTGCCTGATCCGCCGCGCTTTCCTGTATGCGGCTGTGGCGCAGGATGGATTGCTGCGCGAAGGCCGTGCCCGCGGTCATTGCCGCCGCGCCCGCTTCGCCGGATCTGGTGCCGATGGCGGCGGCGATGCCGATAATCTGCGCCAGCAGCGCCTGAAGGGAGGCATCGTCCACCGCTTCGCGCGTGCGAAACAGGTGGCCTGCGGCGATATGACCTGTTTCATGCGCCAGTACGCCGACCAGTTCGTCCGGTGTGTCGGTTTCAAGGATAAGGCCGGTATGCACGAAAATATTCTGCCCGCCCGCGACGAAAGCGTTGAGGCTGTCATCCTGCACCAGAATGAAACGCACGGTTTCGGGCGATAATCCCGCCTGTTCGAACACGGGGCGCGCGAAGCTGCGCAGGGTGTTTTCGATTTCCTGGTCGCGCAGCAGCGTCATGCTGCGGTTTTGCGCCAGCGCATCGGGCGTGAAGGCGAAGGCCGCGAAAACCGCTGCCGCCCCTGCAAACAGGGCGCAGGCGCTGCGGGCGCCAAAGCGGCGGAACATCCGGGATGTCAGGGTCATGTCGTTCATGCCTTTGGCCGCGCAAGACTGCGGGGCTTTGAAATATCACGCGCGCAGGTAGACGCCATGCGTATGGATGCATCTCATGCGCCTGCGCGCACCAGAATGATATATAGCGCGCATCCGCGCACAAACCAACGGCAGCGCCCGCACGAAAGTTCCTGCGTCCGGCGGCGCGGGGCGATTAATAAAGGAACATGCCCTTCGGCGTGAAATGCCCGACGGAATCGCGGGTTTTCCAGTCGCGAAGATCAATCAGCGTATAGCCTTTTTCAAACACGCCCGTGTAATCGGCGAGCAGTTTGAGCGCGCGGCGCTGGTCGAGGTCGGAAAGCTTGTAGAACGTTGGGCCGACTTCTAGAACCGGAATTTGCGCCTGTACCTTGGGGTTGTTCATGCGCTTGGCGCCGCCGAGATACTGTTTGTGGAAGGTATGGTTTTTGTAAAAACCCTTGAGCGCGCTTTCGGCCGTCCAGGTCTGGCCATCCCATGCGGCGGGGTCCCAGTCCTGACCATCCCACTGCTGCGGGTGCTGGTGATGCGGATCGTGGTTAGACGTCATGGGCAGGAATTCGTAGTGTTCCGGGCGCTGGAACAGATAGTTCGGAAACAGGCTGAGACCGTCGGGCGAGCGGCCGGCGGTGCGCTGTTCGGACGTCACGTTGCGCTGGACTTCGCCGGTTTGGGCGGCGGACGCATCGGCTGCAAATACAAAAGCGGCCATGGCACCCGTGGCAAGCGCGGTGACGAAACGAAGGCCGGACAAGTTTTTCATACCCTGAAACTCCCTGAGAATCCTGAATGGTAGAATCCGAAACAGACCGATGGGTCTTCTCTATCGACTCTAGCCCACTTCCCCCCTGAAATCAAAAGCCTAAGCAGGGGTTTGGGGATAAACTGCGCATTTTGCCGGGTTTTATGGTATAGTAAAAAGACAGGGGGCTGTTTTGGCCGCCCCCAAGCCTGCAGACAGGAAGAGGCGGGATACAAAGCATGACGGACGTCTTTTCGATTGCGCTCTCGGGCCTGCGTGCCCAGCAGACGCGCCTGGCCGGTACGGCCAGCAATATCGCCAATGCATCGACAGCGGGCACTGTGCCCGGGACAGTGCCGTCAGCGCCTGCCTCGACCGCTGCGGCCGCGACTGTGTATAAACCCCTCAACGTCAACCTGACCTCTCTGGCCTCCGGCGGGGTGCGGGCGAATGTGACGGCCAATGAAAAAGGCTACAGCCTGTCATATGACCCCTCTAGCCCTTACGCGAACAGCGAGGGGATGATCGCCGTGCCCAACGTGGATCTGACCACAGAAATGGTCAATCTTCTGGAAATCAAAAATGGCTACAAGGCCAATCTCGCTGTGCTCAAAACACAGGACGAGATGCTGGGCGAGCTTCTGGACACCACGACATAGTTCCATAATATATTTTTGAACGCCTTATTACAGAAATTTGAGGGTTGACTCAGATTTCCGGAACTCTATAGTCGTGCGCATCGCAAAACACAGCGCACGACAGGATGATTCCGATCATCCCGTTACCGGTAAAGCCAGCAAAGACTGGCGAAGAACACCCTCGACCAAGCTGACTGTGCGTACCGGTGCTTTGCGGCAGAAAAACACGCACAGTCCACATTTTATTTGGAGAAACACGACATGGATAATCCCGGTTTCAGAATTCTGAGAGAAGCCTTCCAGCATTTCGCTGACAAACATGGCGACGCCGACATCACCGGCCGCCTCGTCCGCTCCCTCGCTGCCGGCGGCAAAGCAGCCGTTGACAAAGCGCAGGAAGAATTCCCGAAAACCTTCGTCAAGCAGGTTGTGGGTGATTTCTACGCGCTGCTGTCCAGCCAGGAAGTCGCAGACGGCATCAGCTCGACCGTGCGCAATCTCGACGAAGAGAAAGTGAAAGACCTCGTTGATCGCGTCATCAGCCAGCTGAAAGAAGACGAAACGGCGCTCAAAGTTGCCAAAGGCATCAAAGACGCGCTGCAAAAAACCTCGACCGACGACCTCGAAAACGCGCTGGACGCCGCCCTGTCCAACCGTGGCCTCGGCGAGCGTATGATTGCCAAGGCATTCTTCGAACAGGCCCGTCCGATCATCGACGAGATGCGCGACGCGTCCGAAGAAGACATCGCCGAGAAAATCAAAGAACTGGCCGATACCATCCCCAGCGATGCAATCGCCCAGCAAGTTGCGGCCCTGACCCGCGAAGTCACGCCCGAGCGCGTCAGCCAGCAAGCCCACAAATTCGTTGGCCAGCTGCCGTCCCCCTCCGCGATTTCCGAGATCCTGCACGACCTCGGCAAAGCGGCTGGCGACAAGTTCGACCAACTCAGCAAAACCGGCGACATCAAGAACGCAGGCTCCATCCTGCAAGAGTTCAGCGATGAAGCCCGCAGCATCGTCGAGCGTACCCTCGCGAACGACAATGCCGCGAAAAAGACCTTCAAGCGCGACAAAGGCCGTGACTTCGACCTTTAATCACGTTTGATACAAAGCTTTCTTCATTCCATTCCCTATTGGAAGAAGAAGTTGACGGAGGACGGGAGAGTAGCCACTCCCGTCCTCTTTGTTTTTGTGTGTTTACAGGCAGGGGTTGTTAACGGGCGGGCGCGGAACAGACAGCATGTCATCTATCATTTTTTCAAATTCCGCGGGCGACTTTTCCCGCATCGAGTCTGAAACTGCCGCGCTGCCGCCTATACAGCCATAGGGCAAAGTATAGGTGCGCTGGCGATGGAGCGCTTCCTCGCGGGTTATCGGATTTGGGCTATTGGCGGCTCTAAAGGTCGCGATTTTATCAAGCGCGCTGTCTATTTGGCGTTTGAATTCATTTATTGGCATTTTCCCAATACCGTGCGTCAGCATCAGGCCGAGTGCTAGTTGGGACGGCGCGTGGCCTTGTTCTGCGGCGCGGGTGTACCATTTGACGCTTTCCTCGAAGTCGGGCCGTATGCCATGACCGTCTTTCAGATGAGTTGCAAGGCTAAACTGCGCCATCAGGTGTCCCTGCTCGGCGGCTTTGTGCAGCCATAAAAGTGACTCCCGCAGGCTGTCCCCAGCGGTTTCGGGGTCCATGAAATAAGTTTTGGTGTTTGCGTAAATGTATTGGGCTTCGGCGTCTCCGGCTTCGGCGCGGGCGGGGGCGGCTTTCATGTCCTCTTCCGTATATTTTGGCTCTGTCATCCCAATGCCCGAAGGTGCGGGTTTCCACGCTAAAATGCGGGAGTCAATTTCGGCTTTTTGTTCAGGGCTTAGCAGATCCTGCGCCTTTTTGAGCGCGGCGGCTTTTTCTGCATTTGCTGAATTTCTTGGTGATATATCCGGTGGCATTTGGTGAATGCTGAGCCAGAAATAAGCTTGCTCCGCATTGCCTGCGCCAGCGTCGGCGGCGCCGCAAACCTCCATCGTTTTCTTGATATCAAGGAGTATATGCTCTATGCATCCGACCGCGCCCTTGCCTGAATTGTCACTCGCGATGTATTGGCCATTCTCCATTTCGGTAAACGTTACGCCACCGGCAAAACGAAGGTGGCGAATACGGTTACCTTTTTTATTCGTTGTCTCGACAAGTTTTGTGTCCGGCGGGACAGTCATGCCTTCCCAGGGCGTGCCTGTCAGGTCAGGTGGGGTGGCTGTTTCTGCAAAGGCAGAGGCCGCATATAACGTTATAGAAGCGGCAAGGAATAAAAGAATAAAAAATCTCATGTGCATAATCTCCATCTAATAGAGATTGATTGCATCATGGATGTCGAGGGGATGTCAATAAACGTAGATATCGCGAGGGAAAAAAGAAACGCCCCGCCGTTGTGGGCGGGGCGTTTCTTTTTATTTCAGTCCGTCGATCATGCCTTTTTTGACTCTGATGACGTATTCGTCATCGGTGAGGCGGGCCTATCCGCTCGGCGGACGGGGGCGATTTGGGGCTCGCGTGTTTTGCGCGGGGGGTGTATCAGCCGCGGTGTCTTTGGGAATGGCTGCCGTACCGAAATGGTTTTTGAGGCGCGGGCAGGTGCGCATCAAATCCGCATGCTGCGGCGACGCGGCCAGGGCAGCTTCGTGATGGCGCAGGATATGTTCCTGTGCTGTTGTTGCTTCCGCGCGAATGCGGGCGACGACGGGCATGCAATCCTTGTTTTCGGCATTGAATCGTGCTGTGGCCTCGCGGTTTTTGTGGCTTGCGTAAATGCCACTGCCCATGACGGCAGGTACCAGCACCAGAATGGCCAGCGGTGCGCCGGCCAGTGCTGCCGCGCCAGCAGCCAGCGGAATACCCGCGCCCATGCCCAAAAGGGTGCCTACCATGCGGCGGTCTTCGCCTTCGTGAAAGTCTTTGTCGCGTTTGGCGATATCTTTTTCCATGTCGTCAAGCAAAAGCGCGAGCGCCTGATACCGTCCGCCGGGTGTCTCA
The DNA here is from genome assembly GCA_964551435.1 of uncultured Micavibrio sp. Lineage (GTDB taxonomy): Bacteria > Pseudomonadota > Alphaproteobacteria > Micavibrionales > UBA2020 > UBA2020. Next base: position 45,518 of record CAZKBS010000004.1, read on the forward strand.
ATGCGCAGCGCCTCGCGCAGGCGCTTGTCATACAGGCGTGTTTTTTGCGGCAGCGTCAATGGCGCCGCAGGTTTTTTTCTGAACATCCGGATAATCCCTGAAAGGAAGCGGAAGTGCGTGGAGGTCCGTAGAAGCAAGCGCCCCGCCGTTGCGGGCGGGGCGCTTGTGTCTTTTTTATTTCAGGCCGTCAATCATGCCTTTTTTGACTTCGATAACGTATTCGTCATCGGCGACGCGGCCCGCAACCGCGGCCATGGCGGAGGCGGACAGTTTTTTGCCGATGATGATATAGGTGTCGTTTTCGGTCTCCAGAACCGCGGGGCAGCCGCAGCCGCAGTTGCCGCATGCGAATTCAGGGGGGGTGATGTCGTTGAGTTTCATGGTCGTTTCCTTTCAGGTGTGGGTGGATAGTAGTCGTTGTGGTTGCGGTGGTACATGACAAAAGTCAAAACGCGGATATCCGCTTTCTTCTTTTGCCGGGGGTCAGGGGGCCGGCGCGCGGGCCATCCGGACGCCGGATGCGGGCGGCGATGCCTGCGGCGCGGCGGGGGTGATGCAAAGCCCGTTCAGGTATTCGCCCATGCTCATTTTCAGAAGGGCGGCGTTGTCGCGCAGGCGTTTTTGCTCCTCCTCGCTCAGGCGGTTGTAAAAAGCCGCGGCGGCGGGGGTGAGATTATCGTTCGCGCCCTGACGGGTATGCCCGTGCTGGCCGTGTCCGTGATGCCCATGATGGTCATGCGGCATCTGGTGCTGGGGCACGGGTGTTTTGTGGCTGTCATGGCCGCTGTGGTGGTCGTGACCGCCCAGCTGCATCATGATGGTGGAGGCCAAAAGTCCCGTGATGGCGCTGCCAATCACCAGACGCTTTTCGAAGCGCGTGGCTGTCTGGCCGCGCAGCTTGTGCCAAGCATAAAGCCCGCCTGCCGTGGCTGCCGCGCCAAAGGCAAGGGCGATTGCGGAGACGCCGGCCGTGGCCGTGGTCACGCCTGCCGCGGCAATCACCAGCGGGGTAATGATGCAGCCCGCATGGCCGACAAGAAAACCTGCCGCGCCGGAGCCTGCGCAGGCAGCGCATTTCTTGAAAATGCCACGCAGGAAACCGTGCGGCTTTTGGGATGTATTGTCATTCGCGGAAGGGGCGGGCGGGCAAGCGCAAGCCGGATCGCAACTTGCAGCGGGGGCCGCCGTCCCCGCATTTTTATCGGGGGTATTCATGGTGTGGTCCTTTATCTGAAACGGAAAGGGATCGTGACGTTTCAGGCAAAGGGCGGGGCTTGCGACTGCCAGTTTTTATCAAGGAAGGTGGCGCGGGCCGCGCTGTCAGCGCCAAAGCTGCGCGCACCGGCATCAAAAATAAAAGGTACCGGCAGCGCGGCGGGCAGGGGCGCGCCCTGCGCCAGCACAGGCGCATAGGGGCAGGGGGTATGCGCCGCTTCGTCATGCGCGGGGGTATCGGGGCTGTGTTTTTGCGCAGGCGCTTCGGGCGATTGCGCGGCGGGCACAAAAACCGTTTTTTCGCCATAGGCGGTGCAAAGAACGAGGGGGTAGAGCGTACCGTCCGGCGCGGCGGTGCGCGCAATATTGGGCATGAATCCGGCGGGGATGGCTGCCGCGATAAGCATCGCGCAGACCACAAGTCCGCCCAGAATCTTTTGTGCCCAGAACTTCATGGTTTGGTTATACGCTTTTTTGCGGAAAATAAAAGCGGGTTTGCGCAAAAAAGGGGGCTGAATCAAAGCCTGCCGCGGCAGATTTCATACAGCATAATCCCCGTCGATACCGCGAGATTGAGCGATTCCGTGCCCCCCGGCATGGGGATTTTAACCAGCTCCGCGCAGGCGCCGGCCAGATCGTCCGACAGCCCGTTTTGTTCGCTGCCCATGACCAGCAGCAGCGGCAGGCGGTAATCGCCTTTGCGGTAATCGGTGTCGGTGCGCAAATGGGTGCCGACGGCGCGGCCGTGCCATTTGGGCAGGGCGGCGGCGATGTCCGCCCTTGCGGCACGTACGATTTTCTGGCGCGCGAAGGCGCCGACCGTGGCGCGCACCGTTTCAGGGGCGAAGGCGTCGCAGGTATGGCCGATCAGCACGACCCCTGCCGCGCCGACGGCATCGGCGGTGCGGATGATGGTGCCAAGGTTGCCGGGATCGCGGATATCCTCGAGCCCGACCCAAAGCCCGTCCGTATCTTTCAGCAATGCCGATATATCATAGGTGCGCATATAAAAGGCGGCGATCACGCCCTGCGCATTATCACGTCCCGTGATGCGGCTCAGCAGCTCTTCGGGCATTTCAAGGGCTTCGGCTTTTTCATCCACGCGCGCCAGCAGGGTCTGCGCCGTTTCAGCGGCATCGGGGCTGAAACACAGGGTATGCAGGTGCCATCCGGCGTCCAGTGCCTCGCCGATATGCCGCGCGCCCTCGACCATGAAAAGCCCGCTCTCGTCGCGGTGCTTTTTGAGCGCGAGGGATTTCAGTGTTTTGACGGCCGGATTGGCGGCGCTGGTGATTTGTTTAACGAAACGTGGCATGACGATGTCCCTTGCGGGCACTATAACAGGACTTGCGGCTTTTCGCCCTGCTTTTTCGGTGCGTTTGTTTTTCCTGCGGCTGTTTTTTAGCCTGATTGAGTTTTGACGGGCCGCCCGATAAGCTGGGACAGTGCCCCGCACGGCGCACGCCCACATACAATGTAAAGGAACGTCCTATGGCGGCTGTCGGTTTTTTGTTTGCGCTTGGCTATTTCCTGCTACCCATCATCGCGGTGGTCTGGGTCTATAACAACAGCAAACGCATCGACCAGCTGGCAGAAAACGTCGGCCAGCTGCTGCGCCGGAGCGAACGCTCGCCAGCCCATGCCGCCGCGGCGCCGAACGCGGCCCCGCCGCAGCAAACGCCAGCCGCCGCGCCGGTTGCGGGCGCCACGGTCACGCCTGCGGTTCCGGCCCCCGCGCCCGCTGCGCAAGGCGCGCCGCGCAAGGACAGCGTTTTTGCCGACAATACCGTTTTTACCGGCGCCGATGGCGAAGAGTGGGTTGAAATCAACGATGCCCCCGCAGCCAAGCCCGCGTATTTCAATACCCCCGGCAAAGACGGCGTGCCGCGTGCTGCCGCGCGCGTCGATGGCGACGATGTATTCGAAAAACTCTGGCGCTGGATGGCGGAGAACTGGATGCTCGCCACGGGGGCGCTGTTTGTATTCCTGTCCATCAGCTGGCTGGTACGCTACGCGCTGATCGAAGAGTTGATTACCGCAGAAATGCGCATCGGCGCGGGTTTCGTGCTGGGCGGCCTGCTGGGCGGTATCGGCTACTGGCGCATGAAATACTATCCGCAGCAGGGGGCGATTTTCCTTGTGCTGGGCACGGGGGCTATCATGCTGACGATGTTTGCCGCGCGTGAACTTTACGGATTTTTTAACCCCACTGCCGCGCTGGCCGTTGCCTTTATCACGGCCGGGTTTGTGACGCTGCAGGCGCTGCGCGCGAATATGCCGGTCTTGTCCTATGCGGGCTTGCTGACGGCGATGGCGGCACCGGCGATTACCAACGCGACGACGCCCTCTTTTGCGGGATTGTTCGGCTATCTGGCGGTGGTTCTGGCGGCGACGCTGTGGGTCGTCCTGATGACGGGCTGGCGCAAAAATATTCTGTTCGCCCTATTGATGACATCGTTTTACAGCATACCCTTCTGGGAGGTTTCCTCGCGTCTGCCGTCGAAAGGGGCGGCGCTTTACACAGCCTTCGCCTTTGCTGCCGTGTTTTTTATTGCCGATATGGTCGGGCATTTCCGCGCTGTGCGTAACCGTCTGGCCGATATTCTGATGCCTCTGTTGATGGCGGGTTTTCTGGTCATCTGGATTGGCGTTGCCGCCACCGAAGACATGCGCGCGATGTGGCTTTTGCTGTGGGCGGCGGTGTTTTCTGCGGGCTCCGCGCTTTTGTCGCGGCGCACGGGGGCGCAAAGCGTGTTTTACACCTATATGGCCGTTGCTGTCGTGCTGGTCGTGGCGACGACGGCCATCGAATTCCGCGGCACGTCGCTTGTGGTCATGCTGACCTTGCAATCGGCGGGTCTGACGCTTTTGTGCCGCCATGTGCTGCGCATGACCACGGGGACGACAATGGCGGCGTTTACGATGCTGCTGCCGCTGTGTCTGGGCGTGGCCAGTCTGGATGCCGCGAAATGGACGGTCGGCGCCATCCCCTCCGGCCATGCGCTGGTGCTGCTGATGCTCGCGCTGGTGCCGCTGTGCCTTGCGTGGTATTTCCACACCTGCCCGGATACATCTGCGAAGAGTGCCCCAAAAGCGGCCGATGACACGCCGCCGCATCTGTCGGAAATCTGTTTTTGGGTGATTTCCGGTTCGCTCTATGGTTATGCTTTTATCTGGCGGGTGCTGCATGCGCTGTTGCCGCAGCAGGATTTCGCAACCGCGATTTGCATGATCGTCTACAGCGTCATCGGTATTGCCGCCTATATGCTCGGCCATGCGCGGAGCCGCATATATGTGCGGTATTACGGCATGGGCCTGCTGGGGCTTGTGATTGCCCGCCTGCTGCTGGTCGACCTGCCGGAAATGCCGGTTGCGGCGCGGATTGTCATGTTCTTTGGCGTCGGCGTGCTGCTGCTCGCCACCGCTTTTGTGCGCTATCGCCGCAAGGATGCGGATAAGGCGGGGGAATAGCGCTTCATTGGGTGGGCATGCCAAAGAGAGTGTAAGGATTTTTGTTTCTTGTGCTCTTGTATGCGCATTCTATTTCGGTCTATTTGAGCGGCCAGTCCCCGCGGCCCAAAAAGAACTGCGCAAGCGTTTGCACAAGAGCGGATAAATAAAAAGAGTGGGGGCCACACCTAATAAAAAACCCGGAATGATGAATAGGTAAAAGCCGAGAGTTATAAATTCGGGCAAAAACAGCGCTATGAGCGAAAGCGTGCCCGTGATGAAAAAATACCTGGGCCCGAATATGGTTTGTTTTTCCATAAGTATAAATTCTAAAAAGCAGATTTGACGAGAGAAATGGTGCCGGCGGAGAGGATTGAACTCCCGACCTTCGGTTTACAAAACCGCTGCACTACCGCTGTGCTACGCCGGCGCGGCGCGAATTTTACCGAATATTGAAAAATCGCGCTTTCGCCACCATAACTATATAGTCATTCAATTTTTTTCAACCAAAAACATGTAATCTGAAAGACGGCGTGCAATCCTGCTGAAAAGGATAGGATTTTTCGCCGCAGATGCCTAATATAGTGACCGGGTTGACGGGATAGGGAGAGTTAGACGCGTGTCCCAACAAAAAAGTCCGCATGAAGACTTTCTGATGACGTTCTTTGCCGCGTTCGTCATTGGCGGCATTTTGTTCATTATCTGGTATCTGTTTCAGGTCGAATTGAAAAGCGCCCTGCGCTGGATTCGCTATGCCGAATTGAACCTTGTGGCATTGATTTTCGGCGATGACTCCAGCGTTGCCAAATATGGCCCGACGGCCAAGGTCGGCATTTGGCGCAAATGGTTGCCCAAGGCCAACCCCGACACCGATATCGACTTTATGGCCATCAAAGTCATGACCACGCTGGCGGTTTATCCGCTGCGCTATTTCATTATCGGCGCGCTGGGTATACTGGCGCTGATTATCATGTTCAAAGGGCCCGGCACTTACTACCGCCGCCGCATGGGACTTGAAGCGCTGATGGCGGAACAGGCGAAATCTTTTCCCACCATCGCACCGTTTTTGAAGTTTGATCCGCGCAAGCTGCCGTTCCGCGCGCCGGGCCAGCCGGTGCCGGCACAGTTGCCGATGTTTTCCGAAGCGCTGACGCCCGAAGAGTGGATGGCCTATCACGAAGTTTCCTTTACGGGTGGCAGGCTGGATACGGGCCGCGCCTATCAGGCGCTGGCGCTGCAGCTGGGCAAACGCTGGCAAGGGCCGCTCAAGCTGCCTATTCATATGCAGGGGCTTTACGCGGCCTTCGCGCTCAAACATGTACGCAAGCGCAAGCAGTGCGATGATTTGCTGAATGCCCTCGCCCTGTCGTGGAGCGCGGATAACGGCTTCAGGCCTTCGTCCAAGCTGGTCTCCGAAATCCGCAAGGTGATCAAGGATCCCAAGCTCGGCGGCGCCTTGCAAAAACATGCCGATCTTCATGCCTATGAAACGACGGCGCTTTTGCGCTGCCTGCAGCGTGCGCGTGAAGAGGGCGGCGTTCTGGCGCCGGCGCAGTTTGTCTGGTTGCGCGGTCATGACCGCACGCTGTGGTATCCGCTCAACAACCTTGGCCGCAAGTCGTATCACGCCGAAGCCGCGGGCGCGATGGTGCATTACACCAACGAGCTTATTGCCGGCCAGCGCATCCCGACCCCGCGCTTTGACGAGGTTATCAAGGGGCTTGAAAGCTATATGAAGAGCGGTATGGCGCGTTCCATTCCCGAGCTGGATAAAAAAGCCGGCGGCACCAATTACTGGAAGAAGAAATAGAGAAGGACGACGTTTATGAGCGCGAAAACAGCATCCATTGACGCCCGTGTGATTGATCAGGCCCTTGTCGCATCGTTTATGAATGCGGAGCCGCCCAAGGTCTGGCGCGCCGATATGGCGAAGCTGACCACGGCAACGCTGGAGCTGCGCAGCGAAGCGGGACGTTTCCGTCTGGTGATGATTGCGCAGTCCGGCGAAGAGGAAGTGGCCTGTTTCAACACGAAGGATGAAGGCACGGCGGCATTGCAGGCGGTGATGCACGCGATGATCGCGCCTGCGACAACGGCGGCAACGCCCGCGGCGGCGGCGCCGGTTAAAAAAGGCGGCTTCTTCCGCACGCTGTTCAAGCTTGCGGCGTGGCTGTTTGTTATTTTTGTGACGATTGTGGTGCTGTTCGGTCTGACGCGCGGACAGCAAATCGGCCAGATCGGCGATATGATCAGCCGCGGCGACAATGGTGTTATTCAGGAAGGCGCGCCGGCAGCGGCAGACGAATTCTTCAGGTAATCGCTTAACAGGGACGAACGGGCAGGGGAGCGCGGCAGAGCGTGGCAATCAAGTCCAAATATGAGTTTAAACATGAGCAGATTCTCAGGGATGCCCGTCCCTGGAGCGTGCGCATGGCCGACAGCGCCAAAGACCCGTTCACGGCCATCATGGTCTACGGCATGGCGGCGGTCGCGATTTACGTCGACGTCAATGTGGCGATGTTCGGCGACCTTATTCTTCTGTTCGGCCTGCTGTATTTCTGGTGGCTGATGACACGCCCCGTGCAGCTGCCGTTCAAACTGCCCAAAAGCGCCAACCGCAAAGACCCCAACAACGTCCGCCCCGACGGCAGCAAGGGTATGGCGGACGGTATTCTTTATATCGGCAACGACAAGGATACGGGCGAAGAAATCTGGTTCACCAACTCGGACGCCCGTACGCACTGTCTTTATCTCGGTACCACCGGTTCGGGTAAAACCTTTGGCCTGAAATCCTATGCCTGCAACGCGTTTTGCTGGTCGTCGGGCTTCATCTACATCGACGGTAAAGCGGATACGGACTTGTGGTCGACGCTGTCGGCCATGGCCCGCCGTTTCGGCCGCGACGACGACCTGCTCATCATGAACTATATGACGGGCAACTCCGCCATGGGCGCGCGCGTGCCGTCGAACACGCTGAACCCGTTTTCGTCGGGCTCCGCATCTTATCTTACCAACATGCTGGTGAGCCTGATGCCGGACTCCGAAGGCGACAACGCGATGTGGAAAGAACGTGCGGTCGCGCTCGTTTCCGCGCTGATGCCGTGTCTGGTTTTCAAGCGTGAAACCCAAAACATTCCGCTGTCGATTGGCGTCATCCGCCAGTTCCTGACCTTCAAGGCGGTTATCAAACTGTCGCGCGATACCACCGTGCCCGAACATATCCGCGCGCCGGTCAAGGCATACCTGAACGAACTGCCGGGTTACGTCGATAACGTATTCGACGACAACGGCGATGAAAAGCCGATGGGCCCCGATTCCGGTCAGGTCGATACGTCGGTACCGCGCCAGCAGCACGGCTATCTGTCGATGCAGTTCACCCGCTCCATGCAGTCGCTGGGTGACGATTACGGCTTCATCTTCGATACGCAGGCCGCGGACGTCGATATGATGGACGTGGTTCTGCAGCGCCGCATCCTCGTGGTGCTCATCCCTGCGCTGGAAAAATCCAGCGACGAAACCGCCAACCTTGGTAAAATCATCGCCTCGACGCTGAAGGGGATGATGGGTGCGACGCTCGGTAACTCGGTCGAAGGCTCGACAGAAACCGCAATTGAAAACAAACCGACCAACTCCTCGACGCCCTTCATCGCGATCTTTGACGAGGTCGGCTACTATACCTCGCAGGGTATGGCGGTTATGGCGGCGCAGGCCCGCTCTCTCGGTTTCTCGCTTGTCTTCGCCGGTCAGGATTTGCCCGCGCTCGAAAAACGCGTGAAAGAAGAAGCGCGCTCCATCACGGCGAACTGTAACATTAAACTGTTCGGTAAACTCGAAGATCCGACGCAAACCAAAGACTTCTTTGAAAAGACCGTCGGTACCACACTGGTGACCGAGGTATCGGGCTTTCAGCGTGGCGGCCCGCAGGGTAATGCCGGCAACAGCTATATGGACTCGTCGAACGCCAGCATCCAGAACCGCGCCCGTGCATCCTACGACGGCCTGCGCGGCTTTACCGAGGGCCGCGCCGTCTGCGCCTTCGGCAAGAACGTGAACGAGATTCAGGTTTACAACTCCGACATCGGCCACGCCAAGGCGATGCGCGTGCACCGCTTCCTGCCCATTCCGCCCCCGGCGGAAGAGGCACTGGAAAACCTGCGTCTGGTCGATGGTATCCTGCGCCGTCTGCGCAACCCGAAATGGGACGCCGCCGCCGAACCGACGATGCCGAACCGCGATATCGAAGCGATGGCTGCAGGCTTTGCCGAGGCCAAGCAGGCCAGCGCATCGCTGATTGAATGTGGCGTCAATGCGGTCGCCGCGGTTGCCGAAGCGCACGAAACCATCAAGCCCGCCGACGTGAAGCCGGAAGTGGACGAACTGCCCCCGATGGTCGAGCCCGACCCCGAGGGTGAACGTGCCGCAGCGCAGAAGGTTGCCGCGAAAACCCAGACCGGGCCGCTTAACTGGATGCAGGTTATCGGCGCGAGCGAGGATGACGTTCCCGCCATGCCCATGCGCCGTGACCCGCCGGTGACCGAGAAGAAGCCGGTATCCTGGGCAGATGTTCTCGGCCCCGAAGCAACGCAGGCTGAAGCCGAAGCCGTCGCTGCGCCCGCTGTGGCCGCCGATGGCGCGAAAGCCGCGCCGAGCCTCGGCGCACCGCTCAGCTGGGCGGAAGTCATCGGCGCCGTGCCGATCGAAACGCCGCGCGCGCCGCAGCCGGTGCAAAAACAGCCTGCGCAAACCGCATCGACGCAAACCGTTCAGGCACAAACCGTTCAGGCGCAAACAACGCAGCCGCTGCCCGATACGCCTGCCGCAGCGGCAAGCCCGCTGACGCCGCCGCCATGGGAACAGCCTGCGGCTGCACCGCCGCCGGTTGCCGCCCCCGCATCGACGCCGGCGCAAAGAGAAGCCGAAGCCGCCAAGCGCATTGCCGAAAAAACCAACGGACGCGCCCCCATGACATGGGCGGATGTGATTGGCGCTGCCGAGAATATCATCAACGAAACCACCGAAGGGAAATAAGCTTATGGTGTTCCTGCGCACCCTTAGCAAAATCTTTGCCGCATTGGCGACGGGTATTTTTCTGTACGACCTTTGCTATTTCTGGTTCGTCAAAAACAAATTCAACATCCGCCCGCTGAAGGATTTCTGGACGGATATGCACCGCCAGTCCTATCAGGATTTTGCGGGCATAATGAAATCCTTCCTGCCGAGCTGGGACAAGATTGCGGCCTATCCGGCGCCGGTGGTGCTGCTGGGTGTTTCGCTGGCTTTTTACCTGTTGTTCAAGCTGATCCACATTCTGCGCGGTGGCCGCGGCGGCGACGGGTTTAACTATAAATCGGTCGATTGATATCGTTAATTGACTGATATCAAACAAAACTATACCTCTTTACATATACAGTCTGCCGGCCTAGCATAGGGGTACTCTGAACAACCCCGAAGGCTTTGCCATGGCAGTCATGCCCTGTGATTTCGATGCCGTATCCGCGCCGTTTATACGTGCGCGCGCGGGGGGCCGTGCATGAAGCGCCTGTTTTCCGCGGTGGCGCGCAAACAGGCGCGCGAACAGCAAAAGCTGCTGGAGGGCTGGGAAAAAACAAACCCGCCGCGTGCGCTGCTGGAATACGCCGCGCAGGACAACCTTGAAAAAATCGATGCGCTGCTGGCCGCGGGCGTCGACCCGAATGCCGAAGTGCAAATCGACATCACCGTCGATATCATCATGGAAACGCCGCTCAGCGCCGCGGCATCGGCAGGCCAGCTGCGCGCGGCGCAGCGCCTGATTGCGGCGGGGGCGCGGGTCGATAAACCCGTCGATGACAATTACACCCCCTTGATGAAAGCCGCCGTAGAAGGCTGGCCGTTGATGGTTGAATATCTGGCGTCGCAGGGCGCGGATATTCATGTGCGCGAAGATATTTTCGGCCATACGCCGCTGCACAAAGCCGCGCGGCTGGGCCGTGCGGTGACGGTTGAAACGCTGCTTGCGCTCGGTGCTGACCGCTTGCGGCAGGACCATGCGGGCCGCATTGCCGAAGATACGATTTGCCAACAATACGGCGGCAGCGCCGCTGACAAGGACGAGCTTGGCCGCGCCATCCGCAAGGCGTTTGACGATGATACCGCGCGCAAGGCCGAAGCTGCCGCGCGTATCGAAGCCGCGCATGCCGCACGCGCGCGCGAAATGGCAGCGGCGGCCGAGCTGCAGCGCGATATGCAGGTGCGCAGCGTCGCCACCATTCGTCCGCGGGGGCCGAAGCCATGACCTTCGCCGATGCACGCAAAGAAGCCGAACGCTGGGCGCAAATCGAAAAAGACGACCCCGATTTCGCGCTGCTGCATTACGCCGAAATCGGCCATGTGACCAAAGTCAAAAAACTGCTGAACCGCGGCGCCGATGCGAATGCGGTTCTCGAAATCGATACCGGTATAGAACGTGTGAAAGATACGCCGCTTTATGCCAGCGCGGGCGCGGGGCATCTGCCCGTGGCGCAGGCTTTGATAGCGGCGGGTGCCGATGTGGATATCGAGGCCGATGACGGCTGGCGTCCGGTGCATCATGCAACGCTGAACGGTCAAAGCGCCATGGTGGCTTTCCTCGCTGCCAGCGGTGCAGACATCAACCACCGCGAAGCGCTGGAGGGGCAAACCCCGCTGCATATCGCCTGTGCGCGCAGTGACGACAGAACCGTGGCGGCGCTGGTCAAGGCGGGGGCGCGGCGCGATATCCGCGATGATCTGGGACGTGTGCCCGAAGATATCATCGGCGCGATTTCAGGCGCTACGCGCGATACGCAGGATAAAAAGCGCAAAAACGGCAGCATACGCCAGATCTTCGCCGATGCCGCCGATGCGGATCGCGCCCGCGCCGAAGCTGCTGCGGCCGCGCTGACCACGCTTCAAAAGGACATCAGCGTTGCCAAGCCTGTCACCGTTCGTCGCCGCGCGCCGAAGTGAAACTTTCTTGCGTCCGCAAACAATAAAGTTTTAGGCTGCCGCAAGAAGCTGTCTTTTTTACAAATGTGGCTGCTTTTTGTTGGACGGAATGGAAAGCGGGGGCGTAGTGTGTTTTTCCCATATCCATCACTCTTTTTAATGAAGGAAACTTTGCGATGTCACAACGTTTGCCCGGCCCTCTCGTCGCCGTTTTTGCTGCCGCCGCTATCGGCGCGACAAGTTTGAACATTCTGGGCCTGTCTGATGCGGAAACCGCGGCAAAAGCACTGGAAGCGCAGGGCTGGCAGGCTGTGGAGCATAAAGGCAAAGAATCTTTTGCCTGCGGCAATGGTGACCTCTATCGCGACAAATTCCTTGCAAAAAATCCGCAGGGTAAAGAAGTCGAAGTGATTGTTTGCCGTGGCGCGTTTGTTAAAGGCGCAACGCTGCGTACGCCCTGATAAAATGCAAAAAACACCCGAAGCTGCGCGCCAAAGTCATTTTTGGCCGCAGCTTTTTTTTGCGTACCGCTTAAAAATAAGTGTCTGTTTGTAGTGTGCGCGGTGCGCTATTCACGCCGGGCTGGCCGGATTGCGGCGGCGGATGTTGCCGATTTTAGGCAGGGAAACTTCTTCGCGCGCGCGCGTCTCGCGCGCTTGCTGCCGCGCCAGAATCTCTTTCATCTCGTCTTCGTTCGGTGTGCGGCCATATATGAAATAGGCGGTATTTGCGCCCGTGGCGTCTTCGATGGCGGGGCCGTCGTCGCGGTGTAATTGTCCGTCCTGTACCCAGTGCTTGGTGCCGTTCGGAAAACGGCGCGCGTAACCGCCGACGCGATGGGTGACGCCGCGTTCGCAATATTCTTCGTGCCCGTCGGGGCTGGAACAGGCAGGGCCGCCGATGCGGTGGCGCAGGCCGTATTCGTACCATTGCTCCGCGCCGTTCGCGCCGAGGATTGCGGGTTTGCCAATCGCATGATATTTGCCATCAAGGCGCGAAACATAGCCGCCGCCCGGCAGGTATTCGACCTTGACCGCTTCGGCATTCGGCTTGAAATTCAGACTGATTTTTTTGCGCTCTGTCATGATGAAAGAGTATACCTGTTTATGGCAACTGCTGCCAGCGGCGGCTGGATTCCCCATGAAAACCAGTCCGTTACGCCTATCCCTCGCCGGCTTTAGCCAGACGGTGCAGGTGTGACAGCTCGTCAACGGTGCGGGTGATGAGCGTGATATCCTCCGCCCGCGACAGGCGATGGTCGCCGTCCTCCACCCACAAAATGCGCGCATCGGGGCAGACAAGCTGGCGCAAAATATGCTCGCTTTTGCGCCACGGCACATCGGGGTCCTGCTTGCCGTGAATCAGGCGCACGGGGAAGGGCAGGTCTATCTTGTCTTTCAGCAGCAAGTGATGACGCCCATCGGCGAACAGCGCGGCGGTCAGCGGATACGGCTCGCCATAGGCGCTCGGCATATAAATGACGCCGCTGCTGGCCAGATGGTGGCGCTCTTCCTCGCCAAACTCATGCAGGTAAACGTCTTCGGTGAAATCCGGCGCGGGGGCAAGGCCGATGAGTCCCGCCATGCGGCTTTTGCGCGCCCGCGCGAGCAGCAGCGCAATCCACCCGCCCATCGACGAGCCGACCACAATCTGCGGCCCCGCCGTCAGTGTGTCGAAAACATCCAGCGCATCCTGAAACCAGCTGCCGATGGTGCCGTCTTCGAATTTTCCGCTGCTCTGCCCGTGGCCGGTGTAATCGAAACGCACAAACGACTGTTCATGGGCGCGGCAATGCGCCTCCAGACACGTCGCCTTGGTGCCGGTCATGTCGGAGCGGAAGCCGCCGCAGAAAATCACCCCGGGCAACGTCTTCGATGCGCCTTCGAAACGGTGATAGGCAAGGCGCACATGGGCGCGCGGCGTCAGGAACTGGGGGGCGGCTTCGGTCATGATGTCGTCCTTTGTTTTTTGCGGCCCTTATTGTACCTGCCGAAGCGCGCGAAAAAAAGCCCGGCTTTTAAGGGCCGGGCTTCAAGTTCTCAAGGTGCCGTCGTAGTACCGAGGTGTGCAGTAATCTTCAGGAAACCGAAGACGAGGAAAGCATCAGATGACTTCCAGCATTTTCGCGACCAGCGGATGGCGCACGATATCTTTGTCGCGCAGCTGCTGTACGGCGATGCCTTCGACCTTGGCGAGTTTTTGCGCCATGTCCTTGAGGCCCGAGATGCCGTCGAGAAGGTCGGACTGGTCCGGATCGCCCGTGATGACCATGGTGGCGTTCCAGCCCAGGCGGCTGACAATCATTTTAATCTGGCTGTAGGTGCAGTTCTGCGCCTCGTCAATCACGACGAAGGCGTTGTTGAGCGTGCGTCCGCGCATGTAGCCGATGGGGGCGATTTCAATTTCCCCGCTGTCCAGATGCTGTTTCAGCCGTTTGATGCCCATGCGGTCGTTCAGCGCGTCGTAGAGCGGGCGCAGATACGGCGCCATCTTGTCCTGCAAATCGCCGGGCAGATAGCCGATTTTCTCGCCAGCCTCGACGGCGGGGCGCGACAGAATGATGCGGTCGACCTTGCCTTTGGTGAAGGCTTCTACCGCTGCCGCAATGGCAAGGTAGGTCTTGCCCGAACCCGCAGGGCCCATCGCGAGGACGAGGTTATGCGTGTTAATCGCCTCCATCAGCGCTTTTTGGCCTTCGCTGCGGGGCTGTACGTTTTTCACGTAGTGCTGGTTGGTATCGGGCTGAAACTTTTCAAGAGGGTCCCAGCCGCCGCCGGTGAAGATATTGCGCACGTTTTCTTCTTTGGGTGCGCGGTGCGATTTGTAGGCAGCGACTTTCGATTTTTTCCCCATGCGTCAGCTTCTCCCCTGGTTGCTGTGGCGTTCCGGCCGGTGGTAGTGAATGGAAAATCGCTGCGCCTGCTCCGGGCACAAAAAAACCTCCCATGGGGAGGCAGCATAACTTTTCACGAGGCGGGTAGCGGGACTGGCGATAACCAGTTTGGCGAGTTGATCCGCGCCGAAGGCGGCGGGTAGAACACTCAGTCTGATGAGATCCATGCAGACACTCCCGTTAAGAAACCCTTAACAAGAATGTACGACAAAGTGATTCGCTTGTCATCAAAATTTTGTATGTCGCCGAAAATTTCTGCGCATATGTGGTGTGACGACGGTGTTATGAAACGCGCAGTGCACGTGCTTACGGTTCGGGCATCGTGTGTTGAAGCGCGGGCGCGGCCGCTTTTTTCACGGCTTCGGTTGCGTAATCTTCGATGTATTTTTTCAGCTGCGCACTCGGCGTGATGCGATGTATCAGCATGGATGTCAGCGGCGCGTCTTTGTGATTGACGGCGGCTTTGACCATGTCTTCATCCGGCGTGACGCCAGCCTTCAGGCATTTGTCGGCAAGATGATGATCGCGAAATCCCACAGAAGCATGCAGCATTTCGCGCGTGAACTTCGCGCCCTGCGCAGCGAGATGGTCGATAGTCTCCGGCTCGCGCCTGTAGAAGGCCTGCGCCATTTCTTCGGTCAGCTGTGCGGTGCGTATTTGCGCGGCACTATGATTGAAAGCACCCTGAAACGTCGTGGCATCGTTGAAAAAAAGCATCGTTTTCTCCGCGTGGGGCTGCCGTGCGGTTTAGCGCGGCGGGCGTGGGGTTAAAGGCTTTTTCGTCAGATTTATTATTATACATAAAATTTAAAATCCGGTTAAATGCCGGGCATGCCGTGCTTTTTATGCTCTGCTATGATGGGAAAACATTTCGCCAGCAAAGGGCCGCCATCCATGACCATCCGCATGTTCCTGACCGCTTTCGTTTTCGCCGCCGCATGGGGCGCGTTTGTTTGCGCGGCGGTGCCGCAGGCTGCCGCCGCAGGTACGCTGCCGCGCGCGCAGGAGAAAAAAGAGCCCGATGCAAAAGCGCTGCGCCAGACGGCCGTGCTGCGCCTTTTGGAGCTGATGCAGGCCGAATTGCAGGGCTCGCCGGAACAACAAGCCGCCGCCGCCGACCGTGCGGTCGCGGCCTATGATGATTTGATCAAACTTTTGCCCGACGACCTTAATGCGATCAACACGCGCGGCATTGTGAAAGAAAAAAAAGAAACCGGCAGCGGCGCGGCGGATTTCAATGCCGTGATTGAAAAAGCAAACGCCCGTATCAAAGCCGCCGCCGATGATGCCGACGCCTATCACGCGCGCGCGGGTGCTTACCGCGGGATCAAACAGTTTGGCCTTGCCCGCAAGGATTATCAGGAAGCCATCCGCCTGAAGCCCGACAACCGCAAATGGGCGCTTGATTTGCGCGCGATGGAGATCGAGGCGCCGGATGCGCCCGCCGACAAAACGGTCAATGACAGCCAGTAAGCGGCTTTGTTCAGGGGGTTACCTGAGTTCGGATATATGCGCGATGCGGCGCACTTTCCTGCCTTCTTTTCCAAGGCTGTTCAGCAGCGGGTCGAAGCCGGTGTCCTTGCTGAGAATGACGCATTCGCAATCGGGCTCTTTGCTTAAAATCAGCGCAAGTTCATAGGCGATGAAAAAATCGAGCGCGTTCTTGCCATGGCCGTCGACATGGCGCCACTCGACGCGGCTACCCAGCGGCTGAAGTTTTTCAACCATCGTCAGTGGAATTTTGTTCTGGTTCGTTCCGGTGAAAATACAAATGTGAAAGCTGCCGTCTGCTTTCCAGACTTCCGCATCTGCGACATTTTCGTAGTCGATGAATAAAAAGCGTCTGGGCTTTTTTGCGGGGGCGCTTGCCTTGGTGGCACCCGCCATGCCGTTTAGAAATTATCCGACAGATAGCAGGGCGTGCAGCGTACCGGCTGCTGGTTTTCGAATTCGACCAGCATGATCACGCCGCGCTGGCGGGCGGTGTCGAGGATGTTGGGGCTGACGCCTTCGAAAATCGCGTGATGGGCTTCGGTGCCAGCGACGATGCGGTCATCGCGGATGGCGAACCAGAAGGGGCCTTCCTCCGGATTGCCGTCGAGGGTCGGGTGTTTGTAGAAGAAAAAGGCGAGCGCGTCGCGTTCGTTCTTGAAGACTTCGTATTCCGGCACAACTGGATTCATCCCCTCGGCCATGGCGAGGCTCCCCCTTCATCAAAAAACCGCGCCTCTCCCCCCGGATTGGCGCGGCGTACTTGTGTTACCTCGGCTCGAACTGGTCGCCTGCGGCGGTGCCTTTGGGGCGTGCCTCGACGGCGGGTGAGGATTCAAGCGTGTGGTTGAGCACCATCGCAGGGGCCTGCGCGATATATGCGCCCAGAATTTCGCGGGCGTCATCTTCGCTGCGGCGGCCAACGGCGGTGCTTTTCAACAGGCTGGACATGCGTAATCGCTCCTTACCTTTGATATCTCTATTATAACCTACATTGATATTTAACGCCAAGTATAGTTAATTTTCAGTTTACATAGAAATATCAGGTGCATGCACGGCAGTTTCTGCCGTTTTTCGCGGCGGATTCCGGAGGGCTTCGTCCTGTCCTGTAGCGGAAAAAATTCAGGGCTGGCGCGGGGGGCGGGGCACGGCGGCGGGGCGCGGCTCGCTTTTCTCTTCAGGGCTGCCCGCCTGCCATTTGGTGATTTCATGCTGAAGGGCTTCGCACTCCAGACATTTTTGCAGATAACGCAGGCGCAATTTGAATACGCCGTCATTTTCACCTGCGCTGTAGCGGCTGAAATCCATACCGTGGGCGCTGAGCAGACGGAAAGCGTCCATGCGCTCTTCCTGCACCACGGTGCGGGCGGTGCCCATGCCGATATTCTGCGGTTTGGCCCCGTGTGCCAGCAGCGTGCCCGCCACGCGGATCTGCTGGCGCGACACGGCGCGTTCGAGCGCATTGTCAAGAACACCCTGCGGCAAATCGATATCTCCGGACAGCAGGCGCTGCAGCGCATCGACATTACCGGCATCCGCCGCGGCGCGGATATCGCGGCGCAGCTGCGTCACGGGGTTGTTTTTATCCAGCCAGCCGAACATCAGTTTTGCCCCCGTCTTTGCAGGCCGCTGCGGTGCGGCGTTTTGGTTTTTTTGTCGATGGGTTTGGGTGCGTCAATCTCGCGCAGGGTCTTCTCCAGCGCGTCCATGCGGCGGCCGAGGTCGTATTGTGCGTGCCGTATTTCGCGCAGCAGATTCATCTGCTCCATCGGCAGCGTGCTTTCGGTGAAGGTTTTTTGAAACTCCTCCAGCCGCGCGATTTCGCGGTGCAGCTCCACTTCGCGTTTTTTGCCCTCTTCGGTGATGGGCGTGCGGAAGGATAAAATCATGCCGCTTTCGGTGCGGCGGGGAATGGCTTCGTTTTCCTGCCGCGCCTGCTGCAGCGCATAGCCAAGGTCGCCGCCCGCGAGCATCAGCGTTTTCGCCAGCAGATATTTGTTTTGCTGCGCGCAAAGCCTTATGGGTTTGCCGTTGTCGGCATCCGGCTGCGCGCCTGCAAACAGCGCTTCTTCCAGCCCATGCTGGTCATTGGCGGCGATGGCGGCGTACATGCCCTCGTTCAGGCGCAGTGTTTGCGCCTTGTCGGGGCGCGGCCTTGCGCGGGCGATATCGTTGAAGAACGGCGTCATGCGGCTGTTCGCGTCCTTCTTGCGCTACGGCTGTGTGGGCGCGGCAGATGTGCCCCGCAGCGCGGCGGGCACGTGCAGTGCGCCTTTTTCTATCGGCTTGCCGTCGCGCAGTTCGGTGATTTGCTGTTTCAGCGCCTCGATTTCTTCAAGGATGCGCTGCTGGTTTTTCAGCGTTTCGGCGGGGGCGATATGCGCGGTAAAATTTTGCTGGAACTGCTGCAAGGTTGCCATCGTGCGGCCGAGTTTATTGTAGCGCGCTTCCTCCGCCGCGTTTTCAAAACGCGTGATGAAATCTTCGCGATAATCATCCCAGTATGAATTTTTCTGGATACTGCTCCGCTCGCGCTCTGCTTCCGCGCTGGCATAGCCGATATCGGCGCCAGCGAGCGCGAGTTCTTTCATGAACAGCATATTGCGCGCGTCTGCAGCGGCGCGCAGATATTGGCCTTTGTTCTTGTTGATATCGCCGCGCACGTCAGGCAGGGCGGCGTAGAACGCGGCGTGGTCATCTGCGGCGATGGCGGCCAGCAGATGTTCTTGCGGCGTGCGTCCGCTGCTGCGCATATCTTCGGGCGGCCAGTCGTGCATGACGGCGGGAATCTCCTGCGGAAAAACAATAACAGTTTTTACGACAATGGCCGTATTCTGTCAACTAAAATGCCGGAGGCCTCTAGGTCGCAGGGCGTTGATTTAAAATGGTTTCCACGGCTTCGGCGTCGGGGCGGCGGAGGGCATGCCGTGGCGGTGGATGGCGCGCAGGGTCTGCTGCAGGGTGCGGTCGATGCTTTTGTCGGCGCGCACGATATGCCAGCCTTCGCCCGTGCCGGGCAGCGATGGTTTGGCATTCAGCTGCCGGCGCAAAACCCCGACATGCGCGTCGGAGGGGTTGTTGCGCCGGTTGGCGATACGTTTGAACAGCTGCGCCGCGGGGATATCCAGATAGATGCCGATGAAACGGCAGCCCGCGTTTTCGGCCGCGGCTTTTTGTCCGCTGCGCGTAATGGCATCACTGAAAAGCCCTGTCACGATGACGTTTTTACCTTGTGCCATCTGGCTGACGGCTTCGGCGCGCGCGTATTTGATGAAGCGTTCGGTCAGGCTGGGCGTATAGACTTCGTCCGGCAGCGGGGCCAGCGGATTGTGCCCCAGCATGCGCTTGCGCAGGACGTCTGAATCCAGCACCACCGTATTGGGCAAGTGCCGCGACAGCACATAGGCCAGTGTGGTTTTGCCGCTGCCCGACAGACCGCCAATGGCGATCATGACCGGCGTGTCGCTGGCGGCGGGGGGATTGGGCGCGGCGGGTGTATTCGGGGTCGTCACACGAAAATCCTGTTTTTTGTTTTTGGCCGCGCACACCTTGGCGGCGCAAAGACTATTGCATTTTTACATAAATGTGTCAAGAGGCTGTCCATAACATGTCATGCCGTCTGTGCGGGCATGTTTTGCAGGTAAATTATTGAAATTATTTATTTATCTGCCGTTTGGCTTGCGCGGCGGCTGGCCGGGCGGGGGCAGGCGGCGCGGCTGGGCTTTGCCGCTGAGGCCGTCATGCAGTGGCGGCGGTGCAGCGGTGCGCGGGCCAAAGGCGCGGGTATTCAGGATTTCTTCGGCCGCAAGGATGAACAGGTCTTTTTCCGCGGCGATATCAATCTGGCCGAGGGGTTTTGCCTTTGCCGCGCCGTTTTGTTCGATATCGCTTTTGAGATAAAAATCGCCCGTGGTTTCATCCAGCACAAATTTATCGCCGGGGGCGGTTTTCAAAAGCGGCGCCATCTGCACCATCAACTCCGCCATGCGCGGCTGCGCCAGGACGTCGGGCAGGTTGCTGTCGATGGCGCCGTTGGGCTTCACGTGGATTTTATAGGGGACGATATAGCGGCCATGACGCGTGGTCACAGTGCCGTCGTTGTTTTCAAGCGGATGTTTGCCGCTTACGATATTCCACAGCCTTTTCAGGCGCGAGGGTTTGTCCGTCATCACGGGCCGCCACAATGTTATCTGGATATCCCAAGGCTAGGGCGCGCCCGCGGCAGAGTCAAACTCAAAGATGCGGAAAACGCTTGTTTGGCGCGGGTTTTTGCGCGTAGCAGCATGCTGCATCGCAATAGGTACGAAAGCTTTGGATCGCGGATTGCAAATCCGCCTGCAATGTTTTCATGCGCGGCAGACGGCGCAGGGTTTTTTCGTTCATGTAAAGCGCGCGGTTGATTTCAACCTGTATGCTATGACGCCCCTGCGCGGGGTTGCCGTGGCGGCGCACAATCTCGGCGCCGCGGAAACCGTCGATATTCAGTCCGACCTTGTATCCTTTGTCTTCCAGCAGCGCGCGCAGTTTATGCAGGTAATGGTCGTCCGCTGTCTCGCCGTCGCGGGTGCCCAGAATGATATCGTATTTATTCTTGCGCGTGCCGCGGTGCGTGGTCGATGGCATCGAATGCAGGTTAAGATGCACGGCCTGCCCGTGCGCCTGCACCGTTTTATCCATCAGCGCCGCCAGCTTTGCGTGATAGGGTTTGTGATAGGTGGCAACGCGGCTGAAAGCCTCGCTGAGTTTCAGCGTGCGGCTGTAAACAGGCGTGCTGTGGCGCGGTGTCGAAGGGCTGCGGATGAGGCCGCCTTCCTGCGGCGTGTAGTCGGGATCTTCGCCGCGCGCCGCTGCGCGCGCCCACGGGCCGCTGACGCTGTCGGCGCGGTTGGTATCGACGTAGGAACGCGGCACGCGCGCCGTCAGCAGCGGCACGCCGAGCGCGGGCAAAAACGAAAACAGCCTGTCCACATGCGCGTCTTCGGCCTGACGCAATTCGCGCAAGGGTACGGCATAATTGAAATCATCGGGGTATTTGCGCCCGCTGTGCGGGCTGTCGGCGACAAGGCAGGTCGCGGGCGCGCCTGCGGCAGCGGCATAAAGCCGCGTGGCCGGCGGTGTGCGGCGCGCGCGTTCGGTCATCGCGGCGGATTACCCGGCCATCTTGGCGATGGTGTTGGTGGTGCTGAAGCCGTCTTCCATATCGGCGCGCACGACCTGCCCGCCCCAGCTGGTGATGAGATCGTAGCCGACGATTTCTTCCAGCTTGTACTGGCCGCCCTTGATGAGGAAATCGGGCTTCACGGCCTTCAGGGTTTCGATGGGCGTGTCTTCGTCGTAAACGATGACGGCATCGACCATGGCAAGTGCCGACAAAATCAGGCTGCGCGCGCGTTCGTCCTGCACGGGACGGGTCGGCCCTTTCAGGCGCTTGACAGAAGCATCGCTGTTGATGGCGACAACCAGATAATCGCAGGTCGCCTTCGCCTGCGCGAGGGTTGACAGGTGGCCCGGATGCAGCAGGTCAAAACAGCCGTTGGTGAAACCGATTTTGCGGCCAAGGGCGCGCTGTTTGTCGGCGGCTTCCGTCAGGGCGGCGCGGTTCATGATTTTCGCGGTGATATCGTTTCCGGCGGCGGTGGACATCTGGCTGCGCCTGATAACGTCGATGATTTCTTCGGGGCGCGTGGTGGCTGTGCCGATTTTGCCGACGACGATGCCGGCGGCGATGTTGGAAATTTCAGCAGCGGCCAGCATCGGCACGCCAGCCGCAAGGGCGGTGGCAAAAGCGGCAATCACCGTATCGCCTGCGCCCGATACGTCAAACACCTCGCGCACGTTGGCGGGGATATGCACGGGCGGGTTATCGGCGGAAATCAGCGACATGCCGTCCTTGCTGCGCGTCGCCAGAACGGCGCCGATGCCGCAGTCGATGATCAGCTTCATGGCGGCGGCGCGCACATCATCGTCGCTGGCGGCTTTCATGCCGGTCGCGGTTTCAAGTTCCTTGCGGTTCGGCGTAATCACCGTTGCGCCGCGGTAGCGCGCGAAATTGGTGCCCTTGGGGTCGACGACGACAGGCTTGCCGTATTTGTGCGCAATCGCGATGATGCCGGCAATCAGGCTGTCGGTCAGTACGCCCTTATTATAGTCAGACAGAATGACCACGCCGCAATCGGCCATGGCGGTTTCGGCCGCGGCCAGCATTTCGGCCTCGACATTCTTGGGAATGGCCTGCGCTTTTTCGCGGTCCACGCGCAGCATCTGCTGCCCGCCGCAGACAAAACGGCTTTTGACGGTGGTGAAACGGTCGGTGGCGGTGGCCAGCGCGGCCTTGACCCCGATTTGCGTCAGCTGCGCCGCAACCTCGCGCCCGTTGATATCATCGCCGATAACCGCAAGCAGGGTGGTTTCACCCGTGCCCAGCGCCGCGATATTCGCAACCACGTTGCCCGCGCCGCCCAGCATATGCTTTTCACGATCGACCAGAAAAACCGGAATCGGCGCTTCGGGCGAGATGCGCTCGACGCTGCCGTATACGAAACGGTCCATCATCACATCGCCGATGCAGAGCACACGGGCGGTTTTGAACTGGGACAGGGCTTCGATAAGGTATTGATGTTCGGTCATATATTACGCCTTGCCGAGGTTGTGCCGGTTGCTGAGGGGACGCCTTATAATATTGTTGCTCGTTTTTAACATATTCCATAAGTGTTTTCAAGCCAAAATCTGGCCGTCGTTCACCGGTTGTTAACGGTTATGCATAATAATAGGGACTGTCATATTCGGGCAACAGCCGGGGTATCCGGCCATAAATAAGGGCAAGAGGCAAGCGAGATGTTGCAAAACACCCCGAACCAGCCAAGAAACACCGAAATTTCAGCCATTTGCGCTGGCCGTGCCCTTGCCGGTGAGCGGGTGCCCAATACCCCGAACCGCCGCGGCTTTATCCGCCGTGTGGGCGGGTCGTTCCGCACCTATCGTCTGGGTGACCTGATGGTTGCCGCGGGATTCCTCACCGAAGAACAGCTGCAAAAGGCTCTGGCGCTGCAGGCCACCCGCCGCCAGCCGCTCGGCCATATTCTGGTCGAAGAGGGCTATGTCAGCGCCGTCCAGCTCTACCGCAAGCTGGCGGAGCAGTGGTGCATCAAAACGTCTGCGGCCGGCGTCGCCTTTATGCTGCAAGCCTTCACGCCCTCGACCGCGCGCGCCGACGATGGCGGCACGCATGTGCGTCTGGCGGCAGCGTTCTCGCCCGCGGCCTCGCAACCGGCGCTCAAAAAACTCGACCGCCCGAAGCTGTTCGGTTCGATGGAAATTCGCTCCAACGATATTTCGTCTTTCACGAAATGGACGACGGTTATGGCGCGTTTCGAACAGCAAATGAAAATGGCGGGCGGCGATATGCAGATGCAGGCATGGAAAACGCATCTGCAATCCCTCTCCGGTGCAACGGTGCGTGAAAAAGTCGCGGCGGTCAACAGCTACATCAACCAGATCAGCTATATCGAAGACATCAAAAACTACGGCAAGTCCGATCATTGGGCGACGCCTGTCGAGTTCTTCCGCAAGGGCGGCGATTGCGAAGATTTCGCGATTGCGAAATATGCTTCCCTGCGCGCGCTCGGTTTTTCGACCGACCAGCTGCGCATTGCCATCGTGCAGGACAAAATCAAGAACATCGCCCACGCGCTTCTGATCGTATATACGGAGGAAGGGACTTTCGTTCTCGACAATCAGGATAAACGCCTGCGCCATGCCGCCGAGGTCACGCGCTATCAGCCCGTGTTCTCCATCAATGCGACCAACTGGTGGCTGCACCGCACGCCGCTGGGCGCGAACTCTTAATCTTTCACAGCCGCGCGCTTATTCGCCATTCAGGCTGAACAGTAGAATGCCGTTGACGCTTTGCAGCTTCCCGCTCTCGCCGGGGTTTTGCGGCTTTTTGAAGGTGAAAGAAGACATACGCAGCTCCGCGCGCAGCAGCGTGCCTTGCGCGCGAACAATGGCTTTCGGTGCCTGCTCATCCGGCAGTTCCCGTACATTCAGGGTGACCAGTGCGGCGGCGGTTTTCTGGGTCGGCAGCACGGCGCTGTCGATGACTGTCTCGCCCGAAAGAATATCCATGCCCACATCCCCCTCGGGCGTCATGTATAGTTTGTAGCTGTCAAAACGGGCATGGTCGTCAACGATGCGGTGCAGGGCGGCGGCGCGGTCTTCGGATATCCACCCCTGCTGCATGTAATCATAACCGTGAATACCGATCAGCTGCCCGCCGATGTTATGGGCGGAGATACTGATATAGGCGCTGTCTTCTTCGCTGCGGCTCCAGCGGGACACGTATTCCATCCCCCATGCGGCCATGATTTCTTCGGGTAGTCTATATTGGTTTGGGCAGCGACCACGCTTATCGCATCGGAGCATCTCGGCAACGGTTTTTGTGTCGCCCTTTATTTCCATGCCCAGATACCGCTTAATGTCGTCAGGGTCGGTCAGGTTTTTTGTAACTGGTGTAACCCAAGGCTCCAGCCGTTCCAGCGCGCTTCTTCCGCGCAGGTAGTCGAGGATACTGCTGATAGCGCGACGCTCTTCGAAAGAAATATTTGCACGGGCCTTCTGCACCTTCCCTTCTGTATTTAGGACCCCTGCGCTGTACAGATGTTGTTCGAGGCGCTCATACTGGCTTTTCAACGAAACGTTCGCAGCCGACCACGGCCCGAAAGAAGCGGCAAGACACAGCGCCGCCAGCGTCAGCGGGACGTGCTTGATGTGGAACGCCGCGGGCTTTGAGACTTTCATCAGGACAAGTACCGCCAGCCAGCCCAGGCAAAGCGCGATCGCATAGCGCTGCTCGGTCACGCCGTAATCGTTGATGCGCGTCCAGATGCCAACAGCCAGCAGCAGCAGCGGTACGGGCAGCAGCGCATAAAACGCACGGTCAAAAAAACGCAGCAGGCGCGTGCCCTGCGCGCGCATCGGATAGATAGCAAGGTGCGTGAGCACCCCGACGGCGCCAAAGCCCGTGACCATATAGGCCAGATTGCCGCGCGGCAATTCCCACTGCGCCGCAATTTTGATGCCATAGGCATAAAGAATGCCCGTATAGGCCAGCATCATCGGGACCATCAGGTAATTCGCGATAAAGGAAACGGGCGCGGGTATGTCGCAGGTTTGCGTATCGGCTTCGAGATCGCGCGGCAATCCGGCCAGCACATAAAGCGGGAAGAACAGACACCAGCCCAGCGCCCAGATGTCGCCGTAAACTTCACCCTTGATTTTGATATCGAACAAATAGCCGATGCTCGCCAGAATAGCCGATAGCCCGCCCGCGAGGATGAGCGTGGAGATGCCGCCGAAAATCACCGCAATCGCGCTTTTATACACAAAAGCCCAGACGGCATCGCCGCTGGCCGCGCGGCGCGCGAAGGGGGCAACCAGCAGGAAAAGCCCCAGCGCGGCGCCAAGGAAGATATGCGCCGCCGTCATCTGCGCGGGCACGAAAAACGCGGCGAATAAAACGCACAGCGCCAGAAAAGAAAACGCGCCCGATACGCTGCGGCGCGTGCCATGCCCCTCGCCGTACAGCGAGACGCCGAGCGCCAGCACAAAACCCGTGATACAGAAACAAACCGCCCGCACCAATATTTCATTATCAAACGGCAGCAGGTTATGAATTTTACCGACCACCAGCAAAGACAAAATAGCCGACAGCGCGGCGGCGCGCGGAAAGCGCTTCACCGCATCGGCCATGAACTGCGCCATGTAAAGAATGTTGAGGCGCTGAAGAAAAGGGGCACCGGACATGGCGGATCTCCGCTGTTCAATCTATGGGTAATGAAATAAAACTTTGAAATAACCGCTTATTCCACCCACGCAATGCGCAGGATGTTCGTCGCGCCCGGGGTGCCGAAGGGGACGCCGGCGGTGATGACCACGCGCTGGCCCTTGGCGGCGATGTGCTGCTGCTGCGCCAGAGCCACGGCTTTTTTCACCATGTCGCCGAAATTGTCGACGTCTTCGGTTTGCACCGGATAGACGCCATAGGACAGTTGCATGCGGCGCGCGACGTGCAGGTTCGGCGTCAGGCTCATGATGGTCACGGTCGGGCGTTCGCGCGCGGTGCGCAGCGTCGTCGAGCCGGACGTTGTGTAATTCACAATCGCCGCCGCGCCGATGGTGGTCGCGACATCCGAGGCCGCGGATGTAATCGCGTCCGACGGGGTGTTGTCGGGGTCGGGGTGTTCGGCGTCCATGATTTTGCGGTAAAGGTCGTCAACTTCCACGTCGGCGGCGATGCGGTCCATGATGGAAACGGCTTCGAGCGGGTAATCACCCGAAGCGGTTTCCGCAGACAGCATCACGGCATCGGCGCCGTCGTAAATGGCGGTTGCAACGTCGGATGCCTCCGCCCGTGTCGGGCGGGGGGAGGAGATCATGCTCTCCAGCATCTGCGTGGCGATGATGACGGGCTTGCCGGCCTGACGGCAATGGCGCACGACGCGCTTTTGCACGCTCGGCACTTTTTCGGCGGGGATTTCAACGCCCAGATCGCCGCGCGCCAGCATCACGGCATCGGCAAGGTCGATGATGGGCTCCAGCTGCGCGATGGCGGAGGGTTTTTCGAGTTTCACCATGACCTTCGCGCGGCCATCGATGAGCTTGCGCGCTTCGGCCACGTCCTGCGGCGTTTGCACGAAGGACAGCGCAATCCACTCCACGCCCATCGCAATCGCGGCTTCAAGGTCGCGGCGGTCTTTGTCGGTCAGAATAGATACTTTCAACAGCACGTTGGGCAGGTTCACGCCCTTGCGGTCCGACAGGCGCTTGCCCGCGATCACTTCGGTCTCGACGAAGTCCTTGCCTTTTTTGACAACGTGCAAATGCACTTTACCATCATCAAGCAGCACGTCCGCGCCTTCGACCAGCACTTCGAGGATTTCGGGATGCGGCAGATACACGCGCTGCTGCGTGCCCGGCGTGGGGTCGCTATCCAGCGTGATGCGCATGCCTTTTTCAATATCGATGAAGCCATCCTTGAACGTGCCGAGGCGCAGCTTCGGCCCTTGCAGGTCGGCGAAAACGCCGATGGGGCGGCCGACATCTTTTTCAACCGCGCGGATGATGTCGAGACGCTTTTTGTGGTCTTCGTGCGTGCCGTGGCTGAAGTTCATGCGGAAAATATCCGCGCCGGCTTCGAACAGGGCGCGTACCATTTCCGGCGTCGATGACGCGGGGCCCAGCGTGGCGACGATTTTGGTCTTGCGATTGCGTTTGAAATGCATGTTTTGATCCGGCGGCTGTAGGGTGAATCCTGCGTGCGGGCGAAACCCTGAAACACGCGCCTATAGAAACATTTTTAGGCCCGCAGGCGCAACCGGTAATCGGGCGCGGCAACGCTCGCGTTTTGCCATAAGTGTGAATGATTTTGACAAGCCCGCCGCCGCGGTCTATGTAAGCCGCAAAGGATACCACCATGCAGCATCTCTACCCCGTTACCATCCGCGAAACCCATATCGACAGCCTTGGCCATGTGAACAATGCCGTTTACCTGACGCTGTTCGAAGAAGCGCGCTGGGAATGGATTACCGCCGGCGGCTACAATCCTTCTCGTTTCAAACCGAAGATTGCCGCCGGGGCAAAGTCGGGGTCTTCTGCACCTTCCCATTCCTTGGGATCGGCCCTTCTGGAATAGGTGGATCGAGCTCGCTGGGCTCGTTCCTGCTGCAGAGGCTCCAGCCACGGCAGATACTTATCAACGACACCTTTTGTGATAGGTTTTTTGGTCATCTCCAGCGTGATGGATTTGAGCGTGACGCCATCGCCAAATGCTTTGTCCAGGTCGCTGGCAAACACGCGCGTAACCGTTTTCCGGTTGTTGATGTCCTTGAAGTACGCGAAGTCCGGATACCATTTCGGCGATACCTCTGTCGGCCCCGCATGGAGGGTCCTAAAGCGCCTGATGCTATTTGGCATGAGACTGCCTTCCTCCTCGGAAAAAACCAAGAAAGGAAGCATCTTGCTGTAGCGCATGCCCCAAAGATCTTCTGTCGTCAGGGCAAACAACACGCCGCGAGAACCAAGATCGACGACAACCGCTTCACCATAGGAAAGTTGTATCTGCCCGCCGCTGACCTCAGGAAGGATCTTAGGCTCACGCCAAGCGAACACCTCGCGCACGGCACTGCCTGATTTCAACCCTTCCGGCGTTTCGACGATGACGGTCATCTTGTACCGCCACGTGCCGGAGGGGAAGGATGTATTCCACCAGGCGATGACGCCAAGCACCATCACGCCGATGAGGCCGAATAACACTTTCATACGTCGTTCTCCCTTTGCCAGAACATCAAGGCCCGCAGCGTCGCTTTACGGGCGGCGTCTATCCGACCATGGGCCGGGTCGATCGTCATTTCATTCCTCCTATGGAGCCGAAAGCATCTGCGTTAATCCTTCTTGGATCGCCGTAAGGCAAGCTCAGAAACCATTTCATGTGTTCGCGCTGGTTCGCATAGGAAGGCATGTATCTTCCCACCACGCCGCGCGTTACCTCTTCATCCGTCATCTCGACCGTGACAGACTTCAGCCGCACGCCCGCGCCGTAGATTTCCGCGAAATGGTCTTTCGTGATGCATCGAGAATAGTCATTCCGAACGCTTATCTGTGGGTTAGTGCAAGGCTCCATCTCCAGCACAAGCTCTACGGTCTTCGAGTCGTCGCTGTCCTTGAAGTGAACGAAGAGCGGATACAATTCGGGCGAGATGTCAACCGGCCCCGCTTTCAGCGTGCTGTAATACTTGAGTCCCTCTGGTGTCGTTCCGCCATACTTGCTGGGAAAAACGTAAAAAGGCAGGTTTGCGGCATGATCGTAACCAAGCCTGTATCCATTCAGTAGGGCAAACAGAACGCCACGTTCGCCAAGATCCACAACAACGGCTTCGCCGTATTTGAGACCGGCATATCCGCCTTTTTGTTCGGGAAAAATCTTCGGCTCACGGATGGCCGATACTTCCCGGACGGCACTACCTGATTTCAACCCTTCCGGCGTTTCGACGATGACGGTCATCTTGTACCGCCACGTGCCGGAGGGGAAGGATGTATTCCACCAGACGGCCACGCCGACTGCAAACGCGCCGATGATGACAAATAACACTTTACTCATGCCGCGATCCCCCCTTGCCAGAACAAAAAGGCTCGCAGCTTCGCTTTACGAGCGGTGTCTATCCGACCATGGGATGGCGAAGCCGTCAACAAAAAAGGCGGCGGCGGGGTAATGCGCGATTTTACAGAGCGTTCTAACGCTCCTGCTTCGCCTTTTGTCCTTCGATGAAGGCCTGCATAGCTCCGATGGAGTCTGCACGTTCGCAGTTGGAAGTAAAATCTTCGCGGTCGCTGTTCTGGTCGAGCGGGAACACGAGAAGAGCAAAGCCATACGGGCTTGAACAAATCCGCGAATACCGCCAAAGCCCTGTCATTCTGGACGTCACGGCGAAATTCCTGCGTGAAGTGCATTTGCGCGAACAGGTCACCATCGAAAGCCGCCTGATGTCCTACGAAGGCAAAATCGCCAAGCTGGAGCAAGATATGGTCCGCATGGATGCGGAGGGGCGTAAAACCGTCTGCTGCGCGGCGGTCTTTACCATGGGGTTTTTCGACCTTGAAACCCGCAAGCTGATCGCCCCGACGCCGCTGTGGAAACGTGCGCTGGGTCTGCCGGAATAAAAACTTTTTAATATCAATAGATTAGATTGACCCCTGCGGCGGGGTTGACGCTGTGCGGCCGCGGGATTAGTCTGCCGCACAGATTCTGAAAATAATTATTTTATATGCCACGAGGCCCGCGCCGCCCAAACCGCCGCGCACACAAAAATCAATATCCCGCGCCACAACCAGAAGAAACATCATGACCCTTTCGCCCCGCCCTGAAACAGCCGAAATCCAAAAACCGCAGATGGATGCGGATGTGGTCATCATCGGGGGCGGGCCGGTCGGGCTCTGGACGGCGCTGCAGGTTAAAAAGCGCGCGCCGCAGCTGCATGTGCGTGTCTATGAACGCTACAGCGAATACCAGCGCAGCCATATCCTGCGCCTCGAAAATTTTTCGATGAATGTTTACGCCAAAAAATCCGGCGATGAAGCCGAAGCGCAATTCCTGCGCGAGGTGCTGGGCGAAAAACTTGCCAATTCCTTTAAGGCGGCGGCAGGCACGGGCACCGTATTCGTGCGCACCAACGACCTCGAACATGCGCTGAAGGAACATGCCCGCGCGCTGGGCATCGAAACGGTTTTGCGCCGCATCGACAGCCCCGAAGAGGCCGTGCGCGACAACCCGCGCTGCAAAACTTTCATCGCCGCTGACGGCGCGCATAGCAAAATGCGCACGGCCCTGCTGGGCGAAGACGCCGTGACGGATTATCCCATGCAATATGTGGTCGAGGTGAAATATCAGGCAGAGGGCCGCGCGGAGACGCTCGATTTTCTTGGCGACCAGTACAAGGCGAATAAACTCTTGTCGAACATGGTGTTCGAATATGTCGGCCGCGAGAAAGAGGGTAAAACCCCCGTTACGCTGCGGTTTTTCGTCGATGCCGATACCTATGGCGCCATTCCGCAAGCGGGCTTCAAAGACCCGCTGACGGTGGGCGATGCGCGTCTGCCTGCGAACCTGCGTCAGGATATCAAAACCTATATGAACATCCGCGCCGAAAAAGCGGGGGAGGTCTATGCCGCAGGTTCCGCCAAGCTGAGCAAGCTCACCCTCTCCGTTTATTCCGCGAAAAAATTCGCGGTCGCGAAAGAGGGGCGCGGCTGGTTTATCGTGGGCGATGCCGCGATGGGCGTGCCGTATTTCCGCGCGCTCAATGCAGGCCTGATCATGGGCTCGCAGCTGGCCACCATCGTCACGCGCAAATATGCGTCTCCGTCGGTCAAGGCGGCGGCGTTCAACCTGCTGCGTCCGCTCGACAAGGCATGGGAATTTACGGGCGCGCATGGCAAGAACATGGCGCTCAAGGCCTATGACGCCTTTCGCGGCGCGAGCGCCGGCGTGCCGTGGGAAATGGTGAAATGGGACGATGCGGATGTCGCGCGTTTCAAAACGGCGCCGCATCCGGCGTTTGATACGCCCGCGGCACCTGCACCCGCGCCGTCGCCCGCCGCCACGCCGCGGCAGCCTCCCAAACCCTGATGTTCAGCGCATAAAAAAACGCCGGCGCTGCCAAAGCAGACCGGCGTTTTGTGTATGCCCTGCCGCCGTGTGTTACGGAGTAGGGCGGCAGGACGCCTGCCGCCTGAAAACACATGCCGAAAGCATGGTCTTCAGGCGGCGTGGGAAGGTCAGCTATGGGCATCCAGACCGGGCGTGCGGCGACGGCCCAGCGTTTCGCTGTGCACGTTCGGCGTCGGACGCTCCGGCGGGTGACCGCCCGCATTCAGCGCGCGCTGGCCGCGGCTGTTGAGTTCCGCTTCCGACAGGCGCATGCGGATTTCCTCGATACGCTCGCGGCGATTGCCGTGCGGGTTGTGCGGCTGGTGGAAATGCGACGCCTCGTTCGCCAGTGCCGCCAGCACAAAGACCGATACCAGATTTTTGAAAGATATATCCGGCAGGCTGCGGCGGTTGCGGCCCGGGCGGGCGCTCGATGAGTTGAATGTTTGTTCTAATTCAGGGCGCAATGAATCACGTTGCGCCTTATGGCGGAAGAAACCGCGCATGAGACACCTCTGTTTTTTGTTATTTGTGAATATTGCGAAGTCAGGATTGAAGAGTTTGTAGTTCTTTAAAGCGGCTTCGACATCTACCAAGGTATCTTGTGCGGCGCACAAAAGTCAAGAACTTGTTGTTTTTAAACGATAAATGGGCATCATAGTACCCCATGCAGCAATCCTGCAGCATTTTTAAACACGCCGCTTGAAATTTAATTGCGCCTGATTTTGCTGCCTGCACCGCCGACTCGTCGCCGCGGTATGCGCGCAGGATACCGGCGCGGCGGGGTTGATTTTCCCCCGCCGATCGGGAATGATCCCGCTATGGCAAATAAACAAACCCCCTCCGCGCCGTTCAATCCTGCGGCGCTGCCGCCTGATGCGGCGTTTTTCGACCGCATCCGTGCGGGCGACGTCGGGGCTGTCAAAAACGTGCTGCACACGCGCAAGGGCGCGGCGGGCTGGCAGCAAACATCGAACGGGCAGAGCGGCCTGCACGTCGCCGCCATGACGGGACACCGCAAAATCGCGGCGGAGCTGGTGAAAGCCGGCGCGGCGGTCGAGGCGCGCGATCATCTGGGCCGCACGCCGCTGGCGCAGGCGGCGCGCAGCGGCCAGCATAACCTTGTCGATTTCCTGCTGCTGCAAAAAGCCGATATCCACGCGCAGGATAAAAGCGGACAGGCGCGGGGCTACCGCAGACCCTGCAACCGCCGCCGCGGCGCCGGAAGAATCCGCGTCGCCGCCGCACGAAACGGCACGCGATATCGCGCCGCTCAAACCCCTCAATCTCCGCAAGCGCGCGCCGCGCTGATCGGCGGTGCGAAGCCTGTTTTGCGCGGCTTTGGATGTGTTAAGCGTTTTTTAAGCCGGCGCGGGTATTCTGAAAGCATCTCCGCTTTGAAACGTCGCTTCGGAATTTTTGTACCGGAAATTTCAGTCGGAAACCTGTGGATAAGTCCTGAGGGGCTTGAGATATGGGACGAAAGTTACCATATCTTTATAAACAAAAAACCTTTTTATCCCTTCTGCGTGTATGCGGGCGCAGCGGGTACAACTTATGTTTTTAGGCCGGAAATTTTTTTCGACGGCATATGCGCGACATTTGTTCGGAATGGGCATGGGTCAAGATAAAAATGGCACAGGCGTGAAAATTTTTTGCTGCAGCGTTTCTGGACAGCCCCCCAAGATGTGGTATGCTTTCAACTGTTGGGCACAAGAGTTAGTGCTTATGGGGTCTAACTCCTTGTTTCCCGACAGGCTCTTGAAATCATCCACAGATTCACCTGGGCCCGAAGCGAAAAAACAAGAAAAATAATAATTATGTATTATGGGGAGACACAATCGATGTTCGATGTCGCACAACTTGCGAAAGGCGCCAAGGTTCAGATCGACCGTTCCCGCGATTCCTATTTGACGGAATTCGGCAAGGCCACTCTGCTCGACCGTTATCTCCTGCCCGGCGAGACGTTCCAGGACCTCTTCGCCCGCGTGGCCATGTACTATGGCGACGATACGGCCCATGCCCAGCGTTTGTACGACTACATCTCCAAACTGTGGTTCATGCCCGCAACCCCCGTGCTGTCCAACGGCGGCACCGAACGCGGCCTGCCCATTTCCTGCTTCCTCAATGAATGCGACGACAGTCTGCAGGGCATCGTCGACCTGTGGAACGAAAACGTCTGGCTCGCCTCGCGCGGCGGCGGTATCGGCTCCTACTGGGGCAACCTGCGTTCCATCGGTGAAAAAGTCGGCCGCAACGGCAAGACCTCCGGCATCATCCCCTTCATCCGCGTGCAGGATTCCCTGACGCTGGCGATTTCCCAAGGCTCGCTGCGCCGTGGCTCCGCCGCCGTCTATCTGCCGGTCTGGCACCCCGAGATCGAAGATTTCGTCGAAATCCGCAAACCCTCCGGCGGCGACCCGAACCGCAAGGCGCTCAACCTGCACCACGGTATCGTGATTTCCGACGCCTTCATGCGCGCCGTTGAAAAAGACGAAGAATGGGCGCTGCTGTCGCCGAAAGACGGCGCTGTTGTGTCCCGCGTTTCCGCCCGCAACCTCTGGATCCGTATCCTGACCGCGCGCATCGAAACCGGCGAGCCCTATATCATCTACGGCGATACCGTCAACCGCGCCATCCCCGAACACCACAAGCTTGCGGGCCTCAACGTGAAAATGTCGAACCTCTGCAGCGAAATCACGCTGCCGACGGGCAAAGACCATCACGGCCAGGAACGCACGGCGGTGTGCTGCCTGTCCTCCCTCAACCTCGAAAACTACGAGGAGTGGGAAGACCACCCGATGATCATCGAGGACATCATGCGTTTCCTCGACAACGTGCTCGAAGACTTCATCCGCAAAGCGCCCGACAGCATGATGCGCGCGAAATACTCCGCCATGCGCGAACGTTCGGTCGGTCTTGGTGTGATGGGTTTCCACTCCTTCCTGCAATCCAAGATGATTCCGATGGAATCCGTCATGGCGAAGGTCTGGAACAAGCGCATGTTCAAGCACATCAAGGCGCAGGCCGATGCCGCTTCCGTCAAGCTGGCGCACGAGCGCGGCCCGTGCCCCGATGCCAAAGAATACGGCATCATGGAGCGCTTCTCGAACAAGATGGCGATTGCGCCCACGGCGTCCATCTCCATCATCACCGGCGGCGCAAGCCCGGGTATCGAGCCGAACTCCGCCAACGCCTATACGCATAAAACGCTCTCTGGCTCGTTCTTTGTACGCAACAAGTACCTTGAACAGCTTTTGGAGCAAAAAGGCCTCAACAACGAAGACGTCTGGTCGA
Organism: uncultured Micavibrio sp.; assembly: GCA_964551435.1. Taxonomy (GTDB): domain Bacteria; phylum Pseudomonadota; class Alphaproteobacteria; order Micavibrionales; family UBA2020; genus UBA2020. The sequence goes on from CAZKBS010000004.1 coordinate 80,008, forward strand.
ACATCATCACCAACGAAGGTTCCGTCCAGCATCTCGACTTCCTGTCGCAGGATGAAAAAGACGTGTTCAAAACCGCGTTCGAGCTGGACCAGCGCTGGCTCATCGAACACGCGGCCGACCGCACGCCCTATATCTGCCAGGCGCAGTCGCTCAACGTTTTCCTGCCCGCGGACGTGCACAAGCGCGACCTGCACCAGATTCACTGGATGGCATGGAAAAAGGGTGTCAAATCGCTTTACTACTGCCGCTCCAAGTCGATCCAGCGTGCCGAAAGCGCGAATGGCGGCGACGGACGCCTGAAAATCGCCACCAGCGCGACCGCAGGCGAAGGCGGGGCAACCAAGTACGACGAGTGCCTGGCCTGCCAGTAAGCGGCGAGAGGATATCAATCCGCATAACAACATAAAGCGCAGGGGCGGAACCAACCGCGCCGCAATAAAAAACGAAGCAACCGAAGCGAAGTTCACTTGGGGAGGAACCATCATGCACGTTTTGACATCTGCTGAACTGAAAACACTGTCCATCATCGGCAATCCCGAAAGCTGCGACGCCATGCCGCGCAACCATCTGGAAAAGCTCTACCGTCTCGACCTTATCGAGCCGGGCCGCTGCGGCCCCGCGCTGTCGTCAAAAGGGCAGGAGATACTGTTCAGCCGTAAATAAAGGCCTATATTAGCGCCCAGCCACAGGCCGCGCGCATACACGCTTCCTGCCGGCGCTGTGCAAATGCACAAGCCGGCAGGCGCATCTTAAAAAAGGAAAACTCCATGTCCCGTCTTCTGACCGAAAACCATGTCTACAAACCCTTCTCCTACCCCTGGGCCTATGAAGCCTGGCTGACGCAGCAGCGTCTGCACTGGCTGCCCGAAGAAGTGCCGATGGCCGAAGACGTGCGCGACTGGAAACAGAAACTGACGCCGGCGGAAAAAAACCTGCTGACGCAGATCTTCCGCTTTTTCACGCAGGCCGACGTCGAGGTCAACAACTGCTACATGCAGCACTACGCGCGCGTGTTCAAACCGACGGAAGTTCTGATGATGCTGGTCGGTTTCTCCAACATCGAAACCATCCATATCGCGGCGTATTCGCACCTGCTCGATACCATCGGCATGCCCGAAGTCGAATATCAGGCTTTTCTGAAATACAAGGAAATGAAAGACAAGTTCGACTACATGCAGGGCTTTAACGTCAACTCCAAGCGCGACATCGCCATGACCATGGCCGTGTTCGGCGGCTTTACCGAAGGCCTGCAGCTTTTCGCATCCTTCGCGATGCTGATGAACTTCCCGCGCTTCAACAAAATGAAAGGCATGGGCCAGATCGTCACGTGGTCGGTGCGCGATGAAACCCTGCACACGCTGTCGGTCATCCGCCTGTTTAAAACCTTCATCGAGGAAAACCCGGAAGTCTGGACGGAAGACCTAAAGCACGACATCACCGAAGCGTGCAAAACCATCATCCACCACGAAGACGCCTTCATCGATCTGGCGTTCGAAATGGGCGGCATCGAGGGGCTGACGGCGCAGGAAGTGAAAGATTACATCCGCTACATCGGCGACCGCCGCCTCACGCAGCTGGGCCTGACGCCGGTTTTCGGCATCGAGAAAAACCCGCTGCCGTGGATGGACGCGATGCTGAACGGTGCGGAGCACACCAACTTCTTCGAAAACCGCGCGACGGAATACTCCAAAGCCTCGACGCAAGGTTCGTGGGAAGAGGCTTTCGCGGACGAAATCTTCAAGGCCTCCGCTTGATATCTGTTTACTCCTGGCACTTACAAGAAAACCCCCGGCACGGCGGCTGGGGGTTTTTCTTTCGCGTCATTTCTGCGTGCTTATTTCAAGCGGCGCGGCTTAATTTTCATTTGCGGCACGCTGATGTCGTTTTTGAGCATGGAGGCACGCTCCTTGCTCAGCGCGCGGTCTTCGATAGAGGCCCGCCAGAAATCTTCTTCAGACAACGGCTGGCCGTGCCAGAACCACTCTTTTTCGCCATTCTTGTTCTCAATCGCAGGGCCGTCTTGTCTATGCAGTACGCCATCCAGTCGCCATTCAACCGTGCCGTCACTACGGGTTTGCGCTTCCGCGCCGTGGGAAGAAGCGGCGCTCTTTTGAAATTGTGGTTTTGCGGTCATGTTTTTTGCGGATCGTATAGGTGGTTTTCGATATTTAAATATACATAATATTTACGGCTTTGTAAAGAAAAAGTTGCGGCAACGTTCACGGATGGTTAAAAAGTATTTTATATTTCAGATGGTTAATCGATTGCGGCAGGGGGGTTAACGTCGCCCCTGCCCATTATTGCCGCCGCCGCGCCGCGCCGGGCGTTTGTGGATATTGACAGGTTTCAGCGGCGTGAAATCGCGGCGGGAACGCATATCGCCCAGCTCTTCGATGAGTTTGGCGCGTGCGGCGTCCTGCGCTTTTTTCAGTGTCTCGATCACCTGTTTGTTTTTGTTTCTGACCGCGACATCCATGGCCGAGAGGCCGTCTTTTCCGCGTGCATTCAGGTTCGGCTCGCGTTTGATAATCGCTTCAAGAATACGCAGGCGTCCCGAATGCGCCGCCCATATCAGCGCCGTGCGGCCCTGTTCGGCATCGGTCACGCTCACGTCCGCGCCTTTGTCGAGCAGCTCCTGCGCGCGCTGGTTGATATTGAGGTTCTGCGACGCCCCATCCATCGGCCGGCGCGCAAGGTCAATCAGCTCCTGCCCCAGTGCCTTGCGGTCGAGGGGGGTAAAGGCGCTGCTGCTGGCGGCGTTGAAAGCGTTGCTGAGACTCATGATTGTCCGTCGCTGTGTCCAAAGAATACAGCGCCATTATACCAATATTGGCTGAACAGGGGGTTAATATCCGTTACTTGACAGGCTTTTGGGTGCGGAAACGGTTGATATCGTTCTGCAATTCGTCAACCTCGGCACAGTAGGTGCCGGCGCAGATATAGATCATCGCCTGCAGCTGCTCCATCGCGCGGGCAAGGTCGCCGTCTTCCAGCCACAGATTCCCGATGTATTTATTCGCACCCAGATGCTGCGGGCTGAAGGCGAGGGCGGTGCGGTAATTCTCCCGCGCCTTTTTCTTGTCGCCGAGTTTTTGATAGGCATAACCGCGATAGACATAGGCATCCGCGCTTTGCGGGTGGCGCTGCAGCACGCCGCCCAGCACGTCGAGTGCCTGCGTATACTTGCCCGTCGCCAGATAATATTCGGCGGTAATCAGGCCTGAATCTTCGCGGAACGGTACCTCGGCCGCTTTGGCGACGTCGTCGTTATTCGCACGCACGGGCGAGGTGGCCATGAACAGGGCGCAGCCAAAAGCAAAAGTAAAAGCGGCAAGAAGCGGCAGGCGCATAACGCGGTCTTTCTGTGTCGGGGGCAAAGCGGCAGTAGCGGTTCAGGCCTCGACAGTGGCTTCGATGCGGAAATCCTCTATCAGGCCGTCGTATTCTGCGGGTTCAGCCTGCACCCTGTCAACACGCGCCATCAGCGGGCCATGGCGGCAGGCGCGGATGAGATCTTCGACCTGACGCGGGTCGCCATGCAAAAGCCCCTCGACCGTGCCGTCGCTGCGGTTGCGCGTCCAGCCGCTGATGCCGCGCGAAAGGGCTTCGCCTTGCAGCCAGCGGCGGTAGCTGACGCCCTGCACGAAACCGAAAACCAGAATGCGCATGGTAATCTTGGGAATGCCGGGCGGCAGATCGGGCGGCGGTGTTTCGGGTATGTGTGTCGTTGTCATGGCACAATCCTCCCTGAGGCGCAAACGGACGGCGGCGCCATCCTGTTCCGGAAGTCAGAAAGTCTTTACTTTTAAAGTGTTTTTATTTTTATGAACACCATGTCGACAGAATAGGGTCTGCCGCCGTGCGTTCCTGCGTTGTGCCGCCAGTGAAATAATTATTGCGCTGCCAGCACAAGGCAGCTGTCTTTCAGTATGCGGCAGGCTTGCGTGGCCTGATCGCGGCTGAGACCGGACAATCGGGCGCGGTAAATCACGCCGCGGCTGGTCATCAGCGGGGCGATGATATACTGGCTGCGCCCCGAAATCGTTTTGGGCAAACGCTCGCGCACGCCACGCAGGGCCGACAGCCCCGCGTCATGCGTCGAAAACGCGCCGATTTGTATGGCCCATACATCGCTGCCCAGCGTCTGGCGCACAGGCCCGCTGTCTGCCGCGGGGGCGAGGTTGTGAATGATGCGCGGGCCTTTATTGGCCAGATTTTCCTTGATGAACAGGCTGTCGCTGCCGCTGCCATTTCTGTCGCCTTCCTGTACGCCGACAAGGCCGGTATTGATGTCGTCTTCATCGCTGCGCAGGGTGTTGTTCATGGCCACCTTGTTGCTGGCGAGCGCGCGGTCAACGGCGGTGACGGCAGCGGTATTGCCCGGTTTGCGCACCGGCAGGCGGATATTCGGCACCGTGGCGGGGGCTGCGGCCAGTTGCTGCGGCTGCTGTTGCTGCTGTTCGATGCGGCGCGCGACTTGCGGCGTGCCCAGGCGGGCAAAGCCTGCATCCAGCAGGTCGGCCATATGTTCATTGCGCGAAGCGGCGGTGCGCCCGCCGAAGACCACGCCGATCAAACGGCGCCCGTCGCGCGCGGCGGATGCGACAAGGTTATAACCCGACGCCGCGACATAGCCGGTTTTGATGCCGTCCATGCCTTCGTAGCTTTCCATCAGGCGGTTGTGGTTGCGGTAAGTGTTGCCGGCATAGACGAATTTGTTGGTGCTGAAATAACGGTACTCCAGCGGGAAGTCGCGCATCAGCGCACGGCCCAGTATCGCCATGTCGCGCGCGGTCGAAATTTGCATCGGGTCGTGCAGGCCGTGCGCGTTGACGAAATGCGTGTTGCGCATGCCGAGCTGTTTTGCTTTTGCCGTCATCAGGCGCGCAAAGCGGAATTCGCTGCCCGCGATACCTTCGGCCAGAACGACCGAAATATCGTTGGCCGAACGGGTGACGAGGGACAGGATGGCGTCTTCGACGCGGATGCTTTCCCCCGGCTCGAGCCCGATTTTGGACGGCGGCTGCGATGCCGCGTGGCTGGAGACGCGCAGACGCTGCGTTTTACGCAGCTGGCCTTGCTGGATGGCTTCGAAGGTCAGATACAGCGTCATCATCTTGGTCAGCGACGCGGGGTGCAGGATTTTGTCGGGGTTGCTCTCGCTCACGACCACGCCGGTGGCGGCGTCGATAACGATGGAGGCGTATTTGTCATTCGGCTGGTTGGCCTTTTTCTCGCCTTTACGGGCGGCGTCGGCGGTGCCCACGGCGAAGCAGGCCACAAGCAAGGCCGCAACAAGCATGAAAAAAAGCCGTTTCACGTCTCAAACCCTTTGTGCCCGGATTTTCCGGCGCAGTGAACCCCTTGGCATAAATGCGGTTTTTGCATTTACCCCTTCCTTAATATGGTAGGCCGCTTTGGCGGATTTGTCCAGTCGGGGCAAGCTGAAAAACACGGAAATATCTGGATATTTCCGCGTTTTGGGTCATTTCAGGCGGGCTTAAATCTCGCGGCTGCGCAGGCTTGGGGTACGCGGAATATACAGCGGTTCCGGCTTGCGCTCCGGCGGGTCCTTTTCGGGCGGGACGGGCGGTGCGGCGCGCAGCACGGCAGGGGTCGATACCGGGGCAGATGCCGCGACGGATACCGGCTGTACCGCGGCAGGGGCGCTATAGGTATTGCTGGCCTTGAGGTTATAGCTGCCGCTGATTGTGCCAATGGCAAAGGTGCTGCGCTCGCTGCTGCGGGCCTGACCTTCGCCATCGAAGCCGGGCGCGTTTTCTTCTTCCGGATCCTCGCTGGTGTCTGGCGGGTCGTTGGGGTTCTGCGGCAGCAGCGGCCTAGGCTGGCTGCCCAGCACGGCGAAGCCGTAATCCAGCAGCACCGTCATGTCGGCTTTGCGCTGCGCGGGATTGTCGGCGCCGAATACGACGGCAACGATGCGCTGCCCGTCACGCTCCGCCGAGGCGGTCAGGTTGAAGCCCGACACGCGGATGAATCCGGTTTTCAGGCCGTCCACACCGTCATAGCTGCCCAGCAGGTTGTTGTAATTGCGGTAGCTGGTGCCGTTGTAGGTAAACGTGCGGTTGCCAAAGAAATGGTAATACTCGGGGAAGTCCTTGATGACCGCGACGGACAATTTGGCCATATCGGAAACCGTGGTGAACTGACGCGTGTGCGGCAGGCCGTTCGGGTTCATGAAATGGCTGTCGTTCATGCCAAGACGCTCGGCTGTGGCGTTCATTTTGTCGGCAAAGCCTTCGACACTGCCGCCGACGGCTTCGGCCAGCACGACGGCGGCGTCGTTGGCGGAATGCACCAGCATGCCCTTGAGCGCGTTTTCAACGGTGATTTTGGTGATAACCTGACGCGTTTCGGTGCGGCGTTTGCCGTTTTTATCTTTGTAGGTATTGGTGCGCATCATGGCAAGGTTCGTGCGTTCCTGCGATGCGGCGCGGCGCGAGACGGTGAGCTCCTGATCAAGGCGCAGGGTGCCGTTCTTGAGCGCTTCGAACACCAGATAGGCCGTCATGACCTTGGTGGTCGATGCGGGGCGCAGCTGTTTTTCTTCATCGCGGCCGTAAATCATGCTGCCGTTGGCGGCGTTGATGACCACGGCGGCATAACGGCTGGAGCGTTGCGGCTCCGGCGGCTCGGCGGGCTTTGCGGTTTGCGCCAGTGCAGGCAGTGCTGCGGCCTGAAACGCCATACAAAGCGCGAGATGTTTGAATAGAGAAGCTTTTCTCAAAACGGTTGATCTCCGTTCTGTTGGTTGTTGATAACGATGTGCTTGGGTCGCGGTATTTTCCGCGCGTTTATTGAAATTATGGCAATATCGGATTCGTGTAAAGCAAGAATTACGCTCGGCGTGCATTCTTTGGAATATTATTCCGCAGCGCAGCATGAGGCGTATACGGGCTTTGAAGCGGTCTTTGGTTTGGCGGGCATGTGCGCGGCTGCGCGCTGTGGGGTGAGTGCGCTGGTTTTATCGTTTTCTGTCCGGCGTTAAAAACCTTTCGTAAAATGGTGCGGGGCGAAAAACCCTATCCAAATTTCAAAAAAGAACTACTATTTTAAGAGTAGTTTGAAACCAGCGCGCGGCCGCAGCCGCCGCTATGGTGCGTAGAGCCTTAACGGCTGCCCATAATCCAACGGGCGGGGTCGGAGCAATGAAAACGCAGGATACAAAAAAATTCCCGATGGCCATGGCCGCGCCGCCCGACGATGGCCGCGACGGCGCGCGCCCGGGCGTGGGGCTTTTGACGCGCACGCGCCTGAAGCCCAAAAAACCTGCGATGTACCGCGTGTTGCTGCTGAACGATGATTTCACACCGATGGATTTCGTGGTGCATGTGCTGGAAAAATTCTTCAGCAAAGACCGGCAGGAAGCGACCGAAATCATGCTGCACGTCCACCGCCGCGGCGTGGGCGTATGCGGCGTTTATACCTATGAGGTTGCCGAAACCAAGGTCGGGCTGGTGATGGACTACGCGCGCAAACACGAACATCCGCTGCAATGCACGATGGAAAAGGAATAGCGCGGGGAAAAAGGAATAGCGCGGGGCGCTGGGGAAGAGATAACGGCGCGGACGCGTCAGGGGTAAAGAATAACCCGCTAAACGCGGGCAAAAGAACAAAAGGGAATAGGGGATATCATGCTGTCACGACATCTGGAACAGACCCTGCATCGGGCGCTTGCCTATGCCAACGCGCGCCACCATGAATTTGCGACGCTGGAACATTTGCTGCTGGCCTTGACCGAAGATCAGGACGCCATCGCCGTGATGCGCGCCTGCGGCGTCGATATTGACTTGCTGCGGCAGGAGCTGACGCATTACATCGATACCGAAATGCAAAATCTGGTGCATCCGGCGGCGGAGGAATCCAAGCCGACGTCGAGCTTCCAGCGGGTTTTGCAGCGCGCCGCCATCCATGTGCAATCGTCGGGCCGCGAAGAAGTGACCGGCGCCAACGTGCTGGTCGCCCTGTTTTCGGAGCGTGAAAGCAACGCGGTGTTCTTCCTGCAGGAACAGGAAATGACGCGCTTTGATGCTGTGAATTATATTTCGCACGGCATCGCCAAAGTGCCCGGCCATAACGAAGAGCGTGCCGTGCACGGCACCGACGAGGAAGGCGGCGAAGAAGCCCCCGCCAAAAAAGGCAAGGAGGCGCTGGACGCCTATTGCGTCAACCTCAACGACAAAGCCGCCAAGGGCAAGGTCGACCCGCTGATCGGCCGCGAGAGCGAGGTCGAGCGCACCATTCAGGTTCTCTGCCGCCGCAGCAAGAACAACCCGCTGTATGTTGGTGACCCCGGCGTGGGCAAGACCGCGATTGCCGAGGGCCTCGCCCGCCGCATCATCGAAGGCGAAGTGCCGGATGTGCTGAAAGGCGCGGTGATTTACGCCCTTGATATGGGCGCGCTTCTGGCGGGCACGCGCTACCGCGGCGATTTCGAAGAGCGCATCAAGGCCGTGCTGACCGAGCTGCAATCCATCGAGGGTGCGGTTTTGTTCATTGATGAAATACATACCGTGATTGGCGCGGGCGCGACATCGGGCGGCGCGATGGATGCGTCGAACCTGCTGAAACCGTCCCTGTCGAACGGCACGCTGCGCTGCATCGGCTCGACGACGTATAAAGAATACCGCAACCATTTCGAAAAAGACCGTGCGCTGGTGCGCCGGTTCCAGAAAATCGACGTGCAGGAACCTTCTATCGAAGATGCGGTAAAAATCCTCAAGGGCCTCAAGCCGTATTACGAAGAACACCACAAAGTCACCTATGCCGAAGACGCCATCCGTGGCGCGGTGGAACTATCGGCGCGTTATATCGGCGACCGCAAGCTGCCCGACAAGGCGATTGACGTGATCGACGAAGCGGGCGCGGCGCAGATGCTGCTGCCCGAGGATAAGCGCAAGAAAACCATCACGCTGAAGGATATCGAAGCGACAGTCTCCAAAATCGCGCGCATTCCGCCCAAGACCGTCACCAAGGATGACCGCGAAGTGCTGGCCAATCTGGAGCGCGATCTCAAAACTCTCGTTTTCGGCCAGAATGCGGCCATCGAGGCGTTGTCGGCGGCCATCAAGCTCAGCCGCGCGGGTTTGCGCGACCCCGAAAAGCCGATTGGCAGCTATCTGTTTTCCGGCCCGACCGGCGTGGGCAAGACGGAAGTTGCCAAGCAGCTGGCGAAAACGCTGGGTCTTGAACTGCTGCGCTTTGACATGTCCGAATACATGGAACGCCACAGCGTCGCGCGGCTTATCGGCGCCCCGCCGGGCTATGTCGGTTTTGATCAGGGCGGTATGCTGACCGACAAGGTCGACCAGCACCCGCATGCCGTATTGCTGCTGGATGAAATCGAAAAGGCGCATCCAGATATCTACAACATCCTGCTGCAGGTCATGGACTACGGTAAGCTGACCGATAACAACGGCAAAACGATTGATTTCCGCAACGTGATGATCATCCTTACCACCAACGCGGGCGCGGCAGAGCTGGCCAAGCCCGGCATGGGATTTGGCCGCGAACTGCGCGAAGGCGACGACGAGGAAGCCATCAACCGCGTGTTCAGCCCCGAATTCAGAAACCGTCTGGATGCGATTATTCCCTTCCGTCCGCTGTCGCCGGAAACGATTGGCCGTGTGGTTGAAAAATTCATCATGCAACTCGAAGCGCAGCTGGGCGACCGCGGCGTCACGATTACCCTCAGCGATGCCGCGCGGCAGTGGCTGGGCAAAAAAGGCTACGACCCTGCCATGGGTGCGCGTCCGCTTGCGCGTATCATTCAGGAACATGTCAAAAAACCGCTGGCCGAAGAACTGCTGTTCGGCAAACTGGTGAAGGGCGGCGCTGTCGAGATTGACGAAAAAGACGGCAAGCTGGTATTCAGCTACCCGCCCGCCAAAACCGGCAAGGCGGCGAAAAAAGAAGACGCCCCGCACGAACATGTCGAATAAAAAGGCCATCACAAGCCGTTTTTTCTTTGCCGTGACTGTGGCGCTTTTCATGTCTGTGGCATCGCCGTCTTTTTCTGCGCAGGCGGGCTGTTCAGTTTTTGACGCCGTTTATGCCCCTGCGCGCAAGGTAGACAAAATACGCTTCGAGATGGAAGTGCAGGATAACAGCGCAGAGGGCTTCCCTATCGAGCGCGGGGCTTTTTATGTTGTCACAGCTTATGACGCGGCGACGGGCAAGAAACTGAGCGCGCTGCGGCTTGGGCAGCGATGTGCGCAGAAATGGTCCGAATGTTCGGCCAGTGCGCTTTACGGACAATTTGCCGGATTGGATACGAAGGAGTGGCGTAATTTTGAAACGCCGCTTATTTTTGATGTGGTAACGCTGGCGGCGGATGGTCAGCCGGCGGGGGATTATCTTTCGGCTGCCAAGCCTGCACCGGCGCAGATTATTTTCCCCAATCCCTCGGAAAAATTTTCGCGCAATAAAGGCCATGCAAAAGACTGGAATCTTTATACGCAATACGCGACGCCGGATGAGGTCTTTCCGGATTTCTCCGGCCACGAAGTCTGGCGTTTCGAGCGTTGCAAAACCCCTCAAAACCCGTCACAAATAGACAAGCATCAGTAAAAGGGAACGAGTTTCATCATGCCCGTCAGCGAACAAGGCCATATTCTGGTCGTCGAAAACAACGATATCACACGCAAGCTCATCATCGGCATCCTGAACAATAAAGGATACGAAACGTATGAGGCGAAATCCGGCGACGATGCGACGGCCTTTCTGGCCAAGCCGTTGCAACTGCTGGTGCTGGATGTTGAAAACGACAATATCGACAACATCGGCCTGCTGCACAAACTCAAGATGAGCTACAGCCGCCTGCCGGTCATCGCCCTGACCGACGAGGATGATTACGACGCCGTCAAGGCGCGCATCGGCGTTCAGCATGTCACCATCATGAAAAAACCCGTGATGCCGGAAAAGCTTTTGCAAAGCATTCAGGGCTATCTGCTGCCCGGGATTGCCGAAAAAATCGTGAATGAAACGGTGCCTGCCTCGAAACCGCTGGCGCCCGATATGCGCGATCCGCAGACCAAGGCCGAGCGCGAGGCTTTCATGCGCCGCGCCATCGATCTCAGTCAGGAAAAGATGGATGCGAATTGTGGCGGCCCCTTTGGCGCGGTTATCGTCAAGGGCGGCAAGATCATTGCCGAGGGCTGGAATCAGGTCACGTCTTCGAACGACCCGACCGCCCATGCTGAAATGGTCGCTATCCGCGAAGCCTGCAAGGTGCTGGGCGATTTCAGCCTCACGGGCTGCGAGATTTATACCAGCTGCGAGCCGTGCCCGATGTGCCTTGCCGCCCTCTACTGGGCGCGTGTCGACCGTATCTATTTCGGCAATACCCGCGAAGACGCGGCGCGCATCGGTTTTGACGACGATTTCATCTATAGCGAATTCAAGGTAACCGAAGACAAACGCAGCCTGCCCAGCAAAATGTTTTTGCGCGACGAGGCGAAAATCGTTTTCGAAAACTGGATGAAAAAATCCGATAAAACGCCGTATTGATTTTCTGCCGCCCCCATCCACCCCATATAAAAACGGAGCCTGCCGCCATGAAATACAGCATCACCGCCGACGTCGCCTTTCCCTTGCTGCGCTTTGATTTGCAAGAGGGCGAGAAAATTAAGGCCGAAAGCGGCGCGATGGTCGCCATGTCCGAAGGCATGGCGCTGACCGGTAAAATGGACGGCGGTTTCCTGCGTGGTCTGGCGCGGAAATTTTCGGGCGAAAGCTTTTTCATGCAACAGATCGAGGCCGTGCATGGCAGCGGCTGGGCACTTCTGGCGGCGGCCACGCCCGGCAATATCACGACGGCCGAGGTCGGCGGCGGGCGCGAGCTTCTGGTGCAGAAAGACGGTTATCTGGCCGCAACCGAAGGTGTGCAGGTATCGACAAAGATGCAGGGCCTGTCCAAGGGCCTGTTCAGCGGCGAGGGGTTTTTTATCGTCAAGGTTTTCGGCGAGGGGACGGTGTTTCTGTCGACTTACGGCTCCATCCACACGATTGACATTCCCGAAGGCGAGACGGTGCTGATCGATAACGGTCATCTGGTTGCCTGGGACGCCTCGATGAAATATGAAATCACCAAGGGTGCCAGCGGCTGGATTTCCGCCGTGACCTCTGGCGAGGGCTTTGCCTGCCGTTTCCGTGGCCCGGGCAGGGTTTTGATACAGACCCGCAACCCCCAGCAGCTGGCGGGCTGGCTGTTCCCCTTCCTGCCGATTCCGAAAACTGTCGCCCGATAGGCTTTCCAGAAGCGCGGTTTTTGCAAGCGTTTGAAATATTAACCATTTCTGCGGTAAAATAGTCTACTTCGCGCCTTCGCGCTGCATCGCTTCAGATGGGGGATCCATGCGTTTTCTTTCCACCGCCGCTCTTGGCGCTGTTTCGATTTTGTCTGTGTTGGCTTTGCTGTCCACAGACGTGCAGGCACAACCGCAGCCGCGTGCCGCGCAAACTGCGCAGGCCGCGCCCGCACAGCAAACGGCCCCTGCGGCAACCCGCCTGCCCGAACGTATCCAGCGCCCGATGATCCCGATTGACCCCGTGACGTTGCGTGCCGAAGGCGTGACCATTCGTCTTTGGGGTATTCGCGCCGCGACGTCGGGCGATACTCCGCTTGAGCTGCGCGCGATGGATTTGCTTACCTCGCTTATTCAGGAAGGACAGGTCAACTGCAAGCTGGAGGGCGGCAGCATCCCCGAACTCGTCGGCCATTGCGTGACGCAGGAAAATCAGGATTTGTCGCTGGCGTTGCTCAATAACGGCTATGCGATTGTCGACCGCCGCCAGACCTACAGCACGCCCTTTGCCACCGGCTATGAAACCGCGCAGCAACAGGCGCGCACCGCCAAAAAAGGTGTCTGGGCGCTCATCGACCGTCAAACGGTCTCTTTGCCCAAATGGCTGCAATCCGACATTCTGGCGCCGCTGGTGATTTTTGGCGGCATGTTCCTCGGCTTTTTGTTCAACGCGATCATCATGCTGCGTTTCATGAGCCGTTTTTCGCAAAGCCAGTCGAGCGAGAACTTGCAGGCCGAACGCAAGGAAGCGCTGCTGCAATCGCGCGAGCGTCAGGTGCTGGTCACCACGCTGGAGGGGGAGCTGACCGAGAATAAAAACAAGATCGAGGCTTTCCTCGTCATCTATGGCGATTTGCTCAAAACCCTCAACGACCCCGTGCAAACGCCGAAATACCAGCAGGTCGGCGATATCGTACAAAAGCATCCCAGCTATAGCAAAACGGTATTTGAAGCCAACGTCAGCAAGCTTTCGCTGCTGGACATCAAGCTGGCGGGTCATCTCTCCAAGCTTTACTCCGCCATGCCGAAGGAACAGGAATATATCAACCTCGATCAGAACGTGCCGCTTGATACCGCCGTGAAACTGGTTGAAAAGGTACTGCAGGACGCGCAGGATCTTCTGGGTCCCATCTCGCAGGTTATCCGCGAATTGCAGGAAGCCGCGCGGCAGTAGCAACAGAATTTCTTGCACACAGCAAAAGGCCGGCATCATGCCGGCCTTTTGTTTTGATATCTGTCTGCGCGATCAGGCGCAAAGCGCGCGCGCGCGCCTGACCACGTTCTCGAACATCGCCGTCGTCAGCCTGCCCGTGTTCACGTTGTAGCGCGAACAGTGATAACTGTCGATGAGCGTAACCTCGCCCTTCAGGCTTTTTTTCGGGGTCAGCACATAGTGATAGTCGTGGCCGAATTTGCAGGCCGCCGCGGTGAAGCCGAGCGCCTTGAGCACGCTTTGATGCGCGACCGTGCCAAGCGCGATGATGGCCTTGAGGCGCGTGAAGCGTTTCAGCTCTTCCTCCAGATACGGGCGGCAGGCGGCGATTTCGGCGGGCAGGGGTTTGTTTTCGGGCGGCACGCAGCGCACGGCATTCGTGATGCGCGCATCCATCAGTTCAAGCCCGTCATTCGCGCGCTTGTCGTAGGTGCCGCGCGCAAAGCCGAATTTGGCCAGCGTCGGATACAGCAAATCGCCCGCATAATCATTGGTGAAGGGGCGCCCCGTGAAATTCGCGCCGCGCAAGCCGGGTGCAAGGCCGACGATAAGCAGCTGCGGGTTATCATCGCCAAACGAGGGTACGGGCGCGTTGAACATCAGCGGAAACGCGGCGCGGTTGTCGGCGCGGAAACCGGCGAGACGCGGGCAGGTCTGGCAATCTTTATCGGGGGCGGGGCATGCGGTTTTCATGCCGGATGTGTAACAGCAGACCGCGCCGGGATCAAGGGCCCCCCCTGTCCCGGCGTGCGGCTGTGTGCAAGTATTTTGATTAGGCCCGGATGCGCGGTGACGGCGTGCCGTTGCCGTCAGTATCGCCGCCGGCGGGCGTCGTGGCTGCGGCGCCCTGCTGGCTGGTATTGTTCTGGCGGGTGATGAATTCCATCAGATCGACAAGGTCGATGAAATGGTCGGCCTGACGGCGCAGTTCATCGGCCACCATCGGCGGCTGGGTGCGGATGGTCGATACGACCGTGACGCGCGTGCCCTTGCGCTGGACGGATTCCAGCAGACGGCGGAAATCGCCATCGCCCGAAAACAGGACGATATGGTCAACATGGTCGGCCAGTTCCATCATGTCGATGGCCAGTTCGATATCCATGTTGCCTTTGATTTTGCGGCGGCCCGTATGGTCGGTGAATTCCTTGGCCGGTTTGGTGACCATGGTGTAGCCGTTATAATCCAGCCAGTCTATCAGCGGGCGGATGGGGGAGTATTCCTGATCTTCCATCAGGGCGGTGTAGTAAAACGCGCGAACCAGACGGCTTTGGCCGGAAATCCAGTTCAGCAGGCGTTTATAGTCGATATCGAATTCAAGGCTTTTGGCTGCGGCGTAAAGATTCGCACCATCAATAAACACCGCCAGTTTTTCTGCGGGGTAGAAAAAGCTGGCGCCGACGAATTCGGAATTTTTATTGTTTTTCAAGATTTTAACCTCTGGCTTCGAAAACGTTTTACCGCCCCTTGATTGGCAGGAGCGTTTTTGTTACTTGTGTTTCTGGCGCTGCCCCGTGTTTCGTAAATGGCTTGGGCAAAACCCACGCCCGCCATTATCAGGTCAGACCACTTCTATAGTCTTAGGTATTTGACGATGTCAAGTATATTTATTAAAAATACTTCGTCCTCTTATAGAAACCTGAAATGATGTCGCAGACGCGTAAAAACAAGCGTCTGGTATTGAATTTTTGTTGCAAAGACAGGCGTCGGGTTTTATAAAAAATGCCTGTTTGCAGACTCGGCGAAGTCCGAATCCTGCCCCCGTTATTCCCGCCGGCGCCATGCCGGCTGAAACTTGCAAAGGTGATCCGAAATGGCTCGTGTAACAGTCGAAGACTGCGTTCTCAAAGTTCCCAACCGCTTTGAGCTGGTGCTGGTCGCATCGCAGCGCGCGCGCGAAATCGGCTCGGGCTCCCCGCTGACGGTTGACCGTGACAACGACAAAAACCCCGTGGTTTCCCTGCGCGAAATCGCCGATACCGATATTTCACTGGATGGCCTGCGTGAAGCGCTGGTGAAAAACCACCAGAAAGTCATCGAAGTCGAAGACGAAGGCGAAGACATCATCGACGTCATGGAAGGCGAAAGCGAGTGGGCGCAGGTTGCCGGTCAGGCTGCCGAGGGCGAACTGGAAGGCGCCGGCATGGGCGAAGACCTCGGCGAAGACGCCGATACCGCCGAAGAGGGCGACGATGACATTGAAGCTCCCGCGATGGGCGAAGATTTCGGCGGCGACGACTTCGGTGGCGACGATATGTAACGCCGCCGGCGTCGATTTTAACGCCAAATACCTTACAAATTCGGAAAAAGCCGCCTATACTTAAATACTTGGGCGGCTTTTTTCATGCCGCCAGCCCTGCGACGGGCGGCGGGCTTCACGCCCCGGCCCGCATCGCATAACAACAAAAAACTACAGGATGGCGGATGCTCCGGCAGTACGAACTCGTTGAAATTATCAAGGCCTATGATCCCGATATGAACGAGGATCTGGTCAACCGCGCCTATGTCTACGCCATGAAGGCGCATGGCGCGCAGACCCGCGCCTCGGGCGACCCGTATTTCTCCCACCCGCTCGAAGTCGCGGGCATCCTGACCGAGATGAAGCTGGATACGGCATCGATTTGTACAGCGCTGCTGCACGATACCGTCGAAGATACCGGCGCAACGCTGGAGGAGATTGAAAAGCTTTTCGGCAAGGAAATCGCGCGTCTTGTCGACGGCGTGACCAAGCTCAGCAAAATCGAATTCCAGAGCGCGCAGGAAAAGCAGGCGGAAAATTTCCGCAAGCTCGTGTTGGCCATGTCCGAAGACATCCGCGTGCTGCTGGTCAAGCTGGCCGACCGTCTGCATAACATGCGCACGCTGCATCATATCCCCAAGCCGGAAAAGCGCCGCCGCATCGGTCTTGAAACGCTGGAGATCTACGCGCCGCTGGCCGAGCGTATCGGCGTGCATAAAATCAAGGAAGAGCTTGAGGACATTTCGTTCGAGGCACTGAACCCCGAAGCGCGCGAGAGTATTTCCGCACGCCTCAATTACCTGCGCGACGAGGGGGGCGATGTTGTCGTCTCGCGCATCATCGACGAGCTGGTCAAGCGCCTGAAAGAGGCGGGGCTGGATGCCGGCGTTTACGGCCGCGAAAAAACCAAATATTCCATCTGGAAAAAAATGCAGCGCAAGAACATCTCGTTCGAGCAGCTGTCGGATATCATGGCTTTCCGCATTCTTGTGCCCAGTGTGGCGGAATGCTATCACGCGCTTGGCGTTATCCACGGGCTTTATCCGACGGTGCCGGGGCGCTTCAAGGACTACATCTCCCTGCCCAAACCGAACGGATACCGCTCTCTGCACACCACTGTTATCGGGCCGGAAAACCACCGCATCGAAGTGCAGATCCGCACCCCCGAAATGCACGAAGAGGCCGAACTTGGCGTTGCCGCCCACTGGTCTTACAAACAAACGACCGAGGCGAAAAATACCGAAGGCCGCCAGTACCGCTGGCTGCGCGAATTGATGGATATCGTGGAGCATGCGCAGCGCCCCGAAGAATTCCTCGAGAATACCAAGCTGGAGCTGTATCAGGATCAGGTTTTCTGCTTCACGCCGAACGGCGATCTTATCAACCTGCCGCGCGGGGCAACGCCGGTGGATTTCGCCTATTCCCTGCACTCCGACCTTGGCGATAAAACCGTCGGCGCGAAGGTGAACGGGCGCATCGTGCCGCTCAATACCAAACTTGGCAATGGCGATCAGGTCGAAATCACCACATCCAAAAGCCAGACGCCCAGCCCCAACTGGGAACGCTTCGTCGTCACCGGCAAGGCCAAGGCGCGTATCCGCCGTTTCATCCGCCTGCAGCAGCGCGAACAGTACATGAGCCTTGGCAAGGCCATGCTGCAAAAAGTGCTGAAGCAGGAGGGGTATGATTACAACGAACGCCAGTTCAACCATGATATCTATCGCCAGTTCAAAACCGAAAACCTCGAAGACCTGCTGACGGGTATCGGCTCCGGCCATATCGCCAGCCGCGAGGTTTTCTATGCCCTGCATCCCGAACAGCGCCCGAAAGAAGCGCCGCCCAGCCTGCAGAATTTCGTGGCGCCCTCGCTCGAGAAAAAAACGCATGCAAAAGGCAAGGCGTCGATGCCGATCAAGGGGCTTATCCCCGGCATGGCCCTGCATTTCGCGCGCTGCTGCCACCCACTGCCGGGCGACCGCATCGTCGGCATTGTGACGACGGGCAAGGGCGTGACCATCCACACCATCGATTGCGACACGCTGGAAAGTTTCGCCGACACGCCAGAGCGCTGGCTGGACGTATCGTGGGAAGACGGCGAAGACAGCCCCGAAAGCCATGTCGGCCGCCTGTTGATTACGATTGCGAATACGCCGGGCGCGCTGGGCACGCTGTCGACGGTCATCGGCAAGAACCAGGGAAATATTACCAACCTTAAAATCATGAACCGGTCGCTCGATTTCTGGGACATGATGATTGACGTTTATGTGCGCGACAGCCGGCATCTGAGCGATATCATCGCCGCCTTGCGCGCAACGCCGGAAATCACCTCCGTCAACAGGGCGCGCAGCCGGTAGGCTTTCATGTTCAAACGCCGCAAGCCACAAAGCCTTCGCCAGAAACTGCGCAATGTGTTCTGGCCGTGTATGGGCTGGCGGCGGCTGGCGCGGTATTATCTGCATCGGATCGGGCGGTTGTCCGGCACGCCCTATTTCATTGCGGCGGGTTTTGCCAGTGGTGTCGCGGTGTCCTTGACGCCTTTTTTGGGTTTTCATCTGATACTGGGCGCGCTTATGTGCTGGCTGATGCGCGGGTCGCTGGTGGCGATGGTGATTGGCACGGTGATTGCGGGCAACCCGTGGACGTTTCCTGTCATCTGGCTGGTGACGTATCACACGGGGCATTGGCTGATGGGGCATACGGATACGCTGGGCGCCATCGGCGTCGCACCCGCGCCGCACGCGCTCAGTTTGAAGCTGCTCATGGAAAGCCCCATGCAGCTGTTGGTGCCGATGACAATCGGTTGTCTGCCGTATTTGCTGCCGGGCTGGTTGATCGGATTTTACGGTGTACGGCGTCTGGTATCGGGCTATAAACAGCGTCCGCCCGCAAAACAGGAAAAAGAAAGGAAAGCGGTATGATTATCGGCACGGGGACGGATATCGTCAGCATCGACCGCATCCGCGCAGTGTTGCTGGACCATGGGGAGCGTTTCATTGAACGCTGCTTTACCGATGACGAACGCGAACATGTAGAGCGCCGCGCGGGCCGCGACAGCGATATTGCCGTCGCCGGTTATGCCAAGCGCTGGGCCGCCAAAGAGGCCTGCGCCAAGGCGCTGGGGTTGGGCATCCGCGACCATATCCATCTGAAAGATATAGCGGTTGTCAACGATTCCGCGGGCAAGCCGACCATCCGCCTCGACGGCGGCGCCAAAGAGCGTTTGACCAGCCTGACGCCAAGGGGTATGACCATGGATATACATGTCAGTCTCAGCGACGAGCCGCCCTATGCGCTGGCTTTTGTGATTATATCAGCGAGATAAAACAGGAATGAAAAACGTGACGACCGATCCGAACAAGATTTACACCGACATCAACGAAGCCGAAGAAAAAAAACGCGTGGCCGAAGGCGGCGGGGAAGATAAAAAAGAAAAAGACGATTTCACCGAACTCGTCAAGGCAATGGTGCTTGCCGCCGCGATTGCCCTGCTGATCCGCGCGTTTTTGTTCGAGCCGTTCAATATTCCCTCCGCGTCGATGTATCCGGCGCTGAAAATCGGCGATTATCTTTTTGTCGAAAAATACTCCTACGGCTACAGCCGCTATTCATTCCCGATGGGGATTGCGCCGTTTGACGGTCGCATGGGCGATGGCCGTCCCGAACGCGGTGATATCGCCGTTTTCCGCCAACCCAAAAAACCGGATATCGATTATATCAAACGCATCGTCGGCCTGCCGGGCGATACGCTGCAAATGATCGAAGGACGTCTTTACATCAACAGCATCCTTGTCCCGCGTGAATTTATCGGTACCGAAACCGTGACGGACCAGGACGGTACGCGCATCTACCAAAAATATCTTGAAACACTGCCGAACGGCATCAAGCACAATATCTATGAACTGTCGGACGACGACCAGTACGACAACACCCCTGTTTATATCGTGCCCGAAGGACATTATTTCGCGATGGGCGATAACCGCGATGCCTCTCTCGACAGCCGGGCGCAGGATCAGGTCGGCTTCGTGCCCGAAGACAATCTGGTCGGCCGTGCGGGCTTCCTGTTCTTCTCGACCGAAGGCATCGGCGATAAATGTGTCAAGGACGGCACCTTTGCCGCTATGAAATCGGTGCTGTGCCAATTGGTCGAACGCCCGAAAGCCGTGCGCTACAGCCGGATTTTCAGCCGTGTCCAGAAACTCTGATTTGCAAAAAAAGCTGGGCCATGTTTTCACAGCGCCCGCGCTGCTGGAACAGGCGCTGACCCACGCCAGCCTGCGTACGGCGGCGCAGAATAACGAACGTCTGGAATTTCTGGGCGACCGTGTGCTGGGGCTGACGATTGCCGCGATGCTTTATGACGCGTTTCCCGATGAAAGCGAAGGGGCGCTGGCCAAGCGTCACACCGCCCTGGTGCAGCAGGCGGCGCTGGCCGCTATCGCGCGCGATATCGGCTTGCCCGATGCCATCCGCCTGTCGGACTCCGAACGCGCGGCGGGCGGTGCGGGCAAGGATGCCATTCTTGCCGATGCGCTGGAGGCGGTGATGGCGGCGGTTTTTCTCGATGCCGGTTTCGATGCCGCGCAGAAAATGGCGGTGCGTTTATTCGCGCCTTATCTGGAATCCTTTGCGGTGCCGCCGGAGGATCCTAAATCCAGTTTGCAGGAATGGGCGCAAAGCCGCAGCCTCGCGCTGCCGGTTTATGAAGTTATCGGCCAGTCGGGCCCCGACCATGCGCCACTGTTCCGGATCTCCGTGCGTATCGACGGCTTCGCCGCCGAAGAGGCCGAGGCCAGCAGCAAACGTGCGGCGGAAAAAGCGGCAGCAAAAAAACTTCTGGCCAAGATTACAGGGGGCGCATCCACATGACGGAACAGCAAACACGCTGCGGATTTGTCGGCATCATCGGCGCGCCGAATGCGGGTAAATCGACACTGGTCAACCAGCTGGTGGGTGCGAAAGTCTCCATCGTCAGCCCCAAGGTGCAAACGACGCGCGTGCGCGTAATGGGCATTGTGAACCGCGGCGCGGCGCAAGTGATTTTCGTCGATACACCCGGTATTTTCGCGCCCAAAAAGCGTCTTGAAAAAGCGATGGTCGCCGCCGCGTGGCAGGGCATGCAGGATGCCGAAGTGACCATCCTGCTGGTCGATGCGTCCAAGGGCCGCGTCAACGACGATACGCGCGCGATTATCGAACGCCTGAAGCAGACGGGGCGCAAGATCGTGCTCGCGCTTAATAAAATCGATATGGTGAAAAAGGAAAAACTCCTCGAATTCGCGCAAACCTTGAGCGCGGAGGGGATTTTCAGCGATGTCTATATGGTCTCCGCCCTCAGCGGCGATGGCGTTGACCGTATGATGAACGACATTGCCCGCCGCATGCCCGAAGGTCCATGGATGTTCGGCGAAGACCAGATTTCCGATATGCCCATGCGCCTACTGGCCGCCGAAATCACACGCGAGAAAATCTTTTTGCAGCTGGGTGATGAACTCCCCTATGCCTCCACCGTCGAAACCGAAAGCTGGGAAGATTTCGACAACGGCAGCGTGAAGGTATCGCAAACCATCTACGTCATGCGCGATACGCAAAAAGCCATCGTGCTGGGCAAGGGCGGCACGCGCATCAAGAAAATCGGTCAGGCCGCGCGCGAAGAGCTGGAAGAGATTCTGGAACGTCGCGTGCACCTGTCGCTTTTCGTCAAAGTCCGCGAAAAATGGACCGACGACCCCGCCCGCTACAGCGCCTGGGGCCTTGATTTCAATTCCTGAGGCCAAAGCTCTTGACATAGGCTTATTATATTCTGTAAATTCTTTCGTCTTCGAAAGAAAGGGCCCCGCGCATGCTGCGCAAGATTTTCAGCAAGGTTTCCGGCAAAAGCGAGCATCAACTCGCCAATGACGCCCTGCGCGCGGCGGTCATCAAGGGCAACCTGCCTGCCGCGGCGCGAGAAATTGCGCGCGGTGCCGATGTGAATGCCGAAGATGCGAACAGGCAGACGCCGGTTTTTCTGGCGGCGGCCGGCGGCTATGCCGATGTGCTGCGCCTGCTGCTGGATCGTGGCGGCAAGGTCGATGCCGGAACGCCCGGCGAAGGGAAGGGCACGGCGCTGCTGGCGGCGATGGATGCGGGGCATGATGATTGCGCCAGACTACTGATGGATCGCGGCGCGCGGCACGACCTGACGGATTACGACGGACGCTCGCCGCTGCATCTGGCGGTTTATAAAGGCAACGATGCGCTGGCGCTGGATATTCTGGCGCGGGGCGTTGATGTGAATACGCAGAACCGCAGCGGCAATTCGCCCTTGCACGAAGCCATCACCAACAACAACGAAACCATCGCCATCGCCTTGGTGCGCGCGGGGGCGGATGTCGCGTCCAAAGACCGCTGGGGCGCGCCTGCCGAAGACCGCGCTGTGGCCAAGGAAATGAAAGCGCTGAGCGCCGCTATCCGTGATGAAAAAGAACGTCCGGCCCGCGAAGCCGCCGCCGCAATAGCGGCTGCCGAGGCGCTGGCCGCCGCCATCGCGCAGGCAGATACGCTGCAAAGCGATACGGCGCTTCTGCCGCCGCTGCAGGTGCGCCGCCGCATCCCCTCGCCGTAATGCGGAAAATGCGCATCCCGAGCAGGGAATTTTGCTCTAAAAACCTGCCCAAATCTGGATTTTGCCGTCTTTGCAAGCCGCGAATCGGTGCTATATTCTGTGTCTTCGCGGCTCGACCGCCTACGTTTTATGTAATTGCAGGATTCCCCTTATGAGCTGGACTGACGAGCGCATCGCGCTTCTCAAAAAGATGTGGAAAGACGGCAAGTCCGCCGCCGAAATCGCCAAAACGCTGGGCAAGGGCGTGACGCGCAACGCCGTCATCGGCAAGGCGCACCGCATGGGTCTGTCGGGCCGCCCGTCGCCCATCAAAAAACCCGCCGCGCCGAAAAAAGAACCGGCAGCGAAAAAAGAACGCGCCACAGCGGCCCCCGCCGCACCGGCGGCGCCTGCGGGCCGCGGCAAGAAAGCCGCCGTCACGCCGCCCGCCGCAACGGCCAAAGCCAGCGCGCAGCTGAACAAGGAAGTTGAAGAACTTAAAAGCATCCAGAAGGAAATCGTGCCCCTCGGCGGCGGTGTTCCGCTGATTGATCTGACCGAACGCATGTGCAAATGGCCCATCGGCGATCCGCGCGATGCGGATTTCACGTTCTGCGGCCGCGGTATCCGCCCCGGCACGCCCTATTGCCCTGACCATGCGGCGATGGCCTATCAAACCTCCAGCCGCAGCCGCGGCACCGCAATGCATTCGCCCGCGCGCCAGAAAGCCGCCGCGGTCGAGGAGGTCGAGGTCGAAGTCGATGATGAAGTCGATGCAGAGGTCGATGACGACGATGTCGATGTCGTGGATTAAGAATATCCCGCGTCAAACAAAAAAGCCCCGCATTTGCGGGGCTTTTTTGTTTGACGAGAGTGCCTTATTTATATTTTTCGTCGTATTCATGCGTGAGTATCCCCATGATGTGGTCGTCATGCCAGACACCATCGATGAAAGCAGACTGCCGTTCTGTTCCTTCGTGCGTAAAGCCGCAAGCGGTATAACAACGGATGGCGCGGTGATTAAAAGCCAGAACCCGTAGGTCGATGCGGTGGAGTGCAAGAGTCTCGAACGCGTGCTTGAGTGCAAGGCGGATAGCTGCCCGACCTATGCCCCGCCCAAGGTTTTTTTCGTCAAACAAGCCAAGTGCCATACGTGCGCGTCTATCTTGCGGATGGATGTTATCGAGACGTATCTCGCCAGCGGCCACATCTTCTGCTGCGATAATCCATGCGCATGGATGGCGTAGAAGGTTTTCCATCCATTCTTCGGCCTCCGCGCGGGTAAGCGGTACAAACGCGTCCGAATCTCCGCCATACATGCGGTAGATGGAGGGGGAGGGCGGGAGCGACAGACGTGTTTCAATATCCTGCGGCTGTGGAGGGCGCAGAATGACATGGGGGGTGGGGAGGTTTGTTTCCCGCAATCAGTTCACCGGGC
The DNA here is from genome assembly GCA_964551435.1 of uncultured Micavibrio sp. Taxonomy (GTDB): domain Bacteria; phylum Pseudomonadota; class Alphaproteobacteria; order Micavibrionales; family UBA2020; genus UBA2020. Next base: position 103,804 of record CAZKBS010000004.1, read on the forward strand.
GCACTTCGGTCACTTCGGGGATGAAGTGGCGCAAAAGATTTTCGATACCGGTTTTCAGCGTCGCTGTCGATGACGGGCAGCCCGCGCAGGCGCCGCGCATTTGCAAATAAACGATGCCGTCTTCGAAAGACGAGAACACGATATCGCCGCCATCTGCCGCGACGGCGGGGCGGATGCGGGTGTCCAGCAGTTCCTTGATCTGGCGCACGATTTCATCGTCGTCTTCATGCGCGGTTGATGCGGCGGCATGATCAGCGTGGTGCAGGTGTTCGTCGTGCATCACGTTCTGTCCGGTTGTGAAATGTTCCATCAGCGCGCCCAGCAGCAGGGGCTTCAGCTGCGTCCAAGATGCGGCATCGGTTTTGGTGATGGTCACGAAATCGCCGCCCAGAAAAACGCCGGCGACGCCGCCGATTTTCATCAGGCGCGCAGCGAGGGGCGATGCCGCCTCTGCCTTCGCAAGGTCGGTAAACTCGGCGGTGCCGGTCATCATGACTTCGCAGCCGGGCAGGAATTTGAGCGAGGCCGGGTTCGGCGTCTGTTCGGTCTGGATGAACATGGTTTACGGTTTTCCTTTGCTGGTTGAGTAGGTGAAATGGAGTTCCTGCCCCGGAAAAACAAGGGGGTGGATGGCATGGGCGGCCTGCGCGGCCTCTGCAAAACCGGTTAAAATCAGCTTCAGCTTGCGCGGGTAAGTGGCGACATCGCCAATCGCAAAAATGCGCGGCGCGGCGCTTTCGCAGGTATCGGGCGTGACGGGGATGTGGAAATGCGCAATATCCAGCCCCCATTCGGATAGCGGCCCCAGCTGCGGCGTCAGGCCGAAAAAGGCCAGCAGGGCATCGGCTTCGATATGGCGCGGCGCGCCGTCCATATCCGCGACATCGATGCCAGTCATCATGCCGTTCGCGCCGTGCAGCGCATGCAGCTGATAGGGGATAACCATCTCGATACGGCTGTCCGGTGCGGCGGCGAGGATTTTGAGTTTTTCGACGCTGGCATCGGCGGCGCGGAATTTGTCGCGGCGATGCACCACATAAATTTTTTCCGCGACATCGGCCAGCGAGAGGGCCCAGTCGACTGCGCTGTCGCCGCCGCCCGCAATCACTACGCGTTTGCCCGCGAAATCGGCGCGGCGTTTGACCATATAAAACACGCTTTTGTTTTCGAAGGCTTCGATGCCGTCAAGCGGCGGGCGGTTCGGCCCGAACGCGCCCGCGCCTGCCGCGACAATAATCGCGGCGGCTTCGATGGCGGTGCCCTTGGAGGTGGTCACGCGCAGGCGGCCGCTGTCCAGACGCTCCAGCTTTTCCGCCTGTTCGCCCAGATGATAAACAGGGGCGAAGGGCGCGGCCTGCGCCTCCAGCTTTGCAATCAGATCGCCCGCCAGAATGTCGGGGTGCGCGGGGATATCGTAAATCGGTTTTTCAGGATACAGCGCCGTGCATTGCCCGCCGATTTCCGCCAGCGCATCGACAACATGGCAGCGCATGCCCAGCATGCCGCATTCGAACACGGCAAACAGCCCCGTGGGCCCCGCGCCGATGATCAGCACGTCGGTTTGTCTGGCCGTTTCCGGCTTATCTGTTTTAAGTGTATTTTCCATGCCACTGCCTTTAGAATACGGGCATTAAGTACCACAGGAGTCCCGCAAATGCCACCCGTCCCGCCCCCTGTTTCGCAACGCATTGAAAATGAAGCGGAACTTGGGCCGTTCGCCGCGCGGCTGGCGGGGCTGCTGGCGCCCGGCGACATGCTGGCCCTGCGCGGGGGGCTGGGGGCGGGCAAAACGGCGCTCAGCCGTGCGCTCATCCGCCACCTGCTCGGCCATGCGGACGAAGAAGTACCGAGCCCGACCTTCACGCTGGTGCAAATGTACGACGCGCCGGATTTTACCATCTGGCATTTCGATCTCTACAGGCTGGAGGACGAGGAGCGCGACATTCTGGAATTGGGCTGGGAAGAAGCCCGCCGCGGCGGCGTCGCGCTGGTCGAATGGCCGGAGAGACTGGGTGGTCTTTTGCCCGCCAATCGGCTAGAAATAAATATCGATTTCGAAAGCAACAACGACCAGACGGCAGAGGCGCGCGTCATCACCCTCACAGGCCACGGCGCATGGCATGCGCGGCTGGCCGCGTGGCGGTAGCGCCGCGCGGCGTCCCTAACGAAAAGGACAACCGATGAGCACACCCGAGGCGAAGCCCGCCCATATCACCAAGGCCTTTGTTCTCGCCGCGGGTCTCGGCGCGCGCATGCGCCCGCTCACCGATAACTGTCCCAAGCCGCTTTTGTATGTCGGTGGCCGCACGATGCTTGACCGTACCCTCGATGCGCTGGTGGCCGCGGGCGTGACCGATGTCGTGGTCAACGTGCATTACCTCGGCGAGATGATCGAAGACCATCTGAAGGCGCGTAAGGATCTCAACATCACCATTTCGCGCGAAGACGTGCTGCTGGATACCGGCGGCGGCGTGCAGAAAATGATTGAACATTTCAAGGACGAGCCGTTTTTCGTGCTGAATGCCGACGTCGTCTGGATGGACGGGCCGGATAAGCCCGCGCTGACGCAAATGGCGGAAAAATGGGATGCGGGCAAGATGGATATCCTGCTGCTTTTGCACACCACCGAAGATCTACCCGCCTATGCGGGGCAGGGCGATTATTATCTGCCCGCCGGCGGCGATCAGCCGCAATTCGCCAAATCCGATGAATATCTGAAATCCGGCAAACCCGACGCCAATTATATTTTCGCAGGGCCGCGCATTGTGCATCCGCGGGTGTTTGACGGCGTCGCGCCGGGCGTTTTTTCCTTCCGCGATATATTTCTGGCCGCCGAAGCGAAGGGCCGTCTTTACGGCCATGTGCATGACGGCGCGTGGCATCATGTCGGCACGCCCGAAGCGCTTGAAAAAACCAACCAGATTCTCGCCGCCGCGCCCAAAAAACGCGCGCCCTGACAGGATGCCGCCCCCCTATGGTTGTTCTTCGCGATAAACCGAAAGTGCTGAACATCCCTGCGGGGCAAAGCTTCGCGGATAGTCTTGCGCGCGGCCTTCTGGAGCGTGCGGCACATGACGCGCTGGCACTGGGTGATTATCTGCTGCTGCTGCCCAGCCGCCGCGCCTGCCGCACGCTGCGCGATGCGTTTTTGCGTCTGTCGGGCGGGCAGGCGATTGTGCTGCCGCGCATGATACCTGTGGGCGATGTGGAGGCGGAGGAGGTTTCTCTCCTGCTCTCCGGCATCGCCGATGCGGGCGAGGCGCTGCCCGATGTGCCCGATGCTGTATCCAAGATGGAGCGGCAAATCCTGCTCGCCCGCGCTATCCTGAGCGCACAAAAGGCGCAGAGTTTTGACCAGGCCGTATCGCTGGCGCAGGATCTTGGCCATTTTCTGGACGAAGTGCAGACCGAAAACCTGTCGTTTGACGGTCTTGCCAAACTGGTGCCGGAATCCTTTGCGGGGCACTGGCAGCAGACGCTGGAATTCCTTAAAATCCTGACCGAAATATGGCCCGATATTTTGCAAAGCCGCGGCGTGATTGACAGCGCGGCGCGGCGCAATTTATTGCTCGCCGCGCAGGAAACGGTCTGGCGCCGTCTGCCGCCCGCCTATCCGGTGATTGCCGCAGGATCGACGGGGACGGTGCCCGCCGCGCGTGCGCTGCTGTCGGTGGTCGCGCGCCTGCCGCAGGGGGAACTTGTCCTGCCGGGGCTCGATACCGGTCTTGACGAAGACAGCTGGGCGCAAATCGGCGAAGACCACCCGCAGTATAATATCAAAAAACTTCTGGCGGCGGTCGGGGTTGAGCGCGCCGATGTCGCGCCATGGCCGCTGATACATGACGGCGTCGTCAACCACGCGCGCGTGCGCTTGCTGTCCGAAGCTCTGCGCCCCGCCGAAACGACGGAACGCTGGCGGCATCTGACGCCGCATGACATCCCCGCGGCCGCGCTGGATGGATTGACACGCATCGATTGCGACACCCCGCAGGAAGAAGCCGATGTCATCGCCCTTATTCTGCGCGAAGCGCTGGAAACACCCGGCAAAACCGCCGCGCTGATTACGCCCGACCGCCGTCTCGCCCGCCGCGTCACGCTGTCGATGCGCCGCTGGGGCATTAACATCGACGATTCAGGCGGCCAGCCGCTCACGGAATTGCCCGTCGGGGCGTGGCTGATGCTCTGCGCCGAAGTCGCGGAACAATCGTTGGCGCCGATTGCGCTTCTGTCGCTGCTTAAACACCCCGTGATGGCGGCGGCGATACCGGCCGACGACATGCGCCGGATGACCTATACGCTCGACCAGTTGGCATTGCGCGGGCCGCGGCCCAGCGCGGGCTTTGCGGGTTTGCGCGCGGCAATCGAAAGCCTTTCTGGCGAAAAACAGCAGGAACAGCGCCGTGATTTGCTGGCATGGCTGGATAAAATCGAACCGCTGGCGGCGCCGTTTGTGTCGATGATGGAAGATGCGCGCGAAAAGCCCTTCCGCCTGATGATGGAAACGCATATCAAAATGGCCGAAGATTTTGCGGCGACTATGGATGCGTCCGGCGCGTCACGCCTTTGGCTGGGCGAGGCGGGCGAAGGCGCCAGCCAGCTTCTGCAGCAGCTTTTGGCCGCTGCCGGTGACGTGCCGCCGATTGCGCCCGCGCATTACGTGCCGCTTTTGCGCATGCTCATGAAGTCCGTCACCGTGCGGCCGCGCTATGGCATGCATCCGCGCCTGAGCATTCTGGGGCAGGTGGAGGCGCGGCTTTACTGTGCCGATCTTGTCATTCTGGGCGGCTTGAACGAGGGTACGTGGCCCGCCTTGCCCGCGCATGACCCGTGGATGTCGCGCCCGATGCGCCGCGATTTCGGCCTGCCGTCACCCGAAAAAGCGCTCAGCCTTGCCGCGCATGATTTCGTGCAGGCGGCGAGCGCCCCTGAAGTCATTCTCACCCGCGCGCAAAAAGTCGACGGCACGCCGACCGTGCCCGCGCGCTGGCTTTTGCGCATCGATGCGGTTTTGGAAGCCGTCGGCCTCGCCCTGCCGCAAACGGCGGGGCAGCGGTATCGCCGCTGGCGGCAGGATATGGACACCCCCGCCGCCATCCAGCCCGCGCCGCGCCCCGCGCCTACGCCGCCGCTGTCCGCGCGGCCGCGCCAGTTGTCGGTCACGCGCATCGAAAGCTGGATGCGCGACCCTTACCAGATTTACGCGCAGTATGTGCTGAACCTCCGCGCCTTTGACCCCATCGATGCCGATCCGGGCGGAGCGGAGCGGGGGACGTTTATTCACGCCGCGCTCGAGCGTTTTATCAATGCCTATCCCGATACCCTGCCGCCGGATGCGGAACAGAAATTGCTCTCCCTCGGCCGCGCGGCGCTGGTCGATTTGCGCGTGCCGCAGGATGTCGAAGCCTTCTGGTGGCCGCGGTTTGAAAAAATCGTGCATGAATTCGTGCGTCAGGAAAACGACTGGCGGCAGGAAGCGAAACCTTTTGCAACCGAAGTCAGCGGCCAATATGAATTTGTGACATCGGGCGGTCCGTTCATCCTCAGCGGCAAGGCCGACCGTATCGACCGCCTGCGCGATGGGCGCTATGCCGTGATTGATTACAAATCCGGCGGCACGCCCAGCAAAGGCGAAGTGCGTCAGGGCATTGCGCCGCAGCTGCCGCTCGAAGCCTTGATGCTGCGCGCTGGCGCGTTCGAAGGCTTGCCCGCGGGCGATACGGCAGAGCTTGTTTACTGGCGCGTCACAGGCAGCGGACAAAAGCCAGTTGAGCGGATAACGTTTGCCGACGGCAAGCCTGATATCGCCGAAATGACCGATGCGGCGGCGGCGGGTCTGGCGGCGCTGGTCGAAAAATTCGATGACCCGAAAACGCCTTACCTCAGCCAGCCGCGCGCGGAGGTAAAACCCAAATTCTCCGACTACGAACATTTGGCGCGCGTGCGCGAATGGTCGGTCGGCGGCGATGACGCAGAGGACGCGGCATGAGCGAAAGCGAAGCGAGGACGGGAATATGAGCGCCAACCAGACGCATATCACCGCGCAAACCGCGCCGCGCAAGGATGCCGGAACGGATCAGGCGGCGGCGGCCAACCCGCTCAAAAGCGTATGGGTCGGCGCCTCTGCCGGTACAGGCAAGACCAAGGTTCTGATCGACCGCGTTTTGCGCCTGATGCTGCCGCGCGCGCATCAGGATGCCAAAAGCGCAACGCGGCCCGAACGTATTTTGTGCCTGACCTTCACCAAGACGGCGGCGGCGGAAATGTCGAACCGCATTTACAAACGTCTGGCCCGCTGGGCGGTGATGGAGGAGGCGAAACTGGCCGAAGACCTCGCTGCCCTTATCGGTGCGCCTGCCGACGCGGTGGTCGTGCGCGAGGCGCGGCGGCTGTTTGCCCGTGTGCTGGATACGCCGGGCGGGCTTAAAATCATGACCATCCATTCGTTTTGCCAGTCGGTGCTGAAACGTTTTCCGGTCGAAGCGGGCCTGCCGCCCCATTTCGAGCTAATGGATGAACAAAGCGCGATTGAATACCTGCTGAATTGCCAGCGCGGCATGATTGCCGATGCGCGCGCAAAGCCGGAATCGCCGGTGGCGGAGGCTTTCGCCACGCTGGCGCTTTATCTCAATCAGGAAGACATGTCCGGCTTGATGGCGCAAATCATGGCCAAGCGCAGCCTGCTGGAGGCGATTTTGCGCAAGCATGGCGATGGCGCAGGCGGCGCGGCGGGTACGGTCGGCGCGGTCTGCCGCCATTTGGGCGTGACGGCCGATATGCGCGAAGAGGATATTCTGCGCAAGGCAGGAGATATCCCGCCCGAGGCAGAGGCCAAACTGCGCCGCGTGCTGCGCGCGATGCTGGAAGGCGGCAAGACGGATAAAGAGCGCGCGGCATCGCTGCAAATGTGGCTGGAACAGCCGGCGCGGCGCGGCGCGCTGCTGGGCATGTACCGCCGTGTGTTTTTTAACACGGAGGGGGAACTGTACGCGCGTCTGGTCACCAACAAGGTCAAAGACGCCTGCCCCGATGCCATCGAGGTTCTGACCGAAGAAGCGGTGCGTCTGGAGGGGCTGGATGAAAAGCTCAAGGCCGTGCGTCTGGCAAAGCTGAATGCCGCGCTGCTCACGGTTTCGGCGGAAATGCTCTGGCGTTACAGCGCGCACAAGGCAGCGACAGACAAGCTGGATTTCGATGATCTGATTATCCGTACCTCCGCCCTTCTGGATGCGCCGGGCATGGTGGGCTGGGTGCTGTTCAAACTGGACGAAGGCATCGACCATATTCTGGTTGACGAGGCGCAGGATACCAGCCCCGCCCAGTGGCGCGTGGTGCGCGCGCTCGCCGGCGAATTTTTTGCCGGTATGGGCAGCCGCGACGATATCGTGCGCACGCTGTTTGTGGTGGGCGATGAAAAACAGTCCATTTTCAGCTTTCAGGGGGCTGATCCTGCCGCCTTCGCGCAGATGCAGGATTATTTCGGGCGCAAGGTGACGGCGGTGCAGGACGGCTGGGAAATCTTCCTTGAATATTCCTTCCGCTCCACCCGCACGGTTCTGGAAGTTGTTGATGGGGTTTTCGCGCCCGTGACGGCGCGGCGCGGCGTGGTGGCCGATATCGCGCGCGAGGTGCTGCACCGCCCCTTCCGCGAGGGGCATGCGGGGCTGGTTGAAATCTGGCCGCTGGTGCAAACCCAAAAACCCGACAGCGGCGATGCGTGGCGCATGCCGGTCGATGTCGAGGCGGGCGACAATGCCGCCAGCCGCCTTGCGCGTAAAATTGCCGAAACCGTCCGCGGCTGGATAGACCGCGGCGAGATATTGGAAAGCAAGGGTCGCCCCATCCGTGCGGGCGATGTGATGATATTGGTGCAATCGCGCAGCGCACTGGTCGATTTGATGATGCGCGCGCTGAAAGAGGCGGGTGTGCCCGTAGCGGGCATCGACCGCATCACGCTGACGGAGGAAATCAGCGTACTCGACCTTCTGGCTGTCGGCGGTTTTGCGCTGCAAACGCGCGATGACCTGACGCTGGCAACGGTTTTGAAATCTCCCCTCGTCGGTATGGGAGAGGAAGAGTTGTTCGAACTTTGCTACGGACGCCCGCATGGCCTGTGGCAGCGGCTGCGCGATGCGCGCCCCGATGTGGCGCTGTGGCTGCAAAAACGCATCGAACGCAGCGGTTATGCGACGCCTTATGAATTTTTTGCGGAAATTCTGAACACGCCCTGTCCGGGTGATGCGGTATCGGGCCGCCGCGCGTTTTACGGGCGGCTGGGCTATGACATTCAGGACGCGCTGGATGAATTCCTCAGCCGCTGTTTGCATTTCGAACAGTCGCATACGCCCGCGCTGCAAGCGTTCTGCGACTGGTTTTTGCGCGGCGAGGCGCAAATCAAGCGTGAACAGGAATCGCACAAGGCCGACCAGGTGCGCATCATGACAGTGCATGCCTCCAAGGGGCTTCAGGCACCCATCGTTTTCCTGCCCGATACGGTCAAGATTTTACATGACCACAACAAGGGCCGCGTGCGCCTGCTCTGGCCCGAAGAAGATGTCGACGGCAAGGCGGCGGGCGTTGATGTGCCGCTGTGGTCGCCGCGTCAGGAATTCGATGCCGGTATTTACGAACGCACACGCGAAGCCGCCGCCGAAAAGCAGATGGAAGAATACCGCCGCCTGCTTTATGTGGCGCTGACGCGGGCGGAAGACCGGCTTTATATCGCGGGTTTCCGTGGCCGTAACAAAGCCAAGGAGGGCTGCTGGTACAATCTGGTTGCGGAGAGCTTCCCCGCCGATGCGTGCGCTGTACCCTTCGAGATGGAGGGCGCGCCGCTGGCGGATGCGGAGGGGAATATTCTTTACGCACGGCGTTTGTCGCATGCGCAAACGGTGCCGCCTGAAAAAGCACCTGCCGCAGCGGCGCAAGAAGCGCTGGATGCCGTGCGCGTGCCGCTGCCGTCATGGGCCACCGCCGCACCGGCGGCGGAGCCGGCGCCGCCCGTCCCGCTGGCGCCGTCCAAACCGGGTGAAGACGAGCCTGCCGCCAAAAGCCCGCTCGGCACCGACGACAGCTGGCGTTTCCGCCGCGGCGTGGTCGTGCATCAGCTTTTGGAAATCCTGCCACAGCTGCCGCCCGCGCGGCGGGCGGAGGCGCTGGCGCGCTGGCTGGCGCGGCCGTCGCTGGCGATGCCGGAGGCGGAGCAGAAAACATTCGCTGCCGAGGTGATGGCCGTTTTGACACATCCGGATTTCGCTGCGATTTTCGCGCCCGATGCGCGCGCCGAAGTGCCGGTCGTCGGGCTTGCGGGGCAGGTTTCGGCATCGGTGCCGCAAAAGGTTTTGTCGGGTCAGATTGACCGCCTTTGCGTCGGGGCGCAGGAGGTGCTGGTGGTCGATTTCAAAACCAACCGCCCGCCGCCGAAGGACGAATCAAAAGTTCCCGCCGTGTACCTGAAGCAGATGGCGGCCTACCGCGACATTTTACGAAAAATATATCCCGATAAGAAGGTGCGCACGGCGCTTTTGTGGACGGACGGGCCGTATTTGATGCCGCTCCCCGATAATCTGCTTGACCCGCATGCCCCATAAGTTAGGGTAAACCCAAGCCAAAAACATTACCGTATTTGAGGATACTGCCGCAGCAAAATACGCTGCTGATGAGGCCCCTGCAAGGGCTTGCGCCCGCTGCCTGAAAGACGCCGCCTTCACACACAAAGGAAACAGCCATGACCGGTTTCGTCATCCCCGTAAACCAGACAAATTTCGAGAACGAAGTGCTGAAAGCCGACAAGCTGGTGCTGATCGATTTCTACGCCGACTGGTGCGGGCCGTGCAAATCGCTGGCGCCCCGGCTTGAAAAATTCGCCGAAGCGCATCAGGACAAGGTAAAAGTCGTCAAAATCAACGTGGATGAAAGCCCGCAACTCGCCGCCGCCTTTGGTGTGCGTTCCATCCCCACGCTGGTGACGATGAAAGAGGGCGCGGCGATCTATATGGTCACGGGCGCGGTGCCGAACGAAATCCTTGAAAAACTGGTCGGGCAGTCTTTACAAACGCCGCCCGCAGCCGATATTAAAAATGACGGCGCAGGCAAGGGGCCGCAGTGGCAAAAGCCGCCAAAGCCATGATATTCGGCCCGTAAAACGGCCAAACACTGAAAAACTTGAAAAAAACAATACAGGAAAGGAAAGCGACATGGGCGCACAACAAGTAACCGATGCAGAATTCGAACAGGAAGTCCTGAAGGCCGCCGGCCCCGTACTGGTGGATTTCTGGGCGGAATGGTGCGGCCCTTGCCGTGCGCTTGGCCCCAGCGTGGATGCGCTTGCGGCTGAAAAAGGCGGCGCGCTGAAAGTCGTGAAAGTCAACATCGACGATAACCCGAACGCGCCGACGAAATATGGCGTGCGTTCCATCCCGACGCTGCTGCTGTTCAAGGACGGTCAGGTCGTCGCGCAGACCGTGGGGTCGATGGCGAAATCCGACCTCGTCAAATGGGTTGACGGCGCGCTGTAATCGCTGCCGCCGACGGATAAAAAGCCCCCTTGAAAAAGGGGGTTTTTTCATGGACTTGACGCAGGGGATAGCGTTTTTGTTTGACGCTGCGCGTCCCTGCCTGTCATCATTAAAAAGAAGCCGTTTTTAAAAAGGATATCACGTGCAGGATAAAACCCCCGCCAAACCATCGCCGCTGAAAGGCTTTTTTGTGCTGGCCGGTGCCATGGCCCTCGTCATGGTCATGACGGTGTTTGCGCCACAGACGCGCACGGTGGCGGCGACATCTTCGCTGCCGAAGTTGGAAACCATGGCGGACGTTACGCGCGCTGTCAGCACGGCAAAGGCCCCCGTGCTGCTTCAGTTCGATGCCAAATGGTGCGGTTATTGCCGCGCGCTGCAGCCGCATCTGCAAAAACTGCGGGAAAAGAATTTGCAGTCCGAGCTTGAGATGTATCAAATCGATATCGACGCCGCCAAGGAGGTGGCGGTTGAATTCGGCATCCGGTCACTGCCCACCATATTCATCGTGCATAAGGGGGAAGTTGTCGCCTTCAAGCGCGGCGGCATGGACGAGGATGAATTGTTCGGCTGGGTTGCCGACGTGCAGGAAAAAATTCGCGGCAGCTGAGCCGACCCCATAAAAAAAGCCCCGCGCAAGCGGGGCTTTTTTGTTTTATCTGCGGCGAAAGATTAGCCGGCCTTGGCGGGCGCCATGATCATGATGACGCTGTTGCCTTCGGCGCGGGCATCCATTTCCACTTTGCCCACATCTGACAGTTCTTCCTTGATGCGGCGGATGATGGCATAGCCGATTTCCTTGTGTTCCGCTTCGCGGCCGCGGAATTGCAGGGTAAAGCGCACCTTGTCACCGTCTTCGAAAAAGCGGCGGGCGGAGCGCAGTTTGACCTGAATGTCATGCTCCTCGATGTTCGGGCGCAGTTTCAGTTCTTTGGTCAGAACGATTTTCTGGTTCTTGCGCGCAGCCGCTTCTTTTTTCTGCTGTTCATAGCGGTATTTGCCGATGTCGCCGATTTTGCAAACGGGCGGTTCCGCATTGGGCGAAATTTCGATCAGGTCGAGACCGGCTTCTTCGGCGGCCAGTACGGCTTCGCGCACGGTCATGACACCGACCATTTCGCCAGCCTCGTCAATCACGCGTACTTTGTCGGCGCGGATCTGGTTGTTGATGCGGGGGCCGTCTTGATGCGGTGTCGGTTTATGAAAGGTAGCGATGGGATCTCTCCATAGGTTGTCTAAACAAATCAAAGTTCAGGTATCGTGTTGCGGTTTAAAACCGCGGCATGCGTCCATCCGCACCCTATCGTCGGGGGGTCGAAACCTCGTCAGGCGGGCGGCTGGGCGTCTTCCGCGATTTTACGAATAGCTTCGTCAAGTGCAAGTACTTCTTGGGCGTCGCTGCCAAGGCGGCGGATGGCGACTTTGCGCTCCTCCGCCTCGCGTTTGCCGACAACCCAGATTTGCGGGGCCTTTTGCAGGCTATGTTCGCGGATTTTATAGTTAATTTTCTCGTTGCGGGTATCCAGTTCGGCGCGGATTCCAGCTTTTTTGAGCCCCTCGACGACCTGTTTGGCATAATCATCCGCATCCGAGGTGATGGTCGCAACCACCGCCTGAACGGGTGCCAGCCACAGCGGGAACTTGCCGGCGTGGTGTTCGATGAGAATCCCGATAAAACGCTCGAGCGAGCCCAGAATGGCGCGATGGAGCATAACGGGGCGGTGGCGCTGGCTGTCCTCGCCGATATAGCTGGCATCCAGACGCTCCGGCAGGTTGAAATCCAGCTGCAGCGTGCCGCATTGCCATGTCCGGCCAATCGCGTCGGTCAGGTGGAATTCCACTTTGGGGCCATAGAAGGCGCCTTCGCCGGGCAGCTCCTCGAACGCAAGTCCTGCACCCGTAAGTGCGGCGCGCAGCGCGTTTTCGGCGCGGTCCCAGATGTCGTCGCTGCCGAGGCGTTCGTTCGGCCCCGGTCGCAGCGCCAGCTTGACGGAGATTTTGTCAAAGCCAAGGTCGCGGTAAACGCCGAGTTGCAGCTTGAAGTAATCGAGCGCTTCCTGTTCCACCTGATCTTCGCGGCAGAAAATATGTGCATCGTCCTGCGTGAACTGACGCACGCGCATGATGCCGTGCATCGCGCCCGACGGCTCGTTGCGGTGGCAGCAGCCGAATTCCGCCATGCGGATCGGCAGGTCGCGGTAGGATTTCAAACCCTGATTGAAAATCTGCACGTGGGCGGGGCAGTTCATCGGCTTGATGCCCATCAGCTTCTCGCCATCGCCGTGGGTGTCGCGCACCTTGAACATGTTGTCGCCGTACATATCCCAGTGACCCGATGCCTTGAACAGGGCGCTGTCGAACAGCTGCGGGGTTTTGACTTCCTGATAACCCGCGCTGCGGATGCGGTTGCGGATGAAGTTTTCAAGCGCGCGCCAGATGGTATAGCCGCGGTCGTGCCAGAATACGCTGCCCACAGCCTCTTCCTGCATGTGGAACAGGTCCATTTCCTTGCCGATTTTGCGGTGGTCGCGCTTTTCCGCTTCTTCCAGCATGTGCAGATAGGCATCCAGTTCTTTCTGGTCGCGCCATGCCGTGCCGTAAATACGCTGCAGCTGCGCGTTTTTCGCATCGCCGCGCCAATAGGCGCCTGCGACCTTGGTCAGCTTGAACGCCGTGCCGACATGCCCCGTCGACGGCAGATGCGGGCCGCGGCACAGGTCGTACCATTTGCCCTGGCGGTAGATGCTGATCTCCTCGCTCTCGGGCAGGTCGCGGATCAGCTCGGCTTTGTACTTCTCGCCGATGCTTTCGAAATGCTTGATGGCTTCGTCGCGCGCCCAGACTTCGCGGGTGAAGTTTTCGTTGCGCTCCACAATCTCGCGCATCTTGGCTTCGATTTTGGGGAAGTCTTCGGTCGTGAAGGGCTCCGCGCGGGCGAAGTCATAGTAAAACCCGTTGTCGATGGCGGGCCCGATGGTGACCTGCGTACCGGGGAACAGTTCCTGCACTGCTTCCGCCAGCACGTGGGAGGCGTCATGGCGGATCAGCTCCAGCACATCGTCGGATTTGCGGGTGATGATTTCGATCTTGCCGCTTTTGTGCAGCGGACGGCCAAGGTCATAGACCGTACCGTCCAGCTTGACGGCCAGCGCCGCCTTGGCAAGGCCCGCGCCAATAGACGCCGCGACGTCGGCGCCCGTGACGGGCGCGGTGAAGGTCAGCGTCTTCCCATCGGGAAGTGTGAGCTGGATATCCTTCTGCTGTGCGTCCTGCGGTGCCGTTTTCATCTCAAGAATCCGTTGTTAAGGGGTTAAAAAACAAGGTTATAATCTCGTCCCGTGCCGCGCGGCTGTCAAGCGCTTTCCCCGCGATTTCGCTGGAAATCCGCGATTTTTAAGGGTAAAAGCAAGGATACCGCGCAAAAGCGCGCCGCGCCTTGCGCAAACCGGCAGAAAGCAAAGCCAAGGGGGGAATTCTGGCGATGGTTTCAATAACGGGCCTGAATATTTCAACGGGAATGTCGAAAATGATGAAAACCTGGGATAGCGCGAGCCTGACGTTTCGCCGCTTTGTCGAACAAAACCATGCGCCGGTGATTTTGCAGGTGCTGCCGGCGCTAAATTCCGGCGGGGTCGAACAGGGCGTCATCGACATCAACGCGGCGATTGTGCGCGCGGGCGGCAAGTCCATCGTGGTATCGTCGGGTGGTTTACGCGCCCATGAAATCGCCAAGGCGGGCGGCACCCATATCGAAATGCCCGTGCATAGCAAAAACCCGCTGATTATGGTGGCCAACGTCAGCCGCCTGCGTAAGCTGATCCGCGAGATGAATGTCGACATCGTCCATGCCTGCAGCCGCGCCCCCGCCTGGAGCGCGGGCCGCGCCGTCGCGGGCACGCGTGCGCGCTATGTCACCAGCTGCCATGCCACACATAATATCGGCGGTATGTTCAAACGCGCCTATAATGCGTCGATTTCAAAGGGCGAACGTGTGATTGCGGTTTCGCACTTCATCGCGGACTATCTTGAACAGAACTACAAGGTTGACCCGAATGTCGTGCGTGTGATCCACCGCGGCGTCGCGCTTGAAAAATTCCACCCCAATTCGGTGACGCCCGACCGCCTGATCCGCGCCTCGCAAATGATGCGCATCCCCGAAGGGGCTGCCGTGGTCATGCTGCCCGCGCGCATCAGCCGCACCAAGGGGCATATGTTCCTTCTTGATGCTATCTGCGCGCTGGGTAAGAAAGACCTGTTCTGCCTGTTCCTTGGCTCTGACATCGGCAATGAAAATTACCGCAAAGAGCTTGAGGCTTATATCGAAGCCAAAGGGCTTGGCAGCGCGTCGCGTATCATCACGAATTGCGACGACATGCCGGCGGCTTATATGATTTCCACCGTCGTGGTTTGCCCGACGCTGCAGCCCGAAGGCTTCGGCCGCGTGCCGGTCGAGGCGCAGGCCATGGGCCGCCCTGTTATTGCGACAGACCATGGCGGTACGCGCGAAACTATCCTGCGCGATGAAACGGGCTGGCTGGTCACTCCCGGTGACGTCGATGCCCTGACGCGCGCGCTGCACGAAGCCATCAGCCTTGATGGCCGTGGGCGCGCAATGCTGGCGACGCGCGCAATGTCACATGTCGCGCATCATTTCACCAACGAACAGATGTGCGAAAGTACGCTGGATGTTTATGCCGAACTGCTGGGTGCCGGCGCGGGCATGAAGGCGCTGCCGTCGAATGACAGCTTCAGCGTATCCGAAGCCGACCGCGCGGCCGGATAATATTCCAAAAGCGTACGGGCGGCCATGCAGGATAAACCCCGCGAAAAAATTCTTGTGATCAAGCTGAGCGCGCTAGGCGATTTTCTGGTCGCGCTGGGCCCAATGGCGGCGATCCGCCGCGCGCATCCGGATGCGCATATCACGATCATGACCACGCGCCCCTTCGCCGATATGGCGCAGCGCAGCGGCTATGCCGACGCAATCGAAGTAGTCACGCGCGCCAGATTCTATGAAATCGGCGCATGGCTGCGGGTGGCGCGCTTTTTGAACAAGGGCGGGTTTAGCCGCGTATACGATTTGCAGCTTAACGGGCGCAGCAATAATTACTTCCGCCTGATGCTCAAAAAACCGCAGTGGTCGGGCATCGCCCCCGGCGCGTCGCATAATTACGCCGCCGAAAACCCGCAGTGGCGGCAGATGCATGCTTTCGCGCGCCATAAAACCATGCTGGCCGCGCTGGCTATCGATGTGCAGATGCCTGATATCGGCTGGATGAAAACTGATGTATCGCTGCTTTTGCCGCCGTCGCCCTATGTGCTCTTGGTGCCGGGCTGCGCGCCGCAGCACCCCTACAAACGCTGGCCTGCTGTCAAATATGCGGCGCTGGCGCTGAAATTACAGCGCGAAGGGTATGCCGTCGCGCTGTTGGGCACAGCGGCGGAGCATGAAGCGATTGCCAAAATCAAAACCGCCGCGCCGGAATGTATCGACCTTTCGGGCCGCACGTCGCTGTATGATATCGCGTCGCTGGCTTTTGGCGCAGCGGGCGCGGTCGGCAACGACACGGGCCCGTCGCATCTGATTGCGCTTGCGGGCTGCCCGATTGTCACGCTGTTTTCCGGCGTGACCGACCCCGCGCTGAGCGCGCCCACGGGGACGGCGGTCACGGTTATTCAATCCGAAGATATCGCCGATATCACTGTCGAAGACGTCAAAGGTGCGCTGCGCCTGCGGGATGTCGGCGCAGCCGCGGCAGCGGAGGGGGCGGCATGACAGCGCGTCACCGCCATTTCCTCGACGCCTCCGGCCTTGTGTGTCCGCTGCCGGTTTTGCGCGCGCGCAAGGTTTTGCAGCATATGCCCGAAGGTGCTATGCTTTGCATCACCGTCACCGACGACAAGGCGCCGCGCGATTTCGAAAGTTTTTGCCGCGAAGGCGGACACCGGCTGGAAAGCGTCACGCCGACCATGGACGGCATTGAAATTGTTATTCTTCGTGGCCCCAAACCTGCCGAGGAAAAGGAAATACCTCTATGAATAATCCGGCTATGACTATTTTGTGCGCGGCGGCGCTGGTGGCGTGGGTAATGATGCCGGTGGCCGCATCGGCGCAACAATCCGAAGGACAGAAATTGCGCGTGCAGTCCGGCCCGACAACGGGGCCGAAGAAAAGCTTCGAGCTGGATCTCGGTAAGCTGGTCGCACAAAAGAAAAAAGAGGCGCAGCGCATGGCCGGCAAGACCGAGCGTGATTTGCGTAAAAAATCGCGCAGCAACAACAGAAAAAAAGCGCGCAACCAGCGCGGCAGCGGCATAACCGCAGATAAAAACTTCGCCAGCCTCAACCGCTAGATAAAAAATCCTGCCGTATATTTCGATATAATGCGTTGTATTCAGGCGTTTTTCATGACTTTCATAACCCCGCACGATTGTGCGGGGTTGTTTTTTATGGCTGCGGGGGGTAAACAAAAAATATAATAAATCATAGAGATTTTATGAATGTTTTGCGGTTATAGCCGCATCCGGCATTTTTGCCCCTGTGTTTCACAGTCAAGGAGGCGTGTCATGACGGACCTACGGCAAGCGCCGCAACAATCTGAAACCTTCACGGGCGGTATCCACGCGCGTATCGACGGGCCGGTCGTGATGATAGGTTTTGGGTCTATTGGCCGCGGTTTACTGCCGCTGCTGCTGCGACATATCGCGTTCGACCCCGCGCAGCTCACGGTGATTGACCCCGATGTCAGCGGGCGTGAACTCGCCGAAAGCTTTGGCGTAGGCTTTTTGGCGCAGGCCCTGACGCCGGATAATTTCCGCGCTGTTCTGGAGCCGCTGCTGGATACGCCGCAAGGCCGCGGGTTTTGCATCAATGTCTCGGTCGATGTGTCGTCAGTGGATGTGATGCGTCTATGCCAAACGCTGGAGGCGCTTTACATCGACAGTTCCGTTGAACCCTGGGCCGGATATTTCCATGACAAAAACATAGATATTGCCGCGCGTACCAACTACGCCTTGCGCGAAATGATGCTCGCCGAAGGCCGCGCGCGCAACCGCGGCGGCGCAACGGCGGTATCCAGCTGCGGCGCCAATCCGGGGATGGTGTCATGGCTGGTCAAGGAGGCGCTGCTCAACCTCGCGCGCGATCTTGGTCTGCGTCAAGGCGAAGAGGCTGTCCCGCAAACCCGCCGTGCCTGGGCGCAGCTTATGCAGCAGGCGGGCGTCAAGGGTATTCACATTGCCGAGCGCGACACGCAGCGCAGTCTGCGCCCCAAACCGATGAATGTGTTTGTGAACACATGGTCGGTCGAGGGGATGGTCGCCGAGGGGCTGGCGGCCGCGGAACTCGGCTGGGGCACGCATGAACGCTGGCTGCCGCCGCATGCGCGGCGGCATAAAACGGGCTGCCTTGCCGCGATTTACATGATGCAAAGCGGCGGCGATACGCGCGTGCGCAGCTGGTGTCCAACGCCGGGGCCGCAGCGCGCGTTTCTGGTGCCGCATCATGAATCCGTTGCTATTGCGGATTATTATACCATCGGCGCGCCGGACAGGCCCGAATACCGCCCGACGGTGCATTACGCCTACCGCCCGTCGAATGTCGCGCTGCTGTCGCTGGATGAAATGTTCGAGCGCGGCGGCAAGCTGCCCAAAAAACAGCAGGTGCTCGGCGAAGAAGACATCCTCGACGGCATGGACGAGCTGGGCGTGCTGCTCTATGGCCATGCGAAAAACGCATACTGGTACGGCTCGCAGCTGAGTATCGAACAGGCGCGCATCCTTGCCCCGCATCAAAATGCGACAGGGCTTCAGGTCACATCGGGCATGTTGGCGGGGATTGTCTGGGCGCTGGAAAACCCCGATGCCGGTGTTGTGGAGGCTGACGATATGGATTTCGCCCGCTGTCTTGACGTGCAGCGGCCTTATTTGGGTAAAGTGGCGGGGTATTATACCGATTGGCATCCGCTGAAAAACCGCGGCAGCCTTGTTGCTGAAAATCTTGACCGTGACGACCCGTGGCAATTCAGAAACGTACTTGTGCGCACGCCCTCTTAAACGCGTGCGAAAAAGCAAAAGGCCGGCGCGCTGCGGCACCGGCCTTTTGTTTTTAGGTTTATCCTTAGACGGCGCGCGGGTTGCGCTCGGCAAAGCCGCGCTGGTGCCAGTAGGGATAGACAGGCGTTTTTTCGCTGGCGGCGTCAAGTTTTTTTACCTGCTCCGGCGTCAGGTTCCAGCCCACAGCGCCGAGGTTTTGCTTCAGCTGTTCTTCGTTGCGCGCGCCGATGACGATGTTGCATACCGTCGGACGCTGCAACAGCCAGTTGAGCGCGACCTGCGGCACGGTCTTGCCGGTTTCCTTGGCAACCGCGTCAAGCGCATCGACAACGGTATAGAGATATTCATCATCCACCGGTGGGCCGCCTTCGGCACCGCCTTGTTTGATGCGGCCTTCGGGCAGGGGCTGGCCGCGGCGGATTTTGCCGGTCAAGCGGCCCCAGCCGAGCGGGCTCCAGACCATCAAACCGACGCCCTGATCGATGCCGAGGGGCATCAGCTCTTCCTCGTAATCGCGGCCGATCAGGGAATAATACCCCTGATACACCACATAACGGGCAAGGCCGTATTTTTCCGACGTTGCCAGCGATTTCATCAAATGCCAGCCGGAGAAGTTGGAGCAGCCGATATATCCGACCTTGCCGCTTTGCACGAGATGATCCAGCGCCGAGAGGGTTTCATCCACCGGCGTTTGCGCATCGAAGCCGTGCATGAAATAAACATCGATATGATCGGTGCCGAGACGCTTGAGGCTATCCTCCGCCGCGCGGATGAGGTGATAGCGCGAAGAGCCCTTTTCATTCGGTCCGTCGCCCATGGCAAAGGTCGCCTTGGTCGAAATCAGCAATTTGTTACGCCGGCCCTTGATGGCGGCGCCGAGGACTTCCTCGGATGCGCCCTTCGAATAAATATCGGCAGTGTCGAAAAAGTTCAGCCCGGCCTCAAGGCAGATATCGAGCATGCGCGTGGCTTCTTTTGCGTCCGTATCGCCCCATCTTTTAAAAAATTCGTTGCTGCCGCTAAACGTGGCGGTGCCGAGGCTGAGCACGGGGACTTTCAGCCCCGATTTGCCAAGAGATCTGTATTCCATGAAAAAGTCGTCCTTCGTGTGGGTGAAAACGGGAATCGGTATGCAGACTGCGAGATAGGGCGCGGTAAACCGCCGTCAAGGCTGGCCTTCCGGCCGGAAGGCCGCGGCTTTTTATCAACTCCCTGTTTTTAATATAAAAATGCACCGCGCCAAAATAAGGATTGTCAGTTCTGCCGATATTAGGTAAACAGAGCGCCATTCGAAACTTTCCCCACAATCCGCGCAACCATGGAGGTTCTGCATAAATCATGACCGATCACGTTCCCGTGTCTTCGACCCCGTATCAAATCTACGCAAAAATTTCTGGCCCGATCGTGATGATCGGCTTTGGCTCCATCGGCCGCGGCACGCTGCCCCTGATCGAGCGTCATTTTGAATACGACAAGGAACGTTTCGTTGTCATCGATCCGCAGGACGACGATATCGCGCTTTTGAATGAACGCGGCATCCGCTTTATCCAGACCCACGTCACCAAAGAAAATTACCGCGACTTGCTGACGCCGCTGCTGACGCAAGGCGGCGGGCAGGGCTTCTGTGTCAACCTGTCGGTGAATGTGTCATCGCTGGATGTGATGAAGCTTTGCCGCGAGAACAAGACCTTTTATATCGACACGGTTGTTGAACCGTGGCTGGGTTTTTATTTCGACGAAAGCCTCGGCACCGCAGGGCGCAGCAACTACGCGCTGCGCGAGGCCGTGCTGGCCGAACGCCGCAACAATCCCGGCGGCACCACGGCTGTATCCTGCTGCGGCGCGAACCCGGGCATGGTGTCGTGGTTCGTGAAACAGGCGTTGGTCGATGTCGCGCGCGCCAGCGGTCTGACGTTCGACATGCCGAAAACCCGCGCCGAATGGGCTGCGTTGATGCACAAAACCGGCGTCAAGGGCATCCACATCGCCGAGCGCGATACACAGCGCAGCAAAAACCCCAAAGCGCGCGGCGTTTTTGTGAATACCTGGTCTGTCGAAGGTTTCGTGTCCGAAGGCATGCAGCCGGCCGAACTGGGCTGGGGCAGCCATGAAAAATGGTTCCCGACCACGGGCAAACGTCATGAAACGGGCTGCAAGGCCGCGATTTACCTGATGCAACCGGGTGCGAATACCCGCGTGCGCACATGGTGTCCGACGCCGGGCGCGCAGTTCGGTTTCCTTGTCACGCATAACGAAGCGATTTCGATTGCCGATTATTATACCATCGGCAGCGGCGATAACCCCGAATACCGACCGACCTGCCATTACGCCTATCACCCGTCGAACGATGCGGTGCTGTCGCTGCATGAAATGTTCGGCGCGGCAGGCGAGGTGCAAAAATCCCATCACATCCTGACCGAAGACGAAATTGTCGATGGTTCGGACGAACTGGGCGTGCTGCTGTATGGTCATGCCAAAAACGCTTACTGGTATGGCTCGCAGCTGACGATCGAAGAAACCCGCCAGCTGGCCCCCTATCAGAACGCGACGGGAATGCAGGTCAGCTCCGCCGTTCTGGCGGGCATGGTCTGGGCGTTGGAAAACCCCGAAGCAGGGATAGTCGAGGCGGATGAAATGGATTTCGAGCGCTGCCTCGAAATTCAAAAACCCTATCTCGGCCCCGTCAAAGGGTATTACACGGACTGGACGCCGCTTAAAAACCGCCCGGGTCTGTTCCCCGAAGACATCGACGAGACCGATCCGTGGCAATTCCGCAATATTCTGGTGCGCTAATCGCCGCATGAAACAAAAAAGCCGCAGCCTGTGCAGGGTCTGCGGCTTTTTTCATGTGCGGATTTTCAGGAGCCCGGTTTTTTGGGCGCGCGCGCCAGCACGCGGTCGCCCAGCCACAGCGGCAAGGCCGCGACCAGACGCGCCAGAATAAGCATCGGCAGCGGAAAGGCGATGCGCGCGCGGTTTTTCTCGATGCCTTTTTTGATGCAGGCGGCGGCCTTGTCCGCATCCATCAGGAACGGCATGCTGAAATCGTTCACATCTGTCAGCGGCGTTTTGATGAAGCCCGGAAAAATCACCGATACGCGCACGCCGTCGGGCGCCAGCAGCGGGCGCAGTGCCTCGCCCAGCGCGCGCACGGCCATTTTGCTGACGCTATAGGCGGGGGCATTGGGCATGCCGCGCCAGCCTGCCATCGAACTCATGAGGGCGATGTGACCGCTTTTACGTGCCTTCATACGCTCGATCAGCGGCATGACGGTGTGCAGCGTGCCGTCAAGGTTGGTATGCAGGATGCCGTAAAAACCCGCGCCGCCGCTGCTGCCGCCTGAAATGCCGGCATTGGCGATGACGATATCGATAGGGTGCGCGTCATCCCATTTTTCGACTTGCTCTTCGAAGGACAGGCGTTCGGTCACGGGGGTTGTGCTGATATGCACCTCCGCGCCGCGCGTGCGGCAATCGCTGGCCACACGCTCCAGCCGCGTCAGGTCGCGCCCCGTCAGCAGCAGGCGCGTGCCGCGCTCCGCATAGGCGAGGGCCAGCGCATGGCCGATGCCACTGGAGGCGCCGGTAATCAGGACGGTCTTTTCATTTGCCATATCATAAATCTTTCGGGGCTGCAGCGGGGCTGTATGCTTGTATCCGGCGGGGGTGCGGGTTATAACAAGTCTCCAGCAAGATTCTCATAGCGCAAGTGTAAAAGAAAGATGATGGCAGCAGCAAGCATCACTACGTTTCCCGCACCCAAAGCGTCGACGCTGAAGCGTCGCGGGATTATGCTGGTGCTGGCATCCCCCCCCGGCGGCGGCAAAACCACAGTCAGCCGCGCGATTGCCGAACAGGATCCGCAAACCATGATTTCGGTATCCGCCACCACCCGCGCGATGCGCCCGGGCGAAGTGGACGGCACCCATTATTATTTCGTCACCCGTGAAAACTTCGAACAGCAGATTGCCAAGGGCGAGATGCTCGAACATGCGCTGGTTTATAACAACTATCTCTATGGCACGCCCCGCGGCCCGGTGGAAAAAGCGCTGAGCGAAGGCCGCGATGTGCTGTTCGACATCGACTGGCAGGGCAACCGCAAGCTCAGCGAAACCGCGCCCGACGATGTGGTGTCGGTATTCTTGCTGCCGCCGTCGTGGACCACGCTGGCCGACCGCCTGCATGGCCGCAAACAGGACAGCGAGGAAGAAATCGAACGCCGCCTCGGCAAGGCGCGCGATGAAATTTCCCACTACAAGGAATTCGATTACGTCATCGTCAACAACGACCTGCAAGATACGATTGCGCAGGTGCGCGCCATCCTTGAAGCCGAACGCACGCGCCGCCAGCGTCTGACGGACCTTGACGATTTCGTCGGCACGCTGAAGCCGTAACTTTTCTTATTTTTTTGTGATGTCCTGCAGGACTTCTGCCATGCGCACGAAGCCCGCGATGTCTATTTCTTCCGCGCGTGCAGTGCCGGCAATGCCGGACTTTTCCAAAAGCTGCGTTTCATCAATGCCCAGCGATTTCAGGCTTTGCCGCAGCATCTTGCGCCGCTGGCCGAAGGCGGCGGCGGTCAGGCGTTCCATCGTGGAGAGCTGGATGCCGTCGGCGCGGTTTTTTCTGGGCACGATATGCACCACGCTTGAGGTGACTTTTGGCGGCGGCGTGAAGGCGGACGGCGGAATATCGAATACCTTATGCGCATCGCACAGCCACTGCGTGATCACGCTGAGGCGGCCGTAATCCTTGCTGCGCGGTTCGGCGACGATACGCTCCGCGACTTCTTTTTGGAACATCAGCGTCATGCTGTCGAACATGCCGGCGTTTTCCAGCCAGCCGAGCAGCAGCACGGTTGCGATGTTATAGGGCAGGTTCGCCACCAGCGCGCGCGGCGCAGGGCAAAGCGCGGCGTAATCGATTTTCAGGGCGTCATCTGGAATGATACTCAGCTTGCCTGCCGCAGCCGCGCTCAGTTCGCCCAGCGCCGCGACGCAGCGGTCGTCGCGTTCGATGGCGTAGATATGCGCGGCGCCGCTTTTGCACAGGGCGCGCGTCAGGCCGCCCGGGCCGGGGCCGATTTCAATGACGTTTTTACCGGCAAGGCTGCCGGCGCTGCGGGCGATGCGCGATGTCAGATTCAGGTCGAGCAGAAAATTCTGGCCAAGGTTTTTCTTGGCGTTCAGTTCATGCCGCGCAATCGTTTCGCGCAGCGGCGGCAGGGCGTCGATGGCGTCGTCAAGCGTATCGGGGACGGCGGGGCTATCCGGCGTCATCAATTAAAAACGCTGTTCGATAAAGGCGGTGGCGCGAAGGTCATGCAGATAGCGCTCCGCCATCTGCTCCAGCCGCTGGGTGCCGAGGCGGGTGGCGATTTCCTCCCGCGCGCCTTCGGTGCCTGCAGCGGGGGCGGGCGCGCTGGCGGCGGCTTCGGCGGTGGGGGCGGGGTCGATTATTTTCGGCGCATCATTCGATGCTTGCGGCGGCAGTTCGGGCGCGGGGCCTTCGCTGGTCACCAGCGAGGGGCGCTTTTCCTGCGGTGCGGTTTCCGCAGCGGGGGCTGGCGTTGCCGCGGCGGCGCCTGCGGGCATGCCCTTCTGGCGGGCATCACGCAAGAAAATCAGATGATAGCCTTTGTCGGTGCGGATAGGCTCGCTCAGCTGTCCGGGTTTCAGCGCGGCAATCGCGTTGTTGAGATCGCCGGAGAGCGTGCCCTCCTCGATCCAGCCGAGATCGCCGCCGGTGGCGGCGCCGGGCGCTTCGGAGAATTCACGCGCGGCCTGCGAAAACGGGCGACCCTTGCGGATTTCCGCTGACAGACGTTCGGCCAGCTCGCGGGCGTTTTTCTCGCTCGCTTCGCCGTCAAACGACAGGAAAATCTCGGCAATGCGATATTCCATGCGGCCCGAAGAGCGTTGCAGACGGTCGACTTCGCTATCGATTTCGGTTTCGGAAATCACGATTTGCGGGCGCAGCTTGCGGCGTACCACCTGCGACCACGCGATTTCGGCGCGGATTTGCTCTTGCAGCGTATCGAGATTGATGCCTGCGCGTTTCAGCTGTTCGCCGAATTGGTCGGGTTCCATTTTGTTCTGGTTCGCAATCGCGCTGAAGCCGCGCGCGATGTCGGCATCGCTGACGCGGATATTGAGGGCGCTTGCTTCCTGAAGTTGCAGTTTTTCATCGACAAGACGGTACATGGTTTGCTGTAGCACGCGCTGTTTGGCCTCGGGCGGCAGATTTTTGGGCGCGCTCAGCAGATAAAGACGCATGCGGTCTTCGATATCGCTGAAGGTGATGATGTCGTCGTTGACCACGGCGGCGATGCCGATGCGGTTTTGCTCGGCGGGGGTGGGCGCGGCTTTTTTGGATTTGGCGCTGGCGGTTTTGCCGGCTTTTTCGGTGGCGGCCATGGCGGCGGTCGGCGCGCCCAGCAGCAGGGCGGCGCAAGTGGCGAAAAGTGCAAGGCGAAGTGTCAGCGTCACGGGCTATTCCTTGATTGGCGTCGTTTATATCGGTGCGGTATTTCCGGCTGCATCATATAGACAAGCGCGCGGAAATGCCAGAGCTGTTAATTTCCGTAAAGTATAAAAATCAGCTGCTTTTGCGGTACTGGTTCAAATAAGTCGGCAGAATAGCGCCCAGCGCCGCCGGAGAAAGCCCCAAATCGGCGAAGGTCGGGTGCTGGCCGGAAACCACGTTATCCTCAGCCAAACTGCGTACCTGATCGACCGTCAGCGGCGGGCGCGGGCATACCGCGCTGAAAAATCCGACGGCCTTGGCGGCAAATCCCGGCAGCGGGACAAACATCCGGCGGCGGTTGGTGGCATCGAGCGTCATCTCCAGCAGTTCGCGGAAGCTGAAGGTCTGCGGCCCGCCCAGTTCATAGGTGTGCCCCGCATATTTGCGTCCGGCATCGCGTGCGGTGACGGTGCAAACGGCGCGGGCGATATCGCCCACGTAAACAGGCTGGAATTTCGTGCGTCCGCCCATGACCAGCGGCAAAAAGGGGCTCAACCGCGCCATGCGGGCGAAGCGGTTGAAAAAATCATCTTCGGGCCCGAAGACAAGGCTCGGCCGCAGGATCACCGCATCCGGAAACGCGCGGCGCACGGCCTCTTCGCCGGCGGCCTTGCTTTGTGCGTAATGCGACGCCGCGCGCGCAGAGGCGCCGATGGCCGAGATATGCACCAGCGTCTCCACGCCCGCCTCCGCCGCCGCATGCGCGATGCGCTGCGCGGCCAGATGATGCAGGGCGTCGAAGGTATTCTTGCGTCCGCGTTCGAACAGAATGCCGATCAAGTTCACAACATGGGTGCTGCCCGCGATGGCGCGCGCGACGCTCTGGCTGTCATGTATATCGCAGGAAATCGGCACGACCTGTCCGACGCCGCCGCAGGGCTTCAGCAGCGATGCGCGCGCGGGGCTGCGTGTGGCGATGCGGATTTGCGCGGCGGGGTCTTGCTGTGCCAGCGCCTGCACGATATGACGGCCAAGAAACCCCGTGCCGCCAAAAATAGTGATGATACTGCGTTTGGGTGCCATGATTATTCCTGAAAAAATGTTTTTTACGGTCTTTAAGATAGGTGCAGTTCAATAAAGTCAATTCGGGTTCAATTCTTCTCTTTGGTCACGAAACTGTCCATGATTTTCTTGCGTCCGGCCTTGTCGAATTTGATGTCCAGCTTGTCGCGGTCGGTCGATACCACGGTGCCGGGGCCGAATTTCTGGTGAAACACGCGGTCGCCGGGGGCGAAACCGCCTTCGGATTCCAGATGCGGGCTGACCTGCGAAATCGAATTGTCGACAAGCTCCGCCCTGCGCCCGCGAAAACCGGATGAACCGCCGCCGCCATAACCCCCGCCGCCGTATCCGCCGCCAAACCCGCCACTTTGCGGGCTGAGGCCGGTTTCCACCACGGCATCGACATGTTCTTTCGGGAGCTCGTCAATAAAACGCGACGGCAGGCAGGATGTCCAGCTGCCGTAAATCACGCGGTTGGCGGCAAAGGAAATGGTCGCGCGTTTGCGCGCGCGCGTGATGCCGACATAGGCGAGGCGGCGTTCTTCTTCCAGTCCCGCAACGCCGTTTTCGTCCATGGTGCGCTGGCTCGGGAATACGCCTTCTTCCCAGCCGGGCAGGAACACGACGTCGAATTCCAGACCCTTGGCGCTGTGCAGCGTCATCACCGATACCATGTCGGCGCTTTGTTGTTCCTGATTTTCCATGACCAGCGCGACGTGTTCGAGGAAGCTTTCCATGCTCTCGAATTCCTCCAGCGCTGCGACGAATTCCTTGAGGTTTTCAAGCCGCCCTGCCGCTTCGGGCGATTTATCGGCCTGCCACATGCCGGTATAGCCGCTTTCATCAAGGATGATGCCCGCCATCTCGCCCTGCGTCAGTTCGCGCAGCTGGTGGCGCCAGCGGTCGAAATCAGCGACCAGCGATGCCAGCGTCTGTTTGACCTTGGGCTTGAATTCATCCGTTTCCAAAAGCCGCCGCAGCGCGCCGAACAGCGATATGTTTTGCCCCCGCGCATAGGCATGCAGCACCTGCATCGTCGCATCGCCGATGCCGCGCTTGGGCACGTTGATGATGCGCTGGAGCGCAAGATCGTCATCCGGCTGCACGGTCACGCGCATATAGGCGATGGCATCGCGGATTTCCTGACGTTCATAAAACCGAAGTCCGCCGATGACGCGGTAGGGGATGCTTTCGCGGATAAAACGCTCTTCGAATTCGCGGGTCTGGAAACCGGCGCGCACCAGCACCGCCATATCGCGCAGCTTCACGCCCTTGCGCTGCAGGGATTCGATATCGGCCGCGATGGCTTGCGCCTCTTGCGCGCCGTCCCAGACGCCGCGCAGATGTACAGGATCGCCGTCTTCGTCGGCGCTCCACAATTCCTTGCCGAGGCGGCCGCGGTTATGCGCGATAACGCCGTTTGCGGCAGCGAGAATGTTTTTTGTGGAGCGGTAATTTTGTTCCAGCCGTACCACGGTCGCGCCCGGAAAATCTTGTTCAAAGCGCAGGATGTTGCCGATTTCCGCGCCGCGCCAGCCGTAAATCGACTGGTCATCATCCCCGACGCAGCAGATGTTTTTGTGTTTCTGCGCCAAAAGCCGCAGCCACATATATTGCGCGACGTTGGTATCCTGATATTCGTCGACAAGAATGTATTTGAAGCGGTGCTGGTAGTCTTCCAGCACATCGGCATTTTTGGGGTCGCGCAGGATGCTGACGCAATGCATCAGCAGATCGCCGAAGTCGCAGGCGTTCAGCACACGCAGACGTTCCTGATACTGCGCATAAAGACGCGGCAGCTTGCCGTCGGCGATATCGCCGGCATCGGCGCCAGTGATGTGCTCCGGCGTCTGCGCGCGGTCTTTCCAGCGGGAAATAACCGAGAGCAGCAGACGCGGCGGGCATTTTTTGGCGTCGATGTTCTCCGCCTCCGCCAGCTGTTTGAGCAGCCGCAGCTGGTCGTCTTCGTCGAGGATGGTGAAATTGGTTTTCAGCCCCACGCGCTCCGCGTGACGGCGCAGCATACGCGCGCACAGGCTGTGGAAAGTGCCGAGCCACCAGCCTTCGACCGGTCTGCCGCCCAGCATGGCGGATACGCGGTGCTTCATTTCCGCCGCCGCCTTGTTGGTGAAGGTCACGGCCAGAATTTGCGCGGGCCCCGCGCGCCCCGTTGTCAGCAAATGGCCGAGACGTGTTGTCAGCACGCGCGTTTTGCCCGTCCCTGCGCCCGCCAGCACCAGCACGGGCCCGTCCAGCGTTTCGACGGCCAGCCGCTGCGCGGGGTTGAGGTTGTCAAGATATGAAAAATGATTTGTGTGTTCGGGCAGCATCTTTTTCCGGCGGCGCTGTGATGATTTTTTGGGTGCTTGGGGAACTGCATACCATGGGCAGCCGTTCGCCTGCCAGATTCCCTTCGTCTCTTCGTCTATAGCAGACAGGAGAGAGGAAAATCTTCAAAAAAAACGCCTGTTTTTCCAAATCGGCCTTGTAACGCCGATATACGCAGGTATAAATATGTCAGTCAGCCCAAGGCGGGCTTTTTACATCCAGAGGAGTTATAATAATGCGTGGCCGTACTACCCAAATTTTTAGCATGCTGGCGATCGTGCTGATGCTCGGTGCCTGCACCAACAAAGACAAAGGCAGCGTGGACGGAACGGGCGACCTGAACGCCGCTGACCGCACCCAGATTTCCCAAGGCGTTGACGCCGTGAACGGCGTCGTTCCCGGCAGCCAGCAAGACCTCGTCGTCAACGTCGGCGACCGCGTTTTCTTCGGCTATGACCAGTATGACCTGACCGCGGAAGCCCGCGCGACGGTTGAACGTCAGGCGACTTGGATGAAAACCTACGCCAACGTCAACGTGATCGTCGAAGGTCACTGTGACGAGCGCGGCACGCGCGAATACAACCTGGCTCTCGGCGAAAAACGCGCGATGGCTGTCCGTAACTACCTGATCGCCAACGGCGTTGCACCGAACCGCATTCAGACCATTTCCTACGGCAAAGAACGTCCGGTCGTTCTGGGTTCCGACAACACGTCCTGGGCGCAAAACCGCCGCGGCGTGCTGGTCGTCCAGTAATCGCCGACGGTTGGAAGGCTTCAAAGACGTGGCACACGCATCGCGTCATAGCGGCAAGAATAAAACAGGGCTCCTGCTTTTTGCAGGGGCTCTGTTTGCCGTGTTCATGACCGCCGAAGCCACGGCTGGCTTCAGCCAGAGTGCGGATACAAGCCAGCTTCTGGGCCGTATCAACCAGCTTGAAAACCAGATCCAGACGCTCAGCCGCACGGTTTACCGCGGCAAAACGCCGAACCCTGCCGAAGCCGCCGCCTTTTCGGGTGGCAGCAGCGCGGATACGGCGGCGCTGGCGAATATCGAAGTGCGCCTTGGCCAGCTGGAAACCCAGCAGCGCAACCTGACCGGCCAGCTGGAGCGGATGAACCACGACATCCAGCAGATGAAAACGCGGCTTGACCGCATGCTTGCGGATAACGACCTGCGTTTTCAGCAACTGGAACGCGGCGGCGCGGCAGCGGGCGCCAGAACGGGCGCCCCCGCCACCGATAATACCCTTTATGCGCAGGACGTGACCGCGCAGGTAACCGATAGCGCCCGCACCAGCGGCAACAGCGCGGCGGGCAACCTCGGCACTTTGTCCGGCAGCGGCGCGGCATCGCGCGGCAGCGACCCTGCGAATATTCTCTACGACAATGCCTTCAGCGATATCCGCGAAGCGAAATATGATGCTGCCGAAGATAAATTCAAACGCTTCATGGCGATGTATCCGTCGCATGCGCTGGCGGCCAATGCGCAGTATTGGCTGGCAGAAACCTATTACGTGCGCGGCAATTACCAGCAGGCGGCGCGCGCCTTCGCGCAGGGCTATCAGGATTACCCCAAGGGCGCCAAGGCGCCCGACAGCCTGCTGAAACTGGCGCTGTCGCTGTCGCAGATCGGCAAAAAAGAAGACGCCTGCCTGTCCTTCGCGCAGCTGAAAAAAGAATACGGCAGCGAACAGACACCCGTCGTCCGCCGCGCCGAACAGGAAGCCAAGCGCATTGGCTGCAAATAAGCCGCGCGGTTTTTCATGACATCTCTTCATCATATCGACACCGCGGCGTTTGACGCGGCAATGTCCGCTTGCGGTCTTGCCGATGCGCCGCGCGTGGCGCTGGCGGTATCAGGCGGGGGCGATAGCATGGCGCTGGCTGTGCTGTGCGCGGCGGCGCTTCTGCCGCGCGGCGTTGCGCTCAAGGCCTATACCGTCGATCACGGCCTGCGGCCGGAGGCGCGGGCGGAGGCGGAGCAGGCGGGCCGGCAGCTTGCAACCCTCGGCATCGCGCATGAAATTCTGACATGGACGGGCGACAAGCCGCAGACGCATGTGCAGGAACGCGCGCGCGCCGCGCGCTATGCGCTTTTAGAGGACGCCTGCCGCCGTGACGGGTTTGATGTCCTGCTGATCGCACATCAGGCCGAAGATCAGATGGAAACCTTCTGGATGCGTCTGGCGCATGGCAGCGGCCTCGACGGGCTGTGCGGTATGGCGCCGCTGCGCCAGCTGGCGGGTGGGCTGCGTCTGGCGCGGCCCTTGCTGGGGTTTTCGCGCGTGCAGTTGCGTGATGTTTGCCGGCAGGCCGGTATTGTCTGGGCCGATGATCCATCCAATGAAAACGAAAAATATTTGCGCGTACGCCTGCGCGGCTTCGAACATATTCTGGCCGCCGAGGGGCTTTCGCCGCAGCGTCTGGCGCAGGTTTTGCAAAAACTCGACGATGCGCGCGCGGCTTTGGAGCGGATGACGGATGAAAAATTTTCTACTGTCGTGACGCTCTATCCCGAAGGGCATGCCGCGCTGGATGCTGCCGCCCTTGCGGCGCTGCCGGTGGATATCGCGCGGCGCATTTTGTCGCGGTTGCTGCAGATGCTATCGCCTGCGGCCTATCCGCCGCCGTTTGAAATGCTCGGCAGCCTTTACGGCGATGTGACGGGAGTGGGTTTTACGGGACGCACGGCCTTTGGCTGCGTTTTTTCGCCCTGTGCACAAAGCGGTATTCTGGTGCTGCGCGAACAATCCGCCCTGCCGCTGCCGGTTGTGCTGAACGGGGCGGACAGGTTGATGTGGGACGGGCGTTTTGTTTTCTCCGGTCTGCAGCCATACGCGGGCATGACCCTGGCCCCGCTGGGTATCGACGGCACGGCGCAGCTGAGAAAACTTCTCGACCCAAAAGCGCGCGCGCGTTTCGAGGCGCTGCCCGGAAAGCTTCGTGCCAGTCTGCCCGCACTGTCGAAAACAGAGGCGAGCGGCGCGCGGACACTTGTCGCCGTCCCGCATCTGGACTGGTACGCGGAAGGCATCGGCGCTCTTGCGGTTTCTTGTATTTTCGTGCGGGAGGGCGGCGCGGCTTTACCGTAATGCCCGCGCGGGATGAGGTTAAAATACCTTTCTCTTTCAGCTGGTTAATAGATTTTTGTAGCGCGGGCTGCGCTTTTTGCGCGTCATGATTGTTTCAAAGACAGCTAAGGCTATATAATTGAAAGAGTATCTGTTTATGACTTAAAACGACGAAATAGAGGCAGGCATGAGAGAGCAAAACGATAACGACAATCAGGGCGGCAACCAGAACCCGATGGGCCGCAGCCTGCTGGTCTGGCTGCTGATCGTGCTTTTGCTGGTCGGCGTTTTCAATATGTTCGGGCGCGACACGCAGGGCATGGCTGGGCTCAAGCCGATGGCCTACAGCGATTTCACCGCGCAGGTCGATAACAAGCAAATCGAAAGCGTCACCATTTCCGGCGACCTGATGGAAGTCCGCAAAATCGGCGGCGAGAAATTCGGCGTGATTATCCCAACCGGCGCCAATGTCGTGCAGCGTATCGACGGCAAGGGCGTCGTCATCGAAGCCAAGCGCGATACCCGCAATGATCCGACGTTCTGGGCGATTGTTTTGAACCTGCTGCCTATCATTATCATCGTCGGCGCGTGGTTTTATTTCATGCGCCAGATGCAGGGCAGCGGCAACAAGGCGATGGGCTTCGGCAAATCCAAAGCCAAGCTGCTGAACGAACGTAACGGCCGCGTGACCTTCGCGGACGTCGCCGGCGTCGAAGAAGCCAAGGACGAACTGGAAGAGGTCGTCGAGTTTTTGAAAGACCCGCAAAAATTCCAGCGTCTCGGCGGTAAAATCCCCAAGGGCGTGCTGCTGGTCGGCCCGCCGGGTACCGGTAAAACCCTGATTGCGCGCGCGGTTGCGGGCGAAGCGGGCGTACCGTTCTTTACCATTTCCGGTTCCGACTTCGTGGAGATGTTCGTGGGCGTCGGCGCCAGCCGCGTGCGCGACATGTTCGAACAGGGCAAGAAGAACGCGCCCTGCATTATTTTCATCGACGAGATCGACGCTGTCGGCCGCCATCGCGGCGCCGGTCATGGCGGCGGCAACGACGAGCGCGAACAAACGCTCAACCAGCTGCTGGTCGAAATGGATGGTTTCGAAGCGAACGAGGGGGTTATCCTTATCGCCGCCACCAACCGTCCCGACGTGCTTGACCCTGCGCTGCTGCGTCCGGGCCGCTTTGACCGTCAGGTCGTGGTGCCGAACCCCGATGTCAATGGCCGTGAAAAAATCCTCAAGGTGCATATGCGCAAAGTGCCGCTCGGCCCCGATGTTGATGCGCGCGTGATTGCGCGCGGTACCCCCGGTTTTTCGGGTGCTGATCTGTCGAACCTTGTGAACGAAGCGGCGCTGATGGCTGCACGCCGCGGCAAGCGCGTCGTCGGCATGGCCGAATTCGAAGACGCCAAGGATAAGGTCATGATGGGGGCGGAGCGCCGCTCCATGGCGATGTCGGATCAGGAAAAGAAACTGACCGCCTATCACGAAGCGGGTCATGCGATCGTCGCGCTGCATGAACCGGCGTCGGATCCTATCCACAAGGCGACGATTATCCCGCGCGGCCGTGCGCTGGGCATGGTCATGCGCCTGCCCGAAGGCGACCGCCTGTCGGTATCCAAGGAAAAACTGCATGCCGACCTTGCCGTCGCCATGGGCGGCCGCATTGCTGAAGAGCTGATTTTCGGTGCGGAAAAAGTGACCACCGGTGCCTCAAGCGACATCAAGATGGCAACCGACATGGCGCGCCGCATGGTGACCGAATGGGGCATGAGCCACGAGATGGGGCCCATCCACTACGGCAACGGCCCCGACGAGCTCTTCCTCGGTTATAGCGCGGGCAGCCCGCAGAATATTGCCGGCAGCACGGCGGCGAAGGTCGATGCGGAAGTAAAACGCATCGTCGAGGATGCCTATGTCAGTGCAAAGAAAACGCTGGTTGATAACTTGCATGAACTGCACGCCCTCGCCAAGGCGCTGCTGGAATATGAATCGCTGAACGGCGAAGAAATTCCCCGCGTCATCAAGGGCGAACCGCTCAACCGCACCACGGCGGAGCAGGAAGCCGAAGAGCGCCGCAAGCGCGCGAAATCCGGCACCGTGCCCACGGCGGGCGGCATCGACCTCGGCTCCCCCGATCCGGCGCCGCAGGTTTAACCGAAGCCTCCTTAAAAAGCCGCCCCCCGAACGGGGCGGTTTTTTTATGCGGCATTTGCACGAAATCCCTCTATTTCAATAGGTTCCGGCGCGCGGGCGAGGGGTTGACTCGCCTTCGCCGCAGCTCTATTCTCGGGTGAGTTTACAGAATAAAACCAGCTTGTCCCTGCGGCGTCCGGCTTCGGGCTTGCGCGGGCTCGGGCTGTTACGTGACAACACAAACGGTTTTTATGGTCTTTTTTCAGGCACACCGCATCGCAGAAGCCATTCGTTGTGACCGGATGGATACGCTGCAAAAACTTCTCGCCAAAGGGGCGGACCCGAATGCGCATGAAGAATATGGCCGCATGCCGCTGGAACTTGCCGCGCTCAAAGGCAACGTCACCGCCGCGGCGCTTGCATCTGGCGGCGGGGGGCATGCGGAAATGGTGACCTTTCTGATCGATGCGGGGTTCGACCCCGCGGCGAAAAATGCCGAAAACCGCAATGCTCTTTATATGGCGCAGCGAAAATCACATCCCGATGTGATTGAAATTCTCGAGGCGTATCACGAAAAAAGTCCCCTGCCGCGTCCCGTTTTGCTCCAGCAGATTGCCGAGGCCGCGCCGCAGGCCGCCTCTGCGGCGGCAGGGAATACACCGGATGGCTGGCATGTGCTGGCCGATGACCGCATCGCCCATGTCACGCTTGATGCGGCGATTGGCTATAAAATAACCGAGATTTTCAATTTTGCCGCCCGCGAGCGCACGCGACTTTATCACAATCTCGAGACGCGGGCAGAAAGCGCCGAAAGCCGCGATTTCGACGATATCGCCGAAAAGGCACCGCTGGAAGAAGCGCTGGAACGTTTACGCACCGCAGGACGTTTGGTCGGTGCGGATGCCGTTTATACCCGCGGCATCGGCAAACCGCCCGCGCGCCGCAGCGGCTAGCGCGGCGTAAAACCCCGGAATACGGGCAAAACGTAACAAAACGTCATATAAAGTGAACGGATTAAGGATATATTTGGCCCGCGCGCCAGTGGACGCCCCGCAGCCGGGGCGTTAATTTACAAACTGGATTTTCAGACGCAGAAGGATAAAGCGCAAAAAATGACCCGCAAACTTTTTGGCACGGACGGCATTCGCGGCAAATCGAACACAGGCGCCATTACGGCGGAAACCGCGCTCAAAGTCGCGATGGCGGCGGCGCAGGTTCTCGCCCGCGGCAGCCACCGCCGCAAAGTGGTGATTGGCAAGGACACGCGCCTGTCGGGCTATATGCTGGAGCCTGCGATGCAGGCCGGCTTCATTTCCATGGGGTTGGATGTCGTGCTGGTCGGGCCGATGCCGACGCCGGCGGTGGCGATGCTGACACGCTCTTTGCGCGCCGACCTGGGTGTCGTGATTTCGGCGTCGCATAACCCCTATGAAGACAACGGGATTAAACTTTTTGGTGCCGATGGCTACAAGCTGACCGATGAAACCGAAGCGGAAATCGAGGCCCTGCTGGCGACCGATCTGACCACGCGTCTGGTGCCCTCGGCGCAGCTGGGCCGCGCCGCGCGTCTGGAAGACGCCAGCGGGCGTTACATCGAATACGTCAAGAATACCTTTCCCAAGGGCCTGCGCCTCGACGGACTTAAAATCGTGGTCGATTGCGCGAATGGCGCCGCCTATAAAGTCGCACCGCGTATTTTGTACGAACTGGGCGCCGATGTCGTGCCGATTGGCGTTGCGCCCGACGGCACCAACATCAACAAACATTGTGGCGCAACCGCGACCGATATCATGTGCGAACGCGTGGTCAAACACGGCGCGCATCTGGGCATCGCCCTCGACGGTGATGCCGATCGCCTGATTTTGTGCGACGAGCAAGGGCAGGTCATCGACGGTGACCAGATCATGGCGCTGATCGCAAGCGCCATGCACGCGCGCGGCGATCTGGAAGGCGGCGGCGTGACGGCCACGGTGATGTCGAACCTCGGTCTTGAGCGTCATTTGAAAGCGAAGGGGCTGAAGCTGTTCCGCACCCCCGTCGGCGACCGCTATGTCGTCGATCACATGCGCCAGAGCGGCTGCAACATCGGCGGCGAACAATCCGGCCATATCATTCTGGGTGATTATTCGACCACGGGTGACGGATTGATTGCCGCGCTGCAGGTGCTGGCGGTTATCCGCACCAGCGGCCGGCCCGTCAGCGAGATCTGCTGCGTGTTCACGCCGGTGCCGCAGCTGCTGCAAAACGTGCGCACGCAGAGACCCGTGTCGCTGGATGCAGCATCGATGCGCGATGCCATCCGGATTGCAGAAGGCAAGCTGGGCGATAGCGGCCGTATCCTTATCCGCAAATCGGGCACCGAACCCCTGGTGCGCGTGATGGCGGAGGGGGATGATGCCGCGCTTGTGAAATCCGTGGTGCAGGATCTGTGCGCCGCCGTTGAAAAACTTGATATCCCCGCCGCGAAAGCCAGCTGATGAAAATCCATTTTTCCGCCGCCGATACCAAGGGTGCGCAGGCCGCACTGAAAGAGCTGACGCAGCGCTACGGCGACCATCCGGCAGCGGAGGCCGATGTCTGCGTCGCGCTGGGCGGTGACGGTTCGATGCTGCGCGCGCTGCACGATAGCATTCAGAACGGCAAGCCGGTTTTCGGCATGAACCGCGGCTCGGTCGGGTTTTTGCTCAATGAATACCGTCCCGATGGCCTGCTGGAGCGTTTGAAGGCCGCGCAAACCGTGACGCTGAAACCGCTGCGCATGTCGGTCACGACGCTGGGCGGCGGATATCAGGAAGCCCTCGCTATCAACGAAGTCTCGCTTTTGCGCGAAACGCGGCAGGCGGCGAAGCTGAGCATCCATATCGACGGCATCCTGCGGCTGAATGAACTGATTTGCGATGGTGTGATTGTGGCGACGCCCGCAGGCTCGACCGCCTATAACCTTTCCGCGCACGGGCCGATCATTCCGCTGGAGGCGGGGATACTGGCGCTGACGCCTATTTCCGCTTTCCGTCCGCGGCGCTGGCGTGGCGCGCTGTTGCCGCAGAAAAGCCGTCTGACCTTTACCGTGCAGGAGCCGGAAAACCGCCCCGTCAGCGCGGTCGCCGACTTCACCGAAATCCGCGATGTCGAAAAGGTCGAGGTCTGGAAAGACCACGATGTTTCCATCCATCTGCTGTTCGACCCCGAAATGAATCTCGACGAGCGGATGATCAAGGAACAATTCATGCCCTGATGTGGCCGTCTTTCGCCCAAGTCCTTTGAAAATATCGGTTTTTC
Source organism: uncultured Micavibrio sp. (assembly GCA_964551435.1). Classification (GTDB taxonomy): domain Bacteria; phylum Pseudomonadota; class Alphaproteobacteria; order Micavibrionales; family UBA2020; genus UBA2020. The sequence continues at coordinate 140,708 of CAZKBS010000004.1, forward strand.
AGATTTTTCATGCGCAGCGCTTGACAGAATCAACGTGCGCGGATTATTGTCATTCCATCATGACGAACGCAAAACACATCGCTGTTTTCTTTTTTAGCTACGCTTATTTTGGCGCCTAGTCGCCATCGTCATTTTTACAGCCTTGCGCTGCCCCCTTCAGTACCGAATCCCGTTTAAGCCCCAAAGGTAAACCCTATTGGTAAAGGCCCGTCAAATCAGGCCACAAGGAATACAGATATCATGACCGACGTCGTCAAAAACAAAGCCGCCCGCATTTCCAGCATCGAAGATGCCCTTCCGCTGTTCCAGCCGCCGCCGCAAAGCTTCACCGGCAAAACAGGGCTGGAAGTCGAAATGGCGCTCTACCGTGCGGGTGACAGGACGCCGGATATTCCCGCCGCCGCCGATATGCTGGCGATGCACGCCGCGTTGAAAGCCGCCGGCCATGACGCGCAGCTGGAGGCCGCAGGCGTTTTGGAATATGCAAGCCCCGCCGCCGCGCTTGACAACCTCTCCCCGCTGGTGGCGCGCGTGAAGGCCGATTTGCAGGCTTTCGAAGACGAAGCCGCATCGCGCGGCTTCACCCGTGCGCCCTACAGCATCCTGCCGACGACGACGGTGGAGCAGGCGCTGGATAACCGCGTGCCGCGCGAACGTCTGGAGGCGTCGCTGAACGTCATCGAAACCGCGCTGAACCCGCGCCTCAACCGCATTCCGCTGCTCACCACGGGTGTGCAGACCAGCTTCAGTCCCAAGGACAGCGACGAAATGTTCCGCATGGCCCACCGCGGTTATGCACTGACGCCGCTGCTGATCGCCGCGATGAACAGCAGCGCGGGATATGTCGAGAATAACGAAGAGCGTCTGACGCATCATCCGCGCGGCAAATACTACGAAATGTACGGCACGTCGGGCGGTATCTCGCCCGCGTTCCTGAAAGCCGCCAATCCGTCGGAATTCGTGAAGCGCCATATCGACGCTGTTTTCGATGCGCCGATGTTCTTCGCTTACGATCACGACGGCACCCTTATCCGCTCGCAAAAAGACGATGTGCTGACGTTCCGCAAGCTGATGGACCGCGGGCTCAATACCCAGTCGAATTTCGAACTGGCGGAAACGTTCCTTTATAACGACATCAAAATCTGCAATCTGCGCGATGGCGAGGGTAATGTGGTCGGCAAGCGCCTCGAAGTGCGCGCCGCCGACAGCGGCATGCACCAGCCCGTGAGCGCGCTTTTGCTCACCGCCGCGCTGGTGCCGGATGGCGAGACGGGCCGCAAGTTCGATGCGCTTTTGAAAGACTATGGCTTCACCGGTGTGCCGCGGGAAGACGCCGCGCTGCTGCAGGCAGGCCGCGACGCGGCGGTCAACCATGGCGGCAAATTCATGGATGTCGCCTTCGGCAAGGATCCGCAAACGGGCGCCGCGCGTAGCTTGCGTGAATTCGCGGCGGATGTGGCGGGGCTTGTCGTCAATCATTACGCCAAGGACAAGGCGCTGGCCGCTGATGTGTCCAAACTGGCCGATCTGCTGCTGACGGGTGAGTGCGACGCCAAGCGTTTCGCCGCCGAATTCCGCAGCCTGGGCGAGGTGACGGCCGCGCTTCAGCAAACCCCGGCGCCGCAGCCGGTTTTGCGCGCAAGCCCCGGCATGCGTCCCTGATTTTTGCGTGTTTTCTCCAAAGACCGCCCTTTTCTTCGTGGAAAGGGCGGTTTTTGCGCCGCAAGAATATTTTATTGACAGAATCACCATGAATCGGCCATGATACAAGGCATGAAAACGGCATTTATTTCCATCGTCGGCTTTGGCCGCGCCCATCTGCACCATCACTGGCATTAAGCCAGTTCATTCCGTTTTGGCAGGGTCCGCCCTGCATTTCCCTTCAGATACCGATATCACACACCGCCGCCAGAGCAGGGCAGGCGAAGACAATTTATAAAAAGGTTTTTCAACCATGACCGACGTGCAGACCAACAAGACCCGCCTGATTGCCAGCATCGATGATGCGCGCGCGCTGTATGCGCCGCCGCCCGCCCAATTCACCGGCAAGATGGGCGTTGAAGTCGAAATGCCCCTCATCGATGCCCGCCGCGGCAAGCCCGAAGTGCCCACCGCCGCCGAAATGGAAAAACTGCAAGCCGCGCTGCGCCAGAAAGGCTTCGATGCCCAGCTGGAACCCGCCGGCGTTTTGGAATACGCAAGTCCCGCAACCACCCCCGATGCGCGCGCGGTATCGCGCCTTGTCAGCGTGCTGCGTGATGAACTGGCGACCTTCACCCGATCCGCCGAAGAGGCCGGATTTACCCGCGTGCCGTTTTCGATTGTTCCGACAACGACCGAACAGGATGCGCTGGATAAAATCGTGTCGCGGCCGCGCCTGCAGGTCAGCATCGGCGCGATGAAAGAGATTTTTCCGTCCGACACCCTGCGCCTGCCGCTTTTGACCTCTGCCGTGCAGGTCAGTTTCAGCCCCAAAGATGAAAACGAAATGTTCGACATGGCGCGCCGTGCCTATGCGCTGACGCCGCTTTTGATGGCGGCCTGCAATAGCCTCAGCGGCTATGTCGTTAACGAAGACGAGAAAATCGGCACGCTGCCGCGCGCGAAATACTATCAGGGCTATGGCCGCGCGGGCGGTCTGTCCGAAGCTTTCCTCAAGGCGACCAACGGCAAGGAATTCATCGACAACCACATCCGTGAAGTCTTCGATGCCCCCATGCACTTCGCCTATGACAAGGACGGCAACCTGTTTCCGGCCAGCAAACAAAAGCCGATTACTTTCGCGGGGCTGGCGGCGGCGGGGCTGAATACGCAGTCGAACTATGAACTCGCGGAAACCTTCCTTTATAACGATATCAAAATCTGCAACCTGCGAGATGATGCGGGCAATGTGGTTGGCAAGCGCATGGAAGTGCGCGGCGCCGACAGCGGCATCGACCAGCCGGTGATGGCCGCGCTGCTCTCGGCCGCGATTGTCCCCGCAGGGCCGCAGGCAAAGGCTTTCGATGCGCTGCTCAAGGATTACGGCTTCAGTGGTAACCCCGTTCAGGACGCGCCGCTGTACCGCGCCGCGCGCGAGGCGGTGGTTAACCACGGCGGCAAATTCATGGATGTCGATTTCGGCAAAGACCCGAAAACGGGCGAAGCGCGCGCCTTGCGCGATTTCGCGGCGGATGTGGCGAATATCGTGGCCACCCGCTACGAAAAGCAGCCGGAACTGGCGGCGGATGTGTCGCGCCTTGTGCAGGTGCTGCTGACGGGCGATTGCGATGCCAAGCTGTTTTCGCAAAAATTCGACAGCATCAAGGACGCATCCGATTACATGCTCGCGCAGGCAAAGCCGCAAAACAAACCGGCACCTGCCCCGCGCATGATTATGGGCAAATAACAGACAAACAAAAAAACACCCCGCCTTGGCGGGGTGTTTTTTTTATGGCGGTTTATCAGCCGCGCACCTGCGCGAAAAATTCTTCGCGCAGATCGTCGTCTTCTTTATACGCGCCCGTGAATCTTGTGGTGACGGTGACGGCGTGGTCTTTGTGTACGCCGCGCACTTTCATGCAGAAATGCTCCGCCTCCAGCATCACGGCGATGCCCTTGGGCTTCAGATGCTTTTGCAAAGCGCTGGTGATTTCGGATGTCAGGCGTTCCTGCGTTTGCAGGCGGCGGGCGTAGATATCGACCAGACGGGCGATTTTCGACAGGCCGACAATTTTACCGCTCGGGATATACGCGATATGCGCCTTGCCCAGAAACGGCGCGAGGTGATGTTCGCAGCGTGATTCAAATTCGATGTGTTTGACCAGAACAGGGCCGTCATAACCGCCCGTTTCCGAAAAAGTTTTGGCGAGAATGTCGCCCGCGTTCATGTGATAGCCCGCGCAATATTCATCGAAAGCTTTGATAACGCGGCGGGGGGTGTCGCGCAGGCCCTCGCGCTGCGGGTTTTCACCGACCCAGGCCAGCAGGGTGCGGATGGCGGCTTCGGCTTCTTCGCGTGCGGGACGCGCGGCGCTGCTGACAAGTTTCGGCTTTTTGGTGGCGCTTTGTTTTTTGGACATGATGTTCTCTTTCAGGGTACGGGGAGATTATAGGCGTGGGCCGTCAGGTGCGCCAGACAATAAGCGAGGCCGCGCTGCGGTAGGGGGCGAAGGCATCGCCATGCAGGCGGGTATCGGCGCTGGACGGTCTTTCGGGCAGGTTGTGCAGGTTCTGTAATCCTTTTTGCAGGGCAATGTCGCCCGCGGGCCAGATATCGCCGCGCCCGAGGCTGAACATGAGATATATCTCCGCGCTCCAAAGTCCAATCCCTTTGAGGGAGGTCAGGGCGGCGAAGGCCTCGGCCTCTTCCATATCCGCAACGGCGGCGGGGTTGAACCGGCGGGCGATCATGGCCTCGGCCAGATGCCGCAGGTAGAGGATTTTCTGCCGGCTGACGCCCATGGCGCGAAAAGCCGTGTCATCCAGCTTCATCAGCCGCCGTGGCGTGATGTCGGGCAGGGCGGCCTTCATGCGGCGGACCAGATGCGTCGCAACCGCCGTCGAAATCTGCTGGGCAAGGATAATATTGACCAGTCCTTCGAAGCCTTCGGGCTGTTTTTTCCACGGCAAAATCCCGTTTTTGGCATAGGCGGCGGCCAAAAGCGGGTTGTTCCGGCGCAGCTGGCGCAGGCCGCGGCGGATTTCTGGTAATTCTTTCAGTTCGGTATCCCCCTCCAGCCAGAAGTTCAGGGGTGATTTGTCTTGTTTTTCAACCATTTTTCATTATTTCTATCTATACTTGAATGCATAAGACATAGGCGCCTTCGGGCTGCCGGACAACCCGATAACCGCAAACAACAAGGATGGGTGGATATGACCTCGCTCGACGATCGCAAACAGGCTTTCGAAAACAAATTCAAGATGGACGAAGAATTCCGCTTCAAGGTCAATGCGCGCGCGGTGAAGCTGATGGGCTTCTGGGCTGCCGAACAGCTGGGTCTGACCGGCGCCGAAGCCGAGGCCTATGCCGACGAAGTCGTCGATGCCGATTTTGAAGAGCCGGGCAATCAGGACGTTTTCCGCAAGGTACAAAAAGACTTCGCGCTGAAAGGCATGGACGTCACGCTGCACCACCTTGAAAACCAGTTCAACGTGCACCTGGAAGAAGCCAAGAAAAGCCTGATGCAGGGCTGATAAACCTTACGATTTGAATAGCCGCGCGGGGGGATTCCTTGCGCGGCTATTTTTATGCGGTTTTTGCGGCGTCTTCGCGCAGGAAATCGCGCACGATGGCCACGGCCTCGGCAAGGCCGACACGTTCGACGATAACCCCCTCGGGGAAGGCGGCGGTCAGGCGCGTCGGCAGGGCGCTGTCGAGCATCACAAAAACCCCGCGGTCGTCGGCACGGCGGATAAGCCGGCCATAGGCTTGTTTGATTTTAAACCGCGTCAGCATGTCATCATAGGCGCGGCCGAAATGGGTGCGGCGCGCCTTGTGCAAAATCGTCGGGCGCGGCCACGGCACGCGGTCATAGACGCAAAGCCGCAGCGACCGACCGGGCACGTCGATACCATCGCGCGTCGCATCGGTGCCAAGCAGGCAGGCGTTTTCTTCTTCGCGGAAAATATCGATCAGCGTGCCGGTTTCGAGCGGATCGACATGCTGCGCGTAAAGCGGCAGACCCGCCGCCGCCAGCGGTTCGCGCAGGCGCTGCTCGGTCATCTTCAACCGCTGCACGGCGGTAAAAATGCCAAGCGCGCCGCCGCCCGACGCCTTGAACAGCTCGCGAAAGGCCGCGGCCACCGCATCGGCATCGTCTTTTTTGACGTCTTTGACAACCAGTACGCGCGTTTGCGCCGCGTAATCGAACGGCGAGGGGACGTGAAAGCTGGAAACCGTTTCCGGCGCCGACAGCGCGCCGATACCGCTGCGCGCGAAGGGGGATTGCCAGCCCTCGGCATCGTCTTCGTTGATATCGCGCAGCGTGGCCGATGTGATGGCGACGCCCTGCGCGTGCTGTTTCAATTTTGCCGCGAACAGCGCGGCGGGGTCGAGGGCGTGGCGGTAAAACCCGACGTCATATTCATGTCCGTCGGCACGCGTGATTTCAAGCCAGTCGACCACATCGTCCGATGCGCCCGCGCGCAAACTGTCCAGCATCGACACCCAGCCGCCCAGCACATGCTGCGCGCGTCGGTTCAGCGATGTCGCCATGAATTGCAAACGCTCGCGCATGGAGGTATCCAGACTGTCCGCTTCGTCATCCAGACGGTCAAGTAGCCGTTTGGCGAGCGCCTGCATCGGTTTTTGAATATCCCGCAGGCGCAGGGAAAGCGCATAGGCAGCCTCCAACAAGCCGGGCAGCGGGGGATGCAGCGGGGTTTCAAGGCCGTAAAGCCCGTTCTGGTTCGCCTCCGCATTGCGCGTTTTGACCTGTTCGCGGCAGAGGGAGAGAAATTCTTCGCTCACGCCCTTCGGCGCGCCGTCCCACAAACGCTGACGCCAGCCGGGGCCGGGCAGGGCACGCGCGGCCTCGATAATCGCCTCCAGCTCGGCCTTCGCCTCTTCGTCTCCGGCAATCAGCTCTTCGGCGCGTTTTTGCAATCCGCGCGCGCGGCTTTTCTGCCCGCTTTCGCTGCCCAGCAGCCAGCGGCGCAAATCGGCGGTTTCCGTGCCGTCCAGATGGCAGGAAAACGCCCCATCGGCCGCTTCGAACAGGTGATGCCCCTCGTCGAACACATAGCGCGAGGGCAAAACATCTTCGGGTCCGATAACGGCGGTCTGGTGCATGACCAGCGCATGGTTGGCGATGACGATATCGGCGCGTTTCGCTTTGCGGATGGATTTTTCAACAAAGCATTTATCAAAATGCGGGCAGGCGGCGTAGATACATTCGCCGCGGCGGTCGGCGAAGCTCATGATACGGTTCCAGCCAATCAAGCCTGGCAGCCAGCCCGGAAAATCGCGTCCCGCCAGATCGCCATCCGACGTCACCGATACCCAGCGCGCCATCAAACCGAGGGCGGTCGCGTTCAGGTCATGCGTCATGATGCTTTGCGACTGCGCGATATCTTCGAAATTGAGCAGGCAAAGATAATTCTCCCGCCCCTTGCGCGTGACCACTTTGCGCGCGCGGGCGATGGGGTCGTCATAGAGACGGTCCAGTTCAGCCTCCACCTGACGCTGCAGGTTGCGGGTGAAGGTGGATACCCAGACCGCGCCGCCGTTTTTTTCCGCCCAGACCGTAGCCGGGGCGAGGTAGCCGAGGGTCTTGCCAACCCCCGTACCCGCTTCGGCCACGACCACGTTCGGCGCTTCCGGATGATGGCGCGGGGCGAAGGCATGGGCAAGGTTCTGCGCGTAGTCCTGCTGCTGCGGTCGCTCCTCGCGGCGCGTGCCATCGCGGTTTTGTTTGCCCAGCAACTGTTTCAGCCGCGCGGCGGCTTCATCGGCGCTGACGCCGTCGTGGCCGGCGGGCGGTTCGGGCGCATGCACGGCCCATTCGGGCAATTTGTCCCAGATGCGCAGCGCCGCGCGAATGGCGCCGCGCGTGGGCGGCGTGTCACTGCGGCCCATCGCCGCCAGCACGGCGGTGGCCCAGGGCCAGCCATACCGCTCCGCCGCCGCCAGCGAGGATTCGGTCATGGCATTATCGGCCTGCCCGTGCATAAGCCCCATCATCGCCGCCAGCGCCGCGATGTCATCCGCGCTTTGCAGCGGCTTTTCCGCACCGCGCGCCATACCCGCCGCGCCAAGGTCTGCCAGCAGGTGGCGGGCGATGTCGCGCAGGGACTGGCATTGGTCTTCGCCGCTTTCCGGCTCCAGCAAATTCAACCGGCGGGCAATACCGCGCGGCGTGGGTACGGTGAAAGCGCCGGGATGCACGAAGGCGAAAAGCTCCAGCACGTCATAGGCATGAAAACGCTCCATGCCCAGATGCGCGGCGATATGCGGCGCATGGCAGACCAGCGGCATCTGCTGGCGCACCATCTGCCGCGCGGCATCCGGTGTGATCTCGGTAAATTCGCCATCGGTGGTCAGGCACAGCAGACGCAGACCGTCCAGCACCAGCGCAGGCGTCTTCGGCACCAGAAGGCGGCGCGGCGTAGCCGGAGTATCCGGCTTATGCGGCTGGGGCAGGGTGGTCATGGGTGGCTTCGGCTTTCGCGCAAATTCGTTCTTGGCTTGTTCCTGCTATTTGTAGCGGATTCCCGCGCGGCAGGACAGCAAAAACCGTCGCAGCGGACGGCGGGCTGTGGACAAAGCCGTGCCTTTATCCGCGGTGCGGCGGCCGGGGCAATTTTGACTTCGGGGTATCGGGCAGCAAACCATGCGGCACGGGGATTTTATGCCCCAGTTCGCCCGGAAAAACATGATGGATGCGCGCGGCTACATGCAGCGGATGCCAGTGCATATAGGTTTGTTTTTGCATCGCCGTGCGGCTTTGCGCCGCAAGCATGTTCAGCGCATCGCCGATAGTCAAATCCATGCCGAGCAGTGTATCGCGTATCGGCTCCGGCCCCTGCGCATGGCCGGTGCGGAGCCAGACGTTCCAGCGTTGATCGGCGTTGCGTTTGGCGAAATAGCGCCCCGCCGGCGTTTCGGGCAGTTTGATGACGTTCAGATCCTGAAGTTCGATGGGCTGGTGGTTCGCGGCGCGGGCGATGCGCGCGGCGAAGCGGTGAAACTGCCGCGTCAGCGGCTCTTCACGCAGGGCACGGCGCAGGGCGGTGATTTCCGCGCCTTCGTTTTCTTTCGGCGGCTTTGCAAGGTTGATGCGCAGCAGTTCCTGCTCCGCTTCGTATCCCGCCGTCATAAAACGCCCGATGCGCTGCGCGGCTTTTTTCATGCTCTCAAAAAAGGATGCCATGTTGCCGCAGCCCTTATTTATATCGAATATTTTTTGTGCAGCACAGGCATGCCGCGCGCCTGTGCCTTGTCGATGGTATCCTGCGTGCCCGCGCTGCCGTTTACCTGAAAAGCGGCAAGGCGGTCTGCGGCCGCCAGCACGGCGGTATTGCGTTCGTAATAGGTTTCGGGTGTGCAGACCCTGTGATGCATTTCTGTCAGCGCCGCAGGATTGGTGTTTTGCACCTGCCCCAGCTGCGCGATCAGCGATTGCGCCTGCTGCGGGGTAATCACGCCTTCGTCCGCCTTTTTAAAATAGTGGTTGGCGTAGTCGCGCAGCGATGTCGGCAGGATGATTTTAAGCCGCGCGGCCGCAGGGTCATGCCGCAGCGCCTCGTCGGTTGCAATGTAATCCACGCCGAGCGCGCCGCCCGTGACGATCCCCCCGCCGGATGCGTAGATATCCGCAACCGCCGTGCGCACGTCGGCCTCGACCCCCGCGCTGACCGTGCGCCACGAGCCGGAAATGGCCGTCCATGATGTCGCTGTCTGGGGTGTTTGTTTCATGCGGCCAAGCTAGCATTCTTAATAAATTATGTCAATTTGAGGCGGGCTGCCGTTAAATCCTTGATTTGAACATCTGTTTTTGGCAGATATGCAGCCATTACAAAGAGGATGCCCATGCAAATCCGCTGCTATCCCGTGCAAAGTCTAGAAGATATGAAAACCTGCCTTGATATCCGGCACAAGGTTTTTGTCGAAGAGCAGCACGTCCCCGCCAATCTGGAGATAGACGGCATGGACGCCGCCGCGCGCCATTTTGCCGTGCAGGCCGATGGCCGGATTATCGCCACCTGCCGCGTACGCCTGATGGGCAGCGCCGCCAAAATCGAACGCGTGGCGGTTTTGAAAGAACACCGCAGCCGCGGCGTGGGCGGGGTTTTGATGAAATACATCTTGCAGGAACTGTCCAAGGCGGGCGATATTCAGCTGTTCAAGCTGAGCGCGCAGGCAGAAGCCGTGCCGTTCTACGAAAAGCTTGGCTTCCGCACCCGCGGGTCCGAGTACATGGATGCCGGTATCCCGCATTACGATATGGTGCTTGAAAAATAACACGCAGCAAGACGCAATCATGTCCAACCAGCAACCCGCAGCCGAACAGCACGCCACCGATTCCAACGCCCTGATCGAGGCGAAAATCGAGAACATGAAGCAGCTGCAGCTGAAGGGCGTGAACCCCTTCGCCTATCGTTTCGACGTCACGGCCTATGCCGCCGACCTGCAAAAGAAATACGAAGGCCTGCAAAACGGCGAGACGACGGAAGATGTTGTCTCCGTCGCGGGCCGCGTCATGTCGAACCGCAATTCGGGCATGTTCATCGACCTTAAAGACACCACGGGCAAGATCCAGATTTTCAGCCATAAAGAACACGTCGCGCCGGAACTGCTGGAACAGATGGCCTATTACGACATCGGCGATATCATCGGCGTCACGGGCAAAATCCGCCGCACCCCGCGCGGGGAGCTGACGATCAATACCGAAAAGGTCGAACTGCTGACCAAATCCGTGCGCCCGCTGCCGGAAAAATACCACGGCCTGCACGATGTGGAGCTGAAATACCGCAAGCGTTATCTCGACCTCATCATGAACGATGAAAGCCGCGAAACCTTCCGCAAACGCAGCAAAATCATTTCCTTCATCCGCAAGGTTCTGACGGACGAATGTTTCATGGAAGTCGAAACGCCGATGCTGCATTCCATCGCGGGAGGCGCGAACGCGAAGCCGTTTTTGACGCATCACAACGCGCTCGATATGCAGCTTTATCTGCGTATCGCGCCGGAGCTGCACCTAAAACGCCTTGTCGTCGGCGGGTTTGACCGCGTGTTCGAGATTAACCGCTGCTTCAGAAACGAAGGCATTTCGGTCAAGCACAACCCCGAATTTACCTCGGTCGAGATCTATCAGGCCTATGCCGATTACAACGACATGATGGCCCTGACCGAACGCATCATCGAAGGCGCCGTGAAGATGCTGCATAATGGCGAGACGAAAATCAAATTCGGCGACAAGGAAATCGACTTCAAAGCGCCCTGGGCGCGCAAGACCATGACGCAGCTGGTCACCGAAAAAACCGGTGTTGATTTCAGCGCCATTCCTGATGCCAAAGCTGCCGCGGCCAAAGCGAAAGAGCTTGGCGTGCATGTGAAGGACGGCAGCAACTGGGGCGAAGTTCTCGAAGCGGTATTCGGCGAAAAGGTCGAAGCCGACCTCGTGCAGCCGACGCATGTGATCGATATGCCCAAAGACATCTCGCCGCTTGCCAAAGTCCACCGCGACAACGACACGCTGACGGAGCGTTTTGAAACCTACGTCAACGGCTGGGAAGTCGCCAACGCGTTTTCGGAGCTGTCCGACCCCTTCGACCAGCTGGCCCGTTTCAAAAAGCAGGTCGAAGCGCGCGAAGCCGGCAACGAAGAAGCGCAGATGCTCGACGAGGATTTCGTCGAAGCGCTGGAATACGGCCTGCCCCCCACGGGCGGCCTTGGCATCGGCATCGACCGTCTGGTCATGCTGCTGACCGACAGCCACAGCATCCGCGACGTCATCGCCTTCCCGACAATGCGTCATACGCATAAATAATAAGGTGTCGCACGCAAAAGGCGTAAGGGCGGCTTGCGCGTAATTAACCTTGGTTTACGGGGAAAGTAAAAAAGGTGGCCACAAAAAGTGACCACCTTTTTAGAGACGTTGGCTTGCTTCTTCTGTGCACCGTTATTCCCTCGCACAGCAAGGGGCGGTGACTACTGGCACAGCAGCCTAAGACCTTATACATATGCACCATCAGTGCTAGTACACTTTTGGTAGAGGTCCACGTTATGACTGTACAAGACATGTCTTAACGCAATTGCCCTTTTGGAATTGCCTCTCATTAATCCCCTTTAGCCAGCGGTTGCGCATTACTAGCTGCGCACACATCCGATAGGGGAACTCAAAATGGCTTTCATACGAGTCTCCTATTTTTTTAGGGATATATTTTAACCCTAACAAATAGCCCCCCCTTTTTTCAACGGTGAAATTCTGACACGCCTTGACGTTCCGTGATATTTTTCGTAACTTTCATCGAATCTTTTTTGGAAAATCGAATGTTCGGCAAAGCTAAAAATATCGACGGCCTGCCGCCCGAAGACCAGCAATGGGCACAGTCCATCGGCGGTTTCGGCGCGTGGAAAAAGGCGCTGGAAGAAGCGGTCGCGCAAAACAAGCCGCAGCGTGTGCGCTATTTGATGAATACCCACAAAACCGACCGCGAGATGCGCTTTGCCCTGTGTGCGCTGGCGGTCAAGATGAAGGCGGGCGCGGCGCTGGCGGCGGTGCTGGAAAAACGCGGCTTCGATTTCGATGACAGCGCGCCCGGCGATATCCTGCATGCGCGCCGGTTGTTTGCAGGGGCGCTCGAACAAAAAGATATCTCCCTCTGGCAGGCGCTTTGCGAGCGGAACGCCAAAGAAAAAAGCGCCAGCATCGGCAGCGATGCGCCGCTTGCCCTTGCCGCGGCGGCGCTGTGGCATGACGCAGTCGGCTGGCATTTGCAGCAGGCATCGGCGAAGGATTTGAAATCCTTTGCCATGGTTCTGGCGCATTTTTCGCGCGCCACGCCCGACGACCTTGCCTTCGCCCTGTCATGGACAGGCAAATTTGCCGGTTATGGCGAGGCCCTGAACGCGGTCTTGACCTCTGTCGCAGAAACGGGGGATGTGGATAAATTGCGTCTTTTGCTCGACAAGGGCGCCAATCCCGACGCCGACGGCGGGGCGGCGATTTATCAGGCTCTGGCTTTTGGTCATCGCGCGGCCTTTGATCTTCTGGCCGGACAAAGCAAGGACATGGCCGGTTTCGGCGCGGATTTGTACGCGCGCCTGCGCCAGCAAAACCCGCAATCGCCGCTGCTGGGTCATCTGCGCGGCGTAGTTGACGCGGCAACCGCTGCCGCCGAAGTTGCCGAAGCGCAAAGCCGCGCGGGGCAGCGCTATCATCTGATGGCGCCCGATGTACTGGGTGAAACCCTGCATCTGCCCGCGGGCGGTACGCTCACGCATGTGTTCAATTTCACACTGCGCCAGCAAACCACGATTGCGGAGCGCGCCGCGCCCGAAGGCGGCGTGCCGGTGATGGCCGTCAGCGTGCGCGATTTCGATGACATCAGCGATAGCGCGGTGATTGATAACGCCGCTGTGCGTCTGGTGCAGCTGGGCGGCGCATTGCCCGAGATGGCGCCGCGCGTGCACAAAACCGCCACATTGCCCAAAACGCCCCACACCTGAGTCGTCACGTCTCGCCACCGGAGAGGGGCGGAGAGGGGGTGATTTTATATTATTATGACAAAAAATGGGTTTCAAAGGTCATAAAAATCAGAATCGTATGCCTTTGATTTATCGTTAAAAAATTATTAATACGGCGTTTTTCGGGCTATCCGGCGGGTTGTTAACCTATAAAATCTGGACGGTCTATCAGGGGCATGCTACGGATTCAGCACCCTGACATGTCAAATACATAACAAAGCCATCTGTTCGATTTGTGTTGGCAAAGGGGTTCGCGGCTTTAAAATGAGGGCTCCCAAATGAACGTCGAGAAAAAAATGATCCGCAGCGATATTCCCGGCCACAGCGCCATGCTCACGGGCACCATGCCCTACAACAGCGCGCCTGCCGCCACGGCCGCCACCGATGAACAGCGCCGCCTGACGGTTGGTCGCGGCATCGTGCTGAACGGCCAGATCACCGATTGCCAGCATCTGGCTGTCGAAGGCACCGTCACTGCCGAAACCCTGCTGACCCAGCGTCTGGATGTTCTGGAGTCCGGCAGCTTCACCGGTACCGCCGAAGTGCAGGATGCCGTGATCGCGGGCCGTTTCGACGGCAAGCTGGTGGTTAAAGGCCGCCTGACCGTCAAATCCACCGCCCATATCACGGGCGATATTGAATATGGCGCGCTGGAAATCGAAGCCGGCAGCCGTATCGAAGCACGCATCGCCGTCCGCCCCGCCGCGCCGGTTGCCGAAAAGGCACCCGCCGCCGACAAAACGGGCGCGAGCGTAAAGGCCACAACCGTAGCCGAAGCCGGGGAGAAGATTTTCGACGCCAGCAATGACGAGGCGGAGAAAGCTGCGGTAACAGAGGAACGCCCGGGCACTTTCCGCCGGGCGGTCGGGTACTAATTGGTTATCCGCCCCCATAGCCCGCAAGGGATGGCTGGCGCTCTGCCTTTTCCCGCTGCACAGGACCCCTGGACCTGGCTGGCCGGAACGGTCGATTCCGCCTTTATGGTGTTCTACGCCCAGCTGCGCCGCAATGCCCGCCGTCTGGCCCGTCTGGGTCTGGCGATGGTGCCGCTGGCGGTTTTGCTGGTCGGCAGCTGCAAAACCTACGAAAGCGATACCGCCTACGGCAGTGCGGAGGCGCCGGCGCTGTTCCGTCTTGCGCTATTCCCCGACAGCCGTCAGGCTGCCGCCAATGACGACTACCAGCCCGCCCGTGGTTATATCAACCGCGCGCAGAAATACATCTCCGGCGACCCTGCCGCGCTGATGAAGCTGACGGAGCGTGAAATCGGCTATCTGTTCGGCAAACCGTCGATGGTGCGCCGCGATGCCGCTGCCCGTATCTGGCAGTACCGTACCGAAGGTTGCGTGGTCGATGTTTATTTTTACAAAGACGATGCGCGCCAGAACGGCTTTGACGTCAGCTATGTCGATTTCCGCAGCGGCGAAGAGCTGAAAATCGGCGGCCCCATCGCCAATAAACCAGCCCCCAAAAACAGCCAGTCGCGCTGCCTGCGCACGCTGGTCAGCCGCGGTGCGGCACCTTCGCGGGCTTAAGCGGTCTTTCGATCAGACGGTTTTACCTTTGAACGCGCAGAGATCGCGCACGATGCAGTTTGCGCAATCGGGATTGCGTGCCTTGCACACATAACGTCCGTGCAGGATCAGCCAGTGATGCGCATGGCGCAGGTATTTCGCGGGCACGGCTTTCAGCAGCTTTTCCTCGACTTCCTCCGGCGTTTTACCGGGGGCGAGGCCTGTGCGGTTGCCTAGCCGGAACAAATGCGTATCGACCGCAATCGTCGGCTGGCCAAAGGCGATATTCAAAACCACATTCGCGGTTTTACGCCCGCAGCCGGGCAGTTTGACCAGCTCTTCACGCGTTTCCGGCACTTTTCCGCCATAATCGCGCACCAGCATTTCGGCAGCGGCAATCACGTTCTTGGCCTTGGCGTTGAAAAGACCGATGGTCTTGATGTGTTTTTTAAGGCCGTCCTCGCCCAGCTTCAGCATGTCTTGCGGGGTTTTGACGATTTTGAACAATTTTTCGGTCGCGCGGTTGACGCCGGTATCCGTCGCCTGCGCCGACAGTGTGACAGCGACCAGCAGGGTATAGGGGTTGGTGTAATTCAGCTCCCCCTTCGGCTCGGGATTTTGCGCCTGCAGGCGGGCAAAAAACTGTTCGATTTTGTCCTTTTTCATGTGTAAATTTCTACACGCTTGCCGGATAAACCACAAGCCGCGCCGCAACAGGAGAAGCCGCCATGAAAATCATCACCCACACCACCACCCGCGCAGCCCGCGGCAAAGGCCTTACGCTGGTCTGGGGCGTGCATGATTTTGCGATGGGCAAGATACTGGTCGCGATGTCTGCCGAAGGCGTTTGCTGGATCGGCCTGAATTGCGGCGAAAAAGACCTCGCCAAAAACTGGCCGGGCGCGAATTTGATTGAAGATGCCAAAATCACCGCCAAGCCCGCGCGCGATATCGCGGCCGCATGGAAAAAAGGCTGGCCGCAGCATGCGGCGGAGATATCGGTGCCGCTGGTGCTCTATGGCACCGCATTTCAGATCAAAGTCTGGAAAGAACTTTTGAAAATCAAATCCGGCAAGACCCTGACCTATGGCGACATCGCGCGCAAGCTGGGCAAGCCGGCTGCCGTGCGGGCGGTCGGCTCGGCAGTGGGTAAAAACACGCTGTCGGTGATTGTGCCCTGCCACCGTGTGGTCAACACATCTGGCAGCAAGGTCAGCTATGTCTGGGGCCCCGCGCTCAAAAAAGCCCTGCTAAAGGCCGAAGGCGCCGCCGCGTAAATCGCGCGGTCTATCCGAATAATTCATCCATCGCGCGCAGGTTTGCGCTGCCGGCGAAAACATGCCGCTCGACATCGCCCGCCGCAAGGCCGATGTGCCGTGTCAGCACCGCCTTGGCCACCTGCCGCAGGTCGGTGGTGGGGCGCAGGTCGCGGCCCTGATAGAGCTGCGTTTTATCAAGTCCCGGCCATGCGCCGTACACTTTGCCGCCCCGCAGGCCCCCGCCCGCGATAAAGGCGCAGGACGCGGTGCCGTGGTCGGTGCCGCCCGTGCCGTTGCCCGCGACGGTGCGCCCGAATTCGGTTGCGGCCAGCACGACTGTTTTATCCCACAGCGGGCCCGCCGATTTTTTGATCGCGCCAAATGCCGCATCCAGCGCCGCGAAGTTATTCGCAAGCGCGCCGGCTTCAAGCCCTTGCTGCGCGTGCGTATCCCAGCCGCCGATTTCCAGCGTCGCGATGCGCGGGCCGTTCGGCGCGGAAAGAATTTTACCCACGGCGGCCAGCGTTGATTCCATCGCGCCGCGTCCGCGCCCGCCCGCGCCGCGCATGCGGGTCTTGTCGATATCACCGCTGTCGGCGATATCGTGAATACCGACGGCTTGCGACAGGGCGGTTTCGAACAGGGTATCGCCGCTATACATCCCCTCAAGCGCGATGAGCAGCGCATCGGCTGGCAGGCCGTCGCCGGACGGGCTCCAGCTGCCGACGCCGACGCGGCCCTGCAGCGCCAGCGGAATGGTCTGCCCGACCGCAAGCCCCGGCGTATCCGTCGCGGGGTTCATGATGGCCAAGGCGCGGTTGAGCCAGCCGTCACGCGCGCCGTGCGGCCTGTCGGCGCCGCATTCCAGCACGTTTTGCGCATCGAAATGCGACCGCTCACGATAAGGGGTCGCAACCGCATGCACCACGGCGGCCTCGCCGGATTGATAGAGCGCGGCAAAGGATTCAAAACTTTTATGCAGGGCATAAAAATCATCCAGACGTATCAGGGCCGATGCGGGCAGGGCCATGCTGCCGCGGGCGGCGCTGTAATGGCGATCGCCATAAGGTACGGCGGCGGCCAGTCCATCCATCGCACCGCGCAGGATGATGAACACAAAACGCGCATCGCCCGGTGCGGCCGCGAAAGATAACCGCACGCCGCCCATGACGGGCAGCATCGCCGCACCGCACAGCCCCTGCAGCAGCAGGCGGCGTGACAGTGGCGTATTGTATATTTTTTCTGTCATGCCTGTTTACCTCCGCTGGAATTCAGGACTGGCGAAAATCAGGGTAATCGCCTCGGCCGGGCTGCCTGCGCGGCGCACGGCGGTGCGTGTGGCGTCAGCGGCAACGGGCCCGATGGTCTGTTCGAGAAGTCCGGCGGGGTCGATGCGCGTATGAATCGCGGCGGCGACGTTTTGCGCGATATCGATGCGGCGCAGCAGGGCCTCGCCACCCAGCCAGTCCTTGGCCATATCGCTCCATCCTGCGGGGGAGGGGGCGGAGAAGGGCACCTGTCCCAAAGTCCGGAAAGCCGCTGCAAGCCGCATATCGTCGATATCGATATCCGCCGCGCGCAGCAGAGAAATAATGAAATCATTCGGCGTTTTGATTTTTTGCAGCGGCGCCTGCCAGATGTCAGGCAGGGATATCAAACTGCGGTAGACATCCAGAAGTCGCCCGCCGCTGCGGCTGTAGCTTTGGGCGAGGGTATGAACGCTGGCCGCGGACGGCGTATCGCTGATAAAGTGCCGCGCCAGCTTTTCGGCGATGAATTGCGCACAGGCGGGGTGCAGCGCAAGGCTTTGCAGGGCCTGCCGCGCTTCGTTTTCTCCGCTTTCGCCAAAACGCAAGCCCAGCAGGTTTTTATCCCCCGGTTCATGCGCGGCGGCATTGAATAAAAACCCGTCCGCGCTGCGTCCTGTGATATCGACCGTCCAGCCGGTCAGCATTTTGGCAAGCGCGATAACGTCATCCTGCGTATAGCCGCCGTTGACGCCGAGGGTATGCAGCTCCAGCACCTCGCGCGCGAGGTTTTCGTTAAGTCCCTTGCCCTGCCGCCGCCCCGCACGTGACTGCGGGCCGATGGACCGGGCATTGTCCAGATACGTCAGCATCGCCGGATGCCGCGTCGCGGCCAGCAGCATATCGCCGAACGTGCCCATGATATGCGGGCGGATAACGTCGCGCTCGAATGCGGCAACCAGCGGCAGGCTCTGACGTTTGGTGGCGGATACGGTGAAATGGTTGCTCCAGAAATGCACCAGCCGTTCGAAAAACGGCGCGGGGCTGTCGATGGCGGCACGTGTACGTGCGGCGGCTTCGCGGGTAAAATCGCCGCGCAGATCTTTTTGCAAATCGCGCAGCATGCGCCGCTGGTCTTCGGCATTCGCATCTTTCATCTTGCGCAGTTTTTGCAACTGGCCGAGCGCGCTTTGCACAACGTCCGGCGTCGGGGGCAATCCGGCAAAGGCGGGGGAGGCGGCATAGCTGCTGTCAAGCTGCGCCAGCACCCAGCGTGCCGGATCGCGCGCGATGACATCCAGATCGCCCGGACGCGGGCCGAAACCGAAACGGTTGGCGGCAATAAAGGCGGCAGCAGAGGACATAAAGAATTCTCCCGATGAAGAATAATACGGGAGGGGTCGTTAAAATCCTGCGCCAAGCCGTAGAAAATAAATAACCATTTTAAAGCAGGCGCTTGCGTTCCCGCTTAGAGTCCCAGCACGTCGCGCATGGTATAGCGGCCGGGGGCTTTGCCGGCCAGCCACATGGCCGCGCGCACGGCGCCGCGGGCAAACAGCGCACGGTCGGACGCGCGGTGGCCAATTTCGATACGCTCGCCCAGTGCGGCGAAGGTCACGGTATGGTCACCAATCACATCGCCACCGCGGAAAACGGACATGCCGATGGCGCCTTCGGGGCGCGGGCCGATCTGGCCGAAGCGGGCGGGCACCATGGCCTCGTCCAGTTTGACGCCGCGGCCTTTGGCGGCGGCCTCGGCCAGCGCCAGTGCCGTGCCGGACGGCGCGTCGACTTTGTGTTTGTGGTGCGCTTCAAAAATTTCGATATCGAAATCTTTGGGGCCGAGGCGGGCGGCCAGCTGTTCGACAACCGACAGCAGCACGTTCACGCCGACGCTCATATTCGCGGCCTGCAGCACGGCGGCGCGGGCAGCAGCAGCGGTAATCGCGGCATCTTCAACGGCGCCCAGGCCTGTGGTGCCGATGACCAGCGCCTTGCCGCTGGCATGGGCGGCGGCGGTATTGTCCATGGTGGCGGCGGGGGTGGTGAAATCGATCAGCACGTCGCAGGCGGCAAAAACGGCATCACGGTCGGAAATAATGCACACGCCGCAATCGCCAAAACCGCAGAGCGCGCCGATATCGCGGCCAAGCGTGGTGCTTTCTCCGTGCTCGCCCGCAGCAGCAAGCGTCGCCGCGCCATGCGCGCCCGAGAGGATTTCCTTGGCGATCATCTGGCCCATGCGGCCTGCCGCGCCCAGAATGCCGATTTTGGTATTGCCGATCTTGGTCATATGCGATTGTTTCCGGTTTTTATCGTGGTTTGCAGGGCGCAAGATTTACTGGTGCGTGCATTGCACGGATTCTGGGCCCCAGTTGAAATCCTTCTCGACCGTCATGGTGAGCGCGTGCAGCGTGCCTTCGTGTTCGAAGGTGTGGTTGATGTCAACTTTGTCGATGACGGTCAGCTGCATGCCTTCCGGTGCGGTGAGTGTCAGCTTGGCTTTGATGCGGCCGTTTTTTTCGTCGGCGTCATAAACGCTGTAGCTGAAGTTCGGCGTCGGAGTTTCCAGTGTCGCGGCCAGCGTATATTTGTCGCCATCCTGCGTCAGGGTGAAGCTATCCGGCGTGCAGCTGTAAATCAGCTGCTTTTTTTCCGTGGCGGCGGCGGGTGCGTGCGTTTCATGGTGGTGTTCTTCGGGCGCGGCGCGCGACGGCGTTTGCAAAAACATCAGCCCTGCGGCAACGGCGGCGGCAACGGTGAATGCGGTGAAAACGGATTTTTTCATGATGTACCCCTTGCCGCGGACGGCGATAAAACAGTCTTGCCGCAGACGGCAAGAAATCTTTTGACACCGGCAGTATAAGCCAGTGATGCTATGATGGCCAGCCCTGCAAACGGCGTTGATCAGGAAGGTAACACCCAATGTCTCAAAACGTTATTGAAAACGAACCGCCTGTCGGCATCACGCTCCTGATGTTCTGGGGGCTGATGTGGCGCACCTGTGTGTGGATTTTGGCGCTTTTGGTACCTTTGATGATTATCGTTTTCGCGCTGTCTTTTTTCATGGCCAGCGTGTCCGAAACGCAGGCGGAGGCGGAGCAGTTATCTGTACTGCTGGGGACATTTTTCGGCTGGTGCGCGGGGGCAGGCGCGACCTGCATGGCGCTGCGCGGCATGATGGGCAAGCGCTTCGGCGGCTATCGCCTGAAGCTGGTCAGGGATGATGCCGCCGTGCGCGTGGATAATATTGAGAAGGCTTAGGGCCAAGACTCATTAAATCCACCATACGAGAGCGGCGACGAGGCAGACAGA